>NZ_JBIWEM010000004.1:0-414614 GCF_044762545.1 Pseudomonas sp. NPDC096925 | reverse complement strand
CTTGTTTTCAGGGTTGGCTTGTCAGGAATGACCTCAGCGAAATGGGCCAGCACTGCGGCGTCGATGGCATCGGTCTTGGCCTTGATGCCCAAGGAATCCGCGAACGATCTGGCTCGCTTGGGGTTCACGCGTATGACCTTGTAGCTGGCGTTCTGGAGAAAGCGCATGACATCAAGCTCGTAGCCGCCTGTAGCTTCCAGAAGGATGCGCTTGATGCTGAGCCCTCGAAGGCTCTTCACCAGTTCCTCAAAGCCCGCTGGATCATTGCGCACGCTGATCCTGATGCCCTGGGGCCGCACCAGTGCATCAAGGGAAAGACTGGAAACATCGATACCCAAGAAGGAAGCCATCGCCAAAACCTCCTAGACTCAACAGTGTGAGAGAGCTTTGGCTTGGCCCACGCTTGTGGTTCGAGATTAGGCCCTCATCCAACTGTTCGGGCTCTCGCCAAAGTGGAACGGTGAATGGCAGCTTGTGCTCCCACACGTGCTCAAGGCACCTCTGGCATTCAGCTTGCCATTCACCGCTCTCACTCCAGATTCTAATCCCCTCTCAAGACACAAGCGGGCTTGTCCCGCGAAGCGCCGCGCGGGCGGCGCTCGATCTCACAGGCGCTGACAATGCTGTAGCGAACACCTGGTGGCCCCGATGCAATCCCCAGCCATGCCCACGATGGCCAACCCGACCTCAGGGCGCCTTCGCCCCCAGCGCGCCCGAGGCCGGAGCGGCAGCAGGCGGACTGGCTGGCGCTGCCGCCGGAGCAGCAGGCGCTGCCTGCTCAACCGGCTTCTCCACCGGTTTCTCAACCACCGCCACCCGATCCAGTTCGATATTCACCCGCCGGTTACGCGCCCGATTGGCCGCACTGTTGTTCTTCGCCAACGGGTAACGTTCACCATGGAAGCGCACGGTAATCTGCTCTTCCGGCACGCCATGAGCCTTGAGGTAGTCGGCCACGGCCAGTGCCCGGCGGCGAGACGTGTCGCGATTGGTCAGGCGGTTGCCGCTGTTGTCGGAGTGGCCGTTGAGCTCGACATGGTTCACCGTCGGGTCGGCTTTCATGTAGTCGAGGATCACATCCAGCCGCGCCTTGGCCGCGCCATCCAGCTCGATACCTCCGCCGGGGAAACCCACCTGGGTCTGGCGCACCTGGTCGTAGTTCATCGGCAGCAGCTTGCCGGCACAGGCTTGGTAGTCGCTGTAGGCCTTGGCGAAACTGACCGGCAGCACACGCACTTCCATCGGCCTGCCCGCCTCGCCGGCGTAATTGCGCACCACCGTGCTGCGCCCGTCGAGCAGGCCGTTGATCAGGCGGCTGGCCTGGCCCTGGGACGAACTGAACAACACCCCGGTGCGAGCCAGGCGCACGCTGCCCAGGCTGATGTCGCTGCGCCCGGGTTGCCACGGCGCAGCGGCTGCCAGCAAAGTGGCCGTGCCCGCACCCAGTACGTTGCTGTCCGAGCGCAGCTGGAACACCGGCTGTTCGCCCGCGCGGCGTACGAACTCACCACTGCCAAAACCGTCGATCGGCTGGATCAGCCGGCATTCGAACTGGTCCCCCTCGACCTTCCAGGCAATGTTCTCCATGCGCGTCTGGAAAGTCAGTGCGCCGGCCGGCAGGCTGGCGAACAGGGTCAACAGGGCTAGGTAACGCTGGCGCACGGGCGGCTCCACAAATTCTGACGGCTTACCTGCAGGCTATCGGGCGCCTGCCGGAAAACTTGATAGCCGTGCTCCACCCAGGGTTTTCCGGTAGCATTGGGGCTTGAGTTCGACCCGCCTGGAATCCCCAATGTCCGATCGCCTGACCCTCCTGCGTCCCGACGACTGGCACATCCATCTGCGCGATGGTGCCGTCCTGCCCCACACCGTTGGCGACGTGGCGCGTACTTTCGCCCGTGCCATCATCATGCCCAACCTGGTTCCGCCGGTGCGCAATGCCGCCGAGGCTGGCGCCTACCGTGAGCGCATCCTGGCCGCCCGTCCGGCCGGCAGCCGCTTCGAACCGCTGATGGTGCTTTACCTCACCGACCGCACCAGCCCCGAGGACATCCGCGCGGCCAAGGCCAGCGGCTTCGTGTACGCCGCCAAGCTGTACCCGGCCGGCGCCACCACCAACTCCGATTCGGGCGTGACCAGCATCGACAACATCTTCCCGGCCATCGAAGCGCTGGCGGAAGTTGGCATGCCACTACTGGTGCATGGCGAAGTGACCCGCAGCGAAATCGATGTGTTCGACCGCGAGAAGCGCTTCATCGACGAGCACATGCGCCGTGTGGTCGAGCGCTTCCCCACGCTGAAAGTGGTGTTCGAGCACATCACCACCAGCGACGCCGCGCAGTTCGTCACCGAGGCCCCGGCCAACGTTGGCGCGACCATCACTGCCCAGCACCTGCTGTACAACCGCAACCACATGCTGGTTGGCGGCATTCGCCCGCACTTCTACTGCCTGCCGATCCTCAAGCGCAATACCCACCAGGTGGCGCTGCTGGACGCTGCCACCAGCGGCAGCCCGAAGTTCTTCCTGGGTACCGACTCGGCTCCCCACGCCCGTCACGCCAAGGAAGCTGCCTGCGGTTGCGCCGGTTGCTACACCGCCTACGCGGCCATCGAGATGTACGCCGAAGCATTCGAACAGCGTAACGCGCTGGACAAGCTGGAAGGCTTCGCCAGCCTGCACGGCCCGGCCTTCTATGGCCTGCCGGCGAACACCGACACCATTACCCTGGTCCGCGAAGAATGGACCGCCCCGGACAGCCTGCCGTTTGGCGAGCAGACCGTGGTCCCGCTGCGTGCCGGCGAAAAACTGCGCTGGCGCCTGCTGGAGGAAAACGCGTGAGCGAAGACCTCTACGAAGATGACCTGGACACCCAGGGCAGCAGCGGCTCGCGCCACCCGATGGCCGAGCGCTTCCGCGGCTACCTGCCGGTGGTGGTGGATGTGGAGACCGGTGGTTTCAACAGCGCCACCGATGCCCTGCTGGAAATTGCCGCGGTCACCATCGGCATGGACGAAAAGGGCTTCCTGTTCCCCGAGCACACCTACTTCCACCGGGTGGAGCCGTTCGAAGGCGCCAACATCGAGCCGGCAGCGCTGGAGTTCACCGGGATCAAGCTGGACCACCCACTGCGCATGGCGGTAAGCGAGGAAAGCGCGCTGACCGACATCTTCCGGGGCGTACGCAAGGCGCTCAAGGCCAATGGCTGCAAGCGGGCGATCCTGGTCGGCCACAACAGCAGCTTCGACCTGGGTTTCCTCAATGCGGCGGTGACGCGCAATGACCTGAAGCGCAACCCGTTCCACCCGTTCTCCAGCTTCGACACCGCTACCCTGGCGGGCCTGGCCTATGGCCAGACCGTGCTGGCGCGGGCCTGCCAGAGCGCCGACATCGACTTCGACGGGCGTGAGGCGCACTCGGCGCGTTACGACACCGAGAAGACGGCCGAGCTGTTCTGCGGCATCGTCAACCGCTGGAAAGAGATGGGCGGCTGGCGCGACTTCAACGACTGAGTCGAAAAAGCATTCGCGGGCATGCCCGCTCCCACAGGGATCGCACCATGGCTGAGGCCTGTGGGGCACCTGTGGGAGCGGGTTTACCCGCGAAGAGGCCGGCACAGGACGGCACAAAAAAAACCGGCCACCAGGGCCGGTTTTTTCATGCAGGCGGCAATTACAGCTTGCCAGCGTTCTCGCTCAGGTAGGCAGCAACACCTTCTGGCGAAGCGTTCATGCCTTTGTCGCCTTTTTTCCAGTTGGCAGGGCAGACTTCGCCGTGCTCTTCGTGGAATTGCAGGGCGTCGACCAGGCGCAGCAGCTCGTCCATGTTGCGGCCCAGTGGCAGGTCGTTGACGATCTGCGAACGGACAACACCGTTGGTGTCGATCAGGAAGGCGCCACGGAAGGCCACGCCACCTTCGGACTCGACGTCGTAGGCCTTGCAGATTTCGTGGGTCATGTCGGCAGCCAGGGTGTACTTGACCTGGCCGATACCGCCGTTGTTGACCGGGGTGTTACGCCAGGCGTTGTGGGTGAAGTGCGAGTCGATCGACACGCCGATCACTTCCACGTTGCGCGCCTGGAAGTCAGGGATGCGGTTGTCCAGGGCGATCAGCTCGGACGGGCAGACGAAGGTGAAGTCCAGCGGGTAGAAGAACACCAGGCCGTACTTGCCCTTGATGGCCGAAGCCAGGTTGAAGCTGTCGACGATCTCGCCATTGCCCAGCACGGCCGGAACGGTGAAATCGGGGGCTTTCTTACCAACGAGTACGCTCATTGTAATCTCCTGATGAGGGTGAAAAACCGTTTGCCGGGCCAGACGGGCTTGCCCGACATCCAACAAAGGCCGACCATCATACACGGCTTCTGATGACAGGCCGACTCCAACGACAAAGCAACCGCCGGTCGCTCAAGCACGGCCCTTCCAGAAACTCCTTTGACAAGCATTCTCATTAACATTAAGCTCCACCCCATCGAGCCCACCAACGATGGTCAGCCTTTATGTATGTGTGTCTTTGTGTCGGCGTTACCGACGGACAGATCCGCGATGCGATCTATGAAGGATGCTGCAGCTACAAGGAAGTGCGAGCCGCGACCAACGTCGCCAGCCAGTGTGGTAAATGTGCCTGCGTGGCCAAGCAGGTGGTCCGCGAGACCCTGACCGAGCTCCAGGTCAGCCAGGCAGCCCTGCCCTACCCTGTGGAATTTACCGCGGCCTGAAAACCCAGAATTCAAAGAACCGGACCTGGCGTCCGGTTTTTTTATGCCCGCAATTCAATAAGTTAGCGCTCCAACGCGGTTCACAAACATTCTTATTTCCATTAATTTTCACTTATTATTCAAGAACTTAGGTTTGACACACCTAAGTATCGGGCTCAAACTTCCCTGCATTGGCACACTTCTACAGGGCAGGAACCCGACATGAAAGGCGACGTAAGCGTCATCCAGCATCTCAACAAGATCCTCGGAAACGAGCTGGTCGCGATCAACCAGTACTTCCTGCACGCACGCATGTACGAAGATTGGGGCCTGAACAAACTCGGCAAGCACGAGTACAAGGAATCCATCGACGAGATGAAGCACGCTGACAAACTGATCAAGCGTATTCTCTTCCTCGAAGGCATCCCCAACGTCCAGGACCTGGGCAAGCTGCTGATTGGCGAGCACACCAAAGAGATGCTCGAATGCGACCTGAAGATCGAACAGAAAGGCCTGGCCGACCTGAAAGCAGCCATCGCTCATTGCGAAACCGCTGGCGACTTCGGCTCGCGTGACATGCTCGAAGATATCCTCGAGTCCGAGGAAGAACACATCGACTGGCTGGAAACCCAGCTGGGGCTGATCGACAAGATCGGTATCGAGAACTACCTGCAGTCGCAGATGGGCGAAGAATAAATATTCGCCCCATGAAAAAACCCGCGATCAGCGGGTTTTTTCATGCTTGCCGGAAAATCAGGCCTCGGAAGCCTTGGCCTTGGCAGCCGCTTCCTTGATCAGGGTTTGCAGCTCACCCTTCTCGAACATTTCCAGCATGATGTCGCTGCCGCCGACCAGTTCACCGGCTACCCACAGCTGCGGGAAGGTCGGCCAGTTGGCGTATTTTGGCAGGTTCGCGCGGATTTCCGGGTTCTGCAGGATGTCGACGTAGGCGAACTTCTCGCCACAACCCATCACGGCCTGCGATGCACGCGCAGAGAAGCCACACTGCGGGGCATTCGGCGAGCCTTTCATGTAAAGCAGAATGGTGTTGTTGGCAATCTGCTCTTTGATCGTTTCGATGATATCCATGTAGCACCTCGGCTGAACTTTCCGACGCGGTCGTCGGCACGGTGACGCATTGTAACGGAAAGCCGAGCAGCATGCTCGGCCTTACCGTTCCTTACGCGGCCTCTACCTGCACGGGTACGCCATTGAGGGCGGCATTGCCGGAAACCTGGTCACGCAGGCGCTCATCGGTGAGGTCGTTGGCACTCACGCCAGGTTGCGCCTGGGCGATCTGCATGTGCACGCCCTGGCGAGAATGACCGAAGCCATGGGGCAGGCTGACCACACCCGGCATCATGTCCTCGCAGGCCTGCACCTCGACTTCAAGGTCCCCGGTACGCGAGCGGATACGAACCCGCTGGCCGTCCTGCAACTGCCGCTGCTGCAGGTCTTGCGGGTGCATCAACAACTGATGTCGCGGTTTGCCTTTCACCAGACGATGGCAGTTGTGCATCCACGAGTTGTTGCTGCGGACATGGCGGCGGCCGATCAGCAGCAGTTCGCCCGGCATCGGGGGGGCTTGTTGGGCCAGCCGGCGCAGGTCGTCCAGCAACACCTGGGGCGCCGCTTCGACAGCCTTGCTGGCAGTCGTCAGCCGTGCGGCGAGGTTGGCGCGCAGTGGCCCCAGGTCAAGGCCATGCGGGTGCTCGTCCAGCACTGCCAGCGACAATTGCCAGGGCGTCGCCTCACCATAGCGCCCCTTGCGCAGAGCCAGGTCGATCATCTGCGCTGGCGCCCAGGTCGGTTTCAACTCCAGCCCGGCGCGCCTGGCGAACGCTTGTGCCAGCCCAACGAAAATCTCCCAGTCATGCAGTGCCCCTTCGGGCTTGGCCAGGATCGCCCGGTTGAAGCGCGTCACGTTGCGCACGGCCAGCAGGTTGAACGTGCTGTCGTAATGGTCGTTTTCCAGCGCCCAGGTGGAAGGCAGGATCAGGTCGGCATGGCGGGTAGTCTCGTTGATGTACAGGTCGATGCTGAGCATGAATTCCAACCCCTCCAGCGCCGTATCCAGCTGGCGGCCATTGGGTGTGGACAGCACCGGGTTGCCGGCCACCGTCACCAGGGCACGCACCTGCCCTTCGCCGGGTGTCAGCACTTCTTCGGCCAACGCCGCCACGGGCAGTTCACCGCCGTACTCGGGCAACCCCGACACCCGGCTCTGCCAGGCGTTGAAATGGCCACCCGAGGTGGTCGCCACCAGATCGACGGCAGGCTCGGTGCACAACGCGCCGCCTTCACGGTCAAGGTTGCCGGTCACCAGGTTGATCAGTTGCACCAGCCAATGGCAAAGGGTGCCGAAGGCCTGGGTCGAAACCCCCATGCGGCCATAGCACACAGCCTTGTCGGCCGCGGCGAAGTCCCGTGCCAGCTGGCGAATGTCTGTCGCGGCAATGCCACAGTGCGCGCTCATGGCCTCTGCGCTGAACGGCGCGATTGCTTCGCGCACCTGCTGCAGGCCGGTGACCGGCAAGTGCGAGCCACGCGCCAGGCCTTCAGCGAACAGGGTGTTGAGCAAGCCACACAACAAGGCCGCATCCCCTCCCGGGCGGATGAACAGGTGACTGTCGGCCATGGCCGCCGTTTCGCTGCGCCGCGGGTCCACCACCACCAGGCGCCCGCCCCGGGCGCGCAGGGCCTTCAGGCGCTTTTCCACGTCCGGCACGGTCATGATGCTGCCATTGGAGGCCAGCGGGTTGCCGCCAAGGATCAGCATGAAACCGGTCTGGTCGATGTCCGGGATCGGCAGCAGCAGGCCATGGCCGTACATCAAGTGGCTGACCAGGTGCTGCGGCAACTGGTCCACCGAGGTGGCAGAAAAGCGGTTGCGGGTTTTCAGCAGGCCCAGGAAGTAGTTGCTGTGGGTCATCAAACCGTAGTTGTGCACGCTCGGGTTGCCTTGGTACACCGCCACGGCATTGCGCCCATGGGCCTGCTGGATCGCCCACAGCCTGTCGGCGGCCAGGGCAAAAGCCTCATCCCAGCCGATGGCCTGCCAGTGCTCGCCCACCCGCTTGTGCGGCTGGCGCAGGCGGTCGGGGTCGTTCTGGATGTCCTGCAGGGCCACGGCCTTTGGGCAGACATGACCACGGCTGAACGGGTCCTGGGGGTCGCCCTTGATCGAACTGATCAGCGCCCGCCCATCGTCGTCATGGCTGACTTCGATATTCAGCCCACAGATCGCTTCGCACAGGTGACAGGCACGGTGATGCAGGGTCTTGGTCATGGCCGCCTCTGCCTTGTTGTCGTGGAGGTAGTTGTGAAGAGTTGTCGAACATCGACTATGCACCCAGCCCCCACCACCGGCCAGCGCGCTTCGCGGCGTGAATCCACCGACATCAGGCACACGATTTGCGACAGCTATTTGCCAAATTGCCAGCAAGCCGTGTACAACCCTCTGTAGCAAATAAAAAACAGCACAGCCCGTCAGATAAAGACACCCTTTGCAACACCCTTTGGTATTGGGCAGCTGTTTCCCCTCTTGGCTTCAGGCGACATTTACTTATAGTATTGCGCCTTTCCCTATTTCGTCCGCCCCCGTGCGGCTTACGCCGCAGGTCACTCCCGTTGTCAAAAAAAACCATACGGTCGACCTGCATACCGTTGCAGATAAGGTAGTCAATCATGAGCGCTAGGCACTTTCTCTCCCTGCTGGACTTCACCACCGACGAATTGCTCGGTGTGATCCGCCGCGGCATCGAGCTGAAGGACCTGCGCAAGCGAAGCGTGTTGTTCGAGCCCCTGAAGAACCGCGTGCTGGGCATGATCTTCGAGAAGTCCTCGACCCGTACCCGCGTGTCGTTCGAGGCCGGCATGATCCAGCTCGGCGGCCAGGCCATCTTCCTGTCCCCGCGCGACACCCAGCTGGGCCGTGGCGAGCCGATCGGCGACAGCGCCATCGTGCTGTCGAGCATGCTCGACGTGGTGATGATCCGTACCCACGCCCACAGCACCCTGACCGAATTCGCCGCCAACTCGCGTGTGCCGGTGATCAACGCCCTGTCCGACGAGTCGCACCCGTGCCAGCTGCTGGCCGACATGCAGACCTTCCTCGAACACCGCGGCTCGATCCAGGGCAAGACCGTGGCCTGGATCGGCGACGGCTTCAACATGTGCAACTCGTACATCGAGGCGGCCAGGCAGTTCGACTTCCAGCTGCGCATCGCCTGCCCCGAAGGCTACGAGCCGGACCCACGCTTCATGGCCATTGGCGGCGACCACGTGCAGATCGTGCGCGACCCGAAGGAAGCCGTGCGCGGCGCCCACCTGGTGACCACGGATGTCTGGACTTCCATGGGCCAGGAGGAGGAAACTGCACGGCGCCTGGCGCATTTCGCGCCTTACCAGGTCACCCGCGCACTGCTCGACCTGGCGGCACCCGACGCCCTGTTCATGCACTGCCTGCCAGCCCACCGTGGTGAGGAAATCAGCCATGACCTGCTCGACGACCCTCGTTCGGTCGCCTGGGACCAGGCTGAAAACCGCCTGCATGCACAGAAGGCCCTTCTCGAATTCCTTGTAGAACCGGCTTACCACCACGCATGAGTCAACCCCTACTGCTCAACCTGCGCAACCTCGCCTGCGGCTATGGCGACCAGCGCATCGTCCAGAACCTCAATCTGCACCTGAACGCAGGCGACATCGGTTGCCTGCTGGGTTCATCCGGTTGCGGCAAGACCACCACCCTGCGCGCCATCGCCGGTTTCGAGCCGGTGCACGACGGCGAGATCCAGCTGGCGGGCGAGGTCATTTCCCGCGCCGGTTTCACCCTGGCCCCGGAAAAACGCCGCATCGGCATGGTGTTCCAGGACTATGCGCTGTTCCCGCACCTGACCGTGGCGCAGAACGTTGCCTTCGGCATCGCCAAGCACCCGCGCCAGGCCGAGGTCATCGAAGAGATGCTCGAGCTGGTCAAGCTGGGCGGCCTGGGCGGGCGCTACCCGCACGAACTGTCCGGCGGCCAACAGCAACGGGTCGCCCTGGCCCGTGCGCTGGCACCGGAGCCGCAACTGCTGCTGCTCGACGAGCCATTCTCCAACCTCGACGTGGAGCTGCGCCGGCGCCTGAGCCATGAGGTGCGCGACATCCTCAAGAGCCGTGGCACCAGCGCCATCCTGGTGACCCATGACCAGGAAGAAGCCTTTGCCGTCAGCGACCAGGTCGGCGTGTTCAAGGAAGGCCGCCTGGAGCAGTGGGACACGCCCTACAACCTTTACCACGAGCCGCAGACGCCGTTCGTGGCCAGCTTCATCGGCCAGGGGTATTTCATCCGTGGGCAGATGAGCAGCCACGAGGCAGTCAATACCGAGCTGGGTGAACTGCGCGGCAACCGTGCCTACATCATGGCGCCGGGCAGCTCGGTGGATGTGCTGCTGCGCCCTGACGATATCGTCCACGCACCGGGCAGCGCGCTGCAAGCGAACATCGTCGGCAAAAGCTTCCTTGGTGCATCGACCTTGTACCGCCTGCAGTTGCCGACCGGCAGCCAGCTGGAGGCGATCTTCCCTAGCCATGACGACCATCAGGTCGGTGAGGATGTGGGGATTGCGGTAAAGGCCGATCACCTGGTGCTGTTCCCCGTGCCGGGTAGCGTGGCGGCGCAGTTGCCGCGGCAGGAAAACGGCGTGCGTCGATACAGTTCGGCGACCTGATTCAAAATCCTGAGGCTGCTTTGCGGCCCTTTCGCGACACAAGGCCGCTCCCACAGGTACAGCGCACCATTCACGGGCGGCGTTGTACCTGTGGGAGCGGCCTTGAGTCGCGAAAGGGCTGCAAAGCAGCCCCGAAAATTCTCAGCCCCGCCCGATCCCGGCAAACTTGCCCTGGGTATGCTCGGCCAATACCGCTGCCGCCAACTCCACCTCCAGCCCACGCCGCCCGGCGCTGACATGGATGGTTGCAAAGTTCTGTGCCGAGTCATCGATAAAGGTGCGCAGGCGCTTCTTCTGCCCCAACGGGCTGATCCCTCCCACCAGGTACCCCGTGGCCCGCTGCGCCGCCGCCGGGTCGGCCATCTCGCACTTTTTCACCCCGGCAGCATGGGCCAGGGCCTTGAGGTCCAGCGTGCCCACCACAGGCACCACCGCCACCAGCAACTCCCCCTTCTCGCTGCTCGCCAGCAAGGTCTTGAACACCTGCTGCGGGTCGAGACCGAGCTTTTCCGCAGCCTCAAGACCATATGACGCCGACTTGGGGTCATGTTCGTAACTGTGCACACGATGCTCGGCGCGGTGCTTCTTCAACAGGTCTAGGGCGGGGGTCATGCAGGGGCTCCGGTCGGGGACGGCTCGGTGGCTACTTTAGGATAATTCCCACATCGCAGCCAGCGCACAGCAAGCGCACCCCTCTAGTACGCGGATCCGCACCGGAAATCAGCAGCCAGCTCGTGACCGACCGTTCACTTTCGACCTTTGACATCAGCGTTTCTTGTCTATATTTTTTCGTTTCTGAATAAATGGTGCACTTTTAAGGTGCATTTCCTACATCTGCCTGGGGTCAATGGGGATAGACTCCAGGCTTTGCTGTCGAGCGCCACGCGCCTCACAACAAAAAAAACGAGGTCATACATGACGACTGCTCTACGCCAACCCACGCTGTCCAGCCAATGCCTGGCCGAGTTCCTCGGTACTGCACTGCTCATCTTCTTCGGTACCGGCTGCGTCGCCGCGCTCAAGGTCGCGGGCGCCAGCTTCGGCCTGTGGGAAATCAGTATCATCTGGGGCGTGGGCGTCAGCATGGCGATCTACCTCACCGCCGGCATTTCCGGCGCGCACCTGAACCCGGCGGTGAGCATCGCCCTCACCCTGTTCGCCGGTTTCGACAAGCGCAAGCTGCCCTTCTACATGCTGGCCCAGGTATGCGGCGCGTTCTGTGGCGCAGCGTTGGTCTACACCCTGTACAGCAACCTGTTCTTCGATTTCGAACAGGCCCACGCCATGTTGCGCGGTAGCGAAGCCAGCCTGGAGCTGGCCTCGGTGTTCTCCACCTATCCGCACCCGTCGCTGTCCACCGGCCAGGCGTTCCTGGTCGAAGTGGTCATCACCGCCATCCTGATGGCCGTGATCATGGCCCTGACCGACGACAACAACGGCCTGCCGCGCGGCGCCATGGCCCCGCTGCTGATCGGCCTGTTGATCGCCGTGATCGGCAGCGCAATGGGCCCGTTGACCGGCTTTGCCATGAACCCGGCCCGCGATTTCGGGCCAAAACTCATGACCTTCCTGGCCGGTTGGGGCGAAATCGCCTTCACTGGCGGTCGGGACATGCCTTATTTCCTGGTTCCGGTGTTCGCACCGATCCTTGGCGCCTGCCTGGGGGCCGCGACCTATCGCGGCCTGATCGCCCGCAACCTGCCAATGGCAGCCGCCGTGAACCCTGAGACAAATGACAATCGCCAGGGCGATACTCAAGTCAATTGACGCCGGCATCAAGCCCAGCCCTGAACCCCTATTTTCGCAAGGCCTACGACCATGACAGACACCCAGGATAAGAACTACATCATCGCCCTGGACCAGGGCACCACCAGTTCGCGGGCCATCATTTTCGACCGCGACGCCAATGTGGTGGGTACCTCCCAGCGCGAGTTTGCCCAGCACTACCCGCAGGCAGGCTGGGTCGAGCATGACCCGATGGAAATCTTCGCCACACAGAGCGCGACCATGGTCGAGGCCCTGGCCCAGGCGGGTATCAGCCACGCCCAGGTCGCCGCGCTGGGTATCACCAACCAGCGTGAAACCACCGTGGTGTGGGACAAGGAAACCGGTCGCCCGGTGTACAACGCCATCGTCTGGCAGTGCCGCCGCAGCACCGAGATCTGCGCCCAGCTCAAGCGCGACGGCCATGAAGACTACATTCGCGAAACCACCGGCCTGGTCACCGACCCGTACTTCTCCGGCACCAAGCTGAAATGGATCCTCGACAACGTCGAGGGCGCCCGCGAACGCGCCGAGCGCGGCGAGCTGCTGTTCGGCACCATCGATACCTGGCTGATCTGGAAGTTCTCCGGAGGCAAGGTGCATGTCACCGATTACACCAACGCCTCGCGCACGCTGATGTTCAACATCCACAGCCTGCAGTGGGACGACAAGCTCCTGGAAATCCTCGGCATCCCACGGCAGATGCTGCCCGAGGTACGCCCTTCCTCCGAGGTCTACGGCCACACCAAGAGCGGCATCGCCATTGCCGGTATCGCCGGCGACCAGCAGTCGGCGCTGTTTGGCCAGATGTGCGTGGAGCCGGGCCAGGCCAAGAACACCTACGGCACCGGTTGCTTCCTGCTGATGAACACCGGCGACCAGGCGGTGAAGTCATCCCATGGCCTGCTCACCACCATCGCTTGCGGTCCGCGGGGCGAAGTGGCCTATGCCCTGGAGGGCGCTGTGTTCAACGGTGGCTCTACCGTGCAGTGGCTGCGTGACGAGCTGAAGATCATCAACGACGCCCTGGATACCGAATACTTCGCCAGCAAGGTCAAGGACAGCAACGGCGTATACCTGGTGCCCGCCTTCACCGGCCTGGGCGCTCCTTACTGGGACCCGTATGCCCGCGGCGCGCTGTTCGGCCTGACCCGTGGCGTTAAGGTGGACCACATTATCCGCGCGGCACTGGAGTCGATCGCCTACCAGACCCGGGATGTGCTCGACGCCATGCAGCAGGACTGCGGCCAGCGCCTGTCCGCGCTGCGTGTGGACGGCGGTGCGGTGGCCAACAACTTCCTCATGCAGTTCCAGGCCGACATCCTCGGCACCTGCGTGGAGCGGCCGAAGATGCGCGAGACCACGGCATTGGGCGCAGCCTATCTGGCGGGCCTTGCCTGTGGCTTCTGGAGCGGTCTGGACGAGCTGCGCGACAAGGCGATCATCGAACGCGAATTCAGCCCACAGCTGGACGAAGCGCAGAAAGAGAAGTTGTATGCCGGCTGGAAAAAAGCGGTCGAGCGTACCCGTGACTGGGAAGATCACGAGGCCTGATCCCCGGCGCGAAAGCATGCCCAAATCCTGTGGGAGCGGCGTTACCCTTGAAGATGACACCGGCTGCGCCGGTGTTCGCGGCTAAAGCCGCTCCCACAGGGACCAGTGCAAGCTTCCGGGTTTTGTGGATGACGGGCGCCGCGGCAGGGACCGCGTGAAACAGCAGGCCCGTTAGTCTACTGGTCGTAGTCCGCGTCCTACGGCATCATTGCAGCATTTGTCCGGCAGCCCCAAAGGACCGCCCATGAATCTGCCCCCTCGCCAACAACAAATCCTCGAACTGGTGCGTGAACGCGGTTACGTCAGTATCGAAGAAATGGCGCAGCTGTTCGTCGTCACGCCACAGACTATCCGCCGTGATATCAACCAACTGGCCGAGCTCAACCTGTTGCGCCGTTACCACGGTGGCGCCGCCTACGACTCGAGCATCGAGAACACCGCCTACGCCATGCGTGCCGACCAGATGCGCGACGAAAAGCAACGCATCGCCGAAGCCGTAGCCCAGCAGATTCCCGACCATGCTTCGGTGTTCATCAACATTGGCACGACCACCGAGTCCATTGCCCGGGCGCTGCTCAACCATAATCACCTGAAGGTCATCACCAATAACCTGCACGTGGCCGCAATCCTTGCCGCCAAGGACGATTTCGAAGTGCTGGTGGCGGGAGGCACGGTGCGTCGTGATGGCGGCGTGGTCGGCCAGGCCAGTGTCGACTTCATCAACCAGTTCAAGGTCGACTTCGCCCTGGTGGGCATCAGTGGCATCGACGAAGACGGTAGCCTGCTCGATTTCGACTATCAGGAAGTACGGGTATCCCAGGCGATCATCGCCAATGCCAGGCAAGTGATCCTTGCCGCCGACTCCAGCAAATTCGGGCGCAACGCCATGGTGCGCATGGGCTCGATCAGCATGGTCGACTGCCTTGTGACCGACCAGGCGCCAGCCCCCGCCCTCACCCAGTTGCTCAACCAGTACAAGATTCGGCTTGAGGTGGTGTGAGGGCTGACAGGCGCATGCCACAGGTTTTGTAGCGCCTGCGAGATCGCGCGGCGCTCGATCTCACAGGCGCCTCACCTTTCACACCGATCACCCGAAATTTTCGTAAATGTTCACTTCATTGTCATCTGATCAGTTTTTTCTATAAAGACTGGCTGGCGACCGGCTTTCTGTTGCGCTAATATTTTCGAAAACGAACATCAATGTTCATAATCGATATGAACAGCTACCAGGAGGCCTTGCCCGTGTCCAAGCCCGTTTCGTCCCAGCCCCCACTCGCTGACTGCTATGACCTCGCTGTGATCGGCGGCGGCATCAATGGCGTGGGCATCGCTGCCGATGCGGCCGGCCGCGGCCTCAAAGTGTTCCTGTGCGAAAAGGATGACCTCGCCCAGCACACCTCGTCGGCCAGCAGCAAGTTGATCCACGGCGGCCTGCGCTACCTGGAGCACTACGAGTTCCGCCTGGTGCGTGAAGCGCTGGCCGAGCGCGAAGTGTTGCTGGCCAAAGCCCCGCACATCGTCAAGCCCATGCGCTTCGTGCTACCGCACCGCCCGCACCTGCGCCCGGCCTGGATGATTCGCGCCGGCCTGTTCCTGTATGACCACCTGGGCAAACGCAAACGCCTGGGCGCCTCGCGCAGCCTGCGCTTTGGCCCCGGCTACCCGCTCAAGCCAGAGATCACCCGTGGTTTCGAATATGCCGACTGCGCGGTGGACGATGCGCGCCTTGTCATACTCAATGCCATGGCCGCCCGTGAAAACGGCGCGCACATCCGCACCCGCACTCGTTGCTTGCGCGCAGAGCGCAGCGAAGGGGTCTGGCAAGTCGAGCTGCAGCACGCCGATGGCAGCCTGCAGACCATCCGCGCTCGCGCCCTGGTCAATGCGGCCGGCCCGTGGGTAGCCAGTTTCATCAAGGATGACCTCAAGCTCGATGCGCCCTATGGCATCCGCCTGATCCAGGGCAGCCACTTGATCGTGCCGCGCCTGTACGAGGGGGAACACGCCTACATCCTGCAGAACGAAGACCAGCGCATCGTCTTCTGCATTCCCTACCTCGACCGCTTCACCCTGATCGGCACGACCGACCGCGAATACACCGGCGACCCAGCCAAGGTGGCGATCACCGACCAGGAAACCGACTACCTGTTGAAAGTGGTCAACGCGCATTTCAACCATCAACTGGGCCGCAGCGATATCCTGCACACCTATTCGGGCGTCCGCCCGCTGTGCAACGACGAATCCGACAACCCATCGGCAGTAACTCGCGACTACACCCTGGCGTTGTCCGCCGGGGAAGGCCAGGCACCGTTGCTCTCGGTGTTCGGCGGCAAGCTGACCACCTACCGCAAGCTGGCCGAGTCAGCCATGGCCGAGCTCAAGCCGTACTTCCCGCAAATGCGCGGCAGCTGGACAGCCAGCTCGCCACTGCCGGGCGGCGAACGGATGACCACCGTGCAAGCCTTGGTCGATGCCGTGCTGGCCCGTTGCGGATGGCTGCCGGTCGATATCGCCAAGCGCTGGGCTCTGACTTACGGCAGCCGCGTATGGCAGTTGCTCGAGGGTGTGCAAGGGCCGCAGGACCTGGGGCAGTCCATCGGTGGCGGGTTGTTCGCTCATGAAGTGGACTACCTCATGCGGGAAGAATGGGCCATGAGCGCGGACGACATCCTCTGGCGTCGCACCAAGCTCGGCCTGTTCACCAGCGTCACGGAGCAAGAAGCGCTGATTGAGTACCTTCGCCACAAGCAGGCAACCCAGGCCGCAACTCGCGCGGCCTGACATGCCAGGGTAGCCAGCCCGCAACGCGGATGGCCACCCTGCCTCACTCGGCAAAGCGCCTCCACGCCTCCTCGGCCAGTGCCCGCAGCAACTCACGCTCGGCCGCTTCCAGCTCATGCATCAGCTCGTCGGCTTTTTGCAGGTAGAGCTGCTCGCTGGCGCTTGCAGCTTGCGCCTCATACTCGGCCAGGCGCTGGTGGTAAGGCTCCGCAAGCTGCTCGAACCGTTCGGCGTACCGCCGCCTTGCGTAGTCCACCCAGAACGGCCTCTGCGCCAGGGCCTGCTGAATGGCCTGAGGCGTCTCGGTTTCCAGTACCTCCAGTCGAGCTTCGACCAGTTCGGCGTCCGTTATATTGGCATATGACGCGTAATGCATGTCCTCGACATGGATCGGCAATTCAAGCGCCTGCGCCAGCTGGTTACGGAACAACAGCCTGACCTCGATTTCATCGACCCGGTCAATGGCACCTGCGCGCATGCGCTGCACATGCCGGGCTGCGATCGCGTCCACCAGATCCAGCCGGTAAAGCTGGCGCCCCAGCCGCACCAGGCTTTGTTCCATCATGGCCGGTGGTACACCGGTGACACCCTGCTGTACCAGCACACCGACTTCCAGCTGATTCAATATCAACAGCAAACGGTCTTCACAACTGCGCGGCCCCCCGACCTCGCGGAACAACTGCTCGCGCACCACTTCGCTCTGCTCACAGGCATCCAGGATGCGCCATATGCGCCGACGGTAGTGGCCCGGGTGTTCCGTAAAATCGTCCCCCTGGCTCAGATCAGCCAGAAACCGGAACAGGTCGCGCGACCCGACCTCCTGCTGCAACCGATCCCAGGTCGCCTCGCGCTGCCTGCGCAGCGCCGGGTCACGGGTTTGCGTCCACAGCTCGCGGACCTCCACACTGGCTTCACGATGCTTGTAGGAGGTGCTTCCTCGGGTGCCCGGGATTGTGCCGACATGCGCACGGTCGAGCTGCTCATGGCTGGCCCGGCTCAACGGGTTGTCATGCAGCTCGATTCGCGCCAGTCGCAAGTTCAGCCCTTGCATTTCCCGCTGCAGTTCGCGAATCCGGTTTTCTCGTGCGTCAATCAACGCTCTCCAGGAGGCGCGTGCCAGCAACTCCTCCAAATCCACCAACTCGGTCGCACGCAGATGCAGTTGCCGCACATGACGCAAACCTGACAGGTCCGGCGCCTGGCGTAGCGGATTGAAACTCAGCTCGATCGTATCCAGCAACGTTAGCTGGGCAAAGCGATGATTGGCTTCGGCGTTGATCACGATCTGGTTACGTGCAAGGTTCAGGCGGCGCAGGTGTACCAGCCTTTCTATTCCCGGCGGCACCTGAGTGAGGCGGTTTTCGCTCAGGTCCAGTTCGACCAGGTTGGGGAAGCGATGGAGAAAATCCGCTTCGATGCTCGCCAGGTTCATATTGCGCAGGACCAACCGTTGCACATGCGCAAATTCGAGCCCCGCAGGCAGCGACGGCAGCTCACCGACATGCTCGCCATCGATTACCAGCTCGTATTCGTCATTGGCATCCACCAGCTTGCGCCGCCAGCTGCGACGCAAGGTTTCGGCGACCCGACGGCGCCTCACGGCATCGGCAGGTGTTCGCCATTGGCCTTGCCATTCGCTCAAGGCCTGCCGCAGCTCCGCAAGCTGGCGTTGCAGCAGCTGGTAGTGATCCCAGAGACTATGGCCTTGCGCCCGCACAGCGTTCAGATAAGCCTGCAGCTGCAACTCGCTGAGCGTCGGAAAGATCTGGTGAATCCCGCGCCTGATCGCTTGCTGGCTGCTCTCCCCACCGCCGCTGAGCCTGTAGCCCAGGCGTCCGTCGCCAAAGCGCCTGGGCAGATGGATGCCTTCACCCGATGGCGCCAAGCCAATCAGCCGGCCAGCCAGTTCGCGATCGGCACTGGCTGCTTCCATCAACCAGTCACGTAGTTGCCTGGCATCGAGGCTACTAGAGCCCAGTGCGACCTTCTGCTCTTCGTCCAGGCATTGCACCACCACCTTCAGCAACGACTGGCCAGCACCCTCCGTGTTCGCACCATCGCCCTTGTCGAGGCGGTAACCTGCCCCGCTCCTCACGATGACCCTGGCCTGGGCTTTCGACTCGGGATGACTGGCAAACTGCACGCGACCATTGCGGCTGCCCGAGCGCAGCTCCACAGGGTGCGAAGAGGGCCATGGCGCCTTCTTCGCAACCAGCCCCATCACCAACTGCTCGCTGTCTGCGTTGATCATGCCATGCAAGCGCATGCCGAGGCAGGCCTTGTCCAGACGGCTGTCCCGAGCATACCGGCGCGCCCGTTCAGCCATGCTCAGCGGCAGGCGCCCGGTGGTACGGAAGCTTTCCAGTTGAGCAGTGCTGGTGTGCCTGATGATTTCCGCAGCCCCATGAGGCGTCAGGCCCTTGAACGCCTGCATCAGAATCACCTGGTCTGAATCAAGGGGTTCGCTCAGGGCGGCGAACGCCTCCTCGAACAATGGGCCTTCAAGCCCGGCTGAACTGCGATGCAGGCCTATGCGCTCATGCATGTCCTGGATCCGTGCCGGGACCGGCGCCAGCTCTACGCACAGGCGCCGCAGCTCATCGGTGCCGTAGCCGGTGACAGCCACAAGCGTGCGCGCATCATCCTCCAGCACACTGCCGAGCGTTTGTGGGGCGAGAGCTTGCAATAGCGCTGCAGGACTTTGCTCCACGTGCGCATGCGTGCTGCCGTGCCTGAGCTTCACCTTGCCCCCTGCGGCCAGTCCAGGTTCCAGCGCATCGACAAACGGAATGCGCGGCAATACATGCATGGTCCCGGAAACCGCCCCGGCCAGTGCCAGGTTCTCGGCAACGCTGAACAGGTGAGCCAGCGCTGCTTGGCGATCCCCTAATCGCCAGGCCTCATAGCCTTCGTAGACCTCGTCCAGCAACTGTGCGGCGTTGATCACCAGCAGCACCTCGCCCAGCGTGGGTATGAAAAAAGCCGCCATCCCCAACAGGTCCAGCCCTGCGGACAGCATCTGCTGCAACCGCTGCTGCCTGCTCTGGCGATCTTCATCATCCGTGGGCACGGCAATGAAACGCGCATCGTCGAAGATCCTGGCCATCTGCTGCGCCTGGACGTGGGCGAACACATCACCCGTGACGGGCAGGTTTCGGCCGTCGAGCTGCAGCGGCGAACCAGGGGCGGATGCTGCAAGCAGACTGGTCAACGCCTGGGTGAATCCGTTGCAGTCGCGTGCCTTGATGAACCGCTCGAAAAACCGGCGGAACGAGGGCGCACGCAAGCGCATGCCCATGTCCTGGTAGGCATCCTGCCAACTATCGTAGTGACGGATGGCTTTTTCAGGGTCATCAGGCACCCACAGGATGATTTCGTCGATCACATCGCTGCCGGCCACTCGCCATTCGAAGGCGATTACACCGATGATGCACTTGCCAAGCAAATAGAGCTGACGCGCAATCAGAGTGCCGTTGGCACCATCCTTTCCATTCTGCGAGGTGAAACATGACAGCAATCGCCGCAGGTCCGCTTCGTCCATATGCCCCTTGATCCTGGCCTCGTACAGCGAAGCTTCCAGGCGGGTGCGCTGGCAGTCCTGGAAAAGCTGCTCGATTTCCTTGCGCGCCTGATCCCTGGGTTGACCACGGCCCGACTTGGGCTGCAGCACATTCTTCAGCAGTGCCTGATAGCCCGCACCAACATCCAGGCTGCGGCACAACGCGGCAAAATGCTCGAACGAAAGGGGCAAGGCTACGCCTTGGGCGCCGACCAGCTTTGCCTTGCGCAACAGCCAAGGCCGGGTTTCCTGGTCCTGGAAGTTGTGCAAAGCCGCCGCCAGCAAACTGTGCTGTGACTTGTAGGTTACCGTGGGTTGATACAGTTTCTCGGCGGCCGAAGGCAGTTTGAACTGCTCTTCGATCAAGACGAACGCCTGCCGAGGATCGACCTGCTCCAGCCCCGCGTCGCGCAAGGCCGTTTCCAGCCGCGCCAGGGCAAACGTCTCGATCGAAGGAACAGGCTGCATTACCTGGCGCAAACGCTCGGCGCAGGCCTGCTGGGCTGACAAGGCCTGGCGAAAGGCCCGCGCATGCGCAACCTCGGCATTGACGAGCCATGAAGGTAGTTGTCGCGCTATCAAGTGATCGACAGAGGTTTGGGCGAAGGAATGAATGGCAGCCACAGAGGGATCTCCAGTCTGGAAAGCCCGGATGTGAGCACGTGCGTTGATCCACCCCGCGGTAAATATGTCGAGCTTGATACAGCTCGCCGATCAGCCATTCGGGTTTCCGAACGCCATCCCGGCATTCGTTCGGAAACCCGTCACGACACAGCGAGCCTGCAGCATGAAAAATCGCTTGTATCCCTCGGAATATGCGACGTTATGATCGATATCAGGGCTTGGCACGACTCATGCTCTACACTTGGTAGCCGAATGCACTCGCTTCTTGCGGTATTCGTTGAACGAAAGAGTCCGCCAACGGCTCCATAAAAAAAACAAACACGTCGAGGAAAATTTGATGCGTATCGTTCGTCAATTGCTGGGCGCCGCCATCGCGGCCGCTGTGATCGCTTCGCCGGCCATGGCCGAAGAACTGACCGGCACCCTGAAGAAGATCAAGGATTCGGGCACCATCACCCTGGGCCACCGCGACTCCTCCATCCCGTTTTCCTACCTGGCCGGCAAGCCCGAGCCCGTGGGCTACTCGCATGACATCCAGCTGGCTGTCGTCGACGCCCTGAAGAAGCAACTGGGTACGGACATCAAGGTCCGCTACAACCTGGTCACTTCCCAGACCCGCATCCCGCTGGTGCAGAACGGCACCGTGGACCTCGAGTGCGGCTCCACCACCAACAACGTCGAGCGCCAGCAGCAGGTCGGTTTCTCGGTCGGCATCTTCGAAGTCGGTACCCGCCTGCTGACCAAGGTCAAGGACGGTCAGCCAGCATACAAGGACTTCCCGGACCTGGCCGGCAAGAACGTGGTGACCACCGCCGGTACCACCTCCGAGCGCATCCTCAAGGCGATGAACGCCGACAAGCAGATGAAGATGAACGTGATTTCCGCCAAGGACCACGGTGAAGCCTTCAACATGCTCGAAAGCGGCCGCGCCGTGGCCTTCATGATGGACGACGCCCTGCTCGCCGGCGAAATGGCCAAGGCGCGCAAGCCATCGGACTGGGTCATCACCGGTACCCCACAGTCGTACGAAATCTACGGCTGCATGGTGCGCAAGGATGACGCCGCCTTCAAGAAAGCGGTCGATGACGCCATCGTCGGTTACTTCAAGTCGGGCGAAGTCAACAAGAGCTACGACAAGTGGTTCCAGCAACCAATCCCGCCAAAGGGCCTGAACCTGCAGTTCCCGATGAGCGACGAGCTGAAGAAACTGATCGCCGAGCCGACCGACAAGGCCGCGGACGAGAAGAAGTCCTGATCCCCAGCCAGTGGCCTGCTGCGCTGCAACGCGCGAATTAAACCTGCAGGCCACCTGTTAGTGTCTAACCTTTCATCCGAGGGCCTTACGCCCTCGGATGCTGGAAGGTGCCCGTGAAACAACCGTCTGAGGGGAAATCCCGATGAATTACAACTGGGACTGGGGCGTGTTCTTCAAGTCCACCGGCGTGGGCAGCGAAACCTATCTGGACTGGTACGTCACCGGTCTGGGCTGGACCATCGCCATCGCCATCACCGCCTGGATCATCGCCTTGCTGCTGGGTTCGCTCCTCGGCGTCATGCGCACCGTGCCGAACCGTGTGGTAGCAGGTATCGCCACTGCCTACGTGGAGCTGTTCCGCAACGTGCCGCTGCTGGTGCAGCTGTTCATCTGGTACTTCCTGGTGCCGGACCTGCTGCCAGAAGGCCTGCAGGAATGGTTCAAGCAGGACCTCAACCCGACCACCTCGGCGCTGATCAGCGTGGTCATCTGCCTGGGCCTGTTCACCGCCGCCCGCGTGTGCGAACAGGTGCGTACCGGCATCCAGGCGCTGCCCCGCGGCCAGGAAGCCGCCGCCCGCGCCATGGGCTTCAGCCTGTCGCAGATCTACACCAACGTGCTGCTGCCGCAAGCCTACCGGATCATCATTCCGCCGCTCACTTCGGAATTCCTGAACGTGTTCAAGAACTCGTCGGTGGCGTCGCTGATCGGCCTGATGGAACTGCTGGCGCAGACCAAGCAGACCGCCGAATTCTCGGCCAACCTGTTCGAGGCCTTCACCCTGGCCACGCTGATCTACTTCACCCTGAACATGGGCCTGATGCTGCTGATGCGCATGGTCGAGAAGAAAGTCTCGGTGCCCGGCCTGATTTCCGTAGGGGGCAAATAAATGGACATGGATTTCAGCGAAATCATCCCGGCCCTGCCTGCCCTGTGGGAAGGCATGGTCATGACCCTGCAGCTGATGGTCATGGGCGTGGTCGGCGGCATCGTCCTGGGGACCATCCTGGCTTTGATGCGCCTGTCGTCGAGCAAGCTGCTGTCGAACGTGGCCGGTGCCTACGTCAACTACTTCCGCTCGATCCCGCTGCTGCTGGTAATCACCTGGTTCTACCTGGCGGTACCGTTCGTGCTGCGCTGGATCACCGGCGAGGACACCCCGGTGGGTGCCTTCACCTCCTGCGTGGTGGCATTCATGATGTTCGAGGCCGCGTACTTCTGCGAAATCGTCCGCGCCGGTGTGCAGTCGATCTCCAAGGGCCAGATGGGCGCCGCCCAGGCCCTGGGCATGACCTACGGCCAGACCATGCGCCTGATCATCCTGCCCCAGGCCTTCCGCAAGATGACCCCGCTGCTGCTGCAGCAGAGCATCATCCTGTTCCAGGACACCTCGCTGGTATACACCGTGGGCCTGGTGGACTTCCTCAACTCGGCACGCTCCAACGGCGACATCATCGGGCGCTCCCATGAGTTCCTGATCTTCGCCGGTGTCGTGTACTTCCTCATCAGCTTCTCCGCTTCGTGGCTGGTCAAGCGTCTGCAAAAAAGGATCGCCGTATGATTTCCATCAAGAACGTCAACAAGTGGTACGGGGACTTCCAGGTACTGACCGACTGCAGCACCGAGGTCAAGAAGGGTGAAGTGGTGGTGGTATGTGGCCCGTCGGGCTCGGGCAAGTCCACCCTGATCAAGTGTGTCAACGCCCTGGAGCCGTTCCAGAAAGGTGACATCGTGGTCGACGGCACCTCGATTGCCGACCCCAAGACCAACCTGCCCAAGCTGCGTTCGCGCGTTGGCATGGTGTTCCAGCACTTCGAGCTGTTCCCGCACCTGTCCATCACCGAGAACCTGACCATTGCCCAGCGCAAGGTGCTCGGCCGCAGCGAAGCGGAAGCGACCAAGAAGGGCCTGGCCCTGCTCGACCGCGTCGGCCTCGGTGCCCACGCCAAGAAGCACCCCGGCCAGCTGTCCGGCGGCCAGCAGCAGCGCGTGGCCATCGCCCGCGCCCTGTCGATGGATCCGATCGTCATGCTGTTCGACGAACCGACCTCGGCGCTGGACCCGGAAATGGTCAACGAAGTACTGGACGTGATGGTCGAGCTGGCCCACGAGGGCATGACCATGATGTGCGTGACCCATGAAATGGGCTTCGCCCGCAAGGTGGCCAACCGCGTGATCTTCATGGACAAGGGCAACATCATCGAGGATTGCCAGAAGGAAGACTTCTTCGGCAACCCGAGCGCCCGCCACGAACGTACCCAGCACTTCCTCAGCAAGATCCTGCAGCACTGATTTTGCTTCACTGAAGCGGTCGGCGCCGCTGCCCTTTCGGGCAGCAGGCGCTGGTCGTGACAAGGCCACTGTGATGAAATGCGATCCTTCGCTTCTTCTCCCTGCCAAGCCTGCCGTGAAATCCCGCCTCCTCCGCCAATTGCTGTTGCCGCCACTGATCATCCTGCTGATGGTCGGCCTGGGCATGGCTGGCTACCTGATCAGCGAGAGCAACGGCATCCGCACCCTCAGCGAAAACGGCGAGCGCCAGCTGGAGCTGCACGCGCGCACGGTCGAGAGCGAAATCAGCAAGTACACCTACCTGCCGAGCCTGCTGGAGCTGGAAGACAGCGTCTCGCACCTGCTCACCGACCCTGACGGCGGCTCGCGGCAGACCGTCAACGAATACCTCGAAGGCCTGAACCGGCGCAGTCGCAGCCGGGCCATCTTCGTCCTCGACACCAACGGCCGGGTCCAGGCCACCAGCAACTGGCGCGATGCCGACTCGTTCCTCGGCGAGGACCTGTCGTTCCGGGCCTACTTCCAGACCGCCGTGCGCGGCGAGCCCGGGCGTTTCTACGGTATCGGCAGCACCACCGGCGAGGCCGGCTATTACCTGGCCCATGGCCTGGAAGAGCACGGCAAGATCATTGGCGTGGCGGTGATCAAAGTGCGCCTGGACACCCTCGAGGAGCGCTGGCAGCGTGCCCGCCTGGAGGCGTTCGTCAGCGACGAGAACGGCATCATCATCCTCTCCAGCGACCCGGCCCGGCGCCTGAAGTCGGTACGCCCGCTGACCCCGCAAATCAAGGAGCGCCTGGCCCGAAGCCTGCAGTACTACTGGTGGCCGCTGAACGAGCTGCAACCCCTGGCCCGGGAAACCCTGGCCGATGGCGTGGAAAAGCTGACCTTCCCGGCCAACAGCGAAACCGCACAGGGCAAGGCCCACGAAGTGGCCTACCTGGCCCAGACCCGGCGCCTGGCCGATACACCCTGGCACTTCACCCTGCTGACCCCGCTGCAGGACCTGCGCCGCGAATCCATGGTGCAAGGCATCCTGGTGGGCGTGGCCTTCGCCTTGTTGGCGATCCTCGGCATCGCCTGGAACGAACGGCGCAAGGTCATCGCCACCCGCCTGGCAGCCCGCGAGGCCCTGCAGGAAGCCAACAGTCAGCTGGAGCGACGGATCGCCGAACGCACGGCCGACCTGCGCGCCAGCAACGAACGCCTGAAGGGCCAGATTCGCGAGCGCCGGCATGCCGAGCAAACCCTGCGCCACGCCCAGGATGAGCTGGTACAGGCCGGCAAGCTGGCCGCCATCGGGCAGATGTCGACCAGCATCGCCCACGAACTGAACCAGCCGCTGGCCGCGCTGCGCACCCTGTCCGGCAATACCGTGCGCTTCCTCGAACGCGGGGCGCTGGAAACCGCCAGCACCAACCTGCGCACCATGAACGACCTGATTGACCGCATGGGCCGTATCACCGCCAGCCTGCGCTCGTTCGCCCGGCGCGCTGACGACAGCGGCCAGGCCTCGCTGGCCAAGGCGGTGGACGCAACCCTGCAGGTGCTGGCCAACCGCATCAGCGCCTGCCACCTGCAGTTGCACAATCAGTTCGAGGACCAGCAACTGGCCATCGACCAGACCCGCCTGGAGCAGATCCTGGTCAACCTGATCGGCAACGCCCTGGATGCCATGGCCGCCCAGCCACTGCCGCAGCTGTGGCTGGAAGGCGAGCTGCAGGGCGACAAGTACCGTTTGCAGGTGCGCGACAATGGCCACGGCATCGACGCCGAGGCGCGCAAGCACCTGTTCGAACCTTTCTTCACCACCAAACCGGGCGAACACGGCCTGGGCCTGGGCCTGACCCTGTCGGCGAGCCTTGCCGCCGCCGCCAAGGGCAGCCTCAACGTCGAGCACCCCGCCAGCGGCGGCACGGCCTTCGTCCTGGCCCTGCCGCTGGTATCACCCCCTAGCGAATCGGCAGAGCACCCATGAACCAAGCGCCTCTTACCGTCCTGATCGTCGAAGACGACCCGCATGTGCTGCTCGGCTGCCAGCAGGCGCTGGCCCTGGAAGACATCGCCTGTGAAGGCGTGGGCAGCGCCGAGCAAGCGCTGGAACGCATCGGCGACGACTTCGCCGGCATCGTCGTCAGCGATATCCGCCTGCCGGGCATCGATGGCCTGGAGCTGCTCAACCGCCTCAAGGCCCGCGACCGCAGCCTGCCGGTGGTGCTGATCACCGGCCACGGCGATATCGACATGGCGGTCGGCGCCATGCGCAATGGCGCCTACGACTTCATGGAAAAGCCCTTCTCCCCGGAGCGCCTGGTCGACGTGGTGCGCCGCGCCCTTGAACAGCGCGGGCTGTCGCGCGAAGTGGTGGCCCTGCGCCGCCAGTTGGCCGAGCAAAGCAGCCTGGAGGGGCGCATCATTGGCCGCTCGCCAGCCATGGAGCACCTGCGCGAACTGATCGCCAACGTTGCCGATACCTCGGCCAACGTGTTGATCGAAGGCGAGACCGGTACCGGCAAGGAACTGGTCGCCCGCTGCCTGCACGACTTCAGCCGCCGCCAGGGCCAGCCGTTCGTGGCGCTGAACTGTGGCGGCCTGCCGGAAAACCTGTTCGAAAGCGAGATTTTCGGCCACGAAGCCAACGCCTTCACCGGCGCCGGCAAACGCCGCATCGGCAAGATCGAACACGCCAACGGCGGCACGCTGTTCCTCGACGAAGTGGAGAGCATGCCGATCAACCTGCAGATCAAGCTGTTGCGCGTGCTGCAGGAGCGCACCCTGGAGCGGCTGGGCTCGAACCAGAGCATTCCGGTGGACTGCCGGGTCATCGCCGCCACCAAGTCCGACCTGGATGCCATGGGCCAGAGCGGCCAGTTCCGCAGCGACCTGTATTACCGGCTGAACGTGGTAACCCTGGAGCTGCCGCCGCTGCGCGAGCGCCGCGAAGACATCCTGCAGCTGTTCGAACACTTCCTGCAGCAGTCTGCCCTGCGCTTCGACCGTGAAACACCTGCCCTGGACAGCCAGACCCTGTCGCGCCTGATGGCCCACGACTGGCCGGGCAACGTGCGTGAGCTGCGCAACGTCGCCGAACGCTATGCCCTCGGCCTGCCGGCGTTCAAGAAAGGCCCCAGCGGTGGTGCCAGCCAAGGTCTGGGCTTTGCCGAGGCGGTGGAAGCGTTCGAGCGCAACCTGCTCAGCGACGCCCTGCAACGCACTGGCGGCAACCTGAGCCAGGCCAGCCAGGAGCTGGGCATGGCCAAGACCACGCTGTTCGACAAAGTAAAAAAATACGGCCTCGGCTGACCTCAAACCCAACCTGGAAAGACAACGTGGACCTGGTATTCAAAGCGGCCCTTGGCGCTGGCGTGGTGCTGCTGCTGGCGGTGCTGTCGAAGACGCGCAATTACTACATCGCCGGGCTGGTGCCGCTGTTCCCTACCTTCGCCCTGATTGCCCATTACATCGTCGGCAAAGGGCGCAGCATTGCCGACCTGAAGACCACCATCCTGTTCGGCATGTGGTCGATCATTCCGTACTTCGTGTACCTGGCGACCTTGTATGTGCTGGTCGACCGCCTGCGCCTGGAGGCATCGCTGGCACTGGCCACGGTGGCCTGGCTGATGGCCGCGACCGTGCTGGTGACCTTGTGGGTGCGGATGCACTGATCGGAATCGGCGCTGGCCTCTTCGCGGGTAAACCCGCTCCCACAGGTTCCTCACATTGCCTGAGGTCTGTGCCGTACCCGTGAAGAGGCCAACGCGGATTCAGAGCCCTGCGATATGCGTGACATCCTGCCGATGCGCCTGCAGGTAGGGCAACACAGCCCCCAGCAGCGGCGCCTTGAACGGCTCCTGGAAGCGGTGCGCCAACCCCGGTATCAAACGCAACTGGCTACCTTGAATATGTGCCGCAAGGTGCACGCCATGCATTACCGGCAGCAATGGGTCGGCCGTACCATGCACCACCAATGTCGGCACCCTCAACCGGTTCAATAGCTCGACGCGGCTCGGCTCGGCCAGGATTGCCATGATCTGGCGCTTGGCCCCGTCAGGGTTGAACGCCCGGTCGTAGGCCACGGCCGCCTGCTGCAGCAAGGCTGCACGGTCGTCATGCACCTCGGGGCTGCCCAGCGCCGCCAGCAGGTCGGCCTGCTGTTCGATGGCCACTTTGCGGTTCGGCGCGCTGCGCCGGGCCAGCAGTTGCACCAGCGCCGGATCCGGCGCCGGCAACCCCGCCGCCCCTGAACTGGACATGACCAGCGTCAGGCTGCGCACGCGCTCGGGCGCCATGGCCGCCAGGTGCTGGGCAATCATGCCGCCCATGCTCACCCCCAGCACGTGGAACTGGCGCACGCCCAACGCATCCATCAGGCGCAGACCATCGTCCGCCATGTCGGTCAGCGTATAAGGCGCAACCACCGGCAGGCCCAGTTTGTAGCGCAGCAATTCGACCGTCAGGTTGGCCGACGGTGGCAACTGGCTCCAGCGTGACAGGCCGACATCGCGGTTGTCATAGCGGATCACCCGAAAGCCCTGGCGGCACAATGCCTCGACCACATCGTCCGGCCAGTGGATCAGCTGCCCGCCCAGGCCCATCACCAGCAGCAAGGCAGGGTCGCGTGGCGCACCGACACTCTGGTACACCAGGCTGACCGCCCCCAGCTCGGCCCGCTGCACCGGCACCTGGGCGTCACAACGCTGTTCAGCGAAACTCGCAGGTACGCCGAATACACAGAAAAGAAAAAGCCAAAAAGCCCGCATGAAAGAAACACCAGAATGCAGATCCCCAGTAGAGCGCGAGTCTGATGAATTCTGTTCGGGCGCGCTGCCACAGTTCAGTGACAGTTTGATGACTCCCGCCAGGCGGTGCGACCGAACGCCCAGTCGACAGGCGCGGCAACATGAGGGAAACTCAACTCATTCCCTGTTTCCTCAAATCCACACCCCGGAGTCAGCTGTGCTGGAGATCCGTCACCTGAAAACCCTTCATGCCCTGCGCGAGGCCGACAGCCTGGTGGAGGCTGCCGAGCGCCTGCACCTGACCCAGTCGGCGCTGTCGCACCAGTTCAAGGAGCTGGAAGAGCGCCTGGGCCTGCCGCTGTTCGTACGCAAGACCAAGCCGATCCGCTTCACCAGCGCCGGGCTACGCCTGCTGCAACTGGCCGATGCCACCCTGCCGCTGCTGCGCAGCGCCGAACGAGACATCGCGCGCCTGGCCGGTGGCACCGCCGGGCGCCTGCACATGGCCATCGAATGCCACAGCTGCTTCCAGTGGCTGATGCCGACCATCGACCAGTTCCGCGATGCCTGGCCGGAAGTGGAGCTGGACCTGGCCTCAGGCTTTGCCTTTGCCCCGCTGCCGGCCCTGGCCCGCGGCGACCTCGACCTGGTGGTGACCTCCGACCCGCTGGACCTTGCGGGCATCACCTACGTACCGCTGTTCACCTACGAGGCGATGCTGGCGGTGGCCAACCAGCATCCGTTGGCCAGCAAACCCTACATCGTGCCGCAGGACCTGCTCGACCAGACCCTGATCACCTACCCGGTGGAGCGCGATCGCCTGGACATCTTCACCCGCTTCCTGGAGCCGGCCGACATAGAGCCGGCCGCCGTGCGCACGTCGGAGCTGACGGTGATGATGATGCAACTGGTGGCCAGCGGCCGTGGCGTTTGCGGCATGCCGCACTGGGCGCTGCACGAGTACAGCTCGCGCGGGTATGTGAAGGGCAAGCGCCTGGGCGAGAAAGGCCTGTTCGCCACGCTTTACGCCGCCGTGCGCACCGACATGCTCGATGCGCCGTACATGCGCGACTTCTTGCTGACAGCCAAGGACACCTCGTTCGCCACCCTCGATGGTGTCAGCGCGGTGCGCTGACGGCCTGGCGGTACAGCGGCAGGATCAGATCGCGGGTCAGGGGAGCCAGGTGCATGGCGGGTACCTGGTCAGCGGCCAGCCAAACCACCTCTTCGATCTCCGCGGCCGGGCGCACGGCGGCGGCGCTGTCGACACGGAACAGTTCGGCCTGTACCTCGAAGCCCGGCTCGTTGGCGGCCGGGGCGCTGAACTGGCCCAGGTGCACGGCCTGGGCCGGGTCGAGGTGCAGGCCCAGTTCCTCATGCAGCTCGCGCACCAGCGCCTGCAGCGGGGATTCGCCAGCATCGATCTTGCCGCCAGGTTGCATGAAGGCCTGGGTGCCGCGCTTGCGAACCAGCAAGGTGCGGCCCTGGGGGTCGATCAGCAGGGCGGCGGCGATGCGGATGGTCTTGGGCATGGGCTGGGCTCACTTGAAACAATGGCCGGGGAGGATCCCATGGGGGTCCTGACCTGACAAGGCCAGTGTTTCCTGTGCCGGCCCTTTCGCGGGCACGCCCGCTCCCACAAGTCCTGCGCAGCACCTGTGGGAGCGGGCATGCCCGCGAAAGGGCCGCCACAGGATATAGCCGACCTGCCAGACGAACGGCCCCTTGCCAACCCGTCCCACACCCGCCATAACCAACACATGAACCTGCCCGCCAAACACCACCCGGTGCTCGAGCTGTTTCACCCTGCTGTGCGCACCTGGTTCCGTCGCCATTTCGCCACGGTCACCGATGCCCAGGCCAAGGCCTGGCCGTTGATCCACGCGGGCAATTCGATGCTGCTGGCCGCGCCGACCGGCTCGGGCAAGACCCTCAGCGCGTTCCTGGCCGTGCTCGACGAACTGTTCCGCCAGGGCCTGGAGCACCAGGGCGAGCTGCCTGCGCAAACCCAGGTAGTCTACGTTTCGCCACTCAAGGCGCTGTCCAACGATATCCGCCTGAACCTGCAAGCCCCGCTCGAAGGCATTAGCCAGGCCCTTGCGGACCAGGGCCTGAACGCCCCACGCATCAGTACGGCCGTACGTACCGGCGACACTCCGCAGAAGGAGCGTGCCGCCATGCGCAAGCTGGCGCCGCATATCCTGGTGACCACACCCGAATCGCTGTACGTGCTGATGGGCTCGGCGTCGGGCCGTGAAGGCCTGGCCAGCGTGCACACGGTGATCGTCGACGAAATCCATGCCCTGGCCGGCAACAAGCGCGGCGCCCACCTGGCATTGACCCTGGAGCGCCTGCAAGCCCTGTGCAACCAGCCACTGCGGCGTATCGGCCTGTCAGCCACGCAACGCCCGGTCGAGCGGGTGGCGCAATTCCTGGTCGGCAACGGCCGCACCTGCGCCATCGTCGATGTCGGCCATGCCCGGCAGCGCGACCTGGCCATCGAGGTGCCGCCAGTGCCGCTGGGTGCGGTGATGGCCACCGATGTCTGGGGCCTGGTCTACGACCGCCTGGCTACCCTGGCGCGCGAACACCGCACCACCTTGGTGTTCGTCAACACCCGGCGCCTGGCCGAGCGCATCACCCGTCACCTCAGCGACCGCCTGGGAAAAGAGGCGGTTGCCGCGCACCATGGCAGCCTGGCCAAGGAGCTGCGCCTGGAGGCGGAACAACGCCTGAAACACGGCCAGCTGCAGGTGCTGGTGGCCACTGCATCGCTGGAACTGGGCATCGATATCGGCGACATCGAACTGGTCTGCCAGATCGCTTCGCCAGGCTCGATCGCGGCCTTGCTGCAGCGGGTTGGACGCGCCGGCCACCAGGTCGATGGCGTGCCCAAGGGGCGCTTGTTCCCGACCTCGCGCGATGACCTGATCGAATGCGTGGCCCTGCTCGACTGCATACGCCGGGGCGAGCTGGACGAACTGCACCTTCCCCGGGCGCCGCTGGATGTGCTGGCCCAGCAGATCGTTGCCGAAGCCAGCAACCAGCCCTGGCACGAACAGGCGCTGTTCGACTGCCTGCGCCAGGCCACGCCCTACGCAGAACTCGACCGGCAACACTTTCAGGCCCTGCTGCGCATGCTCGCCGAGGGCTTCAACGGTCGCCAGGGCGTGCGCAGTGCCTACCTGCACCGCGATGCGGTGAGCGGCACGCTGCGTGGCCGCCGTGGCAGCCAGCTGACCGCTCTGACCAGCGGCGGCACCATCCCCGACAACGCCGACTACGCCGTGCTGCTCGAACCGCAGGCGCTGAACATCGGCAGCGTCAACGAAGACTTTGCGGTGGAAAGCATCGCCGGCGACATCTTCCAGCTGGGCAACGCCTCCTATCGCATCCTGCGCGTCGAGCCGGGCCGGGTGCGGGTGGAGGATGCCCATGGCCTGCCGCCGACCATTCCATTCTGGCTGGGCGAGGCGCCGGGGCGCAGCAACGAGCTGTCTGCCGCGGTGGCCCGGCTGCAGGCACAGATCGACCAACAGCTGGCGAGCGCCAACCAGGCCGAGGTGCTGGCCTGGTTGCAGGACACCTTCGACCTGGGCGAAGCCGCCGCCGGCCAGTTGCTCGACTACCTGGCCCGCACCCGCGAAGTGCTCGGCGCCCTGCCCTCGCAGGACACGCTGGTGATGGAGCGCTTCTTCGATGAGTCCGGCGGGACCCAGCTGATCATCCATTCGCCCTACGGCAGCCGCATCAACCGCGCCTGGGGCCTGGCCCTGCGCAAGCGCTTCTGCCGCACCTTCAACTTCGAGTTGCAGGCGGCAGCCAGCGAGGACGCCATCGTGCTGTCGCTGTCCACCAGCCACAGTTTCGAACTGGACGATGTGTGGCGTTACCTGAATAGCCGCAGCGCCGAGCCGATTCTTGTCCAGGCGCTGCTCGATGCGCCGCTGTTTGGCGTGCGCTGGCGCTGGAACGCCAGCGTGGCCCTGGCCCTGCCGCGCTTTGTCGGTGGGCGCAAGGTGGCGCCACAGATCCAGCGGATGAAGAGCGAAGACCTGATTGCCGCCGTGTTCCCCGACCAGATCGCCTGCCTGGAGAATATCGTCGGCGAACGGCAGATTCCTGATCATCCGCTGGTCGAGCAAACCCTCGACGACTGTCTGCACGAGGCGATGGACTGCGAAGGCTGGCTGGCGCTGTTGCGGCGAATGGAAAGCGGCACGGTGCGCCTGCTGTGCCGCGACCTGCCCGCCCCTTCGCCGCTGGCTTCGGCCATCCTCAATGCCCGTCCCTATGCCTTTCTGGATGATGCGCCGCTGGAAGAACGGCGCACTCAGGCGGTGCTCAACCGGCGCTGGAACGAGGTGCACAGCGGCGACGCCCTGGGCGCACTGGACGCCGATGCCATTGCCGCCGTTGCTGCCGAGGCCTGGCCGCAGCCGGGCAATGCCGATGAAATGCATGAGGCGTTGATGGGCCTGGGTGCCATCAGCCAGGACGAAGTGCAGGACAATGCCAGTTGGGAGCTGCTGCTCAGGCAGTTGGCCCAAGCCGGCCGGGCCTTGCGCCTGGTGGATGAAAAGCTGTGGCTGGCGCGCGAGCGGTTGAGCCTGCTGCAGGTGCTGTATCCCGGCTCCCGGCTGGAACCTGCGTTGCAGGTACTGCCAGGCTTCGATCAGGCCATCGAGCCGGACATTGCGCTGGTCGAACTGCTGCGAGCCCGCCTGAGCGGCCATGGCCCGCTGACCCGTGCGCAGATTGCGGCAGCACTTGGCAAACCGCTGCCGGCCATCGAACAGGCACTGGCCCGCCTGGAAACCGAAGGCTATGTGCTGCGTGGGCATTTCAGCCCCGGGGCAAGCGAACTGCAGTGGTGCGAGCGCCATTTGCTGGCGCGTATCCACCGCTACACGGTCAAACGCCTGCGGCGGGAGATCGAGCCGGTCAGCCTGCAGGACTTCATGCGCTTTCTGTTCGACTGGCAGCACCTGGCCAACGACACACGCCTGCGCGGCCCGCAAGCGGTGGCCGAGGTACTGGGCCAATTGCAAGGCTTCCCGAGTGCCGCTGGCGCCTGGGAGGCCGAACTGCTGCCGGCACGCATCAAGGACTACAGCCCGCACTGGCTCGACGATGCCTGCCGTAGCGGGCAGTTCGCCTGGAGCCGGCTGGCGGCGACCGTGTCGAGCAACACCTTGTCGAGCACACCGCTGGTGCTGCTGCCGCGCGAGCACCTTGGCCTGTGGCGCAGCCTTGCCCCCGTGCCAGCCCTGGATAGCCTCGGCGCACGGGCGCAACGCGTCCACGAGGTGCTGCATGCACATGGCGCGCTGTTCTTCGACGAGCTGACACAGGATGCCCACCTGCTGCCCAGCGAACTGGAGACGGTCTTGCAGGAGTTGGTAGGTGCAGGCCTGGTTGGGGCCGACAGCTTCACCGGCCTGCGCAGCCTGATCACCCCGGCGGCGAAACGCGCTTCACGCAACAGCCGACGCGGCCACCCGCCGCTGTCCAGCAGCATGTCCCATGCCGGGCGCTGGGCCTTGTTGCGCACGGGCGCGGTGGACGACAGCCAGCGTCTGGAGCACATCGCCCGTGCCTTGCTACGGCGCTATGGCGTGGTGTGCTGGCGGCTGCTGGAGCGCGAAAGCGATGTGCTGCCGCCGTGGCGCGAGCTGCTGCGCTGCTATCACCGGCTGGAAGCGCGTGGCGAGATTCGTGGCGGGCGCTTCATTGCCGGGCTGGCCGGTGAACAATTCGCCTTGCCAGAGGCGGTGGGGCTGCTGCGGCAGGTGCGGCGGCGTGAGCTGGACGGGGCACTGGTATTGGTGAGCGCCAGTGACCCGCTGAACCTGGTCGGGTCGTTGCTACCGGGGGCGAAAGTGCCGGCGGTCAGTGGCAACCGCCTGTTGTATCGCGACGGGGTACCAGTGGCGGTGCGGGTGGCCGGGCACTATTCGTACCTGGTCGAAGCGCCGGCACAAGAGCAGGAAAGCTGGCGGCAGAAGCTGCTGCGCGACACCATCTGAGTGTTTTTTGCTGTACGGGCCCTATCGCCGGCAAGCCGGCGATAGGGCCCGTACAGCCTGCACAAGGCTTGGCGAGAATGATTTTCGCTACCCCGATTTTAATTTGCACAGCCGTGCAACTTGGCTATGGTCGGGGTTTACCCCAGGCCCTGAGCCTGACCGCGCCATCGCAAGGACCCTGTATGAGCCTGTCACTTCTCAGCCGCTATGCCTTCTTCGCCGCCTGTGTGCTGTTCACCCTGGCGAGCCTGCCCTTCACCCACCACGAATGGTTGTGGCCGTTCACCCTGACCACTGCCATCCTCAGCCTGATCGGCCTGTTCGACCTGCTGCAGCAACGCCACGCAGTACGCCGCAACTACCCGATCCTGGGCAACATCCGCTACCTGGTCGAGGCCATTCGCCCGGAAATCCGCCAGTACCTGCTGGAGGCCGACAGCGACGCCCTGCCGTTCTCCCGCGCCCAGCGCTCGCTGGTGTACGCGCGGGCGAAGAACGAAGCCTCGGACAAACCCTTCGGCACCCTGATCGACGTGTACGAGTCTGGCTTCGAGTTCATCGGCCACTCCATGCGTCCGGCGCCATTGGCCGACCCGGCCAGCTTCCGGGTCGTCGTCGGCGGGCCGCAGTGCAGCCAGCCCTACTCGGCGTCGATCTTCAACATATCGGCGATGAGCTTTGGCTCGCTCAGCGCCAATGCCATCCGTGCCCTCAACCAGGGCGCCAAGCTGGGCAATTTCCACCATGATACTGGCGAAGGCAGCATCAGCCCCTATCACCGCGAGCACGGCGGCGACCTGGTCTGGGAACTGGGCAGCGGCTACTTCGGGTGCCGCACGCCGGATGGGCGCTTCGACCCCGAACGCTTCGCCGCCCAGGCGCGCAGCCCGCAGGTGCGGATGATCGAGATCAAGATGAGCCAGGGCGCCAAGCCCGGCCATGGCGGTATCCTGCCCAAGCACAAGGTAACCCGGGAAATTGCCGAAACCCGTGGCGTGCTGATGGGCGAAGACTGCATCTCGCCGTCGCGCCACAGCGCCTTCTCCACCCCCATCGAGATGATGCAGTTCATTGCCCGGTTGCGTGAGCTGTCTGGCGGCAAACCGGTGGGCTTCAAATTCTGCCTGGGCCACCCGTGGGAGTTCATGGGCATCGCCAAGGCCATGCTGGAAACCGGCATCCTGCCCGACTTCATCGTCGTCGACGGCAAGGAAGGCGGCACCGGCGCGGCGCCAGTGGAGTTCACCGACCACATTGGCGTACCGCTGCGCGAAGGGCTGCTGTTCGTGCACAACACCCTGGTCGGCCTGAACCTGCGCGACAAGATCAAGCTGGGCGCCAGCGGCAAGATCGTCAGCGCCTTCGACATTGCCAGCGTGCTGGCCATTGGCGCCGACTGGGCCAACTCGGCACGCGGCTTCATGTTCGCCATCGGCTGTATCCAGTCGCAGAGCTGCCACACCAACAAGTGCCCGACCGGTGTGGCCACGCAAGACCCGCTGCGCCAGCGGGCGCTGGTGGTGCCGGATAAAGCCCAGCGGGTGGTGAACTTCCACCACAACACCTTGCGGGCCCTGGCCGAAATGCTTGCGGCAGCGGGCCTGGAGCACCCTGCGCAACTGGAAGCCAAGCACCTGGTGCGGCGCATCTCGGCCACCGAGATCAAGCTGTTCTCGCAGATGCATGTGTTCCTGAAGCCGGGTGAACTGCTGACTGGCGAGGTGAACGGGCAGTTCTATTCGCGCATGTGGCAACTGGCGCGGGCGGACAGCTTCGAGCCGCACAGCGAGGTGGCGGCCTGATTGAACCTGGGGCTGCTACCCAGCCCACCGCGACACAAGGCCGCTCCCACAGGAGTACGCGATCTCCTGTGGGAGCGGCCTTGTGTCGCGAAAGGGCCGCAAAGCGGCCCCAGCCATTTCAGATCAGGAAGCAGTACTGGCCACACCCTGCGCGTCTTTCGGCGCCAGGCGCAAGGCGTAGTACAGCACCGTCAGCAGCACCAGGAACGCCGGGCCGATGTACAGGGCCACGCGGGTATCCTCGAAGTAGGCCATCAGGCCGACCACCAGCACCAGGAAGGCTAGCGCCAGGTACGAGCTCAGCGGCCACAGCCACATGCGGTACTTCAGTGCCTTGCGCTCGGCAGTGGTGAGGCCGGCGCGGAACTTCAGCTGCGCCAGCAGGATCATCACCCAGGTCCAGATCGCGCCGAAGGTGGCGATGGAAGTAACCCAGACGAAGACCTTCTCCGGCACCAGGTAGTTGGCCAGCACGCCCAGCAGCAGCGCGCCGATCGACAGCAGCAGCGCATTGCGCGGTACGCCGTTCTTCGAGGTGCGAGCGAAGGTCGCCGGGGCCTGGCCGTTCTGCGCCAGGCTGTAGAGCATGCGCCCGGTGCTGAAGATGCCGCCGTTGCACGACGACAGCGCTGCAGTGATGACCACGAAGTTGATGATGCCGGCGGCGGTCTTGATGCCGAGGCGCTCGAAGGTCATGACGAACGGGCTACCCTGGCTGCCGATCTCGTTCCACGGGTAGATCGACAGGATCACGAACAGCGCACCGACATAGAACAGCAGGATGCGCCAGAACACCGAGCCGATGGCCTGCGGAATGGTCTTTTGCGGGTTGCGTGCTTCACCGGCGGTCAGGCCGATCATTTCCACGCCCAGGTAGGCGAACATCACCATCTGCAGCGACATCAGCACGCCGGTCACGCCGTTGGGCATGAAGCCGCCATTGCTCCACAGGTTGGAGATACCCATTGCCACGCCGTCATTGCCGAAGCCAAAGGCAATGATGCCGATGCCGCCAAGGACCATGGCGATGATGGTGACAATCTTGATCAGGGCGAACCAGAACTCGAATTCACCAAAGGCCTTCACTGCCACCAGGTTGACCGCACCCATGCTGCCCAGCGCCGCCAGGGCCCAGATCCAGCGCGGTACGTCGGGGAACCAGATGCCCATGTAGATGGCCACCGCGGTGATTTCGGCAACGCAGGTCACCAGCCACAGGAACCAGTAGTTCCAACCGGTAAGGAAGCCCGCCAGCGGGCCAAGGTAGTCCTGGGCATAGCGGCTGAACGAACCGGCGACAGGGTTGTGCACGGCCATTTCGCCAAGGGCGCGCATGATCACCAGAATGGCCAGGCCGCCGATGATGTAGGACAGCATGATGGCGGGGCCGGCCATTTCGATGGCCTTGGCCGAACCGAGGAAGAGACCGACACCGATACAGGCGCCCAGCGCCATCAGGCGGATGTGCCGTTCGCCCAGTTCACGTTTGAGCGGGCCGCCTTCAGTGGCCTGGCCGTGGGCAGGGTGGTTGCCGACTGGCATAGCAATACAACCTCATTTTGTTATTGGATTTGACCTTCGTGCAGCACCGGCCAGGCCGATAGGCGTGGCGTTGGCTTGCCGGGCTGGCCTCGTGGGCCGGCCCGTGTACCGGAATAGAGCGGCCGGCAGGGCGAAGGGGGCAAGCAGTATAGGAAGACCGTTGTAGGAGTTTTCACTATAAATATGCAGAAATTTGGCAAGAAGTCGGGCTCTGTGGGAGCTGGCTTGCCTGCGATCAGGCGCAAAGCGCCCGCAAAATTTCCTGCGGCACCATAGCAACATCGCCGTATGAAGAAACCCACACCAAAGCCGCATAGCCCTACACCACTTTTCTCCACCTCTTACAAAATTTTCACCTCACCCGCTCAACGTCTAAGCTTCAGACAAGCAAGACGAAAATACCTGGCCGGATAGAAGACTATGGGCGCACTGTGGCAATCGGAACCAAGCAGAACGGAAGCACCCGAGATACCTCCGGCCGAGACGCCACAACCCGAATCCCCCCGTCAGCGTCGGCTATGGTGGCGGCTGATCATCCTCATCCTGCTGGTGGCGCTGGTGGCCATCGGCTTCGCTGCGTATGACGAATTCCGCACCTCCAACCTGCAGTCGCGGGAATTCAGCAAACTGGCCAGCACCCTCACCTATTCGCTGCAGCCAGGCCCCAGCGATGCCATCGTCTACCCCGGTGAAGGGCCGTTCGACAAACGCCTTGGCTACAGCGCCCTGGGCGAGTTCCTGCCGCGCCTGCTCAAGCGCGACTACCTGATCAGCGAGCAGGTGAGGTTCTCGCCGGCGTTGATGAACTACGTCGATCATGGGCTGTTCGCCCCCTATATCGAGAAAATCCAGGCGGGCCTGTCGATCACCGACTGCCGCGGCGACATGCTGTACCAGTACAACTACCCGCAACACCTGTACCCGGACTTTGCGGCGATCCCGCCGGTGATCGTCAACAGCCTGCTGTTCATCGAGAACCGCGACCTGCTCGACACCAAGGACCCGCGTAACAACCCGGCCGTGGACTGGCCGCGCTTCGCCAAGGCCGCCTACAGCCAGGTGGCCAAGTACCTGGCCTTGCCCGGCCAGTCCGCTGGCGGCAGTACCTTGGCCACGCAGCTGGAAAAGTACCGCCATTCACCGGACGGCCTGACCGTGTCCGGCGCCGAGAAGATCCGCCAGATGATTTCCGCCAGCGTGCGCGCCTACCAGGGCGGCCCGGACACTACCGAGGCGCGCCAGCGCATCGTGCGTGACTACCTCAACAGCGTGCCGCTGTCGGCAGTGCCTGGGCATGGCGAAGTGCATGGCATGGCCGAAGGCCTGCGGGTGTGGTACGGCGCCGACTTCGACCAGGTCAACCAGGCCCTGAGTTCCACCGCCAGCGACCCCGAGAGCATGGCCACGCGCGGCCTGGCCCTGCGCCAGGTGCTGTCACTGATGATTGCCCAGCGTCGGCCCTCGCACTACCTGTCCAAGGGGCGGGTCGAGCTGGCCGAACTGACCGACGCGCACATTCGCGTACTGGCCGCCAACAAGGTCATCGAGCAGCCACTGGCCGACGCAGCACTGGCCAGCAAGGCGGTATACCGCGACTGGGTGGCGCAACCGACCATCGTGCCGATCGTCACCAACAAGGGCATCAGCCTGGCACGCAACCGTCTGGCGGCCATGCTCAACCGCCCGCTGTACGACCTCGACCGGCTCGACGTGTCGGCCACCAGTACCCTGCAGTCCGACCTGCAGTTGCAGGTCAGCCAGTACCTGAAAAACCTTGCCGACCCTGAATTCGCGGCGCAGATCGGCCTGATCGGCGAACGCCTGCTCACGGCCAAGACCACCGACCAGGTGAGCTACAGCTTCACCTTGTTCGAGCGCACCGCCGACGGCTCGCGGGTGCGGGTGCAGACCGACAGCACCGACCAGCCCTTCGACATCAACGAAGGCAGCAAGCTGGAGCTGGGCTCCACCGCCAAGTTGCGGGTGCTCACCACCTACCTGGAGATCATCGCCGAGCTGCACGACAAGTACGCCGGCAAGCCTGCCGCGGAGTTGAAGAAAGTCGAAGTCGCCGAACTCGACCGCATCAGCCAGTGGTCGCTGGAATGGCTGGCGCAGAACAGCAAGAACCAGAGCCTGGACGCCATGCTCGATGCCGCGCTGGAACGCAAGTATTCGGCCAACACCGGCGAAGCCTTCTTCACCGGCGGCGGCATGCATGTGTTCAACAACTTCCGCAAGGAAGACAACAGCCGCAACCCGACCCTCAAGGATGCGTTGCGCGAATCGATCAACCTGCCGTTCATCCGCCTGATGCGCGACCTGGTGCGCTACGTGACCTACCAGCAGCCGTATAACCGTGTGCCGCTGCTCAAGGACGACTCCGACCCGCGCCGCCAGGAATACCTGGCCCGTTTCGCCGACAAGGAAGGCACCAACTACCTGATGCGCTTCTGGAAGAAATACCAGCGCAAGACCTCGCAGCAGCGCCTGGACACCTTCCTCGACAGCATGCGCGTGACCCCGCAACGGTTGGCGGCCGTGCACCGCTACCTGTTCCCCGAGGCTGGCCAGGAAACCTTCAACGCCTTCGTCCGCGCCCACCTCAAGGGCGACAAGATCGTCCTGGGCAAACTGACCGATGGCCGTCTGTCGGAGATGTACGACGCCTATGGCCCGGGCAAGTACGACCTGCCCGACCAGGGCTATATCGCCAAGGTCCACCCGCTGGACTTGTGGCTGCTCGGTTACCTGCTGAAGAACCCCGGCTCGACCTTGACCGAAATGGTCAATGCCAGCCGCTTCGAGCGCCAGGAGGTCTACGGCTGGCTGTTCAAGAGCCGCCATCAGGGCGCCCGTGACAGCCGTATTCGCACCATGGTCGAGATCGAAGCGTTCCTCGACATTCACCAGCGCTGGAAGCGCGTGGGCTATCCGTTCGACCACCTGGTGCCTTCGCTGGCCACCGCCATCGGCAGCTCGGGCGACCGCCCTGCCGCCCTCTCCGAACTGGTTGGCATCATCCAGAACGACGGCGTGCGCCTGCCGACCTTGCGTATCGACACCCTGCACTTTGCGGCCAACACGCCTTACGAGACCAAGCTGGTCACCGACCCGGACCGGGGCGTACGGATTCTGCCGGTCGAAGTGGCGCGCGCCCTCAAAGGCGCCATGTCGCAGGTGGTGGATGCGGGCACCGCGCGGCGTATTTCCGGCAGCTTCAAGCTGCAGGACGGCACGCCATTGGTAATGGGCGGCAAGACCGGTACCGGTGACAACCGCATCGAAAGCTTTGGTGCTGGCGGCCGGCTGATCGGCTCGCGCTCGCTGAACCGTACCGCCACCTTCGTGTTCTTCCTGGGTGACAACCACTTCGGCACCTTGACCGCATTCGTGCCGGGGCGCTCGGCAGAGGCCTTCAAGTTCACCTCGGCGCTGCCGGTGCAGGTACTCAAGGGCATGGCGCCGATTCTCATGCCATACCTGCAACCGGGCAATCCGAATGAGTGCAAACCGCCGCAGGTGGCCACGCACACAGCCACGCCACAAGGGGATGCATCGAACAACTAGATGATAATCATCTGCAATTAAGGGCTTGTCTTTAGATATATCTTGAGTAATATCTTACGATATATCGCAAACGACGGAGCCCTTTCCCCATGCGCGAACCTACCCCCCATGACCCCTTCGAGCGGCGCCCCGGCCGTGGCGAACGCGGCCCTCGCGTCTTCGCCCCCGGCGACCTCAAGCTGCTGATGCTGGCCCTGCTCGCCGAGCAGCCAGGCCACGGCTACGACCTGATCCGCCAGATCGAGAACCTGTTCGACGGCAGCTACAGCCCAAGTCCCGGGGTGATCTACCCCACCCTCAACTTCCTTGAGGAGGCCGAGCTGATCAGCGGCCAGGTGCAGGGCAGCAAACGCCTCTATGCCATCACTGAAGCCGGCCGCACCGCCCTGGCCGAACAGGCCGTTGCCCTGGACGGCGTGCGCATGCGCATCGAAGTCAGCAAACGCGCCCTGCGCGGCCACGACCGCCCGCCAGAGATTCATGAAGCGGTCGGCAACCTGCGCCACGCACTGCACATGCACAGCGGCCGCTGGACACCGGAAGAAATCGAGCGGGTCCGCGACCTGCTCAACCACACCGCCAAGGCCATCGCCTCCGGGCCGGCCGAACCTGTCAGGGAGACACCCCATGAGTGACACCATTCACCGCGTCAACCACGAGATCCGCCAACGCCGCCTGCAGGTGCTGCGGGTCACCGAACTGACCCCGCGCATGCGCCGCATCACCCTCGGTGGTGCCGAGCTGCAAGGCTTCACCAGCGTGGGCAGCGACGACCATATCAAGCTGCTGTTCGCCGAAACGCCGGAGCAACAGCAAGCCATCGAGGCCCGTAATCTGGGCCGAGAAGGTGGCGCACGGCCCACCATGCGCGAATACACGCCGCGGCGCATCGACCTGGTGGCCAATGAGCTGGATATCGACTTCGTGCTGCACGGCGATGGCCCTGCCTCCACCTGGGCCGCCCAGGCCGCACCCGGGCAAACCCTGGACATCGCCGGGCCGCGGGCTTCGATGGTGGTGCCGGACATCTTCGACAGCTATCTGCTGATCGGCGACGAAACCGCCATTCCGGCCATTGGCCGCCGGTTGGAGGAATTGCCGGCAGGCCGCCAGGTGCTGGCGGTTATCCAGATCGAAGACGAGCAGGAACGCCAGCCACTGCCGAGCAAGGCACAGGTGGAGGTGATCTGGGTACGTCGCCAACAGGAAGACTTGCTGGCACTGGTGAAGAACCTGACCTTGCCAAAAGGCCGGTTGTACGGCTGGGTGGCGCTGGAAAAAGCCCTGACCCGCCAGGCCAAGGCGCTGTTGCTGGAGAAAGGCCTGCCTGAGGATGCGCTGAAGGCTGTGGCCTACTGGCGTGCCGACGGGACTGCGGACGACGAATGATTGTTTATTGCCTGCACTGGCTTGCCGGCGAGAGGGCCAGTGCAGCTCAAGCCAATCTGTGCAGCCCCCGCCACCGATCCAGCCCCAGCAACACCAGCCCAATCCCCCAGAACCCCGCCAGCACTCCCAGGGCATTGAGCATCACCTGCCCATACCCCAGGCTCGCCACATCGATGAACGGGTAGGCATATACGCCAATCTCGCTCCCTCGCCACAGCGCGTAGGCAAAATACACCGCCGGGTACACCGCCCAGACCAGCAAGTGCCATAGCCGCAACCTGCCCTTGGGCACTTCGCACCACCAGTACAAGGCATAGAGCACGGGCATCACATCGTGCAGCAACTCGTCCGCCAGCCATTGCCAGCCCTGCGGTTGCCACAAGTGACGCAACAGCACGCTGTAGGCCAATGCCACCAGCACGATGCTGGCGGCCACCGCGGAACCCACCGAAGGCGACAGGAAAAAACGCTTGGCACGGCCTTCCCGGCCGAACGCCGCATAACTGAGCACCGTTGCCACCAGGGTATTGGTCAATACGGTGAAATACCCGAACACATTGATCAGGCCGCCAACCAGGCTGGCCTGTTCCTGCCAACGCGCCAGCAGCACCAGGTACACCTGCACGGTCAAACCGAACCAGCCCAGCACGGCCATGCCGGTCAGCCAGGTACGACGCGGCATGTCAGGCCTGGCGCTGCAGTTTCACGTACAACTGCTCGACCTTTTCCCGTGCCCACGGTGTCTTGCGCAGGAAGGTCAGGCTCGACTTGATGGTCGGGTTGCTCTTGAAGCAGCGTACATCGATGCGCTCGGCCAGGCCCTGCCATTGGTAGTGCGCCACCAGCTCGGTGAGGATCTGTTCGAGGGTCTTGCCGTGCAGCGCGTTGTGTTGGGCCGTGCTCATGCCAGTGCTCCATAGGAAAGATGCGCACCTTACACGAGTGTAGTGGTGGGTGGGATCAGGCGAGTCGACAGAAAAACCGCTGGCCAGGCGCAAAACCTCTGTGCTGAAATAGAGATGTTATATTGTAACAATACAAAAGCATCTGCCAAGGAACGCCCCATCCCCATGCTGTACACACCGCTTCGCCTCTCTCCCCTCGCCGTCGCGCTGTGGCTGGCCGCAGCACCCGGCCACGCAGTGGAACTCGAACCCCAGGTCATCACCGCCAACCCTTTGGGCAACCGCCAGCTGGCCGCCCCCAGCAGCGTGCTCGAAGGCGACAACCTGCTGCAACAGCAGCACGGCAGCCTCGGTGAAACCCTGAACAAGCAGCCCGGGGTCGCCTCCACCTGGTTCGGCCCTGGCGCCAGTCGCCCGGTAATTCGTGGCCTGGATGGCGACCGCATTCGCATCCTGCGCAATGGCGTCGGCGCCCTGGATGCTTCGTCGCTGTCCTACGACCACGCCGTGCCGCTGGACCCGGTCACCGTCGACCGCGTCGAGATCGTCCGTGGCCCGGCTGCCCTGCTCTACGGCGGCAACGCCATTGGTGGTGTGGTCAACACCTTCGACAACCGCATCCCGGACACCCCCATCGAGGGCATCCACGGTGCCGGTGAACTGCGCTACGGCGGCGCCGACACCACCCGCAGCAGCGCTGGCAAGCTGGAGGCCGGCAACGGTGCCTTCGCCCTGCACCTGGATGCCAACAGCCGCCAGTTCAACGACCTGCGCATCCCCGGTTACGCGCGCAGTTCCAAGGTGCGTGATGCCGACGAGCCCGGTAGCAAACACCGCCTGGAAAACAGCGACGGCCGCCAGGACGGTGGCGCCGTGGGCGGCGCCTACCATTGGGACCAAGGTTACGCCGGCCTGTCGTACAGCCACTACGACAGCAACTATGGCTCGGTGGCCGAACCAGGTGTGCGCCTGGACATGAAGCAGGACCACTACGCCTTCGCCTCCGAGCTGCGTGACCTGGACGGCCCGTTCACTTCGCTCAAGGTCGATGCCGGCTATACCGACTACGAGCACCGTGAAATCGAAGAAGGCGAAGTCCACACCACCTTCAGGAACAAGGGCTATGAAACACGCATCGAAGCCCGCCACCAACCGTTCGGGCCGGTGGAAGGCGTGATCGGCGCCCAGGTCAGCCGCAATGAATTCTCCGCCCTGGGCGAGGAAGCCTTCGTGCCGCACACCGACACCGACAGCCTGGCGCTGTTCATGCTGGAACAGTGGCAAGCCACCGAGCGCCTGAACCTGAGCCTGGGCGCTCGCATGGAGCACACACGGGTCGACCCGGATGCCAAAGGCAACGAGAACTTCGTCGATGCCGACAGCGCCAGCAGCTTCAACGCCTTCAGCCTGTCTTCCGGGGCGGTGTACCAGCTCGACCCGATCTGGTCGCTGGCCGCCAACCTCGGCTACACCGAGCGCGCCCCGACCTTCTACGAGTTGTATGCCAATGGTGCCCACGTGGCCACCGGGGCCTTTGAAGTCGGCGATGCCAGCCTTAACAAGGAAAAAGCCATTTCCGCCGACCTGGCGCTGCGGTTCGACAACGGCACCCACAAGGGCAGTGTCGGGGTGTTCTACAGCCACTTCCGCAACTACATCGGCCTGATCGGCACCGGCAACATCCGCGAGGGGCATGACCACGACCATGATGAGGATGACCACGACCACGATCACGACCATGATGGCTTCCCGGAATACCAGTACCAGGGCGTGCGGGCGCGCTTCTATGGCATCGAGGCCCAGGACCGCTGGCAACTGGTCGAGAACCGTTATGGCAGCTTCGCGCTGGAGCTCTCCGGTGACTACACCCGGGCGAAGAACCTCGACAGTGGCGAGCCACTGCCCCGCATCGCCCCGCTGCGTCTGAACAGCGGCCTGGTCTGGGAGCTGGAGCGCTGGCAGGCGCGGGTCGATGTGCAGCATGCTGCGTCGCAGCACCGCAAGCCGGCCAACGAAACCAGCACCGATGGCTACACCACGCTGGGGGCCAGCGTTGGTTACCGCTTTGACGTTGGCCAGAGCCAGTGGCTGGCGTTTGTACGCGGCGAGAACCTGACCGACCAGACCGTACGCTATGCCAGCTCGATCCTGCGCGATATCGCCCCGGCGCCGGGGCGTAGTGTGGAAGTGGGCCTGCGTACCACCTTCTGATTGCAAATGAGTATCTGTGGGAGCGGGCATGCCCGCGAAGAATCCAACGCGGTGGATGGCACCGGCTTCGCCGGTGTTCGCGGGCACGCCCGCTCCCACAAAGATCTCGCAAGCTTTGGACTGTTGCCAGATCGGCAACAATCCACTGCGACAATTTGTCTTTTTTTCTTACAACTTCCCCTATATCCTCCCCGCCGCAAGCTGAATCGCTTCATCGAAACCATCTTGTCGCCATATCCATTGGAGGGCCCGCCCTTCGATGCGCTTGCCGTTTGTTCAACAATCAAAAGATAGCGCTATCTCATGCTCCAACTGCCCAAAACCTGTTACATCGGCCTTGCCTTCAGTGCCCTGGCGACCTCCACCAGTGCCAGCGAGATGTTCGCCAGCGACTCCCCATGGATGCTCGGCGACTGGAGCGGCACCCGCAGCGAACTGCTGGAAAAAGGCTACGACTTCACCCTCGGCTACACCGGCGAGATGGGCAGCAACCTGCACGGTGGCTACGACCACGACCGCACCGCGCGCTACAGCGACCAGTTCACCTTCGGCAGCCACCTGGACCTGGAGAAGATCCTTGGCTGGCACGACACCGAATTCCAGCTGACCATCACCGAGCGCCACGGCGACAACATCAGCAACGACCGCATCAACGACCCGCGAGTCGGCGGCTTTACCTCGGCCCAGGAAGTGTGGGGCCGTGGCGAAACCTGGCGGCTGACGCAAATGTGGATCAAGCAGAAGTACTTCGATGGCGCACTGGACGTGAAATTCGGCCGTTTCGGCGAAGGCGAGGACTTCAACAGCTTCCCCTGCGATTTCCAGAACCTGGCCTTCTGCGGCTCGCAGGTAGGCAACTGGGTGGGCGGCATCTGGTACAACTGGCCGGTCAGCCAGTGGGCCCTGCGCGTGCGCTACAACCTCAGCGACGCGCTTTACGCCCAGGTCGGTGTGTTCGAGCAGAACCCCTCCAACCTGGAGTCGGGCAACGGCTTCAAGCTCAGCGGCAGCGGCACCCAAGGCGCGGTAATGCCGATAGAACTGGTATGGAGCCCACAGGTCAATGGTCTGAAAGGGGAATATCGCGCCGGCTACTACTACAGTAATGCCAAGGCACAGGATGTTCTCAAGGACAGCAACGGCCAGCCGGCAGCCCTCAGCGGCGCCGCCTACCGCAGCAGTTCGAGCAAGCACGGCTTGTGGCTCGGCGCCCAGCAGCAGGTGACTTCGCTGGCGTCCGACCAGTCGCGTGGTCTGAGCCTGTTCGCCAATGCCACGGTACACGACAAGAAAACCAATGCCATCGACAACTATGTGCAGGCAGGACTGGTGTACAAAGGGCCCTTCGACGCCCGCGCCAAGGACGACATCGGTTTCGCCCTGGCCCGCGTGCACGTCAACCCTGCCTATCGCAAGAACGCGCGCCTGGCCAACCAGGCCGCCGGCCTCGACGACTACGACAACCCCGGTTACCTGCCAGTGCAGGACACCGAGTACAGCGCCGAGCTGTACTACGGCATCCACCTGGCCGACTGGCTCACGGTCCGCCCCAACCTGCAGTACATCCGCCACCCGGGTGGGGTGTCGCAGGTCGATGGCGCCCTGATCGGCGGCCTGAAGATCCAGAGCAGTTTCTAACCCCCCCTTTTTGACCTGACGGAGAACCTACGATGAGCACTGAAGGTGCCAACAATGGAAGCCGCTGGCTACCGCGCCTGATCGGCGCGCTGCTGTTGCTGATGGGCCTGGCTCTGCTGGCCGGCGGCATCAAGCTGAGCCAGCTGGGCGGATCGCTGTACTACCTGATCGCCGGTATCGGCTTTGCCCTGTCGGGCATCCTGCTGCTGGCCCAGCGCCGCATCGCCCTGGGCCTGTACGGTCTGGTACTGTTGGGCAGTACCGTGTGGGCCCTGCTCGAAGTGGGCCTGGACTGGTGGCAACTGGTACCGCGCCTGGCCATCTGGTTCGCCATCGGCGTGGTCCTGCTGCTGCCCTGGGCGCGTCGCCCGCTGAGCGGCCCGGCCAGCAAGGCCAACACTGCGCTGCTCAGCGTTGCAGTGATCGCTTCGGGCGCTTGCGCCGTGGGCAGCCAGTTCACCCACCCCGGTGAAGTGTTCGGCGAACTGGGCCGCGACAGCAGCGAAATGGCCAGCGCCGCCCCGGCCATGCCCGACGGTGAATGGCAGGCCTACGGTCGCACCGAACACGGCGACCGCTATTCGCCGCTGCGCCAGATCACCCCGCAGAACGCCTACCGCCTGGAAGAGGCCTGGCGCATCCGCACCGGTGACCTGCCGACCGAAAACGACCCGGTGGAGCTGACCAACCAGAACACCCCGCTGAAGGTCAACGGCATGCTCTATGCCTGCACCGCGCACAGCCGCTTGCTGGCCCTGGACCCGGACACCGGCGCGGAAATCTGGCGCTATGACCCACAGGTCAAGAGCCCGGTCGGTACCTTCAAAGGCTTTGCCCACATGACCTGCCGTGGCGTTTCGTACTATGACGAAAACCGCTATGTCAGCCGCGACGGCAGCCCGGCACCGAAAATTACCGACGCAGGCCAGGCCGTGGCCCAGGCTTGCCCGCGCCGCCTCTACCTGCCGACTGCGGACGCCCGCCTGATTGCCATCAACGCCGACAACGGCAAGGTCTGCGAAGGCTTCGCCAACCAGGGCGTGATCGACCTTACCACCGGCATCGGCCCGTTCACCGCTGGTGGCTACTACTCCACCTCGCCTGCTGCGGTCACCCGTGACCTGGTAATCATCGGTGGCCACGTCACCGACAACGAGTCGACCAACGAGCCGTCCGGCGTGATCCGCGCGTATGACGTGCACGATGGCCACCTGGTGTGGAACTGGGACAGCAACAACCCGGACGACACCCAGCCACTGGCTCCCGGCAAGATGTACAGCCGCAACTCGGCCAACATGTGGTCGATCGCCAGCGTCGACGAAGACCTCGGCATGATCTACCTGCCGCTGGGCAACCAGACGCCCGACCAGTGGGGCGCCGACCGTACCCCGGGCGCCGAGAAGTACAGCGCCGGCGTGGTCGCCCTGGACCTTGCCACCGGCAAGGCCCGCTGGAACTACCAGTTCACCCACCACGACCTGTGGGACATGGATGTGGGTAGCCAGCCGACCCTGGTCCATCTGAAGACCGACGACGGCGTGAAGCCGGCAATCATCGTGCCGACCAAGCAAGGCAGCCTGTATGTGCTCGACCGCCGCGACGGTACGCCGATCGTGCCGATCCGCGAAATCCCCACCCCGCAAGGTGCGGTGAAGGGCGATCACACCTCGCCGACCCAGGCCCGCTCCGACCTCAACCTGCTCGGCCCCGAGCTGACCGAACAGGCCATGTGGGGCGCCACGCCGTTCGACCAGATGCTGTGCCGCATCCAGTTCCGCGAGCTGCGTTACGAAGGCCAGTACACCCCGCCGTCCGAGCAAGGCTCGCTGGTGTACCCGGGTAACGTCGGTGTGTTCAACTGGGGTAGCGTGTCGGTCGACCCGGTGCGCCAACTGCTGTTCACCTCGCCCAACTACATGGCCTTCGTGTCGAAGATGATCCCGCGTGAGCAGGTGGCCGAAGGCAGCAAGCGCGAAAGCGAAACCAGCGGCGTGCAGCCGAACACCGGCGCGCCGTATGCCGTGACCATGCACCCGTTCATGTCGCCACTGGGCGTACCGTGCCAGGCCCCGGCCTGGGGCTATGTCGCCGCCATCGACCTGTTCACCAACAAAGTGGTGTGGAAGCACAAGAACGGCACTACCCGCGACAGCACCCCGGTGCCGATCGGCTTGCCGGTTGGCGTGCCGAGCATGGGCGGCTCGATCGTCACCGCCGGTGGCGTCGGCTTCCTCAGCGGCACCCTGGACCAGTACCTGCGCGCCTATGACGTGAACAACGGCAAGGAACTGTGGAAAGCCCGCCTGCCAGCGGGTGGCCAGGCCACGCCGATGAGCTACAGCGGCAAGGATGGCAAGCAGTACGTGCTGGTGACTGCCGGCGGGCATGGCTCGCTGGGCACCAGGATGGGCGACTACATCATCGCCTACAAGCTGGCTGAGTAATCCAGGGATGCGGCAGTGAACCTGCTGCCGCATTTGCGGGTAAACCCGCGAAGAGGCCGGTCCAGGCATCACTCCTCTCTACACCCATCATCTACCATTGAAACCCATCCCCCCGCGCCCCATCTAAGCACCATAGTCATTCACGCAGGTGCCCCATGAGCGACCAGCAGGATTTCCCGGAACATCCCGACGAACACAGCGAAGTCGAGCACACTCCCCACCAGGCCGAAGCCGGCCACGCCCTCGCCCTGCCCGGCCAGCAGCTGCCGGACAAGGTCTACGTGATCCCCATCCACAACCGTCCGTTCTTCCCGGCCCAGGTGCTGCCGGTCATCGTCAATGAAGAGCCTTGGGCAGAAACCCTCGACCTGGTCGCCAAGTCACCAGACCACTGCCTGGCCCTGTTCTTCATGGACACCCCGCCAGAAGACCACCGTCACTTCGACACCTCGGCGCTGCCGGAGTACGGCACGCTGGTGAAGGTGCACCACGCCAGCCGCGAAAACGGCAAGCTGCAGTTCGTTGCCCAGGGCCTGACCCGGGTACGCATCCGCACCTGGCTCAAGCACCACCGCCCGCCGTACCTGGTCGAGGTCGAATACCCGCGTCAGCCCGCCGAGCCGACTGACGAGGTCAAGGCCTATGGCATGGCGCTGATCAACGCGATCAAGGAGCTGCTGCCGCTCAACCCGCTGTACAGCGAGGAGCTGAAGAACTACCTCAACCGCTTCAGCCCCAACGACCCGTCGCCGCTCACCGACTTCGCCGCCGCCCTCACCTCGGCCACCGGCAGCCAGTTGCAGGAAGTGCTCGACTGCGTGCCCATGCTCAAGCGCATGGAAAAGGTCCTGCCGATGCTGCGCAAAGAGGTGGAAGTCGCGCGCCTGCAGAACGAGATCTCGGCCGAGGTCAACCGGCAGATCGGTGAGCACCAGCGCGAGTTCTTCCTCAAGGAACAGCTCAAGGTCATCCAGCAGGAGCTGGGCCTGACCAAGGACGACCGCAGCGCCGACCTCGAACAGTTCGAGCAGCGCCTCGAAGGCAAAACCCTGCCGGAGCAGGCGCGCAAGCGTATCGATGAAGAGATGGGCAAGCTGGCCATCCTCGAAACCGGCTCGCCCGAATACGCCGTCACCCGCAACTACCTGGACTGGGCCACCGCCCTGCCCTGGGGCGTGTACGGCAAGGACAAGCTCGACCTCAAGCACGCGCGCAAAGTCCTCGACCAGCACCACGCCGGCCTCGACGACATCAAGGAGCGCATTCTCGAATTCCTCGCCGTAGGCGCCTGGAAAGGCGAGATCAGCGGCTCGATCGTGCTGCTGGTGGGCCCGCCCGGGGTGGGCAAGACCAGCATCGGCAAGTCCATCGCCGAATCGCTCGGCCGGCCGTTCTACCGCTTCAGCGTCGGCGGCATGCGTGACGAAGCCGAGATCAAGGGCCATCGCCGCACCTACATCGGCGCCCAGCCCGGCAAGCTGGTGCAGGCCCTGAAGGACGTCGAAGTGATGAACCCGGTGATCATGCTCGACGAGATCGACAAGATGGGCCAGAGCTACCAGGGCGACCCGGCTTCAGCGCTGCTGGAAACCCTCGACCCGGAGCAGAACGTCGACTTCCTCGACCACTACCTGGACCTGCGCCTGGACCTGTCCAAGGTGCTGTTCGTGTGCACCGCCAACACCCTGGACTCGATCCCCGGGCCATTGCTCGACCGCATGGAAGTGATTCGCCTGTCCGGCTATATCACCGAAGAAAAACTGGCCATCGCCAAGCGCCACCTGTGGCCCAAACAGCTGGAAAAGGCCGGCGTGGCCAAGACCAGCCTCGGCATCAGCGACAGCGCCCTGCGCACGGTGATCGAAGGCTATGCCCGCGAAGCCGGGGTACGCCAGCTGGAGAAGCAACTGGGCAAGCTGGTGCGCAAGGCCGTGGTCAAGCTGCTGGAAAACCCCGATGCCAAGCTCAAGATCGGCACCAGGGACCTGGAAGCCGCGCTCGGCATGCCAGTGTTCCGCAGCGAGCAGGTGCTGGCCGGCAAAGGCGTGATCACCGGCCTGGCCTGGACCAGCATGGGCGGCGCCACGCTGCCGATCGAAGCTACCCGCATCCACACCCTCAACCGCGGCTTCAAGCTGACTGGCAAGCTGGGCGAGGTGATGAAAGAGTCGGCCGAAATTGCCTACAGCTACGTCAGCTCCAACCTCAAGCAGTTTGGTGGCGACCCTGGTTTCTTCAACGAAGCGTTCATTCACCTGCACGTGCCCGAAGGCGCCACGCCCAAGGACGGCCCGAGTGCCGGCATCACCATGGCCAGCGCCCTGCTGTCGCTGGCCCGTGACCAGGTACCGAAGAAGGGCGTGGCCATGACCGGCGAGCTGACCCTGACCGGGCAAGTACTGCCGATTGGTGGTGTGCGCGAGAAGGTGATTGCGGCGCGGCGGCAGAAGATCTTCGAGCTGATCTTGCCGGAGCCTAACCGTGGCGATTACGAAGAACTGCCGGACTACCTGCGCGAAGGCCTGACCGTGCATTTCGCCAAGCGCTTTGCCGACGTGGCCAAAGTTCTGTTCTAGCCAGCACCGGCCTCTTCGCGGGTAAACCCGCTCCCACAGGGATAGCGCAGGGCTGAGCCCAGTGAGCCCCCTGTGGGAGCGGGTTTACCCGCGAAAGGGCAAGTACTGGCAACACAAAAGCCCACCAGCATCGGTTATCCTCAGGCCATCGCCAGCCTACGGAGCCAACATGACCGCCCTTCGTCTGCTCGTTCCCCTGAGCTTCGCCCTGCTTTCTGCCTGCGCCCAACAGCCCACGCAACCTGTCGCACTGGACGCCGAAAGCGAATGCCCGACGCGCCTGCAAGTTGGCCAGACACTGACCCTGACCTTGCCCAGCAACCCCTCCACCGGCTATCGCTGGCGCGTTGAAGACCCCGCCGCGAACGTGCTGCAAAGCCTGGGCCCAGAGGTGTACAACGCCCCCGAAGAAGAAGACGTGGTCGGCAGCGCCGGTGTATCCACCTGGCGCTACCAGGCCAACAGCGTCGGCACATCCCAGTTGGTGCTGGTTTACCAACAACCCTGGGCTACAGATGTCGCCCCGGTGCAGATCTTCGAATGCAAAGTCATCGTCCGTTGAGGGCAATCAGCTGCGGTCATACGCCATCTGAACCACCATCAGATATTCGCAGAACTCCTGCAAAGCGGCCGTGCCATCCGGCAACGCCATCGTCGGGTCGAGCTTTGCAGCTTGAGCCTGCCACTGCAGTTCCAACTTGCGAAGCTCTTGCAGCCACTCATTCTTGAGTGGCTCGACCCGGACCAACGCCTTGACGGCATCGCGCTCATCCAAGGTGCTTTCCAAGGTTTGCTGAACATGCCGCCGGTCACTCAGCGCCCCCTCGATTCTTGCATCAAGCCTGCTGCAGGCGTCACTCAAGTCACTGAATGTCTTGACCCCCTCCAGCACATCGGCATGCTCGCGCAGCTTTTGTGTTGCTGCCTTGATCACACTCAAATCGATTTTCGGATCCGTGATCAAGCCTGCTATCTGGTCAATGTCGTCATCTTTCGGTATCAGCCCCTTCAAGGCACTGGCAACAGAAGGCTTTTCCAATACCTCGATAGCCGCGACAATATCTGACTGTTTTTGCCGCAGTTCAGCCAAACGCTCATCGAATGCCACGACTTGTTGCCTATGCAGGTCGACGCGGCTTTCGAGTTCCGGCAGTAACTCAATCAAGGTGGCTAACGAGAAGAGCTCCAAGCGCTGATTTTGCCTGGCCAATACCGAGTGAAGCTGACTCAGACGATTCAGAACAGTTGCAAGTCTGTGGTGGGGATCAGCGCCTGGTTGGCTCGAAACAAACTGCCGATCCTCCAGCAACACGATAGCGCCTATCAGGCTTTCCTTGAAAGAACGCTCGACCGCAAGCAACAGTGTTCGCAAATCACCAAGTTGCTCACGCGCCCGCGGGAGCACTTTCATGCCCCATGCGTCTACAAGGCTGAATATCTGATCTTGCACTTGCTGCATGCGTACAAAATCGGGTACAGCGGCTTTAATATCTATTACGTCCATGTCAGGCATCCTCATACTCTTCAACGAGTTCATCAAACAGTTCAGACAGCGTGTGGCAGATGCTTCCTATCTTTGTCCAGGGCTTGATAACTTCCGAAAAATCATGAACGAACGCCTCCAACTGGTTCATATCCTTCAACTCGTTTGCTTCGTTTACCGAATTGTTGGCATACGAGGCCAGGAACAACCAGACATCCGCCAGACGCCGGGTTGCCGATGACAGGTCCTTGCACCTGAATTGCAAATCCCTGACCAATGTCGAGATACGCTCGAAGTCTTGGAGGGCTGGCAAGAGCTTTGCCATTTCTTGCGTCAGCTCATCACGCTTTTCGATCAGTGCATTCTTTTCTGCACGAATGCTTTCGGCTTTCGAGCCGAAGACGCCGCCGGTCACGGCGACCCCAATCGGTCCGAACCAAAGACCAGTGAATGCATAGCCCACGTTGGTAGAATAATCAGACGCCAGCTGATCGATCTTTTCATCCCATTCATCGAGTTGCTGCCGTTTTTGCATGATGACTTCACTGGAAGCCTTTTCGTCGAAATGCGCGATCAAGCGCCCCAGGCGCGGCTTGATCTCGCGCTTGATTTCACTATTGAACCAATTGGCGCGGGCGTCCACTTCATCGATGCGGCGCCGAGTGCCTTCGATTTCCCTTACCAATTCGGTAATGCCGGGTGCCAGCACACTCTTTAGCTGCGCCTGCTCCTCTTCACTCAACGCCGTGATATACACGTCGTCACCTTGTTCAGCCCTGGCTCTCTTGATCGTCAGAAATACATCGCTGCTTTCCAGGTTGTTCAACAAGGTGCCACCACGCTGTACCAGGCTCTCAGCGAACAGCTCGATTTCCGGGCCCAGTTGCTTGACGCTACGCTCGAGTTTGTCCCATTCATCGATATGCCTGTGTAGCGCACGATAAAGCTCATACACAAGCGCAGCGTCCAGCCCCAAGGCTGCGTAATCAACTTCCTTCTCGACCTGACCCAAGGTACGCGGCAACTGACTCACCACATTGGCGTACCTTTTTATTGCTTTCAGGTTCTCCGCAGTCAACAAGCCCCCTGCTTGCTGACCACTGCTCAGCCGGCTTTCAAGAAACTCAAAATAGCGCTCCGGTAGCATTTTAACTTTGCTAAGCGGATCCATTTCATCTACGGTACATTTTTCCAAGTCAGTTGCGACAGCCATTACTCACCTCAAGCTATTGACTACAGCATGCACAGTCATGCGCTTGAATTTTGTTTCTTCGTCGGCCTCGATACTGTCGCTTTGATAACGTATCGATGTGGGAAACTTCGATTTATGCTGGGCTAACTGTCCAGCCCTCTCGTAGCATTGCCATGGCAAGACGCGTGGCCTTTGGCTAAAATGCGCCTCCGTTTCACCCTGTATCGAGCCTGCCGTGAGCAAACAACCCGACCGCCTTTTCGCCCAGCCCCTGGAGCAGGTGCCCGACTTCGTCTTCAACGAGGATGTGGTGCGCGTGTTCCCGGACATGATCAAGCGCTCGGTGCCGGGCTATCCGACCATCGTCGAGAACCTCGGCGTGCTGGCTGCACGTTTTGCCCAGCCGCATACCGCGCTGTACGACCTGGGTGCTTCGCTGGGGGCCGTTACCCAGTCGCTGCGTCGCCATGTGCGCAGTGACGGCTGCCGGGTGATTGCCGTGGACAACTCCGCCGCCATGGTCGAGCGTTGCCGTCAGTACCTCACCGCCCAGGACTCGATGTTCCAGGAACTGCTGCCGGTGCAGGTGCTGGAAGCCGACATCCTGGCCCTGCCCTTCGAGCCCGCCTCGGTGGTGGCGATGAACTTCACCCTGCAATTCATCGCCCCCGACCAGCGCCTGGCGCTGCTCGGCCGCATCCGCCAGGCGCTGTTGCCCGGTGGCGCGCTGATCCTCTCGGAAAAACTGTGCTTCGCCGATGCTGAACAGCAGGACCTGCTCAATGAACTGCACCTGGACTTCAAACGTGCCAATGGTTACAGCGAACTGGAAATTGCCCAGAAGCGCAGCGCCATCGAGAACGTGATGAGGCCCGACACCCTCGAAGCCCACCAGGCGCGCCTGCGCGCAGCCGGCTTCTCGAAGGTGGTGCCTTGGTTCCAATGCCTTAACTTCGCCTCTTTGATAGCCCTGCCATGATCGATCTGTCCCCCCTCGTCCGCCGCCTGGCGGGTACGCCCCTGGCTTCCTGGTCGCAAGGCCTGCAAGCGCAACTGGAAGCCAAGCTGGAGAAGGGCCACGGTGACCTCGACCGCTGGCGCGGTGCGCTGGAGGCCCTGCCCGCCCTGCAGCCAAGCGAAATCGACCTGGTCAACGGGCTGCGCCTGGACTGCGATTGCGACGACGCGACCCGCACACAGATGCGCCAGGCACTGATGGGCCTGTCGCCCTGGCGCAAAGGGCCGTTCGACCTGTTCGGCGTGCATGTGGACACCGAATGGCGTTCGGACTGGAAATGGTCCCGGGTTGGCCCGCACCTGGACCTCAAGGGCAAGCGCGTGCTCGACGTGGGCTGCGGCAACGGCTACTACCAGTGGCGCATGCTCGGTGCCGGCGCCGACATGGTGATTGGCGTCGACCCCAACTGGCTGTTCTTCTGCCAGTTCCAGGCCGTACAGCAGTACCTGCCCGAGCTGCCCGCCTGGCACCTGCCGTTCGCCCTGGAAGACCTGCCGGCCAACCTCGAAGGTTTCGACACGGTGTTTTCCATGGGTGTGTTCTACCACCGCCGCTCACCCATCGAGCACCTGCTGGCGCTCAAGGACTGCCTGGTCAAAGGTGGTGAACTGGTGCTGGAAACCCTGGTGATCGAGGGTGACGAAAACCAGGTGCTGGTACCTGAGGACCGCTACGCGCAGATGCGCAACGTCTGGTACCTGCCGTCGGTGCCGGCCCTGGCGCGCTGGTTGCGCCGTGCCGGTTTCAGCGATGTGCGTTGCGTCGATGTCAGCGTGACCAGCGTAGAGGAACAGCGCAGCACCGAGTGGATGCGCTACCAGTCACTGGGCGACTTCCTTGACCCGAACGACCACAGCAAGACCATCGAAGGCCTGCCGGCCCCACGCCGAGCCACCCTGCTGGCGCGCAAATAAAAAAAGCGCCCGGATGGGCGCCTGAATACACCTGCGCCGAGGAGCTGTCACGGCGCAGGTGCTGTTAACTCAGTCCTTGGCCAACTCGCGGGCCTTCTCCTGTGCTTTACGCTCACGCTCGACAACGGCCTGTTGCTTGTCGCCGTACAGGCGCTGCTGGTCTTCGCGGAACGCTTGCCAGAATTGTTTCGAACGTTCCGCGCCGCCCTCGGCATAAACACTGGCGCTGCCCAGGGCAAGGGTGGCCAACAGCAGGTACTTGGTCAGGTTCATCGTGGTTGCCTCGTGATAACCGATCAGACAGGGCCATCCTAGCGAGGGTTAGCTAACGGCAAGGTGAGGCGGGGATTACAGTCTTGCAATGTGGCCCTGTGTTGTCTGTGCTGGCCTCTTCGCGGGTAAACCCGCTCCCACAGGAACTGCACAGATTTCAGCGTCTGTAAGTTCCTGTGGGAGCGGGTTTACCCGCGAAAGGGCCGCAACAGACAGCCAGATAACAGCAGCATTACAAATCCGTTATCTGCGCCGCGCGCCCTTACTCATGCCGTAACATCCTGCGCCTTGACCCTGATGCCACTACAGGGTCGAGAATCGCCCCCTTTCATCACACCGAGCCCACCCATGCGCCTACTGATCATCGAGGACGAACTGCGTACCGCCGACTACCTGCAACAGGGCCTGCGCGAGAACGGCTACGCGATCGACTGCGCCCACACCGGCACCGACGGCCTGCACCTGGCCCGCCAGCAGCCCTACGACCTGGTCATCCTCGACGTCAACCTGCCCGAAATCGATGGCTGGACCGTGCTGCAGCGGCTGCGCGCCGAATCGGCCACGCGCATCATGATGCTCACCGCCCACGGCCGCCTGGCCGACCGGGTCAAGGGCCTGGACCTGGGTGCCGACGATTACCTGCTCAAACCCTTCGAGTTCCCGGAACTGCTGGCACGCATCCGCAGCCTGCTGCGCCGCAACGACCAGCAACTGCAGCCCAGCACCCTGCGCGTCGCCGATCTGGAGCTGGACCCCGGCCGCCACCGTGCCTACCGTGCCGGGCAGCGTATCGACCTCACCGCCAAGGAATTCGCCCTGCTGCACCTGCTGATGCGCCAGACCGGCGAGGTGCTGTCGCGCACCCAGATCATCTCGCTGGTGTGGGACATGAACTTCGACTGCGACACCAATGTGGTGGAGGTTTCGATCCGGCGCCTGCGGGCAAAGATCGACGACCCGTTCGACAACAAGCTGATCCATACCCTGCGTGGCGTCGGCTACGTGCTCGAGGCACGCTTTTGAAAAACGCCAGCCTGTCACTGCGCCTGGGCCTGAGCATGACGCTGATGGGCGCCGCACTGGTGATGCTGCTGGCCTGCCTGGCCGTGTTTGCCCTCGATCACGAACTGGACAGCCGCGCACGCAAGGACCTGGCGCGCAAGATGCTGCAGGTCGAGCACAACCTGCGCGTAGACCTGCGCAGCGAAGACCTGGGCACCCGCGCCCATCCTTTGCTCGACCTGGTGATGGGGCACGACAACCTCAGCCTCAGCGTGCTGGCCCTCGAAAGCCGCCACCCGCACCTGCTCAGCCTGGGGCCAGCACTGGAATCGCAGGTTGGCGAGCTGCGCACCGAGGCCCGCCTGGCCTTTCATGCGTGGCGCGACAGTAATGGCAACCAGATACTCACCGCGACCCGGCTGATGCGCCTGCGCGACGACACCCCGGTCAAGGTGATGATGTCGCTCAACCGCGCCGACGACAACGCCCTGCTACAGGCCTACCTGCACTCCACCTTGCTCGCGCTGCCGCTGCTGTTACTGCTGATCGGTGCCGGCGCCTGGTGGCTGATGCAGCGCGGCCTGAAACCACTGCGGCACTTCCGGCGCATTGCCGGCCAGGTGTCGGCCCAGGACCTGCAACATCGCCTGCCCGCTACCGGTCTGCCGCTGGAGCTGGCAGAGCTGGCCCGCAGCATCAACGTGATGCTCGACCGCCTCGACCAGGGTGTCAGCCAGCTGTCGCAGTTTTCTGACGACCTGGCCCATGAACTGCGCACACCGTTGAGCAACCTGATGGGCAAGGCGCAAGTGACGCTGGCCCGCGAACGGGACAACGCGAATTACCGGGAAGTGCTGGAAGACAGCATCGAAGAGCTGACCCGGCTCAACCGCATCATCAACGACATGCTGTTTCTCGCCCAGGTCAGCCAACCCCAGGCCCAGGTTGCGCTCAAGCCCATGGCATTGGCCGACGAGACTGCGCGGGTCGTCGAGCTGTTTGCCTTCAGTGCCGAGCTGAAAGGGATTGAATTGCGTGTTCAGGGCTGGGGGACGGCGCAGGGTGATCGGCTGATGTTTCAGCGGGCATTGTCGAACCTGTTGAGCAATGCCATTCGGCACTGTCCCGATGGCAAGCCTGTGGAGCTGCGCATCGAGCGCCTGGGCAGCGAAGTTCGGCTGTCGGTGGAAAACCAGGGGCCTGGTATTGCTCAAGAGCATCAGTCGCGCTTGTTCGAGCGGTTTTACCGGGTGGGCTCGGGGCGCTCGCGGCTGGAGGGTGGGACCGGGTTGGGGCTGGCGATCGTGAAATCGATCATGCAGTTGCATGGCGGGCGGGTCGAGGTTAGCAGCAGCCCCTTGGGGCCTACCCGCTTTACCCTGGTGTTTCCTGCCGATTGATCGCTGCCTGTGCCGGCCTCTTCGCGGGTAAACCCGCTCCCACAGGGATCGCACACGCCTCAGGCCTGTAGGGTACCTGTGGGAGCGGGTTTACCCGCGAAGAGGCCGGTACAGGCGACCAGCGGTTAGCGCGAAGCCGCCACGATCAGCGCCTTCATCTCGGCCACTGCGGCCTTGAAGCCGACGAACAGCGCATGCGCCACCAGCGCATGACCGATGTTCAGCTCATTGATGCCCTTGATCGCCGCCACCGCCTCGACGTTGTGGTAATGCAACCCGTGGCCGGCATTGACGATCAGCCCCTGCCCCACGCCAAACGCCACGCCATCGACGATACGCTTGAGTTCCTCGGCCACTTCGGTCGGGGTTTCGGCATCGGCGTAGCGCCCGGTGTGCAGCTCGATGGCTGGCGCACCAACCCGGCGCGATGCCTCGATCTGCCGCTCGTCGGCATCGATGAACAGCGACACTTCGGCACCGGTACGCGACAGGCGTTCAACCGCCGCCTTGATCCGCGCCTCCTGGCCCGCCACGTCCAGGCCACCTTCGGTGGTCAGTTCCTGACGGGTTTCCGGTACCAGGCAGATGTGCGCCGGGCGAATCTTCTCGGCAAAGGCCATCATCTCTTCGGTGACGCCCATCTCGAAGTTCATGCGGGTCTGCAGCACATCCTTGAGCAGTACCACGTCACGCTCCTGGATGTGCCGGCGGTCTTCACGCAGGTGCACGGTGATGCCATCGGCGCCTGCTTCCTCGGCATCCAGGGCAGCCTTGACCGGATCAGGGTAACGCGTGCCCCGGGCCTGGCGCAGGGTCGCCACGTGGTCGATGTTTACGCCAAGAAGCATGCGGTTGCTGTGAGTCACGAAAGGCTCTCCTGAAGATTGAGCCCCACAGCATACGTCGTGATCAGCGCTTGCGAAACAGTTCCCGGCTGACCAGTGGTTTTGCCCCCAGGTGAACGGCCAACGCCTGGCGCATCAGGCGCTTGGCGGCGAGCAAGGCACCTGGGGCATCCCAGTCGGCTTCGGCCAGGGCCAGCAGCTCGGTACCGCGGAACAGCCCGGGTTGCACCAGTTCGATTCGCTCCAGGCCGGCATCCACACGCAAGCGGTACAGGCCGTCGGCCGTGATCGGCTGATCATTGACGTCGTGGTGCAACGAAAACGCATAACCGAGCTCATCCAGCAGCCGCCATTCGAAGGAGCGCAGCAGCGGCTCCAGCGGACGACCGGCGGCCAGGGCCTGCAGGGTCAGGGTGTAGTGCTCGAACAGCACCGGGAAAGGCGCTTCGGCGGGCAGCAGGCGCATGAGCAGTTCGTTGAGGTACAACCCGCTGAACAGGGCATCGCCATGCAGCCAGGCGGCGATGCCGGCGCTGTCCATCCGCCCGACATTCTTCAGCTCGCCACGTCCGCGCAGCTCCAGTTCCAGCGGCACGAACGGCCGTACCAGGCTGCCACCCTTGCCACGCGCACGGCGCAGCACGGCGCGCATGCGGCCCTGCGGGGTGAAGAAGTCCACCAGCGCGCTGGTTTCCTTGTAGGCACGGCTGTGCAGCACGTAGGCTGGCTGGCCGACAGGTTGTTCCATGGAAGATCACTCAGCCCAAGTTTGATGCAAATCCCTGTGGGAGCGGCCTTGTGTCGCGAAAGGGGCGCGCAGCGGCCCCAAGATCTTGGCTATTGCATAGATTCTGGGGCCGCTTCGCAGCCCTATCGCGACGCAAGGCCGCTCCCACAAAGGGGGGCCGTGCGAGGCTTACAGGTCGCCGTAACCCAGCGAACGCAGGGCGCGCTCGTCGTCGGACCAGCCGCCTTTCACCTTGACCCACAGGTTGAGCATGACCTTGGAGTCGAACAGCACTTCCATGTCCTTGCGCGCCTCGGAGCCGATGCGCTTGATGCGCTCGCCCTTGTCGCCAATGATGATCTTTTTCTGGCCGTCGCGCTCGACCAGGATCAGCGCGTGAATGTGCAGCACGTGGCCCTGCTGCTTGAATTCTTCAATTTCCACAGTGATCTGGTACGGCAATTCCGCACCCAGCTGACGCATGATCTTCTCGCGCACCAGTTCGGCGGCCAGGAAGCGGCTGCTGCGGTCAGTGATCTGGTCTTCCGGGAAAAAGTGATCGTTCTCGGGCAGGTGCTTGGCGATCTGTGCTTCCAGCGCCTGGAGGTTGTGCCCCTGCTGTGCGGAAATCGGCATCACTTCGGCGTTCGGCAACTGCTCCTGCAGCCATTGCAAGTGCGGGATCAGTTCGGCCTTCTCTTCCATGCGATCGGTCTTGTTGACCGCGATGATCAGTGGGCCGGTCACGTACTGCACGCGCTCCAGTACCAGTTGGTCCTCGTCGGTCCACTTGGTGCGGTCGACCACGAAGATCACCACGTCGACGTCCTTCAGGGCCGCCGAGGCGTTGCGGTTCATGTAGCGGTTCAAGGCCTTGTCGTTGGCCTTGTGCATACCGGGGGTATCGACGTAGATCGCCTGCACGTCACCCTCGGTCTTGATGCCGAGCATGTTGTGGCGGGTGGTCTGCGGCTTGCGCGAGGTGATCGCCAGCTTCTGGCCGAGGATGTGGTTGAGCAGGGTCGACTTGCCCACGTTCGGGCGGCCGACAATGGCCACGTAGCCGCAGCGGGTCGGGTTGCTATCAGTCATTGCCATTCTCCACGCCCAGGGCGATCAGTGCAGACGCGGCGGCGACTTGCTCGGCGATACGCCGGCTAACGCCCTGGCCACGGCTCTTGTTGTTCAGCAGCACCACTTCGCATTCGACGAAGAAGGTCCGGCAGTGCGGTTCGCCCTGGATATCCACCACTTCGTAACGCGGCAGCTCACAGCTGCGCGACTGCAGGAACTCCTGCAGGCGGGTCTTGGGGTCCTTGTTGGTATCGACCAGGGTCAGGCCTTCGAACTCATCGGCCAGCCAGGCCAGCACGCGCTCCCGCGCCGTTTCCATGTCGGCGTCCAGGTAGATGGCGCCAATCAGCGCCTCCAGGGCGTCGGCCAGGATCGACTCGCGGCGGAAGCCACCGCTCTTGAGCTCGCCCGAACCCAGACGCAGGTGATCACCCAGGTCGAAACCACGGGCCAGGCGGGCCAGGGTTTCCCCCTTGACCAGGCGCGCACGCAGGCGCGACAGCTGGCCTTCGCGGGCCTGCGGGAAGCGCTCGAACAGCGCTTCGCCGGCGACGAAGTTGAGAATGGCGTCACCGAGAAACTCCAGGCGCTCGTTGTTGCGCCCGGCGTAGCTGCGATGGGTCAGTGCCAGGAGCATCTGGTCCTGGTTCTTGAAGGTATAACCGAGCTTTCGCTCCAGACGGGCAAGGGGAGCACTCATGCAGCCACCCGTTCGTTGTTCAACGCGTTGTTCAAATCAACATCCTGAAAGACTGTTTGGCTGTGGTCCGCCGCGATTTGCGACGAATCTCCCGATCCCTGAGAACACAGCCTATGTCAGAAATGCATTCGGCGCTGCCTGCTGGCCAGCGCCGATGGGTATCAATGGATCAGACCGACCCGCGACAGGTTGGGCAGGTGGCTGAGCTTGGGCTCTGGCCAGCTCATCCACACCGCGAAGGCCTTGCCGACGATGTTCCGGTCCGGAACCATGCCGTGCAGTTCCTTCGGGATGTTCGGGTCATCCCAGTAACGGCTGTCGTTGGAGTTGTCGCGGTTGTCGCCCATCATGAAGTAATGGCCTGCCGGCACGGTCCATTGCTGGTCCGGCGGCATGCGGTAACGGCTCATTTCCTTGCGGATCAGGTGCTCGGCCTCGCCGAGCTTTTCCTTGTACAGCTCGGCGCTGCCCAGGGTGCCCGGCTCGGTGCCCACCAGTTGTTCGGCAATCGGCTGGCCGTTGACGAACAACCGTTTGTCGTTGGTATAGCGCACCACGTCGCCTGGCAGGCCGACCACACGCTTGATGTAGTTGACGTTCGGGTCGCTCGGGTAACGGAAGACCATCACATCACCGCGTTGCGGGTCACCCACCTCGATGACCTTCTTGTCGATCACCGGCAGGCGAATGCCGTACGAGAACTTGTTCACCAGGATGAAGTCGCCCACTTCCAGGGTCGGCTTCATCGACCCCGAAGGGATCTGGAAAGGCTCGACCAGGAACGAACGCAGCACCAGCACGATGAACAGCACCGGGAAGAACGACTTGCCGTACTCCACCAGCAGCGGCTCCTTGCCCAGGCGCTCGACCACCGCCATCTCGGGCTGGCTGACGCTGCCCTGGTAGTTGGCGATTGCCGCACGCCGGCGCGGGGCCAGGAACAGCAGGTCGATCAAGCCCAGCAAGCCGCAGACGAAGACGGCGATGACTAGCAACAGCGGGAAATTTAGCGACATAGGACCTAGCTATCCAACCTGAGCACGGCGAGGAAGGCTTCCTGTGGAATCTCCACGTTGCCCACCTGTTTCATGCGTTTCTTACCGGCCTTCTGCTTCTCCAGCAGTTTCTTCTTACGGCTGACGTCACCACCGTAGCACTTGGCCAGTACGTTCTTTCTGAGCGCCTTGACGGTTGTCCGAGCAATGATCTGGCCGCCGATAGCTGCCTGGATCGCCACGTCGAACATCTGCCGAGGGATCAGTTCCTTCATCTTCTCGGTCAACGCACGGCCCTTGTAGGCCGCGTTGTCGCGGTGCACGATCAATGCCAGGGCATCGACCTTGTCGCCGTTGATCAGTACGTCCAGCTTGACCAGGTTGGCCGACTGGTAGCGATCGAAATGATAGTCCAGCGAAGCATAGCCACGGCTGGTGGACTTGAGGCGGTCGAAGAAGTCCAGCACCACTTCGTTCATCGGCAGGTCGTAGCGCACCTGCACCTGGCTGCCGAGGAACTGCATGTCGCGCTGCACGCCACGCTTCTCGATGCACAGGGTAATGACGTTGCCCAGGTGCTCCTGCGGCACCAGGATGGTGGCGGTGACGATCGGCTCGCGGAAATCGGCGACCGCCGAGACGTCTGGCAGCTTCGATGGGTTGTCGACGGTGATGGTCTCGCCGGTTTTCAGTTCCAGCTCGTAGATCACGCTTGGCGCAGTGGTGATCAGGTCCAGGTCGTATTCGCGCTCCAGGCGCTCCTGGATGATCTCCATGTGCAGCATGCCGAGGAAGCCGCAACGGAAGCCGAAGCCCAGGGCGTCGGAGCTTTCCGGCATGTATTGCAGCGACGAGTCGTTCAGGGTCAGCTTCTGCAGCGCATCGCGGAAGTCCTCGAAGTCGTCGGAGCTGACCGGGAACAGGCCGGCGTAAACCTGCGGCTGGATCTTCTTGAAGCCTGGCAGCACCTCGACCTCAGGGGTGCTGGACAGGGTCAGGGTGTCACCGACCGGGGCACCGTGAATGTCCTTGATGCTGGCGATGATGAAGCCCACTTCGCCGGCTTTCAGGTCGGCGGTCTGGGTGTGTTTCGGGGTGAACACGCCCACGCTGTCGACCAGGTGCACCTTGCCGGTGGACTTGACCAGGATCTTGTCGCCTTTCTTGACGCGGCCGTGGCGCACGCGCACCAGCGAGACCACGCCCAGGTAGTTGTCGAACCAGGAGTCGATGATCAGCGCCTGCAGCGGCGCCTCGATATCGCCTTCCGGCGCGGGGATGGTCTGCACCAGGCGCTCGAGCACCTCGTCCACGCCCATGCCGCTCTTGGCACTGCAGGCCACGGCGTCGGTGGCGTCGATGCCGATGATCTTCTCGATCTCGTCCTTGACGCGATCCGGGTCGGCCTGGGGCAGGTCCATCTTGTTCAGTACCGGCATGACCTCCAGGCCCTGCTCGATGGCGGTGTAGCAGTTGGCCACGGACTGGGCCTCGACGCCCTGGCCGGCGTCCACCACCAGCAGCGCGCCTTCACAGGCCGCCAGCGAGCGCGAGACTTCGTAGGTGAAGTCGACGTGGCCGGGGGTATCGATGAAGTTCAGCTGGTAGACCTTGCCGTCCTGCGCCTTGTAGTTGAGCGTGACGCTGTGGGCCTTGATGGTGATACCGCGCTCACGCTCCAGGTCCATGGAATCGAGCACCTGGGCTTCCATCTCGCGTGCCGACAGGCCACCGCACATCTGGATGAAACGGTCGGCCAGCGTCGACTTGCCATGGTCGATGTGGGCGATGATGGAGAAATTGCGGATATGACTCAAATCACTCACGGGTCAACACTCGAAAAGGCTGCGAGCCGGACGCCCGCCGAAAAATAGCCGGGAATTGTACCTTAAGCTGCCGGGATATGGGAGATTCCTCTATCGGGCTGTACACAGCATTGGCCCCTGAATTGTGAACTTTCATGAAAAAGGGCAGCCGAAGCTGCCCCTTTTCTCCTAGCGAAGCCGCTTATTCAGCCAGCTTGAAGGTAATGAAGCTGGCACGGCCCTGACGCAGCACGCGCATCGACACCGAACGGTTCTTCGGCAGTTCCTTGGCGATTTCGGTGAATTCCTTGGCCGAACCGATGGCCTGGTTGTTCAGGTGGCTGATGACGTCACCCGGGCGCAGGCCGATCATCGCGGCCGGGCCATCCTGGACTTCCTTGATGACCACGCCACCCTTGAGCTCCAGGGCTTTCTTCTGCTCGGCGGTCAGATCGGCTACCGAAACGCCCAGGCGGTTGCTGCTGCGCTCGGCGCTGCCTTCGGCGCCGGCAGCGATGTCGGCATCGTCGTCCGGCAGTGCGCCAACGCTGATGTCGAGGTTCTGGCGCTTGCCGTTGCGAATGATCTCCAGCTTGGCCTTTTCACCATCCTTGAGGCTGCCGACCAGATGCGGCAGGTCGGCCGACATGATGATCGGCTGGCCGTTCATGCTCAGGATCACGTCACCCACCTGCAGGCCGCCCTTGGCCGCCGGGCCGTTTTCCAGCACCTGGGCCACCAGGGCGCCAGCCGGCTTGTCCAGGCCGAACGATTCAGCCAGGTCCTTGTTGACCTCCTGGATCACCACGCCCAGCCAGCCGCGGCTGACCTTGCCGTCTTTCTTCAGCTGATTGGAAACGTCGATCGCCACGTCGATCGGGATGGCGAACGACAGGCCCATGAAACCGCCGGAACGGGTGAAGATCTGCGAGTTGATACCCACCACTTCACCGTTCATGTTGAACAGCGGGCCACCGGAGTTGCCCGGGTTGATGGCCACGTCGGTCTGGATGAACGGTACGTAGGTGTCGTTAGGCAGGGTACGGCCCTTGGCGCTGACGATACCTTTGGTCACCGAATGGTCGAAGCCGAACGGCGAACCGATGGCCAGCACCCACTCGCCCACCTTGAGTTTCTCGGAGTCACCCAGCTTGACGGTCGGCAGGTTCTTGCCCTCGACCTTGAGCAGGGCCACGTCGGTGCGCGGGTCGGTGCCGACCAGCTTGGCCTGCAGCTCGCTGCGGTCCGACAGGCGGACGATGATCTCGTCGGCATCGGCTACCACGTGGTTGTTGGTCAGCACGTAGCCATCGCTGGAAATGATGAAGCCCGAACCCAGCGACTGGGCCTCGCGCTGGCGGTCGCCACGCGGCGAGCGCGGCTGCTGCGGCATGTTGCGCTCGAAGAACTCGCGGAACATCGGCGGCAGGCCTTCCAGGTCGGGCATCTGCCCGGCGGCCATGCGGCGGTCCGGCAGCTTCTGCTTGGTACTGATGTTGACCACGGCTGGCGAGGCCTGCTCGACCAGGGTAGTGAAGTCCGGCAGGGCTTCCTCGGCCTGGGCGCTGAGCACCTGGCCGAGCATCAGCACGGCGGCGAACATCGATAGGTAGGATTTCAAGCGTGGTATTGACATACGGCTCCCGTCACAACGAGCGGTAGTTTAGAAAGGCCCCTGCGCAAAGCAGGAAAGGCCAGGCTCCAAGAAGCCTGACCTATAGAAAATTTGCCGAAGGATTGCAAATGACAATGCTTTAATTTCATTTCAGCGGCATGCCTGCGCGCCTTGGCATGGCCCGCACACCAGGCCCGCAAAAGCGCACCATCACTGGCGCGCCTGGTCATCCTGAGGGCGCATCGACAGCGCCACGCGCTCTGCGGTACCCAGCGGAATTTCGCCGACCACAGTGACCATTACCCTGCCCTTTGGCGTGTTCAGCCGACGCGAAACCGCCGAAGTCGGGCCAAGCTGGGTACGCATGTCAGTACCCCCCTCATCCTTCACCGGTTCGAGGAATACCGAGAAGCGCGCCAGGCCATCGTCATACATCAGGCTGCTGACCGTGCTGTCATGCTTCGGATCGCGGCGTACCGAGCTGTTGACCAACTCGAAGCCTGGCGGCAGCCAGTCCGAACGCCAGCCGACGACCCTGTCGTTCCCGGCAGCAGCCACCTGCTGCACCGGCTTGCACGCAGCGCTGGGGCGCAGGTCATCGTCGCTGGGCAGCTCGTCGGTTTCGAGGCGGGTCATCTGGAAGCGCTCCAGCAACTGCCCCTTGTCATTGATCATCAATGAGCGCAGCGGCAGGCCGGTAGAACGGTCCAGGTGCAATTCGAAGGCATAGCGATGCTGGTCGCGCGGGGTGAGCGTCACGATCACGGCATCGCGCCCGGCGACCCGTGACTTGCCCGCCACGCTCAAGTCATACCAGCCCATCAGTTTCAGCGGATCAAGCACACGCGGCGCGGCGTCCGGGGGTGTCGTAACACCACTTGCCAAGGCCCCGCTGACGCACTCTGCCTTGCCATCCACGCGCACGATTTCCTGGGCGGCGCCATCGAGCTGCAACAGCCGCTCGCTGACCTTGCCGTCGTCGACCCTGTGCCAGATCTCGTGGGAAGAGAAGCTGCCATTGCGTTCGTAGACAAAAGAGCCCTGGTAGCTCTGCTTTTGCTCGGCCTGTGCCAGCTTGTTCAGCCACTCGCTCGCCTCGGGCGAGGAATTGGCCGCCAATGCTGGCACCGTCATGCAGCTGCCAATCAGCAGCGACAGGAGAGGTAGCGCGCGCATGATCCTCCTTACTTAACGGTTTTCCAGGCTGGCGGCGCGGGCATACGGCAATGCGGTTTCAGTGCCCTTGAGCGCAGATTCCTGAGCATGCTGGCGCAGGTAGCCTGGCAGACGCTGATCCCAGCCGGCCTGGTTCTGCAGCACGCCGTTGGCCATCGGCCCGGTCGGTTGCTCACTGCTCTCACTATAGCCTGCCAAAACGGCTGGGCCTTGCGCTTGTGGCACACTCAGGCCTTGCTGGGCAGGTTGCTGGGCAGCCAGCTCGGCGCCAGTGATCTCGTCCTGGTTGTACATGCGTACACCAGCCAGCACCGCCAGAGTGACCGAGGCAGCTACCGCCAGGCGGCCAATGCTGCGCCATGGGCCTTTCTTGACCTTGGCCGGCACGGCTTCGTCAGCCAGCGCTGCAGACACCGCCGAGGCGATATCCAGGTTAGGCAGCAGCAGCTCCTTGTGCATGGCTGCGCGGGCAACCTGGTAACGCGACCAGGTGGCACGGGTTTCAGCATCGTCTACGGCGTTCAACACCCGACGCAGTTCAAGCTCGTCCGCTTCGTTATCCATCACCGCGGACAGCGATTCCTGCAAAGCTTCACGACTCATGGCGGTTCCTCTCTTGGCTGTCGCCGCTGTCTCAGGTTTCCTGCAGCAAAGGTTGCAGGGCTTTGTCTATGGCCTCCCGAGCGCGGAAGATTCGAGAGCGCACGGTACCCACCGGACATTGCATGACACTGGCAATGTCTTCGTAACTCAGCCCGTCGAACTCGCGCAGGGTCAGTGCCGTGCGCAGGTCTTCAGGCAGCTGCTGGATGGTGCGATGGACGGTGCCTTCGATTTCATCCCGCAACAAGGAGCGTTCTGGGGACTCGAGATCCTTGAGACCATGATCGCCGTCATAAAACTCCGCATCCTCGGAGCTCACATCGCTGTCTGGCGGCCGTCTTCCACGGGACACCAGGTAGTTCTTCGCCGTGTTGATGGCGATGCGGTACAGCCACGTATAGAACGCACTGTCTCCGCGGAAGTTGCCAAGCGCACGGTAGGCCTTGATGAAGGCTTCCTGTGCTACATCCTGGGCCTCGTGGGTGTCGTGAACGAACCGCACGATCAACCCGAGAATCTTGTGCTGATACTTCAGCACCAACAGATCGAACGCTCGCCTGTCACCGCGCTGAACGCGCTCTACAAGCTGCTGATCCTCTTCCTGGGTTAGCATGAACACTCCTCAGTGAACTCGAAGGAGCGCTGCAACGGCCATCGTTCAGGCTTGCAACCATAGACTCGGGCTTTGCGCAAAAGTTCTCCCCTCCAAGCAAGTTTCCTGCAGCCCTTGGTCGGCTTGCACGGAAGACGCGGCGCGGTCACGGCCGGCTACGTCGATAATCAGGTTTCGAGTACGCAGGGACAGCCAGGACGGGCCTGCCACCCTGCGTCGCCGCGGCATGTTGTGGCGCGTGGGCAGCCTTCATAGGATTTCCGGCCATGTCGGAAAGTTCCCACAAAGGTTGTCGCGACCAGGCAAGTGGCATGGAAATTGGCCACCCGGGGCTGCTATAAAGGCAACCCGGCCAGCTTTAACGATAGTTTCACAATGCCATCGGCGCGTGACTATTGTGCCGCGCCCCTTCCAAAGAATACTAGTGTCCCGACATGAGCCAACAATTCCAACATGATGTCCTGGTGATCGGCAGCGGCGCCGCCGGTCTCAGCCTGGCACTGAACCTCCCCAGCCACCTGCGAGTCGCCGTACTCAGCAAGGGCGACCTGGCCAACGGCTCGACCTTCTGGGCCCAGGGCGGTGTCGCGGCGGTACTGGACAATACCGATACCGTGCAGTCGCATGTCGAGGACACGCTCAATGCCGGCGGCGGTCTGTGCCATGAAGAGGCGGTGCGCTTTACCGTCGAGCACAGCCGCGAAGCCATCGAGTGGTTGATCGAGCAAGGCGTGCCCTTTACCCGCGACGAGCACTACAGCGTCGACGACGGCGGCTTCGAGTTCCACCTGACCCGCGAAGGCGGCCATAGCCACCGACGTATCATCCACGCCGCCGACGCCACCGGTGCAGCCATCTTCACCACGCTGCTGGAGCAGGCCCGCAAACGCCCGAACATCCAGTTACTGGAGCAACGCGTGGCGGTCGACCTGATCACCGAACGCCGCCTCGGCCTGCCCGGCGAGCGCTGCCTGGGCGCCTACGTGCTCGACCGCAACACCGGCGAAGTGGACACCTTCGGCGCGCGCTTCACCGTGCTGGCTACTGGCGGCGCGGCCAAGGTCTACCTGTATACCAGCAACCCCGATGGCGCCTGCGGCGACGGCATCGCCATGGCCTGGCGGGCCGGCTGCCGGGTGGCGAACCTGGAGTTCAACCAGTTTCACCCGACCTGCCTGTACCATCCACAGGCCAAGAGCTTCCTGATCACCGAAGCCCTGCGCGGCGAAGGCGCGCTCCTGCGCTTGCCCAATGGTGAGCGTTTCATGCCACGCTTCGACCCGCGTGAAGAACTGGCCCCGCGCGACATCGTCGCCCGCGCCATCGACCACGAGATGAAGCGCCTGGGCGTGGACTGCGTATACCTGGACATCACCCACAAACCGGTCGACTTCATCAAGAGCCACTTCCCCACCGTGTACGAGCGTTGCCTGGCGTTTGGCATCGACATCACTCGCCAGCCGATCCCGGTGGTACCGGCGGCGCACTACACCTGCGGCGGGGTGATGGTCGACGACCGTGGCCACACCGACGTGCCGGGCCTGTACGCCATTGGCGAAACCAGCTTCACCGGCCTGCACGGTGCCAACCGCATGGCCAGCAACTCGCTGCTGGAATGCTTTGTCTATGGCCGTGCCGCTGCGTCCGACATCCAGGCGCACCTGGATGAAGTGGCCATGCCCAAGGCCCTGCCCGGCTGGGATGCCAGCCAGGTCACCGACTCGGACGAGGATGTGATCATTGCGCACAACTGGGACGAACTGCGGCGCTTCATGTGGGACTACGTCGGCATCGTGCGCACCAGCAAGCGCCTGCAGCGAGCGCAGCACCGCATTCGCCTGCTGCTGGACGAAATCGATGAGTTCTATAGCAACTACAAGGTCAGCCGCGACCTGATCGAATTGCGCAACCTGGCGCAGGTGGCCGAGCTGATGATCCTGTCGGCCATGCAGCGCAAAGAAAGCCGCGGGCTGCATTACACCCTGGATTACCCGGGGATGCTGGACGAGGCCAAGGACACCATTCTTAGTCCTCTCTGAAAGTTGTAGCGCCTGCGAGATCGAGCGCCGCCCGCGCGGCGCTTCGCGGGACAAGCCCGCTCCCACATTTGTTGCAACGTGGCCATGCCTGTGGGAGAGGCGTTGTCAGCCTGGGGGGCATGGCTTGAGGCAGGTGATGCGGCAGCAATGCCAACTCAGAAATCCAGTCAACCCACCAAGGCTGGCCACCATGGCCTGACAGGTTCGGCACGTTGCAACAAATGTGGGAGCGGGCTTGCCCCGCGAAGCGCCGCGCGGGCGGCGCTCGATCTCGCAGGCGCTGAAGCTGCCACGACGAACACCTGTCAGCCCTGACTCGCCCCCACCCCTGCCCACCTGCGCCGGCTGAACTTCAGCCGCACCCGCAAGCGCCGGTGCTCATCAGCCCCCAACGCATCACGCGGTACGCATTGGCTCCGCCCCAACCAGCACCCCGCCCGCACAAAGCGCAACACTACAAGCCCTGGCAACGCCACACTGTCCCGGCACAAGCGCACCGGCTGCCAGCCACGGGCACGGCTGAACACCTGCCAACCGCGCACATCACGGCGCAAGCCAACAACAGCATGTTCATGCGTCAGCAAAATACGTCGGGGAATGGCCCAGCCAGCGTGGGCAATACAGGTAGCGACAACAGCAAGGGCCAACCACCCGGGCAGCGGGCTCGCCCATACGGCGAACCACGCCAGTACCTGGCAACCCAGGTAGACCGCCAGCAGCAGGCGCGAGCCTTGCCAGCGGCACTCGAAGCACTCACTTGGGCTGAACACGGTCCAGGATGATGCGGACCATGCGCTGCAGCTCCGGGTCTTCGGACTCGGTGCGCTCCATGAACCAGCCGAACATGTCCTGATCCTCGCAGCTCAACAGACGCACGTAGAGTTCGCGGTCGGTCTCGTTGAGCGTGGGGTAGACTTCCTGGGTGAAAGGCACCAGCAGTACGTCCAGTTCCAGCATGCCGCGGCGGCTGTGCCAGAAAAGCCGGTTGAGTTCAGTTTGTTCGACCATGGGGCCCTCCTCGAATGGCCCGCCAGTATACAGCCAGGCGAGCGAAGCGACACCGGGCGTTGGTCTAGTCACCTACCTATTTTGTTACCGGCGTTCTATGATGGCCGCCAGTCTTTAGCCACCGCGATGACCCATGGCCGATTCCGCTTTCTTCTGCCCCCTGTCCCACGAGGGCATCCTCGCCGTCCGCGGCTCCGATGCAGGCAAGTTCCTGCAGGGCCAGCTGACCTGCAACATCAACTACCTCAGCCAGGAACACGCCAGCCTCGGCGCCCGCTGCATGGTCAAGGGGCGCATGCAGTCGAGTTTCCGCATCCTGCCCGAAGGCAACGGCTACCTGCTGGCCATGGCCAGCGAGCTGCTCGACGCCCAGCTGGCAGACCTGAAGAAGTACGCCGTGTTCTCCAAGGCCACGCTGACCGATGAAAGCGCTGCCTGGGCACGCTTCGGCCTGCAAGGCGGCGATGCGGCGCTGCAGGCGCTGGGGCTCGATGTGCCTGCAGCAGCTGGCAGCACCGTGCGCCACGACGGGTTGATCGCCATTGCCGTGTCAGCTGGCCGCGTGGAGCTGTGGGTGCCGGCGGAGAACGCCGCCAGCATTCGCCAGGCGCTGGCCGCCGCATTGCCCGAAGGCAGCCTCAACGACTGGCTGCTGGGGCAGATTCGTGCCGGGATCGGCCAGGTCATGGGGCCGACCCGCGAGCTGTTCATCCCGCAGATGATCAACCTGCAGGCCGTGGACGGCGTCAGCTTCAAGAAAGGCTGCTACACCGGCCAGGAAATTGTTGCGCGCATGCAGTACCTGGGCAAACTCAAGCGCCGCCAGTACCGCCTGGCACTGGACCAGCAGGCCATTCCGGCCCCGGGCGCCGAGATCTTCTCGCCCACCCATGGTTCGTCGGTCGGTGAAGTGGTCATGGCTGCCGGCAACGGCACAGGCTGCGAACTGCTCGCGGTGCTCAGCGCCGAAGCGGTGGAAGACGACAACCTGCACCTGGGCAGCCTTGAAGGCCCGCGCCTGCAGGTGCTGACCCTGCCCTACGAACTGGACCGCGACCGGGAAATCCAACGCTGACCAGCCTGCCCCGCCGACGTGGCGGGGCCGCACCACCACTGCGGTAGACACGCCCATGAACAAGCTGGCCGAGATGGTTCAAGCACAGTTGCTCGATGCCATCGAAAAGGATGACCTGGTCCTGCCGACCCTGCCCGAGGTTGCCTTGAGCATCCGCGAGGCAGCGGAAGACAGCGAGATCAGCGTAGCGGCCCTGAGCAAGGTGATCGGTCGCGATGCGGCCCTTTCAGCGCGCCTGATCAAGGTCGTCAACAGCCCGCTGCTGCGCGCGGCGGTCGAGGTCACCGACCTGCACACCGCCATCACGCGGCTGGGCATCAACTACAGCTGCAACCTGGCCATTGGCCTGGTGATCGAGCAGATTTTCCATGCCCGCGCGCCGGCGGTTGAGCAAAAACTGCGCGACATCTGGGCCAACAGCCTGGATGTGGCGGGTATCAGCTACGAAATCTGCCGCCGGTACACGCAACTCAAGCCCGACCAGGCCACCCTCGGCGGGCTGGTCAACCAGATTGGCGCGCTGCCGGTGCTGATCTATGCCGAAGAGCACAACGAACTGCTGTCCGACCCGGTGTGCCTGCATTATGTGATCGAGCAGATCCAGCCGGTGCTGGGCGACAAGATCCTCAAGGCCTGGGAGTTTCCGGAGCAACTGGTCAATCTGCCGAGCCAGGTACAGGACCTGGACCGACAGACCGGCAAGATCGACTACATCGACATCGTGCAGATCGCCCGCTGCATCAGCCAGCCCGGGCGCCACCGGCCGCTGGCGGCACTACCGGCATACCGCCACCTGGGCTTGCCGTTTGGTACCGAGCTGGAAGTGGATGAACTGATCGAGGCGCGGAGCATGTTGCGCTGACCGGTGTCAGCCTGTGCCGGCCTCTTCGCGGGTATAGCGCAGCCTTCAGCAGCGGCGCGGTCCCTGTGGGAGCGGGTTTACCCGCGAAAGGGCCGGTACAGGCAACACATCAATCCGCGATAAAACTCACCCGCACCCGCAACCCGCCCTTCGCACCGTCATGCAGGCTCACCTGCGCCAGGTGCGCCCGGCAGATCTCGCCAACGATCGCCAGGCCAAGCCCACTGCCCTGCGCACTGCGCCGGTAGAAGCGCTCGAACACCCGCTCACGCTCGGCCTCGGGAATCCCCGGCCCGTCGTCCTCCACCTCCAGCACCGCCGGCGCCAGCACCCGCAAGATCACGTTGCCGCCCGCTGGCGTATGGGCCAGGGCATTGTCCACCAGGTTGCTCAACAGCTCGTTGAGCAGCGTCGGCTCACCCTTCAGCCACACCGGCGCCTCGGCCTCCAGGGCCAGCGCTACCCCGCGCTTGTGCGCCAGCGGTGCCATCGCCATGCCCAGCTCACGAGCCAACTGGCCCAGGTCCAGGCGCTGCGCGCCGCCTTCGGCAATCGCCCGGGCGCCGTTCTCGACCCGCGCCAGCGACAGCAACTGGTTGGCCAGGTGGGTCAGCCGATCAGTGCCCTGGGCGGCAGCCTCCAGCGTCTGCCGCCACTCCTGCGGCTCGGCCGAACGCAAGCCCAACTCGATCCGCGCCTTCAGCGCGGCCAGTGGTGTGCGCAACTCGTGGGCTGCATCGGCAATGAACTGCGCCTGGCGCTCGAACTGGCCGCGCAAACGCTCGGTGAAGTGGTTCAAAGCCCGCACCAGCGGGCTCAGCTCACGCTGCACCTGCACCACCGGCAAGGCCCGCAGGTCGTCCGGCTGGCGCTCTTCCACCGCGGTGCGCAGGCGCTCCAGCGGCCGCAACGCGGCACTCACGGCAAACCACACCATCACCAGCGCGCCCAGCGCCAGCATGCCCAGGCGCAGCAGGGTGTCGGCCATCAAACCACGGGCCATGCGTATCCGCGCTTCCTCGGTTTCGGCCACACGGATTTCCGCCATGCCGTTCATGTTCGGCTCGCTCACTGGCTTCAGCAGGCTGACCACGCGCACGTCCTGGCCCAGATAGGTGGCGTTGTAGAACCGCGCCAACGCCGGGTAGTCGTCGGTACGTGGCGTGCCCGGCGGCGGCGCTGGCAGGTTCTCGTAACCGGAAATCAGCCGCTGCTGGATGTCCAGCACCTGGTAGTAGATGCGCCCGGCACTGTCGTAGGCGAAGGTGTCCAGGGCCACGTAGGGCACATCCGCGCTCAGCGAACCATCCCGCTGGGACAGGCCCGCGGCAATGGTCCGCGCCGAGGCCAGCAGGGTCCGGTCGTAGGCAGTGTCGGCAGCCTCGCGACCGTTCCAGTAGGCGCTCAGGCCGCTGGCCAGCATCAGCACCACCAGCAGCAAGGCCAGGTTGCCGAGCAAGCGCCCGCGCAGGCTGCCGTTGTCACGCATCGCGGTGCTCGAGCAGGTAGCCCAGGCCACGAAAGGTGACAATGGCCACCGGCTGGCCGTCGAGCTTCTTGCGCAGGCGGTGGATGTAGATTTCGATGGCGTCGGGGCTGGCCTCTTCATCCAGGCCGAACACCTGGGCGGCCAGTTGCTCCTTGCTCATCACCCGGCCCGGACGGGCGATCAGCGCTTCCAGTACGCTTTGCTCGCGTGAGGTCAGGGTCAGGTTGTCGCCACCCAGCGTGAAGCGCCGGGTGTCCAGGTCGTACACCAGCGGCCCGCAGCGTTGCTGGCGCTCGCCACCGAGCACGCTGCGGCGCAGCAGGGCCTTGACCCGTGCTTCCAGCTCGGTCAGCTCGAACGGTTTGGCCAGGTAGTCGTCGGCGCCCAGGTTAAGGCCGTGGACCCGGTCCTTGACGTCGCTGCGTGCGGTCAGCATCAGCACCGGCAGGGTCTTGCCACGGCCACGCAAGCGCGCCAGCACCTCGAAGCCGTCCATGCGCGGCAAGCCGACATCCAGCACGGCCACGGCGTATTCCTCGCTGGCCAGGGCCAGGTCGGCGGCCACGCCGTCATGCAGCACATCAACGGTCAGGCCATGGCTCTTCAAGGCCTGGGCCACGCTTTCGGCCAGTTGCAGGTGGTCTTCGACCAGCAGCACACGCATCGGAATCTCCCTGCTCGGGTGGGACGGTGGCGCGGAGTGTACCGCTGTCGGCAGGCCTGTGAAGCCCCTGTCGACAAACCTTTCACGCTGAAAGGTTAGCGAAAGGTTGGTTACCTAGCATCGCACCAAGGTCGCCCTTCGCGCCGAAAAAAGCACCAGCAAGGTGCAACGAATAAGAACAATAAACGGAGCCATCAGTGATGCTGTCATTGCAGCCGCAGGCGTTTGCGCCTACCCGTCCCTTTGCCGCACGCCCCTCCGCCATCGCCAGCGCCCTCGCGCTTGCCGGTGTCGCCCCGCTGAGCCAGGCCGCCTTCTTCGAAGACAGCACGGCCACCTTCGAAACCCGCAACATGTACTTCAACCGCGACTTCCGCGACGGCACCAGTGCGCAGCAATCCAAGCGCGACGAGTGGGCCCAGGGCTTCATGCTCAACTTCGAGTCTGGCTACACCGATGGCACCGTGGGCTTCGGCCTGGATGCGCTGGGCATGCTCGGCATCAAGCTCGACTCCAGCCCCGACCGCACCGACACCGGCCTGCTGCCGACCCACGATGACGGCAAGGCCGCCGACGAATACTCCAAGCTCGGCCTGACCGGCAAGGTGAAGGTGTCGCAGACCGAACTGAAGATCGGCACCCTGATCCCCGAACTGCCGACCCTGCAGCCCAACGACGGGCGCATCCTGCCGCAAACCTTCGAAGGTGGCCTGCTCACCTCCAAGGAGGTCAAGGGCCTGACCTTCACCGGCGGCCGACTGGACAAGGCCAAGGACCGCAACGACACCAACTGGGAAGACCTGGCCCTGAACAACAAGAACGGCCGTTTCGGTGGCTCGTTCAGCGCCGATAACCTGGACCTGGCCGGCCTCGACTACCAGTTCACCGATCGCATCACCGGCAGCTACCACTTTGCCCAGCTCGACGATATCTACCGCCAGCACTTCATCGGCATGGTCGCCACCCAGCCGTGGGGCCCGGGTACCTTCGGCGCCGACCTGCGCCTGGCCGTGAGTGACGACGCCGGCGCCGCCAAGGCCGGCAACATCGACAACACCACTGTCAACGGCATGCTCAGCTACGCCCTGGGCGGGCACAAGGTCAGCGCCGCCTGGCAGCAGCTGTCCGGCGACAGCGCCTTCCCGTACGTCGATGGTGCCGACCCGTACCTGGTCAACTTCGTCCAGATCAACGACTTCGCCGGCGCCGACGAGCGCTCCTGGCAAGCGCGCTACGACTACAACTTTGCCGCACTCGGCGTACCCGGCCTGACCTTCATGACCCGCTACATCAGCGGCGACAACGTCAGCCGCGCCGCCGGTGGCGAGGGCAAGGAGTGGGAGCGCAACACCGAACTGAAGTACGTGGTACAAAGCGGCCCGTTGAAGAACGTCGCCGTGCGCCTGCGCAACGCCACCTTCCGCTCCAACTTCGCCCGCGACGCGGACGAGGTACGGCTGCTGGTGAGCTACAGCGTGGCGCTGTGGTAACCCCATAGCGATAACTTGATAACAACAACGCTCACGGAGATTGACGATGACCTTTTCACTGCGCCGCCTCGTCCTCGCTACCGGCTGCCTGCTGCTGGCCGGCAACGCCCTCGCTGCCGAACCTAAACGCCCCGAATGCATTGCCCCCGCCTCGCCCGGTGGTGGCTTCGACCTGACCTGCAAGCTGGTACAAAGCGCCCTGGTGCAGGAGAAGATTCTCAGCAAGCCGATGCGCGTCACCTACATGCCCGGTGGTGTCGGCGCGGTGGCCTACAACGCCGTGGTCGCCCAGCGCCCGGCCGATGCCGGTACCCTGGTGGCCTGGTCCAGCGGCTCGTTGCTGAACCTGGCCCAGGGCAAGTTCGGCCGCTTCGACGAGAACGCCGTGAAATGGCTGGCCGCCGTCGGCACCAGCTACGGCGCCATCGCGGTGAAGAGCGACTCGCCCTACAAGACCCTCGACGACCTGGTCGCAGCGCTGAAAAAAGACCCGAGCAAGGTGGTGATCGGCTCTGGCGGCACCGTGGGTAGCCAGGACTGGATGCAGACGGCGCTGATCGCCAAGGCCGCCGGCATCAACCCGCGCGACCTGCGCTACGTGGCGCTGGAAGGCGGCGGCGAAATTGCCACGGCGTTGCTGGGCGGGCATATCCAGGTCGGCTCGACCGACATCTCCGACTCCATGCCACACATTCAGAGCGGCAACATGCGCATCCTCGCGGTGTTCTCGGAAAAGCGCCTGGACGAGCCCGAGATGAAAGACATCCCCACCGCCAAGGAACAGGGCTACGACATCGTCTGGCCAGTGGTGCGCGGCTTCTACCTGGGGCCAAAGGTGAGCGACGAGGATTACGCCTGGTGGAAGCAGTCGTTCGACAAGATGCTGGCCTCGGAAGACTTCGCCAAGCTGCGTGACCAGCGCGAGCTGTTCCCGTTCGCCATGACCGGCGAAGAACTGGACGGCTATGTGAAGAAGCAAGTGGCTGACTACAAGGCGCTGGCCAGGGAATTTGGCCTGATCCAGTAACACTGGCCGGAGTCACCACAATCCCTGTGGGAGCGGCCTTGTGCCGCGATGGGCCGCACGGCGGCCCCTGTCTCAGCCGATGCGATGCTTCAGACAGATCGCAGTGGCAGGTTTGCGGCCGCTTCGCGCCCGATCGCGACGCAAGGCCGCTCCCACAGGATTTGCATCTCGCTTGAGCGATCCCAACGAGGACTCTCTGATGATCCTGCAACGCATCTTCGCCCTGGCCCTGCTGGCGGTGTGCGCCGCCCTGGCCGTGATGGCCTGGCCTTACCAGGCGGCGTTTTCCTATGAACCGGTGGGCCCGCGCGCCTATCCGCTGTTGATGCTCGGCCTGATGGGCCTGGGCCTGCTGTACCTGGTGTTCCGCCCCACGCCCATCGTGCGCAAGGACGACGAGCCGGAACTGGACCGTGAAACCCTGACCAAGATCGCCGCCTGCGTCGGCCTGCTGATCGTTTTCGCCAGCACCTTCGAAGCCCTGGGCTTCATCCTCAGCGCCATCCTGGTCGGCGTGCCCATGGCCCGCCTGTACGGCGGCCGCTGGCTGCACAGCTTCATCGTGGTGGCGGGCATGAGCCTGTTCCTCTACTGGCTGTTCGACCGCGTCATGGACGTGCCCCTGCCCCTTGGCCTGCTGAGCGCACTGGAGAACTGACACATGGATACCATGAGCTACCTGGGCCAGGGCTTCGGCGTCGCCCTGTCCCCCTACAACCTGGTCACCGCCCTGTCCGGCACGCTGATCGGTACCGTGGTCGGCCTGCTGCCGGGCCTGGGCCCGATCAACGGCGTGGCCCTGCTGATCCCCATCGCCTTCGCCCTCGGCCTGCCGCCGGAATCGGCGCTGATCCTGCTGGCGGCGGTGTACCTGGGCTGCGAGTACGGCGGGCGCATCAGTTCGATCCTGCTCAACATCCCCGGCGAAGCCTCGACGGTAATGACCACCCTCGACGGCTACCCGATGGCCCGCAATGGCCTGGCGGGCGTCGCGCTGTCGCTGTCGGCCTGGAGTTCGTTCATCGGTGCGCTGATTGCCACCTGCGGCATGGTGCTGTTCGCCCCGCTGCTGGCGAAATGGGCAATCGCCTTCGGCCCGGCGGAGTACTTCGTGCTGATGGTGTTCGCCATCGTCGCCCTTGGCGGCATGGCCGGCGACAAGCCGTTGAAAACCTTCATTGCCGCACTGATCGGCCTGTTCCTGTCGGCAGTCGGTATCGATGCCAACAGTGGCGTGTACCGCTTCACCGGCGACAGCGTGCACCTGGCCGACGGCATCCAGTTCGTGGTGCTGGTGCTGGGCCTGTTCTCCATCAGCGAAATCCTCCTGCTGCTGGAAAAGACCCACCATGGCCACCAGGCGGTCAAGGCCACCGGGCGCATGCTGTTCAACCTCAAGGAAGCGGCGTCGGTGTTCATGGTCAATATCCGCTGCGGCCTGCTGGGCTTCATCATGGGTGTGCTGCCAGGTGCCGGTGCAACACTGGCGAGTGCCGTGGCCTACATGACCGAAAAACGCCTGGCAGGTGAAAAAGGCCAATTCGGCAAGGGCGACGCCCGTGGCCTGGCCGCCCCGGAAACCGCCATTGGCGCCTCCTGCTGCGGCGCCCTGGTACCGATGCTGACCCTGGGCGTACCCGGCTCGGGCACCACCGCGGTGATGATCGGCGCACTGACCCTGTACAACATCACCCCTGGCCCACTGTTGTTCGAACAGCAGCCAGACATCGTCTGGGGCCTGATCGCCTCGCTGTTCATCGCCAACATCATGCTGGTGATCCTCAACATCCCGATGATCCGCATCTTCACCCGCATCCTCGCCGTGCCGAACTGGGCGCTGGTGCCGGTGATCGCCATCATCACGGCGATCGGCGTGTATGCCGTGCATGCCACCACCTTCGACCTGTTCCTGATGGTCGGCATCGGCATCATGGGCTATATCCTGCGCAAGCTGGACTTCCCGCTGTCGCCGATTCTGCTCGGCTTCATCCTCGGAGGGCTGATGGAGCAGAACCTGCGCCGGGCGCTGTCGATCTCCAACGGCGAACTGGGCATCCTCTGGTCGAGCCCGATCAGCATGTCGGTGTGGGTACTGACCCTTTGCATGCTGACCCTGCCGCTGCTGCGCATCTGGCGCAAACGCAGCCTGCAGCGCCGGGCGATGGCCGATGCCTGATCGCTGGTTGCCGTTGTTTGTCGCAACCGGGCTGGTCGGCCTTGCTGGCGGTTTTGCCGCCAGCAAGGTCGGCTGGCCTTTGCCGTGGATGGTCGGCTCGCTGCTGGCGATCATCCTGGTACGCTGCCTGACACGCTGGCAGCTGCCGGAAATCCCCAATGGCCGCAAGTGCGGGCAGTGGATCATCGGCATCGGCATTGGCCTGCACTTCACCCCGGCGGTGATCGAGCAGGTGGCCAGCCATTTCGCGCTGATCTTCTTCGGCGCACTGTTCACCACCCTGTCCAGCGTGATCAGCGTATGGCTGCTGCGGCGCAGCGGTGAGGATCGTGCCACTGCGTTCTTCGCCAGCATGCCGGGCGGTTCGGGGGAGATGGTCAACCTTGGCGCGCGCAATGGCGCAGTGCTCAGCCAGGTGGCGGCGGCGCAGAGCCTGCGCGTACTGGCGGTGGTACTGTGCGTGCCGGCGCTGTTCAAGTTCCTGCTGGGTGACGGGGTGCCGTTGAATCACACCGGCAGCGTGAACTGGGGCTGGCTGGCATTGATTGCCCCGCTGGGCATTGCCGCTGCGTTGCTCTGGCAGCGTTTGCGCCAGCCCAACCCGTGGTTGTTCGGGCCATTGCTGGTGGCAGCGACGGTGAGCCTTGCCGGCAACCTGCAGATTGCCCTGCCCAATGGCGCCAGCCAGATCGGCCAGTGGCTGATCGGCAGCGGCCTGGCCTGCCACTTCAACCGGGCGTTCTTCCGCCGCGCACCCTGGTTCCTTGGGCGTACCCTGGTGGCTACGGCGTTGTGCATGGCGATTGCCGGCAGTGCGGCCTGGGTATTGAGCGTGATGAGCGGGCTGGATTTGCGTTCGCTGACGCTAGGGATGATGCCGGGCGGGATTGCCGAGATGAGCCTGACGGCAGAGACCCTGCAGCTGTCGGTGCCGCTGGTGACGGCACTGCAGGTGATGCGCTTGTTGTTCGTGCTGTTTCTGGCGGAGCCGTTGTTCCGGGTGTGGAATGCAACCCCGGAATGACTGTGACGGCCTCTTCGCGGGTAAACCCGCTCCCACAGGGACCACACAGGCCCTGAGGGTAGCGCTGTACCTGTGGGAGCGGGTTCACCCGCGAAGAAGGCGACGCGGTCTTTCAGGTGATCACAGCGGCGGCAATGCCCAGTTGATCGGCGCCAGCCCGCGCTGCTGGAGGAAACTGTTGGCCCGGCTGAAATGCCCGCACCCCAGGAACCCACGGTAAGCCGACAACGGCGACGGATGCACCGACTTCAGCACCAGGTGCTTGGTCCCGTCGATCAGCTTCTGCTTGCTTTGCGCATGCGAGCCCCACAACAGGAACACCACGTTCGGGCACTGCTCGCTGACCACCTGGATGACCCGGTCGGTAAAGAACTCCCACCCCTTCTTGGCATGCGACGCGGCATTGGCGCGCTCCACGGTCATGGTCGTGTTGAGCAACAGCACACCCTGCTCGGCCCAGCTCTGCAGGTAGCCATGATTGGCAATCGGGATGTTCAGGTCGCGCTGCAGCTCCTTGTAGATGTTGACCAGCGACGGTGGCGTGGCCACGCCCGGCTGCACCGAGAAGCACAGGCCATGGGCCTGGCCCGGCCCGTGGTAAGGGTCCTGGCCGAGGATGACCACCTTCACCTGGTCCAGCGGCGTCGAGTTGAGGGCATTGAAGATCAACGGCCCTGGCGGGTAGATCTCTTTGCCGGCGGCGTATTCGCTGCGCAGGAACTCGCGCAGCTGATGCATGTAGGGCTGGTCGAATTCGGCGCGCAAGGCGGCCTTCCAGCTGGGTTCGAGTTTGATGCGATCGTCGTCAGTCATGGGGCCTTCCATAAACAATGGCGCGACACTAGGTAAGCCCTTCCCGCTTGTCAAACGATCCGACCGACGACCGGCATGTTCGGCCAGGCAAGCCATACTTGTGCGATGACTTGCGCGAGGTTGTCCATGGCCATTCATTGCGAGGTACTCACCGGCGCCGATGGCGCCCGCATCGGCATCGCCACCCTGGATGCGCCCAAGGCGCTCAATGCGCTGAACCTGCCGATGATCGAGGTATTGGGCGAACAGTTGCACGCCTGGGCTCGCGACCCGGGGATCGTCTGCGTACTGCTACGCGGCAACGGTGCCAAGGCCTTCTGCGCCGGCGGCGATGTGCGTGCGCTGGTACAAGCCTGCCGCGACCACCCCGGCAGCGTGCCGCCGCTGGCCGCCGCCTTCTTCGCCGCCGAATACCGCCTGGACTTCGCCCTGCATACCTATCCCAAGCCGCTGCTGTGCTGGGGCCATGGGCATGTGCTGGGCGGTGGCATGGGCCTGCTGCAGGGCGCCAATGTGCGCATCGTCACCCCCAGCAGTCGGCTGGCCATGCCGGAAATCAGCATCGGCCTGTACCCGGACGTGGGCGCCAGCTGGTTCCTTGCCCGCCTGCCGGGCAAGCTGGGGTTGTTCCTCGCTCTGACGGGCGCGCCGATCAATGCCCACGACGCCCTTGACCTGGACCTGGCCGACCGCTTCCTGGGCGAACACCAGCAAGATGCGCTGATCGAGGAACTGCTGCAATTGAACTGGCAGGAACAGACCGCCCTGCAACTGAACAGCCTGCTCAAGGCCGAACAGCACCGCGCCTGCGCCGAGTTGCCTGAAGCCCAGTGGCTGCCGCGACGGCAGGTGATCGATCAGTTGCTTGACGTGGCCGATGCCGCCGCCGCCTGGCGCGCGCTGGAGGGGCTCAAGCACCACGACGACCCGCTGCTGGCAGATGCCGGCCAGCGGTTGCATGAAGGTTGCCCGCTGACCGCCCACCTGGTGTGGGAACAAATTCGCCGGGCACGGCACCTGTCGTTGGCGCAGGTGTTCCAGATGGAATACAGCATGAGCCTGAACTGTTGCCGCCACCCGGAATTCAGCGAAGGTGTGCGGGCGCGCTTGCTGGACAAGGACAACCAGCCGCGCTGGCACTGGCCCGATGTGGCGCAAGTGCCGGCGGCGGTGGTCGAGGCGCATTTTGCCAAGGTGTGGGAGGGGCGGCATCCGCTGGCGGATCTCGGGTAGCTTCGAGAGTCTGGGGCTGCTTTGCAGCCCATCGCGACACAAGGCCGCTCCCACAGGTACAGCGATGGTTTCCAATGCTGCGCCGTACCTGTGGGAGCGGCCTTGCGTCGCGAAAGGGGCGCAAAGCGCCCCCGGTTTTCAATTCACCTACCGCTGCCAGTTCCCCCCTTGCCCGTGCCCACGCCGCCCGTCCCAACGCCGGTCACCGTCCCCCCGCCCGTTGGAGTGCCAACGGTCATTCTGGTAGCGCTGGCTGCCACCGCGATAATCATGACGGTCCCGGTCGCGCCCATAGTCATACCGCTGGCGGTTGCCATAGTCATGGCGCGGGTTGCCATACCACTGCTGCATCCGCGGCTGCGGATAAGACCGGTAATGAGGCGCTGGCGCCGAGCGGTAGTAGTAGCGCGGCGCCGGCTGATAGTAATAGCGCGGTTGCGGCGTCACGTAATAACGGTCATAGCGGTAATAATCCGGTGATACGTAACGGTCGGAATAGTAGTGGTCAGACCGGTAATAGCCCCCGCTCTCGTAGTACGGAACGCAGGCGGAAGTCATCAGCCCCAGCAGGGCGATCAACAGGATTCGATAGAACATGGCGGCCTCCTGGACCGCTGGAGTGCCCGAACAGCGGCGCTGGCGAGCGTCGATGTGAAATGCGATCATCGACATCGAATAAGACAGTGGCGCCGAAGTGCAGTGCCATTTCTGCAACAATTTGATACATGTGAGCGGCAGCCATGCATGACAACCAGCACTGCCCCGCCTGTGGAGCCCTCAACCAGTGCAGCCTGGCCGACCCGCGTCGGGCCACCCAGGCCTGCTGGTGCTTCGGCGTGAGCATCGACCCTGCCGTGCTCCAGGCCCTGCCCGCCGAGCTGCGCGACAAAGCCTGCCTGTGCCCGCGCTGCGCCGCCGTTGAAGAACAACTCCGCTCACCCGCTTCCCACTGACCGTTTGCCATGCGCCTCGACCGTTTCCTCGCCAACCTGCCCAACCACAACCGCCAGCAAGTCCGCCTGATGCTGGCGCAACGCCGCGTGCGGGTAGATGGCCAAGTGGTCAGTGACCCGCTGGCCGAGGTGCGCGAATTCAGCCGTGTGGAGCTTGACGACCAGTTGCTGCAGGCTGGCCGCCCGGCGCGCTACCTGATGCTGCACAAGCCCACGGGCTGTGTCAGCGCCACCCAGGACCCGCAACACCGCACCGTGCTCGACCTGCTGCCTGCCGCGTTGCGTGAGGACCTGCACATTGCCGGGCGCCTGGACTTCAACACCACCGGCCTGATGATCCTGACCAACGATGGCCAGTGGTCACGGCGGCTTACCCAGCCCGCGACCAAGCTGCCCAAGCACTACCTGGTGGAAACCGAGGACGAGATTGGCGAGCACTATGTGGCCAAGTTCCTCGAAGGTTTCTACTTCGCCTTCGAAAACCTCACCACCCTGCCCGCCCAGCTGGACATCCTGGGGCCGCGCCTGGCGCGGCTGGCAATCGTCGAAGGGCGATATCACCAGGTCAAGCGCATGTTCGGCCATTTCGACAACAAGGTAGTGGGGTTGCATCGCGAGAGCATGGGGGCGATCCGGCTGGACCCGGGGTTGGCGCCAGGGGCATTTCGTGAGCTCACGGCGGATGAAATAGCCACGGTCTAGTCAGCCTGTTCCTGCCTCTTCGCGGGCACGCCCGCTCCCACAGGGATCACACCAGCCCGGAGGCCAGGGGTGTACCTGTGGGAGCGGGCGTGCCCGCGAAGAGGCAGGAACAGACCGCACGGGGTGCGTCATACGACCGCCCAGCGGCAAAAGTCACATTTTCCCCCGAACGGCACTTGCGGGATTCCCCACCCACTGCTTGAATCCAAATCGTCAGTCTGCATGTGACTACCAAGTCACGATTGCGGTCGAAGACACCTTTTGTCGGCCACCCGGGGCCTCGATGCCTTGGGGCACGGCAAATTGCCCGCCAAAAACAATACCGTCGACGCACGTGCCAAGGATCGACACAGGGCCCCCCGGTTTCTCTTCAGGCAAATGCCTACCTGTCATAAAGAACGTGCACCCTAGGTGACGCGAATACCCTTTTTGCGCCAGGAGTCGATGACATGAGGCCAGAAATCGCTGTACTTGATATCCAAGGTCAGTATCGGGTTTACACGGAGTTCTATCGCGCGGATGCAGCCGAGAAAACGATCATCCTGATCAACGGCTCGCTGGCCACCACGGCCTCGTTCGCCCAGACGGTACGTAACCTGCACCCGCAGTTCAACGTAGTACTGTTCGACCAGCCATACGCGGGCAAGTCCAAGCCTCACAATCGCCAGGAACGCCTGATCAGCAAGGAGACCGAAGCACATATCCTCCTTGAGCTGATCGATCACTTCCAGGCAGACCACGTGATGTCGTTCTCGTGGGGTGGCGCAAGCACACTGCTGGCGCTGGCGCACCAGCCGCGGTACGTGAAGAAAGCGGTGGTAAGCTCGTTCTCGCCGGTGATCAACGAACCGATGCGCGATTACCTGGCCCGTGGCTGCCAGTACCTGGCCGCCTGCGACCGCTATCAGGTCGGCAACCTGGTCAACGACACCATCGGCAAGCACCTGCCATCACTGTTCAAGCGCTTCAACTACCGGCACGTCAGCAGCCTGGACAGCCACGAGTACGCGCAGATGCACTTCCACATCAACGAAGTGCTGCAGCACGACCTGGAACGGGCCCTGAACGGCGCGCGCAACATCGACATCCCGGTGCTGTTCATCAACGGCGACCGCGATGAATACACCACGGTCGAAGATGCCCGGCAGTTCAGCAAGCATGTGGGCAAGAGCCAGTTCAGCGTGATCCGTGACGCGGGCCACTTCCTCGACATGGAAAACAAGGCCGCCTGCGAGGACACCCGCAGCGTCTTGCTCGGCTTCCTCAAGCCGACCGTGCGCGAGCCTCGTCAACGCTACCAGCACGTACAACAGGGGCAGCATGCATTGGCCATCTGAGCGCATCGGCGCCCCGTAGGTGATACCCGCAGGCTATGGGGTGCCGACAAGCTTTTTTATAACTTGGGCTTCTAATTCGTGGAGGGTTCTGGTAAAAAGTGCAGCGCAGATGCGGGTATAGTTTAGTGGCAAAACGAAAGCTTCCCAAGCTTTAGTTGAGGGTTCGATTCCCTCTACCCGCTCCACATCGCATTACCGCATGGCGTTCCATTAACGTCATCGCTGTCAAAAGGAGCCTTGGCTCCTTTTTTCGTTTCTGCCCCCTCCGTTGACCTGTCCCATGGCCATTTGCCTGCCGATCCGCTTCAATGCGTGGATGGTTTCGTGAAACATTTCGAAAGGACGACGCATGTTTCTCTCCCGCTGGCTACCGGGCCTTGCCAACCTGCTGCACTACCGCCGCGAGTGGTTCCACGCCGACTTGCAGGCTGGCCTCTCGGTGGCGGCGATCCAGATTCCCATTGCCATCGCCTACGCGCAGATCGTCGGCCTGCCGCCGCAGTACGGCCTGTACGCCTGCGTGCTGCCGATGATGGTCTACGCCCTGATCGGCAGCTCACGCCAGCTGATGGTTGGCCCCGACGCCGCCACCTGCGCGATGATCGCCGGCGCCGTGGCGCCGTTGGCCATGGGCGAGCCGCACCGGATTGCCGAACTGTCGGTGATCGTCACCCTGCTGGTCGGGGTAATGCTGATCGCTGCCGGCGTGGCCCGGGCCGGGTTCATCGCCAGCTTCTTCTCGCGGCCGATCTTGATCGGCTATCTCAACGGCATCGGCCTGAGCCTGATCGCCGGGCAGTTGTCCAAGGTGGTGGGGTTCAAGATCGAGGGCGACGGCTTCATTCTCAGCCTGATCAACTTCCTCCAGCGCCTGGGCGAAATTCACTGGGTGACGCTGCTCATCGGCATCGCCGCACTGGGCCTGCTGATCTGGCTGCCACGGCGCTACCCACGCCTGCCCGCGGCGCTAACGGTAGTGGCGCTGTTCATGCTGCTGGTCGGCCTGTTCGGCCTCGACCGCTTCGGCGTCGCCATCCTCGGCCCGGTACCTGCCGGCATCCCGCAACTGGCCTGGCCACACAGTAACCTGGCAGAAATGAAAAGCCTGCTGCGCGACGCCCTGGGTATCGCCACCGTCAGCTTCTGCAGCGCCATGCTCACTGCACGCAGCTTTGCCGCCCGGCACGGCTACGCGATCAACGCCAACCATGAATTCGTCGCCCTGGGCGTAAGCAACCTGGCAGCCGGGGTTTCCCAAGGTTTTGCCATCAGCGGCGCCGACTCGCGCACCGCGGTCAACGACATGGTCGGTGGCAAAAGCCAGCTGGTGGGCATCATTGCTGCGCTGGTCATCGCCCTGATCCTGCTGTTTTTCACCGCACCGATGGCGTGGATCCCTCAGGCTGCGCTGGGCGCCGTGCTGCTGATGGCCGGCTGGGGGCTGATCGATATCAAGTCGCTTAGGCACATCCGCCGCCTGAGCCGCTTTGAGTTCTGGCTGTGCCTGCTGACCACGGTTGGCGTGCTGAGCCTGGGCGTGCTGCCCGGCATCGTGTTTGCCGTGACCCTGGCGATCCTGCGCCTGCTGTACAGCATCTACCAACCCACCGACGCGGTGCTGGGCTGGCTGCCGGGCACCGAAGGCCAGGTGGACATCCGCAAACACAAGGATGCCCGCACCGTACCAGGGCTGGTGGTGTACCGCTTCGACGACGCGATCCTGTTCTTCAACGCCGACTACTTCAAGATGCGCCTGCTCGAAGCGGTGCAGAGCCAGGACCAGCCCAAGGCCGTGCTGTTCGATGCCGAAGCGGTAACCAGCATCGACGTCAGCGGCATCGCCGCCCTGCGCGAGGTACGCGACACCTTGGCGGCCCAAGGCATCTTTTTCGCCATCGCCCGCGCCCGCGGCACCTTCCTGCGCATGCTGGTGCGCTCGGGGATGGCAAGGGAGATGGAAGACAAACTGCTGTTCGGCTCGGTGCGGGCGGGCATCCGCGCGTATCGGGTGTGGCGTAACAGGAGCCGCAGTGTGAAGGTGGCTGAGCAAGGTTGAAGAGATGCATTGTTGCCACTGGCCCTATCGCCGGCAAGCCAGCTCCCACAGGTATTGCACTGACCTCGGATTCAGTGCAGTACCTGTGGTAGCGGGTTCACCCGCGAAGAGGCCGGCATTGCCGACACAAGGCCCTTGCCTGGATACAACCCTCGCACACCTTGCATGACATGCTAAAGTCGCCCCCGTTCCCGCTCCACCCAACGGACCCCAGCATGCCCGCACTCGACGCCACCCTCACCCCCTGGCCAGAACTCGCCGCCCTACACCCTTGCGACGCACTACTGCTGGGCAACGGCGCGAGCCGCGCGCTGTGGAAGCCGTTCGGTTACTTCTCGCTGTTCGAGGAAGCGCAACGCGCCGGTCGCAAGAAAGGCCTGGCCGTCAGCGACCAGGCATTGTTCAAGTCGCTGGGCACGGAACTGTTCGAGCCGGTACTCAGCACCCTCAACACCACAGTGCGCGCCAACGCCGCACTGGCCATCAACTCCACCGCGCCGCTGAACCGCTACTACTCAATCAAGGAAGCGCTGATCCACGCCGTACGCACGGTGCACCTGCCGTGGCCACTCATGCCGGCGGCCACCCTGGCAACCCTCAACCAGGCCCTGCGCGGCTACCGCAGCGTCTACACCAGCAACTATGACCTGCTGCTACCCTGGGCCGTGCAACACGCCCCGCACGGCTTCGCCGAACTGTTCGACGAGCAAGGTTTCTTCGACGTGCGCCGCACCAGCGGCGAAGGCACCCGGGTGCTGCACCTGCATGGTGGCCTGCACCTGCTGAAGCTGCCCGACGGCACCACCCGTCAACGCAGCGCCGACAGCGCCGAACTGCTCGATGGTTTTGCCGTGAACATCCCGGGCGAAGTGCCGCTGTTCGTCAACGAAGACCGCAGCGACGAGAAACTGCGCGCCATCCGCAACTCGGATTACCTGGGCTGGTGCCTGGGGCAACTGGCGCGGGAAAGCCAAGGGCTATGCCTGTTCGGGCAGCACCTGGACAGCAGTGACCAGCACCTGCTCGAAGCCATCCGGCTGGCCCGACCGACGCATCTGTCGATTGCCATAAGGCCGTTGAGCGAGGCATCGGTGATCAACCAGAAGCAGCATTTCATCGATCGCTTCGGGGATATGCCGGGGACAGCGCTGCATTTCTTTGATGCCGGTACGCATCCGTTGGGGCAAGCAGCGCTGGCTATTGAAGCACCGCTCACCCACAGGTGAAATGAACCCATCAGGGGCCGCTTTGCGGCCCATCAAGGCGCCGATGCCGTTGTCACCTGCACGGCCGGGCCAACTGCAATGGGCTCGGGCATCGCCACATCGCCGCCCATCTGGCGGATTTGCCGAATCTGCTGGACCCTGTTCAGGTTTTCCCAGGCGATGGGATAGTGCCCCGGCGACAACTCGATGGCGCTGCGGAAAAACTGCTCGGCCACATCCAGCTTGCCTTCCACCAGGCAGACATAGCCGACATCATTGCTGGCTTCGGCACGCTTTTCGACCTGTTCGAAGGCAGACACAGCCTCCTCATAGCGCCCCATGCGAGCCAGCAGCAACCCATAGTTGCGCCAAAGCGGTTTGTAGGTCCCGTCGTAGCTCACGCCACGTTTGTAGCGTAGCTCGGCATCGGCCCATTGCCCGGCCATGTAGTAGGAATACCCCAGGCTGTTCTGCACCAACGCCGAACGTGGATCGATGAGCTCGGCCAGGCGGTAGTACGTCTGCGCCTCGGCGAAGTTGTCGGCCAGATCCGCGAGCACCCCCAGCCCGTTGTAGGCCTTGAGCGGTGACTTGCTGTCGACCCTGAGCGCAGCCGCCCCTGTCTGGGTATTGGCCGGGTCCTTGGTGAAGCGCTGCTGATCCACGGCAACAGCCTTCAACAGCATCGCCTTGGCTTGCTCATGTTTACGCATGGACAGATTCAGCAGGCCCATTTCGGTCAGGGCATCGGGGTTTTCAGGTGCCTTGCCCAGCACCTCGGTGAAGGCCATCTCGGCCAGCTGGTTATTGCCGCGTTCGCGGTGGATACGGCCAACCCAGACCAGCGCCTCATAACGTTCGGGCGCCAGCTCAAGGACGCGCAAGTACTGGTACAGCGCCTGGTCCAGGTCACCGGCCTGGTAAGCCATTGCCGCCACCTGCATCGCCTGGTCGGGCGAGTTGCTTTGCGACTGCACCTGGTAGAGCACCGAATTGCCAGCGGAGTAGACAGAACGTACACCATTCAGGTCTGGCCCCGTGCTCTGGCAACCTGAGAGCACGGCTATCATCGTCAACAGCAAGCTGATCCTGTTCATGTCATGGCTTCCCGAACGTTTTAAGTATCCCGATGATCACCGGGCCGATGGCTACCAGAAAGAAGCTTGGCCACAGACAGAAAATTAGCGGAAAAACCAGCTTTGTCCCGATTTTCGCGCCCATTTCCTCGGCGGCCTGCATGCGCCGGTCACGAAACTCCTCGGCATAGATGCGCAAGGTAGCCGCTACGCTGGTACCGAAGCGGATGCTCTGGGCCAACAAGCTCACCAGGCCCTGGATGTCTTCCAGACCGGTGCGGTCAGCCAGTTGCCTGAGCGCTTCGGTACTGGAAATGCCGGCGCGGATCTGCGCATTGACCAACGCCAGTTCCTCGGCCAGCTCGGCCTGGCTGACCGCCATTTCTTCGGCCACCCGCTCGATCGCCTGGGGCAACGCCAGGCCCGACTCCACGCAAACCACCATCAGGTCCAGGGCGTCAGGAAAGGCCGCACGCAACCGCCCCTGCCGAGCCGTCTTGCGCTTGTCGACATACATTGCCGGCAATAGCCATCCGCTAGCAGCCCCCATGGCCACCACTCCCATGCCCGTCATCAGGGAAAGGTTCGGAACCAGTGGCAATACCAACAGCGAAACGCCTACCAGCAGCAACGGCAACAGCAAACGCACTGCCCAATACACCTGTACCGCCGACGCCGAACCATAACCCGCGTGGGTCAACAGGGTTCGAGTAGCTGACACCTGTCCATCCGTAGACGGGGTAACGCGCCGACCAACCCGCTCCAGTAGAAGCTGAAGGTTTCCTGGCGCCTCCCGCCCGGGCGCAGCGCTGGAGTGGTCACGCTTGATCAATGCAAGACGGCGTTGCAGCGGGCTCTGCAACCCCAGCACAAGCAACGTCACGGTGATGACCGCAATGACCGTGCTCATCCCGATCGCACCGACGATCAGCAGGCGTGCCAATGCCTCGTTGTCCGTCACCCCACTCAACAAACCGAGCAAATAGTCCATGACCGACGCCCCCATGCGAGAACTGCCTAAATCTGGATACGGATAATTTTACGAATCCAGAAAATCCCCACCAACATTGAGCCAAAAGCCCCCATGACCAACATTTGCCCAGTGGGATCCTTGATCAGTAACGTCAGGTAGTCCGGGCTCGTGATAATGATCGCTGCCGCCAACAGGAAGGGTATGGCCACCAACACCCAAGCCGACATACGCCCTTCGGCCGACATGGTCTTGACCTTGCGCTGAAAGCGGAAACGCCCGCGGATCAGGTTGCTCAGGCGCTCCAGTACTTCGGTCAGGTTGCCGCCGGTCTCTCGGTGAATGAGGATCGAGGTGACCAGCATCATCACCGTCATGCTGGGCATCCGCTCCAGCAGGCCAAGCATGGCCCGGCGCACATCATTTCCGTAGTTGATATCGGCGAAGGTCAGGCCGAATTCATGCGCCACCGGCCCCTTGTGTTCCTCTGCCACCAGGCGCAGGGTTTCATTGAAGGGGTGTCCGGCGCGCAATGCCCGGCACATGGCCTCCAGCGCATCCGGCAAACCCTCTTCGAACTGGGCGAAACGCTTGCCACGGTCATGGGTGATTTTCAGCAGCGGCAGCCAGAACGCCACGAACGCAGCCGCCAGCGCCAACCACCAGTAAGGAAAGAACAGCCAGGCCAGCATCCCGGCAGCCGCTGCCAGCACGAGCCCCAACAGCAGTACCCGATAGGCCCGGTACTCATGCCCGGCCTGCTCGATCATTTGCGTCAGCGTCGCCATGAAGGGTAACTGCTCGAGCCACGCCTCCAGCGGCGACAAACGAGTCAGGTATTTCTGCCGCAACACGGTCTGCATGTTCGGCAGATGGCTTGCGCGCTCCAGGATCACCAGTCGGCTGCGGATACGTTTACGTACCTTGCCCGCCTCGCCGAACACCGGCACCACCAACCCTTGGCTGAGGAGAAACACGGCAATGAACACCATGCCGAGAAATATCAGGATGTATTCACCGGGTATCTGGCTCATGGCTGACGAGCCTCCATCCATTCAGGCCTGAACATCGTCAGCGGCAGTTCGATCCCGCGCTTGGCCAAGGCATCGCGAAAGGCCGGGACCATGCCACTCGGCCGGAAGTCGCCAAGCACCTGGCCCTGCTCGCCCACACCATTGCGGACAAAAGAGAAGATCTCGGTCATGGTGATGATTTCGCCTTCCATGCCGTTGATCTCCTGCACGCTTACCAACCGCCGCTTGCCGTCTTCCTGCCGCTCCAGCTGGATCACCACATCGATGGCCGATGCGATCTGCTGACGCATGGCCTTGATCGGGAACGTGGCGCCAGACATCAGGACCATGTTCTCGACCCGGCCCAACGCATCGCGCGCGGTGTTGGCGTGGATGGTAGTCAGTGAGCCATCGTGGCCGGTGTTCATCGCCGTCAGCATGTCCAGCGCCTCGGCACCACGCACCTCACCGATCACGATACGGTCCGGGCGCATCCGCAGGCTGTTGCGCACCAGCTCCCGCTGGCCCACCTCGCCGCGCCCCTCGATGTTCGCAGGCCGTGTTTCCAGGCGCACCACATGTGGCTGCTGCAGTTGCAGCTCGGCAGAGTCCTCGATGGTGACAATGCGCTCGTTGTGGGGAATGAAACTGGACAGCACATTGAGCATGGTGGTCTTGCCACAGCCGGTGCCGCCCGAGATCAGCACGTTCAGCCGGCCCCGCACGATCGCCTTGAGCAGCAACGCGATGGCCGGGGTCAGGGCGCCCGCCTGGATCAGGCTGTCGGTATTGAGCAGGTCCACCGCAAAGCGGCGGATCGAGATACTTGGCCCATCGATGGCCAGCGGCGGGATGATCGCATTGACCCGCGAACCATCCTTGAGGCGGGCATCGACCAACGGCGAAGACTCGTCGATACGCCGGCCGAGGCTGGAGACGATGCGGTCGATAATGTTGAGCAGGTGCTGATCGTCGCGAAAACGCACATCGGTGCGCTGCAACTTGCCGAACCGCTCGACGTACACCGAGTCATGCCCGTTGACCAGAATGTCGGACACCGTGTGGTCGGCCAGCAGCGGCTCCAGCGGGCCAAGGCCAAGCACTTCATCGGTGATCTGCTTGATGATCAGCTGGCGGCTGACAGAGCTCACCGGCGCCGAATGCTCATCGAGCAGACGTTGGCAGATATCGCGGATCTGCCGCACGGCCTCGGCCTGCTCGAGCGAGTCGAGCAAGGACAAGTCCATGACCTTGAGCAGTTGCTGATAGGTCTTCTCCCGCCACTCGGCTTCCACCTGGGTGACCTGGCTTCTGGTTTCAAAAAGAACGTCCGGCGCTGAATGCTCCCAGGCCATCATCGCCTCAGCCGGATCCTTCGCAGCGCCACCCTGCTTCGACGGCGTCGATGCCTCGGGGGTGACTGCCTGTTTGCGCAAACGGTTACGGAAATCGCTAAGCATGGTTCACCCCCGAAAAACACGCTTGAAGGCGCGTTTGAACAGTCCGCTGTCAGTGGCCACCTGCTTGCCAACCAGTTCCTCGGCCATCCCACGCAGCGCCTGGGTGATCGCCGACCGAGGTGCTTGCAGGCCTAATGGCACACCCGTGTTCTGACTCTGGTTGATGACGCTGAAGTCATTGGGCAGCTTCACGATATTGGTGCAGCGCATCGCCTCGCCGATATCCTTGAGGCTGACCGGTGCCGCCTTGTCGTAGCGGTTGACCACCACCTCCAGCTGATTGCCGCGTACGCCCAGGTCATCGCGCAGAATGCGCGCCAGGGAACTGGCGTCGCGCAGGTGGTTGACGCTCTGCTGCACCACGACGTACACCCGGTCCGCCTGCTCCAGCACTGACGCGGTGATGTGGTCAATCTGCCGTGGCAGGTCCGCCACGACCCAATCATAGTTGGCGCGCGCCAACTGCAGCAGCGCATCGAGCTGTTCGGCCTGGACATCCTGCGGCAAGCACAGCTCATTGGCGCGACTGCCAAGCACATGCAAGGACGGGCTGAAATGGCTGCAGAACCCGCGCAGTGCCACCCCGTCCATCTCTTTTATCTGCTGCAACACATCCAGTTGGGTGTGCGACTGCGCGACATCCAGGTGATGCGACACACTGCCAAACTGCAAGTCCAGGTCAAGCAACAGCGCGTTGCCCTTGAGGCTGAGCTGATGCGCCAGGTTACAAGCCAGTACCGTGCCGCCGGAGCCACCCTTGGCATTCATCACGGCGATCAGTTTCCCGGTTGCCGCACTGCTGGTCTGGGTCTCCATGACCATACGGTTCAAGGCTGCCATAAGCTCCGTGGCAACGATGGGTTCCGGCAGAAAATCGCGGGCACCGGCCTGCATTGCCAGGCGCATGCCTTCCCGATCGTCCAGCAGGCCGCACACCAACAGCGGCGGGCGTTCATGGGCCGGGCGTTGCAACAGGGCTGCCAGCTCCTCACGCCACAAGTGGCCAACACGCAAGAGCAAGAAGTCGGGCTTCCGGTCCAGCCCGAAAAGCGGGTCGGAATGCCCATTGCTCACCTGGCGAACATTCACCTCCAGACCGGAGATGCGCTGACAGATCTCTTGCAACTGACGCAAGGCCAAGGCGTCGGAGCTGCTGATCAACAGACGCATCCCGGGCTTGATGGAGGTAGCGGATACGGAAGACTCCCTAAGATTCAGCATGGCGTGATCTCCGGTGCGACATCCGCCTCGGTATGACGCCCGAGGCTTTCGCGAGGTAAGGTCGCCTTGAATACTGGCAGGGTAATGGGCACCCCAAAACCTGGAATAAACAGGCTGAATTGAAAGTTCTGCAGGGTCAGCTGGACATAGCGGACAGCGGCAAACCCGGTGGCACTCACCAGATCACCGGGGTTGGCTACCAGCGCGCCGTTCTTGTCCAGGTAACGCAGGGTCAGGTCCCCGGTGTCCAGGTCGGCCAGCAGGGTACTGGCGCCACTGTTGCCGGCGCTGTTGAATATCGCCCGACGCAGCACTACCGGGTCGCTGATATTGCAGACCGCTGCCAGACGTGCGCCACGCCGAACGGATTCATTCAGCACGTTCACGGTGTAGTACAACCGGCCTATTTCCAGCACCCCGAACAACAGCGTGAACAGCAATGCGCTGATGATCGCGAACTCTACGACGTAGACGCCTTCCTGCATGCCTCTGCGCTTCATCACAGTGCCCTCATCACGGTGGTGGCAACCAACGGGAAGTTCAGCGCCGCGCTGCCTCCGATAAAGGCCGGAATGCCGTTGGCGACCAGCGGGGAAAAAACAGAGCTGATGGTCACCTGCACGTGGTCGTTGGTGCCTGCCACCTTGGCCACCTGCACAGTGATGTTGGCCGGCATGCCGGTCAGGCTGCAGGGCGGCGCGGAAGGTGCACCGTACACCGCCACTTTCTTGGTCATGCACTCGAGATCAGCGCTCACCTCGACCTTGCCCAAGGTCGAGTTCCAGGCCTGGCTGGCGACGAAGCGCGCGGCATCACGGCTGCCTTGCAGCAGACTGTTGTACTGGTAAAGCATGCGGCCAAATTCGCCAAAGGCCAGCAAGGTCAGGAGCAACAGCGGCAGGGTGATGGTGAACTCGACGATTGCCACCCCTTGCTGGCGCTGCGCACGCTTGAGCCGGTGAAGTTCCATGACAGTTCCTCAGGAGTCGATGCTCGGTGTGCCACTGCCGTTGAGAAAGGTTTTGTACAGCTGGATGATCTGCGGGCCGGAATCGTCTTGCGGCGTGGGCCCAGGTACGTTGTCGCCTTCGCATTGCTTGACGAACTGGCCGAAGATCTGCGAATTCCCGCCCGAATTATCGGCCGGCTGCACTACATAGAAGCAACCGAAACCGAGGACCGGAATCGAGGATGCCCCCGCGTTCTTGCCCGAGCAGTTGCCCACTACGATCTTCAGTATCCGCCGCTCGAAAACTCCGTTTGACTGGCACCCCGTCCCCCCGCCGGCGACACATGCGGCGCTCTGAGCGGCATAATCGTTGTAATCGAACAGCGACGTACCGCCAGCAGAGAGGTTGCCATTGCTCGAAGTGACAGGTTGGCCCTGATGCTCCAGTCGCGCCGGCGTGGTGCTGTCGTTGTACTTGATCTTCGGGTTGTCGTAGGTCGTCACCAGGTCGGGCGGATAGTCCGTCCCCTTGAACGACCCTGTGTAGTCGCCAAAGCGCGTATTCAAACCTTGAACGGAAGGGCCTACCGTGTTGCCTGGCTTGGTGTCGACGTTTTCCCCGACATTGCGGCAAACCGAGCCGCCGCCAGCCATGAGTTCGCCAACCTCCTTGCCGCCCGAGCCAAAATCGAGCAGCTGGAAATTGCCGGGGCCAATGGGGTCACTGTTCTTGGCGGCTGACTTCAAGACCTCCAGGTCACCGAAACGATAGCCCCAGAACATGCCCGCATCCGGGTTGTATTGAGCCGGGTTGCCACACACCAGCAGCGGCGCAAGATCGCATGGGCTGGTCGGGCTCGGCCCGGCGGTGGCAATCGCCGTCACGCTCTTGGCCCCCACGGTTCCCGTACCGATTGACTGGGCGAAGCTCCAGAAAAAACCCGCCAGTGAGTAATTCGATACCGAGACCCGCACATAAGTGGCATTGACCGGCCCCGGGAAGGAGAAAGGCCCATAGACATTGTCTGCCAGCTCCACCACGGCGAATGCTCCAGGGTTGCCGCCTATTGCCGTCAACAGTTCGTTGTTGCCTGCGGCCTTGGCATTTTCGTTCAGGGTGAAGAGCGCGGCGGCTCGCGCGGTACTGGCACTATTGCCAGAGCCCATCACCTGGCTCAGGGTCTTTGCGCCACTCAGGGCGGCAGCGTCCACAGCATTCTGCAAGCGTGTCTTGTTCAACAGCATGTGGCCCCCGTCGAGCACCAACGCTGCCATCATCAATATCGCTACCAGAGCGATCACGATCATGACAGTCACTGCCCCCCGCTGTTGGCCTGGCCGCGCGGTGAACATCCGTTGAGCTCGAGGAGACATGGTCACACCCTCAATCAGCGAGTTGAATCAGTGACTTGGATCTGGATCGGCTGACCGACCTGCTGCGCATCGCCAGTCGCCCCCCGATAACCATTGATCACATTCTCCAGCAATGGCCCATCGGCGCCGGCGGCAGGCAGTTCGGTGCCTGGGTTGGCGGCCACTTGCTTGTCGGCAATCTGCTGGTAGGTGGTCTGGTAGACGCTGTAGCCCAACGGACCAACGCGCCCTTCGTCATACGTCATGCAGCCGGACAACCCCGATACAAGCGCGCAACCCACGATCATGCTTTTCATGCTGGTTCTCTCCGATCAGTTAACATCATGGCCAAAGTTGCCACCGCTGACCCCGAGGCTGACGGGCACCGCGCGCCCAGGCTCACTGCCCTTGGTCTTGCCGAGCAGGTAGAAGTCCAGGTCACTGGGCTCGACGAACTTCTCGGTGGGCAGGCGCACCGCCTTGGCATCCACAGGCTTGGCGAGGTGCGGCGTCACCAGGATCACCAGTTCGGTTTCACCGTTGATGAACGATTGGCTGCGGAACAGGTGCCCGAGTATCGGCAGGTCCCCCAGCCCTGGGAAACGGCTGACGAAATCGCGGGTGTTCTCACTGATCAAGCCGGCAATGGCGATGGTCTGGCCATTGCCAAGTTCGACCGTGGACTCGGCACTGCGCTTGGTCAGCGACGGAATGACCTGGGTAACACCATCGCCCAGGACACTGCTCAGGCCCGTGTCCAGCACCAGCGAGTTGACGTTGGAAAGCTCGCTCACCGAGACATTCAGGTTGAGGTTGATGCGCCCGGAGTCGAGCACCACCGGCAGGAACTTCACCCCGACCCCGAATTCCTTGTATTCGACGGTGATGCCGTCATCCTCGGTGATCGGCACCGGGAACTCGCCACCTGAAATGAACTCCGCCTGCTGGCCGGTCAGCGTGGTGAGGGTGGGTTCAGCCAGCACTTTGGCCGAACCATTGTCCTTGGACGCCTCCAGCACCACGTTGAAGAGGAAATCGTCGGACAGGAACTGGGCGAACAACCCTTTGCCGCCACCAATCAACGAACCAGGCGAAAGGATCGACCCGCCACCGGGAGTCAGGCCCAGCCCTTGACCATTGTTGAACCCGCCACCGCTCCAGTTGCCGGAGGTGCCAAGGGCATTGAAGCGCACGTTGAGGTTCTTGATCAGGCTGCGCTGCATCTCCGCCACCTTGACTTCCAGCATTACCTGCTGGCTGCCACCGACACTGAGCAGGTTGATCACCTCCAGCGACTGGGTCGGCGTCGCCTCAGCAGCTTCACCCTTGCCTTGCACCACGCTGGCGGTTTGCGCGGCATAGGTCTTGGCAACCTTCATCGCCGTGTCCATGGCGGCAGCGCTGCGCACCTGGCCACGCAGCACCAGCGCGCCCTGGGCACTGAACACCTCGATGTTTTCCTCGGGCAGCAGCTGGTGCAGTTTGGTCTTGAGCCCGGTGAGGTCATGCACGACCTCCACATCCAGGGTCTCGATCAAGCGGTTGTTGCTGTCCCAAAGCAACACGTTGGTAGTGCCCAGAGAACGGCCGAGCAGGTAGAGCTGGGTCGGGCTGGTGATGAGGATGTCGGCAATATCCGGGTTGCCGACCGAGATTTTCCTGACCGGTGTACGAGCGCTGATCGTCCGCGACTTGTAGATGGGTACCTGGATCATGTTGGTATTGGCCGCCGGCATGGCGCTGTATCCCGCCCCCGGTCCTTCAGCCTGCGCCACGCCAGCGAACAGCAGCTGCGTACCCAGCCCACACAACAGGTACAGCCCTAGTCTCTGCAAAGTATTCATTGACTACTCCCTGCGAGGTGATCTTGTTCCTGCCGAAGGTTAGCTATTCGGAAGCCAGCTGCCTTAAAACCTTGCTTTTGCTATCTCGACTTCAGTCCCGCGGATGATGGTGACCGCGCCAACGCCACTGCTGCGATTCACCACCGGTTTTGGTTGCGGCCTGGCGGCTGGCGGCGCGGCCTTGGCCGGCTCGACAGTGGCAACGACTGGTGGCTGCTTCTGAGCGTCCAGCGGGTTGCGCAGGGCCAGTTGCAACCTCCCTTCCGATTGCGCCTTGACCAGGACCTCGGCCTCTTTGGCCGACATTTCCAGGGTCACGGCACGCACCACCACCGGTTGCGTCTTGTCCGTCCCCGCGGTCTGGTCCACGGCCAACACCCGCAAGTCCTGGAGGATGGTCGTGGACTCTGCTTCATTACTGCTGCCATTGCTTTGCCTGGTCGCCAGTACATCGACCCGGTTACCCGGCAAGAGGAAGCCCCCCACCCCGACCACGTCATCGACACGCACCGAAATGGCACGTTTGTCAGGAGCGATCAACGAAGCCAGGGTACTGCCACCCAGGTGCTCGGCCAGGCGTGCGCTGCGCAGGACATCGCCGCGCAGCAGGGCGAAGGTGGCGATCTTGCCCAGCACCTTTTCGTTGCTGTCGAAGGCATCATCAGGTACCGCATCCTTGGGCATGCGCACGATGGCAACCTGCTGGGCCTCGATCATCTGCCCGAACGGGATCTCCACCGTGGCGACCACCACGTTCTTCATGTTGTCATCCGGGGTGGTGTTGAGCCGCCCATTGAGCCAGTTGTTGGCCATCCAGGCGGCACCAAGCCCCAGGGTCAGGGAAACAGCAATCAGGGTAAGCGTACGGGCGCTCATGTCTGCAACTCCTTATCCGAGGAAGTCGATCTGAACGAAGTAGCTGTGCCAGGCCCATTCCAGCTCCTGCGGCGACAGCGGACCATCGCCGCCCTGGTATCGCTGGCGGTCGAGCGCCATGCTCAGCAGGTCGCGAGGGTGGCATGGCACCAGCGGCACGCCTTCGGCCTCGTACAGCGTCTGTAGCGCATAGCGCAACAGCGACGGATCGTAAGCCAGGCCCAGGCGTTCGCATTCCTGGCGCCAGATGCGTTCGTACTCATCGACTTTCAGGTAGCTGAACTGCAGCTTGTAGCCAATGCGCCGCAAGAAAGCCTCGTCAGCCAGCTCCAGCGGGTTGAGGTTGGTGGAGAACACCAGCACCAGATCGAACGGCAGCTCGCAATGACGCCCGCCGCCAAGGTTGAGGAAGTCGCGCTTCTCTTCCATCGGCACGATCCAGCGGTTGAGCAGTTCGGCCGGGGCCATGCGCTGGCGCCCCATGTCGTCGATGATGAACAGGCCATTGCTGGCCTTGAGCTGCAGGGAGGCCTGGTACTGACGGGTAATGGGATCGAAACGGACATCCAGTTGCTCCATGCCCAGTTCACCGCCGGTGATAACGACCGGGCGCTTACATCGCACCAGCCGGCGATCGATTCCTTCGTTGAGCAACAGGCTGTTCGGTTGGCTCTCTTCCTCCAGGCGCTGATGCACCTGGGGGTCATACACCTCGATGACCGACTCGTTGATCTCTATGGCATGAGGGACCCAGATGTATTCGGCGAACAGGCGAATCAACCGGCTGCTGACGTAGGTCTTGCCGGTGCCTGCGGGGCCGTAAATCATGATTGCGCGCCCGGAGTTCAGCGCTACGCCCAGTTGATCGAGCATGCTCTCCGAAAGCACGACACCGGTGAAGGCCGTATGCATGTCCTGCGTAGTGATGCGTCCATGGTGAATGGTCTGCAGCTTGAGCAGGTCACGGTAGGCACTTACCGGGAAGGGCGCCGCGCCGATGTAGCCGCTGCGCGCCAGTGCATCACGGGCGGTACCGCGACCACGTTCGGTCAAGCCGTAGCGCAGCACCTGCCCCCCCGTTTGCACACCGACCTGGCCCAGTACTTCGACGCGGCCATCCTTGCGCAGAAAGGCCAGCACTTCTTCCACCACCGCACCGGTCAGCGCCAGGCGCTCCACCAGACGCGACAGGTCCAGCGTACCGGCGTCATGCAGGTGCTTGCACAACAAATCACCGAGAAAGCTTTCTGCCAGGCCAGTCTCGCGAACCGTACGTGGCTGAGGTGCCAGGCCCTGCACTGCGTCCTTGGCACAGGCGCAGGCACCACTGTCTCTGAGTGCGTACATTGTTAGCCTCCCAGGCTATAGGCCAAGCGGTTGCCAATAAAGGCTGACAAGGGTTCCGGACAGGATCGCGACTGAATAAGGGAACGGTTTACCTGCCACCTCATCCGCCTTCGGCGCAAAATAGGCCTGCGCAGTCAAGATCAACCAGTAGCGTTCTAACGTCTGTTTCAACTGTCCGCGCAGGAGCACTATCAACATCCCGCACACGCCACCGGCGATCAGGCTAAAAAGTGCTGCTGAAAGTGCGTCAGGCGGTGTAAGAAAACTACCGACCATGGCCATAAGTTTGACGTCGCCGGCTGCCATGCCCCCCAGCGCGTACATCGGAATAAACACGGCAAATCCGATAAACATACCCAGTACGCCATAACCTAGCCCGGTAAGTTCTGCGGAATAAACCTGGCCTGCCAACCCCAACCCCAACCCCAGCAAGACCAGAAAGTTGGGAATGCGGTGGTTACGAAGATCCCCGACCACCGCAATACCCAGCAGCCCTAGCAGCACGACAATGGCGAACAGAGACTCTGCTGACATTGCTGCATCCCCCTTGGGGCTTAGTTAAGAATGAGTTCAAGGGGCAGCGGTGCCTCCAAGCGCAGTGATCAGCCCGTTGATTTTCCCCTTGACCGCGGTTCCCAAGTTGGTGAACGCAGTAATAAGGGCGAGGGCAACCAACCCACCTGCTACCGCATATTCCACGACGGTCAGGCCATCTTCATCTTTGACGAACTTCATCAACGAAGCCTTGAAAGTTTGCATATTCATTTCGCTCACCTCGCTAAGGACATTATTTTTATTCCCAGGCAGTGGTGTTTTGCACTACCTGTTGGGAATCCTAGTCAGAGGGTGACAGTGGTGGTTAGGAGATTTTTGCGAATCGCTAGGACTTTTTTGCGGCCATTTGCCAGCATCGAAAAAAGTGACAGGCCACCAGGGAAACAAGCGGGAAAGGATAATGTGAGAAGCACTTTCGAACGCATTTGCACTCGATTCAGCATAAGCGTACGGCCCACTCAGTCAAAGGCGACAAGCGGTCGTTCTGGCCAAACACCAACAAAAATCCGCAGCCCGTCTAACATCAGGGCTTTAGACAACACATAGAACGCAATAGACAAAAACTAGCTAGCCTAATAACCAAATCAATCGGCGAGCTGATGGCATGTTGTCAATACTGCAGCACGTAGGGACACCCTCAGGAGCAGGTTAGGTCATGATGTCTAACCCGGGCAAAAAGCCCCTGTTGTTGTGGTTCGATCTGACACGTGATCGCTCCACCGAAGCCTTGATGGCACAGTTCAGTCATGTCTGCGATTGCAAGCTGGCAAAGACGGTCGCGCATTCCGAACGTCAGCAGGCAGACATGATCTGCATGCATTTCGATCGTCCCGACACCCTGAACCTCAACCTGCTCCTTGAGGTAAAGCGCAGCTCGCCTGCCATCCCGATCACCATGCTCACAGTGCAGCACTCCGAAGAACTGGCCGTCTGGGCCATGCGTTCGCGTGTCTGGGAATATCTGGTATTGCCGCTTACAGCCAGCGAGATGAGTCGCTACCTCGGCGTCCTGAAGCAGCTTTGCGAAGTCCGCCGCACTATCAAGAGTCAGGGCAATTCGCAGCAGATCGACCATCTGCCGTCGCTGCCCGACAGCATTCGCCTGACTGGCGAACACCACAAGCACCAGGCGCTCAGCAAGGTGATGCCGTACATCGACCAGCATTTTCGCGAATGCATCGATCAAAAGGACCTGGCGCAGCGCTGCGGAATGACTACCGCTCGCTTCAGCCGCCTGTTCAAGGAGGTCAACGGCGTGGGGTTTCTGGATTACATCCTGAGCAAGCGCATGAACCTGGCCATGGACCTGCTGGTCAACAGCCAGATGCCGATTACCAGCATCGGCTATGAGGCAGGTTTCAAGGACCCGTCCTACTTCGCCCGCGCCTTCAAGCAGGTCAGCAACTGCACGCCCAGCGAATATCGGCAGGCCCGTCAGCCTGGAGCATCTGCCAGCGAAGCCGAGCCCCTGAAAGGTGCAAATGCGTCCGTGCCGGATAACGTGTTACCGAGTGCTGCGCTTCACAAGAGCCGCTGATAAATCATTTGCCCAAGGCTCACTCTGCTGAGAAGCAATGGCGCCAGCCTGGCGTTATGGAAGCCGTTTGGCTATTCACCAAACGCGCGTCCGGTGCACCTGTCGATTGCCATCCGGCCGTTGAGCGAGGCTTCGGTGGTCAACCAGAAGCAGCACTTTGTCGAGCGACTCAGGAGCTTGTGGGGGCCAGCGCTGCATTGACGATCACAGGGCATGCCGATCAGGGCGTTGAAATAATCCATCGCTCTCAAGAGGTCGAGGAATGCATCTATACGACTACAGGTAGAGAACTGAGAGTTCAAGACAAACTCAAGCTCCATAACCAAAAGATAACGAAGCCTGTGATCGCACCTACGAATGCAAAAACACAACCCACTTAAGAACAAAGAACTTTCCTACAGCTTTAAAAGAAACTTCCGTAGGAATAACACCGCCCACCAGCACTTAACTACCCCCAGAAACAAACACCCTAAAAAACCTGTTGACTTCAGCAAAAAAACAGTGATGTCATTATTGCACGAAATGGACCTCAAAAAACAAAGGCCAAACAGGGACAAACTCAATGTCATCCATGCATCTTTCTACCCTAACAAAAAGCTCACGCCTCTTCGTGCCGAACTTTAAATACCCTAGAAAAACCATCAGGACCTACCACCACTACCCATAACAACAATAATATTCAACACAAAATTAGCTACCTTCCACACCTTATCCATCAGTACGACATTGGCCACTCACTCGCTTGCTTATAGGTGTACACATGCCCAAAAACAACAGGAAAAGCCTCTTCAAAAACACGATATCAATGCAGGAGTTTGGACATAAATTTATCGAATCATTACCCAGCCACTTGCAAAACCTGAAAATACCTGGACGACAACTCAGCATAGACCATAGAAGAAAACCTCTACTCGCCAAGATTGAGGACATACCTGCAATTCAAAAAGCAATGATCGAAGTGCTCAACCATCCCATCACGCAGGACTCTCACCACCTTACCGAAAGTGCCTTTCAACTCTTTCTAGAAAAGAAAAATACTGACATAGGAGTTTTAAAGTTCTTCAACGGATGGAATGAGACACATAAAACGACAAGCTTGGTCTCCGCAAAGGTCATCATGCGATTGTCGAATGACACCCTATCCCTACCGCTGGAGAAGCAAAGTGGTCATTGCATCGTCATGGCCCACATGCACGAAGTTGCAAAAGATGATTTCGGCTTAGGACATGAGGGACATGATGGAATGTACCCGAACATGACAGGCGCCTTCAGCGCAACCGACTGGAGTCAAGACCGATTCTCTGTAAAGCAGTGTAACGATTTCTCCGGTTTCCTCTACAGCGTTGGCGTAGCAGGGAATAAACTTCCGATGAATTCTATCGAATATATGCAATCCATGATGAATGCCATGATGGTCTCCATCGCATCTGAACTCTGGAATGGACGCGAGTACAATTTTCTCGCCCAACACATTGAAGATAAACTTTTGGCTATCAACCCGTCACTTGGTTCAAATACCAATGATCTAAGAAACGCAAAAGGCTATGTACTCAGCCATTCCGGCGAAGTCGAGAACAAGCATGGTCTGCATGCCTTGGCCGCTGCGCAAGCGTATGGCCGGGTTACAGGACTGACCTTTGACCCAGTTCGACTGCAGACGATCATGCTTGATTACAACCAACGTGTTGGCAAGGCGTTTTATAACCTTCGCGAGGTCTTGAGCCAAATTAACTGACCGATTTGATCGGCCACACGCCTGACTGCCGTATCAAAAAGCCGATAGATCTCCACTCATAAACCTGGTGTCCCCCATGGAATTCGAGCACGCTCTGATCACTCTGGGCCTTTTCGCTTTTTGCGGCGGATTAATTGATGCAGCAGTAGGTGGCGGAGGGCTTGTGCAAGTCCCCGCCCTCCTTCACGCACTGCCAAACCACAGTTTGGCCACCGTATTTGGCACTAACAAAGTCGCTGTTTTCGCGGGTAACATTTTCTCCACCCTGAGCTATGCGAAACGAATCAAGATCGTATGGCGACTGATGCTACCGACAGCACTTTCTGCGTTTGTCTTTGCATTCCTGGGCGCCTACTCCGTCTCGCTGGCGCCCAAAGCCTTGATGGAGTACATTGTCTTCGTCGTTCTGGTAGCAATGGCAATTTATACATTCATCAAGAAAGACCTTGGGCAAACCCATACATCTATACAATGCGGCAAGAAAGAAATCGTACTGGGTATTTTCTTTGGTGGCACCATCGGCTTCTACGATGGTATCTTTGGACCCGGCAGTGGCAGCTTGCTGCTGTTCATTTTCGTCAAATATTTTGGTTTCGACTTCCTGAACGCATCGGCCTCTGCAAAGTTGGTCAACCTGGGTACATTTACTGCGGCACTGCTTTTCTTCATCCCCTCCGGCCATGTGCTATGGACAATCGGTGGTGTGGTGGCTGCCTGCAATGTTGCAGGTTCGTTGACGGGTACTTTCCTGGCATTACGTTACGGAAGCCGGTTTATCCGCACCTTCTTTTTAATCCTCTTGATCTTTCTGATTGGAAGAATGGGCGTTTCGCTATTCCTGTAGGAGTACGCCAAGCCCTTTGGGAGCGCTGTGGGAGCGGGCATGCCCGCGAAGAATACAACGCGGAGGCTGGCACCGGCTTCGCCGGTGTTCGCGGGCACGCCCGCTCCCACAGAGGCACGCGTGAGCAGGTCAAACGGTGGCAACAATCAGAGCAACCCATCCGCCCGCAACAACGTTTCCAGGCAATGCTCCTGCACCCCATAGAACGCCTTGAGCTGGGCAATCTTCTCCAGCAACGCCCCGTTGTCCCCTGCCTGGCGCCGCTTCACCGCAAGAATCATCTTGTTCTTGTTGGTGTGCTCCAGCGAGATGAACTCGAACACCTTGGTCTCGTACCCGCAGGCTTCCAGGTACAGCGCGCGCAGGCTGTCGGTCAACATCTCGGCCTGCTGGCCCAGGTGCAGGCCGTACTGCAGCATCGGTTGCAACAACCCCGGGCTGTGCAGTTGCGGGCGGATCTGCTTGTGACAGCACGGCGAGCACATGATGATCGCGGCGTTGCAGCGGATGCCGGTGTGGATGGCGTAGTCGGTGGCGATGTCACAGGCATGCAGGGCGATCATCACCTCGATGGCCTCCGGCACCACGCTACGCACGTCGCCACACTGGAATTCCAGGCCTGGGTGTTCCAGGCGCGAGGCGGCGGCGTTGCACAGGTCGACCATGTCCTGGCGCAACTCGACGCCGGTTACCTGCGCTTCGCGGCCCAGGCTGTTGCGCAGGTAGTCGTGCATGGCAAAGGTCAGGTAGCCCTTGCCCGAGCCGAAGTCGGCCACCCGCAGCGCCTGCTCCACCGGCACCGGGGCGCTGGCCAGGGCGTGGTCGAAGACTTCGATGAACTTGTTGATCTGCTTCCACTTGCGCGACATGGACGGGATCAGCGCGCCTTGTGCGTCAGTTACGCCGAGGTCACGCAGGAACGGCCGTGACAGCTCCAGGTAGCGCTTCTTCTCGCGGTCATGGCCACTGCTGGTGGCAGCTTCACGCGGGGCCTGTGCGCCGTGGCGCTGGAGCATGGGCTTGCCCTTCTTGCTGAAGGTCAGCTGCACTTCACCGTCGGCGTCGAACAGGTGCGCGTTGCGGAAGCTGTCCGGCAGCAGCTCGGTGACCAGCGCCTGGGCCTGGTCCAGCGCCAGGTTGCGGGTGATGTCGCGGGTCTGGTGGCGGTAGACCAGCGACAGGCACGGCTGGCCCTTGACCTGCAGCGGCTTGGCGATGATCCGTTGCAAGGTCTGGTCGGCACCGACATGGCGCGCCAGCACCAGTTTGACCAAGGTATTGCCATGCAAGGCGGCTTTCAGCAGGTCGAGAAACTGGGTGCGCGCATCCGGCGCGGATGGGGCAGAAGAACTGGCGGACATGGAGAAACGGTGCCTCGGATAGCGGGGAGCGCTTGGCGCAATGCACGCATTCTACAGGGTGGCTAACTTCCTGTGGGAGATCGCCCAGTCCTTTGGGCTGCGCTGTCGCGTAGAGAGCTGAATTCGCAAGCGGCCCGCGTACCCTGTGTGCATGGCACCGGCTGCGCCGGTGTTCGCGGCTAAAGCCGCTCCCACAGAATCCCCGCTAATTCAATGAGTTATGTACAGTTCTGTGGGAGCGGGCTTGCCCGCGAACACCGGCGAAGCCGGTGCCATACACCGCGTTGCCTGTTTCGCGGGCGCGCCCGCTCCCACAGGGGAAGCATCAAGCCATCGGACGCCGACTCAATCGAGAATCACCAGCCGGTTGGGCAACTCGTTACGCGCATGGGTAGGTGGCACGTGCTCGCTGAGCAGCTCGCCGCACGCCTCGATGCACTCGACAAAACCCTGCAAGGTGCGGCCCTGGCGTACCTGTTCGGCAAAGCGGGCGACGATGGCCGCGCGGGCGGAGGCATCCAGGTAGTGCTCGATGCCCCGGTCGACCAGGATCTCCACATGCCGCTCCGCCTCGCTGACGAAAATCAGTACGCCCGTGGCACCAGCAGTACGCTGCAGGTTCTGCTCGCGAAACTGTTGGCGGGCCAGGCGCGAAGCGCGCCAGCGGCGCAATGCCCGGGGGATCAGCCAGCCGGCCAGGCGTGGGTTGCGCAGCAGCAGGCACAGGCCGACGAACAGCAGCACATTGGCCACCAGCAGGCCACGCACGCCGGGCCAGCCCAGCAGCCAGTGCATCAGGCACGGCACGGCCAGCGCCAGCACGGCGGCCCAGAACAAAGGCCAATAGGCGTAATCATCGGCACGGCGGGCCAGCACCGTCACCAGTTCGGCATCGGTGCGCCGCTCGGCACGGGCAATGGCTTCAGCGATCTGGCGCTGATGGTATTCGTCGAGGGGGGTCATGCCGTCGGTCTCTTGAGCGTTCTTATAGTTGTTGTCCCGGCATTCGGGGCTTCGTCCGCAGGCGACATATTCAGGCATAATCCGCCGCTGGAAGAAATGCCTGCAAATCGTACAACAATAGCCGCCTGAAAAACTCGGCCGCGCACGTATCACCGTGGATACGGCAGAGGCCCCATAACGGAATTGATGATGAAACTGTCTTTGCTGGGCCTGGCCATGGGCCTTGCCAGTCAGGCGGCCCTCGCCGCCCCCTCCGCCCCGCCCCTGCAGGACAAGCAGGCGTTCATCGACCATCTGATCAGCCAGATGACCGAAGCCGAGAAGATCGGCCAGCTGCGCCTGATCAGCATCGGGCCGGAAATGCCCAAGGATAAGATCCGCGAGGAAATTGCCGCCGGGCGCATCGGCGGTACCTTCAACTCACGCACGGCCCCCGAGAACCGCCCCATGCAGGACGCGGCGATGCGCAGCCGGCTGAAGATTCCGATGTTCTTCGCCTACGACACCGTTCACGGCGAGCGCACCATTTTCCCGATCGGTCTGGGCATGGCCGCGACCTGGGACATGGACGCCGTTGCCAAAGTCGGCCGCACCGCTGCCATCGAAGCTGCTGCCGACGCCCTGGACATGACCTTCGCACCGATGGTCGATATCGCCCGCGACCCGCGCTGGGGCCGCACCAGTGAAGGCTTCGGTGAAGACACCTACCTGACCTCGAAGATCGGCCAGGTGATGGTCCGCTCGTTCCAGGGCAGCAGCCCGGCCAACCCCGACAGCATCATGGCCATCGTCAAGCACTTCGCCCTGTATGGCGCAGTGGAAGGCGGGCGCGACTACAACACGGTCGATATGAGCCTGCCGAAAATGTACAACGACTACCTGCCGCCCTACCGCGCCGCACTCGACGCGGGTGCCGGCGGGGTGATGGTGGCGTTGAACTCGATCAACGGCGTGCCGGCCACCTCCAACACCTGGCTGATGAACGACCTGCTGCGCAAGGAGTGGGGCTTCAAGGGCGTGACCATCAGCGACCACGGCGCCATCCAGGAACTGATCCGCCATGGCGTCGCCCGCGACGGCCGCGAAGCCGCCAAGCTGGCGATCAAGGCCGGCATCGACATGAGCATGAACGACACCCTGTACGGCGAAGAGCTGCCAGGCCTGCTGAAGTCCGGTGAAGTTACCCAGGGCGAGCTGGACCAGGCGGTGCGCGAAGTGCTTGGTGCCAAGTACGACATGGGCCTGTTCAAGGACCCGTACGTACGCATCGGCAAGGCCGAAACCGACCTGAAGGACTACTACGGCAACGACCGCCTGCACCGCGACGCCGCGCGTGACGTGGCGCGCCGCAGCCTGGTGCTGCTGGAAAACCGCAACCAGACCCTGCCGCTGAAAAAGGCCGGCACCATCGCCCTGGTCGGCCCGCTGGCCGATGCCCCGATCGACATGATGGGCAGCTGGGCTGCCGACGGCAAACCAGTGCACTCGGTGACTGTGCGCGAAGGCCTGCGCCGTGCCGTGGAGGGCAAGGCCAAGCTGGTCTACGCCAAAGGTTCCAACGTCACCGGCGACAAGGCGATGTTCGATTACCTGAACTTCCTCAACTTCGATGCCCCGGAAATCGTCGACGACCCGCGTCCGCCTGCAGTGCTGATCGACGAAGCGGTGAAGGCGGCGAAGCAGTCCGACGTGGTAGTGGCAGTGGTCGGCGAATCCCGCGGCATGTCTCACGAGTCGTCGAGCCGCACCACCCTGGAAATCCCGGCCAGCCAGCGTGAGCTGATCAAGGCCCTGAAGGCCACCGGCAAGCCGCTGGTGCTGGTGTTGATGAACGGCCGCCCACTGTCGATTGCCTGGGAACGCGAGCAAGCCGACGCCATCCTCGAAACCTGGTTCGCCGGTACCGAAGGCGGCAACGCGATCGCCGACGTGCTGTTCGGCGATTACAACCCGTCCGGCAAGCTGGCCATCACCTTCCCCCGTTCGGTCGGGCAAATCCCGATGTACTACAACCACACCCGTATTGGCCGCCCCTTCACGCCGGGCAAGCCGGGCAACTACACCTCGCAGTACTTCGAGGAGCCCAATGGCCCGCTGTACCCGTTCGGCTATGGCCTGAGCTACAGCAGCTTCGAGCTGTCGGACCTGACCTTGTCCACCAACAACCTCAAGCGTGGCGACACACTGTTGGCCAAGGTAACAGTGACGAACACCGGCAAGCGTGACGGTGAAACCGTGGTGCAGCTGTACTTGCAGGATGTGTCGGCGTCCATGAGCCGCCCGGTCAAGGAACTGAAGAACTTCCAGAAACTGATGCTCAAGCCTGGCGAGTCGCGCACATTGAGCTTCCGCATCAGCGAGGAAGACCTGAAGTTCTACAATGGCCAGCTGCAGCGGGTTGCCGAGCCAGGGGAGTTCAATGTCCAGGTAGGGCTGGATTCCCAGGCGGTGCAGCAGCAGAGCTTTGAACTGCTGTAACTGACAGGTTTTGCCTGTACCGGCCCCTTCGCGGGCAAACCCGCTCCCACAGGTACTCCGCAAGCAGATGGCCTGCGCGATACCTGTGGGAGCGGGTTCACCCGCGAACAGGCCGGCCCTGATGTCCCATTCATCCGGATCCGCCCCATGCCCTTTTCCGTTCGCGCCCTGCGTCTGGGGCTGATCACCCTGCTGATCGTGCTGGGCACCGCCTTCAGCGCCGGCTGGGCCATGCACCAGGCCAAGCGCCAGGCCATGGAAGACGACGCCCGGCGTGCCAGCCAGCAGTTGGGCCTGTACGCCAATGCCCTGCACACCCTGATCGACCGCTACCGCGCCCTGCCCGCCGTGCTGGCGCTGGACCCGGAACTGATCGCCGCTCTGCGCGGCCCGGTCAGCGAACCGGTGCAGGACGCCCTGAACCGCAAGCTTGAGCGCATCAACGGAGCGGCCAATTCCTCTACCCTCGAACTGCTCGACCGCACCGGCCTGGCCATCGCTGCCAGCAACTGGCGACTGCCCAGCAGCTACGTGGGCTCCAACTACGGTTTCCGCCCCTATTTCAAGCAAGCCCGCAGCCAGGGCAGTGGCCGCTTCTACGCCGTGGGCGTGACCAGTGGCGTGCCGGGCTACTTCCTCGCCAGCGCGGTGAACGACGAGCATGGCCGCTTCCTCGGTGCCATGGTGGTGAAGCTGGAGTTTCCCGAACTGGAGCGCGAGTGGCGCCAGGGCAGCGATATCCTGCTGGTCAGCGATGCCCGTGGCATCACCTTCATCGCCAACCAGGACGGCTGGCGCTACCGCGAGCTGCAGCCACTCAGTGGCGCCGACCGTGCCGAGCTGGCCGAAACCCGTCAGTACGACAAGCAACCGCTGGTGCCGCTGCAGCACCAGGTGCTGACGCGCTTTGCCGCCAATAGCACCCTTAGCCGCGTGCAAGGCCCGGAGGGCAATGCCGAGTACCTGTGGGAAAGCCTGCCGCTGGAGGGCGAGAACTGGACGCTGCACCTGCTGCGCAAGCCGCAGGTCGCCGCCGACGGCCGCAATGCCGCGCTCGGCGCCGCCGCCGTATGGCTGAGCCTGGTGTTCGCTGCGCTGTTCGTCAGCCAGCGCCTGCGCCTGGCCCGCCTGCGCCAGCGCAGCCGGGAGGAGCTCAAGCGCCAGGTCGAGGAGCGCACCCGGGAGCTGCGCACCGCCCAGGAAGGCCTGGTGCAATCGGCCAAGCTGGCCGCGCTGGGGCAGATGTCGGCAGCCATGGCCCATGAAATCAACCAGCCGCTGACCACCCAGCGCATGCAGCTGGAAACCCTGCGCCTGCTACTCGACCATGGCCGCCATGACGAAGCACGCCGGGCGCTGGAACCGCTGGAGCAGATGCTCACGCGCATGGCCGCGCTCACCAGCCACCTGAAAACCTTCGCCCGCAACAGCCCGGTCGGCCTGCGCGAGCGCCTCGACCTGGCCACCGTGGTCGACCAGGCCTTGCACCTGCTGGAAGCGCGCATCCGCAGTGAAGAAGTGGAGGTAGCCCTGTACCTGGCGCGCCCGGCCTGGGTGCGCGGCGATGCCATTCGCCTGGAGCAGGTGCTGATCAACCTGCTGCGCAATGCCCTCGACGCCATGGCCGACAAGCGCTACAAACGCCTGGAAATCCGCATCGAGCCCGACGGCGAACTGTGGCGCCTGAGCGTGCTGGATTCGGGTGGCGGCATCGCCGAGGCCGACCTGGCCAAGGTCTTCGACCCGTTCTTCACCACCAAGCCGGTGGGCGAAGGCCTGGGGCTGGGCCTGGCCATTTCCTACGGTATCGTCCATGAGGCCGGTGGCCAACTGCAGGCCGAAAACCTGCCCGGCGGTGCGCGCCTGAGCCTTACCCTGCCCCGTGACCTGGAGCCTGTATGTTGAATTCAGTGATCGTCGTCGACGATGAAGCCAGTATCCGCACTGCGGTCGAACAATGGCTGAGCCTGTCCGGCTTCAGCGTGCAACTGTTCGCCCGCGCCGAGGAATGCCTGGCGCACCTGCCGCGGCACTTTCCCGGGGTGATCATCAGCGATGTGCGCATGCCGGGCATGGATGGCCTGCAATTGCTCGAACGCCTGCAGGCAGACGACCCCGACTTGCCGGTGATCCTGCTGACCGGCCACGGCGATGTGCCCATGGCGGTGGAAGCCATGCGCAGCGGAGCCTATGACTTCCTGGAAAAACCCTTCACCCCGCAGCACCTGCTGGGCAGCCTGCGCCGGGCCCTGGAAAAGCGCCAGCTGGTGCTGGAAAACCGCCGGCTGCACGAGCAGGCCGACCTCAAGTCACGCCTGGAAGGCACGCTACTGGGCATGTCCCAGGGCCTGCAACAGCTGCGTCGGCAAGTGCTGGACCTGGCCAGCCTGCCGGTCAATGTGCTGATCCGTGGCGAAACCGGCAGTGGCAAGGAGCGCGTGGCCCGCTGCCTGCACGATTTTGGCCCGCGCGCCAGCAAGCCGTTCGTCGCCCTCAACTGTGCAGCCATCCCCGAGTCGCTGTTCGAGGCCGAGCTGTTCGGCCATGAAAGCGGCGCCTTTACCGGCGCTCAGGGCAAGCGCATCGGCAAGCTGGAGTACGCCAACGGTGGCACAGTGTTCCTCGACGAAATCGAAAGCATGCCACTGGCCCAACAGGCCAAGCTGCTGCGGGTGATCCAGGAACAGAAGCTGGAGCGCCTGGGGGCCAATCAGAGCATCAGCGTCGACCTGCGCATCATTGCCGCGACCAAGCCCGACCTGCTCGAAGAAGCCCGCGCCGGGCGCTTCCGCGAAGACCTTGCCTATCGCCTGAACGTGGCCGAGTTACGCCTGGCGCCATTGCGTGAGCGGCGTGAGGACATTCCACTGCTATTCGAGCACTTTGCCCGTGCCGCTGCCGAAAAGCTTGGCCGTGCGGCCCCGCCGCTGTCGGGTGCACAACTGGCGCAGCTGCTGTCGCATGACTGGCCAGGCAACGTGCGTGAACTGGCCAATGCGGCGGAACGCCATGCGTTGGGGCTGGGTTCGCCGAACATCGAGGTGGCGCCTGCCGGGCAGTCGCTGGGCGAGCAGATGGAAGCGTTCGAGGCGCAATGCCTGCGCGCGGCGCTGCGCCAGCATGGGGGCGAAATCAAGGCGGTGATGGAGGCCTTGCAGCTGCCGCGGCGCACGCTTAATGAAAAGATGCTGCGGCATGGTTTGGTACGCGAGGATTTTATTGGGCGGGAATGAGCGAAAATCCGCCTATAGCGCTCAGCCAGTAAGCAAAAAGCCGCTCATTTTCAAGATTTTTTGGGACTGCGTTGCAGCCCTTCGCGGGCACGCCCGCTCCTACAAAGAACTGCGACACGTCAGGCGCCACGCGGTACCTGTGGGAGCCGGCGTGCCCGCGAAGGGGCGCACAGCGCCCCCATTTGAAGCCCCATGCACCCATTTGGCACACCTTCTGCAATCACCTGTGCAAGCTGCGCCACGGCGCGCTCCACAAAAACAACGAGAAGGTATCCCTGATGGATAATGCCACCTCCCTGCCCGCCGGGGCGGCCACCGCGCCTGCCGCAGAAAAAACCACCGCCAGCCGCCTGAAGTCGATCTTCAGCGGGTCCATCGGCAACATGGTCGAATGGTACGACTGGTACGTCTACGCCGCATTCTCGCTGTACTTCGCCAAGGCCTTCTTCCCGGCCGGCGACTCCACCGCACAATTGCTCAATACCGCCGCGATTTTCGCTGTGGGCTTCCTCATGCGCCCGATCGGTGGCTGGCTGATGGGCCTGTACGCCGACCGCAAAGGCCGCAAGGCCGCACTGATGGCTTCGGTGCTGCTGATGTGCGCCGGCTCGCTGGTCATCGCCCTGACCCCGGGTTACGAAACCATCGGCGTCGCCGCGCCAATCCTGCTGGTCATCGCACGCCTGATGCAGGGGCTGTCGGTGGGCGGTGAATACGGCACCTCGGCTACCTACCTGAGCGAAATGGCCAGCAAGGACCGCCGTGGCTTCTTCTCCAGCTTCCAGTACGTGACCCTGATCTCCGGCCAGCTCATCGCCCTGGCGGTACTGATCGTCCTGCAACAGACCCTGACCACCGAGCAGCTGTATGCCTGGGGCTGGCGCGTTCCGTTCGTGATCGGTGCGCTGTGCGCCGTGGTAGCCCTGTACCTGCGTCGCGGCATGGAAGAAACCGCCTCGTTCACCAAGAAGGAAAAGGCCAAGGAAAGCCTGATGCGCACCCTGCTGCGCCACCCCAAGGAGCTGATGACCGTGGTCGGCCTGACCATGGGCGGCACCCTGGCCTTCTACACCTATACCACCTACATGCAGAAGTACCTGGTCAACACCGTGGGCATGAGCATCAGCGACTCGACCACCATCTCGGCCGCGACGCTGTTCCTGTTCATGTGCCTGCAGCCGGTGATCGGCGGCCTGTCCGACAAGATCGGTCGCCGTCCGATCCTGATCGCCTTCGGTGTACTCGGCACCCTGTTCACCGTACCGATCCTCAGCACCCTGCACACCATCCAGACGTGGTGGGGCGCGTTCTTCCTGATCATGGCGGCGCTGATCATCGTCAGTGGCTACACCTCGATCAACGCCGTGGTCAAAGCCGAGCTGTTCCCCACCGAAATCCGCGCCCTCGGCGTGGGCCTGCCGTACGCCCTGACCGTGTCGATCTTCGGCGGCACCGCCGAGTACGTGGCCCTGTGGTTCAAGAGCGCGGGCATGGAGAGCGGCTTCTACTGGTACGTCACCGCCTGCATCGCCTGCTCGTTGCTGGTGTACGCGACCATGAAGGACACCAAGCAGCACTCGCGAATTACCACTGAGTGATGCTGGCCTGGCAATACTGAAAAGGGGCGCTCCAGTGCATGGGGCGCCCCTTTTTTATCGGGCGTTTGAGGATATGTCAGGGTTGCCAGGCGTTCGTCGTGAGCGGTTCAGCGCCTATCAGATCGAGCGCCGCGCGGGTGGCGCTCGATTTCAGCAACACCGCAAACATCAAGCCATACCTCCAAAACCCTCTGACGAGCCGATTAGAAATCCTATTCGGCTCACCATGTGAGCCGAATAGCCCAATTAATCGGCTCATAAGTACCTGAAAGCAGGCTCAGGACATCTCCAACACCTGACGCGGTTCACGGCGCTGGTACCAGGTGGCCATCAGCACCAGCACCAGCAACACCCCGCCCAATACCGCCGAAGAGCCGACCGTGCCGAAGTCCAGGCCGCCCTTCTCGTGGGGCTTGGTGAGGAAGTCGCCCAAGGTGGCACCGAACGGCCGGGTGAGCACGAACGCAACCCAGAACAACACCACGCCGGGGATGCGCGTCCAGTAGCGGGCCACCACCACCAAGGCGATGGCACTGCCGATCAGCAATGCACCACCGGCAAACCCGAGCCCCGAGTCATCGGCCAGGTAGTCGCCCAGAGCAGTGCCCAGCGTGTTGGAAAACAGGATCGCCACCCAGTAGAACAGCTCGCCCGTGCGGTTCTTGATGCGGGTGACATCCAGTGGGTTGCCGCTCAGGCGCCATACCAGGAAGGTCAACAGCAGGATGCCGATGAGGATGGCCGAACCTGCGGCATAGCCCAGGCCCAGGGTGCGGTCCATGAAGTCGGACATGGTGGTGCCGGCAGTACTGGTAGAGAGGATCACCAGCCAGTACAGCATCGGGTGGTAGCGGCGCGAGTACAGCTGGCCGAGCAGGGTCAGCAGGAACACGCTGATCAGCAGCAGCGAGCTAAGGGCATAGCCGATGTTCAGGGTCATCGACAGCAAGTCACCTGCCGTTTCGCCAAGGGTGGTAGCGCAGATCTTCATGACCCAGAAGGCCAAGGTGATTTGCGGGAGTTTGTTCATTGTTGTGCCGCTCCGGTTTGAGGTGCGGCGATGGTGCTGAGCAGCATTTGAAAAATCGGTTGGTGATGTATGAAAAATGCGTTGAGCAGCCTTCAATGAAAGATCTTTCATCCTTAACGCCCCATTAATTCCCCCCGCTCAAGCTGAAATGGCTGGCAGAACGTCGCCTTATGGGAAGGCACATCCTGAGCCAGAACCGCTGCCAGAGCCACAGGATCCACGCCAACATATATCGAATTATTCGATTTTTAAGCACTATTATTTGCGCTTTTTAATCAAATTAATCGGCGTAGGATTAAACCCATAGAAACAAACAACCCCAAAAACCCCTGGAGCAACGACCATGAAAAACAAACTGATCCTCACCCTGGCCCTCTCGGTTTTCGCTACTGGCGCCTTCGCCGAAGATGGCTTCAACCGCACCAACGCCCACACCTTCGCAGCGACCCAGAGCCAATCCGCTGCCTACGCTGAAGATGGTTTCGACCGCACTGGCGGCCAGCGCTTCGCCGAAGACGGCTTCGACCGCACCGGTGGCCAGCGCTTCGCCGAAGACGGTTTCGATCGCACCGGTGGCCAGCGCTTCGCCGAAGACGGCTTCGACCGCACCGGTGGCCAGCGCTTCGCCGAAGACGGCTTCGACCGCACCGGTGGCCAGCGCTTCGCCGAAGACGGCTTCGAGCGCACCAACGCCCACCGCATCAGCTGATCCCTGATGCGCGCCCCCAGCCCGGCTTCGGCCGGGCTTGATCATTTGCAGGCGGGCACAGGCTTGGCACACTAGGCACCTTGTCCACCAGGAGGTAGGGCCAGCAAGCCCAGCACAGATGTATTACTACGAACCCGCCAAAGGCCACGGCCTGCCCCACGACCCGTTCAACGCCATCGTCGGCCCCCGCCCTATCGGCTGGATCTCCTCACAGGACCGCGAAGGCCGCCTGAACCTTGCGCCCTACAGCTTCTTCAACGCCTTCAACTACATCCCGCCGATCATCGGTTTCTGTAGCGTCGGGCGCAAAGACAGCCTGAACAACATCGAGCAGACCGGCGAATTCGTCTGGAACCTGGCCACCCGCCCGTTGGCCGAGCAGATGAACCAGAGCTGCGCACCGGTTGCCGCCGAGATAAACGAATTCGAATTGAGCGGCCTCACTGCCACAGCGTCGAGCATTGTCAACGTGCCGCGTGTCGGCGAAACCCCGGTGGCCTTCGAGTGCAAGGTCAGCCAGATCGTCCAGCTCAAGCGGGCCGATCAGGAACCGGTGCCCAGCTGGCTGATCCTGGGTGAAGTGGTGGCGGTGCACATTGCCGAGCACCTGTTGAAGAACGGCATCTACGATACCGCTGCTGCCGAACCGATCCTGCGTGGCGGTGGCCCGGCAGACTATTTCGAGCTGGGCAACCTGTTCAAGATGGCCCGCCCGCCGGCCTGATCACCAGATCAGCTCACCGTCTTCGCTGACGCCCTGCAGGCGTTGCAACTCGGCCGTGGCCGCTTCGTCGGCGGCCACGGCGCCCTTGAACACCTGGCCGTCGAGAATCTTGTGAAAGCGCGGCGCACCGCCCATGCCCAAGGCCTTGGTCGCGATGGCCGCGTTGTAGCCGCCGCCTTCCACCGGGACCATCGCCGAAACCGCTTCGAAATGCGGGAACTCCCTACGTGCCATGTTGCTGTCCGCTTCGTTGATCGAGGGCCGGCATTTTACCCTATTTGCCTGTACCGGCCCTATCGCCGGTACAGGCGACAGATCAATCAAAGGTATGCAGATCCAGGCTGCTGACCACCCGTGCCTGCACCAGCTCGCCAAACACCTCCAGCGTTGGCGAAGCAAAGTACCCACTCATCGCCTGCTGGTCACGCCAGCTTCCACTGAGCAACCATAGGTCGGCATCTGCCTGGGAACGCTGCACCGTGAAACTCAGGCAACCCGGTGCCCGCAGTGAGGGCTCGAGCAGGTCACGCAGGCGCGCGCCCAGCTCCGCCGAGCGCCCGCTGCTGGCACGGATGAAAGCAAGGTGGGTGACCGGTTGTGTCGGGGTCATTGCACAATCTCCTTGAAGCAGGCGGACGGAAAAGCCAGGTTGCCAAGGTTAGGGGCTCACCCGCGCGGCGCGTTAGGCCATTACTGCTCGGCGATTGCCTGATCCTGCGGCGCGGCAGGATCAGGCAATCGACGTGCAGCTTTTGACTAGCGCCCGCCATTGCCCAAACCTATGCTGCGTCGGTCAGCAGAGGAAAGCCATCATGACCACCGCCACGTCCATCGACCCGAGCCTGGAACTGCAACGCCAGGAGCTGGCCGAGCTGATCCGCCGCCACGCCGGCGAGCCTCACGGCCCGGCATCGGCCATCGATGACCTGTACCTGGTGCGCTACACCGAGAACGTGCGCTCGGTGCCGACCCTGGCGCAACCCGCGCTGTGCATCCTCGCCCAGGGCAGCAAGAGCCTGTTCCTTGGGGACGAACAGTACGCCTACGACCCGCTGCACTACATGGTGGTTTCGGTAACCTTGCCGTTGAGCGGCGTAAGGCTCGACGCTAGCCCCGAGCACCCCAGCCTTGGCCTGCGCATGGACCTGGACCCGGCCGAGATCAGCCAGCTGATCGCCGAAAGCGGGCCGATGCTGGTGCCCAACCGGCCTTCCGGCCGTGGCCTGTATGTGGAGAGAACCGATGCCGCGTTGCTCGACGCCCTGCTGCGGCTGATCCGCCTGCTGGATACCCCGCGCGACATCGCGATGCTGGCGCCACTGTTCCGCCGGGAGATTCTCTACCGCCTGCTGCGTGGGCCGCAGGGTTATCGGCTGTACGAAATCGCCTTGGCCAACAGCCAGACCCACCGGGTTTGCCAGGCCATTACCTGGCTCAACCAGAACTACCAGCTGCCTTTGCGCATCGAGGACCTGGCACGGGAGGTCAACCTCAGCACCTCGACCTTGCACCACCGGTTCAAGGCCGTGACGTCGATGAGCCCGTTGCAGTACCAGAAGCAACTGCGCCTGCAGGAGGCGCGGCGGTTGATGCTCAATGACGGGCTGGAGGCAGCGGTGGCGGCCTATCGGGTGGGGTATGAAAGCCCGTCACAGTTCAGCCGTGAATACAGCCGGCTGTATGGCGCGCCGCCGATTCGTGATGTGGCCAGGTTGCGGGCGACTGCTGGCTGAAGTTCAGCTTTCGCCTGCCCCGGCCCTTTCGCGGGTAAACCCGCTCCCACAGGTTTTGCACAGAAACTGAAAACTGTGCAGTACCTGTGGGAGCGGGTTCACCCGCGAAGAGGCCAGCTCAGGCAATAGCAATTCCTCAACCCAACACAGCCCCCTGCCACTGATTCTGGTCAACCTGGATCAGGGTCGGCCCCTTGCGCTCCACCGCGTGCCCCAACGCCGCCTGCAACTGCGCCACATCCGCCACCTGCTCCGCCGCAGCGCCCAAGGCCCGCGCCACACCAATGAAGTCCGGGGTATGGATATCCACCCCGACCGGCTCGATCGCCCGGTTGACCATGTATTTCTTGATCTCCTCATACCCCTGGTTGTTCCACAGCAGCACGATCAGCGGCACTTGCGCCTCCACCGCGCTGGCCAGCTCCGGCAAGGTGAACTGCAAACCGCCATCCCCAATCAGGCACACTGCAGGCGCACGCTCGCCGACCTGTTCCGCGCTGCCCAGCCAGGCGCCCATGGCCGCCGGCAACGCATAACCCAGGGTGCCGTAGCCGGTCGAGGCATTGAACCAACGCCGTGGCTGCTCCATGTCCAGGGTCAGGTTGCCGGTGTACACCGGCTGGGTCGAATCGCCCACCAGAATGGCATTGGGCAGGCGCTCGAGAATCGCCGTCAGCAAGCGCGTCTGGCTCAGGGTCGGCTGGTCCCAACCCGTCGCCAGTGCCTGGCGCAGATTGGCCACGCGCGCCACACCCCAGGTGCTTTCGCGCATCGGCTGCGGCAGGGCTTGCAAGGCACCGAGCAGCGCTTCGGCGGCCAGTGCGGCATCAGCCACCAGCGAAAGCTCCGGCAGGTAATTGCGCACGGTCTGGTCCGGGTCGATATCGATGCGCAACAGGCTGCCCGGGATCTCGAAACCACCCTTGAAGGTCACGTCATAGTCGGTTTCGGCCAATTCGGTACCGATTGCCAGTACCACGTCGGCCTCGGCCACCAGCGCCCGCGTGGCCGGCAACGACTGCGTCGAGCCGATCTGCAGCGGGTGGCTGGACGGCAGCAACCCCTTGGCATTGATGGTCAGCGCCACCGGGGCCTGAAGGTGTTCGGCCAGGCGCGCCAGCGCAGCGCCGGCAGCCAACGCGCCGCCCCCGGCCAGGATCAAGGGCCGCCGTGCATTGGCCAGGCGCTCGGCCATCTGCGCCACGCCCTGTGGCGCTGCCCCCGCCCGGCTGCCACGCACCGGACGCCCCGGCAGCAGGTGATCGGCCGGTTCGACCAGCACATCGAGCGGGATCTCGATATGCACCGGCCGCGGGCGGGCGCCTTCGAACACGGCGAACGCCCGGGCCAGCACCTGTGGCAGGTCATCGGCACTCATCAAGGTGTGGGAAAACGCAGCAACACCCGACACCAGTGCCGCCTGGTTGGGCAGCTCATGCAGCTTGCCGCGGCCACCGCCCAGCTGGTCGCGGGACTGCACGCTGGAAATCACCAGCATCGGGATCGAGTCGGCATAGGCCTGGCCCATGGCGGTGGTGATGTTGGTCATGCCCGGGCCGGTGATGATGAAGCACACCCCGGGCTTGCCGCGGGTCCGCGCATAGCCGTCGGCCATGAACCCGGCACCCTGCTCGTGGCGCGGGGTGACATGACGGATGGACGAGCCGGCCAGTCCGCGGTAGAGCTCCACGGTATGTACACCAGGAATGCCGAAGACATGGTCCACGCCATAGCCTTCAAGGAGTTTTACCAGTACTTCGCCGCAGGTTGCCATCGGGTTTCACCATGAATCTTGGTTGGGTTATGCCCTTATTGGACCCAGCCACGGCTATCGCCACAATGCAAAAAAACACATACTAGCCATGTCCTGTAATCATGGCTTAGCGCAATGAAACGCCTCCCGCCCCTACCCGCCCTGCATACCTTTCTGGTTACCGCCCAGCACTGCAACTTCACCCGTGCCGGGCAGCAGCTGCATATCACCCAGGGCGCCGTCAGCCGGCAGATCGCAGCGCTCGAGGAGCACCTGGGTTATGCCTTGTTCCAGCGCCAGGCCCGCGGGCTGAGCCTGACCCGTGAAGGCCAGGACTGGCTGCCACGAGTGCAGCAGGTGTTCGCGCTGATCGAACAAGGGGTGCGTGAGGTAGGTGGGCGCAGCACTACCTTGCAGCTCAAGGCTCCGACCTGCGTGATGCGCTGGCTGCTGCCGCGCCTGATGGAATGGCAGGCGTTACGCCCGGATGTGCCGGTGGAGCTGACCACCACGGTGCAGCATGGGGTGGATTTCCGCCGCGAGGGTTTCGATGCGGCGGTGGTCTACGGCGAGGCGCCGAACCACGGGCTGCGCGTGCGCAAGCTGTTCGATGAGCAACTGACGCCGGTGTGCGCGCCGTCATTGCGCCAGGGGCCGGTACCGTTGCAGCAGGTCGAGGACCTGGCGCGACACATGCTGCTGCACCCGTCGCGGGATGAGCATGACTGGCGGTTGTGGCTGCAGGCAGCGGGGGTGACGCTGGGCACTCAAGGGCCGAAGCAGCATTTCGAGACGCTGGACATGGCGATGGCCATGGCCTCGCAGGGGACCGGGGTGGCCATCGGCGACTGGTCGCTGATCGGCGATGACTTGCGCGGGGGGCGGTTGTGCATGCCGTTTGCGCTGAAGGTGATGACCGGCAAGGGGTATTACCTGGTGAGCCAGGCCAGGAGCTTGCCGGCGGGGTTGGGGGAGTTGCTGGATTGGCTGGAACACCAGGCCAGCCAGTGAGGGCCTCTTCGCGGGCACGCCCGCTCCCACAGGTACTGCACGGATTCCAAGACCTGTGCTTTACCTGTGGGAGCGGGCGTGCCCGCGAAGCAGGCGACTCAGTACCCGACCGTGAATCGCTGCCGCGAATGTTGCGGCTTTTCCAGCTCGTCGAGCATGGCAATCGCGTAATCGGCAAAGGTGATCCAGCTCTTGCCATCCGCACCGATCAGCAGATGATCCTTGCCCAGCGTGTAGTGCCCGCTGCGCTCACCTTCAACGAACTCCGCCGACGGCGACAGGAAGGTCCAGTCCAGGTTCGGTTCCCGTTGCAACACCTCCAGAAAACGCACCCCGGCAGTGGCCTCGGCCTTGTATGCCTCGGGGAAGTTCGGGCTGTCGATCACTCGATGCCCCGATGGCAGCAACAGGCTGCCGGCACCACCCACCACCAGCAGGCGCCTGACCCCGGCCCGCTTGACCGGCTCAATGATGGCGTGCGGTTCGATGGTCGAGAAATGCGCCGCACTCAGCACCGCATCCATACCCGCGACCGCCGCTTGCAGGGCCGCGCTGTCCCTGGCATCCAGCGCCTTGACGGTCACCCCGTCCCGCCCCTGCAGCCGCGACGGGTCGCGGGCGATGGCCAGCACACTGTGGCCACGGCGCAGGGCCTCTTCCAGCAACTGGCTGCCAGCGCGGCCAGTGGCACCGATGATTGCGATCTTGCTCATGGGATACTCTCCATCAGTTGAACGGAATTACCACTTCATCTCGCCCTTGGCGACCTTGGCCCCCAGCTCCAGCGAGCTTTCATCGGCCAGGCCCGGGTAACGTCGCTTCATCGCCGCGATCAACGCACCGGCGTCCTTCGCCTTGGCGGTCTCGGCATCGAAATCACGAATATAGTTCGCCGTGAAATGCACGGACTCCAGCGATCGGCTGCTGTCCCCCAGGTAGTGCCCGGGGATGACCGTGCGCGGCGCCAGCGCTTCGATGTGCGCCAGGGTGCCGAGCCAGTCGGCGTGGGATTTGGCCGTTTGAGTGTCGGCCATCCACACATGAATGTTCTCCGACACCACCACGCCACCGACCACCGCCTTGATCGACGGGATCCACACAAAACTGCGGTCAGGTTGCGGGCCGTCCAGGCCGACCACCTCGAGAGCCTGCCCTTCCAGCGTCAGGCGGTTGCCTTCGAGCACCTGTGGCAGCACCAGCCGCGCTGGCTTGTCCGTGCCCATCTGCGGGCCCCAGTAAGCCAGCTTGGCATCCATGGTCTGGCGGATATGGGCAACCGTGGCGGCCGAAGCCAGCACCTTGGCGTCGGGGAAGGCCTGGGTCAGGGTATCCAGGCCGAAGTAGTAGTCCGGGTCGCCATGGCTGATGTAGATGCTGGTCAGCTGCTTGCCACCTGCCCGCAGGCGCTGCACCAGCTGCTCGGCCTGGGCCTTGCCGAACTGGGCATCGACGAGGATGGCGTCGTGCTCGCCACTGACGATCACCGAACTGACCGGGAAAATCGCCTCGTGCCCGGGGTTGTACACCTCCAGCCGCAAGGGTTCGGCAGCCAGCACCGGGCCGGCCAGAGTCACGCAGGCCAGCAGCAGACCACGCAAGGGAGTGAAAAGAGACATCGCAAACACCCGTCAGATGAACAATGCCCACCAGCTTAGTTGCCCAATCCATGACAAAAAATGCGATGCTCGAACATAGTTTGTTTCTGAAATCGGGCAAATCATGGACCGTCTCAACGCCATGCGCGTTTTCGTCACCGTCGTCGACCTGGGCAGCCAGTCGGCGGCGGCGGATCATCTGCAACTGTCCCGACCGGTGGTGTCGCGCTACCTGGCAGAGCTGGAAGACTGGGTTGGCGCAAGGCTGATGCAGCGCACCACGCGCAAGCTCAGCCTCACCGCAGCCGGCCAGGAAACCCTGCCCCGCTGCCGGCAACTGCTGGAACTGGCCGGCGACCTGCAGGCCGCGGTGCAGCAGCCGGATGACGCGCCCAAGGGCGCGCTGCGCATCAGTGTCAGCACCTCGTTCGGCCAGGCACAGCTGGTGGATGCAGTGGCCGCCTACGTCCGGCGCTACCCCGGGGTGAAGGTGGAACTGCAGATGCTCGATCGCACAGTCAACCTGGTGGACGAGCGCATCGACCTGGCCATCCGCACCAGCAATGACCTGGACCCCAACCTGATCGCCCGGCGTCTGAGCGTGTGCCGCTCGGTGGTATGTGCGGCACCGGCCTACCTGCGCGAGCACGGCACGCCGCAACGGGTCGAGGAACTGAGCCGGCACAACTGCCTGACCCATGCCTACTTCGGCCACAGCCTGTGGCATTTCGAGGTGGCCGGCCAGCAGGTCGCTGTGCCGGTGGCGGGGAACATCAGTGCCAACGAGGCGATGACACTGCAGAAGGCGGCGCTGGCCGGCGCTGGTATCGCCATGCTGCCGACCTACCAGGCTGCGCAGGCCCTGCGCCGGGGCGAGCTGGTGCGCCTGCTGCCCGAGGCCAGGCCGCGCGAGCTGAACCTGAATGCGGTGTACACCTCACGCAAGCACATGCCGGCGACCTTGCGCAGCATGCTGGATTTTCTCGTGCAGCGGTTCCAGGACGAACCCGAGTGGGATCGGGACCTGTGACGCTCCTACAGGGAGCGCGCTGTCACTCCTCGACGCTCATGTATTCCTTGGCCCAGCGGATGTAGTCCTCGGGCTGGGTGTAGGTGTGCGAGAGCTCGGTGGCGCTGAGGTTTTCCGACTTGTTCTGCTGGCCGCGCTGCAGCCGCAGGCAGTCGTAGGTGGCCTTGATCGCGGCAAAGTAGGCTGCGTGACCATCGACCACGATGCGCACGCCCAGGCGCGCCAGGCGCTCGTCGTCGCGCAGGTTCGGGTTGCCGTAAGTCACCAGCATCAGCGGCACCGTCAGGTGCTCGGCAATCTGCTCAAGCTGCTCGAAGTCCTTCACCCCCACCATGCAGATACCGTCGGCTCCGGCCTTCTGGTAACTCTGGGTACGCACGATGATTTCTTCGGTGGTGAGCACGCCAGCGTTGGTCCTGGCAATGATCGACAGTGACGAATCGACCCGCGCCTCCAGCGCCGCACGGATCTTGCCGACGCCCTCTTCAACCGGGATCAGGTCGGTGGACTTGCGCCCGAACTGGGCCGGCAGCAGGGTGTCCTCGATGGTCAGCGCAGCCACGCCGGCGCGCTCCAGTTCGATGACCGTGCGCATGACGTTCAGCGCGTTGCCATAGCCGTGGTCGGCATCAGCCAGCACCGGCAGTTGCGCCACGCGACCAATACGGGTGGCCTGCTCGACGAACTCGCTGAGGGTAATCAGGGCGAAATCCGGTGCGGCCAGTACCTGCAACGAAGCGACGGAACCACCGAGGATGCCGACCTCGAAGCCCAGGTCTGCGGCAATGCGTGCCGACATCGGGTCGAACACCGATGCGGTGTGATAACAGGAACCTGAAGCGAGCAGCTCGCGGAAGGCAAAACGCAGATCTTGATGGGAAGCCTTGGGCATGATCACTCCGCAAAATAAGTTGAAATTCGAACGGTAACTACCGACCCCTGTAATCGGGTCTACCTGGGCTGTTCCAACCGTCGCCATCTGGGCGGTCATGCTCGACATGCAGGCAGAGGAATAAAAGGTGTGGGAGACAGCGGCGCGAAAACCCTGCGGCATAATGCTGCACCAAGCTGGTGCAGGCCCCGGTTTTCAGCCTCTGTGGCATACCAACGATATCACGCAGCCATGCCGCACTGGATGAATGCGCCAATGCCGATCTTGCATAGGGGATGCAGATAGTACATAGGAAGCTACCTAACTCAGGTTACAATCCAAGGGCCCTTTCGCGGGTAAACCCGCTCCCACAGGTACGGCGTTGCCCTCAGGAACAGCGACATACCTGTGGGAGCGGGTTCACCCGCGAAGAGGCCGCCAAAGACAAACAAGGTATCCCCGTGACCGCCGCCCTGCCCCCCACCACTCTGCGCAACGTGCTCACCGCCCTGATGCTGGCCATCTTCCTCGGCGCCCTGGACCAGACCATCGTCGCCGTCTCGCTGCCGGCGATCTCGGCGCAGTTCAACGATGTCGGCCTGCTGGCCTGGGTCATCTCCGGCTACATGGTGGCGATGACCGTGGCCGTGCCGATCTACGGCAAGTTGGGTGATCTGTATGGGCGGCGCCGGATGATCCTCACCGGCATCAGCCTGTTCACCCTGGCCTCGATCGCCTGCGCCCTGGCCCAGGACATGCAGCAACTGGTGCTGGCCCGGGTACTGCAGGGCATTGGCGCAGGCGGCATGGTCTCGGTGAGCCAGGCGATCATCGGCGACTTCGTGCCCCCGCGAGAACGCGGCCGCTACCAGGGCTACTTCAGCAGCATGTACGCGGTGGCCAGCGTCGCCGGGCCGGTGCTGGGCGGCTGGCTGACCGAATACCTGTCCTGGCGCGGGGTGTTCTGGATCAACCTGCCGCTGGGGCTGGTTGCACTGTGGGCGATCCGCCGCGCCCTCGGCGGCATGCCGGCACAGCGCCGCAAGGCGCAGGTGGACTACCTCGGCGCCGTGCTGCTGATCCTTGGCCTGGGTAGCCTGTTGCTGGGCATTACCCTGGTTGGCCAGGGCCACGCCTGGGCCGACCCACCCGTGCTGGCCCTGTTCGCCTGCGCCGCGCTGGGCCTGGTGCTGTTCATCGCCCATGAACGCCGCTGCCCGGAGCCACTGCTGCCGCTCGGCCTGTTCGGCAACCGCGTGGCGGTGCTGTGCTGGGGCGTGATCTTCTTCGCCAGCTTCCAGTCGATCTCTCTGACCATGCTCATGCCGTTGCGCTACCAGGGCATCACCGGCGCCGGTGCCGACAGCGCGGCCCTGCACCTTCTGCCGCTAGTGATGGGGCTGCCCATGGGTGCCTTCACCGGCGGGCGCATGACCAGCCTGACCGGGCGCTACAAGCCGCAGATCCTGGCCGGCGCGCTGCTGATGCCGCTGGCCATTTTCGCCATGGCACTGACCCCGCCACAGTCGGCCTTGCCCAGTGCGCTGTTCATGTTGCTGACCGGCATCGCCTGCGGGCTGCAGTTCCCGACCTCGCTGGTAGGTACGCAAAGCGCGGTGGACAGCAAGGACATCGGCGTGGCCACCAGCACCACCAACCTGTTCCGCTCGCTGGGCGGGGCCATGGGGGTGGCGTGCATGTCCAGCCTGCTGCTGGCGCTGCTGCACCAGGGCGGGTTCGAGTCGCTGGGTAATCCGTTGCTGGGGAGCCTGAAGGCCGGCGAAGTGGACCTGGTGACACAGGGGCGGTTGCTGGAGACGTTCCGGCAGTTGTTGATGGGGAGTGCCGGGGTAGCTGTGCTGGGACTGTTTGCAGCGTTTGCATTGCCCGACCGGCAACTGCGCGGACGCTGAAGGCGGCCGTACTCTTGTGGGGGCTGCTGCCTTGCTGCAAACCTGCATCTTGTGCGATCCCTGTGGGAGCGGGTTCACCCGCGAAGATGGCTGCGCGGTGAATGGCACCGGCTTCGCCGGTGTTCGCGGGTAAACCCGCTCCCACAGAGATCTCGGCGCGTCGGCAGAACCTGCACGGCTGAGCAATCCGAAAGCATTAATCGCCCCTTAACACAAAGGGGTAACACTCCCTCACAATCCTTCACAAAGAGTCATTTGCGCAGAGCCGGGCTCAAGCGCAGCATATCCAGCCCGGTGTCGACCCATTTTTCGACATCCTTCAACAGATCGACACTGTCAGGCAGCAACAGCCAGCGCCCGATCAGGCCATCGACATAGGCGAACATGGCCACCGCTGCGCGCTCGACATCCAGCTCGCCTGGCAACTGGCCCCGGCGCGCGGCATTGGCCAACGCCAGGGTGATGCCCTTGTGGCAATCCAGCACCGCCCCCTGGCGCTGCTGGCGAATTTCACACATGTCATCGGTGAACTCGCACTTGTGATGCAGGATTTCATTGATACGCCGGGTTCGGGCATCGAGCACCAACTCGTTGAACACTTGCAGCAACAACTTGCGCATGCAGCCAAGCGGGTCCACTTCGTCCTCGCTTTCGCTCGCCCGCGCCAGGTGGTCATGGGTTTCATGCAGGCTGTCGAGCAGCGCCTGCACCAACTCGGCCTTGTTGTTGAAGTGCCAGTAGATAGCCCCCCGCGTCACACCCGCCAGTTCGGCGATGTCGGCCAGGGTGGTTCGCGCAACCCCGCGCTTGTAGAAGGCCTTTTCCGCCGCCTCGATGATCTGGGCGCGGGTTTCCTGGGCTTCTTCTTTGGTTCGACGGACCATGGCAGTACAAACCTCATCTGCCCCGAACGCGCAGCGCGTGCGGGGAACACTCCGGGGGCACCTCTGCAGGGTGCCTCGCGGATGAGCTAATCAAGGACTGTGGCAGTACCCGAGTACAACCCAGCGGTATTTACAAACAACCATGAATGTAAGTATATTCCTTAGCAAGCTATTTATCCACCGGATAGCAATTTTTCCAGATCAAGACTCTTCCACTACTCTTGAGCGTCTCCCAGCTCCAGCGACCCGAGGATCCTCATGCAATTCAAGCCAGCCGTTACCGCTCTGGTTTCCGCCGTCGCCCTGGCCACCCTGCTCAGTGGCTGTAAGAAAGAAGAAGCAGCGCCAGCGGCGCAGGCTCCTCAGGTCGGCGTCGTGACCATTCAGCCCCAAGCCTTCACCCTGACCTCGGAATTGCCGGGGCGTACCAGTGCCTACCGCGTCGCCGAAGTGCGCCCGCAGGTCAACGGCATCATCCTCAAGCGCCTGTTCAAGGAAGGCAGTGAGGTCAAGGAAGGCCAGCAGCTGTACCAGATCGACCCTGCCGTGTACGAAGCCAACCTGGCCAATGCCCAGGCCAACCTGCAGGCCACCCGCTCGCTGGCCGAGCGCTACAAGCAGCTGATCGACGAACAGGCTGTCTCCAAGCAGGAATACGACGACGCCAATGCCAAACGATTGCAGGCCGAGGCTTCGCTCAAGAGCGCGCAGATCGACCTGCGCTACACCAAGGTCCTGGCACCGATCAGCGGCCGTATCGGCCGTTCTTCGTTCACCGAAGGTGCACTGGTGAGCAATGGCCAGGCCAACGCCATGGCCACCATCCAGCAACTCGACCCGATCTACGTCGACGTCACCCAGTCCACCGCCGAGCTGCTCAAGCTGCGCCGTGACCTGGAAAGCGGCCAGCTGCAGAAGGCCGGCGACAACGCCGCCTCGGTGCAGCTGGTGCTGGAAGACGGCAGCCTGTTCAAGCAGGAAGGCCGCCTGGAGTTCTCCGAAGTCGCGGTCGACGAGACCACGGGCTCGGTCACCCTGCGCGCCCTGTTCCCCAACCCCGATCACACCCTGCTGCCAGGCATGTTCGTGCATGCGCGGCTCAAGGCCGGGGTCAACGCCAACGCCATCCTGGCCCCGCAACAGGGCGTGACCCGCGACCTGAAAGGCGCGCCGACCGCGCTGGTGGTCAACCAGGAGAACAAGGTCGAACTGCGCCAGCTCAAGGCCAACCGTACCCTGGGCAGCGACTGGCTGATCGAGGAAGGCCTGAACCCGGGCGACCGCCTGATCACCGAAGGGCTGCAGTACGTGCGCCCGGGTGTCGAGGTCAAGGTCAGCGAAGCCACCAACGTCAAGAAGCCGGCCAGCCCTGTTCAGGCCAATGCGGCGAAAGCAGACGCCAAAGCGGAGTAAACCATGTCGAAGTTCTTTATCGATCGCCCGATCTTCGCCTGGGTGATCGCCCTGGTGATCATGCTGGTCGGCGCCTTGTCGATCCTGAAGCTGCCGATCAACCAGTACCCGAGCATCGCGCCGCCGGCCATCGCCATCGCCGTGACCTACCCGGGTGCCTCGGCGCAAACCGTGCAGGACACCGTGGTACAGGTAATCGAGCAGCAGCTCAACGGTATCGACAACCTGCGTTATGTGTCGTCGGAAAGTAACTCCGACGGCAGCATGACCATTACCGCCACCTTCGAGCAGGGCACCAACCCCGACACCGCGCAGGTGCAGGTGCAGAACAAGCTGAACCTGGCCACCCCGCTGCTGCCGCAGGAAGTGCAGCAACAAGGTATCCGCGTCACCAAGGCAGTGAAGAACTTCCTGCTGGTGATCGGCCTGGTGTCCGAAGACGGCAGCATGACCAAGGACGACCTGGCCAACTACATCGTCTCCAACATGCAGGACCCGATCTCGCGGACTGCCGGTGTGGGTGACTTCCAGGTGTTCGGTGCACAGTACGCCATGCGTATCTGGCTCGATCCGGCCAAGCTGAACAAGTTCCAGCTGACCCCGGTCGACGTCAAGACCGCCGTGGCCGCGCAGAACGTGCAGGTGTCCTCTGGCCAGCTCGGCGGCCTGCCGGCCATGCCGGGTACCCAGCTGAACGCCACCATCATCGGCAAGACCCGCCTGCAGACTGCCGAGCAGTTCGAGAAGATCCTGCTCAAGGTCAACAGCGACGGTTCGCAGGTGCGTCTGGGTGATGTCGCCCAGGTTGGCCTGGGTGGTGAAAACTACGCCGTCAGCGCACAGTTCAACGGCAAGCCGGCTTCCGGCCTGGCTGTAAAACTGGCCACCGGCGCCAACGCCCTGGACACCGCCAAGGCCCTGCGCCAGACCATCGCCGACCTGGAACCGTTCTTCCCGCCCGGGGTGAAAGCGGTATTCCCGTATGACACCACTCCGGTGGTCACCGAATCGATCAGCGGCGTGATCCACACCCTGATCGAAGCCGTGGTCCTGGTGTTCCTGGTGATGTACCTGTTCCTGCAGAACTTCCGCGCCACCATCATCACCACCATGACCGTACCGGTGGTGTTGCTGGGTACCTTCGGCATCCTTGCCGCTGCCGGCTTCAGCATCAACACCCTGACCATGTTCGCCATGGTCCTGGCCATCGGCTTGCTGGTGGACGACGCCATCGTCGTGGTGGAGAACGTCGAGCGGGTGATGTCCGAGGAAGGCTTGCCGCCCAAGGAAGCGACCAAGCGCTCGATGGAGCAGATCCAGGGTGCCCTGGTGGGTATCGCCCTGGTGCTGTCGGCGGTACTGCTGCCCATGGCGTTCTTCGGCGGCTCCACAGGTGTGATCTACCGGCAGTTCTCCATCACCATCGTCTCGGCCATGGGCCTGTCGGTACTGGTGGCGCTGATCTTCACCCCGGCCCTGTGCGCCACCATGCTCAAGCCGCTGAAGAAGGGCGAGCACCATGTGGCCAAGCGCGGCTTCTTTGGCTGGTTCAACCGCAACTTCGACCGCAGCGTTACCGGCTACGAGCGCAGCGTGGGCACCATCCTGCGCAACAAGGCTCCGTTCCTGCTGGCCTACGCGCTGATCGTGGTCGGCATGATCTGGCTGTTCGCCCGCATCCCGACCGCGTTCCTGCCGGAAGAGGACCAGGGCGTACTGTTCGCCCAGGTACAGACCCCGGCCGGCTCCAGTGCCGAGCGCACCCAGGTGGTGGTCGACCAGATGCGTGAGTACCTGCTCAGCGAAGAGGCAGACACCGTGGCTTCGGTGTTCACCGTCAACGGCTTCAACTTTGCCGGCCGCGGCCAGAGCTCGGGTATGGCATTCATCATGCTCAAGCCGTGGGATGAGCGCTCCAAGGAAAACAGTGTGTTCGCCCTTGCCCAGCGCGCCCAGCAGCACTTCTTCACCTTCCGCGATGCAATGGTGTTCGCCTTTGCCCCGCCTGCGGTGCTGGAACTGGGTAACGCCACCGGCTTCGACGTGTTCCTGCAGGACCGCGGTGGTGTCGGCCATACCAAGCTGATGGAGGCACGCAACCAGTTCCTGGCCAAGGCCGCGCAGAGCAAGATCCTGAGCGCCGTGCGCCCGAACGGTCTGAACGATGAGCCGCAGTACCAGCTGACCATCGATGACGAACGTGCCAGCGCCCTGGGCGTGACCATCGCCGACATCAACAACACCCTGTCGATTGCCCTGGGTGCCAGCTACGTCAACGACTTCATCGACCGTGGCCGGGTCAAGAAGGTGTACATCCAGGGCGAACCGAACGCGCGGATGAGCCCGGAAGACCTGCAGAAGTGGTACGTGCGCAATGGCGCCGGCGAAATGGTGCCGTTCTCCTCCTTCGCCAAGGGCGAATGGACCTACGGCTCGCCGAAGCTGTCGCGTTACAACGGCGTCGAGGCAATGGAAATCCTCGGTGCACCGGCCCCGGGCTACAGTACCGGTGAAGCCATGGCCGAAGTCGAGCGCATTGCTGGCGAACTGCCAAGTGGCATCGGCTTCTCCTGGACCGGCATGTCCTACGAGGAAAAACTCTCCGGTTCGCAGATGCCGGCGCTGTTCGCACTCTCGGTACTGTTCGTGTTCCTGTGCCTGGCAGCCCTGTACGAAAGCTGGTCGATCCCGATCGCCGTGGTGCTGGTAGTACCGCTGGGTATCATCGGTGCCCTGATCGCCACCAGCCTGCGCGGGTTGTCCAACGACGTGTACTTCCTGGTCGGCCTGTTGACCACCATCGGCCTGGCGGCGAAAAACGCCATTCTGATCGTCGAGTTCGCCAAGGAACTGCACGAGCAGGGCCGCAGCCTGTACGACGCGGCGATCGAGGCGTGCCGCATGCGTCTGCGCCCGATCATCATGACCTCGCTGGCGTTCATCCTCGGCGTGGTACCGTTGACCATCGCCAGTGGCGCCGGCGCCGGCAGCCAGCACGCCATCGGCACTGGCGTGATCGGCGGCATGATCAGTGCGACCGTGCTGGCTATCTTCTGGGTACCGCTGTTCTTCGTCGCAGTGTCGTCGCTGTTCGGCAGCAAAGAGCCGGAAAAGGACGCCACCCCTGAAACTCCACGTTATGAGGCTGGGCAATGACCAAGTCTTTGTTGTCCCTGGCGGTAACCGCTTTCATTCTTGGCGGCTGCTCGCTGATCCCCGACTACCAGACCCCGGAATCGCCGGTGGCTGAGCAGTGGCCGCAAGGCCCTGCGTACTCGCCGACGCAATCGGCGGAGGTTGCCGCCGCCGAACAGGGCTGGCGACAGTTCTTCCATGACCCGGCACTGCAGCAGCTGATCCAGACCGCGCTGGTCAACAACCGCGACCTGCGCGTCGCCGCGTTGAACATCGACGCCTACCGTGCGCAGTACCGTATCCAGCGTGCCGACCTGTTCCCGGCGGTTTCGGCCACCGGCAGTGGCAGCCGCCAACGCGTACCGGCAAACATGTCGCAGACGGGCGAAGCAGGTATCACCAGCCAGTACTCGGCCACTCTGGGCGTCAGCGCCTATGAGCTGGACCTGTTCGGCCGTGTACGCAGCCTGACCGAGCAGGCCCTGGAAACCTACCTGTCCAGCGAGCAGGCGCGTCGCTCCACGCAGATCAGCCTGGTAGCCAGCGTGGCCAATGCCTACTACACCTGGCAGGCCGACCAGGCGCTGTTCAAGCTGACCGAAGAAACGCTGAAGACCTACGAGGAAAGCTACAACCTCACCCGTCGCAGCAACGAAGTCGGCGTAGCCTCGGCACTCGACGTCAGCCAGGCGCGTACCGCCGTGGAAGGCGCCCGGGTCAAGTACTCGCAGTACCAGCGCCTGGTCGCCCAGGACGTCAACAGCCTGACCGTGCTGCTGGGCACCGGCATTCCCGCCGACCTGGCCAAGCCACTGGAGCTCAATGCCGACCAACTGGCCGAAGTACCGGCCGGCCTGCCGTCGGACATCCTCCAGCGTCGTCCGGACATCCAGGAAGCCGAGCACCTGCTCAAGGCCGCCAATGCCAACATTGGCGCGGCCCGCGCAGCGTTCTTCCCGAGCATCAGCCTGACCGCCAATGCCGGCAGCCTGAGCCCCGACATGGGCCACCTGTTCTCGGGCGGCCAGGGTACCTGGCTGTTCCAGCCGCAGATCAATCTGCCGATCTTCAACGCCGGCAGCCTGAAGGCCAGCCTGGACTACTCGAAGATCCAGAAGGACATCAACGTCGCCAAGTACGAAAAGACCATCCAGACCGCCTTCCAGGAAGTCTCCGATGGCCTGGCGGCGCGCAAGACCTTCGAAGAGCAGTTGCAGGCGCAACGCGACCTGGTGCAGGCGAACCAGGATTACTACCGCCTGGCCGAACGCCGCTATCGCATCGGTATCGACAGCAACCTGACCTTCCTCGACGCCCAGCGCAACCTGTTCAGCGCCCAGCAGGCGCTGATCGGCGACCGCCTGTCGCAGCTGACCAGCGAGGTCAACCTGTACAAGGCGCTTGGCGGTGGCTGGTACGAGCAGACCGGGCAGGGCAACAACCAGCAGGCAGCGGTGGAAGCACCGAAGAGCTGATCAGCCCTGTTACAGCAAAGAGCCCACCTTTAACGGTGGGCTTTTTGTTTGTCGGTTGCCTGTACAGGCCTCTTCGCGGGTAAACCCGCTCCCACAGGGTTTTGCACGAATTCTGAAGGCAGTGCAGTACCTGTGGGAGCGGGTTTACCCGCGAAGAGGCCAGTACAGGAAAACAATTAACCAACCGGAACATTCTGTTCGATTATCGCCCGTTTCCGTTTGCGGCGAATTGCCTCACCCCTGCCCTACCCCGCACCATCCTCCCCACGCAACGTTGCCCCGGTTCATCCCAAAAGACCCGCACCTGCAGGCCGCATCCTGCAGCGCCCCGGCTCGCCCATAAAAACAAGAGATCCACGACAGATGAGCACTTTGCAACCCGCACGCCAGCTGCTGCCCGGCCTGTTGGCCATGTCCTGCGCACTCCCCGTGTTCGCCGCCGACAACGGTGGCTTCCTGGAAGACGCCAAGGCCACCCTCAACCTGCGCAACTTCTACATCAACCGCAACTTCGTCGACCCGGCCCACCCGCAGGCCAAGGCCGAGGAATGGACGCAGAGCTTCATCCTCGACGCTCGCTCCGGCTTCACCCAGGGCACCGTCGGTTTTGGCGTGGACATACTGGGCCTGTACTCGGTCAAGCTCGACGGCGGCAAAGGCACCACCAACACCCATCTGTTGCCGGTGCACGACGATGGCCGCCCCGCCGATGACTTCGGCCGCCTGGGCGTGGCACTGAAGGCCAAGCTGTCCGAAACCGAGCTGAAAGTGGGTGAATGGATGCCGGTACTGCCGATCCTGCGCTCGGACGATGGCCGCTCGCTGCCGCAGACCTTCCGCGGCGGCCAGCTGACCTCGAAGGAAATCGCCGGTCTGACCCTGTACGCCGGCCAGTTCCGCGGCAACAGCCCACGCAACGACGCCAGCATGGAGGACATGTCGCTGAACGGTAAGGCCGCGTTCACCTCCGACCGTTTCAATTTTGGCGGCGGCGAGTACACCTTCAACGACAAGCGCACCATGATCGGCCTGTGGGATGCCCAGCTCAAGGACATCTACCGCCAGCAGTACCTCAACCTGGTGCACAGCCAACCCTTGGGCGACTGGACCCTGGGCGCCAACCTGGGCTACTTCATTGGCAAGGAAGACGGCGCCGAACGCGCTGGCGAACTGGACAACCGCACCGCCTCGGCCATGCTCTCGGCGCGGTACCAGGGCCACACCTTCTACGTCGGCCTGCAGAAGGTCAGCGGCGACAACGCCTGGATGCGGGTCAACGGCACCAGCGGCGGCACCCTGGCCAACGACAGCTACAACTCCAGCTTCGACAATGCCAAGGAACGCTCCTGGCAGGTGCGTCATGACTTCAACTTCGCCACCGTCGGCGTGCCAGGCCTGACCCTGATGAACCGCTACATCAAAGGTGACAACGTCACCGCAGGCGGCGTGGACGATGGCAAGGAATGGGCGCGGGAAACCGAGCTGGCCTACGTGGTGCAGTCGGGCAGCTTCAAGGACCTGTCGGTGAAGTGGCGCAACTCCACCATGCGCCGGGACTTCAGCACCAACTCGTTCGACGAGAACCGGTTGATCGTGAGTTACCCGCTGAATCTGCTTTGAATTCTTCGCGGGTAAACCCGCTCCCACAGGTTCACCACAGTTTCAGAATCTGTGGTGAACCTGTGGGAGCGGGTTTACCCGCGAAGAGGCCAGATGCCACCACAAATAACCTCAAGCTATAAACAAATCAATAAACCTTCTTTGACGACATATGCAGCAACCGCTTGAATAGGTCCCTGATCCCCGCCCCAGAGCCGTGAAATGGACCTCCGTCAGCTGCGTTACTTCATCGCCCTCACCGAATACCGCAGCTTCGTCCGCGCCGCCGAGGCCATGGGTATCACCCAACCCGCCTTCAGCCGCGCCATCCAGAGCCTGGAGCACAGCTTCGGCTGCCCACTGGTCGATCGCGCCAGCAAAGCCCTGCCGCCCACCCCCGAAGGCCTGGTGGTGCTGCAACATGCCCGGCGCCTGGTACAAGGTGCCACACAACTGAGCAACGAAGTGCTGCAGATGACCAAGCTCGACGCCGGCGAGCTGCATTTCGGTAGCGGCCCGGCGCTGGCCGTGCGCCTGGTGCCCGATGCCCTGCGCCACTTCCTCGAACGCTACCCTGGCATCCGCACCTCGCTGCTGGTGGACAACGCCGAACGCCTCGGCCAGGCCCTGCGCCGCGAACAGATCGAGTTTTTCGTCGACGATATACGCCCGTTCGAAGCCGACCCCAACTTCCACACCGAGCCCCTTTCACCGCGCCCCGGCCTGTTCTTCTGCCGCCCGGGGCACCCGTTGCTGGCCAAGGACAGCCTGTCGACCAACGACCTGTTCAGCTACCCGCTGGCCAGCGCCCTGCTCGCCCCTGGTGTGCGCAAGCGCCTGGCCAACCTGAGCGGGCGCAGTGACTTCACCCCGCACCTGCAGACCGAGCACCTCGCAGTGCTGCGCAGTGTGGTGCTGGCCAGCGACGCCATCGGCAGCGCCAGCGAGGAGGCCGTTGCCGAAGACCTGGCCAGCGGCCGCCTGGTGCGCCTGCACTGGCGCAACCTGCCGCCGGCGCTGGAGGTGCTGAGCGTGCGCTGTGGCGTCGTCAGCCGCAGCGGTTACCGACTGTCGCCGGCGGCGCGGGCGATGATCGAGACGCTGGTGGGGCTGGATACGCCAGTGCGGGCTGCTGCCATTCGCTGAGCTGATGATGGTGGCAGGGGCGGTCTATCCTGAGCTATACCGGTCGCCTGTAGCGGCCCTTTCGCGGGTGAACCCGCTCCCACAGGGTCACCACAGTTCCTGAGGGCTGCGCTGTACCTGTGGGAGCGGGTTCACCCGCGAAGAGGCCAGAACAGGCAATACACCTCGATCAGGCAACCAGGGAGGCACAACCATGAAAACCCTCGTCGACCACCTGAGCCAATACGCCAGCTATCACCGCGACCCACGCAATATCGCCACCCACTTCGTCGGTATCCCGATGATCGTACTGGCGGTCACCATCCTGCTGTCGCGCCCGGGTTGGGACGTGGCCGGCATGTGGCTGTCCCCTGCCCTGCTGGCAGCAGCAGCCTCGGTCTGGTTCTACCTGCGTCTGGACCTGCGCTTCGGGCTGGTGATGGGGTTGTTGCTGGGGCTATGCCTGTGGGTCGGCCAGGTACTGGCAATGCAGACGACAGCGCTGTGGCTCGGAGCCGGGCTGGGGGCGTTCGTGGTGGGCTGGATCATCCAGTTCGTCGGCCATTACTACGAAGGCCGCAAGCCGGCGTTTGTCGATGATGTCAGCGGGCTGATCATCGGGCCGTTGTTCGTGGTGGCAGAAGCTGCGTTCATGCTCGGCCTGTGCCCGTCCCTGAAACGCGCCGTCGAGGCCAACGCCGGGCCCGTGGTCATGCGGCAGAAGAATGCGACCCTGTAAACATTCATGGCCCTATCGCCGGCAAGCCAGCTCCACAGGGACTGCACTGCCCTCAGGCCTGATGCAATCACTGTGGGAGCTGGCTTGCCGGCGATAGGGCCGGTACAGGCATTACTGCTGTCGCGACTCCACGCCCAGCTCATCCCACACCGACTCCGCCATGTGGAAGGTGGCATTGGCCGCCGGAATGCCGCAATAGATCGCGCTCTGCATCAGCACTTCCTTGATCTCGTCGCGGGTCACGCCGTTGTTGGCCGCCGCGCGCAGGTGCAGCTTCAGCTCGTCGTTGCGGTTCATGCCGATCAGCATGGCGATGGTAATCAGGCTACGGGTATGCCGCGGTAGGCCCGGGCGGGTCCAGATGTCACCCCAGGCGTGGCGGGTGATCATCTCCTGAAACTCGCCGTTGAAGTCGTTGAGCTTCTCCAGGCTGCGGTCCACGTGGGCATCGCCAAGCACAGCACGGCGTACTTGCATGCCGGCGTCGTAACGTTGTTTCTCATCCATGGCGGTGTCCTCAGTGAGCCAGCAGGAAATCGAGCACGCGGCGGCTGAAGCGCTCGCCGATCTCGACATTGGACAGGTGCGCCGCCGGGAAGTCGACGTACTCGGCACCCGCGATACCGGCCTGCATGAAGCGGCCGTGCTCCGGGGTGGTCACCACGTCTTCGGTACCGGCAACGATCAGCGTCGGCACCTGGATGCGGCCCAACTGCTCACGGTAGTCGGCATCCCGCACCGCGGCGCAGTTGCCGGCATAGCCTTGCGGGCTGGTTTGCGCCAGCATCTGACAGATGCGCTGGGCTTGCGCTGGCTGGGCCTGGGCGAAACCCGGGGTAAACCAGCGGGCGATGGAGGCATCGCGCAGGTCGACCATGGCCTGCTGGCCACCCTTGAGCACGGTGTCGATACGGGTGTTCCACACCTCGTCGTTGGCGATCTTGGCTGCGGTGTTGCACAAGGTCAGGCTGTGCAGGCGCTGGCCTGCATTGATGCCCAGCCACTGGCCGATCAGGCCACCCATCGACAGGCCGACGAAATGCGCCTTGGCGATGTCCAGGCCATCGAGCAGGGCCAGCACGTCACGCCCCAGCTGTTCGATGCGGTAAGGGCCTTCAGTGACCAGCGACCCACCGTGGCCACGGGTGTCGTAGCGCAGCACGCGAAAGTGCTGGCTCCACAGTGGAATCTGCGTGTCCCACATGCCCAGGTCAGTGCCCAGCGAGTTGGACAGGACCAGCACCGGGGCGTTTTCCGGGCCATCGATCTGGTAGTTCAAAACGCCATCGGCCAGTTGCAAGTGCGCCACAGCGGTCTCCTTCAGGCAGTGAAACGTTGATGTTCGGACACGGCGCGCGCCACCCAGACGCGGGCCTGCCCCAGGTAATGGGCAGGGTCGAGCAAGCGATCGAGTTCTTCGGCGGACAGTTCGGCGCTGACCTGCGGCTCGTCACCCAGCACGGTGCGCAGGTGGCGCTGTTCGGCCACGGCGCGCTGGCAGCACTGCTCCAGCAGGTGGTGGGCGCGGTCGCGGCCCAGGCGCTGGGCGAGGACGATGCTCACCGCTTCGGCCAGCACCAGGCCCTGGGTCAGGTCGAGGTTACGGCGCATGCGCGCGGCATCCACTTCCATGCCCTCGGCAATCACCTGGGCCTGGCGCAGCGCACCAGAGACCAGGCAGCAGATGTCCGGCAGGGTTTCCCATTCGGCATGCCACAAGCCAAGGCTGCGTTCGTGCTCCTGAGGCATGGCCGCGAACAGCGTCGATACCAGGCCCGGCACCCGGGTCGCGGCACCGATCAGCACTGCGGCGCCCACCGGGTTGCGCTTGTGCGGCATGGTCGAGGAACCGCCTTTGCCCGGCGCGGAAGGCTCGAACAGCTCCCCCGCCTCCGTCTGCATCAACAGGCTGACATCACGGCCGAACTTGCCCAGGCTACCGGCAACCAGGCCCAGCACCGAGGCAAACTCCACCAGGCGGTCGCGCTGGGTGTGCCAGGGCTGCTCGGGCAGGGTCAGCTGGAGCTGCTCGGCCAGGGCTTCGGCCACCGGCATCGCCTTGCTGCCCAGGGCGGCCAGGCTGCCGGAGGCGCCGCCGAACTGCAGCACCAGCAAACGTGGGCGCAGCTCCTGCAGGCGCTGGCGGTGACGGGTCAAGGCGCCCAGCACACCGGCCAGTTTCATGCCCAGGGTCACCGGGGTGGCGTGCTGCAGCCAGGTGCGCCCCACCAGCGGCGTGTCGGCGTGCTGCAAGGCCTGACGCGACAGGGTATCGGCCAGCTTGCCAAGGTCGGCCTCGATCAGGTCGAGGGCAGCGCGCAGCTGCAGGACCAGGCCGGTGTCCATCGCGTCCTGGCTGGTGGCGCCCAGGTGCACGTAGCGTTCGGCCTCGGGCACGCAACTGGCGATCACCTTGCCCAACGCCTTCACCAGCGGGATCGCCGAGTTGCCAGCAGTGGCGATGGCATTGGCCAGGGCGCCAACGTCATAGCGCTCGGCGTGGCAAGCCGCCTCGATGGCCGCTACCGCGCTGTGCGGGACCAGCCCGGCAGCCGCCTCGGCCCGAGCCAGCGCCGCTTCGAAATCGAGCATGCCCTGCAGGCGGCCACGGTCGGAGAAGATCTCGCGCATGGCCGGCGCGGTGAAGTAGGCGTCGAACAGTTGGTTGGTCATGCCACGTCCTTAATTATCGTGGTGCAGGTACGCCGCCTGCTTCGGCAAGCGCAGGCTGAACAGGAAGGCAATCGCCATCATCGCCGTCACGTACCAGTAGAAAGTGTTTTCCATGCCCAGGGTCTTCAGGCCCAGGGCCACGTACTCGGCCGAACCGCCGAACGCCGCGTTGGCCACTGCATAGGCCAGGCCTACACCCAGCGCGCGCACCTGCGGCGGGAACATCTCAGCCTTCACCAGACCGCTGATCGATGTGTAGAAACTGACGATACACAACGCCAGGGTAATCAGCACGAAGGCCATGAACGGGCTGCTCACGGTTTTCAGCGCCATCAGCAGCGGCACGGTGAACAGCGTACCCAGGGCGCCGAACAGCATCATCGAATTACGCCGGCCGATGCGGTCGGAGAGCATGCCGAAGAACGGCTGCAGCACCATGAACAGGAACAGCGCACCGGTCATCACGTAGCTGGCGTTTTTCGCGGTCATGCCGGCGGTGTTGACCAGGTACTTCTGCATGTACGTGGTGAAGGTATAGAAGATCAGCGAACCGCCTGCGGTGTAACCGAGCACGGTGATGAAGGCCGCCGCGTGGTCGCGGAACAGGCCCTTGATGGTGCCGGCATCCTTGTCCTTGCGGGTTTCAGCGCTGCTGGTCTCATGCAGCGAGCGGCGCAGCATCAGCGAGATCAGCGCGGCGATGGCACCGACCACGAACGGAATGCGCCAGCCCCAGGCGCGCAGCTCTTCTTCAGTAAGCAACTGCTGCAGGATCACCACCACCAGCACCGCCAGCAACTGGCCACCGATCAGGGTCACGTACTGGAACGAGGCGAAGAAGCCGCGCTGGCCGCGCAGGGCCACTTCACTCATGTAAGTGGCAGTGGTGCCATATTCGCCGCCTACCGACAGGCCCTGGATCAGCCGGGCCAGCAACAGCAGCGCCGGGGCCCAGGTGCCGATGCTGGCGTAGGTAGGCAGGCAGGCGATCATCAGGGAGCCGAAGCACATCATCAGCACCGAGATCATCAGGGAATTCTTGCGACCATGGCGGTCAGCGAGGCGGCCGAAGATCCAGCCACCGATGGGGCGCATCAAAAAGCCCGCGGCGAATACGCCCGCCGTGTTCAACAGCTGCACGGTGGGGTCGTCGGAGGGGAAGAAAGCCGGGGCAAAGTAGATTGCGCAGAAGGCGTAGACGTAGAAGTCGAACCATTCCACCAGGTTGCCTGAAGAGGCACCAACGATAGCGAAGATGCGTTTGCTGCGTTCTTCGCCGGTGTAATAGGCTGAGGTCATGACGGTTTTACTCCTGGAGGGTCGCAGGTAATTCTAGACACACCTGGTAACACACTCGTTCCGCAATCTGGCTGGCAATTGGCCTTGTGTCTGGCAGGGCCGGCCTCTTCGCGGGTAAACCCGCTCCCACAGCGGGAGGCGTGGTCCCCCTGTGGGAGCGGGCGTGCCCGCGAAGAGGCCGGTACAGGTCAAACCCGCTCGATGGCCAGCGCCAAACCTTGGCCGACACCCACACACATGGTCGCCAGGCCCTTGCGCCCACCACTCTTCTCCAGCTGGTGAAGCGCGGTCAGCACCAGACGCGCACCGCTCATGCCCAGCGGATGGCCCAAGGCGATGGCACCGCCGTTAGGGTTCACCTGCGGCGCATCGTCGGCCACACCCAGCTCGCGCAGCACCGCCAAACCTTGGCTGGCAAAGGCTTCGTTGAGCTCGATCACATCGAAATCATTCACCGCCATACCCAGGCGCTCGGTCAGCTTGCGCACCGCCGGCACCGGGCCAATACCCATCACCCGCGGTGCAACACCGGCACTGGCCATGCCCAGTACTCGGGCACGTGGGGTCAGGCCGTGCTTCTTCACCGCCTCGGCCGAAGCCAGGATCAGCGCCGCAGCACCGTCGTTAACGCCCGAGGCATTGCCAGCGGTGACGGTCTTGTCCGGGCCGTTGACCGGCTTGAGCCTGGTCAGGGCTTCCAGTGTGGTTTCCGGGCGCAGGTGCTCGTCATGCTCGACGATGGTCTCGCCTTTCTTGTGCGCGATACGCACCGGCACGATCTCTTCGGCGAAGAAGCCGGCGGCCTGGGCGGCAGCTGCCTTCTGCTGGCTGCGCAGGGCGAATGCGTCCTGGTCAGCGCGCGAAACCTGGTAATCGTCGGCCACGTTGTCGGCAGTTTCCGGCATGGAGTGCACACCATACTGGCTCTTCATCAGCGGGTTGATGAAACGCCAGCCGATGGTGGTGTCTTCAAGCTTCATGTTGCGCGAATAGCCGCTTTCGGCCTTGCCCATGACGAACGGGGCACGCGACATCGACTCGACGCCGCCGGCAATCGCCAGTTCCATTTCGCCGCTGGCAATGGCGCGGAAGGCAGTGCCAACGGCATCCATGCCCGACGCGCACAAGCGGTTCAGGGTAACGCCCGGGATGCTCTCCGGCAGGCCGGCCAGCAGCAGCGCCATGCGCGCCACGTTGCGGTTGTCTTCACCGGCCTGGTTGGCGCAGCCGAAGAACACTTCGTCAACCTGATCCCACTGCACGCCGGGGTTGCGCTCGATCAGCGCCTTCAGCGGCACGGCGGCCAGGTCGTCGGCCCGCACGCCGGCCAGGGCGCCGCCGAAGCGGCCGATCGGGGTGCGGATGGCGTCACAGATGAATACGTCGCGCATCAGGCTTCTCCTGCCACCTGGCCATGGGCCACGGCGGTGCGGGCTTCGAGGTCACGCAGGGCGGACAGCTCGACTTCGGTAGGTTCGGCAGTGGTCTGCACATCATCGGCAAAGCGGATCGCCCAGCCAGTGGCAGCGATGATCTGCTCACGGGTCACGCCCGGGTGGATGGCGGTGACGACGAATTCATGGGTGCCGGCTTCCGGCTCCATGATGCACAGGTCGGTGATGATGCCGACCGGGCCATCGCCTGGCAGGCCAAGGCGTTTGCGCGAGTCGCCACCTTCACCGTGGCCAACCGAGGTGATGAAGTCCAGCTTGTCGACGAAGGCACGCGGCGACTGCTTGAGGATGATCAGCACCTGCTTGGCGGAACCGGCGATTTCCGGTGCGCCACCGGCACCCGGCAGGCGGGTTTTCGGGGCGTGGTAGTCACCGACCACGGTAGTGTTGATGTTGCCGAAGCGGTCGACCTGGGCGGCGCCAAGGAAGCCGACGTCGATGCGACCACCTTGCAGCCAATAGCGGAAGATCTCGCCGGTCGGCACCACGGTGTCAGCGGTTTCGGCCAGCTCGCCGTCACCGATCGACAGCGGCAGCACGCTTGGCTTGGCGCCGATCGGGCCGGATTCGTAGATCAGCACCACGTCAGGCGACGAGGTCAGGCGCGCCAGGTTGGCAGCCTTGGACGGCAGGCCGATGCCGACGAAGCACACAGCACCGTTGCGCAGGCGACGGGCTGCGGCGACGGTCATCATTTCGGAAGTGGAGTAGCTCATTGTGCGGCCTCCGCAGTGCTGGCCAGCTTGGCCTTGAATTCGTTGAAATCGGCAGTGCCACGGATGTAGGTGTCGATCCAGGCGGTGAACGATTCACGGCTACGCGCAATCGGGTCCCAGGCCTGGTAGAAGCGGTTGTCACGCTCGTAGTAGCCGTGGGCATAGGACGGGTGCGCACCACCCGGTACCAGGCATACCGCGCTCAGCGCCCAGGTCGGCAGCACGCAGGCGTTCATCGGGGCCTGCAGGTCGTCGACGATTTCCTCGACGGTGACGATGCAGCGCTTGGCGGCCAGGGCGGCCTCCTTCTGCACACCGAGGATGCCCCACAGCAGCACGTTGCCTTTGCGGTCGGCCTTTTGCGCGTGGATCACGGTCACGTCCGGGCGTACCGAGGGCACGGCTGCCAGCACTTCACCAGTGAACGGGCAGGTGACGCTCTTGATCAGCGGGTTGACCTTCGGCAGGTCGGAGCCGGCGTAGGCACGCAGCACGGCGAACGGCAGGCCCGAAGCACCGGCGACATAGGCGTTGGCCAGGTCGGCGTGGCTGTGCTCTTCGATTTCGATGGCGTGTGGCCACTGCTTCTCGACGGCATCACGCAGGCGGTGCAGCGAACCGACACCCGGGTTACCACCCCAGGAGAAGATCAGCTTGCTGGCGCAACCGGCGCCGATCAGCTGGTCGTAGATCAGGTCCGGAGTCATGCGCACCAGGGTCAGGTCGCGCTTGCCCTGACGGATGATCTCGTGGCCGGCGGCTGTCGGGATCAGGTGAGTGAAACCTTCGAGGGCGACGGTATCGCCATCCTGGATGAACTGCTTCACGGCTTCGTGAAGCGGGAGAATTGCAGCCATTTGGAGACTCCTGGTCAGGGTGCTTCGGTAAGCTCAGATTAAGGAGACTCATGGGCGGCTTACAATCCGATAATCGACTATTCGTGCGATTATCGAACCAATTATTGCATCCCTACCTATCCCCCTGGCTGCCCGTACTGGCCTCATCGCCGGCAAGCCAGCTCACACAGGTACGGCACCGGCCCGGGGCCTGATGCATTCCTGTGTGAGCTGGCTTGCCGGCGATGAGGCCATTGCGTCAGGTCGCGTCAGCGTGGCTCACCAGCCCTTTCACGATCACACCCACGGTCGCCAGCCCCGCCGGCACCAGCAATGCCGTGAGCACCTGTTCGAAGGTCCAGCCCAGCCCCAGCAGCGTCGCACCACTCCAGGCGCCGAGAATCGCCCCGAAGCGGCCAATACCCAGCATCCACGATACGCCCGTGGCGCGGCTCTGGGTCGGATAGAAGCGCGCCGCCAGCGACGGCATCGCCGACTGGGCGCCGTTCACGCACATGCCGGCAACCAGCACCAGCGTGGCCAATACGGTGATATTGCCCAGGCTCTGCCCCACGGCGTAGGCGAAGACCCCGGCCAGCAGGTAGAAAATGCCGATCACCTTGTGCGGATTGAAGCGGTCCATGGCCCAGCCCACGCCGACGGCACTCAGCACGCCACCGAACTGGAACAGTGCGCCGATGAAGGCAGCCTGCTCCATGCTCGCACCGCTGTCGCGCATCAAGGTTGGCAGCCAGCTGGTCAGCAGATAGACGATCACCAGGCCCATGAAGTAGGTCAACCACAGCAGCATGGTGCCCATGCCGTAGGTGCCGGAGAAAATCAGCGCAAACACGTTGCGCGCGGCCACCGCCTTCTGTTCCGGCACGCTGAAGCTGCCCGCCTCGGCCACCACCTGTGGCGCGATGGGCGACAAGGTCTTGCGCACCTTGTCGGTGCCCCGGTTGCGCACCACCAGGAACCGCGCCGACTCCGGCAACCACACCATCAGCACCAGCGCCAGCAGCAACGGCAGCACGCCACCGATCACCAGCAGGCTGTGCCAACCGTAGGCAGGGATCATCTTGGCGGAAATGAAACCACCACCGGCCATACCCAGGTTGAAGCCACAGAACATGCTGGTCACCAGCAGCGACTTGAGGCGCTCGGGGGTGTATTCAGACAACAGCGTGGTGGCGTTGGGCATGCCTGCGCCAAGGCCCAGGCCGGTCAGGAAGCGCAATACCAGCAACTGGTCGACGTTGGTGGCGAAGGCCGAGGCCAGGCTGAAGCCGCCGAAGACCAGTACCGCGCCCACCAGCACGCCCTTGCGGCCAAAGCGGTCGGCCAACGGGCCGGAGCCGAGGGCACCGAACACCATGCCGATCAATGCAGCACTCATGACCGGGCCGAGGCTGGCGCGGTCAATCCCCCACTCCTGCGACAGGGCCGGGGCGATGAAGCCCATGGCGGCGGTGTCCAGGCCATCGAGGAAGACGATCAGGAAGCACAACAGCACCACCCGCCACTGGTAGCGGGACAGCGGCTGCTGATTGATGAACGACTGGACGTCGAGGCTTTTGCCGACGTTGGTTTGCGCTTGGTTCATTATTGTTATCCAGAATGAGGGGCACAGCCAGGCCACTGCACACGATCAAACGGTACAGAGGACAATGGTTTTGGGGGAATGGAGCCGGCGTCAGCCTGGATACAACGGTACTGCGCACGGGTGCGGCCGCGGCAGCGAGGGGACAGTATTCATGGTAAGTGCCTCTTATGTTTTTCTTGTTCGGTCGGCATAGCCGACTGCGGAGACATTAATCAGCGGGCGGTGGAGGCGCAATTGACTGCGAACGACACTGTGCGTTTATCGCACAGGAAACGGTTTTGCCTGTTCCAGATTTGAAAGGGGGCGCTTTGCGGCCCCCTGCAGGCTCAGCCAAACAGCTGATGGCAAAGGTCCCGGCTAGCCGCCAGCAAAATCGGCAGGAACCGCTGCTCCAGCTCACTGCGCGTCACTCGCCCGACATGGGTACTCACATTCAACGCAGCCAACACCTGCCCCGAGGCGTCATACACCGGCACGGCAATCGAGCGCAGCCCCTGCTCCAGCTCCTGGTCCACCACGCACCAGCCCTGGGCACGCACCTGCTGGATACAGGCGAACAGCGACTCGGGGTCATGCAAGGTACGGCTGGTTCGCGCCTTCAGGTCGGCACGTTCCAGGTATTCACGCAGGCTGGTGTCATCCATGGCCGCCAACAGAATGCGCCCCATCGAAGTGCAATAGGCCGGCAGGCGCCCGCCCACCGACAGGTCGACCGAGATCAGCCGCTCCACCGTGGCCGAACGGGCTATATAAAGAATGTCGTCACCTTCGAGCGTGGCCATGTTGGCCGCCTCGTGCAGCTGATCGCTGATGCGGTCCAGGTAAGGCTGGGCAGAAATCGCCAGCGGCGTCGACGACAGGTACGCATGCCCCAGCGTCAGCACTTTGGGCAACAGCGAATAGGTGCGCCCGTCGGTGGTGGCGTAACCCAGCTTGATCAGCGTGTGCAGGCAACGGCGCACCGCCGCCCGGGGGATTTCGGTGCGGTGGCTGATCTGGGCGATGGTCAGGTGGCGCTTGCGTTCCTGGAAGGCCTGGATCACAGCCAGGCCACGCGCCAGGGAGGTCATGAAGTCCGGGTCGCCGGTAAAGGCCTGGATGCGTTTGGCCGGGGAAGCCACGATCGGCGGTGCCAGGGCTGCCGAGGCAGATCGTGCCTGCTCTGGATTGGCCGACTCTGGATTGACGGAATCGTTGACCAGGGTTTCGTCACTCATCGCACACCTCAAAAAAACGCCCACTCGTGCGATTATCGAACAAACGGCCGATAATCGCAATTGACCGCTGACACTTTTACTTATACCTTTCTCCTGCCACTTGTGGCTTCTTTGGAGAGACTGGTCAGGTACCCACCGTAGAAGTCCCCAGGCAACGGCCTCGCCTTTTGGCGAGGCCGTTTTTCATTACCCTCCCGGTCAACGGACCCGCTACTGCATTGCAGCGAACTTTTGTCCGTCTTGCCTTTCAAACTTGCACGAAAGGCCCAAACTGTTGTCGGACGCATCCCGTTACTTGCGTCAGGTGATGTAAGGGTTGGGTAAACAACGATGTTCGGCGCAATATCGGTTGCTATAATCGATTGCGCAGGCCTCGACGATGCCGTGGTAACGGAACCTTCCGCTGTATCAAGCCGTTGCGGCCAGCAAGGCATGTGCACGCGGTACAACGCACAACAACACTCATCGAACTTGATTCAGGTACTACTGTGACGAAAGATGAACTGCGCGCGGAACTCGAGCGCCAGGCGGAGCGTTACAAGGATGTTTACGGTGGTGAAGTCACCACTTACGCCGCACAACCGGACCCGGAACGCAAACCTTGGCGCAAGCGTGCCAGCGTGCGCGACCAGGCCTTCAGCCAGGAACTGGAACGTATGGAAAAGGAACTGCGCAGCGACAATCCCTGACTCACGGGACCACGCCAGCGCGTCGCCGCCCGGCCAGCCGGGCGCGGTCGATCTTTACTGTCAGGCCGAAGATGAAATGGAATCACACAAATTTCATACGACCGTTTGAATAGTAGGGAAGCGGCTTTTTCTCCATCATTTTGCCGGTTTTAGCCAGATTTCGCGATTTTTCGCAGACATTTCCCTGCCTGCACGCCCTGACATGCACATCGTGCTCACGTCAGGAAGATTGCCGTCGGTCTGTCGCAGATGCATCGATTGCCAACGTTTTCTGGCATAATCCCGCCCCCCTAAGACCGCCAGACAACCTTCATGATCGAATTATTCAGCGGACTGGATGCCTGGGTGTTGGTGAGCCTGCTGCTCGCCTTGACCTTCGTACTCGCCTTCGAGTTCATCAATGGCTTTCATGACACCGCCAATGCGGTAGCTACCGTCATCTATACCAAAGCCATGCCGCCGCACCTCGCCGTGTTCTTCTCCGGCGTGTTCAACTTCCTTGGCGTTCTGCTCGGCGGTGTCGGGGTGGCCTATGCCATCGTGCACCTGCTGCCGGTAGAGCTGCTGATCAATGTGAACACCGGACACGGCCTGGCCATGGTCTTCTCGCTGCTGGCTGCGGCCATCACCTGGAACCTGGGCACCTGGTACTTCGGTATCCCCGCCTCCAGCTCGCACACGCTGATCGGCTCCATCCTCGGTGTCGGCCTGGCCAATGCCCTGATCAACGACATCCCGCTGGGCGACGGTGTCAACTGGCAGAAGGCGATCGACATTGCCATGTCGCTGGTGGTCTCGCCCATGGCCGGCTTCGCCGTTGCAGCACTGGTGCTGATCGGCCTGAAGTGGTGGCGCCCGCTGTCGAAGATGCACAAGACCCCCGAGCAGCGCCGCAAGCTCGACGACAAGAAGCACCCGCCGTTCTGGAACCGCCTGGTACTGGTGGTTTCGGCCATGGGCGTGAGCTTCGTGCACGGCTCCAACGACGGCCAGAAAGGCATCGGCCTGATCATGCTGGTGCTGATCGGTATCGTCCCGGCCAAGTTCGTCCTCGACCTGAACAGCACCACCTACCAGATCGAGCGTACCCGCGACGCCACCCTGCACATGAGCCAGTTCTACCAGCGCAACGCCGCCACCCTGGGCGAGTTCCTGGCACTGGGCAAGGCCAAGTCCAGCGACCTGCCGGAGCAGTTCAGCTGCAACCCGCAGCAGACCGAGCCGACCATTGCCGCGCTGCAGTCCTCGCTGCAAGGCGTTACCGACTACCACAGCCTGAGTGCCGACAAGCGTGTCGAAGTGCGTCGCTACCTGCTGTGCCTGGACGACACGGCGAAGAAGGTCGGCAAGCTGCCGGGCCTGGAAGCCCGTGAAAAGGCCGACCTGGAAAAACTGCGCAAAGACCTGACCGCCACCACCGAGTACGCCCCGTTCTGGGTAATCGTGGCCGTCGCCCTGGCCCTGGGCCTGGGTACCATGGTCGGCTGGAAGCGCGTGGTACTGACCGTTGGCGAGAAGATCGGCAAGCAGGGCATGACCTATGCCCAGGGCATGTCGGCGCAGATCACCGCGGCTTGCGCCATCGGCATGGCCAACATCTTCGCCCTGCCGGTATCGACCACCCACGTGCTGTCGTCCGGCGTGGCCGGTACCATGGTTGCCAACAAGAGCGGCCTGCAAGGCGGCACCGTGAAGACCATCCTGCTGGCCTGGGTACTGACCCTGCCTGCGTCGATGGGCCTGGCGGCCGGCCTGTTCTGGCTGGCGTCCAAAGCCATTGGCTGAGTGATACGGTTCTGAAAGAGGCGGCCTTCGGGTCGCCTTTTTTCTGTAGCGGCCCCTTCGCGGGCAAACCCGCTCCCACAGCTCATGCACAGCTCTTGATATCTGTGGAGAACCTGTGGGAGCGGGTTTACCCGCGAAGAGGCCGCTACAGGCAACCTACCTTTTCTTGCCCCCCAGCAACGACCCCATCAAGCCCCGCACCAACTGGCGCCCCAACTGGTTGGCCGCCTGGCGCACCGCCGACTTGATCGCCTGCCCCGCCGCACTCTGCAAGAACTCACCGGCCTTGTCGGCAAAGCTCTCCTCATCCGCCTTGGGTTGCGGCGCCGGCTCCACCGGTTCGCCCTTGCGCTGGGTCAGCATCTCATAGGCCGACTCACGATCCACCGGCTTGTCATAACGCCCCGCCAGCGGCGAAGCGGCAATCAGCGCACTGCGCTCAGCCCCGCTCAACGGCCCGATACGCGACTGCGGTGGTGCAATCAGTACCCGTTGCACCATCGCAGGCGTGCCCTTCTCTTCCAGCGTCCCCACCAGCGCCTCGCCAATCCCCAGCTCGGTCAGCACCGCCAGGGTGTCGAACGCCGGGTTGGGGCGGAAGCCATCGGCCACCGCCCGCAGCGACTTCTGCTCTTTGGCGGTAAATGCCCGCAAGCCATGCTGAATGCGCAAGCCCAACTGGGCCAGCACCGCATCCGGCAAGTCCCCCGGCGACTGGGTGACGAAGTACACCCCCACGCCCTTGGAGCGGATCAGCCGCACCACCTGTTCCAGGCGATCCTGCAATGCCTTGGGCGTATCGTTGAACAGCAAGTGCGCTTCATCGAAGAACAACGCCAGTACCGGCTTGTCGGCATCGCCGCGCTCGGGCAACTGCTCGAACAACTCGGCCAGCAGCCACAACAGGAAGGTCGCGTACACCTTGGGCGCCTCGTGCACCAACCGGCTCGCGTCCAGCAGGTGGATACGCCCACGGCCGTCCGGGTCTGGCCGCAAGAGGTCCTCGAGCTGCAAGCCAGGTTCACCGAACAGCGCCTCGGCGCCCTGCTGCTCCAGGGTAGCCAGCCGGCGCAACAGGGCCTGGGTGGAGGCCGTGGTCATCAGCGCACTGTCTTCGCCCAGCAGTTGCGGGTTGTCCTTCAGGTGCGCGAGCAGCGCCTTGAGGTCCTTGAGGTCGAGCAGCAGCAGGCCTTCGCGGTCGGCCACCTTGAACGCCGCATACAGCGCCGCCTGTTGACTGTCGGTCAGCTCCAGCAAGTTGCCCAGCAGCAGCGGCCCCATTTCACTGAGGGTGGTGCGCAGCGGGTGGCCGGACTGGCCCGCAATGTCCCACAGGCTCACCGGGTAAGCCTGCGGCCTGTGCCCTAGCCAGGGCATGCCGGCGATACGCTCGGCCACCTTGCCCTGCGGCGCACCAGCAGCGCCCAGGCCGCACAGGTCGCCTTTGACATCGGCGGCGAACACGGCCACCCCCGCATCACTGAACGCTTCCGCCAGATGCTGCAGGGTGACGGTCTTGCCAGTACCCGTCGCACCCGCCACCAGGCCATGGCGGTTGGCCAGCCTCATCGCTTGCCCAACTGGCTGGCCATCCGGGCCAGCGCCTACAACGATGGTCGAAAATTCCGACATCTCTTTAATCCTCTGCTCAAGCTTTGCCTTAATTCGGCCGATACCTGTGGGTGATATTCGCCTTAATAGAGAGGGACAACCGAAAAGGGACTTTTCGGGATGTTGCACTGCATTGTGACTCCACGGGTGCAAACGCCTGATATAAAACCTTAGCGGAACCGATTACGCCATGAACAAAAGCCTTCGTTTCAGCCACAAGATTCTTTTGGCCGCATCACTGATCGTGATACTCGCCTTCAGCCTGTTCACGCTCTACAACGATTACCTCCAGCGTAATGCGATCCGCGAGGACCTGGAAAACTATCTGGCTGAAATGGGCGCCTCCACTTCAACCAACATCCGCAACCTGTTCGAAGGCCGTATCAAGCTGGTGGAAAACCTGGCACAGAACATTGCCCAGGACCCGACAAACGCCGAAACCCTGTTGGGCCAGAATGCACTGATCTCAAGCTTTCTCACGGTATACGTGGGCAAGGTCGACGGCGGCTTCAGCGTGCGCCCGGACACGAAGATGCCCGACGGCTACGACCCACGCACCCGCCCCTGGTACAAGGACGGCATGAACGCCGCCGGTGCGATCCTGACCGAGCCGTACATCGACATGGCCACCAACAAGATGGTCATCGGCATCATCGACAAAGTGTCCAGTGGTGTCGGTGTGGTCGGTGGCGACCTGGCCCTGGACGGCCTGGTGCAGATCATCAACTCGCTGAACTTCGGCGGCATGGGCTACGCCTTCCTGGTCAACGACCAGGGCAAGATCCTGGTGCACCCGGACAAAGACCTGGTGATGAAGTCGCTGTCGGACCTGTTCCCGCAGCACACGCCGAAACTGACCGGTGAGCTGACCGAAGTGCAGAGCGAAGGCCAGGCCCGCCTGCTGACCTTCACTCCGATCAGCGGCCTGCCGTCGGCCAACTGGTACATCGGCCTGTCGGTGGACAAGGACAAGGCCTTCTCGATGCTCAGCACCTTCCGCACCTCGGCGGTGATCGCCACGCTGGTAGCGGTGGTGATCATCATCGGCCTGCTCGGCCTGCTGATCCGCGTGCTGATGCAGCCGCTGCACACCATGACCCGCGCCATGGAAGACATCGCCGAAGGTGAAGGCGACCTGACCAAGCGCCTGCGCATCCACAACCACGACGAATTCGGCATCCTGGGCAGCGCCTTCAACCGTTTCGTCGAGCGTATCCACAACTCGATCCGCGAAGTGTCCTCGGCCACCGAACAGGTCAACGAAGTGGCCCTGCGGGTCATCAGTGCCTCGAACTCGTCGATGACCAACTCCGACGAGCAGTCCAACCGCACCAACAGCGTAGCCGCCGCCATCAACGAACTGGGCGCCGCCGCCCAGGAAATTGCCGGCAACGCCGCCCAGGCCTCGCAGCACGCCAGCTCGGCGCGGTTGCTGGCCGAGGAAGGGCAACAGGTGGTGGAGCGCAACATTGCGGCGATGAACCGCCTGTCCGACCTGATCGTCACCTCCAGTGCGCACATCGAGACGCTGAACAGCAAGACCGTCAACATCGGCCAGATCCTCGAAGTGATCACCAGCATTTCCCAGCAGACCAACCTGCTGGCGCTGAACGCGGCCATCGAAGCGGCCCGTGCCGGTGAAGCCGGGCGTGGTTTTGCCGTGGTCGCCGATGAAGTACGCAACCTGGCGCACCGCACCCAGGAGTCGGCGCAGCAGGTGCAGACCATGATCGAAGAACTGCAGGTTGGCGCCCGCGAGTCGGTCGAAACCATGGACCAGAGCCAGCGCCACAGCCAGGACAGCATGCAGATCGCCAACCAGGCCGGTGAGCGGCTGGACAGCGTTACCGTACGTATCGGCGAGATCGACGGCATGAACCAGTCGGTGGCCACCGCCACCGAAGAGCAGACCGCCGTGGTCGAGGCGATCAACATGGATATCAACGAGATCAACATGCTCAACCAGGAAGGCGTGGAAAACCTGCAGGCCACCCTGCGCGCCTGCTCCGACCTGGAGCAGCAGGCCGGCCGCCTGAAGCATCTGGTGGGCAGCTTCCGCATCTGATCACACACCGCGTCGCCCGCTTCCACAGCAACTGCACAGCCCCTGAGGCCTGTGTAATTCCCGTGGGAGCGGGCAAGCCCGCGAAGAAGCCCACATCGTTCCCCCGCCTTACCCTGCCCCACCCAACCCCGATCGAACAAACTATCCTTCTGATAGGTCAACCTTTAGGCGCGTCATCGCCGGCCCGCTAGCGCCGGATGACGGACCCGAAGACGATCCCGGAGGGATGCTGATCGTGCACATCGCCGACATCACCATGTTCTACGCCCCCGCCAGCGGCGGCGTACGTACCTATCTTGATGCCAAACACCACCGCCTCGACGCCATCCAGGGCGTGCGCCACAGCTTGCTGATACCCGGTGCCAGCGCGCAACACGCCGATGGCATCTACCAGGTACCCGCACCACCGCTGCCGTTCGGCAACGGCTACCGCTTCCCGGTGCGCCTGGCCCCTTGGTGCAATGTACTGCGCAGGCTCAAACCCGACCTGATCGAAGTCGGCGACCCCTACCTGACCGCCTGGGCTGCGCTGGAGGCCCGACGCAAGCTCGATGTGCCGGTGATCGGCTTCTACCATTCCGATCTACCGCTGCTGGTCAGCAACCGCATGGGCAACTGGTTCACCCCTAACGTTGAAGCCTATGTCAGCAAACTGTACGGCAATTTCGACCGGGTCCTGGCCCCAAGCCAGGTCATGGCCGACAAGCTGCGCCGCCTCGGGGTGCGCGATGTGCATGTGCAGCGCCTGGGCGTGGACCTGGCCACCTTCCACCCCAGCCGGCGCGACCCGCAGCTGCGTGCCGAACTGGGCATTGCCGACACCAGTCGCCTGCTGATCTACGCCGGCCGTGGCTCACGGGAAAAGAACCTGCCGGTGCTGCTCGACTGCATGCAGCACCTGGGCCACCCCTACCACCTGTTGCTGGTGGGCTCGAACATGCCGGCCAACGTGCCCCAGAACGTCAGTGTGATCGACCACTTCTGCCCGGCGCCGGAAGTCGCCCGGCTGATGGCCAGCGCCGACCTGCTGGTACACGCCGGCGACCAGGAAACCTTCGGCCTGGTCATTCTCGAAGCAATGGCCAGCGCCACACCGGTGGTGGCCGTGCGCGCCGGGGCCTTCGGCGAAATCGTCAACGAACAGTGCGGGCGCCTGTGCCGCCCCAACGATAGCCAGGCCATGGCGACGGCCGTACAAGAGGCGTTCGAGGCCGGCGTGCGCAAACTCGGGGCACAGGCCCGTCGCCATGCCGAGCAGCACTATTCCTGGGACAACGTGGTCGCCGGCCTGCTGCAGCACTACCAGGCCGTGCTCGGCCACCAGCCGCAGGTTCGTGCCCATGGCTGAGCCACTGCCAGCGTCGCGCAGCCTGATGCTGGTGCTGCACGATGTAGCACCCGAGACCTGGCCCGACTACCAACCCTTCGTCCAGGCCATCGACGCCATCGGCGGCATCCCCATGACCTGGCTGGTAGTGCCGGACTTTCATCACCGCAACGCGCTGCAGCGCTCGCCCACCTTCTGTCGCTTGCTCGAACGGCGCCTGGCCCGTGGCGACGAGCTCGCCCTGCACGGTTTCTACCATGCCGACAACGGCCCGCCACCGCGCACGCCCGGCGAATACTTCATGCGCCGCATCTATACCCATGAAGGTGAGTTCTACGCCCTCGACCGGCAGCAGGCCCTGCAACGCCTGGAGCAAGGCCTGGCCCTGTTCGGCCAGCAGGGCTGGCCAGTGGCCGGCTTCGTCGCGCCCGCCTGGCTGATGAGCGAAGGCACCCGCCAAGCCTTGCGCTGCCTGCCGCTGCGCTACACCAGCACCCCACAGCACCTGTACCGCTTGCCAGACTTTACCGCGATCAAGGCTCCTGGGCTGGTCTGGAGCGCCCGCAGCGCCTGGCGTCGCGGCCTGTCACGGGTGCTGTGCGACTGGCAATGCCGGCGCTGGCGCGACGCCGAGACCCTGCGCCTGGGCCTGCATCCGGTGGACATGCGCCATCGCGCATCGCGCGACTATTGGCTGAACACCGTGCGCACCCTGCTGGCACAGGGCCGCGAGCCCCTGACCAAGTCCACCTGGCTCGACCGCCAGGCCAGCGCATGAGCCGTCTGGCCTGGCTGGCCCTGGCACTGCTCGGCGCCGTGCTGGTGCCGGCCCTGCTCGGTGGCAGTGAGCTGCTGCCAAGGCTGCAGCGCTTCGCACCCAGCCTGATGCTGACCTTGCTGGGCATGATCCTGCTGTGCTGGGTCATCAACGCCATTCGCCTGCGCCTGCTGCTTGGCCAGCAAGGGGCAAGGCTTGGGCGCCTGCGTAGCCTGGGCGTGGTGATGGCCACCGAGTTCGCCATCTGTACCACCCCCGGTGGCAGCGGTGGCCCCTTGACCCTGATGGCCCTGCTGGCACGCGACCGTATCGGCCCGGCGCGCAGCGGCGCGGTGTTTGCCATGGACCAGTTGAACGACCTGGTGTTCTTTTTCTGCGCGATGCTGGCGATTGCCGGCTATGCGCTGTTCCACAGTCTGGGCCGCAGCCAGGAGAGCATGTTACTAGGTAGCGCGTTGCTGCTGTGCACGGCATTGGCCGGGGTGATCGGCCTGTTGCGCTACCGGCGCACGGTGATGCGCGTGAACGGCAGATTGCTGCGCCGGCTGGGCATGAGCCGACAGCGCAAGCGCCGCTGGGCGCGCAAACTGCTGCGCTTCATCGACGCACTGGCGCAGACCTGGCGCCTGCCCAAGCGCACGCTGACCCTGGTGTTCACCCTGACCTGCGCCCACTGGGGCCTGCGCTACAGCGTGTTGTACCTGGTATTGAGAGGGTTGGGGGTAGACCTGGCGTGGATCCCCAGCTTCCTGGTGCAGATGCTGTCGCTCAGTGCCGGCCAGTTCAGCCTGCTGCCTGGCGGTGCCGGTGCCGCCGAGCTGACTTCGGCCAGCCTGCTGACGCCACTGGTGGGCAGTTCGACCGCGGCTGCGGCGATCCTGATATGGCGGGCGGTCACTTACTACTTTTATCTGCTGGCGGGTGGGCCAGTGTTCGTGTGCCTGCTGGCGCGCCCGCTGCTGGAGCGCTGGCGGCGTCAGGCGGGTTGAGCTGCTGCCAAAGTTCGGCAGCGCCGGGGAAATCGGTGCCATCGGTGTCGGCCAGTGCTTCAGGGTCGTAGCGCGCCAGGCAGCCTTCACCGAGGGTGGGTGGGGGTGAGGCGGTGGGGTTGTTGCGGGTCTTGGCCATTGCGTATCCCTCAGGATTGCCGGGGACGCCTTGCGCCCCTTTCGCGACACAAGGCCGCTCCCACATGGAATGGGGCGCACCTCACTTTGTGGGAGCGGCCTTGCGTCGCGAAAGGGCTGCGCAGCAGCCCCAGGATCTCACCGACAACCCGACTCTGTCAGTCAAACACCACAGTCTTGTTGCCATGCACCAGCACCCGGTCTTCCAGGTGGTAACGCAGGCCACGGGCCAGCACCATCTTCTCCACATCACGGCCAAAGCGGACCATGTCGTCGATGCTGTCGGCATGGCTGACACGCACCACGTCCTGCTCGATGATCGGGCCGGCGTCCAGCTCTTCGGTGACGTAGTGGCAAGTCGCGCCGATCAGCTTCACACCACGCAGGGCGGCCTGGTGATACGGCTTGGCGCCGACGAACGACGGCAGGAAGCTGTGGTGGATGTTGATCACCTTTTCAGCATAGTCCTGGCACAGTTGCGGCGGCAGGATCTGCATGTAGCGGGCCAGCACCACCACATCGGCAGCGTGCTCCTGCACCAGGCGCGACACTTCGGCAAAGGCCGGGGCCTTGTCCTTGGGGTCGACCGGTACATGGAAGAACGGAATACCGTGCCACTCGACCATGCTGCGCAGGTCGTTGTGGTTGGAAATCACGCAGGGGATCTCGCAGTCCAGCTCATCGGTGTGCCAGCGGTGCAGCAGGTCGGCCAGGCAGTGCGACTCGCGGCTGGCCATCAGCACCACGCGCTTTTTCTGCGCCGAGTCGGTAATGCGCCAGGTCATGGAGAACTCTTCGGCGATCGGCGCAAACGCCTCGCGGAAGGCTTCGATACCGAACGGCAGCGATTCGGCGCGGATTTCATGGCGCATGAAGAACCAACCGCTCTGCTCATCGGAGTGGTGGCTGGCTTCGTTGATCCAGCCATTGTACAAGGCCAGGAAATTACTGACTTTCGCCACGATGCCAACACGGTCGGGGCAGGCGATCACCAGACGATAGGTGCGCATGAATGAGACTCCAGAACTTCGCAAAGGCGCTCATTCTAGCGGCCCGCCAGGAAAAACGCAGTATTGATCGCAGCGGCCGTAGCCTGTGTAGCTGTCGAGATGCACCGCCGTCACTCTCTGACAGACATGACGAAATGCCGGGTTAATTGTAAATTTTTGTTCACGCAGAGATATGTTGTCACAGCTTAATTAACAGTTAATTGCCCAACAATATGTTTACTTGCGAGTATCGCCTGTCTATTATTGCCCCACACATTTCTGAAACGCATTAAGGAACACTCCATGTCCCTGATCAACGAGTACCGCGCTACCGAAGAAGCCATCAAGGAACTTCAGGCCCGCCTGGCCAACCTGTCGCAGGATGACAAGCTGAAGAAAGAACTGGAGTTCGAAGGCAAACTGCGCACCCTGATGGGCGAGTACTCCAAGTCGCTGCGCGACGTGATTGCCCTGCTCGACCCAGATTCGAAACTGAGCAAAGCCCCTCGTGGTGCGGTCAAGACTACCGCCACCAAGCGTGCGCGCAAGGTCAAGCAATACAAGAACCCGCACAACAATGAAGTGATCGAAACCAAAGGCGGCAACCACAAGACCCTGAAAGAGTGGAAAGCCAAGTGGGGTGGCGATGTGGTTGAAAGCTGGGCAACCCTGCTGGACTGATAGTCCGCATACGCCTTTTGCTTATCGCAACGAAAACGCCGGCACATTGCCGGCGTTTTTGTTTGTCCGCGTTTTTTTCAGCGCTCAGCCAACTGCAAACTGTGCCTGCAATTGCCGGGCATGCACCTGCCAGGCCTCCAGCACACGCCGCCCCGCCTCGTCGGCGCCTTCCCAGGCCTGCTGCCGCGCCCGTTCGAAGTCGCCCAGCGTATTCGGCGCCCCCCACTGCGGGTCACTCAGGCGTTGCTGGCAGAAGCTGAACCAGCGTTGCCGCTCTTCGCCGGTCAAGGTCTCCGGGAAGTTGCGCGCCCGATAGCGGAACAACAGTTCAGGCAGGCGCGGATCATCGAACATCCAGTGCCCGCGGCCCAACTGCGCCGGTTCCAGTGCACGAACTTGCTCGCATAAGCGGCGGTCACGGTCCCCCAGAAAACCGTCATACAACTGTTGTTCCGGGTCTTCACTCGGGGTGAAGTCTTCCTTGCCGTAGATGTGTTCCAGCTTGTCTTGCCATTGCGCCTGTTGCTTGGCCAATGCTTCGCCGCGCAATTGTAACAACGTCAAGTCCAGGCCCAACCGTTGTTGATCGGCCGGGCGCAATACCGAGAGTGGCGCCAGTACCGGGCAGCGATTGATCTGCACCAGTTTGAGCGGCACGGGTAATTCACCCTCGGCCAGTTCTTCATGGCGGGTATACAAACGCTGGCGTAGAACTTCAGCACTTTCCCGTAGTAACGGTAGGGTTTCCTGATGCAGGTCGCACACAATCAGTGCATTGCGATTACGCGGGTGCCAGGCTAATGGCAATATGACACCAAGGTAATTACGTGCCGCCGAAAAGCGCCCGGATATATGCACCAGTGGCTGCAACAAACGGACCTGCTCCATCACTTTATGCTTACTGCGCAACTGGAACAGCCACTCATACAACTTGGGCTGTTTCTGCCGGATCAGGCGGGCCAGGGCGATGGTTGCCCGCACGTCGGAAAGCGCTTCGTGGGCATGCCCATGGTCGATGCCATTGGCCTTGCTCAGCAGTTCCAGACGCAGGCTGGTGCGCCCATCCTGTTGTGGCCACTCGATGCCGTCCGGGCGCAATGCATAGGCCGTGCGCACGATGTCGATCAGGTCCCAGCGGCTATTGCCGCCCTGCCATTCTCGGGCATAAGGGTCGAAAAAGTTGCGGTACAGGCTGTAGCGGGTCACTTCGTCGTCGAAGCGCAGGGTGTTGTAGCCGGCGCCGCAGGTACCTGGGAGCGCCAGTTGCGCGTGCACCCGGGTCATGAACTCGGCTTCGCACAAGCCCTGCTCGGCCAGCAGTTGCGGGGTGATGCCGGTCACCAGGCAGGCGGCCGGGTGCGGCAGGATATCGTCGGAGGGCCGGCAATAAAGGCTGATCGGCTCGTCGATTTCGTTGAGGTCGAAGTCGGTGCGCACGCCGGCCACCTGCAGCGGCCGGTCACAGCGCGGGTTGATGCCGGTGGTTTCGTAGTCGTGCCAGAAAATGCTGGAGGTCACGGGGTCGTCCTGTATCGAGGTCGACCCGATTCTAGCGCGATTCCGGCACGACTCCAGCGAGCCAGAGCGCGGGGCTCAGACGGAAGCGTTGGCAGGGCGGAAACTGAAATAGTCACGCAACGAGCGGACGAATTCGTCGTACTCGCGGGGCGCCTGCAGCAGCATGAAGCCCGAATCGTAGTGGCCGGGCGTCTGGTCTTCGCGGCACCACAGGCAGCTGGCGGTGAGGTTGACGAACTGATGCCCGCCGCCGACCAGCGGCAGGCGCAATTGCAGCTCGTAGTCGGGCCCTACCAGTACAGGTAGCTGGCTGATCAGCATCAGCCCGTCTTCGGAGGCGTTGCCCAGCTGGCCGATCGACTGACCGGTAAAGCGGTTGAACACCTTGAGAACACAAGGCAGCTGATGGCGTTCGATGTGGCGCTTGTTGAACATGATCGCAAGTGCAGTCCGTATCCGATGCCAGGAATACGAGGAACTGGCGGTTGTTGTAACAGCTGAGTTACAGATTAGCGCAGCGCGCGCGGCAAATCCCGTGAAATAAATCACACCTTGGTGTTAACGCCAAGGTGCGGCACTCACCGGGTGGGCCACGGCGGCTTCGGCGCCGCGCAAATGGCCGAGTTTCTCCAGGGTCTGCAGGCGTGCCTGGGCGCGATAGGCATACTCATTGCCCGGGTACTGCTGGATCAGGTACTGGTAGGTTTGCGCGGCATCCACGTACAACGCCTGGCGCTCCAGGCACTGGCCGCGCAGCAGTGACACTTCGGGGTGGATGAACGGGCGCGCACGGCTGGTGCGGTCGACCTGCGACAGCTCGAGCATGACCCGTGCGCAATCGCCACGGTCGTAGGCGCGGTAGGCGTTGTTCAGGTGGTGGTCCATGGACCAGCGGGTGCAGCCGACGGCGCTGGCCGCCAAGACTAAAACGATCAGGGCTCGCATGGGGGTCTCCTTTGATGCCAGTGTATCGGCCTTTGCCGGCAAATCTTCACACCCTTTTGCAAGGATACCCTGCCCGTTCAAATGCCACCCTGCCTTGGTCGCAGGTAGTGCAACGGAACAATGACTACAGCGCAATTGAGGAGTAGCCTTTCGCTGCGCTTCACTATAGGAGTCTGTGCATGAGCATCCGCCGTACCAAAATCGTCGCCACCCTTGGCCCCGCCAGCAACTCGCCGGAAGTGATCGAACAGCTGATCCTCGCCGGCCTGGACGTGGCACGCCTGAACTTCTCCCACGGCACTCCGGACGAGCACAAGGCCCGCGCGCGCCTGATCCGAGACATCGCCGCCAAGAACGGCCGCCATGTTGCACTGCTGGGCGACCTGCAGGGTCCGAAGATCCGCATCGCCAAGTTCGCCAACAAGCGCATCGAACTGAAGATCGGTGACAAGTTCACCTTCTCCACCGCCCACCCGCTGACCGAAGGCAACCAGGACATCGTCGGTATCGACTACCCGGACCTGGTCAAGGACTGCGGCGTTGGTGACGAATTGCTGCTCGACGATGGCCGCGTGGTCATGCGCGTCGAGACCGCCACCGCAGACGCCCTGCACTGCGTGGTGATCATCGGTGGCCCGCTGTCGGACCACAAAGGCATCAACCGTAAAGGTGGCGGCCTGACCGCGCCGGCCCTGACCGAAAAAGACAAGGCCGACATCAAGCTGGCCGCGGAAATGGACCTGGACTACCTGGCCGTGTCCTTCCCGCGTGACGCCAGCGACATGGAATACGCGCGCAAGCTGCGTGACGAAGCCGGCGGCAGCGCCTGGCTGGTGGCCAAGATCGAGCGCGCCGAAGCCGTTGCCGACGACGAGACCCTCGACAAGCTGATTGCCGCCTCCGACGCCGTGATGGTTGCCCGTGGCGACCTGGGCGTGGAAATCGGCGACGCCGAGCTGATCGCCATCCAGAAGAAGATCATCCAGCACGCCCGCCGCAACAACAAGGCGGTGATCGTGGCGACCCAGATGATGGAGTCGATGATCCAGAACCCGATGCCGACCCGCGCCGAAGTGTCCGACGTGGCCAACGCCGTGCTGGACAACACCGACGCGGTAATGCTGTCGGCTGAAAGTGCCGCCGGTGCCTACCCGATCGAAGCCGTCCAGGCCATGGCCCGCATCTGCCTGGGTGCCGAAAAGCACCCGACCAGCCAGAAGTCCAGCCACCGCCTGCACACCACCTTCGAGCGCTGCGACGAGAGCATCGCCCTGGCGGCCATGTACACCGCCAACCACTTCCCGGGCGTGAAGGCGATCATCGCGCTGACCGAGAGTGGCTACACCCCGCTGATCATGTCGCGCCTGCGTTCGCACGTGCCGATCTTCGCCCTGTCGCCGCACCGTGCTACCCAGGCGCGTGCCTCGATGTTCCGCGGCGTGTACCCGATCGCCTTCGACCCGGCCTCGCTGCCGGCCGACAAGGTGAGCCAGGCAGCGGTCGACGAACTGCTCAAGCGTGGCCTGGTGGAGCAAGGTGACTGGGTGATCCTGACCAAAGGTGACAGCTACCACACCATCGGTGGCACCAATGGCATGAAGATCCTGCATGTCGGTGATCCGCTGGTCGGTTGATCCCGCCAAGGGGCCGCGCCATGGCCCCGTTCGCGGGCACGCCCGCTCCCACAGGGTTAGCAACAAGCCTGAGGCTAGCGCTGTACCTGTGGGAGCGGGCGTGCCCGCGAATGGGCCGGCACGATCAACACAAATGCCTCAGGCATGCTCGACAAACACATCAGCAAACACCTGCCCCCGCGGCACCCCGGCAATGAACAGCCGTCGGGCAAACCGCTCGACACTCCCCGGCGCCCCGCACACCAGCGCCACCGTCTGCCGCGTTGAAGGCCGCAACCCGGCCAACGCTTCATCCAACTGCTCCACCAGTACCAACTCGACATTCACATTCGCCATTTCCCGCAACGGCTCTGCCAAGTAATGCCCGGTGCTGTCCCGCGCCACATGCAGTACCCGAATCTCGCCACGGTGCCCCTGCCGTACTGCCTCGCGCAAGATGCCCCACAGCGGAGCAAGCCCCGTTCCGGCAGCCAGCAGCCAGAGCGGCCGATCCTGCCAGTCCGGGTCGTAATGCAAAGCCCCGCCCCTGAATTCACCCAGGCGCAGCACATCACCCACCTGCAGGCCACGGACCTTGTCGCAAAAAGCACCTGGGCGCTGGCAATCGATGTGAAACTCCAGAAAGTCATCTTCCCCCGGCAGGCTGGCCAGGGAATACGGCCGCGCTACCGAACCCTTCCACAACACCACATGCTGCCCCGCCTGGTAACGCAGTGCCCGCTCGGGCCGCAGCCGCACACGCAACACATCGCCGAACCAGTCCAGGGCACAGACCTGAGCCGGCACACCATCCTGTTGCGGGTCGAACAACGCTACATGCAGGTCCTCGACCACACGGCACTGGCAAGCCAGACGCCAGCCCAAGGCATGCTTGTCCAGCGCCATGGCCTCGGGCAGCGCATCCAGCGGTTGCCCGGTCAGGCAGTGCACCAGGCAGGCATGGCAGCTGCCGGCGCGGCAGCTGTAAGGCACGTTCAGCCCGGCCTCGTTCAAGGCATCGAGCAGGTTGCTGCCGGCCGGCACCGCCCAGCGGCGCTCGCCCACGCAAAGTTCGGGCATGTTCAGCTATCTCTTCCAGCTCTTGGGTTTCCGGGGCCGCGTTGCGGCCCCCTCCCAGCATCCTATCTCTACAGCAAGGCAGCAAGAACAATGCCTGCCCCCTGCCGACCATGGTCCAGACCACTCGCAGGTGTTTCAGACGGAGAGGCACGCTATACTGCCGCGCCCTTTTGCGTCGGCCATGCTGCCGGCGCGCCTTTGCAAGGCGTTTCGACACGCTGGTCGGCACCGTCGAGCGTCTATATGAATGTTCCCGTCTTTAAGAGGAGCGCGCTGCATGACCGTGATCAAGCAAGACGACCTGATTCAGAGCGTCGCCGATGCCCTGCAATTCATCTCGTACTACCACCCCGTCGATTTCATCCAGGCCATGCACGAGGCCTATCTGCGTGAAGAGTCGCCTGCTGCGCGCGATTCCATCGCCCAGATCCTGATCAACTCGCGCATGTGCGCCACCGGCCACCGCCCGATCTGCCAGGACACCGGTATTGTCACCGTGTTCGTGCGCGTGGGCATGGACGTGCGTTGGGACGGCGCCACCCTGAGCGTCGACGACATGATCAACGAAGGTGTGCGTCGCGCCTACAACCTGCCTGAAAACGTCCTGCGCGCTTCGATCCTGGCCGACCCGGCCGGTGCCCGCAAGAACACCAAGGACAACACCCCGGCAGTGATCCACTACTCCATCGTCCCCGGCGACAAGGTCGAGGTCGATGTCGCGGCCAAGGGCGGCGGCTCGGAGAACAAGTCGAAGATGGCCATGCTCAACCCGTCCGACTCGATCGTCGACTGGGTACTGAAGACCGTCCCGACCATGGGCGCTGGCTGGTGCCCGCCTGGCATGCTCGGCATCGGCATCGGCGGTACCGCCGAGAAGGCCGCGGTGATGGCCAAGGAAGTGTTGATGGAGTCCATCGACATCCACGAACTGAAAGCCCGTGGCCCGCAGAACCGCCTGGAAGAAATCCGCCTGGAGCTGTTCGAGAAGGTCAACCAGCTGGGCATCGGCGCCCAGGGCCTGGGTGGCCTGACCACCGTGCTCGACGTCAAGATCATGGACTACCCGACCCACGCCGCTTCGCTGCCGGTGTGCATGATCCCCAACTGCGCCGCCACCCGCCACGCCCACTTCGTGCTCGATGGCTCCGGCCCGGCCGAGCTGGAAGCGCCGTCGCTGGACGCCTACCCGGAAATCGTCTGGGAAGCCGGCCCGAGCGCCCGTCGCGTCAACCTCGACGCCATCACCCCGGAAGAAGTCGCCAGCTGGAAGCCGGGCGAAACCATCCTGCTCAACGGCAAGATGCTGACCGGCCGCGATGCCGCGCACAAGCGCATGGTCGAAATGCTCAACCGCGGCGAAGAGCTGCCGGTGGACCTGAAAGGCCGCTTCATCTACTACGTCGGCCCGGTCGACCCGGTCGGTGACGAAGTGGTAGGCCCAGCCGGCCCGACCACCGCTACCCGCATGGACAAGTTCACCCGCCAGATCCTCGAACAGACCGGCCTGCTGGGCATGATCGGCAAGTCCGAGCGCGGCCCTGCCGCCATCGAAGCGATCAAGGACAACAAGGCCGTGTACCTGATGGCCGTCGGCGGCGCTGCCTACCTGGTGGCCCAGGCCATCCGCAAGTCGAAGGTCCTGGCCTTCGCCGAACTGGGCATGGAAGCGATCTACGAGTTCGAGGTCAAGGACATGCCGGTGACCGTCGCCGTGGACAGCAACGGTGAGTCGGTACACATCACTGGCCCTGCCCTGTGGCAGAGCAAGATTGCCCAGAGCCTGGCAGTCGAAGTGAAGTAAGCCTGATGTAACCGTGTCGCCTTCTTCGCGGGTAAACCCGCTCCCACAGGGACAGCGCAAGCCTGGGGCTACGCGCTACCTGTGGGAGCGGGTTCACCCGCGAAGAGGCCGCCCCTGTTCTACACAATTCGTTCGAACTGCTCCGGCCAGTCCCTGCGGGTAAAAACCTGCCCTTCCCGCCTCACCCGCCGTACTTCCTCCAGATCCACCTCACAGACCAGCCACTGACTAGTGACAGGGCTCAATTCTTCACTCAAGGCCACCACCCCATCCCCCGGCATCCCGTGATCCGGCGGTACGAACAACCCTGCCCGGCCGATATTCTCGTCCAGCGCCGGCGACCAGGGCGCCAGCCCGACCGTAGGGCTCTGCAACACCGCAAGCTGGTTCTCCAACGCCCGCGCCTGCGCGCCAATGCGCACCCGGTGGTAACCGGCCTCGGTGTCGGTACAGCTCGGCGCCAGGATCAGGTCGGCACCAGCCTCGGCCAGGCGCCGGGCCAGCATCGGGAATTCGTTGTCGTAGCAGATCAGGATCCCCATGCGCCCCAGTTCGGTTTCAAACACCTGCAGCCCCTGGCCCGCAGCTATGTCCCACTGCTCCCGCTCGAAGCGGGTCATCATCAGCTTGTCCTGGTAGCCCATTACACCCTTGGGGCCGAACAGCCAGGCACGGTTGCGGTAGCGCCCATCACTGTCCAGCACCGGTACGCTGCCCGGTTGCAGGTAGATCCCCCAGCGCCTGGCAAGGCTCTCGCACAGCGCCTTCCATGGCTCGATCAGCGGCTGGATGCCGGCGATGGAAGCCTTCAGGTCACCCCGCTGCTCGGCACTCAGCTGCCCGCTTAGCACCAGCCCGGCGTACTCCGGCAACAGCAGCAGGCGGGCCCCCGCCTCCACCGCCTCGGCGCACAGGCCTTGCAGGTGGTCGGCGTAGGCGTCCCAGGTTTCATGCAGCTCGATGGCGTACTGGCAGGCAGCCAGACGGATCATATCGGCAGTTCCTTGAGCCAGAACGACATCAGCTTGTCGGAGCTTTCCTGCTCGTCCAGGTCACGCCAGGCGTAGCTGGTGCGCAGCGACGGGTCGTGCAGGAAGCCGCGGTTCCGCCAGAAGCCGTGCAACGGCTTGTAGTCCACTGGCCGCCGCGGATGCACCCCTGGCCGCTCGACCGCACAGAACGCGCAGTAATCGAACTCGGCCAGCTTGTGCGCGTAGGACTCGCGCTCGATGAAAAAGCGCACCCCCAGGCCCTGGCCACGGTATTCGGGCAGTACTACCGATTCACCGAAGTAGTACACGCTGGCCGGGTCACGCCCCTGGGCCAGGAACGGCTGCTGGAACTCGGGGGCGACATCCACCAGCGGCAGGCCGGTGGAGGCGCCGACCACCTTGCCGTCGTCCAGCGCCAGCACCACCAGGCTGCGCCCGGAGCGCGCATAGGTGGCCAGGTACTCGGCCTCGTACTCCGGGGTGCCGTCATAAAGGTAGGGAAACTCGCGGAACACGGTAAGGCGCAGGCGAGCGAGGTCATCGATGTAAGGCGCGATAGCGGCGCCGTGCAACAGGCGTATTTCCATGCTTGGCGGTCGTTTTGTCGATGTGGATGACGCGCTCGGCTAAGCCGGGCTTGAGGGGAAACCCTATCATCCGGAGCAACGACCCGCCTTTTCCCTCCACGACAGGTATTGTTCCATGACCGCTACCGAACTGGTAAATGCTTACTACGCCGCCTTCAACGCTGGAGACATGCCCGCCTTTCTCGCCCTGCTCAGCGAGGATGTGATCCACGACATCAACCAGGGCGAGCGGCAGATGGGCAAGGCCCGGTTTGCAGCGTTCATGGACAAGATGAACCGCTGCTACCGCGAGCGCCTGGCCGATATCGTGGTGATGCAGAACGCCGACGGCAGCCGCGCGGCGGCGGAGTTCACCGTGCATGGGGAATATCTGGCCGATGACGAAGGGTTGCCGGCGGCCAACGGGCAGACCTATGTGCTGCCGGCGGGGGCGTTCTTCTATATCCACTGTGGGAAGATTGCCCGGGTGACCAACTACTACAACCTCAATGACTGGGTCGAGCAGGTGGCCTGATCAGGGGGGATTGCCTGTACTGGCCTCTTCGCGGGCACGCCCGCTCCCACAAGGATCCCACACGACTTCAGAGCAGTGAGGTACATGTGGGAGCGGGCATGCCCGCGAAGAGGCCCTGTCAGACAATACGGGTACCAAGCACCTTGAGGAAGGCTGCCAGCCACGCCGGATGCGCCGGCCATGCCGGTGCCGTCACCAGGTTGCCGTCCACATGCGCCTGGTCCACCGCGATATCGATGAATGTCCCACCCGCCAGGCGCACTTCCGGCGCACACGCCGGGTACGCACTGCATTCACGCCCTTCCAGCACACCGGCAGCTGCCAGCAACTGGGCACCATGGCATACCGCCGCGATCGGCTTGCCGGCCTGGTCGAACGCACGCACCAGCTCCAGCACCTTTTCATCCAGACGCAGGTACTCTGGCGCACGGCCACCCGGGATCAACAACGCGTCGTAACTCTCGGCCCGCACCCGCACAAAGTCATAATTCAAGGCAAAGTTGTGCCCCGGCTTTTCGCTGTAGGTCTGTTCGCCCTCAAAATCATGAATCGCGGTACGCACCGTCTGCCCCGCGACCTTTTCCGGGCATACCGCATGCACCGTGTGCCCGACCATGCTCAGCGCCTGGAACGGCACCATGACCTCGTAGTCTTCGACGTAGTCACCAACCAGCATGAGAATTTTCTTCGCCGTCATCGCACCCACTCCTTCGATTGCCTTGAGAAGTCACTGCACGATAGCCGGTCTCAGTCGCGACGGTCGAGCAAGTTGACCACCAACCGGTCCAGCCAACCCCACAACCGCTGCTTCACCCGGCGCCATAGCGGCCGGGCATGCCACTGCCCGAGGTCGACCACCTCGCTCAAGGCAAAATCACGCTCGAAGCTGGCCTGCACGGCCGCCGTCAGCGGCGGGTCGAGGGCCTCGATATTGGCCTCGAGGTTGAAGCGCAGGTTCCAGTGATCGAAATTGCATGAGCCGATACTGACCCAGTCGTCGATCAAAACCATCTTCAGGTGCAGGAAACACGGTTGATACTCGTAGATGCGCACCCCGGCGCGCAGCAAACGGGGGTAATAGCGGTGCCCGGCGTAACGTACCGAGGGGTGATCAGTGCGCGGACCGGTCAGCAGCAGCCGCACATCGACCCCCTTGCCGGCAGCCCGTCGCAGCGAGCGGCGCACGCTCCAGGTCGGCAGGAAGTAAGGCGTGGCCAGCCACACTCGCTGCTTGCCGCTGTTGATCGCCCGCACCAGCGAATGCAGGATGTCCTGGTGCTGGCGGGCGTCGGCATAGGCTACCCGGCCCATGCCCTGCCCCTGCGCAGGCACCTTGGGCAGGCGCGGCAGGCCAAAGCCCTCGGCGGGGCGCCAGGCGGTGCGACGGTTGTTGGCGTGCCACTGGCGGTCGAACAGCAACTGCCAGTCGTTCACCACAGGCCCCTGCATCTGCACCATCACCTCGTGCCACTCACTGGTCGCCTCGCCCGGCGTCCAGAACTCGTCGGTGACGCCCGTGCCGCCCACCACGGCCCAGCGCTCATCCACCAGCAGCAGCTTGCGGTGATCGCGGTACAGGTTGCGCAGGCCGCGCTTCCAGCGCAGGCGGTTGTACCAGCGCAGGTACACACCCGCGTCCAGCAGGCGCTGACGCAGCTTGCTGTTGAAAGCCAGCGAGCCATAGTCGTCGAACAGGCAGCGCACCCGCACGCCGCGTCGGGCGGCCTGCTCCAACGCTTCGACCACCGCATCCGCGCAGTCACCGGCCTCGACCAGGTACAGCTCCAGGTCGACCTGGATTTCGGCGCGCATGATCGCCAGGAGCATGCGCGGAAAGAACTCGGGGCCGTCGATCAGCAGTTCGAACTGGTTGCCATCCCGCCAGGGGAAGACCGGCCCCGGCATGTCAGCGGGCGGTGAAGATCAGCACCGCGCTAACCGGCACCGACGGGTTGATGGACGTGAGCCCGGCGAACTTGCGCAGGCGTTGCAGCCCGGGCAGCAGGCCGAAATCCTCGGCGCGCAGCACCAGGGGCTCAAGGGTCACCACCTGGAAGCGTCGCTCGTCCAGGCGGGTGGCCAGCAGCAAAGCGTTGTAGCTGTGCGACTGGCCATGCAGAGTCACCGTCAGCGGCAGGCGCAGCTCGATCTGGGCACCGTTGGCCAGGTCGTTGATCGGCCGCAGGTCCAGTTGCGCCTGCACCTTGGCTTCGGTAAAACGCTCGACCTCGAACAGGTCCTCGCGCATGCGTTCGTCACGCAGCGGAACGCCACTGCTCACCGAGTCCATCTCGATACTCAGCCCGGCAACGCCCTTGCGGTCGACCGTGCCATGCAGCACCAGAAAGCGGTGCACTTCGGCGGTGTTACCGTTCTTGCCGGTAATGAACGAAAGGCGCGAAGACTCGCCATCGAGGTGCCAGTTGGCGTGGGCGGGCAGGCAAAAAGCCAGCAACAAGGCGGGCAGCAGGCGGGGCAGCTTGAACATGACAGATCTCGTGAAACCAGACCGCCAACCTTACCCGCCCGCCTTCATGGCAGCAAGCGGCAGCCCTCGCGCGGGCCTTGCCAGGCGGCCTGATTGCGTCGGCCCAGGCCTTCGGCGGTGACCTGCCGCTGTTGGCTGTTTTCCTCCAGCAGGCTCAGCGGCAGCCATTGCTTCACGTAGCCTTGGCAATACGCCGGTTCGAAACCCATGACGAAGCGGCACGAGCAGTATTCCTTGGCCGAGTAGGCCGAAAGGATACCGGGGAAGTCCGCCAGGGCCTGGCGCTCGTGCCAGGCCCAGTACACCAGCCCCAGCAATACCAGCAGTACTACCCGCTTCATGCCCCCTTCCCGGCCAGCGCCACCAGTATTCGCCTGAGCATCTCGTCGTGCTGGTAGCTGCCGTCGCGGTCATCGGCGTATCGCACGATCACCAGCTTTTGCGCGGGCAGCACGTACAGCGCCTGGCCCCAGTGGCCAAGGGCTGCGTAGGTGTCGGCAGGCGCACTCGGCCAAGGCCGTGCAGCGCCGGCCAGCGGCTGGTTGAGCCACCAGTGTCCGCCGGGGTTGGCCTCGCCGGGCACTGCTTCGGCCGTGGCGAACGGCGTGCGGTTGAAGGCCACCCAGGGCCTGGGCAGCAATTGCCGATCCTGCCAGCGCCCCTCACGCTGCATCAGCAGGCCGATGCGTGCCAGGTCGCGAGCGCTGAGGTACAGGTAGGACGAGCCCACGTAGGTCCCCGCCCTGTCACGCTCCCATACCGCGCTGTCGATCCCTAACGGGGTGAACAGCGCATGCCAGGGGTAGTCGGGGTACTGACTGGCATCGAGCATGCCGCGCAGCGCGGCGGCCAGCAGGTTGCTGTCGCCACTGGAGTAGAGAAACCGCTGGCCCGGGCTGGCCACCGTGTCCCGCGCTGCCGTATAGGCCGCCATGTCGTCGCGGCCACGGGTATACAGCATGGCAACCACTGATGACTTGAGCGGGGCGTACTCGTAGTCCTCCTGCCAGTCCAGGCCGCTGGCCCAATGCAGCAGGTCGGCCATGCGCACGCCAGGATGGGCCTGCATGGCCGGGTAGAAGCGGGTGACCGGGTCCTGCAGCTGGAAGCGGCCTTCGCCCTGGGCTACCCCCAGCAGCGTGGCAAGCACGCTCTTGCTGATCGACCAGGTGAGGTGGGCGGTGGCGGCGCTGGTCGGGGGGGCGTAGCGTTCGTGGAGGATGCGCCCGTCGCGGATGATCAGCAGCGCGTCGGTGCGGATGCCGCTGCGTTCGGCAGTGGTGCGTGCGGGGAAGGCGTAGGCGTCGACGGCTTGCCAGTCGAGGGGGGCAGGGTCGTTGTGCCAGTCAGGGTCAGGCCAGACCTCAGCCTTGGCAGGGGCCATGGCCATACAAAAAAACAGCAGCAGACCTTTCAGCATCCCAGTACAGGCTCGCGTTATTTGGGGCTGCCTTGCAGCCCTTCGCGGGCCCGCCCGCTCCCACAGGGATCGCACCATTCATGGAGTCAGCGACATACCTGTGGGAGCGGGCAAGCCCGCGAAGGGCCGCACAGCGGCCCCAGGAATCATCGGATCACACCAACCTACCAGGCATTCATGACAATCCCGCAGCAGCCCACGCCTTGTTCAGCCGCTTCTCCCGCGCCGCCGCCGCCAGCGCCATCACCCCCTGGTCACGCTGCCAGATCTGCGCCCAATGCGCCGCCCCCGCCGCCAACGCGGCATCGATTTCCCCCCGCAGCGCCTGGAACTGCGCAAACAACCCGCCCAGCAACAAATGGCAGCCAACGCTATCGGCACACTGCCGGCTACCCTCGGCACACCCGGCCAGCAGCCCAAGCAACTGCAGGCGCAGGGCCTGCGGCCAGGCGCACTCCTGCCCAACGCCATACAGCCAGGCCGTCAACGCCGTAAGCACATACAAGTCCTCCAGCGAACGGAACGGCTTCACATAGGCATCCCAACCATCACCGGCCAGCAACTCGCACGCAGCCTGCTCCAGCACCAGCCGCCCATGGCCCACCTCTGGCATCAGCGGCAGGGTGGGCAGCGCTTCCAGCGTCACCCCTGGCTCCCCGGGGTAGACCACCGCCAGGTTCAACTGCGGCGCCGCCCCCGTCGCCTCGCTGCGCGCCGCCACCAGCAGCCATTCCGCCTCCAGGCCCGCAGTGACGAAATCCTTGCTGCCGGTCAGCCGCAAGCCGTCCAGGCGCGTGCGCATGTCCGCCGGCCGCACGCTGCGCCGTTCGGTGGCACACAGGGCACCGAGGCTGGGTGGGGCACTGGGCCACAGCACGCGCAAGGCGGCCTGGTAGCCGACCAGGAAAGCCAGGCCCGGGGTGGCCATTGCGCGCCCACCGAGCACCGCCAGTTCGAACGGGGCAACCGGGCCAAGGCGCTCGAGCAGCACTGCGTAGGTTTCGCCCAGGGTGCCCGCCAACCCTTGGCGAAGCGGGTCGTTGAGTCGTTGCAACCAGGCCATCGGTCGGCTCCTTGCTGAGGGGCTTTCTGTTAAGACTCAGGGGGTGTCACGCAAGCATCACCAAAGATTCACAGGGGTGACACCCCGTCTACCTAGGCTGACTTTGCACAACAAAGCCGACCGGCCGCAACCCTTCATGGCTGGCTTATGGAGACTCGTAATGACTCGGATCGCTCACGCTGGCGACAACAGCACCGAACGCCGTCTGCAAGCCGAACGCCTGGTTGGCGCCGCGGCCCTGCAAGAAGCCCAGGCCCTGCGCTACAAAGTGTTCAGCGCCGAATTCAAGGCCAGGCTCAAAGGTGCCGAGCAAGGCCTGGACATGGACGACTACGACGTGCACTGCCGCCACATTGGCGTACGCGACCTGAGTACCGGCGAGCTGGTTGCCACCACCCGCCTGCTCGACCATCAGGCCGCCAGCAGCCTGGGCCGCTTCTATAGCGAAGAAGAATTCAGCCTGCACGGCCTGTTGCAGCTGCAGGGCCCGATCCTGGAGCTGGGCCGCACCTGCGTAGCCCCCGACTACCGCAACGGTGGCACCATCGCCGTGCTCTGGGGCGAACTGGCCGAAGTGCTCAACGAAGGCCGCTACAGCTACCTGATGGGCTGCGCCAGCATCCCCATGCAAGATGGCGGGGTACAGGCCCACGCGGTGATGCAGCGCCTGCGTGACCGCTACCTGTGCACCGAGCACCTGCGTGCCGAGCCAAAGAACCCGTTGCCCAACCTGGCCCTGCCACACAACGTCATCGCCGAAATGCCACCGCTGCTCAAGGCGTACATGCGCCTGGGCGCGAAGATTTGCGGCGAGCCATGCTGGGACGAAGACTTCCAGGTGGCCGACGTGTTCATCCTGCTCAAGCGCGACGAGCTGTGCCCGCGCTACGCCCGCCACTTCAAGGCAGCGGTCTGATGCCGAAGCTGCGGGTACTGGCCCGCCTGACTCGACTGCTGCTGGTACTGCTGCAGGGCATGCTGATGGCCAGCGTGATCGCCCTGGGCGAACGCCTGGGGTTCAAGGCGCCCATCGAGCGCCGCCAGCGCTGGACCTGCCTGTTCATGAAGCGCCTGGTCGCGGCCCTGCCCTTCGATGTGCGGGTGGTTGGCGAGCTGCCGCAGCGGCCGATGCTGTGGGTCAGCAACCATGTGTCCTGGACCGATATCCCCCTGCTCGGCATGCTGCTGCCGCTGTCGTTCCTGTCCAAGGCCGAGGTGCGCCACTGGCCGGTGGCCGGCTGGCTGGCGGAGAAGGCCGGCACCCTGTTCATCCGCCGTGGCGGGGGCGACAGCCAGCGCCTGCGTGAACAGATCGCCGGGCAACTGGGCCTGGCCCGGCCGCTGCTGATCTTCCCGGAAGGCACCACCACCAACGGCCGTAACCTGCGCACCTTCCATGGCCGCCTGCTGGCAGGCGCCATCGACCGCGGCGTGGCGGTGCAGCCGGTCGCCATCCAGTACCTGCGCGCTGGCCAGATCGACCCGATTGCGCCGTTCATTGGTGATGATGACCTGGTGTCGCACCTGATGCGCCTGTTCGCCCAGCCGCGTGGGGAGGTTTGCATTCAGCTGCTGCAGCCGATCGGCAGCGTGGGCAAGGAGCGAGCGGTGCTGGCGTTGCAGGCGCAGCAGGCGATTCACCTGGCGTTGTTCGGGGTTGAAGACGTTGAGCTGGCGCCACGGCGGCAGGCGCGGGCAGCCTGAATTCTTGCACTGCCAGTACCGGCCTCTTCGCGGGTAAACCCGCTCCCACAGGGATAGTGTGATCCCGAAGATAGCGCTGTACCTGTGGGAGCGGGTTCACCCGCGAAGAAGCTGGCACAGGACTAACAGCCAGACAACCGGCCAGCCGCTGCAAACACCTGCAACTGCGGATAAAACGCCCTGAAGTCCGCCAGCAATGGCTCATACAGCCGCTCCAGCTCCCCCATCACCCCAACCATCCCCTCCGGCCGCGACAAGCGCCGGGCAATGCCGTTGAACACCTGCTCCAGCGTGGCAAAATCCCCATACGCCCCCAGCCAGTCATCCGCCGCCATGAACGGCGCAATCCGCGCCAGCCGCCCCGGCAACTCGGGCTCCGCCAGCAACACCCGATAAAAGTCCCCGGTGAACTGCTCCAACGGTTGCTCGGCATAATCCCGCCAATGCCGCGCCAGGCAATGGTCGAAAAACACATCCAGAACAATGCCGGCAAAACGCCGCCGTTCCCGTGGGAAGCGCGCCAGTGCCGCCTGCACCAACGGGTGCTGGTCGGTATAGCTGTCGATATGCCGATGCAGCCGGATGGCCGCCTCCAGCGCAGGTGGGAAGCGCCCTTCCAGCGAGCCCTTGACGAAGTCGCCATACAGGCTGCCAAGCAGTTGTTGCGGCGCCGGGCCGCCGAGGTGCAGGTGTGCGAGGTAGTTCATGAGCGCAGTCTAACACCGCCGGCCAGTATATCGTTATAACGCGATATAGCGATTCGCACTCAGCTCAGAACCTCTTGGTATTTGTATATCGGGAAACCACGATTTACATTTCGCCCTATCGCGATATACCGCTACAACGAGCCTCAACCCATGCCTCTCGATCTCGACGAAATCATAAAAGCGCTGGCCCACCCGGTCAGGCGAGAAATCCTCAGCTGGCTGAAGGACCCGGCAACGCAGTTTCCCGACCAGTACCACAGCACCGAGAACGGTGTGTGTGCCGGGCAGATCGACCAACGCTGCGGCCTGTCGCAGTCGACCGTTTCCGCCCACCTGGCCACCCTGCAGCGCGCCGGGCTGATCAGCAGCCAGAAGATCGGCCAATGGCACTTCTTCAAACGTAACGAAACCACCATCCAGGCGTTTCTCGAACAACTGCGCCAAGCACTCTGAACAGGCAGGTAACCGTCATGACCACGCTTTTCGATCCGATCACCCTGGGCGACCTGCAACTGCCCAACCGCATCATCATGGCCCCGCTCACCCGCTGCCGGGCCGACGAAGGCCGCGTGCCCAATGCGCTGATGGCCGAGTACTACGTGCAGCGCGCCAGTGCCGGGCTGATTCTCAGCGAGGCGACTTCGGTCAGCGCCATGGGCGTCGGCTACCCGGATACCCCCGGTATCTGGAACGACGAGCAGGTGCGTGGCTGGAACAACGTGACCAAGGCCGTGCATGCCGCTGGCGGGCGCATCTTCCTGCAGCTGTGGCACGTTGGCCGCATCTCCCACCCCAGCTACCTGAACGGTGAACTGCCGGTGGCCCCCAGCGCGATCCAGCCCAAGGGCCATGTAAGCCTGGTGCGCCCGCTCAGCGACTACCCCACCCCGCGCGCGCTGGAAACCGAAGAAATCATCGACATCGTCGAGGCCTACCGCAGCGGAGCCGAGAATGCCAAGGCTGCCGGTTTCGATGGCGTGGAGATCCACGGTGCCAACGGTTATTTGCTCGACCAGTTCCTGCAGAGCAGCACCAACCAGCGCACCGACCACTACGGCGGCTCGCTGGAAAACCGTGCGCGCCTGCTGCTGGAAGTGACCGATGCGGCCATCGAGGTGTGGGGCGCGAACCGCGTGGGCGTGCACCTGGCGCCGCGTGCCGATGCCCATGACATGGGCGATGCCGACCGTGCCGAAACCTTTACCTACGTGGCCCGTGAGCTGGGCAAGCGGGGCATCGCCTTCATCTGCTCGCGGGAACGGGAAGCCGATGACAGCATCGGCCCGCTGATCAAAGAGGCGTTCGGTGGCCCGTACATCGTCAATGAGCGGTTTGACAAGGCCAGCGCCAATGCGGCCCTGGCCAGTGGCAAGGCCGATGCAGTGGCGTTTGGCGTGCCGTTCATCGCCAACCCTGACCTGCCGGCGCGGCTGGCGGCGGATGCGCCGCTGAACGAGGCGCGGCCGGAGACCTTCTATGGCAAGGGGGCGGTGGGGTATATCGACTATCCGCGTTTGTGATTGAGGGCCATTCGCGGGCACGCCCGCTCCCACAGGTACAGCGACAAGCTTGAAGATTGTGCTGCCCCTGTGGGAGCGGGCGTGCCCGCGAAGAAGGCTCAGGTAATCTCAGGGCCGGGCGTTGATCTGCTGCTGCAGGTTCTGGATCTGGCTCTGCAAGGTATTCAGGTTGCGGGTCGTCTGCGCCCGGAACGCATCGAACTCCTGCACCGAAGCACCACCCGCCGACGACGCAGCCGGGCGGTTGTCGATCTGGCTCTTGAGCACCAGGATGTCCTGCTCCAGGTCCTGGATGGCCGCGCTCGGGTTACCCTGCTTCTTCAGCGCCGCCACTTCGCTGCCCAGGCTCTTGAGCTGCCCGTCCAGCTTGGCGCCATCCACCTGCGCGGCCTTCAGCGCAGCAACCTGTTCGTTCAGGCCCTTGAACTGGGTATCCAGCTTGCCACCATCGACCTGACCCGAGCGCAACGCGGCCAGTTCGCCATTCACCAGCTTCAACTGCGCCTGCAACTGGCTTTGCAGCTCGGTCACGGCCTTCTGCTGTTCACGGGTATCGGCCAGCACTTGCTCCAGGCGCTTGCCCAGGTCGCCGGTCTGCCCGGCCACCCCCTTCTGCAACTGGCGCAGCTGCAGCTTCAGCGCCTCGCTGCTGGTAGTGGCGCCGGACTCGCTGGCCGCCACCTTGCCGCTGATCGCCTGCAGGCGCCCGGCCGCCTCTTCGCTGATGCGGGCAAAGCTTTCCTGGGTCGCCACCAGCTGCTGCTCCATCAGCGAGATCTGCTGGAAGCTCCACCAGCCGAGGCCCGCCAAGGCGATGAACGAGGCCCCGAGCAATGCCCACAGCGGTGCCGTGCTGGCACCGCGAGCGGCTTTCTGGCGGCTGCGCACCACGTGCGCCGGCATCAGTTCGTCATCGTCATGGGTGCCGGCCCGCAGGGTAGGCACGTCATCGTAGTCATCGTGGGCATGGTTACGCATGGATACATTCAACCGCGGTAGTCGCAAAGAGGCACGAGTATAAACCGCCAGCGCGGCGTGTTGATGTCCATTGTCGGCCCGGCGGTTTCACTGCCCCGGCGGCTGGTGCTTCCACCAGGCACAGAACTCATCCAGCGCCGTCCACAGGCTGACCTTGGGCTGGTAGTCCAGGTACTGCCGGGCGCGGCTGATATCCAGGGTGAAATCGCGGCTCATCACCTGCATCCCCAGGCGCGACAGGGTCGGTTGCGGGCGCCCCGGCCACAACATGCAGGCCGCCTCGTTCAGCGCGGCCAGGCTGTAGGCCAGGCCGTAGGAGCGGTAGCGGGTAACTTGCGGCAGCTGCATCTGGCGCATCACGTAGTTGACCACGTCCCATAGCGGCAACGGCTGGCCGTTGCTGATGTTGTAGGCCTGGCCCAGCGCCCGGTCGTCGGCGAGCAGGGCGCTGAGCAGCGCTTCGTTGAGGTTGTGCACGCTGGTGAAATCGACTTTGTTCAGGCCGTTGCCGATGATCGCCACACGCCCCTTGCGCTGCATCTGCATCAGCCGCGGGAAGATACTGGCATCGCCGGCGCCGGTGACGAAGCGCGGACGCAGCGCCAGCACCTCAAGGCCGAACTCCTGGGCACCGAACACTTTCTGCTCGGCCATGTACTTGGTCTGCCCATAGTGGTCGTGGAAGCGGCGCGGCACCTGGTCTTCACGGATATCCAGGCGCGAGCGGCCATTGAAGTAGATCGATGGCGATGACAGGTGCACCAGGCGTCGTACGTGCTCCTTCAAACAGCCCTCGACCACGTTTTCGGTGACCACCACATTGCCTTGGTAGAAGTCCTGGTAGCGCCCCCAGTTGCCCACCGCGCCAGCGCAGTGCACCACGGCCTCGACGCCCTGGCACAGGCGACGGGCCAGCTCGGCATCACCCAGGTCGCCGGGGATGAACTGGGCGCCGCGCTTGACCAGGTGCTCGACCCCTTCGGCCCGACGGCCGCTGACCCGCACGTCCAGGCCCTGCTCCAGGGCAAAGCGCGCAAAGCGCCCGCCAATGAAGCCACTCGCGCCGGTGACCAGAATTCGCATGTAAGACTCCGTCTTGCCAGATTTCAGATGCAACTGACGCCAGCCGTGGCTACAAGGGCACCAGCCATTGCCGTGCGGTGTGCCGCAGGTGGTCGGTCAGTTGCGCGAGCAGTTGCCCGCCATTGCGCCAATGATGCCAGTACAGCGGCACATCGATGGGGGTATCGCTGCAGATTTCCACCAACTGGCCGCTGGCCAGTTGCTCGCGGGCCTGCAATTCGGGCACCAGGCCCCAGCCCAGGCCGGCTTCGGTCATGCGCAGGAAGCCTTCGGACGACGGGCACAAGTGGTGCAGGAAGCCATCCGCGATGCCCAGCGATGCCAGGTAGCGGTGTTGCAGGAAGTCGTCCGGGCCGTACACGATCGCCGGGGTACGGGCCAGGCGGCTGGCAGCGAAGCCCTGCGGAAAATGCCGCGCCATGAACCCGGGGCTGGCCAGCGCCCGGTAGCGCATGGCGCCCAGTGGCAGGCTGCGCGCCCCGGCCACCGGCCGCTCGCTGCCACACAGGCAGGCCGCCACTTCGCCCGCACGCATGCGTTTCAGGCCCACTTCCTGGTCCTCCACCACCAGGTCGGTCAGCACGTTCTGCTGTGCGCAGAAATTGCCCACTGCGCCGGCCCACCAGGTGGCCAGGCTGTCGGCGTTGAGGGCGATGCGCAGGCGCTCCGGCATGCCCTCCTCGTCCAGCGCCGGCACCTGGCGCTGCAGGTCGCGTTCAAGCAGGCGCACCTGCTGCACATGGTTGAGCAACTGGCGGCCGACTTCGGTCGGGCTTGGCGGTGTGGCTCGCACCAGCACCGGCTGGCCGACCCGCGCCTCAAGCAGCTTGATGCGCTGGGAGATGGCCGACTGCGACAACCCAAGCACCTGCGCCGCGCGTTCGAAACCACCCTGTTCGATCACCGCGGCGAGGGCGGCCAGCAGCTTGTAGTCGAACATCGATTTCCCTAATGACTGATCAGCTCTATTTGTTTTTCTTATACAGCGCAGTTCATCACAATGGCCAGCATCTTTTACGGCAATTCATTTCTGGAGAGCACGCCATGTGGCAAAGCTATCTCAACGGCATGCTCGTGGCCTTCGGCCTGATCATGGCCATCGGTGCACAGAACGCCTTCGTCCTCGCCCAGAGCTTGCGCCGCGAGCATCACCTGCCGGTGGCGGCCCTGTGCATCATTTGTGACGCCATTCTGGTGGCCGCCGGGGTGTTCGGCCTGGCGACGGTGCTGGCGCACAACCCGACCTTGCTGGCGATCGCCCGCTGGGGCGGCGCGGTGTTCCTGATCTGGTACGGCGCCAAGGCTTTGCGCAGCGCCTGCTCCAGGCAGAGCCTGCAGCATCAGCAAGGCCAGGGAGCACGCTCACGCCGCGCGGTATTGCTCAGTGCCCTGGCGGTGACCCTGCTGAACCCGCACGTGTACCTCGACACGGTGTTGCTGATCGGCTCGCTGGGTGCCCAGCAGACCGCACCTGGTGCCTACGTGGCCGGTGCCGCCAGTGCCTCGCTGCTGTGGTTCTCGACCCTGGCAATCGGCGCGGCCTGGCTGGCACCGTGGCTGGCCCGGCCAGCGACCTGGCGCATGCTCGACCTGATGGTGGCGGTGATGATGTTCGCGGTGGCGGCGCAGTTGATCTTCAACTGACTCTGGGCTTGTCACAACATTTTTAGCGCCTGTGAGATCGAGCGCCGCGCGGGCGGCGCTCGATCTGCCAGGCGCCACAAGGGGTAAGCCGAGCACCACCGGTCGGCACGCCCCACCCGCTCTGGAACCTCTATTCCCTATCTTTGTTGCGTGGTTATGCGCCGGGCCCGGTGCTATGATCCAGCCCTTGCGTCGCAAAGAGTACAAACTCGCCGACGCTCATCGGGCCGCCCGTGATCGGCCTTGCGCAAACCGCAAACAGACCTGAATCAGGAGATCCACCATGGCTTTTGAATTGCCGCCGCTGCCGTACGCCCACGATGCCCTGCAGCCGCACATCTCCAAGGAAACCCTGGAGTATCACCACGACAAGCACCACAACACCTATGTCGTGAACCTGAACAACCTGGTCCCAGGCACCGAATTCGAAGGCAAGACCCTGGAAGAGATCGTCAAGACCTCTTCGGGCGGCATCTTCAACAACGCCGCTCAAGTCTGGAACCACACCTTCTACTGGAACTGCCTGGCACCAAACGCCGGTGGCCAGCCGACCGGTGCCCTGGCTGACGCCATCAACGCCGCTTTCGGTTCCTTCGACAAGTTCAAGGAAGAGTTCACCAAGACCTCGGTTGGCACCTTCGGTTCCGGCTGGGGCTGGCTGGTGAAGAAGGCTGACGGTTCCCTGGCCCTGGCCAGCACCATCGGCGCCGGCTGCCCGCTGACCAGCGGCGACACCCCGCTGCTGACCTGCGACGTCTGGGAACACGCCTACTACATCGACTACCGCAACCTGCGTCCCAAGTACGTCGAGGCATTCTGGAACCTGGTCAACTGGGCCTTCGTTGCCGAACAGTTCGAAGGCAAGACCTTCAAGGCCTGAGTCATCCAGCCTTGAGACAGAACCCCGGCGCCACGCCGGGGCTCTTCGAAAATCCGATGCCAGTCCTCTGGTATCGGATTTTTTTTCGGGGCATGCGAGGGGCCAGAACGCCGTATTTTCAGGAAACGTACCGATCAAGCCAGCCAAGGCTATCTACAGTGGCACCCGTAGGCCGATACTCACATCCAACCCACCCTGCATACCCGCGCTGCTCCAGCGCCGCCAGCAACCCTGCAACATCCATCTGCCCCGTCCCCGGCTGATGCCGCCCCGGGCAGTCGGCCACCTGCACATGCACTGTCCGCTCAAAGAACTGCGCCAGCACATCGGCAGCATTTCCGGTCAGCAACTGTGCATGATAAAGATCAAGGATCAGCCCCATACCGGGATGCGCCTCCAGCACCCGCTGCGCCTTGCCGAAGTCGGACATGTAATACCCCGGCATTGCCTGCGTGCAGATCACCTCGATCAATGGCCGAAGCCCCTGGTCTTCAAAATACTTCACGGCATAGTCCAGGTTGCTCGCATACACCTTGTCGGCGCCATCCTCATGGGTTACCCCGGACATCAGGTGCACATCCGCACACGCCAGTGCGCGGGCATAGCTGACGGCCTGGCGTAACCCGTCACGGAACTCGGGCTCCTTGCCCGCCACCGCGGCAATACCCTTGGAAACGCCAGCCGGCGCAGCGAACTGGACCAATGGCAACCCATATTGCGCCAGTTGATCAGCCAACAAACTCGCATCGAATTCATAGGGCGACGGGAATTCCACCGCACGAAATCCGGCGGCGGCAGCGGCTTCGATACGCTGCAGAAAAGGCAGTTCATTGAACTGGAAGCCGAGATGAGCATTGAATTTGAGCATGCGTATAGATCCATCCGTGTGTGGTATTTTCCTGCCCCCAGTCCGACCCGAATCTGCTGGATCGACTGAAGATAACCATTCGGAATACAGCCTGTGATAAAGAAAGATCTCGCCCTGCAGTTGGCCCCTCGCGTCATCGAGATGATCCGCGCCCGGTCGATGAAGGCCGGCGAGCCATTGCGCGAGCAGACCTTCGCCCAAGCCTTCGATGTCTCCCGCTCCCCCATTCGCAGGGTATTTGCCCTGCTCGCCGAGTGGAACATCGCGGTGCAGGAGCCCAATCGCGGCTACTTTCTGAAACAGGACGCCGGGCAGATCCAGGAAACCACTGTACCGCCCACCTGCGACCCATTCGAAGACTTCTACCTGCGCGTGGTGGACGACATCCTCAGCGGGGAAGTCCCTGCCGAATTCTTTGAGGCCCAATTACTGCGACGCTACTCCGTGCCCCGCGGGCAACTGCTCAAGGTCCTCAACCGGCTGGCCAGCGAAGCCATGGTCGAGCGCAAGCCCGGGCAAGGCTGGAGCCTTAACGAATTCGTACACAACGCCCAGACCCACATCCAGAGCTACCGCTTCCGCATGGCCATCGAGCCGGCCGCACTGCGCGAGCCAGGCTACAAGGTCAACCAGGCCGCATTTGCCAAAGCCCGGGAGCAACAGCAGGCCATGCTCGACGGCGAAATTCACCAGCTGTCACGTGCCCAACTGTTCGAAATTGGCGCCCAGTTTCACGAAATGATCGTGCAGTGCTCGGGCAATCTCTTCTTCATAGATGCCATACGCCGGCAAAACCAGCTCAGACGCTTCATGAGCTACAAAGCCAACGTCGACCGCAGTCGCCTGATGACGCAATGCCTGGAGCACCTGCACCTGCTCGACTTGATCGAGTCCGGTCGGCGTGAAGAAGCCGCTCAGTTTCTCTGGAAACATCTGGACGAAGTCGGCCGGCTCAAGACCCGTCAGGATGCCTTGCTGGAAAGCCAGCAGGCGTAACCCCTTCCCCCGCCTACCTTTCATTACCCACGCGTTCAGATCAGGGAAGGCAGCTTAGACATTGCCTTCTTTTCACGCAAGATACAAAACCACCCTGAGATTCAGCGCCAGGAGTAAATTTCGCGCCACTTATTGTATTTCATTGCAAGAATAAGCAATTATGCGCGCCGCTCGGACGCACTGTGGCACCGAATCACACAGGGATGATTGCAATGAAACAAGGAACGTTGGCTAACGGGACGGGGGTCTCCAGCCTGCTGTTCGGGGTGTACACGATTCTGCTGGCCCTGCTTGGCCTGACGCTGGCCTGTCAGGGAAGCACGCTGGTCAGTGCCGGCGGCTCGCCTTACTACGCAATGATGGGTACCGCATTGCTGCTGTCAGCCGCACTCATGGGCCTGAAGAAGTCGCTCGGCATCTATCTCTACGGTGCAGCATCCCTGGCCACCTACGGCTGGGCAATCTGGGAATCCGGCTACAACGGCTGGGCCTATATCCCACGTCTGGCATGGCTGGTACTTCTCAGTGTGATCTTTCTGGCCTTCTGGCCTCTTGTCCGGCGCGACTTTGCCAAAGTCAACAAGGCACTGTATTTCAGCATCATGGGGGGGCTGCCGCTGCTGATGGCGGCCACCATCCTGACACCGCTGTTCTTCCCCAACACCGTTCACCTGGCCGACTCGCCCGCTATCACCGCGCATACACAGCAACCCTTCAGCCGCAGTACGGTGACCTCACCGGACGCCAATGTCGCCGCGTCCCACGACAAGACCAACTGGACCGCCTATGCCGGCTCCAACCTCGGCAACCACTATTCCGCTGCGGCGCAGATTACCCCAGGCAACGTTTCCGGCCTGGTCAAGGCCTGGGAGTATCATCATGGCGATGTGAAACAGCCTGGCGAAAAAACCAAGTATCTGAACGAGGCCACGCCAATCAAGGTTGGCGACTCGCTGTATACCTGCACGCCCAAGCAAATCATCATTTCGTTGAGCGCCACTACCGGCAAGGAGAACTGGCGCTACGACTCGAAAGTCGACCCGGACTATTTCGCCAACGGTGGTGCCTATTGCCGTGGTGTCTCGTACTACGAAGTACCCAATGCCAGTGGCCTGTGCGCCAAACGCATCATCTGGGGCACCAACGACATCCGCCTGGGTGCAGTTGATGCGCTCACCGGGCAGGCCTGCCCAGATTTCGGCACGGCAGGCTTTGCCGACCTCAAGGACGGCCTGGGCACGTTCCGCAAAGGCTCCACCGGCATCACTTCTGCACCATTGGTAATCCGCGGTGTGGTCATTACCGGTGGCCGGGTGCTTGACTCGGATGTGCGCCCGGCGCCGTCAGGTGTGGTTCGCGCCTACGACGCAGTCAGCGGCAAACAGAAGTGGGCCTGGGACCTCGGTCGCCCCGACAGCACTGCGCCTGCCGACGCCGATGAAACCTATACGCTCAGCACGCCCAACTCATGGGCGCCGATTTCCGCCGACGACGAACTGGGGCTGGTCTACATCACCACCGGCAATGCTGCAGGCGACTTCTATGGCGGTACCCGTACCGAACAGGAAGACAAGTTCAGCTCTTCACTGGTGGCCCTGGATGCGCTCACCGGCAAGGTCAAATGGCATTTCCAGACCGTCCATCACGACCTCTGGGACTACGACCTGAGCCCACAACCGGCGCTGATCGATTTCCCCACGAGCAGCGGCCCACGCCCGGCAGTCATTCAAGCCACCAAATCAGGCCAGTTGTTCGTCCTCGACCGCGCCACCGGCGAACCGCTGGTCGATGTCGTGCAGGCTGCCGTCCCGCAAGGCACGGCCCCTGGGGACTACACCGCGGCCACGCAGCCGCTGTCACCGGGCATGCCGAGCACCATGGGCCGCCCATCGAAAACCCCGGAAGTGCTGAACGAAACCAATGCCTGGGGCCTGACGCCGTTCGATCAGTTGCAATGCCGCATCGAGTTTCGCCAGGCGCGTTACGAAGGGATCTTTACGCCACCGGTGGTCGGCCAGCAAAGCCTGATCTTCCCCGGCCATCACGGCGGCCTGAACTGGGGCGGGGTGATGGTGGACCTGCAACGAGGCCTGCTGATCATCAACAACCAGCGGCTGCCGTACATGCAGGGGCTGGTTCCACGGGAGCAGCTCGATGCGATCAATGCCAAGTCGTTCCAGGAGTCGCCAGGCAATAACCAGGGGTTCCGCGTCCAGGCCGGTCTGCCGTTCGGGGCAATCAAGGACCCATGGATGTCAGCGCTGGAACAGCCGTGCATCGCACCACCCTGGGGGTTCATCTCCGCTATCGACCTGCGCACACGTGAAGTGCGCTGGAGCCGCCCGTTCGGCACCGGCTATGACAGTGGGCCCTTGGGCATCGCCTCGAAACTGCGCTTCGAAATCGGCACTCCGAGCGACGCCACTGGCGTGGCTACAGCAGGAGGCGTGACCTTCATTGGCGCTGCCATCGACCGTTTCATGCGCGCCTACAACAGCGAAAGTGGTGAATTGCTGTGGGAGGAGCGCCTACCGGCCGGCAACCAGGCTTCGCCCCTGACCTACATGAGCGAAGGGCGGCAGTACGTTGTTGCCGTGGTCGGCGGGCATGACCGGATTCCGACCAAGCTGGGTGACAGCATCATTGCCTGGGCGCTGCCGGAGAAATAGCGCGCCCGCTGCGTAAAGGCGCTGCTCGGCACTGAAAGCCAGGCGCTGACATACCCGCTATCAACCAATCATCGACAGCCGATGGCGCGCCGTGCGCCGTCGGGTGGCTGCGTGCGCGCCACAAACAGCAACGAGCAACTGCGGTACAGAAGTGCCCGCTTGAATTCATGTCAATCAGACAGGAGTGACAATGTTTGAACTATCCGCTGGCCTATATGTTTTGGTGGGCGTCAGCTTTCTAACTTCTTTGATGACTGCCGCTATCGGCGTAGGCGGCGGGATTGGCCTATTGGCAGTCATGCCGCAGTTCCTGCCCATTTCTGCCGTTGTGCCGGTGCATGGCCTGATTCAGATGGTCAGCAACGGCAGCCGCTTCGCCTTCGATTACAAGCACGCAAAAATCGAGATTCTCCCGCGTTATGTCATCGGCTGCCTTTCAGGGGCAGCCATCGGTTACTTCTTCATTGGGCATTTCCCGGAAAAGTACCTGTCGTTGATTCTCGGCATCTTCATCCTGGCGATTACCTGGACCAAGCTGGTCGCCTCGCTCGGCTTTGTCCTGAAAAACTTTGCCATCGTTGGCTTCCTGCAAACGTTTCTATCACTGTTCGTTGCCGTCACCGGGCTTATTTCCCAGCCGATCCTGATGAGGATGAACATCAACAAGGATCAGGTCATCGTCACCCACGCCATGCAGATGAGTGTATTGCACGGCCTGAAAGTAGCTGCCTTTGTCTTTGCCGGCTTCGCCTTCATGGACTATGCCCAGTTGATCATCATCATGATCACCGCCTCCACCGCCGGTTCCTACCTGGGCGGCTTTCTTCGAAATCGAATATCGCAACGTGTTGGCGCCATCCTGCTTAAAGCCGGGGTGACGTTCTTCGGTTTGAAAATGATTGTGGACCATTTTATTCAAAACGTCTGAGCTTCATCCATTCAAACAAGGAGTTTGAAATGATCGCGCGTAAAAAGTTTGATTCCAAGGACACCCAGGGGATCTCGACTTTTCTTCATGAACATGGATATTGTGTAATCAACCCCGAGGACGATTCGCTCGAGGCCTTTCGCGCGGTGGCAGGCCGGTTCGGCCTGATCCAGTTCCATACCAAATCCGACAAGACTGGCGTGGTCGGCGGCGGCGATCCGATCAACAAGGACTGGCAAGCGTTCAGGGACGACTACCACGGCGAACTGTCGAGCGACTTCTATCCCCATACGGATGGCTCGTTCCTCAATGGCATGGCGTATATCGATGGGGTTGCCAGGAAGATTACCCCGCCCAAATACGTCATTCTGCAGTGCGTTTCCAAACCGCAGTTTGGCGGTGACAACTTCCTGGTGGATGGGCAACGCATTTATAATGACCTGCTGGTGAATCATCCCGACATCCTGAAGATCCTGATGACCAGTGGCAGTGTCACGTACTGCCGTGATGACCTGCTGTCGATCGATTGTTCTGTCTTCGAAAAGGTCAACGAGAACAAACTACGTATTCGCTACCGCTATGACAGCACTGCGTTCAGTCCGGAATGGGCCAGTTCCGCCTTCCAATATATCCAGGATAAATATTCAACCAACCCGGACTACATCACCAACATTAGCCTGGAACCCGGCGAAATCCTGGTCATGGACAACTTGCGAGTATTGCATGCACGCCACCAGTTCACTGACGGCAACATGAAAAGAAAAGTCCGTCGGCTGTGGATTGCCGATGACACCAGCATGGTATTCAAGAATATTCTCAACCAGTCGCCGGTGCGCAGGGCCATGTTGCCGTTCCAGAAATACAATATTGCCGCCGCCGAGAACGCGCCTGCCTTCATCGATTACAGTTGCGGGATTCGGTTTCAGTCGGACATGTTCCTGACCCCGCCCTGTGCCGAACTTGAACAATGGCCGGCCAGCAGTGCCAATCGCCAATAACCCTTTCCCCGCACTACTGTAACTGCCCGATAACGCGTGCCTTCACAGTGCCTGCCTGATGGCGGATGCTGTGCTCGTCTGCATGCGTACACAGGTGGTTGCCTTTCATCGCAGGGATCCGTCCGCTTCTCCAGCGGCGAGCAAATCCCGGTCCGCTCCCACAGGCTTTACACTGTTCGAAGAATGTGCAATGCCTGTGGGGGCGGGCTTGCCCGCGAAGTGGCCTGCACAGTTTTCACCTGCGCCCCACCCGCAAAATGCTTGCTCAACCCGCATACCACGCTAACATCAAACCTCTGGAAGATTGATACAGCGCATTCAAGTTGCGGGGTCAGGCAACCGATACACTACTAATGGTCGGCCGATAGTGTATCGTCATCGTTGATGGCAAAATGATGCCATGCGTATGGATTAAGGAAACCCCATTGAAGCTGGAATTGCGGAACAGCTTGTCGGTCAAGTTGCTCAGGGTCGTGCTGCTGTCGGCGCTGGCGGTCGGTGTCGTGCTCAGCTGTGCGCAAATCGTCTACGACACCTACAAGACCCGCCAGGCCGTGAACAACGATGCCCAGCGCATCCTCGACATGTTCCGCGACCCCTCGACCCAGGCGGTATATAGCCTGGACCGCGAAATGGGCATGCAGGTGATGGAAGGCCTGTTCCAGGACGAATCGGTACGCATGGCGTCCATCGGCCATCCCAACGAAACCATGCTGGCAGAAAAGTCCCGCCCGCTGCAGGACACGCCCATGCGCTGGCTGACCGACCTTATCCTCGGCCAGGAACGTACCTACACCACGCAACTGGTCGGCCGCGGCCCCTACAGCGAATACTATGGCGACCTGAGCATCACCCTCGACACCTCGTCCTACGGCGAAGACTTTCTGATCAACGCCGTGATCATCTTCATTTCCGGTGTGCTGCGGGCCCTGGCCATGGGCCTGGTGCTGTACCTGGTCTACCACTGGCTACTGACCAAACCGCTGTCGAAGATCATCGAGCACCTTACCCAGATCAACCCCGACCGCCCCAGCCAGCACCAACTGCCGCTGCTAAAGGGCCACGAGAAGAACGAACTGGGCTTGTGGGTAAACACCGCCAACCAGTTGCTGGCCTCGATCGAGCGCAATACCCACCTGCGCCATGAAGCGGAAAACAGCCTGCAACGCATGGCGCAGTACGACTTCCTCACAGGCCTGCCCAACCGCCAGCAGTTGCAGCAGCAACTGGACAAGATCCTCGTCGACGGCGGCCGCCTGCAACACCGTGTGGCGGTGCTATGCGTAGGCCTGGACGACTTCAAGGGCATCAACGAGCAGTTCAGCTACCAGGTCGGCGACCAGCTGCTGCTGGCCTTGGCCGACCGCCTGCGCGCCCACAGCGGCCGCCTGGGCGCCCTGGCACGGTTGGGCGGTGACCAGTTCGCCCTGGTACAGGCCAATATCGAGCAGCCCTACGAGGCGGCCGAGCTGGCACAGAGTATCCTCGACGACCTGGAAGTGCCGTTCGACCTCGACCACCACCAGCAGATCCGCCTACGCGCCACCATCGGCATCACCCTGTTCCCGGAAGACGGCGACAGCACCGAGAAGCTGCTGCAGAAAGCCGAACAGACCATGACCCTGGCCAAGGCCCGTTCGCGCAACCGCTACCAGTTCTACATCGCCAGCGTCGACAGCGAGATGCGCCGCCGTCGCGAGCTGGAAAAGGACCTGCGCGAAGCCCAGGCGCGCAACCAGCTGTACCTGGTGTACCAGCCACAGATCAGCTACCGCGACCACAGCGTGGTCGGTGTCGAGGCACTGCTGCGCTGGCAGCACCCGGAGCTGGGCATGGTGCCGCCAGATCAGTTCATCCCCCTCGCCGAACAGAACGGCAGCATCATCAGCATCGGCGAGTGGGTGCTCGACCAGGCCTGCCGGCAGCTGCGCGAATGGCACGACATGGGCTTCAGCGACCTGCGCATGGCGGTCAACCTGTCCACCGTACAGCTGCACCACAACGAACTGCCGCGGGTGGTCAACAACCTGCTGCAGGCCTACCGCCTGCCGCCACGAAGCCTGGAGCTGGAAGTCACCGAGACCGGCCTGATGGAAGACATCAGCACCGCCGCCCAGCACCTGCTGAGCCTGCGCCGCTCCGGAGCACTGATTGCCATCGACGACTTCGGCACCGGCTACTCGTCGCTCAGCTACCTGAAATCGCTGCCGCTGGACAAGATCAAGATCGACAAGAGCTTCGTCCAGGACCTGCTGGACGACGATGATGACGCCACCATCGTTCGCGCCATCATCCAGCTGGGCAAGAGCCTGGGGATGCAGGTGATCGCTGAAGGCGTGGAAACCGCCGAACAGGAAACCTACATCGTCGCCCAGGGCTGCCACGAAGGCCAGGGCTACCACTACAGCAAGCCGCTGTCGGCCCGTGAGCTGACCAACTTCCTCAAGCAGGCGCAGCGCAACCAGGTTTCGATGTTCTGAGCCGCCTGCCCGGTTACAGGCCGTGACCGGCATTTACCCGAATTGCACGCCCGCCCCTTTACAGCAAATGCAAATCTTTCGCATGATGTTGTGGTTTCGCGTGCCACGGCGCACGGTCCACCCCTTGGTCCAACCACACGATGCAGGAAAACCAATAATGATTCGAATGCCTCTGGCCTCCGCCAGTCTGCTGGCCATTGCCATCGCTCTCGCCGGTTGCGGTGAAGGCAAGGACGACAAGGCCGCCGCGCCGCAAGCCCAGGCACCTGCTGCCGCCAGCACCACCGCTGCAGCGCCCGGGGCTGTCGACGAAGCTGCCGGCAAAGCCGTGGTCAAGCACTACGCCGAGCTGGTCTACACCGTCTACAGCGACTCGCTGAGCACCGCCAAGGCCCTGCAGACCGCGGTCGACGCGTTCCTGGCCAAGCCCAACGACGAAACCCTGAAGGCCGCCAAGGAAGCCTGGTTCGCCTCGCGCGTTCCGTACCTGCAGACCGAAGCCTTCCGCTTTGGCAACACCATCATCGACGACTGGGAAGGCCAGGTGAACGCCTGGCCGCTGGACGAAGGCCTGATCGACTACGTCGACAAGAGCTACGAGCACGCTCTGGGCAACCCGGCGGCCAGCGCCAACATCATCGCCAACACCGAGATCCAGGTGGGCGAAGAGAAGGTCGATGTCAAGGACATCACCCCCGAGAAGCTGGCCAGCCTGAACGAACTGGGCGGCTCCGAAGCCAACGTTGCCACCGGCTACCACGCCATCGAGTTCCTGCTCTGGGGCCAGGACCTGAACGGCACCGGCCCGGGCGCTGGCAACCGCCCTGCGTCGGACTACCTGGAAGGCAAGGGCGCCACCGGCGGCCACAACGACCGCCGCCGTGCCTACCTGAAAGCAGCCACCGACCTGCTGGTCAAGGACCTCGAAGAGATGGTCGGCAACTGGGCACCCAACGTGGCAGACAACTACCGAGCCAAGCTGGAAGCCGAGCCGGTCAACGACGGCCTGCGCAAGATGCTGTTCGGCATGGGCAGCCTGTCGCTGGGCGAACTGGCTGGCGAGCGCATGAAGGTTTCGCTGGAAGCCAACTCGCCGGAAGACGAGCAGGACTGCTTCAGCGACAACACCCACTACTCGCACTTCTACGACGCCAAGGGTATCCGCAACGTCTACCTGGGCGAGTACACCCGCCCGGATGGCACCAAGGTGACCGGCCCGAGCCTGTCGTCACTGGTGGCCAAGGTCGACCCGGCCGCCGACGCCACCCTCAAGGCCGACCTCGAAGCCACCGAGGCCAAGATCCAGGTGATCGTCGACCACGCCCTCAAGGGCGAGCACTACGATCAGCTGATCGCGGCCGACAACGCTGCCGGCAACCAGATCGTACGCGACGCCATTGCCGCCCTGGTCAAGCAGACCGGTGCGATCGAGCAGGCCGCGGGCAAGCTGGGTATTGCCAACCTGAACCCGGATACCGCGGATCACGAGTTCTGATCCTGCTGTAGTGGTTCTGAAAAAGGCGGCCTTCGGGTCGCCTTTTTTGCTTGCCGGCGATTGGGCCCGACCAGGCCCCCACAAACCATGGCCAACTGACACCGATTTCATCCAGCAATTGCAAATTGCTCTTATTCAAACTCCCCCACCCTGCTAAGCTTGCACGCCGGTTTTTCGCTCACGCCCAGGATTCTCGATGTCCTTGTCGCTGTCCCGACTCTCCCCCCTGCTGCTGGCCTTTGCCCTCGCCGCCTGTGACGACGCCCCGCGTTTCACCCAGGCCGAGCCCGGCGAAGCGCTGTCGGGCGGCAACGCCACCGTGCAGCGCACTGACCGCAATGCCTATTCCCTGCCCTCGGCCAACCTCTCGCCCGAGCGGCGCCTGGACTTCGCCGTCGGCAACAGTTTCTTCCGCAACCCCTGGGTAATCGCCCCGTCCACCACCACCGCACGTGACGGCCTGGGCCCGCTGTTCAACACCAATGCCTGCCAGAACTGCCACGTACGTGACGGCCGCGGCCACCCGCCAGAACCGGGCGACAGCAATGCCGTATCGATGCTGGTACGCCTGTCGATCCCCGACCAGCCCTACCTGGCCAAGGTGGTGGAGCGCCTCGGCGTGGTGCCGGAACCGGTCTATGGCACCCAGCTGCAGGACATGGCCATCCCGGGCGTGACGCCAGAAGGCAAGGTGCGGGTGAGCTATACCAGCGAAACGGTGTCGTTCAAGGACGGCCACCAGGTCGAACTGCGCAAGCCGGCGCTGCAGATCACCCAGCTTGGCTATGGCGTGATGCACCCCGACACGCGCTTTTCGGCGCGGGTGGCGCCGCCAATGATCGGCCTGGGCCTGCTCGAAGCCATCCCCGAAGCCGACCTGCTGGCCAACGAAGACCCCGACGACCGTAACCGCGACGGCATCCGCGGCCGGGCCAACCGGGTGTGGGACGACGCCCAGGGCAAGACCGTGGTCGGCCGCTTCGGCTGGAAGGCCGGGCAGCCCAACGTCAACCAGCAGAACGTGCACGCCTTTGCCGGCGACATGGGCCTGACCACCACCCTGCTGCCCAACGACGACTGCACCGCGGCGCAGGCCGACTGCCTGGCCGCGCCCAACGGCAACGGTGCCGGTGACGAGAAGGAAGTCAGCGACAACATCCTGCGCCTGGTCACCTTCTACACCCGCAACCTGGCCGTGCCGGCCCGCCGCGATGTGGGCTCGCCGCAGGTGCTGGCGGGCAAGAACCTGTTCTACCAGGCCGGCTGCCAGGGCTGCCATACGCCGCAGTTCACCACCGCCGCCAATGCCGCCGAGCCGGAGCTGGCCAACCAGCTGATCCGCCCCTACAGCGACCTGCTGTTGCATGACATGGGCCCGGGCCTGGCCGACGAGCGTACCGAGTTCGCCGCCAACGGCCAGGACTGGCGCACCCCGCCACTGTGGGGCATCGGCCTGAGCGAAACGGTCAGTGGGCACAGCCAGTTCCTGCACGACGGCCGCGCCCGCAACCTGCTCGAAGCCGTGCTCTGGCACGGAGGAGAGGCCGAGGCGGCACGCAATTTCGTACTCACTTTCAATGCCGGGCAGCGTGCCGCGTTGCTGGCGTTCCTGAACTCACTTTAAAAAGCGCATAGGAGCCGGGCATGTTCCGACCCAAACTGTTGTTCACCAGCCTCGCCGCACTCGCCCTCGGCGCCTGCTCGCCGCAGGACCCGCAAGCCGTGACCTCCGCTGCCATCGCCAAGCAGGTGATCCTGCCTACCTACAGCCGCTGGGTCGAAGCCGACCGCACGTTGGCCGCCAGCGCCCTGGCCTACTGCGAAGGCAAGGAAACCCTGGACAAGGCCCGTACCGACTTCCTCAACGCGCAAAAGGCCTGGGCCGAGCTGCAACCGCTGCTGGTCGGCCCGCTGGCCGAAGGCAACCGTGCCTGGCAGGTACAGTTCTGGCCCGACAAGAAGAACCTGGTCGGCCGCCAGGTCGAGCAGCTGGTCAACGCCGACCAGCCGGTCGATGCCGCGGCCCTGGGCAAGGCCAGCGTGGTGGTACGTGGCCTGTCGGCCTACGAGTACATCCTCTTCGACAGCAAGCCGGATATCGCCACTGCCGAGCAGAAAGCCCGCTACTGCCCGTTGCTGGTGGCCATCGCTGAACACCAGAAAGCCCTGGCCGAAGAGATCCTCAAGGGCTGGAACAGCACCGACGGCATGCTCTCGCAGATGACCAAGTTCCCCAACCAGCGCTACGCCGATTCCCACGAGGCCATCGCCGACCTGCTGCGCGCCCAGGTCACCGCCCTGGACAGCCTGAAGAAAAAGCTCGGTGCACCGATGGGCCGCCAGAGCAAGGGTATCCCGCAGCCACTGCAGGCCGAAGCCTGGCGCAGCCACAGCTCGCTCAAGAGCCTGGAGGCCAGCCTCAAGGCCGCCGAAGCGGTCTGGGTCGGGGTCGACAACCGAGGCCTGCGAGGCTTGCTGTCCAGCGATCAGAAAGCCCTGGCGGACAAGATCGACGCCGCCTACGCTGCCTCGCTCAAACTGCTGGCCGACAACCAGAAGACCTTGGGCGAGCTGCTGGCCGACGACGCCGGCCAGCAAACCCTGAACCAGATCTACGACAGCCTCAACGCCGTCCACCGCCTGCACGAAGGCGACCTGGCCAAGGCGTTGAACATCCAGCTGGGCTTCAATGCCAACGACGGTGACTGATCATGCTGCGACGCCAGGCCCTCAAACTCGGTAGCGTATTGCTCAGCGCCCTCACCCTGGGCGGCTGGAGCCTGTTCCGCAACAAAGGCAGCGAGCCCCTGCTGCTGTCGGCGCGTGACGACGGCGACGGCAAGCACTATGCGGTCGGGTTCCGCCTGGACGGCACCCCGGTGTTCAGCACCCAGGTCGCCCAACGTTGCCATGCCATCATCCATCACCCGCAACTACCGATCGCCCTGTTCGTCGCCCGCCGGCCCGGTACCGAAAGCTACCTGGTCGACCTGCGCGACGGGCGCCTGCTGCAGACCGTCACCTCGCAGCCGAACCGGCACTTCTACGGCCACGCGGTCATCCACAAAGGTGGCGAATGGCTGTATGCCACCGAGAACGACACCACCGACCCGGGGCGTGGCGTACTCGGTGTATACCGCTTCGAGGGCGAGCGCCTGGTGCATAGCGGCGAGATTCCGACCCACGGCATCGGCCCGCACGAAGTGGCCTGGCTGCCGGACGGCGAGACGCTGATCGTGGCCAATGGTGGTATCCGCACCGAAGCCGAAAGCCGGGTGGAGATGAACCTCGACGCCATGGAACCGAGCCTGGTGCTGATGCAGCGCGACGGTACCCTGCTGAGCAAGGAAACCCTGGCCCAGCAGATGAACAGCGTGCGCCACCTGGCGGTGGGCAGCGATGGCACGATCGCCGCCTGCCAACAGTTCATGGGCGATGCCGATGAAACCGCCGAACTGCTGGCAATCAAGCGCCCGGGCGAGCCGTTCAAGGCCTTCCCGGTGCCGGAGCGGCAGTTGCAGGCCATGGCCCAGTACACCGCCAGCGTGGCTATCCACAGTGAGCTGCGGCTGGTAGCGCTGACCGCGCCACGGGCCAATCGCCTGTTCATCTGGGACCTGGACAGTGGCGCGGTACGGCTGGATGCGCCAATGCCCGATTGTGCGGGGGTGGGCGCGGTGCAGGACGGTTTTGTCGTCACCTCCGGGCAGGGCCGTTGCCGGTTCTATGATTGCCGCAAGGCCGAGCTGGTCGGGCAGCCGATGAACCTGCCGTCCGGTTTCTGGGACAACCACCTGCATCTCGTCTGATTTTCGGGTTGGCTGTACTGGCCCCTTCGCGGCTAAAGCCGCTCCCACAGGAACAGCGCAACCCACTGACTGCGCGGTCCCTGTGGGAGCGGCTTTAGCCGCGAAGGGGCCCTCACAGGCATTTATCCCTCCATCCAACAAAAAACAGTCAATACTTCCCCCATTCACACGTGGGCAGGATCGCCCGTTGTCGTGTCCAAGCGAATAACAACCGCATCCAAGGAACCGGACCTATGCTGCGCCGCCGCATGCTCATCATGTTGGCCGTGGTTCTGCTGATCGTGCTGGCCCTGGGGGGCTACAAAGCCTTTTCGATCTACCAGCAGATCCAGATCTTCACTGCCCCCAAGCCGCCCATCACCGTGGCGGCCGCCTTGGCCGAACAGCGCCCGTGGCAAGAGCGCCTGCCCGCCGTCGGCAGCCTCAAGGCGCTACAGGGCGTGGAGCTGAGCCTGGAGGTGGAAGGCATCGTCAAAGCCCTGCACTTCGACTCGGGCCAGCAGGTAAAGGCCGGGCAGCTGCTGCTGCAGCTCAATGACGACCAGGAAACCGCCCTGCTCGGCACCGCCCAGGCCGACCTGGGCCTGGCCAAGGTCGATTTCGGCCGTGGCAGCCAGCTGGTCGGCGACTCGGCCATCTCCCGCGGCGAGTTTGACCGCCTCACCGCCCAGTACCGACGGAACCAGGCGGTGGTCGACCAGCTCAAGGCATCGAAGACCAAGAAAAGCATCAGCGCCCCGTTCAGCGGCACCATCGGTATTCGCCAGGTGGACGTTGGCGACTACCTGGCCGCCGGCACGGTGATCGCCACCCTGCAGGACACATCCAGCCTCTACGTCGACTTCAACGTACCGGAACAGGCTCTACCACACCTCAGCCTGGGCCAGCAGGTACTGGTGCAGGTGGCCGCCTACCCGGGCCAGACCTTCCCCGCCAGCCTCAGCGCCATCAACCCCAAGGTCGAGGAAACCACGCGCAACCTGCTGGTGCGCGCAACCATGGCCAACCCGGACGGCAAGCTGCTGCCGGGCATGTTCGCCAGCCTGCTGATTCTGCTGCCCAACCCGCAGCCACAGGTGGTAGTGCCGGAAAGCGCCATCACCTACACCCTGTATGGCAACTCGGTGTACGTCGCCACGCCGAAGAAGGACAAGGACGGCAAGCCGGAAAACGACGACAAGGGCCAGCCGCAGCTCACCGCCGAGCAGCGCACGGTGCAGACCGGCGAGCGCCGTGACGGCGTGGTGGTGGTCAGCAAGGGCCTGCAGGCGGGGGAACAGGTGGTCACCGCCGGCCAACTGAAGCTCACCCCCGGCGCCGCAATCCGCATTGGCCAGGACAAAGCCCTCAAGCCCGCACAGGGCGCGCCGGGCAAGGACTGACAGGAGGCTGGCATGGCGTTCACCGACCCGTTCATCCGCCGCCCGGTGCTGGCCAGCGTGGTCAGCCTGCTGATCCTGCTGCTGGGCTTCCAGGCCTGGAACAAGCTGCAGATCCGCCAGTACCCGCAAATGGAAAACGCCCTGATCACGGTGACCACTGCCTACCCCGGTGCCAACGCCGAGACCATCCAGGGCTATATCACCCAGCCGCTGCAGCAAAGCCTGGCCAGCGCCGAAGGCATCGACTACATGACCTCGGTGAGCCGGCAGAACTTCTCGATCATTTCCATCTACGCACGTATCGGCGCTGACAGCGACCGGTTGTTCACCGAGCTGCTGGCCAAGGCCAACGAAGTGCGCAACAAGCTGCCCCAGGACTCGGAAGACCCGGTACTGAGCAAGGAAGCCGCCGATGCCTCGGCGCTGATGTACATCAGTTTCTACAGCAAGGAGATGAGCAACCCGCAAATCACCGACTACCTGTCGCGGGTGATCCAGCCCAAGCTGGCCACCCTGCCGGGCATGGCCGAAGCGGAGATCCTCGGCAACCAGGTGTTCGCCATGCGCATCTGGATCGACCCGGTGAAACTGGCAGGCTTCGGCCTGTCGGCCACCGACGTGACCAATGCCGTACGCCGCTACAACTTCCTCTCCGCGGCCGGTGAGGTAAAGGGCGAATACGTGGTCACCAGCATCAACGCCAGCACCGAACTGAAGTCGGCCGAGGCGTTCGCCGCGCTACCGGTCAAGACCAGTGGCGACAGCCGCGTGTTGCTGGGCGATGTGGCGCGGGTCGAGATGGGTGCGGAAAACTACGACACGGTCAGCTCGTTCGACGGCACCCCATCGGTGTACATCGGCATCAAGGCTACACCGGCCGCCAACCCGCTGGACGTCATCAAGGAAGTCCGGCGTATCATGCCCGAGCTGGAAAGCCAGCTGCCCTCGGCGCTGAAGGTATCGATCGCCTACGACGCCACGCTGTTCATCCAGGCCTCCATCGACGAAGTGATCAAGACCCTCGGCGAAGCGGTACTGATCGTCATCGTGGTGGTGTTCCTGTTCCTCGGTGCCCTGCGCTCGGTGCTGATCCCGGTGGTGACCATCCCGCTGTCGATGATCGGCGTGCTGTTCTTCATGCAGATGATGGGCTACTCGCTCAACCTGCTGACCCTGCTGGCCATGGTGCTGGCCATCGGCCTGGTGGTGGACGATGCGATTGTCGTGGTGGAGAACATCCACCGGCACATGGAAGAAGGCAAATCGCCGTTCGACGCGGCCCTCGAGGGCGCCCGCGAAATCGCCATGCCGGTGGTGTCCATGACCATTACCCTGGCGGCAGTGTATGCGCCGATCGGCTTCCTTACCGGGCTCACCGGCGCACTGTTCAAGGAGTTTGCCCTGACCTTGGCCGGTGCAGTGATCATCTCCGGCATCGTTGCCCTCACCCTGTCGCCGATGATGTGTGCCCTGCTGCTGCGCCAGGAGCAGAACCCCAGCGGCCTGGCCCATCGCCTGGACGTGCTGTTCGAACGCCTGAAGGTGCGCTACCAGCGCCTGCTGCACGCTACCCTCGACAGCCGGCCGGTGGTGCTGGTGTTCGCCGTGATCATCCTGTGCCTGATCCCGGTGCTGCTGAAGTTCACCCAGAACGAACTGGCGCCCAACGAGGACCAGGGGGTGATCTTCATGATGAGCAGCTCGCCGCAGCCGGCCAACCTTGATTACCTCAACGCCTACACCGACCAATTCACTCCGCTGTTCAAGGCTTTCCCGGAGTATTACTCGTCATTCCAGATCAACGGCTTCAATGGCGTGCAGACCGGCATCGGCGGCTTCCTGCTCAAGCCCTGGAACGAGCGCGAGCGCACGCAGATGGAACTGCTGCCGCTGGTGCAGAGCAAGCTTGAGGAAATCAGCGGCCTGCAGATCTTCGGCTTCAACCTGCCGTCGCTGCCCGGCACCGGCGAGGGCCTGCCATTCCAGTTCGTGATCAACAGCGCTGGCGACTACCCGGCACTGCTGGATGTGGCTCAGCGCATCAAGGCCCGCGCCCAGGAGTCCGGCAAGTTCGCCTTCCTCGACATCGACCTGGCCTTCGACAAACCCGAGGTGGTGGTGGACATCGACCGGGCCAAGGCGGCGCAGATGGGGGTGTCGATGGACACCTTGGGCGGCACCCTGGCGACCTTGCTGGGCGAAGCGGAAATCAACCGTTTCACCCTCGAAGGCCGCAGCTACAAGGTGATTGCCCAGGTCGAGCGGCCTTACCGCGATAACCCCGGCTGGCTGAACAACTACTACGTGAAGAACGACCAGGGCCAGTTGCTGCCGCTATCGACCCTGATCACCCTCACCGACCGCGCCCGTCCGCGCCAGCTCAACCAGTTCCAGCAGCTGAATTCGGCGATCATCCAGGGCGTGCCCATGGTCAGCCTGGGCGAGGCACTGCAGACCGTGCAGGGCATCGCCCGCGAAGAGGCTCCGGAAGGCTTCGCCTTCGACTATGCCGGCGTGGCCCGCCAGTACGTGCAGGAAGGCAGTGCGCTGTGGGTGACCTTCGGCCTGGCGTTGGCAATCATCTTCCTGGTGCTGGCGGCGCAATTTGAAAGCTTCCGCGACCCGCTGGTGATTCTGGTGACCGTGCCGTTGTCGATCTGTGGCGCGCTGCTGCCGCTGTTCCTCGGCGTATCGAGCATGAACATCTACACCCAGGTCGGGCTGGTGACGCTGATCGGGCTGATCAGCAAGCACGGCATCCTGATTGTCGAGTTTGCCAACCAGTTGCGTGAGGAACGCGGCCTGAGCGTGCGCGAAGCGATCGAGGAAGCCGCGGCGATTCGCCTGCGACCAGTGCTGATGACCACGGCGGCGATGGTGTTCGGCATGGTGCCGCTGATCCTGGCGACCGGGGCGGGGGCGGTCAGCCGTTTTGACATCGGCACGGTGATTGCGACCGGGATGTCGATTGGCACGCTGTTCACCCTGTTTGTGTTGCCTTGTATCTACACCTTGCTGGCGCACAAAGAGGTGGCCAGACAGACATCGGTTGCCTGAACCGGCCTCTTCGCGGGTAAAACCGCTCCCACAGGTACGGCACCGGTATCCGAAATTGGTGCAGTACCTGTGGGAGCGGGTTTACCCGCGAAGAGGCCGGCAATGCAGAAGCAAAAATGCCAGAGGCCCCGCAATCGCGAGGCCTCTGGCATCCATCTACACCGGGTTCAACCGAACGGCCGCAACCCCTGTCGCATGCCGAACAGGAATAGCAGCAGGTCCTGATCCGGCGCGACCTCGGCCTGTTGCTGCGGTTTCACTTCCCGCGGCAACGCGCACTGGTCAGCCGTCTCGGCCTTGCTGAACACTGTCGGCCTCGGCTCTTCCCAGGCGGCCACCGCCACGGTGGTCACCGCCAGGCCAGCTACCAGGAACAAAGCTCGAGCTATTTCTAGTTTCATTGCCCTAACCCTTTGACAGCGCTGCCAAACGCCATCTGGTAAAAGTAGAGCAGGGTTTGCCATTCTGCGTCATTGATCGACGAATGGCGGCGCAGCTGGCGCAGGTCATTGCCCGCCGCGCGCTGGCAGCTGATACGTCGCCGACACTTTTCCAGGTCCAGCAGCGCGACTTCGACCCGAGCCTGCTCACCCTCGCCAATTACCTTGATGAACACGTGCTTGCCATACAGGCAGCCGTGCTGCCAGTGCCCCAGGTGCATCCGCGCCAGGTTGTCCGCCAGGTCCTTGAGCATGCGCTCATGCACCACCTGCGGGTAACGCTCGCGGGCACCTTCGGCATGCCAGGTGTCGAGCTCGACGAAACCGTCGAGTGCTTCGCTCACCAGCAGCGCACGCCACTGGTGGTCGGCATCACGCTCGGCGCCACAGAAGACGATGCGCGGTACGCGCACGCCCAGTTGCTCGAAGCTGTTCAGCGCATCGAGTTCACGCAATACGGTTGGCCGACCGAAAGGGTGCAGCAGGCTCCGGTAGATATGCCCGACCTGGCGCTTGGCATACAGCAGCTTGCCATTGCCATCGTTGAGGCGTTGCACACCACTCTCGCCACCACGGCGCTGGTTAGGCTCCTCGACCCACTCGCCCTGCTGGCGCCAGTAAAAATCGAACCGCGACTCCCCTTTCTGGGCTACAGCCATCAAACACTACCCCTTACGCAATACATAGACCCGCCACATGGCATAGAACGGCAGGAAGTCGAGGCGTTCCTGGATTCTGAAGCCGGCGGCTCGGAATTCTTCTTCGACCGTTTCGGCCGGTAACACAAATCGGTTCTGGTAATTGTCCTGGTCGCCCTTCCTGGCGCTGCGACGCTGTTCCAGCTTCTTCCGGCGCCAGGCTTTGAAATTACCGTCCACCCACAATGACAGGATCACACTATCACGGCTAACCCGTTGAAATTCCGAAAGAATGGTTTTTCTGTGGGCCGCTTCGCCAATGTGGTGGAACAGGCGCATGCAGAAAATGCTGTCCACCGAGTTGTCTGGCAAGTCGATGGCAAACGCCGATGTCTGCAAAGGACGTACCCGCGCCACCACCTCTGGCGGTTGCGCGGTACAGGCTGTCTCGATCATCGCTTCGGAGTTGTCGGCGCCGATGATCACCCGGTTGGGCTTTTCTGCCAGCAACGGCCAGAAGCGGCCGGCACCGCATGGCAGGTCGAGGACCAGGCCAGGCTCACCCGCCAATGCCAGGGCGCGACGCGCCAGCTGCTCATCTCGCTTGTGGGAAAGGCGACGCGCCAGGCCATCCTGGTGCTTGAGAAAGTACTCGCGCGCATGTTCTTTGTCGTACTTCTCGGAAAATTCAAGCTTGATGGGGCTACGCATTGGGCATCTCCTGACTCCATTCCGCCCACATTAGGTAAGCAAGCGTAGGAATCAGGTCATGCCGATGTGAAAAAAATGTTGAGCCCCGCATGACCTGTTACAACAGATTACTAGACCAAAGCCTCCGGGTCGCCCTTGGCCGCAGTATTGCTCAGGTCCACCCTGAAACGGCAGCCGTGCGGCAAGGTCGATGTCAGGGTGACACGCCAGCCCTGGTCGTCACAGATCCGCTGCACCAGCGACAGGCCCAGGCCCAGGCCCTCGCCGCGCCGCTCATCGCCGCGCACGAACGGCCGGAACATCGCCTCGCGCTGTTCTTCCGGGATACCCACGCCACTGTCCTCTACGCTGAAACCGTTGGCTTCCAGGCTCAGGCGGATGTAGCCGCTGTCGGTGTAATGCGCAGCATTGCGCAGCAAGTTGCCCATCACCGACTGCAGGAAGGTGGCGTTGTACAGCACCGGGCTGGCACTGACGCGGCCATCGAAATACAGGGCCAGGCCTTTCTGCTCGATGGTGTCGCGCCAGACCCCGACGAGTTCGTCGGCCACTTCCCGCAGGGTGGCCCGTGAAGCCACCGCGCCCTCGTCGCGCTGTGCCCGGGCCAGCATCAGAAAGGTCTTGACCAGTTCACGCATTTCTTCCGTGGCACGCGCCACACGTTCCACCTGGCTGCGCGAGCGGGCGTCCAGCGTCGGGTTCTCCATCAGCAGTTCGCACGAAGTGGCCAGCACCATCAAGGGCGTGCGCAGTTCGTGGCTGACGTCGCTGGTGAACAACCGTTCGCGGGTCAGCGCATCGCGCAGGCGGCCCAGGGTATCGTCGAAGGCTACCGCCAGCTGGCCGACTTCGTCCGCGGCATAGTCCGGCGCCAGCGGCGGGGCCAGGCCCAGCAACTGGTCGCGGTGACGAACCTGGCGCGCCAGGCGGATCACCGGCGCCATCACCCGACGCGCCACCAGCCAGCCGAGGATGACCGCCAGCACCAGGCTGAGCACGAAGCCCACCACCACTACCGCGAACAGCACGCGCTCGCGCTCTTCGAAGTCGCTCTGGTCCTGCAGCAGCACATAACGGCGGCCATCGACGATCTCGACCATGGCGTGGTACGACAGCTGGTCGCGGAATACCTCGTGGAAGCCGCGGTCGAGATGACGCAGGTCCTTGGGCAGCTCGAAGTCGTCACGCCCGCCACTGAAGTAGAACAACTGGTCGGGGCGTGGCCGGTGGCTCCAGTCGCTGACGCTGTCCATGCGCAGCAGGCGCTGCAGGTCACCGCCCAGCACCGAGGAAATCAGCCGCTCTTCGACCAGGTGCACGGTGCCGACGATGCCGAAGGCGAAGGCCCCGGCCACTAACGCGCTCATCAGGGCAAAGGCGATGATGATGCGCTGGGCAAGGCTTTGCTTAAACTCCATCACGGCCCTCGGCGAGGCGATAGCCGACGCCATGGACGGTATGCAGCAGCGGTTTTTCGAACGGCTTGTCGATCACCTGGCGCAGTTGGTGCACGTGGCTGCGCAGGCTGTCGCTGTCGGGGCAATCATCGCCCCACAGGGCTTCCTCCAGCACTTCGCGGCGCAATACGTGCGGGCTTTTCTGCATCAGCACCGCCAGCAGCTTGAGGCCGACCGGGTTGAGCTTGAGCAGGCGGCCCTGGCGGCTGACTTCAAGGGTGTCGAGGTCATAGCTGAGGTCGGCCACCTGCAGGGTGCGGCGCCCGCCACCCTGGGCTCGGCGCAGCACAGCTTCGATGCGGGCTGCCAGCTCCGACAGGGCGAAGGGCTTGAGCAGGTAGTCGTCGGCACCGGAGCGGAAGCCTTGCAGGCGGTCGTCCAGTTGGTCGCGGGCGGTGAGCATGATCACCGGCGTGTCACGGCGGGCGTCTTCGCGCAGGCGCTTGCACAGGGTATAGCCGTCGATGCCGGGCAGCATGATGTCGAGCACGATCAGGTCGTAGTGCTCGGTGGCAGCCAGGTGCAGGCCGGACAGGCCATCCTGGGCGCAGTCGACGGTGTAGCCTTTCATGCCCAGGTAATCGGCCAGGTTGGCCAGGATATCGCGGTTGTCTTCAACCAAAAGAATGCGCATCGGTTTCTCCTGTGCGGCGCTTCTCGCTGTGGTGCGCGGCAGGCGCAGCTTAAGGCCTATGCCTGCAGGGTGCCAGCCCCAGGGATAATTCACCGCACTTGACGGTTTTTTCACTGATCCTTCACGGACACAGGATAGCGGGCGGTCGACAATGCCCGATCTTTTTCGCGCCCTGGAGCCGTCATGCAGCAACCAACCCGCCCTCGCCCGATCAATTTCTGGCTGTACCTTGGGCTCCCCCTGGCGACCGCGCTGGGCTTGATCCTGCTGGAACTGACCTCGATCGACATGGACATTGCCAACCTGTTCTTCGACCCTGCTGCCGGGCAGTTCATCGGCCGCCACAGTTATTTGCTGGAGAACATCCTGCATGACCGGGTCAAGCAAGTGGTGATCCTGCTGGGCGTGCTGTCGCTACTGACCTTTGCCGCCAGCTTCTTCGTGAAGCGCCTGTTCGGCTGGCGCCGTGAACTGGGCTGCCTGGTGCTGGCACTGGGCCTGTCCACGGCGTTTGTCACGCCGCTGAAAAAGGTCACCCAGGTGCAGTGCCCGTGGAGCCTGACCCAGTTTGGCGGCACCGAGACCTACAGCAAGCTGCTGGAACCGCGACCGGCAACCGAAAAGCCCGGGCTGTGCTGGCCGGGCGGGCATGCGGCGACCGGGTTCTGCCTGTTTGGCTTGTTCTTCATGCTGCGTGACCGCAAGCCGCGGCTGGCGCGGGTGGCATTTGCAGTGGCGCTGATAGCCGGCTCAGTGCTGTCGGTTGGCAGGATGATGCAAGGGGCGCACTTCCTTTCGCATAACGTGTGGACGGCGGTGTTCTGCTGGTTGATCGGGTTGGGGTCGTATTACCTGGTTCTGTATCGTCGGGGAATGGCTGAGGTACCTGCCGCTGAGCGTAGCGTCGCCTGACCCAGGGGCCGCTTTGCGGCCTACTCACAGTTGCAGGTGCAAAACGGCGCAGCGCTCCTGGCATTAAGCCTTACCTGACATTTTTACCAGTGTCTTCGACTCAAGTTATCGGCCACACTTTCCAGGCCAGATGAGAAGAGCTTGAAATTCGATGACTACTCGATGCAATTTCTTTTACCTCAGCAGCCAATTAAGTGTAGAGCTGTCCGAAACGCAGTCGCGCTACGCATTTCAAGCAAGTCATCACTTGCTGGCCCAGCTTCATTCAACGGCAAGCAATGCGGCACTGCTCACCACTGACACTCAAAATACAGTGCAGCACTGGCATCTCACAGGCAGTACGCTGCAATTCGTCCATAGCGTCTATGGACATTGCAGCGATGCCTCAGCAGCATTGCTTTTTCTCAGCTTCAGCGGGCAGCATCTCGACATCCCCACCAATGCCTACCTCTTGGGATCAGGCTATAGGGCTTATAGTCCGACGAAAATGCGGTTTCACTCACCGGATACCTTGAGCCCGTTCGGCGCAGGTGGGCTCAATGCTTACGCTTACTGTGCAGGGGACCCAATCAATGCCTCTGACCCCAGCGGACATTCACGGCTACGAAGGTCCAACTCAGTACCAACCCTGCACGCCCAACCTAAATTGCGAAGACTCTCCATGCCAGAACTACAGGGTGTACCTGCAGGGCTAGAAAAAATTTCGCACCTGCCGCCCATGGACAAGATTCTTTCACATCTGGGTAATAAGGATCTCATAAACCTTTCCCAAACATCCAAAGCGCTCGCGAACACCATCGGCGCCCGCTCTTTGCATAGGGCTAAACAGCTTTCCGATTCAATGGAGATTCTCGCTGCAGCTGAAGGTAATCGGGAGGGTATTCTGCCAAAACATGCTTTAGAAATGGCCGCTGAGCGCTACCCTGATTACAAACCTGGAGCCAAGGATCTCATGAAGGTATGGCAGACCTCTAGAGAGGCAGACAGTTATCAGGGAACTTCAACCACGACCTCCGTGTTTGTTGGTCCCCGCGGAATCCTCGGCATCCGGCAAGGACATCAAAAGCATTACCTATCGCCCATCTGACTTTGACATTAACCTTGAAAGCAAAAAGCCCCGGCTCTCACGAGCCGGGGCTTTCTGATGGTGCAGGGGGTAAGGCTGGCTTACATCATGCCGCCCATGCCACCCATGCCGCCCATGTCAGGCATGCCAGCAGCTGGCTTGTCTTCCGGCAGGTCGGCAACCATGGCTTCGGTGGTGATCATCAGACCGCCGATCGAAGCAGCAGCTTGCAGCGCCGAACGGGTGACCTTGGCTGGGTCCAGGATGCCCATCTCGATCATGTCGCCGTATTCGCCGGTGGCAGCGTTGTAACCGAAGTTACCCGAACCTTGCTTGACCTTGTCAGCGACAACGCTTGGCTCGTCGCCGGCGTTGGCAGTGATCTGGCGCAGCGGCGCTTCAACGGCGCGACGCAGCAGGGCGATACCGACGTTCTGGTCTTCGTTGTCGCCTTTGAGGTTGGCAATGGCAGCCAGGGAGCGAACCAGGGCCACACCACCGCCAGGCACCACGCCTTCTTCAACGGCTGCACGGGTAGCGTGCAGGGCGTCTTCAACGCGGGCTTTCTTCTCTTTCATTTCAACTTCGGTGCCGGCACCCACCTTGATCACGGCAACACCGCCAGCCAGCTTGGCCAGACGCTCTTGCAGCTTCTCACGGTCGTAGTCCGAGGAAGTCTCTTCGATCTGGGCACGGATCTGCTTGACGCGTGCTTCGATCTCGCCGTCGGCGCCAGCGCCGTCGATGATGGTGGTGTTTTCCTTGGACAGGATGACGCGCTTGGCGTTACCCAGGTGCTCCAGGGTAGCGGTTTCCAGGGACAGGCCGATTTCTTCGGAGATGACCTGGCCGCCAGTCAGGACGGCGATGTCCTGCAGCATGGCCTTGCGACGGTCGCCGAAGCCTGGGGCCTTGACCGCTGCAACCTTGACGATGCCGCGCATGTTGTTGACTACCAGGGTAGCCAGGGCTTCGCCTTCAACGTCTTCGGCAACGATCAGCAGTGGGCGGCCGGCCTTGGCAACGGCTTCCAGAACTGGCAGCAGCTCGCGGATGTTGGAGATCTTCTTGTCGACCAGCAGCAGCAGCGGGCCTTCCAGCTCGGCAACCATGGTGTCCGGCTTGTTGACGAAGTACGGCGACAGGTAGCCACGGTCGAACTGCATGCCCTCTACAACGGACAGTTCGTTTTCCAGGCCCGAGCCTTCTTCAACGGTGATCACGCCTTCTTTACCGACTTTTTCCATGGCTTCGGCGATGATCTCACCGATGGAGTTGTCGGAGTTGGCGGAGATGGTACCTACCTGGGCGATGGCCTTGGAGTCGGCGCATGGCTTGGACAGGTTCTTCAGCTCGGCGACAACGGCAGCGGTGGCCTTGTCGATGCCGCGCTTCAGGTCCATCGGGTTCATGCCGGCAGCGACGGCTTTCAGGCCTTCGTTGACGATGGCCTGAGCCAGAACGGTAGCGGTGGTGGTGCCGTCACCGGCAGCGTCGTTGGCCTTGGAAGCAACTTCCTTGACCAGCTGGGCGCCCATGTTTTCGAAAGCGTCTTTCAGCTCGATTTCTTTGGCGACGGATACGCCGTCCTTGGTGATGGTCGGCGCGCCGAAGCTCTTGGCCAACACTACGTTGCGGCCTTTCGGGCCCAGGGTAGCTTTTACCGCGTCAGCCAGAACGTTGACACCAACCAGCATTTTTTTACGAGCGGAATCGCCGAATTTTACGTCTTTAGCAGCCATGATCGTTTAATCCTTGGAATTCTTTGGAGTAACGGGAAGTCGGGGAAATCAGCCTTCGATAACGGCGAGAATTTCGTTCTCGGCCATGACCAGCAGGTCTTCGCCATCGACTTTCACGGTGTTGCTGCCCGAGTAAGGGCCGAAAACCACTTTGTCACCCACTTTCACGGCCAGCGCACGCACTTCGCCGTTGTCCAGGATGCGACCGGTGCCGACGGCGACAACTTCGCCGCGGTTTGGTTTTTCAGCGGCCGAACCTGGCAGGACGATACCGCCAGCGGTTTTCGATTCTTCTTCGCTGCGACGGATGACTACGCGGTCATGCAGAGGACGAAGCTTCATTGTCGATCTCTCCCAAATAGTGGTTTTCATCGGCCGGTGTCGACACCGGCGGGTTGATGCTGTCCGGCGTTGCCGGGGGTGGCCCGCAATGGGCGAACCACCTGAGTTATGCCTGGTGTTGCCACCAGAAACCTTGCGGTGACCACTACATGAGGCCGCCATATTCAATTACAAGGCTTGTTTCAGAAAATTTTTCACTAGCGTCTTTGGCCCCGTAAAAAGCTGGGGCCGCTTCGCGCCCCTTTCGCGACACAAGGCCGCTCCCACAGGAGGTATGCGTCCCCTGCCGGAGCGGCCTTGCGTCGGGAAAGGGGCGCGAAGCGGCCCCCGGTTGTTACTTGTCGCGGCGCTCGTACTCGCCTTCGATCACGTTCGGACGGTGCCCGCCATCACGCGGCTGTGCCTGGAACGGGTCGTCCTGGAAGGCGCGCTGGCGCATGGCCTGGGCCTCGGCACGCTCGCGCATCTTGCGCGCAGCCAGGTGACGGGTGAATGGCAGCAGGCACAGCAGGCCCAGCACGTCGCTGATGAAACCTGGCAGCAACAGCAGGCCACCACCAACAGCCAGCATCATGCCCTGGAACATGTCCTCGGCGGGCAGTTCGCCGCGCTGCAGGCTTTCACGGGCGCGCAATGCGGTGGCCAGCCCGGCCACCCGCATCACCAGCACACCCAGGGCGGAGCCGGCGATGATCAGCAGCAGCGCCGGGAAAAAACCGATGGCGGCACTGACCTTCACGAAGACGAACAGCTCCAGCACGGGAAACAGGAGAAACAACAATAGAAAAGCACGCATCAAAGCATTCCTCGTTGGAAGAGAACCTTCCTGTAAGACCAACAGATGGATGCGTGCGCTCGGCTTTTCAACCCTCGACTTCCGTCGCAACCGGCCACTGGTCGGCGCGGGCCAGTAAAACCAGGGCTTCGCGGACTTGTGTCGGTGTGTTGCAAGTACTGGGGAAAGGTAACCAGTGCACCGCCTGACCAATACGCAGGTGCATGCCTTCGCTGTCCACCCCGACCATTTGCGCCGGCGCATGGCGTGGCAAATCGGTCAACTCCACATAATGGGCGATGGCGTTGGCGTGGTCATTGTTCATGTGCTCGACCATGCTCGCCTCGGCCTTGCCGGCGAACGGGTTGGCCAGGGTCACCTGGTCGAGCCAGTGGATCGCGCCGAAGCCGCCGATGTAGCGGTGGCGCACCGGCTGCAGCACCCAGAAGTCGAAGTCGTGGGCCTTGTGGTAGTTGGCTGCGTCCGGGAAATAGCGGTAGTAACGCTCGGCGGCGGCCTCGATGGCGGCCTCCTCCACCAGCTTGTGTGCCTCGGCCATCACCGTCAGGCGCCCCACGGCCTGTACGTCCTCGGCTTCGCGCTCACCTACCAGCAGCGAGCACTTGGGGTCTTTCTGCAGGTTGTGGGTGTGCTGGGCGATGCGGCTGATCAGGATCAGCGGGTTGCCCTGGGCGTCCAGGCAGTACGGCACGACCGAGCCGAAGGGGTAGCCGGGCATCGACTTGGAATGGGTCGAGAGCACGCCGCGGTATTCCTTGAGCAGCAGCTCCCGGGCGGGACGGATGGCGTTGGTACTCACTTGGGGGCGGCTCCTGGCGGCAGACTGGATGGGGACAAGATAAGCATTATCAGATCCAGTGCCAATGGGGCTGCTTTGCAGCCCATCGCGACACAAGGCCGCTCCCACATGGACCGATGTACATCTTGCCTTTGTGGGAGCGGCCTTGTGTGGCGAAAGGGGCGCAACGCGCCCCCGGCGGTTTACCAGGTAACGCCGAAGCCTGCGGTATAGCGGGTCTTGTCCAGGTCACTGTCCCGCGTACCGGTGATGATGTCCTTCTCCGCCTTGAGGTTGAGCGAGGCCCACTCGGTGACCTTGTAGCGCAGGCCAACCTCGGCATCCAGTGCATAATCGGCCACGCCACCCAGCGGTTTGGCGAACTCGCCGTTGGTGAACAGCTGCACGTTCTTGCCGATCAGGTAGCGGGTGTAGTCCCACTTCACCGCCGCAGAATAGAAGTTGTCCTTGGCGCCATCCTGGTATTCGAAGTCGGTGCGGTTGATCAGCGAACCCAGCGAGAACGCGCCCAGTTCGTCGTCCCAGAACTGGTAACCCGGGCCGGTACCCACGGTGCGCTGGCGGGCCAGGTCTTCGATGCGGTCGCGCTTGTACTCCATGCGCCCCTGCCAGAACCACTTCTCGGTGAGGAAGCGGTCCAGGGCATACTCGGCACTCCAGTTGTCGGTGGTGGTGACGTCGTCCTTGGTCTCGCGGTTGTATTCGCCTTCGGCGTTGTGCCGCCAGCGGCCATGGCGGGCGCTGGTCTTGAAACCGACGTCGTAGTCGTCGGTGTCGTTCTCGGCGCGCTTGTAGTCCAGCGCCACGTCAACGTTGCCCTTCCACACGAAGTCCTCGACCAGCGGCTTGGGCTTCATGATCTGCTCGATGCTGGCCAGCTCCACGGTCTTCGGCGCATCGCCATTGGCCAGGGTCACCTTGCCGGGCTCGGCGGCCTTCAGCGACTTGGCCCGCTCACCGCTGTAGGCGTCCTGCTTGACCAGCATTTCCTGGTCGCTCTGCAGGGTCTGGACCTCTTTCCAGTCCAGGGCGATGGAACCGCCATAGGGGGTTTCCAGCAGCAGCTTGCCGCCGTCGAAGACTTTGATCTTGCCGCTGAGCCGATCACCGTTCTTCATCCACACGGTGTCGGCGAACACCGGGGAGGCGCACAGGGAAACAGCAAGCAGGCACAACAAGGATCTAGAATACATAAGCGGGCTATTGTTTGCAGACTACGGGTTCGATTTGACGAAAAAAGCCGGGCATTATCCAGATAACGACGACCAGAGCAAGGACAGACCGGGAGCATGCCGTTGAGTTCAACTCTCATTTGCCAGACCGCCGGTCCGGTTTCATCTGCAGCCCAGGGAGGGCCTGATGTCTGATGGATATGAACACGCCCTCGACTCCGCCGAGGGCCGACGGACGGCGCTGTATTCGGTACTCGGCCAAGTGCCGGCCGGCAAGGTGGTCAGCTATGGCCAGCTGGCCGAGCTGGCGGGGCTTGGGCGGGCGGCACGCTGGGTCGGGCGCACCCTTGGGCAACTGCCCGCGGACACCCGTCTGCCCTGGCACCGGGTGCTCGGCGCAGGCGGCCGGCTGAGCCTGGCACTGGGTACCCCGTCGGGGGATGAACAACGGGCGCGGCTGCGCGCGGAGGGTGTAAATGTAACCAACAATCGTGTGGATATGACGCGCCATGGCTGGCGCCCGATGGAGCACAGCGGTTAGAGTGCGCGCTTTGTTTTCGCAAACTTGAGGCAGATGTTGGCCCATGCCCCGTAAAACCTGGCGCGCTGCGCTTGCTGCCTATGCCAGCCCGTCAACCTTGGTACTTTTGCTGCTCGGCTTCGCCGCCGGTCTGCCCTACATGCTGGTGTTCTCCACCCTTTCGGTGTGGTTGCGCGAAGCGGGCGTGGCCCGCGAGACCATTGGTTACGCCAGCCTGATCGGCCTGGCCTACGCCTTCAAGTGGGTGTGGTCACCGCTGCTCGACCAATGGCGCCTGCCGCTGCTCGGCAGCCTGGGGCGCCGGCGTTCGTGGCTGCTGCTGTCGCAGGCGCTGGTGGTGATCGGGCTGGTCGGCATGAGCCTGTGCGACCCGCAGCAGCACCTGTCATGGCTGATCGCCCTGGCGGTACTGGTGGCCTTCGCTTCGGCCACCCAGGACATCGCCGTCGATGCCTACCGCCTGGAAATCGCCGACGACCAGCGCCAGGCCGCGCTCGCCGCCAGCTACATGGCCGGCTACCGGGTGGCGGCCCTGCTGGCCACGGCTGGTGCACTGTTCTTCGCCGAGTGGTTCGGCTCCACCGGTTTCAGCTACCTGCACAAGGCCTGGGCCGGCACCTACGTCATGTTCGCGGTGATGATGCTGCCCGCCGTATTCACCACCCTGATCATGCGCGAGCCACCCGTGCCCATGCGTACCCAGCTGTCGGCAGCGCGCTATGGGCTGGTGCACCAACTGGCCTCGGTGTTCGTGCTGATCATCCTGCTGGTGTCAGTACCGGCCAGCTTCACCCAGATGTTCAATACCGGCTGGTCCAGCGTCATCTCCGGTGATGCCACGCCACTGGACCTGCTGCTGGAAGACCGCGCCTTCCTGCGCCTGATCCTCTATGTGCTGCTGACCTGGGCGTGCCTGTCGAGCCTGGGCCGTCGCGGCCTGGCCCCGGTGCTGACCCCGGTCAACGACTTCATCGCCCGCTACCGCTGGCAGGCCTTGCTGTTGCTCGGCCTGATCGCCACCTATCGCATGTCGGACACGGTCATGGGCGTGATGGCCAACGTGTTCTACATCGACATGGGCTTCACCAAGGACCAGATCGCCAGCGTCAGCAAGATCTTCGGCCTGATCATGACTTTGGTCGGCGCCGGGGTTGGCGGCCTGCTGATCGTGCGCTTCGGCATCATGCCCATCCTGTTCATCGGCGGTGCGGCCTCGGCGGGCACCAACATCCTGTTCCTGATGCTGGCCGACATGGGCCCGAACCTGCAAATGCTGGTGGTAACCATCTCGCTGGACAACTTCAGCTCCGGCCTGGCCACTTCGGCTTTCGTCGCTTACCTGTCGAGCCTGACCAACCTGAAGTTCTCGGCCACCCAGTATGCGTTGCTCAGCTCGATCATGCTGCTGTTGCCGAGGCTGATCGGGGGGTATTCAGGGGTCATGGTGGAGAAGTTCGGTTACCATGACTTCTTCCTGATCACTGCCCTGCTGGGCGTGCCGACGTTGATCCTGATTGCCCTGCAGTGGCGCCAGGAAGCCGGGCCGGGCAAGCCGGTGGCTGAGGAAGGTTCGGCGGCCGAGCGGCCCTGACAGATTTGTATTGCCTGTACCGGCCTCTTCGCGGGCTTGCCCGCTCCCACAGGTAAAGCACTGCCCTTGAGAGCTGTGCAGTCCCTGTGGGAGCGGGCAAGCCCGCGAAGAGGCCGGTACAGGTAATCAAAGATTATTGAGTGACAGCCCCTTCCCCAGGCCGCCCACCCACCACGAACCACAGCGGCCACAGCGCCAAGGCCCCCGCCACACCCGCCGCCAGGGCAAAGTGCAGCAAGCTGGCCCCGGCACCAATCATCGCCAGCACCGCCCCACCCAGCCCCAGCAAGGCAATGGTGATCATCCCCAGCATGGCCGAGACCAGGCCTTTGCTCTGCTCGCTGGCGAACAGCGTCATGCGATACAGCACCGCGTTGGCCACGCCCAACCCCAGCGCGTACAGCGACATGCCCGCCACCACGCTGGTCACGCTTGGCCAGTACCAGGTCGCCAGCAGCATCAGGCACAGGCCGGCCAGGTAAGGCCACAACGCACCACGCACCAGCGCCGGCAGCGGATAGCGGTCGGCGATGCGGTTGATGATCAGGTTGCCAAGGATCAGTCCGCCAAACACCGGCAACTGCCACAAGGCGTACGCCATGGTGCTCAACCCCTCGTCGTGGATCAGCAGCACCGGTGACAGGCCAATCCAGCCAATCAGCGGCAAACCGACCAGGCCCAGGGCTGCGCTGCCAGCGACAAAGCGACGGTTGGCCAGCAACTGGCCGTAACCGGCCAGCAGCGGCAGCAGGTGGATCGGCGTGAACGCCAGGCGCGAGCCGTCACGGCGCTCCACGCCCAGGGTTTCCGGCATCAGCCGGTACAGCAGCAGCCAGGCCACGACCGCGCCGATGGCAAAGGCCACGAACAGCCAGCGCCAGTCCAGCCACTGCAGCAGCAAGGTGCCCACCAGCGGCCCGAGCAGTGGCGAGAGCAAGGCGATATTGGCCAGCAGGGCCATCATGCGCACGGCGTCCGCCTCACTGAAGGCTTCGTTCAGGGCCGGGTAGCTGACCGTGACCACAAAGCCCAGGCCGATACCCTGCAGCAGGCGCAGCACGTTGAACAGGCCGATGTCGTGGACCCAGAAGGAGGCCAGGCAGGCCGCGCCGAAGAACGCGCAACCGGTCAGCAGCAACGGGCGCCGGCCATAGCGGTCGGCCAGCGGGCCGATCAGCCATTGCAGCACCACGCCGCCCAGCAGGTACAGGTTGAGGGCGTGGGGAATGTATTCGGGGCTGGCGTTCAGGTCGCCGACCACCACCGGCATGGCCGGCATGACGGCGTCGCTGGCCAGGTAGGTGAGCAGCTCGAACAGGGCCAGGGTCAGGCCGAACAGCAAGGCGCGCAGGGGGGTGATGTACAGCAGTGGTTTCATGATGGCGTATCGGGTGTGGCAGGTGGGGTCAGGCTATATGCCAGAAATCCCGGGGTATTGCTGTGAACAAGTGTAAAAAAGCCGGGGCCGCTTTGTGCCCCGGCTTCAGCGCGGTATTACTGCGCTGCAGTCTCCTGCACCACGCGAATCACCCGCTGCGGGAACGGAATGTCGATCCCTTCGGCCTTCAACCGGTCACGCGCATGCTCGTTGAGCATGAACATCACATCCCAGTAATCGGCGGTCTTGGTCCACAAGCGCAACGACACGGTGATCGAGCTGTCGCCCAGGGTCGCGACCACCGCCTGCGGCGCCGGGTCGGACAGCACACGCGGGTCCTGCGCCAGCTCCAGCAACACGTTGCGGGCCTTCTGCAGGTCGGCCTCATAGTCCACGCCCACGTCGAATACCACCTTGCGCGTCGGCTGGCGGTTGGTGTTGGTGATGATGCCGTTGGACAGGCTACCGTTGGGCATGATCACGGTCTTGTTGTCACCGGTACGCACCACGGTGTGGAAGATCTGGATGCTGTCGACGGTACCGGCCACGCCTTGCGCCTCGATCCAGTCACCGATGCGGAACGGGCGGAATAGCAGGATCAGCACACCACCGGCGAAGTTTGCCAGGCTGCCCTGCAACGCCAGACCGATGGCCAGCGTGGCACCACCAATCGCGGCCACGAACGAAGTGGTCTCAATGCCGATCATCGAGGCAACGCTGATCGCCAGCATGACCTTGAGGATGATGTTAGCCAGGGTGCGGATGAAGCCCTGCAGTGCCGGGTCTTGTACGCGCAAACCCACCAGCCTGGCGAGTCGATCACTGACCACGTTGGTAAGCCACCAGCCGATCGCCAAGGTCAGCAGTGCCAGCAGCAGGCGGCTGCCGTATTCCATGATCAAGGGGACCCAGGTCTGCGATTGGCGGACCAGCTGATCGACTTCAGCGCTCAAATCCATATTCATCTCCTGATGCCGAGCGGCATGTACACGTATAGCAGGCCGCCGTCGGTTCGGCGGCCATGGCCCCCATGGACATCATTACGCCATCGGGGTTCCGGACAACCCTGCGATCAGTCGCGGAAGTTGTTGAACTGCAGCGGCATGTCGAATTCCTTGGTACGCAGCAGGGCAATGGCTTCCTGCAGGTCGTCACGCTTTTTACCGGTAACGCGCACCTGCTCGCCCTGGATCGCGGCCTGCACTTTCAGCTTGGCATCCTTGATGGTGGCGACGATCTTCTTCGCCAGGTCCTTGTCGATGCCTTCGCGGAACTTGGCTTCCTGCTTCTTTTCCTTGCCCGAGGCGTACGGGTCCTTGGTTTCCAGGCACTTCACGTCGATCTTGCGCTTGACCAGCGCCAGGCGCAGGATTTCCAGCATCGCTTCGAGCTGGAACTCTTCCTCGGCGGTGAGCATCACGGTCTGCTCTTTGTCCTTGAACTCGAAGGTACCCTTGCCCTTGAGGTCGTAGCGGCGGTCCAGATCCTTGATGGCGTTGTCGACCGCGTTCTGCACTTCGTGCTTGTCCAGTTCCGATACCACGTCGAACGAAGGCATGGTTGTTCTCCCAAAATAAAAGCGCGCTCAGGCTGAAGATGGAGCGCGCTGGGTTTGACGGTTAAAATGCGGGCTCATTATAACGGGTTGCGAAACGCATATGAGCAGCACCTGGCATATTCTCGGCGCCGGCAGCCTGGGCAGCCTATGGGCTTGCCGCCTGGCGCGCGCGGGCAAGGCAGTGCGCCTGATCCTGCGTGACGGGCAACGGCTGCAGGCCTACCAGCAGGCCGGCGGCCTGACCCTGGTCGAACAGGACCAGCCCCGCCACTTCGCCATCCCCGCCGAAACCGCGCAGGCACCCGGCCCGATCCATCGCCTGCTGGTGGCCTGCAAGGCCTACGACGCCGCCCCGGCTATCGCCGGTGTGGCACCGCGTCTGGCCGAGGGCGCCGAAGTGCTACTGCTGCAGAACGGCCTGGGCAGCCAGGACGAAGTCGCCGACCTGGTGCCGCGCACGCGCTGCATCTTCGCCTCCAGTACCGAAGGGGCGTTTCGCGAGGGTGACTGGCAGGTACGCTTTGCCGGCCACGGCTTCAACTGGCTGGGTGACCCACGCAACCCGACGATCCCGGCCTGGTTCGACGACCTGCACCAGGCGGGTATCCCCGCCGAGTGGACGCTGGACATCCTCACCCGCCTGTGGCGCAAGCTGGCGCTCAACTGTGCCATCAACCCGCTGACCGTACTGCACGACTGCCAGAACGGCGGGCTGCTGGGGCACCTGGGTGAAGTGGATGCCCTGTGCGGCGAGCTGGCCCAACTGCTGCGCCGCTGTGGCCAGCCAGAAGCGGCAGACGGGCTGGACGAAGAAGTACAGCGGGTGATCCTCGCCACCGCGGCCAACTACTCTTCCATGTACCAGGATGTACGCGCAGGCCGACGCACCGAGGTGCACTACCTGCTTGGCCACGCCTGTCGCGCCGCCGGCCGCCATGGCCTGCAGCTGCCAGAGCTGGAACGCCTGCTGCAGCGCCTGGTCGATAACCTGCGCGTGCGTGGTTTGCCCTGCGACTGACGCGGCCCTTTAAACGGATACGGATATTGCCTAGCCCATGACCTTGCGCCAACGCCTGGAAAACCTCCCGGTCGGGCAGAAACTGCTGGCGGCCCTGCTGGTGTTGCTGGTGACCATCTTGCTGGTGGCCAACCTCACTTTCATCAGCGCCGCCTACTGGATTACCCAGGAAAGCATGGCACCGCAGGCACTGCACACCATCGGCCGGCTGGTGGCCAACCCGCAGCTGGCGGCACGCGCCGGCGATGCGCCGGACACCGCCAGCGCCCTGCTCAAGGAACTGGACAGCTATACGCCGCTGCGCGCCGCCGCTGTCTATGGAGGCGATGGCCGCATACTGGCGCAGTTGCAGCACGGCGAGCCGCTGGCCCTGCCCAGGCGTTTTCGCGACATTGACGGCTGGCGCCTGATGGAGTTTCGCAGCACCCAGCTGATCCGCATGCCACGTGACGCCAACCCGCCAGCGCACCTGCTGCTGGTGGCCAGCAGCGAATTGCCCACAGCCTTCTACACCGGCACTCTCAGCGCCAGCCTGGGCATCCTGGTGTTCAGCATCCTGCTGTGGATCGTCATTGCCCGGCAAATCAAACGCCTGATCACCCAGCCGATCAACCAGCTCGAAGAGCTCAGCCGCCAGGTCACCCGCGAAGAGAGCTATGCCCTGCGTGCGCAGCGCGGCAACGACGACGAAATCGGCAGCCTGGCCGAAGCGTTCAACACCATGCTCTCGCGCATCGAGGCCCGCGAACAGCAACTCAAGCGCACCCGCGACGAGTTCCAGGAGGCCTATGACCAGGCCCAGGGCCTGGCCGAGGAAACCCGCCACACCAACCGCAAACTGGAGCTGGAAGTCCAGGTGCGCAGCAAGATCGAGAAAAAACTCACCGGTTTCCAGAACTACCTCAACAGCATCATCGACTCGATGCCCTCGGCGCTGATCGCCCTCGACGAACAGCTCTACGTGACCCAGTGGAACCACGAAGCCACGGTGCTTTCCGGCACGCCACTGGACGAAGCGCTGAACCAGCCGATCTTCATCGCCTTCGAACCGCTCAAGCCGTTCCTGCCGCAGTTGAAGGAAACCGTGGAGAAACACCGCGTTGCGAAGATCGAGCGGGTCACCTGGCCTAAAGGCGACGACCTGCGCCACTACGCCCTGACCTTCTACCCGCTGACCGGTGGCGGCGGCCGTGGCGTGGTCATCCGCATCGACGACATCACCCAGCGCCTGTCGCTGGAAGAAATGATGGTGCAGTCGGAGAAGATGCTTTCGGTCGGTGGCCTGGCCGCCGGCATGGCCCACGAGATCAACAACCCGCTAGGCGCGATCCTGCACAACGTGCAGAACATCCGCCGGCGCCTGTCACCAGAGCTGCCGCGCAACCAGGAGCAGGCCGAGGAACTGGGCATCGACCTGCCCACGGTCAACCGCTACCTGGAGAGCCGCGAAGTGCCGCAATTGCTCGACGGCATCCAGCAGGCCGGTGCCCGGGCGGCAAAGATCGTCACCCACATGCTCAGTTTCAGCCGACGCAGCAATCGCCAGCTGGCGCCATGCGACCTGCCGGCGCTGATCGACCAGGCGGTGGAGATTGCCAGCAACGACTTCGACCTGGCCATCGGCTTCGACTTCAAGGGCCAGGCCATCGTGCGCCAGTTCGACCCCGAACTGGGGCCGGTGCCATGCACCGCCAACGAACTGGAGCAGGTGCTGCTCAACCTGCTGAAAAACGCCGCCCAGGCCATCCACCAGCGGCCGCAGCCGAGCGAGCCCGGGCGCATCATCCTGCGTACCCGCTTGAACCCGCCATGGGCGGAAATCCAGGTCGAGGACAACGGCGTCGGCATGCCCGAGGGGGTGCGCAAGCGCACTTTCGAGCCGTTCTTCACCACCAAGGAAATCGGCCAGGGCACCGGCCTGGGCCTGTCGGTCTCTTACTTCATCATCACCAACAACCACAAGGGGCAGATGGAAGTGCAGTCCACGCCCGGCCAGGGCACCTGCTTCACCCTGCGCCTGCCCCTCGGCCAGCCGGCAACGGCGTTGCCGGCCAAAACGGAGAAGTGACATGGGCTACCGCCTGTCGAAGATCTACACCCGCACCGGCGACAAAGGCGAAACAGGCCTGGGCGACGGACGCCGGGTGCCCAAGGACCACCCACGGATCGAGGCCATTGGCGAGGTGGACAGCCTGAACAGCCAGTTGGGTTTGCTACTGGCGGGGCTGGCCGAACAAGGGCTGGATGAAGTGAGCGCGGTGTTGGCGCCGTGTCAGCACCGCTTGTTCGACCTGGGTGGTGAGTTGGCGATGCCCAGTTACCAGGCGCTGAACCAGGCGGAGGTGGAACGGCTGGAGGCGGCGATCGATGTGTGGAACGAAGAGCTGGGGCCGTTGAAGAACTTCATTCTGCCCAGTGGTTCGGCGCTGGTGGCACAGGCACATGTGTGCCGCAGCCTGGCGCGCAGTGCGGAGCGGCGGTGTCAACAGTTGAATGCGCTGGAGCCGTTGGCGGGGGTTGGGCTGGCGTATATCAACCGGCTTTCGGACCTGCTGTTTGTGGCGGCGCGGATCATTGGGCGGCGGCAGGGGGTGGCAGAGGTTTTGTGGCAGCCTGCACCAAAGCCGGAGGTTTGAGATTGCCGGGGCTGCTGTGCAGCCCTTCGCGGGCTTGCCCGCTCCCACAGGTACGGCACAGGTTTCAGGGCTTGTGAGTTCCCTGTGGGAGCGGGCAAGCCCGCGAATGGGCCGCAAAGCGGCCCGAATTACAGGCGACTCAGATCTCAGGCCAGAACGCCCGGATCCCGGCAACACCCTGCGCCCCCGCTTCCCAAGCCTGCTCGCGCTCGCCCGGCCCAACCCCACCCAGCAGGTAGACCGGCTTGTTGAAGCCGGCGATCAACCGCTGCGCCTCATCCCACCCCAACGGCACCGCCTCGGGGTGAGTCCGGGTCGCCTGGACAGGCGACAGGGTGACAAAGTCCACGCCCATCTGCTCCGCCAGCGCCAACTCTTCAGCACTGTGACAGGACGCCGCCAGCCAGCGCTCCTTGGGGAACGGCCGGCCGTTGGCGGCATACTTGCGCAGTTGTGCAGCCGTCAGGTGCCAACCCGCGGCAGGAAAATCACCCAGCCACTCCAGCGGCCCCTTGAGCATCAGCTGCGCCTTGCCCGCGCACAGGCCGACCGCATCCACCGCCACATCGCGGTACTTGGGGTCGTACATGTCCGGGGCACGCAACTGGATCAGGCGAATGCCGCTGGCCACCGCCTTCTGGATGCCCTTGAGCATCTGCGGCACTTCCAGGCCATCAGGGGTGATCAGGTACTGGTCCGGCAGGCGCGCGGCCGCAACGATCGGTTTATTGGCCTCGGGGAATTCGTACTGGGGCAAATCGCGCGGGGCAACCCACTCCAGCGGTTGGCCCTCGGCACCATGCGGCTCGCCAGTGAACGCCTCGACTTCACGCACGTCCAGCAGCACCTGCTTGTCCGGGTAGTCGTGGCTGACCTTGATCAGCGCGCGCGAACGGCTCACCTCGATGCCCAGCTCTTCGCGCAGCTCGCGGGCCAGTGCCGCCTCGACACCCTCGCCCTCTTCCACCTTGCCGCCCGGGAATTCCCACAGGCCGCCCTGGTGCTGGGTATCGGCACGGCGTGCGATCAGAATGCGGCCGTCAGTACCGCGAATGACGGCGGCTACAACATGAATCCGTTTCACCCTTCACGCTCCGCCAGGCCAGCCTGCTGCCAGGCCTGGAAGGCCGGCCACTGGTAAATGGTTTCGATATAGGCAGCCGCCTGCGCAGGCACTTCCACGCGGTAGGTGCGCAGGCGCACGGCCACCGGGGCGAAGAAGGCATCGGCCAGGCTCGGCTTGCCGAACAGGAACGGGCCGCTGTCCTTGGCCGCCAGGCGGCATTCCGACCACAGTGCAACGATACGGTCGATATCGATTTGAACCTCCAGCGGCACGCTGTCCAGCGCCTGGTCGCGCGACAGGTCGAACGGCATCGCGCCGCGCAGGGCGAAGAAGCCACTGTGCATCTGCGCGCAGGCCGAACGGGCCTGGGCCCGGGCCGCCACGTCGGCAGGCCACAGCTGGGCGTCGGGGTGGCGTTCGTTGAGGTATTCGGCAATGGCCAGCGAGTCGGCGATCACACCGTGCCCGGTCTTGAGCAGCGGTACCTTGCCGGTGGCAGAGAAGGCGAGGATGCGCTGACGGGTGTCAGGCTGGTTGAGTTTGATCAGGGTTTCTTCGTAGGGCACGCCAGCCAGCTCGAGAGCCAGGGCGCCACGCAGCGACCAGGAGGAATACAGCTTGTCGCCGATGATCAGGTGATAGCTCATGGTTCGGCTCCATCGTTTGGGAATTTTGGGGCTGCTCTGCAGCCCCTCTCGCGACACAAGGCCGCTCCCACATGAAGCGGTGTACGCAGGAGCCTTGTGTCGCGAAAGGGCCGCAAAGCGGCCCCAATTACATCAGGTACGGTACTCGGCGTTGATCTTCACGTACTCGTGGGACAGGTCGGTGGTCCAGATGGTTTCGCTGCACTGGCCACGGCCCAGCTCGATACGGATGGTGATCTCTTCCTGGGCCATTACCTTGGCACCCTGGTCTTCGGTGTAGCTCGGGCTGCGGCCGCCTTTGCTGGCAATGCACACGCTGTCCAGGTACACATCGATCAGGCTCACATCCAGCTCTGGTACGCCGGCACGGCCAACGGCAGCGAGGATGCGGCCCCAGTTCGGGTCGGAAGCGAACAGCGCGGTCTTGATCAGTGGCGAGTGGGCCACGGCATAGCCGACGTCCAGGCACTCCTGGTGGTTGCCACCGCCGTTGACCTGCACGGTCACGAACTTGGTAGCGCCTTCGCCGTCACGGACGATGGCCTGGGCCACTTCCATGCACACTTCAAACACCGCCTTCTTCAGCGCTTCGAACAGTGCGCCGCTGGCTTCGGTGACTTCCGGCAGGTTGGCCTTGCCGGTGGCGATCAGCATGCAGCAGTCGTTGGTCGAGGTGTCGCCATCGATGGTGATACGGTTGAACGACTTGTTGGCGCCGTCCAGCATCAGGTCCTTGAGCACCTTTGGTGCCACCTTGGCGTCGGTGGCGATGTAGCCGAGCATGGTGGCCATGTTCGGACGGATCATGCCTGCCCCCTTGCTGATGCCGGTGACGGTAACGGTCACGCCATCGTGCTGGAACTGGCGGCTGGCACCCTTGGGCAGGGTGTCGGTGGTCATGATGCCGGTGGCAGCTTCGGCCCAGTGGTTTTCCGACAGGTTGTCGAGGGCGGCCTGCAGCGCGCCTTCGATCTTCTCGACCGGCAGCGGCTCGCCGATTACACCGGTGGAGAACGGCAGTACCGACTCGGCCGGTACACCGGCCAGTTCGGCCAGCTTGGCGCACGTACGTTCGGCGGCGGCCAGGCCTGGCGCGCCGGTGCCGGCGTTGGCGTTACCGGTGTTGGTCAGCAGGTAGCGCACGGTGCCCTGTACACGCTGCTTGGACAGGATCACCGGCGCCGCGCAGAAGGCGTTGAGGGTGAACACGCCAGCCACGCTGGAGCCTTCGGCACAGCGCATGACCACCACATCCTTGCGCCCCGGGCGCTTGATGCCGGCAGAAGCGATGCCGAGTTCAAAACCCGGAACCGGGTGCAGGGTGGGCAAAGGACCAAGACCAACAGCCATTAGAGCGCTCCTAGAAAATACGGTTGATATCGAAAAGCGGGGCCGCTTCACGCCCCATCGCGACACAAGGCCGCTCCCACATAGGACGGCGCAGCGTTGCGGCTGTGCGCTATCCCTGTGGGAGCGGCCTTGTGTCGCGACAGGGCCGCAACGCGGCCCCATTCAGGTCAGATCACTCGATCTGCCCGTGGCAATGCTTGAACTTCTTGCCCGAGCCACACCAGCACGGCTCGTTGCGGCCCAGCTTTTGTTCGTTGCGCACCGGTGCCGAGGCGACGGCCACTTCGGCGCCCTCCTCGCTCAGTTGCTCGCTTTCCAGGCCCGGAGCGGCGGCATGCTGGAACTGCATGCGGCTGGCCAGTTCCTCGGCCTCGCGGCGCAGGCGGGCTTCCTCTTCGACCGGGTCTTCGCGGCGTACCTGAACGTGCGACAGCACACGGATGGTGTCGCGCTTGATCGACTCGAGCAGCTCCTGGAACAGGCTGAAGGATTCGCGCTTGTACTCCTGCTTCGGGTTTTTCTGCGCATATCCACGCAGGTGAATACCGTGACGCAGGTGGTCCATGGTCGACAGGTGGTCTTTCCACAGGTCGTCCAGCACGCGCAGCAGGATCTGCTTCTCGAAGGTACGCAGGGCTTCGATACCGGCCTGGTCTTCCTTCTCGGTGTACGCGCTGGTGATTTCGTTCAGCAGCTTCTCGCGCAGGGTCTCTTCGTAGAGGTGATCGTCCTCGTCGAGCCACTGCTGGATCGGCAGCTTCATGGCGAAATCGCTGGCCAGCGAAGCTTCCAGGCCGGCCACGTCCCACTGCTCGGGCAGCGACTGCGGCGGAATGTGCTGGCTGATGGTAGCGTCCAGTACTTCCTTGCGGAATTCGACGATGGTGTCGCCGATGTTCTCGGCGGCCAGCAGGCTGTTGCGCATGTGGTAGATCACCTTGCGCTGCTCGTTGGCCACGTCGTCGTATTCCAGCAACTGCTTGCGGATGTCGAAGTTGCGGCCTTCGACCTTGCGCTGGGCCTTCTCGATGGCGTTGGTGACCATGCGATGCTCGATGGCCTCGCCCGACTGCATGCCCAGCGCCTTCATGAAGTTCTTCACCCGGTCAGAGGCGAAGATACGCATCAGGCTGTCTTCCAGCGACAGGTAGAAGCGGCTGGAACCCGGGTCGCCCTGACGGCCGGAACGGCCACGCAGCTGGTTGTCGATACGGCGCGATTCGTGGCGCTCGGAAGCGATCACGTGCAGGCCACCCGACTCGATCACTTGCTGGTGGCGCTTCTGCCAGTCGGCCTTGATCTGGGCGATCTGCTCGGCGGTGGGGTTTTCCAGGGCGGCCACTTCGGCTTCCCAGTTACCGCCCAGCAGGATGTCGGTACCACGACCGGCCATGTTGGTGGCGATGGTCAGGGCACCTGGCGCACCGGCTTGCGCGATGATCTCGGCTTCCTTCTCGTGGTACTTGGCGTTGAGCACCTTGTGGTCGATACCTTCCTTCTTCAGGAGGTTGGACATGTGCTCGGAGGTTTCGATGGTCGCAGTACCCACCAGCACCGGGCGGCCCTGGGTCATGCTTTCCTTGATGTCGGCGATGATCGCGGCGTATTTCTCGTCGGCGGTCAGGTACACCAGGTCGTTGAAGTCCTTGCGCGCCAGCGGCTTGTTCGGCGGAATGACCATCACGTTGAGGGCGTAGATCTGGGCGAACTCGAACGCTTCGGTATCGGCGGTACCGGTCATGCCGGACAGCTTGGTGTACAGGCGGAAGTAGTTCTGGAAGGTGGTCGAAGCCAGGGTCTGGCTCTCGGCCTGGATGTTCAGGTTTTCTTTCGCTTCGATGGCCTGGTGCAGGCCTTCGGACAGGCGACGGCCGGGCATGGTACGGCCGGTGTGTTCGTCGATCAGCAGGACCTGGCCGTCCTGGACAATGTACTCGACGTTGCGGTGGAACAGCTTGTGCGCGCGCAGGCCGGCGTAGACGTGGGTCAGCAGGCTCAGGTTGTGCGCCGAGTACAGGCTCTCGCCCTCGGCCAGCAGGCCCGACTGGGTGAGCATTTCCTCGATGTACTGGTGACCGGCTTCGTTCAGCTCGACCTGGCGGCTCTTCTCGTCGATGGTGAAGTGGCCTTCCTGGGTGACCTGGCCTTCCACTTCCTCGATGTGCTGCTTCAGGCGCGGGATCAGGCGGTTGATCTCGATGTACAGCTTGGAGCTGTCCTCGGCCTGGCCGGAGATGATCAGCGGGGTACGCGCTTCGTCGATGAGGATGGAGTCGACTTCGTCGATCACGGCGAAGTTCAGTTCACGCTGGAACTTCTCCTCTTGGCTGAACGCCATGTTGTCGCGCAGGTAGTCGAAACCGAATTCGTTGTTGGTGCCGTAGGTGATGTCGGACGCGTAGGCAGCGCGCTTTTCTTCCGGCGGCTGGAAGGCCGAGACGATGCCGACCGACAGGCCGAGGAACTCGTACAGCGGGCGCATCCAGTTGGCGTCGCGGCGGGCCAGGTAGTCGTTGACGGTGACCACGTGCACGCCCTTGCCGGACAGTGCGTTGAGGTACACGGCCAGGGTACCGACCAAGGTCTTGCCTTCACCGGTACGCATTTCTGCGATCATGCCCTCGTGCAGGGTCATGCCACCGATCAGCTGCACGTCGAAGTGGCGCATGCCCATCACGCGCTTGCCGGCCTCACGGGCCACGGCGAAGGCTTCAGGCAGCAACTGGTCCAGTGTCTCGCCTTTGGCCAGGCGCTCCTTGAACTCTGCGGTCTTGCCCCGCAGTTGCTCGTCGGAGAGGGCCACCATCTTCTCTTCGAGAGCATTGACGATGTTCACCGTCTTGAGCATGCGTTTGACTTCACGCTCGTTCTTGCTTCCAAAAAGTTTCTTTAACAAAGGCGCAAACATATCGGCAGGATCTTCCACACGTAGGGATGGAGGGCGGCCCCATGAGTCGCCCGTGCAGCCCTGAGGCCGCATGCGAACGAGCATTCTACCCGGAAACGATGGTGAAGAAAGTGGTGGATTGCCACGATGCTTGTACAGCGTTTTGGCGGGGGCTTGTTTTAGATAGGGGCATTTTCCCTGAGTTCAAGGTTCGGGAAGATGAAACGTATCGAGAATGAGTCTTGTCTCTTGTTAACTGTGGGAGCGGGTTCACCCGCGAAGAGGCCGGGACAGGCTATAGAGGTGTTAGACTGCGGACCATGTAACCTCATGCGTACTCCCATGGCCTACAAACCCTCCCCCGCCCAGCCGCCCTCCGCCCTGCTCCGCCAGGTGCGCCCGCTGCGCCTGCTGCTGAACCAGGCCGAACGCCTGGAACACCTGCAGCGCCTGCTGGAAAGCCAGCTGCAACCGGCCGCCCGCGAGCACTGCCATGTGGCGTCGTGGCGCGATGGCACATTGTTGCTGGTGGTAACCGACGGCCACTGGGCCACTCGTCTGCGCTATCAGCAAAAACGCTTGCTGGCGGCATTACAGGCGATGGAAGCATTCGGCAACCTCAGGCGTATCCTGTACAAGGTGCAGCCGCCGCTGGTGCCGGCCAAGCGTGGTGGCCATGCCGCAGAGCTGTCGAACAACGCGGCCGAGAGCCTGCGCGATACCGCCGAGGGCATCAACGACCCCAAGCTGCGCGCGGCACTGGAAAGGCTGGCAGCTCATGCCCAGGACAAGCGCTGACACCTTCGGGACTACTGCGCAGTCCATTCGCGGGCACGCCCGCTCTCATAGAACTGCACATAACTCATTGAATTAGCGGGGACTCTGTGGGAGCGGGCGTGCCCGCGAATGGCCGGACCTGCCGGGCAAAATGCGTCAGCCATAAAAAAGGCCACCCGAAGGTGGCCTTAATGAACTAGAGAGTGTTCGAACTTACACGGCCGCAACAGGGCGCATGTACGAGATCGGTGCCGTGCTGGCATCTTCGAAAGTGACCACTTCCCAGGCGTCTTTTTCGGCAATCAGCTTGCGTAGCAGCTGGTTGTTCAGCGCGTGTCCGGACTTGTAGCCCTTGAACTCGCCGATCAGGCTGTTGCCCAGCAGATAAAGGTCGCCAATGGCGTCGAGGATCTTGTGCTTGACGAATTCGTCATCGGAACGAAGGCCGTCTTCGTTGAGCACACCGGTCTCGTCGACCACGATGGCGTTCTCGACACTGCCACCCAACGCAAGGTTGTGCTTGCGCAGGTACTCGATGTCACGCATGAAGCCGAAGGTACGCGCGCGGCTGACTTCCTTCACGAACGAGGTGCTGGAGAAGTCGACGACCGCACTCTGGGTCTGGCCCTTGAGGACCGGGTGATCGAAGTCGATCTCGAAGCTCACCTTGAAGCCGTCGAAAGGCAGGAACGTGGCGCGCTTGTCGCCCTCTTCCACGGTTACCTCACGCAGGATGCGGATGAACTTCTTGGCTGCGTCCTGTTCTTCCAGGCCGGCAGACTGAATCAGGAATACAAAGGGTCCGGCGCTGCCATCCATGATCGGCACTTCCGAGGCGGAGAGCTCGACGTAGGCGTTATCGATGCCCAGGCCCGCCATGGCGGAGAGCAGGTGCTCGACCGTATCGACCTTGACGTCACCGTTGACCAGCGTCGTCGACATGGTTGTCTCGCCGACGTTGGCCGCGCGCGCCGGGATTTCGACCACAGGGTCGAGGTCGGCGCGGCGGAAGACGATGCCGGTGTCAACAGGTGCAGGCTTGAGGGTCAGGTAAACCTTCTCCCCGGAGTGCAGACCGACACCTGTGGCACGGATGGTATTCTTCAGGGTGCGTTGTTTAATCATGGCATTGGCCGCTTCAGCGCAAATTGCGAACAGGTATCAACAAAGGCTGGGGATGATAACAGACCCAACCTTTGATGAATACCAATCACCTTTATACCCCTGATAAATTCCATTAATCAGCCTGACGACGCAGGAATGCCGGGATATCAAGGTAGTCCAGGTCATCCTGAGGGTTCAGTTTAGCGGCTGCAGCAGCCCCTGCATGGGCCTGGTTGCGCATTACGGTCGGGCGCTCCAGGTCACGGTAGTTGACCGCAGGCTGCTCCTGGCGAACCGGCGCCGGGTTGGATGCCTCGTACACCTGCTGGGCAGTCTGCAGGGTGTTGTCGACCACCTTCACAGGCTTCTCGATGCGCGCGCCAAGGCCAGTGGCCACTACGGTCACGTGCAGCTCGTCACGCATGTCCGGGTCGATCACGGTACCGACCTTGACCATGGCGTGGTCGGAGGCGAAGGCTTCGATGATGCTACCCACGTCGGAGTACTCGCCCAGCGACAGGTCCGGGCCTGCGGTGATGTTCACCAGGATACCGCGGGCGCCCTGCAGGTTGACGTCTTCCAGCAGCGGGTTGCGAATTGCTGCCTCGGTGGCTTCACGCGCACGGTTCGGGCCGCTGGCACAGCCAGTACCCATCATGGCCATGCCCATTTCACCCATCACGGTACGCACGTCGGCGAAGTCGACGTTGATCATGCCCGGGCGCTTGATGATATCGGAGATACCACGCACGGCACCGGCCAGTACGTCGTCAGCCTTGGCGAAGGCGGACAGCAGGCTGGCATCCTTGCCCAGGATGGTCAGCAGCTTCTCGTTGGGGATGGTAATCAACGAGTCGACGCTTTCAGCCAGCATGCGGATGCCTTCATCGGCAATCTGCATGCGCTTGCGGCCTTCGAACGGGAACGGACGGGTCACCACGGCAACGGTGAGAATGCCCATTTCCTTGGCCACTTCGGCGATGATCGGCGCTGCACCGGTACCGGTACCGCCGCCCATGCCAGTGGTGATGAACACCATGTTGGTGCCCTGCAGCACTTCAGCGATGCGCTCACGGTCTTCCAGCGCGGCCTGGCGGCCGACTTCCGGGTTGGCACCGGCACCCAGGCCTTTGGTCACGCCAGTGCCCAATTGCAGGATGGTGCGCGCGCCGATGTTTTTCAGCGCCTGGGCATCGGTGTTGGCGCAGATGAATTCCACGCCTTCGATGCTGCTCTTGACCATGTGATTGACGGCGTTGCCACCACCACCACCAACGCCGATCACCTTGATGACCGGGCTTTGCGGGACGTTGTCTACGAGCTCGAACATTTTCCCTCTCCTTACAGTTCTCTAGTTGTCGCGCCTACCACTACTGCTTTGAAACTTAGAAGTTGCCCTGGACCCAGCGCTTGAAGCGTTCAAGCACTGGAGCCTTCGGTTCATCGCCATAGCTGTTGTTGCTGCTGTTACCGGTCAAGGGCAGGTCTTCGGTCTGCTTCTGCAGGCCGTAGGTGAGCAAGCCCACGCCGGTGGAATAGATCGGGTTGCGAACCACGTCGCTAAGCCCCCGAACGCTGTGCGGTACGCCCAGGCGTACCGGCATGTGGAAGATTTCCTCGGCCAGTTCCACGGCGCCTTCCATCTTCGCGGTGCCGCCGGTCAGGACGATGCCGGCCGGCACCAGGTCCTCGTAGCCGCTGCGGCGCAATTCGGCCTGGATCAAGGTGAAGAGCTCGTCGTAACGTGGCTCCACCACCTCGGCCAGGGCCTGGCGCGACAGCTCGCGCGGTGGGCGATCACCCACGCTCGGCACCTTGATGGTCTCGCCGGCGCCAGCTAGTTTGGCCAGGGCGCAGGCGTAGCGGATCTTGATTTCTTCGGCGTACTGGGTCGGGGTACGCAGGGCCATGGCGATATCGTTGGTCACCTGGTCGCCGGCAATCGGGATCACCGCGGTGTGACGGATCGCGCCCTCGGTGAAGATGGCGATGTCGGTGGTGCCACCACCAATGTCCACCAGGCACACGCCCAGTTCTTTTTCATCGTCGGTCAGCACCGAGTAGGCCGAGGCCAGCTGTTCGAGGATGATGTCGTCGATTTCCAGGCCGCAGCGGCGGACGCACTTCTCGATGTTCTGCGCCGCGTTGACCGCGCAGGTGACCACGTGGACCTTGGCTTCCAGACGTACGCCCGACATGCCCAGCGGCTCGCGCACGCCTTCCTGGTTGTCGATCACGTAGTCCTGCGGCAGGGTGTGCAGCACGCGCTGGTCGGCCGGGATGGCCACGGCCTGGGCGGCGTCGAGTACGCGCTCCAGGTCGGCCAGGCTGACCTCGCGGTCGCGGATGGCGACGATGCCGTGGGAGTTCAGGCTGCGGATGTGGTTGCCGGCCACGCCGACGAAGGCCGAGTGGATGCGGCAGCCGGCCATCAGCTGCGCCTCTTCCACGGCGCGCTGGATCGACTGCACGGTGGACTCGATGTTCACCACCACGCCTTTTTTCAGGCCACGGGAGGGATGGGTACCGATCCCGACGATCTCCAGGGTACCGTCCTCGCCCACTTCGCCCACCAGCGCCACCACCTTGGAGGTGCCGATGTCCAGCCCGACGATCATTTTGCCGCTATGCGCGTTTGCCATGGTCCTGCCTCTCTCTAATTCTTCGCAACGGCGGGTTGGGCCGTCGTCGGTGCAATCGGTTCCCGCCAACCAACGGCAAGTCCGTTGGAATAACGCAGATCAATGCGGGCGATAGTGGTGATCTGGTCTTTGAGTGTTTTGTCGTATATGGCAATGAAACGGCGCATTTTCTCCACCAGATGGTCGCGCCCCAGCAGCAGCTCGATGCCCGGCCCGGCGCTGCTCGCGCCGGTGGTCAGGAACCAGCTGCCTCGCTCGCGCAGCTCCAGGCGAGCGATGGAAAAGCCCAGGGGGCGCAGCATCTGGCTCAATACCTGATACTGCTGCATGACTTGTTGCTGAGCACGCTGCGGCCCGGCCAGCTGCGGCAGATGCTCGTAGTTGGCCAGCTCGCGCGGGGTGAAGGCCTGGCCCTGGTTGTTGAGCAAGGCTTCGTCACCCCAGCGTGCCACCGGCAACTGTTCTTCCAGGCGGATCACCACCTCGTCGGGCCATACCCGCCGCACTTCGGCATGGGCAATCCACGGCATCTGTTCGAGCTCGGCGCGCATCGCCGGCAGGTCGACGCTGAAGAAGCTCGCCGCCACGTAGGGCGCGATACGCTGCTGCACCGACTGCTGGCTGATGTAGCTGAGGTCACCCTGCACGTCGATCTTGGTGATCGGCCGGTCGGCGTATGGCATCAGGCGAATGGCGCCCTCATAGGCGCCAAACCCGGCCGCCACCAGCAGCACCGGCCACAGCAGGCGCTTGAGCCCCCCCAGGCTTGGCCGCGGCAGGCGCGCCGATACGGGCTCGTCGGCCACCAGCCGACTGGCACCACGCGGCACCGGCTTGCTACGGCCGGTAACGGGTTGCTGCTGACGTATCATCGCGCCTTGCATGGTTGTTAACCTCGCGTCGCCACGCTTTCGGCCAGGATTGCCAGCACCAGTTGCTGGAAGTCCAGGCCGGCCGCGCGGGCCGCCATGGGCACCAGGCTATGATCGGTCATGCCGGGTGCGGTGTTGACTTCGAGCAGCCAGAACCGGCCCTGCTCGTCCTGCATCACGTCCAGCCGCCCCCAGCCTTCGATGCCGATGGCATCGCAGGCGCGCGCGGTCAGGTCGATCAGTTCCTGTTCCTTGACGCTGTCCAGGCCGCACGGAATGCGGTACTGGGTATCGTTGGCGATGTACTTGGCGTCGTAGTCGTAGAACACGTGCGGCGTACCCAGGGCGATCGGTGGCAGCACCTGGCCACGCAATACCGCGACGGTGAACTCCGGCCCGTGGATCCACTGCTCCACCAGTACCTGGGAATCGTATCTGGCAGCATCCTGCCAGGCGGCGACCAGTTCCTGGGCGCTGTTCACCTTGGCCATGCCGATGCTGGAACCTTCATGGGCCGGTTTGACGATAAGCGGGAAGCCCAGTTCCGTAGCGGCCTGCAAACAATCGCTTTCGCTCGCCAGCACGGCGTGGCGCGGGGTCGGAATGCCCAGGCTCTGCCACACCTGCTTGGTACGCAGCTTGTCCATGGCCAGTGCCGAGGCAAGGATGCCACTGCCGGTGTACGGGATGCCCAGGCACTCGAGCAGGCCTTGCATGCTGCCGTCTTCACCGCCACGGCCGTGGAGGATGATGAAGGCGCGGTCGATCTTCTCGCTTTGCAGGCGGTCGAGCAGGTCGTCACCCACGTCGATGGCGACCACGTCGACACCGGCGGTAGTCAGCGCGTCGATCACCGCAGCGCCGGATTTGAGCGACACTTCACGCTCGGCACTCTTGCCGCCGTACAGCACGGCAACACGGCCGAACGCCTTGACGTCCAGGGTCGAGTGCAGCTTTTCGTAGGCGCTGGTCATTTCGACTTCTCCTGCTTGGCGCCAGCGAACAGCGGGCTTTTCATCAATTGCGGGGCCAGGCCGCCGACATCACCGGCACCCTGGCAGATCAGGATGTCGCCAGCACGCAGCAGTGGCTTGACCAGTGGCGCCAGGTCGACGCCACGTTCGATGTAGATCGGGTCCAGCTTGCCGCGCTGGCGGATGCTGTGGCACAGCTGGCGGCTGTCGGCACCGGGGATCGGCTCTTCGCCAGCCGGGTAGACTTCCATCAGCAGCAGCACGTTGGCATCGCCCAGCACCTGGACGAAATCGTCGTACAGGTCGCGGGTACGGCTGTAGCGGTGCGGCTGGTAGACGATCACCAGGCGGCGGCTCGGCCAGCCACCGCGCACGGCCTTGATCACCGCAGCCACTTCGGTCGGGTGGTGGCCATAGTCGTCGACCAGCATCACGCTGCCGCCTTCGACCGGCAGTTCGCCATACACCTGGAAGCGGCGGCCGACGCCCTGGAAGCCGGACAGGCCCTGGACGATGGCCTCGTCAGTGATGCCTTCGTCGGTGGCGATGGCGATGGTGGCCAAGGCGTTGAGCACGTTGTGGTTGCCGGGCATGTTCACCGACACCTCCAGCGGCTCGCGGTCACGGCGCAGCACGGTGAAGTGGGTCTGCATGCCCTTCTGGCGCACGTTGATGGCGCGGATGTCGGCCTCGTCGCTGAAGCCATAGGTCACGGTCGGGCGCTTGACCTGTGGCAGGATCTCGCGCACTACCGGGTCGTCCAGGCACATCACGGCCAGGCCGTAGAACGGCAGGTTGTGCAGGAACTCGACGAAGGTTTTCTTCAGTTTGTTGAAGTCACCTTCGTAGGTCGCCATGTGGTCGGCGTCGATGTTGGTGACCACGGCCACCATCGGCTGCAGGTGCAGGAAGCTGGCATCGCTCTCGTCCGCTTCGGCAATCAGGTAGCGGCTGGTGCCGAGCTGGGCATTGGTGCCGGCAGCGGTCAGGCGGCCGCCGATGACGAAGGTCGGGTCCAGGCCGCCGGCAGCGAACACCGAAGCCAGCAGGCTGGTGGTGGTGGTCTTGCCGTGGGTACCGGCAACGGCCACGCCATGGCGGTAGCGCATCAGCTCGGCGAGCATCTCGGCACGCGGCACCACCGGAATGCGCCGCTCCAGGGCGGTGGCGACTTCCGGGTTGGCCGGGTTGATGGCGCTGGACACCACCAGCACATCGGCGGTGGCGGCGTTCTCGGCGCGGTGGCCGACGAAGATCTCGGCACCGAACGATTCCAGGCGCTCGGTGACCGGCGAGGCCTTCAGGTCGGAACCGGACACTTCATAGCCCAGGTTCAGCAACACTTCGGCAATGCCGCACATACCCACGCCGCCGATACCGACGAAGTGAATACGGCGGATACGGCCCATCTTCGGCTGGGGCATGGCTTTCTGGCTCTCAACCATGGGCCACCTCCAGGCAGATATCGACCACGGTGCTGGTTGCGGCAGGTTTGGCCAGGCGCCGTGCGGTGCCTGCCATGACGTTGAGTTTCTCGGGTTGCATCAGCACCTCGTTCAGGCGTTCAGCGAGCTGCGCTGCGCCAGTTGTCGCTTGTGGCATCAGGAAGGCAGCACCTTCCCGGGCCAGATATTGGGCGTTGTGGGTCTGGTGGTCGTCGATCGCGTGGGGCAATGGCACCAGCACCGAAGGCAGGCCTGCTGCCGCCAGCTCGCTGACGGTCAGGGCACCGGCCCGGCACACCACCATGTCGGCCCAGCCATAGGCTTGGGCCATGTCCTTGATGAAGGGCTCTACCTGCGCCTCGACACCCGCCTCGTGATAACGCTCGGCGGTGATCGGCGCGTGTTGCTTGCCAGCCTGGTGGAACACCTCTGGCCGCAGCGCGGCGGGCACCTCGGACAGGGCCTTAGGCAACAATTTGTTCAATGGTTCCGCGCCCAGGCTGCCACCGAGCACCAACAGGCGTGCACGGCGCTCGGTCAGGGGCGCGCGATGCGCGTCCATGAACAGCTCCGGGCGCACCGGGTTGCCGGTGGTGCGACGTTTGTCGCTGGCCTCGAAGGTGTTCGGGAAAGCTTCGCAAACCCGTGCCGAGAGTGGCACCAGCAACCGGTTGGCAGTGCCGGCGCGGGCGTTCTGCTCATGGATCACCAGCGGTACGCCGCACAGGCGTGCGGCGACGCCGCCCGGGCCGGTCACATAGCCACCGAAGCCGACCACGCATACCGGCTTGAGCTCACGCACGATACGCCGCGCCTGCAGCACGGCCTTGACCAGGGTGAACGGCGCCTTGAGCAACGACAGCTTGCTCTTGCCGCGCAGGCCACTGACCTGGATCAGGTGCAACGGCAGGCCAGCCTGGGGCACCAGTTCATTCTCGATGCCACGCGGGGTGCCCAGCCAGTGCACGCTGTAACCACGTGCCTGGAACTCACGGGCGCAGGCCAGGGCCGGGAACACGTGGCCCCCGGTGCCGCCCGCCATGATCAGTACATTCTTGCCGTCAGCGGCCATGATTGGTCTCCTCGGCAAAATCGCTTTCGCTGAACTCGTGTTCCTCACTGCCCAGGTGCGTGCGGCTTTCCCACTCGATACGCAGCAACAGGCCCACGCAGGCACAGCAGATCACCAGCGAGCTGCCCCCGTAGCTGAGGAACGGCAGGGTCAGGCCCTTGGTCGGCAGCAGGCCGACGTTCACACCGATGTTGATCAGGAACTGGCCGATCCACAGGAACGCCAGCCCGAAGGCGACATAAGCGGCAAAGAACTGCTTGGCTTTTTCAGCCCACAGGCCGATGTACAGGGCACGCACGGTCACGAACACGAAGAGCGCGATGGTCAGCAGCGAGCCGACCACGCCGAGTTCTTCGGCCAGTACCGAGAACACGAAGTCGGTGTGCGCTTCAGGCAGGTAGAACTGCTTCTGCACGCTGTTGCCCAGGCCAACGCCCAGCCACTCGCCACGGCCGAAGGCAATCAGCGCCTGGGTCAGCTGGTAGCCCGAGCCGAACTGGTCGGACCACGGGTCGGTAAAGGTAATCAGGCGCGCCATGCGGTAAGGCTGCGCCTGTACCAGGACGAACACCGCGACCACCGCCAGCACCACCATCAGGCTGAAGCGGAACAGCCCCACACCGCCCAGGAACAGCATGGCCGCCGCCGCGCCCATCATCACCACGGTGGCACCGAAGTCCGGCTCCATCAGCAGCAGGGCCGCCATGGGCAGCAGCACGATGAACGGTTTGAAGAAGCCCATCCAGGTTTCGCGTACCTCGGTCTGCCGGCGTACAAGGTAGCCGGCCAGGTAAATGACCACGAACACCTTGGCGATTTCCGAGGGCTGCACGTTGAAGAAGCTGAAGCCGATCCAGCGCATGGAGCCGTTCACTTCGCGGCCGATACCCGGCACCAGCACCAGCACCAGCAGGCCGAAGGCCCCCAGCAGCATCATGAAGCCCATGCGCTGCCAGGTGGCGATCGGCACCAGCATGGTGGCGCCACAGGCGACCAGGCCGAGGAACACGTACACCAGGTGGCGGAACATGTGGTAAAGCGGGTTGCCCGACTGCACCGCAGCCACTTCCGAGGACGCCGAGGTGATCATCACCAGGCCCAGGCCCAGCAATGCCAGGCAGCCAGCGAGCATCGCAAAGTCCAGGTCGATGCCACGGCCGCTGATCAGCGGCGACGGATAGGGCTTGAGGATGCCGAAGATCATGCAAGGCCTCCCGCTGCCTGGGCGAACAGGCGCCCGCGTTCTTCGAAGTTCCTGAACATGTCGAGGCTGGCGCACGCCGGCGACAGCAGCACGGCATCACCCGCCTGGGCCAGTTCGGCGCATTGCTGCACGGCATCGTCGAGGGTTTTCACGCGGACCAGTTGCACACCATCGCCAAGGGCTTCGGCCAGGCGCTCGGCATCACGGCCAAGCAGTACCACAGCACGGCAGAAGCGCTGGACCGGCTCGCGCAGCGCAGCGAAGTCGGCGCCCTTGCCATCGCCACCGGCGATCAGCACCAGCTTGCCTTCGATATCGGCACCCAGGCCCTCGATGGCGGCCAGGGCAGCACCGACGTTGGTGGCCTTGGAATCGTCGTACCAGTTCACGCCGTTGCGCTCGCGCACCCACTGGCAGCGATGGGCCAGGCCACCGAACTCGCGCAGGGCTTCGAGCATCGGCTCGAACGGCAGGCCGGCAGCATGCCCCAGGGCCAACGCCGCCAAGGCATTGCTCTGGTTGTGGGCACCACGAATCTTCAGTTCGCGCACCGGCATCAGCGCCTGGAACTCGAATGCCAGGTATTTCTCGCCGTCCACTTCGCGCAGGCCAAAGGCCTTGAAGTCTGGCTGGTTGAGGCCGAAGGTCCAGCATGGGCGGCCTTCGACCGGCAGTGGGCGGCTCAGGGCGTCCTGACGATTGACGACAACCTGTTTGGCGCCACGGAAGATCCGGTGCTTGGCCAGGTGGTAGGCCGGCAGGCCGCTGTAGCGGTCCATGTGGTCTTCGCTGATGTTCAGCACCGTGGCCACTTCGGCGTTGAGCTGGTCAGTGGTTTCCAGCTGGAAGCTGGACAGTTCCAGCACGTACAGCTCGACATCATCGGCCAGCAAGTCCAGCGCCGGGGTACCGAGGTTGCCGCCCACCGCCACGCGCTTGCCGGCCTTGGCGGCCATTTCGCCAACCAGGGTGGTGACGGTGCTCTTGGCGTTGGAGCCGCTGATGGCAATGATCGGGGCCTTGGCGTAGCGGGCGAACAGTTCGATGTCACCGGACAGCTTCACGCCACGCGCGGCCGCCTGCTGCAGGGCCGGGGTGGCCAGGGCCAGGCCGGGGCTTACGTACAGCTCGTTGGCGCGGCACAGGAAGTCCACGTCCAGCTCACCACAGCGCACTTCCACCTGCGGGTAATCACGGCGCAGGGTGTCCAGTTCCGGCGGTTGCTCGCGGGTGTCGGCGACCGCAAAGGCAACGCCCCGGCTCGCCAGGAAGCGAACCAGGGACATGCCGCTCTTGCCGAGGCCGACAACGATGCGGAATTGGTCGGAAGCGATCAAAGACACGCTCATCTACCTCAGTTTCAGGGTTGCAAGGCCGATCAGCACCAGGATCACGGTGATGATCCAGAAGCGGACGATCACCCGTGGCTCTGGCCAGCCCTTGAGTTCAAAGTGGTGGTGGATCGGCGCCATGCGGAACACGCGCTTGCCGGTCAGCTTGAAGGATGCAACCTGGATCACCACCGACAGGGTTTCCATGACGAACACGCCGCCCATGATGAACAGCACGATTTCCTGGCGAACGATCACGGCGATGGTGCCCAGCGCGGCGCCCAACGCCAGTGCGCCGACGTCACCCATGAACACCTGCGCCGGGTAGGTGTTGAACCACAGGAAGCCCAGGCCGGCACCGATCAGCGCGCCGCAGAACACGATCAGCTCGCCCGAGCCCGGCACATAGGGGATCAGCAGGTATTCGGCGAACTTCACGTTGCCCGACAGGTAGCAGAAGATGCCCAGGGCACCACCGACCATCACCGTCGGCATGATCGCCAGGCCGTCGAGGCCGTCGGTAAGGTTGACCGCGTTGCTCGAGCCGACAATGACGAAGTAGGTCAGCACGACGAAGCCGATGCCCAGCGGAATGGTGACATCCTTTACGAACGGCAGGATCAGCGTGGTTTCGACGCTGGTCGGTGCGGTCTTGTACAGGAAGATGGCGGCTGCCAGGCCGAACACCGACTGCCAGAAGTACTTCCAGCGGCTTGGCAGGCCGCGCGAGTTCTTTTCGATCACCTTGCGGTAGTCGTCGACCCAGCCGATGGCACCGAATGCCAGGGTAACGATCAGCACCACCCACACGTAGCGGTTGGTCAGGTCGGCCCACAGCAGGGTGCTGACGGCGATGGCGGACAGGATCAGCGCCCCGCCCATGGTCGGGGTGCCGGACTTGGACAGGTGCGATTGCGGGCCGTCGTTACGCACGGCCTGGCCGATCTGGCGGATTTGCAGGGTACGGATCATCCACGGCCCCAGCCACAGCGCCAGGGACAACGCGGTCAGCACACCCAGAATCCCGCGCAGGGACAGGTACTGGAAGACCGCGAAGCCTTTGTGGAACTGTTGCAGATACTCGGCCAACAGCAGCAGCATTAATGTTTCTCCCCGCTGGCACCGCACAATGCCGCCACGACGTTTTCCATCGCAGCGCTGCGCGAGCCCTTGATCAAGATAGTGGTGTCGCTGGCATTCTCGGCGCCAACCGCGTCGATCAGTTCAGCTTGAGTAGCGAAATGGTGGCCATTGGCGCCGAACGCCTTGACCGCGTGTGTCATGTTGGTGCCCACCGCGTACAGGGCGTCTACCTTGCCACGCGCGTAGTCACCCACCTGACGGTGGCCTTCCTCCGCCCATTGCCCCAGTTCGCCGATATCCCCAAGCACCAGGATGGTGCGTCCGGAAAAGCCGGCGAGTATATCAATGGCTGCGCACATGGAGGTGGGATTTGCGTTGTAACTGTCGTCGATCACCCGCACGCCGTTCGGCGCGATCTGCGCCACGGTACGGCCCTTGACCGGTTGCACGGCAGCCAGGCCGGCGGCGATGCCGCTCAGGCTCAGACCAACGGCATGGGCAGCGGCGGCGGCGGCCAGGGCGTTGCTGACGTTATGCGTACCCAGCAGGTTCAACTGCACCGGCACCTTGCCATCAGGCCCATGCAGGGTGAACGACGGGCAGCCACGGGCATCACGGCCGATGTCACTGGCATGGAAGTCAGCCTGCGGGTTGTCCAGGGCAAAGCTGAGGATGCGGTGGTTGCCGGCACGTTTGCGCCAGATATCGAAGGCCTTGTCGGCCAGATTGAGGATGGCAGTGCCGCCCTCGCCCAGGCCTTCGAGAATCTCGCCCTTGGCTTCGACGATCTTTTCCGGGCCGCCGAACTCGCCAACGTGGGCGGTACCGGCGTTGTTGATGATGACCACCTGAGGCCGGGTCAGGCCGACGGTGTAGCGGATCTCGCCAATGCGCGAGGCGCCCAGCTCGATCACCGCGGCGCTGTGCTCTGGGGCGATCTCCAGCAGGGTCAGTGGCGCACCGAGGTCGTTGTTCAGGTTGCCGCGGGTGGCGTGCACCAGGCCACGGGTACGCAGGATGCTGGCGAGCATCTCCTTGACCGTGGTCTTGCCGCTGGAACCGGTGATGGCCACCACCGGCTTGTCGAAGGCAGCACGGTTCAGCGCGCCAAGCTGGCCGAGGGCCAGGCGGCAATCGGCCACCAACAGCTGCGGCAGGTCGACATCGGCCACTTCACGCTCGACCAGGGCCGCGACAGCGCCCTTGGCTTTTACATCGGCCAGGTAGTCGTGGCCATCGAAGCGCGGGCCGGCCAGGGCAACGAACAGCTGCCCGGCGCCAACACTGCGGCTGTCGATGCTGACGCCGGTGAACGTGGCGTCGGCACCGACTTGTTGACCACTCAGTGCTGTGGTCAGCTGGCTGAGTGACATCGGCTTAAGCATGTGGAGCCTCCCAGGCTGCAAGTGCCTTTTCGGCCTCGGTCAGATCGGAGAAGTCATGGCGCTCGCCATTGATCTCCTGGTAATCCTCGTGCCCCTTGCCGGCCAGCACGATCACATCGTTGGCAGCGGCGGTAGCGATCAGATACGCGATGGCTTCGCCACGACCGGCAACGAACTCGACTTCGGCAGGCTTGGTGAAGCCCGGGCGGATGTCGTCAAAGATGCGCAGCGGGTCTTCAGTACGCGGGTTGTCGTCGGTGACCAGCACGCGGTCAGCCAGGCGCTCGGCCACTTCGGCCATCAGCGGGCGCTTGCCGCGGTCACGGTCGCCGCCGCAGCCGAACAGGCACAGCAACTTGCCGTGGGCGTGCGGGCGCAGGGCTTCGAGTACTTTTTCCAGGGCGTCCGGGGTGTGTGCGTAGTCGACCACCACCAGCGGCTTGTCACCGCCTCCCAGGCGCTGCATGCGGCCGACCGGCCCCTGCAGCTGCGGGGTGACCTTGAGGATTTCATCCAGCGCATAGTCCAGCGCCAGCAGGGTCGCCACGGCGGCGAGCATGTTGCTCAGGTTGAAGCGGCCCAGCAACTGGCTACGCAGGGTACGTTCACCCTGGGCGGTGACCAGGGTGGCGCGCACGCCATCGTCATTGAACACGGCCTCACGGCAGAACAGCGAGGCCTCCGGGTTCTCCAGGCTATAGCTGAGCAACCGGGTCTCGATATGGTCGGCACTCGGGCGGCGGGCAAAGTCCGCGGCCAGGCGACGGCCAAAGTCATCATCCAGGTTGACCACCTGGCAACGCAGGCCCGGCCAGGCGAACAACTTGGCCTTGGCGGCCTCGTAGGCCTCCATGCTGCCGTGGTAGTCCAGATGGTCGCGGGACAGGTTGGTCATGACCGCGATGTCGAACTCCAGCGCGGCGACACGCCCCTGCTCCAGGGCATGGGAGGAAACCTCCATGGCCACGGCCTTGGCGCCGCCTTTCCTGAGGTCGTTGAGGGTCGACTGCACGGCGATCGGGTCGGGCGTGGTCAGGCGGCCACTCTGCAGCTCACCATAGAAGCCGGTACCCAGGGTGCCGATCAGGCCACAACGCTGGCCAAGCACGTCCAGCGCCTGGGCCACCAGCTGGGTGACGCTGGTCTTGCCGTTGGTGCCGGTCACGCCCACCAGGTTCAGCTGGCGGCTCGGCTCGCCATAGAAGCGACCTGCGATATCCGAAAGCTGGGCGATCAGGCCCTTGACCGGGATCAGCGGCACATCGGTGATTGGCAACACGCTCGCGCCCTGTTCTTCATAGGCCACGGCGGCAGCGCCACGGGCCAGGGCATCGGCGATATGCTCGCGGCCATCGACCTTGGCACCCGGCACGGCCAGGAACAGGTCGCCCGGGCGCACGTTGCGACTGTCCAGGGTCAGTTCACGGATCAGCGGGTCACGGCTGGCGTGAGCGAAAAGCTTGCTCAATGGCATTGTCATCATCCACGCCCTCCCTTGGCGGTTGCTGCTGCATTGACTTGCGATTGTTCGACGGGGGCTGGTGGCGGCAGGTTGTCTGGCGGCACGTTCATCAGGCGCAGCGTGCCGGACATGACCTTGCTGAACACCGGTGCCGAAACCAGGCCACCGAAGTAGCCGCCCTTGCCCGGCTCGTCGATGACCACGACGATGGCGTAGCGAGGGTCGCTCATCGGCCCGAAGCCGGCGAACAGCGAGCGGTAGGCGTTTTCGGTGTAGCCCTTGGACCCCACGGTGGCCTTGCGCGCGGTACCGGACTTGCCGGCCACGTGGTAGAACGGCACCTGGGCGCGGAACACGCCGCGCGGAGCTTCGATCACCTGCTGCAGCATGCCCTGGACGGTCTCGGCGGTTTCCTTCGGAATGGCCTGCACGGCTTCCGGGGCCTTGTCGACCTTGAGGATCGACAGCGGCACCATCTTGCCGTCGTTGGCCAGCGCCGCGTAGGCATGCACCAGCTGCAGGGCGGTCACCGACACGCCGTAGCCATAGGACAGGGTCGCGGTCTCGGCCTTGCGCCACTCGCGGTGGTTGGGCAGGTTGCCGACGCGCTCGCCGGGGAAGCCAAGGCCGGTGTACTGGCCCAGGCCGACCTGGGACATGACCCGGTAGATGGCCTCGCCACCGATGTCGAAGGCGATCTTGCTCATGCCGACGTTACTGGAGTTGATCAGGATGCCGGTCAGGTCGAGGATCGGGCCCTCGCTCTTGGACACGTCCTTGATGGTGTAGCGGCCGATCTGCAGGCTGCCGGGGTACACCTCGACCTTGTCGGTCGGCTTCCAGCGGCCACTCTGCAGCGCCGCGCTCATGGAGATCGGCTTGACCGTGGAGCCTGGCTCGAACACGTCGATGATCGCGCGGTTGCGCATTGCGGCCGGGAACATGCTGCGGCGGTTGTTGGGGTTGTAGGTCGGCTGGTTGACCATGGCCAGAACCTCACCGGTCTTGACGTCCATGATCACCAGGCTGCCGGCCTTGGCGTCCTGTTCGGCAATGGCGTTGCGCAGTTCGCGGGTGGCCAGGTACTGCAGGCGCAGGTCTATCGACAACGCCAAGGTCTTCCCTGCCTTGGCGTTCTTGGTTACCTGAATGTCCTTGATCAGCCGGCCGCGCCGGTCCTTGATCACCTGCCGCTTGCCGGGTACACCGGCCAGCCACTCGTCATAGGCCAGTTCCACCCCTTCGCGACCGTGGTCATCGAGGTCGGTAAAGCCGACCATGTGCGCGGTGACATCACCGGCCGGGTAGAAGCGGCGGAATTCTTCCAGGCCGTATACACCCGGCACTTTCAGGTCGAGCACATGCTGGCCCTGCTCCGGGGTCAGGCCGCGGACCAGGTAGATGAACTCTTTGCTGGCCTGTTGGGTCAGGCGCTCGGTCAGTTGCTGCGGGTTCTGCCCCAGCGCGGCGGCCAGCTGTGGCCAGCGGTCTTTGGAGGCCTGCATTTCCTTGGGGTTGGCCCACAGGGTGGTGACCGGGGTGCTGACTGCCAGCGGTTCGCCGTTACGGTCGGTGATCAGCCCACGGTGCGCCGGGATAGGGATGTGACGCAGGCTGCGCGCATCGCCCTGGCCCTTGAGGAAGTCACGGTCGACCACCTGCAGGTCGATGATGCGCCAGCAAATGGCACCGACCATCAGCGCCAGCAAGCCGATCACCACGCGGAAGCGCCACGGGTAGAGTGCACCTTCGAGCTTCATCATGGCGCCACCATCCGTACTTCGTCAGCCGAAGGTACGCGCATCTTCAGTTGCTCGGAGGCCAGGTTTTCGATGCGGCTGGCGGCGGTCCAGGTGCTTTGTTCGAGGATCAGCCGGCCCCACTCGGCCTGGGCCTTGTCGCGCTCGTTCAACTCGCCGTACAGGGTATTGAGCAACTGACGGTTCCAGTGCGCGCTGTAGGACACGGCGATGGCCGAAATCAGCACGGCAACGAACAGCAGAAGCATCAGGAAGCTTCCGCCTGGCAAGGGTTTGGCAAACAGCCTGCTCACCGCAGTTTCTCCGCCACGCGCATCACGGCGCTACGCGACCGTGGGTTGGCCTTGAGCTCGGCTTCGGAGGCGAACTGGGCCTTGCCGATGAGCTTGATTTTCGGCTCGAAGACCTTGTGCTGAACCGGCAGGTTGCGCGGCAGGTTGTCGGCCTCTCCCTTGGCCAGCTTGCGCATGAACAGTTTGACGATGCGGTCTTCCAGCGAGTGGAAGCTGATCACCGCCAGGCGGCCCCCAACTTCCAGCGCATCGATCGCGGCCTCGAGGCCCGCCTCGAGGTCACCCAGTTCGTTGTTGACGTGAATGCGCAGGCCCTGGAAGGCGCGGGTCGCCGGGTTCTTGCCCTTCTCCCAGGCCGGGTTGGCCACCTTCAGCACCTCGGCGAGGTCACCGGTGCGGGTGAACGGTTGCTGTTCGCGGCGCTGCACCACGGCGCGAGCCATGCGCTTGGCGAAGCGCTCTTCGCCGTATTCCTTGAACACGCGGGCAATTTCTTCTTCAGGTGCAGTGGCGATGAACTCGGCGGCACTGATGCCCTGGTCCGGGTTCATGCGCATGTCCAGCGGGCCATCATTGAGGAAGCTGAAGCCCCGCTCAGGGTCATCCAGCTGCGGCGAGGAAACGCCCAGGTCCAGCAATACGCCGCTGACCTTGCCATCCAGGCCGCGCTCGGCCACTTCCGCGCCCAGCTCGGCAAAGCTGCGCTGCACAATGACAAAGCGGCCGTCTTCGGCCGCCAGCGCTTGCCCCGTGGCAATCGCCTGTGGATCTTTGTCGAAACCCAGCAGCCGCCCTTGCGGCCCGAGCTTGCTGAGAATCAACCGGCTGTGCCCGCCACGGCCAAAGGTGCCGTCCAGATAGCAACCGTCGGCGCGCAGGGCCAATGCCTCGACAGCTTCGTCGAGCAGGACGGTAATGTGGTTGAAGCCGCTATCTATGGTCACAGGATCAGGTCACGCAATTCGTCGGGCATGGCGCCCGGTTGTTGAATAGCTGCAAGGTCAGCTGCCGAAACCGCGTTCCAGGCATCCTCATCCCACAGCTGGAATTTGTTCAGTTGCCCCACCAGCATCGCCTTCTTGTCGAGCTTGGCGTACTCACGCAGACGGGGCGGCACCAGGAAACGCCCACTGCCATCGAGCTCCAGGTCAACCGCATTACCGATCAGCAAACGCTGCAGGCGGCGGTTTTCCTCACGCAACGATGGCAAGGCACGCAACTTGGCTTCTATCTGTTCCCACTCATCGAGGGGATAAACACACAAGCAGGGGTCAACGGCGTCGATGGTCACGATCAGCTGACCATTGCAACGCGAATCGAGCTCGTCACGGTACCGGCTCGGCATGGCGAGACGGCCCTTGGCATCGAGGCTGACGGCGTTGGCTCCGCGGAACACGGCTGCGATTCCCCACAATGTTAGCTTTTTTGTGCCAGAAAACCCACTTCATCCCACTTTCTGCCACTTGCGCACACTATAGGAATCCGCCCGCAGCACCGTCAAGGCACGTTCGGAAGGAAAAGCCTTACAGGACCGAGATTTAGCGCAATAAGGGAATGCGGAAGGATTACCAAGGAGAAAAAAACACGAGAAAAATCAAACCCACGCAAGCAGGTGGAGTTCGAAGTTAAAGTGATTTATCAAGAGTAAGATTTTTTCGGTATTACCAGCGGGCATCTGCTATCGAATCAAGCAGGGAAGGAAAGGTGGAGAGTCGATCTGTAAGCCGGGTTTTGTCGAGGACAGTCATTCCTCTACGACGGCCATCGCTGGACGCCTCTAGCAACCTACCCGGTTCCGACGCGGGCCACGCCTGATGGAACCCTATTTGGTCTTGCTCCGAGTGGGGTTTACCTAGCCACGAACTGTTGCCAGCCGTGCGGTGCGCTCTTACCGCACCTTTTCACCCTTACCGGCACCGAAGTGCTTAGGCGGTTATTTTCTGTGGCACTTTCCGTAGGCTCGCGCCTCCCAGGCGTTACCTGGCACTCTGCCCTATGGAGCCCGGACTTTCCTCCCCCTGCTATTGCGGAACAAAAGCAGGCAGCGACTGTCCGATCGACTCTCCACCGCCAAGATTAACGGCACGCGCGCCCAAGGACAAGCAATACCGGCATTTATATCAATTAGCCACTACTCGGTTTTCTGCTTTTCCAGGGCAAGTTGATACAGCAGGTTCTTGCGCACCCCGGTAATTTCCGCGGCCAGCGCCGCCGCCCGCTTGAGCGGGAGCTCGGCCAGCAGCAGGTCGAGCACCCGCCGCGCCTCGGCACTGATCGCCTGCTCGCCCTCCGGCGCACTCCAGCCACCGACCAGCACCACGCACTCACCGCGCTGCTGGTTGCTGTCACCGGCAACGAATGCGCGCAGTTCGGCCAGGGGCAGGCCCTTGAGGGTCTCGAAGGTCTTGGTCAGCTCTCGCGCCAACAGCGCCGGGCGCTCGCCACCGAATACCGCCTCCATGTCTTCAAGGCACTCCAGGATACGGTGCGGGGCCTCATAGAAGATCAGCGTGCGCGGTTCCTCCTTTACCTGCTCCAGGCGCGCCCGACGCCCCGCCGCCTTGGCCGGCAGGAAGCCTTCGAAGATGAAGCGGTCCGACGGCAGGCCGGCCGCCGACAGTGCGGCGATCAGCGCGCAGGCGCCTGGCACCGGCACCACGTTCACCCCTGCAGCCCGCGCCTGACGCACCAGGTGGTAGCCCGGATCGGAAATCAGCGGCGTGCCTGCATCGGAAACCAACGCCACATTCTCACCCGCCAGCAACTTGGCAAGAAAACGCCCGCCCTCGTCACGCTCGTTGTGCTCATGGCAGGCCGCCAGCGGCGTGTCGATGCCGAAGTGCTGCAGCAGGCGGATCGAATGACGGGTATCTTCCGCCGCGATCAGGGCCACGTCCGCCAGCACCTTCAGCGCCCGAGCGCTCATGTCGTCGAGGTTACCGATGGGGGTTGCGACCACGTACAGCGTCCCCACGGTGGATTTCGAAGCCCCTGCCACATCAGTCACTGCGCACACCTGTCGTTCGGATCAAAGGCGCCATTGTAGCCCGAGCGCCTGCAACAGGGCGCAAAGAAACTCGCCGACGACCGATGGCAGGCCACCTATAGTGAAGGATCGACACGGCGACATCGCGCCCCGGCCAGCGCTTGGGTACAATTGCCGGCCACCTTGATCGAGTAACAGGACCTTTACATGATCGCTTGCCTGCGGCTGTTCACAGCCCTCTGCCTTGCCGCCCTGCTGGCAGCCTGTGCCAGCTCGCCCTCATCCAGCCTGGGCGAACTGCCACGCACCCCGGACGCCAGCATCGAGCAACTGCTCGAAAAGGCAGCTTCCAGCAAGTCCGCGGAAGACGCCGCCCTGCTGCGCCTGAGCGCAGCCGACCTGGCCTACAAGCAGAAGGACTTCCCACGCGCCGCACGCATCCTTGAGCAGGTGCCGCTGGACACGCTCAAGCCGGCCCAGCAAGTGTTCGCCAGCACCCTCGGTGCCGAGCTGGCCATGAGCCGCAACCAGCCCAAGGCTGCACTGACCGCCCTGGCTCACCCCAGCCTGCAACGCGTCGCCGAACTGCCAGAACAACAACAGGCGCGCACCTACAGCGTGCACGCAGCCGCCCTCGAAGCCGATGGCCAGGCCCTGGCCGCCGCGCAACAGCGCGTACTGCTGGCCCCGCGGCTCAGCGGCCAGGCCGCCAGCGCCAACAATGACGCCATTTGGGCCCTGGTCGCCTCGCTGCCGGCAGAGCAACTGCAGCAGCCAGGCAACGACCAGACCCTGGCCGGCTGGACCAGCCTGGCCTTCGCGGTAAAAAGCGCCGGCACCCTGGAGCAACAGCAAGCGGCTATCGAAGCCTGGGTCAAGCAGCACCCGGACCACCCGGCCGCCCAGCAACTGCCGCTGGCGCTGACCAAGCTCAAGGAGCTGGCCAGCCAGCCGCTGACCAAGATTGCCCTGCTGCTGCCCCAGGAAGGCCCGCTGGCCGGTGTTGCCCGCGCCTTGCGTGACGGCTTCATGGCTGCGCACTTCCAGGCCCAGCAAGCCGGCCAGCAGGCGCCAGCCGTGCAGGTATTCGACAGCTCGCGCATCGGCTCGCTCGACGACTTCTATCGCCAGGCCCAGGCCGCTGGCGTACAGCTGGTCATTGGCCCGCTGGAAAAACCGCTGGTCAAGCAACTGGCTGCCAAGCCACAACTGCCGATCACTACCCTGGCCCTGAACTACGCCGACGCCGGCCAGAAGGCTCCGCCGCAGCTGTTCCAGTTCGGCCTGGCTGCCGAAGACGAAGCCCGTGAAGTGGCACGCCGCGCCCGCGCCGATGGCATGGTCCGCGCCGTAGCCCTGGTGCCGAGCGGCGAATGGGGCGACCGCGTGCTTGCCGCCTTCCGCCAGGACTGGGAGGGCAACGGTGGCACCCTGCTCGCCGCCGAGCGCATCGCCCAGCCGGTCGCCCTGGCCCAGCAGATTGCCGACCTGTTCCAGCTGCGCCAGAGCGAGGGCCGCGCCAAGAGCCTGCAGAGCACGGTAGGCGGCAGCATCGCCGCACAGCCGTCGCGCCGCCAGGACATCGACTTCATCTTCCTCGCCTCGACCCCGCAACAGGCCCAGCAGATCAAGCCGACCCTGAACTTCCAGTACGCCGGTGACGTACCGGTCTACGCCACCTCGAACCTGTACAGCGCCAGTGGTGACGTCAACCAGTACAACGACATGAACGGCATCCGCTTCTGCGAAACGCCGTGGCTGCTCGACACCAGCAACAGCCTGCGCCAGCAGGTCGTGCAGCAGTGGCCGCAAGCCGCCGGCAGCCTGGGCCGCCTGTATGCCATGGGCATCGATGCCTACAGCCTGGCGCCACGCCTGGGCCAGCTGAAAGCGCTGCCGGACAACCGCGTACTGGGCCTTTCGGGCAGCCTGAGCATGAACGCCAACCAGCGCGTCGAACGCCAGTTGCCCTGGGCCGAGTTCTCCGGCGGCCAGGTCCAGCGCCTGCCTGACACCCCTCGCTGATGGCAGCAGCGTCGCCCACCCGCGCCGGGCAGGCAGCAGAAACCCAGGCCCTTGAGTACCTTCAAGGGCAGGGTCTGCAACTGCTGGCGCGCAACTGGCGATGCAAAGGTGGAGAGCTTGATCTGGTCATGCTCGACGCCGATACAGTAGTATTCGTCGAAGTCCGCTACCGGTTGCACGCGGGCTTCGGTGGCGCCCTCGGCAGTATCGACGGGCGCAAGCAGAAACGGTTGGTGCTCGCCGCCAGCCTGTTCCTGCAGAAGGAGCCCCACTGGGGCAACCACCCCTGCCGCTTCGACGTAGTCGCCCTGCAGGGCAGCCACCATGCAGGCAGACCGCTTCAATGGCTGAAAAATGCCTTCGAATGCTGAACCCACTCCGATTTTTTTGCTCTATGTTTCGCGGGCTGGTCGTTGTTGCGCGTAGCAAAGGCCACCGCCCCATTTAAGGTCACCAGATGGACATGCAATCCCGAATTCGCCGGCTGTTCCAGGCCAGCATCGATACCAAGCAACAGGCAATGGACATCCTGGCACCGCACATCGAGCAGGCCAGCCTGGTCATGGTCAACGCGCTGCTCAACGAGGGCAAGATGCTCGCCTGCGGCAACGGCGGCTCGGCCGGCGATGCCCAGCATTTTTCCTCGGAGCTGCTCAACCGCTTCGAGCGCGAACGCCCGAGCCTGCCGGCCATCGCGCTGACCACCGACAGCTCGACCCTGACCTCGATCGCCAACGACTACAGCTACAACGAAGTCTTTTCCAAGCAGATCCGCGCCCTTGGCCAGCCCGGCGACGTTCTGCTGGCGATTTCCACCAGCGGCAACTCGGCCAACGTCATCCAGGCGATCCAGGCCGCACATGACCGCGAAATGATTGTCGTAGCATTGACTGGCCGTGACGGCGGCGGCATGGCTTCGCTGCTGCTGCCCGAAGACGTGGAAATCCGCGTACCTTCGACGGTTACCGCACGCATCCAGGAAGTCCACCTGCTGGCGATCCACTGCCTGTGTGATCTGATCGACAGCCAACTGTTCGGGAGTGAAGAATGACCCCTATGCGCCTCGGCCTGATGGCCCTGACCCTGTGCCTGAGCGTCACCGGTTGCAGCTCGGTACTGACCTCTACCCGCAATTCGCCGATCGAAGATGATCGCGGCACGCGCACCATCGGCAGCAAGATCGACGATTCGCTGATCGAAACCAAGGCCTCGGTCAATATCGCCAAGGCCAGCCCTGACCTGGACAAAGGTTCGCACATCGTTGTCAGCAGCTACAACGGCATCGTCCTGCTGGCCGGCCAGACCCCACGCGCCGACCTCAAGAGCCTCGCCGAGCAGACCGCCAGCCAGGTGCAGCGGGTCAAGAAAGTGCACAACGAACTGCAGGTGATGCAGCCCTCTTCCATCCTGGCGCGCAACAACGACGCCTGGTTGACCACCAAGATCAAGGCCCAGATGCTGACCGACAATGCCGTCCCCAGCTCGCGCATCAAGGTGATTACCGAGAACGGCATCGTCTACCTGCTCGGCCTGGTGACCCAGCAGGAGGCCAACTCGGCCACTGCCGTGGTACAGGGTGTGTCGGGCGTGCAGAAGATCGTCAAGCTGTTCGAGTACATCGACTGATTCACAGATTGCCTGTGCCGGCCTTTTCGCGGGCAAACCCGCGAAGAGGCCAGCACAGGCAACAACACTGCCCCACCTTTCGTAAACCCAGGAAACACCGCATGAAAAAGCTTCTGCTGCCCGCCCTGCTGTTCGGCACTTTCGCCACCCTGGCCGGCTGCTCCACCCCAAGCCTGATCACCCTCAACGATGGCCGTGAAATCCAGGCCGTCGACGCACCGAAGTTCGACCGCGACGCCGGCTTCTACGAGTTCCAGCAACTCGACGGCAAGCGCACCCGCATCAACAAGGACCAGGTACGCACCATCAGCGACCTGTAACCCAAAGTTGGCGGCAAAGAAAAAGGCGATCCGGTTGGATCGCCTTTTTTGTCACTTGACCACTTTCAGGCTTGGTCGCCCAGTCGGACGCGGCGGCTGGCCGCCCCCTTCAGGCGGGCCATCGTCATCCGGCTGTACATCATCGTCCTCAAGGTCGTCGCCATCCGGCGACTCCAGTTCGAAGACCATACCCTGGCCATTTTCGCGGGCGTAGATGCCCAGGATGGCGCCAACCGGCACGAACAGCGAGTGAGCCACGCCGCCGAAACGGCCCTCGAAGCTGACCGCATCGTTGTCCATGTGCAGGCTGCGCACGGCGCTTGGCGAGATATTCAAGACGATCTGGCCATCACTGGCGAAACCGTCCGGCACCTGGACCTTCGGGAACTCGGCATTGACCAGCATATGGGGCGTGCAATCGTTGTCGACGATCCACTCGTACAGTGCTCGAACCAGATAGGGGCGACTGGAGTTCATCAACGGCTCCTTAAAGCTTGCGCATTTCACGTTCTACGGAGGACAGGCTCGCCTGGAAAGGCTCGCGGGCGAACTGCCGCTCCATGTAATCCAGCAGCGGCTTGGCTTGCCGCGGCAACTCGATTCCCAACACCGGCAAACGCCAGAGTATGGGCAGTAGACAACAATCGACCAGGCTTTGCTCCTCGCTCATGAAACAGGCGAACTCGCCGAACAATGGCGAGACCCCGGTCAGGCTTTCGCGCAAGGCCTTGCGCGCCTCGGCACGAGCAGCCTCGCTGCTACGCGGGTCGAGCACGGTATCGGCCAGGGCACACCAGTCGCGCTGGATACGGTGCATCAGCAAACGGCTGTTGCCGCGCGCAACGGGGTACACCGGCATCAACGGCGGATGCGGGTAACGCTCCTCGAGGTATTCCATCACCACGGTCGATTCATACAACGCCAGGTCACGATCGACCAGGGTCGGCACGCTGCCGTAAGGGTTCACCTCGACCAGCTTGGGTGGCAGGCGACCAGGGTCGACATCGATGACCTGCACGCTGATGCCCTTCTCGGCGAGCACAAGGCGTACCCGATGAGAATAGTGATCAGCGGGGTCGGAATAGCAGGCTAACCTGTTGGTTGCGCCCATGTAGCGGCTCCTCGCACGGGATGCTTGTGAAACTGTAAATGAAAACGCGCCCGTGGTGACCTGGCAGATCTGCCAAGCCACCACGGGCGCGTTCAACAACCAGAAACTACTGCGTGATCAGTGCACGTCCTTCCAGTATTCACGCTTGAGCAAGTAGGCGAATACGAAGAAGAAAGCCAGGTACAGCAACACGTAGGTACCGATGCGCTGGCTTTCCAGTTTGACCGGGTTGGCCGAATAGGCCAGGAAGGTCACCAGGTTCTTGACCTTCTCGTCGAACTGCTCGGTCGTCAGGGTACCGGAATTCGGCGTAATGGTCAGCTGGTCGCAGGCTTCATGGGTTATCGGGGTGCCGGTCAACGGGTCGAATTGCTTCTTGCCATCGATCACGGTCTGCACCTGCTTGCAACCAACATGCTGGTTGCCCTGCAGGCCAACCAGTACGTTGGGCATGCCGACGTTCGGGAACACCTTGTTGTTCACCCCGTAAGGCCGCGACGGGTCCTCGTAGAAGCTGCGCAGGTAGGTGTACAGCCAGTCGGTGCCACGCACCCGGGCAACCAGGGTCAGGTCGGGCGGTGCCGCACCGAACCAGGTCTTGGCGTCACTGGGCTTCATGCCGATCTGCATGTGGTCACCGATCTTTGCCCCCGTGAACACCAGCTTCTCCAGCATCAGCTCGTGCGGGATGCCCAGGTCATCGGCCACCCGCTCGTAACGCTGGAACTTGGCACTGTGGCAACCCATGCAATAGTTGGCAAAGGTACGCGCACCGTCCTGCATGGCGGCCTTGTCACTCAGGTCGATGTCGACCTTGTCCAGCTCCAGGCCGGGTTCGGCCGCGAAGGAAAAGGCAGGCATCACTGCCAGCAAAAATACTGCAATCAACTTTTTCATCAGCCAGTCACCCTTTCCGGAACCGGTTTGGTCTTCTCGAGCCTTGTGTAGAACGGCATCAGCAGGAAGTAGGCGAAGTACAACACCGTGCACACCTGCGACAGCAAGGTACGCCCAGGTGTCGGCGCCAGTACGCCCAGCACGCCGAGGATGACGAAGGCCACGCAGAACACCAGCAGGAAGAGCTTGCTGATCCAGCCCTTGTAGCGCATTGAACGCACCGGGCTGCGGTCGAGCCAGGGCAGCACGAACAGCACGGCAATCGCCGCACCCATGGCGATAACACCCATCAGCTTGTCAGGTACCGCACGCAAGATCGCGTAGAACGGTGTGAAGTACCACACAGGCGCAATGTGCTCTGGAGTCTTGAAGGCGTTGGCCTGCTCGAAGTTCGGTTTTTCCAGGAAGTAACCGCCCATTTCCGGGAAGAAGAACACCACGGCGCAGAACACGAACAGGAACACCACCACGCCGACAATGTCCTTGACGGTGTAGTACGGGTGGAACGGGATACCGTCCAGCGGGATACCGTTTTCGTCCTTTTTCTTCTTGATGTCGACGCCATCGGGGTTGTTCGAACCCACTTCGTGAAGGGCAAGGATGTGCAGCACCACCAGGCCGAGAATCACGATTGGCAGGGCGACCACGTGCAGGGCGAAGAAGCGGTTCAGGGTGATGCCCGAGATCAGGTAGTCACCGCGGATCCACTGGGTAAGGTCGCCACCGATCACCGGGATGGCACCGAACAGCGAGATGATCACCTGGGCACCCCAGTACGACATCTGGCCCCACGGCAGCAGGTAGCCCATGAACGCTTCGGCCATCAGCGCCAGGTAGATCAGCATGCCGAACAGCCATACCAGTTCACGCGGCTTCTGGTAGGAGCCGTAGAGCAGGCCTCGGAACATGTGCAGGTAGACCACGATGAAGAACGCCGATGCACCGGTGGAGTGCAGGTAGCGCAGGATCCAGCCGTATTCCACGTCACGCATGATGTACTCGACCGAGGCGAACGCCTCTTCCGCCGAGGGCGTGAAGCTCATGGTCAGCCACACACCGGTGACGATCTGGTTGACCAGCACCAGCAGCGCCAGGGAGCCGAAGAAGTACAGGAAGTTGAAGTTCTTGGGCGCGTAATACTTGCTCAGGTGGTCTTCCCACATCTTGGTGGCGGGGAAGCGAGCATCAATCCAGTCCATGAACTTGCTCATCATGCGTTCTCCTGGTCAACGCCGATGACGACGATCTCGTCCGACTCGTAAGAGTGCGGTGGCACGGGCAGGTTGAGAGGCGCCGGCTGCGACTTGTAGACACGGCCAGCCAGGTCGTAGTGGGAGCCGTGGCACGGGCAGAAATAGCCACCGACCCATTTCGGGCCGAGGTCGGCGGGTGCGACTTCCGGGCGGAAGGTAGGCGAGCAGCCCAGGTGCGTGCACAGGCCGACGAGGATGAGGATTTCCGGTTTGATCGAACGAACCTGCGGATCGACGTAGGTCGGCTGCACCGAGGCCTTGGACTCGGGGTCAGCCAGATCACCGACGACTTTTTTCAGGTTGCCGAGAATCTCGTCCGTTCGCCGCACGATGAACACAGGCTGGCCACGCCACTCGGCCACCATCTGCTGCCCGGCCTCGACCTTGGCGATATTGACCTTCACCGGTGCACCCGCGGCTTTCGCCTTGGCACTGGGAAACCATGACCCCACGAACGGTACCGCAGCCCCCACTGCCCCCGCCGCCCCGACTACGGATGTCGCGGCTACGAGGAAGCGGCGCCGGCCTGCGTTGACGCCGTCATTGCTCATTCAGTCCTCTCCCATCAGCTTGCTTGGCCTGTTGAACCAGACCCTGTACTTAGGTTGTGTCAATGGCGCTAAAAATTGGCCGCCATGGTAAGAAACAAATCCACACACTGACAAGGTGATTACCCCAACCAGGGGCGACTACCCGTGCTTTGCTTGATCTGCGTCTATGCGACAAGTGGTCACTGACATGCTGACAGGTTAGTTCAAGACATAAAAAAAGCCCGGTTCCAGGGAACCGGGCTTTTTTCGACTGCCGAAGCGGTATTAACGCTTGGAGTACTGAGGACGCTTACGCGCTTTACGCAGACCCACTTTCTTACGCTCGACTTCACGAGCGTCGCGGGTGACGTAGCCAGCACGACGCAGAGCGCCACGCAGGGTTTCGTCGTATTCCATCAGAGCGCGGGTGATACCGTGACGGATCGCACCGGCTTGACCGCTGACACCACCACCGGAAACGGTGACGTAGATGTCGAACTTCTCAACGGTTTCGGTCAGCTCGAGCGGCTGACGAACAACCATGCGAGCGGTTTCGCGACCGAAGAACACGTCCAGAGAACGGTTGTTGATGGAAATGTTACCAGTACCCGGACGCAGGAATACGCGAGCGGTTGCGGTCTTGCGACGGCCAGTGCCGTAGTTTTGAGTCGCCGACATAATGAACTATCCCGTTAGATCTTCAGTTCTTGAGGCTGCTGAGCAGTGTGTGGGTGAGCAGCACCCGCGTACACTTTCAGCTTGCGGTACATGTCGCGACCCAGCGGGTTCTTCGGCAGCATGCCTTTGACCGCAGTTTCGATAACACGCTCAGGGGCCTTGGCGATCAACTTCTCGAAGTTGATTTCCTTGATGCCGCCCGGGAAACCGGAGTGGGAGTAGTACATCTTGTCGGAAGACTTGGCACCAGTCACACGAACCTGTTCAGCGTTGATAACGACGATGTAGTCGCCGGTGTCAACGTGAGGGGTGTATTCTGGTTTGTGTTTGCCACGCAGACGGCTAGCGATTTCGGTAGCCAGACGACCCAGGGTCTGGCCAGCGGCGTCGACTACGAACCACTCGCGCTTTACTGTTTCCGGTTTAGCAGTAAAAGTTTTCATTCTCTAAAGCCTCAGAGGCCGCCCAGCGAAAAATAGACGGCGAATCTTACTGGATAGTGCACAGCTTGCCAAGGGCAAGCGCGCAGCCGAACGCTGACGCTTTGGGGGCTCGGGTCAGGCACGCCAATGTTCGACGGGGTTCTTCCTGCGTGGTGGTGCATCACTTCCGCCACACGGAGAGGTGCCGAATTATCCAGATTGCGCGAAAAATTTCAACCTGCTTTGATGAGCTTCTTTGCCAAGGAGTGTCTACCCGATGGAATACCGCCAGCTCGGCCGTACCGACCTCACCGTCAGCGCCCTGTGCCTGGGCACCATGACCTGGGGCGAACAGAACGTCCAGGCCGAGGCCTTCGAGCAGATTGCCCGGGCCAAGGCCGCGGGGGTCAACTTCATCGACACCGCCGAGATGTACCCGGTGCCGCCCCGCCCCGAAACCTATGCCGCCACCGAGCGCATCATCGGCAACTGGTTCCGTGACAATGGCGATCGCGACGACTGGGTGCTGGCCAGCAAGGTCGCCGGCCCCGGCAACGGCATCAGCCACATCCGCGACGGCCAGCTCAAGCATAACCGCCAGCACATCGTCGCGGCGCTGGACGAGAGCCTCAAGCGCCTGCAGACCGACCGCATCGACCTGTACCAGCTGCACTGGCCCGAGCGCAGCACCAACTTCTTCGGCAAGCTGGGCTACCAGCACCTGCCACAGGACCACTTCACCCCGTTGGAAGAAACCCTCGAAGTGCTCGACGAGCAGGTGCGCGCAGGCAAGATCCGCCACATCGGCCTGTCCAACGAAACGCCGTGGGGCACCATGAAGTTCCTGCAACTGGCCGAAAGCCGCGGCTGGCCACGGGCGGTATCGATCCAGAACCCGTACAACCTGCTCAACCGCAGCTTCGAAGTGGGCCTGGCGGAAGTGGCCATCCGCGAACAGTGCGGCCTGCTGGCCTATTCGCCGCTGGCGTTCGGCATGCTTTCCGGCAAATACGAGAACGGCGCACGCCCGGAAAACGCACGCCTGACCCTGTTCAGCCGCTTTGCCCGCTACTCCAACCCACAGACCGTGGCGGCCTGCAGCCGCTATGTGCAACTGGCCCGCGAACATGGCCTGGACCCGGCGCAGATGGCCCTGGCGTTCGTCACCCGGCAGCCGTTCGTGACCAGCAACATCATTGGTGCGACCAGCCTCGAGCAGCTGGACAGCAACCTGGCCAGCCTCGAGCTGAGCCTGAGTGATGAACTGCTGGCGGCGATCGAGGCGATTCACCAAGAGCAGCCGAACCCGGCGCCTTGAGCCGACCTTGTGCCGGTTTCTTCGCGGGCGAGCCCGCGAAGAAACACGCGCAGTCCGGCAGGCTAGACACAATCGCCAAAAAATAAGACGATCCAGCCGGTGATTGACCACTCTACCCTATAAGAACAATGACAATGATGTTTACCCAACCCCCCGCGTCGCTGCGGCGCGTCAGCATCCTGGCCATTGACAAGGTGTTCGCTTCGACCTTGATGCAGGCCAAGGACTTCTTCCACCTCGCCAGCTTGCGCTACGGCAAACAGCTGGGCCTGGGCCTGCAGCCCATGTTCGAGATCCGCCTGGTGAGCCCGGACGGCCAGCCCGTGGACAGCTTCAGCCATGTGCAACTGCCGGTCGACGGCGGCCTGGACGACGCCGATGTGATCATCCTCCCGGCTTTCTGGGACGACTTCGACAACCTGCTGCAACGTTATCCACAGGTGCTGCCGTGGCTGCGTGAACAGCATGCCCGCGGCGCGGTGCTGTGCGCCGAGGCCAGTGGCGTGTTCTGGCTGGCCGAATCCGGCCTGCTCGACGGCAAGGAAGCGACCACCTACTGGCGCTTCTTCACCAGCTTTGCCGAACGCTTCCCGAAGATCCGCCTGAACCAGGACAAGCACCTGACCGACGCCGACAATATCTATTGTGCTGGCGGCGCCACTTCAGCCTGCGACCTGTACATCTACCTGATCGAACGCTTCTGCGGCGCCAACGTGGCCCGCGCCGTGTCCCGCGACATCCTCTACGAAGTACAGCGCAACTACACCCCCGGGCGCATGGGCTTTGGCGGGCAGAAGCTGCACCAGGACCTGATCATCCTGCAGATCCAGCATTGGCTGGAGGAACACTTCGCCGACAAGTTCCGCTTCGAGGACGTGGCTCGCAACCACGGCATGAGCATTCGCAACTTCATGCGCCGCTTCCAGGGCGCGACGGGGGACAAACCGCTGCACTACCTGCAACGGTTGAGGATCGAGACGGCCAAGGGGTTGCTGTCGAGCACGCGCAAGAGCATCAAGACCATCAGTTACGAGGTCGGCTATGACGATGCCAGTTTCTTTGCGCGGCTGTTCCGCCAGCACACCGAGTTGTCGCCGAACCAGTATCGGCAGCAGTTCATGCAGGAGGCTTGAGGCCTTCCGGGGCTGCTTTGCAGCCCCGGATTCTCAGGGCTTGTGCGCCCGCGCCAGGAACTCGTGCGACTGCATCTCCAGCAAGCGGCTCAGGGTGCGCTGGAACTCGAAGGCCAAGCGCCCGCCGGTATACAGATCCTTGAGCTCCACCTCGGCCGAGATGATCAGCTTGACGTTGCGGTCGTAGAACTCGTCCACCATGTTGATGAAGCGGCGGGCGATGTCGTCGGTGGTGACGCCCATCTGCTCCACGTTGCTCAACAGCACGGCATGGAAGATCTTGCCCAGCTCGATGTAGTCGTTCTGGCTACGAGGGCCGTCGCACAGCGCGCGGAAGTCGAACCAGGCCACGTCGTCACAGGTCAGCAGGGCCTGGATCGGGCGATTCTCGATCATCAGCACGTCGTTCTCGACCGCCTGGGTGCACTCAGGAGTCAAGGCCTTGAAGCTGGCGCGCAGGCTCTGGTGCGCCGCCTCATCGAGCGGGTAGTGGTACAGTTCGGCCTGCTCGAGGTGACGCAGACGATAGTCGACCCCGCTGTCGACGTTCACCACGTCGGTGTACTGCTTGATCATGGCGATGGCCGGCAGGAAGCGCGCGCGCTGCAGGCCGTCCTTGTACAGGCCGTCGGGCACGATGTTGGAGGTAGCCACCAGCGATACGCCGTTCTTGAACAACTCTTCCATCAGGGTGCCGAGGATCATCGCGTCGGTAATGTCCGACACGAAGAATTCGTCGAAGCAGATCACCTTGGCTTCTTCGCTGAAGCGCCTGGCGATGATGGTCAGCGGGTTCTTCTCGCCCTTGAGGGTTTTCATTTCCTCGTGCACACGCTTCATGAAGCGGTGGAAGTGCGTGCGCATCTTCTGCTTGAACGGCAGCGCCTCGAAAAAGGTATCGACCAGGTAGGTCTTGCCGCGCCCTACCCCACCCCAGAAGTACAGGCCCTTGACCGGGGTCTGCTCCTTCTTGCCGAACAGCTTGCCGAACACGCCCGGCTTGTTGTTCTGCGCGTGTACCAGGTCGTCGTACAGGCGCTGCAGGTGACGCACCGCAGTTTCCTGCGCCGCGTCATGGAAGAAGTCGGGACGTTTCAGATCTGCTTGATATCGTTCTAGGGGCGTCATGATTCGTTAGCGAGGCAACAAAAAACGGGCCGTCACTGTAGCGACAGGCCCGCTTAATGGCAATGCGACTTGCGTCAATATGCCTCATCCAGACCAACTAAGTGCTGGATGGCACCGGCTTTGCCGGTGTTCGCGGGTAAACCCGCTCCTACAGGCGAAATGCCTCAGTCCTGTTGTGGCTGAAGCGCTGCACGCAGGCTTTGAATGGCTGCATCACGGGCTTCGGCGCTGTCGAACTGCGGCCCGTCGGCAACCTGTTCGCCGTTCAGCCACAGGCCAAAGCCCAGGCCTTCGACGCGCACATCCGCCTCGCCACCCTGCTGCAACTGCTTGCTCACGGCGCCGGCGCTCTTGCCGTCGGCGAAGCTGCGCGACAGCAGCAGTTGTTCACCGTCGGCGGCCAGCAGACGGAAGCGGAAGCTGCCGTCTTCGTCACGGAAGCTGACAAAACGTGCACTCTTGGCGGCCTTCTTCTTCACTTCGGTGCTGGCCTGCACGCTGCTGCGGAACGAACGCAGGCCAACGGCCTCGCGCAGCTGCTCGAGGAACGGCGTGGCGATCTTGCGGGCCTTGGCGGCGCCGGCCAGCAGGATGTCTTCCAGGTCCGCCGGGCGGGCGATCAGCTGGTGGTAGTACTCGCGCTTCTCGGCCAGCTGGCCATCCAGCAGCTGGAACAGCCGCTGCTTGGCTTCACCCCAGCCCAGGCCCTGCAGCAGCTCTTCACGGAACTCGGCGCACTGCGCCGGCGTCGAGAAGGCCTGGAACAGGGTGAACAGGTGCGCGTTGTCCGGGTCTTTCGCTTCGCCAGGCGCACGCGAGTCGGTGACAATGCGCGAGATGGCGTCCTTCATGTCCTTGGCGCTGGTGAACAGCGGGATGGTGTTGTCGTAGCTCTTGGACATCTTGCGCCCGTCCAGGCCCGGCAGGGTCGCCACGCTCTCCTCGATCACCGCTTCCGGCAGGGCGAAGAAGTCCTTGCCCTGGCCGAACAGGTGATTGAAGCGCTGGCCGATGTCGCGGGCCATTTCCACGTGCTGGATCTGGTCACGGCCGACCGGCACCTTGTTGGCGTTGAACATCAGGATGTCCGCGGCCATCAGCACCGGGTAGCTGTACAGGCCCATGGTCACGCCGGCATCCGGGTCTTCGCCGTTTTCCAGGTTCTTGTCCACCGAAGCCTTGTAGGCATGCGCGCGATTGAGCAGCCCCTTGGCGCTGACGCAGGTCAGCAGCCAGGTCAGCTCGGGGATTTCCGGGATGTCGGACTGGCGGTAGAAGGTCACCTTGTCCGGGTCGAGGCCACCGGCCAGCCAGGTGGCGGCGATTTCCAGGCGCGAACGCTGGATGCGCAGCGGGTCGTCGCACTTGATCAGGGCGTGGTAGTCGGCCAGGAAGTAGAACGAGTCGACACCGGGCTGCTGGCTGGCACGGATCGCCGGGCGAATGGCGCCGGCGTAGTTGCCCAGGTGCGGAGTGCCGGTGGTGGTGATACCGGTAAGAATGCGCGTGGTCATGGGTGTTCGCTTATTCAGGCTTGGCTCAGTTCGAAAGGCGCGGCAGCAGCAGATCCTTCAGATCGGTCAGCTTGCCATGGAAGAAGTGTCCGCATTCTGCCACTTTCAGCAGCTCATGGGGGCGCGACAGGCTGTCGGACCAATCGTAAACCAGCTGCGGCGCGACGACTTCGTCGGCGTCCGGCTGCACCACGGTGATCGGGCAGCGCTGCGGCAGCGGGAACTCCGCCGTCAGGCGCATGACCGCCGGGGCGATCATGAACAGCTGTTGCAGCTCTACTCCGGCAGCTTCCAGGCGGCCGGCCAGGCTGGTGGCGACGAAGCCGCCGAACGAGAAACCCATCAGCACCAGCGGCAGGCCCAGGTGCTTTTCGCGCAGCCAGGCCGCAGCGGCCTCGGCATCGGCCACTTCGCCAGCGCCCATGTCATGACTGCCGGCGCTCTGCCCGACGCCACGGTAGTTGAAACGCAGGGTCACATAGCCGGCGTCACGGGCGGTGCGCTGCAGGGTCGAGACCACCTTGTTGAGCATGGTGCCGCCCTGGACCGGGTTGGGGTGGCAGATCAGCACCACGCCACGGGCATTGGCCACGTCCAGGTACAAGGCTTCCAGCTGGCCACTGGGGCCATCGATGAACAAGGGGGTTTCGCGGACAAGCAAGGCACTACTCCGTGACCTCGGGAGGGGTCGATTCGTCTAGGTGAGGAATTCTGTTCTGATTTGCGATCGCTCGCGGTATACAGCGCAGGTCTGAGCCGTTAACGTAAAGCAAAGCCGTTTATAGAGGAAGGACTCGTGGAACTCTCGCTCCTTGTTTGGTTGTTGCCGACCCTGGCCCTGGTCATCGGCGTGGTAGTCGGTTTCGTCGTCGCTCGCCTGCTGCCCAATGCCGCGCCGAGCAGCACCCAGCGTCAGCTGGATGACATCCAGAAGCGTTTCGACAGCTACCAGAACGAAGTGGTCACCCACTTCAATAGCACCGCCGTGCTGGTCAAGAAACTGACCCAGAGCTACCAGGACGTCCAGGACCACCTGGCCGAAGGCGCCAACAGCCTGGCCCTTGATGACGTCACGCGCCAGCGCCTGCTGGCCGCCCTGCACTCCGAAGGCAGCCAGGGCCCACGCGACCGCCTGACCCCACCGAAGGACACCGCCGAAGTGCCACGTGACTACGCGCCGAAAGCGCCGAACGCGCCGGGCATGCTCGACGAGAGCTACGGGCTCAAGCGTTGATCTGCCGAACATGACAAAGGCCTCGCAAGAGGCCTTTTTTGTGGGCTGGATTCACTGGCCTCTTCGCGGGCACGCCCGCTCCCACAGGTACGCCACCGCATCCGAAATCTGCGCAATGCCTGTGGGAGATTGCCCAGCCCTTGGCCTGCACTGTCGCGTAGATAACTGAAATTGCGAGCAATCCCACAGGGCCCCTGCTAACTCAATGAGTTATGGGCAGTTCTATGAAAGGAGCGTGCCCGCGAAGAGGACCGCCCAGGCAACCTAGCTGCAAGCCTTTAACGCCTGCTCGACATCCGCCAGCAGGTCCTCCACATCTTCCAACCCCACCGACAAGCGCACCAGCCCCTCCGATATCCCGTGATGCGCCCGCTCCTTCGCAGTATGGCTGGAGTGCGTAATGCATCGCCCAGCCTGCCTTGATGCGCCCAAGCAGCAAGATCCTACAAATCATCAGGTGTGGTCCTACACCCTGTTTGGCCGCTCTTCTGACATACAAAAAAGTCGTCATTAGGCACACTATAAAAACATTCAGAACGGCCTATGGCATAAGAATATTGAAACACCCTCTCATGTCCATTCGCGTAACCAAGAGCGCTCGCAGGGCTTCCCTACTGAAATTTTCAATAACCCACTCAGAGATGACATATGGGTATTGAACTTCCGGCTTTGTATATCTATCCAAATAATTACGGCACAAGTCGTCCTAATGGCTTACAAACACCACACCCCGCAGCCATGATAGGTCGTGCCATTGAGGAGCGTAGCGCTGGCTATGCACAAGGCCACTGGAGGGAAATGCTAAACCTGCATCTTCCTAAAATGCAGCACACCCGTCCCATCGCTTTTACGCTTGACGGTTTCCTGATTCGTGAACTCAAAGCTGGGTCTGGTGCAGACGCAATAATGCTGGCCAATTCGAGCATCAGTATTCCAGATGCTTGGAACAAAGCATTTGAGTACACCAAAGCAAATCTTGATACTGCCCCCTTAGCTCAACCTATTGAATTTTCTGGGGGGTGGTTCACTCCGTTCAGAGCAATTGCACACTGGCTTTTAGGGAAAGGGCAGCAGGCTAAAGTCAACATAAACAATATAGGCATCGCACCCGAATTGCATAAAATCCCTCAACTACAGGCAACATTCGCTAGAGCAAGCGCAGGCACTAGTCGGATTGATGTCACCTTCCCATATAACACAGGCATGGATAGTAATATATCACGCATCTACCTAGGTTCTATTACCCTACGAGTTATTGGCGACCTGAATAAGGGTAGTGACGGAAAGCTCATTTTCGTCGGTGTGGTTCGCGCCTATTCGGATAAATATGATGCAAATGCGAGCAGCCACCGCGGCGGCTTCGACGAGAAAGCCACGACACTGCTTCGTGAAGTTGGGCGCGTTGCAAATGCACAAGACTACGAAATTCTAATTGAAGGCGACCTACCGCTAAACATAGCAAATTAATGGGAGGCCGCGACAACGAAGCGCAGCACGGGCGACACCATTGAATTGGCTTTTATTCTATACTATCTTAGCCCACTGACTTCAAGGTGGATTATGAATATCTCGAAAACGCTCTGTACAGCCACGGCCTCAGCCTTGAACGTAATTGCAACAGCACTATTGTTTAGCGCTTCGGAAGCTGCGCTCGAAAACCCTGGTGACCCGTATGACACTTCAGGCATACCCGCGTTATCGATGTATATAGTACTGCTAATAATTTCTACCACATTTTCAGTATTTTTCATGCTTGGAGGAACGATAGCAAACAAGCTGCTCACTGGCAAACTACCCAAGGCCATCAGACTTTTTCTTGAATTTATCCCAACTTTCGCGACAGCAACTCTTGGTATTTTTGTTTCCTTCGCTTACACCGACAACACAATATCGATGAACATGACTGCGCTTATTTATTTCCTATCAGCCGGATTCTCACTTGCTGCTGCGATTTTTCTTCAAAAGAAACCCAGGAAGCGGACCTGACTATCAGGTTCTCGGCTGCAACAGTGGCGGCCTGATCATCAGGAACCGTATGCTCTACGACATTGACGATACGCCGTTGTTTGCTCTCTCTTCGGGCGACCACACCATTGACATCAGCTTTGCACCACCTAACTAGCTTGATGTCAGCATCCAGTGATGCCGTAACGGTTTTTGCCGCGAAGAGAGAGCTTCGGCAATTTACCTACACGCGTCCAGCGCCTGCTCGACATCCGCCAGCAGGTCCTCCACATCTTCCAACCCCACCGACAAGCGCACCAGCCCCTCCGATATCCCGTGATGCGCCCGCTCCTGCGGCGTATAGCTGGAATGGGTCATGCTCGCCGGGTGCTGCGCCAGCGACTCGGCATCGCCCAGGCTCACCGCCCGGGCAAACAGTTGCAGGGCATTCATGAACCTGCGCCCGGCCTCGATACCGCCCTTGAGCTCGAAGGCGATCATCCCGCCCGGCAAACGCATCTGCCGCTGCGCCAGCTCGTACTGGGCAAACGTCGGCAACCCCGGGTAGTGAATCAGCTCCACCTGCGGCTGCCGAGCCAGAAACTCCGCCACCTGCTGGGCATTAGCGCAATGTCGGTCCATGCGCAGGGCCAAGGTCTTGATCCCGCGCATCAGCAGCGCTGCGTCGTGGGGTGACAGGACCGCCCCGGTCATATCCTTCAACCCTTCCAGGCGGATACGGTCAATCAGCGCCTTGCGTCCCACCACCAGGCCGGCAGTGATATCACCGTGGCCACTGAGGTACTTGGTCGCCGAATGCACCACCAGGTCCGCTCCCAGCTCCAGCGGCCGCTGCAGGTAGGGCGTGCAGTAGGTGTTGTCGACCACCACATGTACATCATGCCCGCGCACCGCCTCGGCCACCGCGGCGATATCCACCAGTTGCATGTTGGGGTTGGCCGGCGTTTCGAAGTAGATCATTCGTGTTTTGCTGTTGATCGCCGACTTCAGGGCCTTGGCATCGTTCAGGTCGACATGGCGGATTTTCACGCCGAATTCGCCAATGCCATGGTGCAGGAAGGCAAAGGTGCAGCCATACAGCGTGCGCCCGACGATCAGCTCGTCACCGGGCCGCAGCAGGGTCCAGATCGTCGAGGTAATGGCCCCCATGCCCGACGCCAATGCCAGCCCCGCCTCGCCGCCCTCCAGCGAGGCCATGCGCTGTTCCAGCAGGGCCAGGGTCGGGTTGGAGATGCGGCTGTAGAAATGGCCGGGCTCCTCCCCTGCGAAGCACGCAGCGCCGTATTCCACGGTGGGGAAGGCATAGGTAGCGGTCTGGTACACCGGCGGCACCAGGGCGCCGCCGTGGGAAAGCGGGTCGTAGCCATGGTGAATGGCCCGTGTGGAAAAACCGGTGTTGTTATGGGAGTCGCGCATCGCAACAGCCTCTTGTGGTTTGTTATAAGCTTATGCCACCGAGCTGCCCGATTTTTTCCAAAATTACCCACGCATCCGCGTGCTTGCTGGAACAAAAACAATAATTCCCGGACCAGGAGGGCAAAACATGCCTTCAAGCCTCGACCGCACCGACCGCGCCCTGCTCGCCGCCCTGCAGGACAACGCCCGCCTCACCGTTGCCGAACTGGCCGACAAGGTGGCACTGACCACCTCGCCCTGCTGGCGACGGGTCAAGCTGCTGGAGGACAACGGCTACATCACCGGCTACCAGGCCATCCTCTCGCCCAAGTCGCTGGGGTTTGGCGTGACCGCGTTCGTCAGCATCATGATGGACTCGCACACCAAGGACATGGCGCTGGCGTTCGAGCAGCGGTTGATGGAGATTCCCGAGATTGTCGCCTGCCACAACATTTCCGGGAGGTATGATTTTCTGCTGGAGATCCTGGCGCGAGATCTGGAGTCGTTTGGGGAGTTCACCCGGGAAGTGCTGCAGCGGTTGCCGGGGGTGAAGGAGATCTATTCGAGTTTTTCCTACAAGGCGGTGAAGGAACGGCGGGTGATACCGGTGTCGGAGAAACATATCTGAACGGCATGCGCGATCCAATTGGGGGCAACTGCCTTGCTCAAAATCGAGAAGCTTGCGCAGTCCCTGTGGGAGCGGCTTCAGCCGCGAACACCGGCACAGCCGGTGCCATCCACCGCGCCGCCTGCTTCGCGGGTGAACCCGCTCCCACAGGTACAGCGTGAGCCCGAAACATGCGCTGTATCTGCGGGAAAGAGGAATAAAAAACCCCGCCGAAGCGGGGTTTTTCTTTCAGGCAGCCTGGCGCTTAGATCGCGCCACGCTGACGCAACACGTCCAGCACCTGCTTCACGCCCTCTTCCACGCTGGTGGCCTGGGTGTCGATCACCAGGTCCGCGTCCAACGGCACATCGTACGGGAAGCTTTCGCCCGGGATGTTGTCGCCACCAGCCGCGTACAGGCCTTGCGGGTCGCGCTCGCGGCAGGCCAGCGGCGAGGCCTGGACGTAAACGGTCACCAGGCGCTCCTTGCCGATCAACGCCTTGGCCTGTTCGCGGCCCTCGGCATCCGGGGCCACGAACGCAGCCAGGGTCAGCAGACCGGCTTCGTTGAACTGGCGCGCCACATGGGCGGCGCGGCGCCAGTTCTCGGTACGGCCGGCGCGGTCCTGCGGCAGGCCCTTGTTCAGGTCGTGGCGCAGGTTCTGGCCGTCGAGCACGTACACCGCACGGCCCATGTCGAACAGCTTGCGCTCCACGGCGTAGGCCAGGGTGCTCTTGCCTGCGCCGGACAGGCCGCTGAACAGCACGGTGGCTGGCTGCTGGCCGAAGCGCAGGGCGCGCTCTTCGGTGGCCACATGGCACAGCTTGCCATGATGGCCGGTGCTGCCGTGCGGCAGCACTGGCGGGGCGATGATCATGCCGGCGCCGACAGTGCCGTTGGTCAGGCGGTCGATGACGATGAACGCACCGGTGGTGCGGTTGCTGTCGTAACCGTCCAGGGCGATCGAGGCGTCCAGGGACACCTTGACGCGGCCGATCTCGTTCAGTTGCAGTGCGCTGGCAGCGCCCTGCTCCAGGGTGTTCACATCGACCTTGTGGGTGATGCTGGCAATCGAGCCCGGCACATAGCTGGTAGCGCGCTTTATGTCGTATTTCTTGCCCGGGAGCATCGGCTCCTCGGCCATCCACACCAGCATGGCGTCAAACTGGTCGGTGACCGGCGGGACGTTGTCGGCATGCACCAGCAGGTCGCCACGGGAGATGTCGATCTCGTCTTCCATGGTCAGGGTCACGGCCTGGCCAGGGCCTGCGTTTTCCAGCTCACCTTCGTAGGTGACGATGGACTTGACGCGGCTGCTCTTGCCCGACGGCAGCACGACGATTTCGTCACCCTTGTGCACCACGCCGCTGGCAATGGTACCGGCGAAGCCACGGAAGTTCAGGTTGGGGCGGTTGACGTACTGCACCGGGAAGCGCAGGTCGGTGAAGTTGCGGTCGGCCGACACTTCGACGGTTTCGAGGATTTCCATCAGCGTCGGGCCGGCGTACCACGGCGAACGCTCGCTGGGGTTGACCACGTTGTCACCCTTGAGCGCCGACATCGGCACGAAGTGCAGGCTGCTCGGGGTCAGGTTGATGGCGTCGGCGAACTTCAGGTAGTCGGCCTTGATCGACTCGAAGACGTCCTGATCGAAGCCTTTGAGGTCCATCTTGTTGACCGCGACCACGATGTGCTTGATGCCCAGCAACGAAGCAATGTAGCTGTGGCGGCGGGTCTGGGTCTGCACGCCGTAGCGGGCGTCGACCAGGATGATCGCCAGGTCGCAGGTGGACGCGCCGGTGGCCATGTTGCGGGTGTACTGCTCATGGCCCGGGGTATCGGCAATGATGAACTTGCGCTTGGCGGTGGAGAAGTAGCGGTAGGCGACATCAATGGTGATGCCCTGCTCGCGCTCGGCCTGCAGGCCGTCGACCAGCAGTGCCAGGTCGACTTCCTCACCGGTGGTGCCGACTTTCTTCGAATCACGGGTGATGGCCTCGAGGTGGTCCTCGTAGATCATCTTCGAGTCGTGCAGCAGACGCCCGATCAGGGTGCTCTTGCCGTCGTCGACGTTGCCGCAGGTCAGGAAGCGCAGCAGTTCCTTGCGCTCGTGCTGGGCCAGGTAGGCGAGGATGTCCTCGCTGATCAGATCAGATTGGTGCGACATGGAGTAACCCTGAAATTAGAAGTAGCCTTGGCGTTTCTTGTCTTCCATGGAACCGGCGCCATCGTGGTCGATGACACGGCCCTGGCGTTCGGACGTACGAGTCAGGAGCATTTCCTGAATGATGTCCGTCAGGGTCTCGGCTTCCGACTCGACAGCGCCCGTCAGCGGGTAGCAGCCGAGGGTACGGAAACGCACCTTCTTCTTGACGATGCGCGCTTTCTCTTCATCGGTGAGATGTTCGAGGATGCGCTCGTCGTCGATCATGATCAGGGTGCCGTTCTTCTCGATGACCTCACGCTCGGCGGCGAAGTACAGCGGCACGATCGGGATACCTTCGAGGTAGATGTACTGCCAGATGTCCAGCTCGGTCCAGTTCGACAGCGGGAAGACACGGATCGACTCGCCCTTGTTGACCTTGCCGTTGTACACGTTCCACAGTTCCGGGCGCTGGTTCTTCGGGTCCCAGCGGTGCTTGCTGTCACGGAACGAGTACACGCGCTCCTTGGCCCGCGACTTCTCTTCGTCGCGGCGCGCGCCACCGAAGGCGGCGTCGAAACCATGCTTGTCCAGCGCCTGCTTCAGGCCCTGGGTCTTCATGATGTCGGTGTGCTTGGAGCTGCCATGGGTGAACGGGTTGATGCCCTGCGCCACACCCTCGGGGTTGACGTGGGTGATCAGCTCCAGGCCCATTTCCTCGACCATCTTGTCGCGGAAGCTGTACATCTCCTGGAATTTCCACTGGGTGTCGACGTGCATCACCGGGAACGGCAGCTTGCCCGGGAAGAAGGCCTTGCGCGCCAGGTGCAGCATCACGGCGGAATCCTTGCCGATCGAGTACAGCATCACCGGGTTGTCGAACTCGGCGGCCACCTCGCGGATGATGTGGATGCTCTCCGCCTCCAGCTGTTTCAAGTGCGTCAGTTTGTCGACCATGGCTACTCACGAAAAACGATCTTATGGACGGCCTGCGGGCCGTGTTCGAGCGAGCCACTTTATCACAGCGGCTGCTTCTATTTAGGAGGCCGGCTAGATCGAAAAAGTCTAACGATATGACTGGGGGTTTGGGCTGGAATTGGGCCGCTCTGCGGCCTTTCGCGGGCACGCCCGCTCCCACAGGTGCAGCGCGTACTTGTGGGAGCGGGCGCACCCGCGAAGAAGGCGACGCCGATGTCAGATCGGGTTCGGGCAATCGATGAACAGGTGCTCCACGGCAAACCGCCGCGCCAGGTAATCACCCAGCGCCTGCACCCCATAGCGCTCGGTGGCATGGTGCCCGGCGGCAATGAAGCTGACACCATTCTCGCGGGCACTATGATAGGTCTGCTCCGACGCCTCGCCCGTCAGGTACAGGTCTACCCCGGCCGCGATCGCCGTGTCGATGTAGCCCTGCCCGCCCCCGGTGCACCAGCCGACCCGACTGATCATCTGCTCGCCTTCGACCAGCAACGGCTCACGCCCCAGCACCTCCCGCACCCGCCGGGCAAAGTCGCGCGCGGTCACTGGCTCGGCCAGCGAGCCGACCAGCCCGACCACCTTGGGGTTTTCCGGGTCCAGCGGCCCTTCGACGGTGATGTCCAGCTGCCGCGCCAGTTGCACGTTGTTGCCCACATCCGGGTGCACGTCCAGCGGCAGGTGGAAGGCCAGCAGACTGATGTCGTTGTTCAACAGGGTCTTCAGCCGGCGCTGCCGGATGCCGGTGACGCACGGGTTCTCACCCTTCCAGAAGTAGCCATGGTGCACCAGCACCAGGTCGGCCTGGGCCTCGACCGCCGCATCCAGCAACGCCTGGCTGGCGGTAACACCGCTGACGATGCGGCTGACCTGCGGCCGGCCTTCTACCTGCAAACCGTTGGGGCAATAATCCTGGATCTTCGCGCTGCCCAGGTAACGCTCGGCTTCCTCGACCAGGGTGTTCAGAGCGACAGCCATGAAAATCTCCTCGAAATCTGCGTTTTTCTCGGGCACAACGCCCATGCAACGCCCGTATAATGCCGGCCATTATGAGCCGTCGCCGGCACTGGGGGAACCGGTGTATGATCGCGCGCGCTCATGCCCCACCGCGCGGCCACCGTACCCGCTCTTTCCAGGATTCATTCATGTTCAAGGCTTTGCGTTACTTTGGCTGGCCCCTGCTTACCGGCCTACTGATCGCCATGCTGATCATCCAGCGCTTCCCGGAATGGGTCGGCCTGCCCAGCCAGGACGTCAACCTGCAGCAGGCACCGCAGACCTCGCGGATCATGCAAGGCCCGGTGTCCTACGCCGATGCCGTGACCCTGGCCGCCCCGGCGGTGGTCAACCTGTACACCACCAAGGTGGTGAACAAGAGCGCCCACCCGCTGTTCGAAGACCCGCAGTTCCGCCGTTTCTTCGGTGACAACCTGCCCAAGCAGCGCCGCTGGGAATCGAGCCTGGGCTCGGCGGTGATCATGAGCCCCGAGGGCTACCTGCTGACCAACAACCACGTCACCAGTGGCGCCGACCAGATCGTCGTCGCCCTGAAGGATGGCCGCGAAACCTTGGCCCGGGTGATTGGTAGCGACCCGGAAACCGACCTGGCGGTGCTGAAGATCGACCTGAAGAGCCTGCCAGCAATCACCATCGGCCGCTCCGACAACATTCACATCGGCGACGTGTCGCTGGCCATCGGCAACCCGTTCGGCGTCGGCCAGACCGTGACCATGGGCATCATCAGCGCCACCGGCCGCAACCAGCTGGGCCTGAACAACTACGAAGACTTCATCCAGACCGACGCGGCGATCAACCCGGGCAACTCCGGGGGTGCGCTGGTGGATGCCAACGGCAACCTGATCGGCATCAACACCGCGATCTTCTCCAAATCCGGTGGTTCGCAGGGCATCGGTTTTGCCATCCCGGTAAAACTGGCGCTGGAGGTGATGAAGTCGATCGTCGAGCACGGCCAGGTCATCCGTGGCTGGCTGGGCATCGAGGTACAGCCGCTGAGCCAGGAACTGGCCGAGTCGTTCGGCATGAAGGACCGCCCGGGCATCGTGGTGGCGGGAATCTTCCGCGAGGGGCCGGCGGCGAAGGCCGGGCTGCAGCTGGGTGACGTGATCCTGAGCATCAACGGCGAGCCAGCCGGTGACGGGCGCAAATCGATGAACCAGGTGGCGCGGATCAAGCCCAACGAGAAGATCACCATCGAGGTGATGCGCAATGGGCAGCAGTTGAAGCTGATCGCCGAGGTGGGGCTGCGGCCGCCACCGGCGCCGGCAGTCGCCAAAGAAGAAGAGAAGTAACGCTGCAATCCTGGCTGTTTCGCAAACCTGTGGGAGCGGCCTTGCGTCGCGATGGGGCGCGTAGCGGCCCCAGGATTTCAGCTTCGCAGCATATATGCCTGGGGCCGCTTTGCGGCCCTTTCGCGACGCAAGGCCGCTCCCACAGTGGACCGCGTCAGCGGCCCCTCTTGCATCAATGCAGGATCTGGCTCAGGAACAACTTGGTCCGGTCACTGCGCGGCCGGTCGAAGAAGTCATCCGGCGCCGCCTGCTCGACGATCTCGCCCTTGTCCATGAAGATCACCCGGTTCGCCACGGTCCGGGCAAAGCCCATCTCGTGGGTCACGCAAAGCATGGTCATGCCATCTTCGGCCAGGCCCACCATGGTATCGAGCACTTCCTTGACCATTTCCGGGTCCAGCGCCGAGGTCGGTTCGTCGAACAGCATGATCTTCGGCTTCATGCACAACGCACGGGCAATCGCAACACGCTGCTGCTGGCCACCGGACAACTGCCCAGGGTACTTGTGCGCCTGCTCCGGAATACGCACCCGCTCCAGGTAATGCATGGCGATTTCCTCGGCCTTGCGCCGGGGCATCTTGCGCACCCACATCGGTGCCAGGGTGCAGTTCTCCAGGATGCTCAGGTGCGGGAACAGGTTGAAGTGCTGGAACACCATGCCCACCTCACGGCGGATCGCCTCGATCTGCTTGAGATCGTTGGTCAGCTCCACGCCATCGACCACGATGCGCCCCTGCTGGTGCTCTTCCAGGCGGTTGAGGCAACGGATAGTGGTGGACTTGCCCGAGCCGGACGGCCCGCACAGCACGATACGCTCACCCTGGCGCACGTTCAGGTTGATGTCCTTGAGCACATGGAACTGGCCGTACCACTTGTTCACGCCCTGCATCTGGATGATGCCTTCGGGGCCGGCAGGCTGCTTGATCGCTTCACTCATTTCGAAACTCCTAACGCTTGTGGCCAGTGTCCAGCTTGCGCTCCAGATGCATGGAGTAGCGGGACATACCGAAACAGAAAATCCAGAACACCAGGGCGGCGAACACGTAGCCCTCGGTAGCCATGCCCAGCCAGGCCGGGTCGGCGGCAGCTTGCTTGACGCTGTTCAGCAGGTCGAACAGGCCGATGATGATCACCAGGCTGGTGTCCTTGAACAGGGCAATGAAGGTGTTGACGATGCCTGGGATCACCAGCTTGAGCGCCTGCGGCAGAATCACCAGGCCCATCGCCCGCCAGTAGCCCAGGCCCATGGCCGCGGCGGCTTCGTACTGGCCCTTGGGGATGGCCTGCAGGCCGCCCCGCACCACCTCGGCGATGTACGCCGACTGGAACAGGATCACGCCGATCATCGCCCGCAGCAGCTTGTCGAAGCTCATGCCCTCGGGCAGGAACAAAGGCAGCATCACCGACGACATGAACAGCACCGTGATCAACGGCACGCCGCGCCAGAACTCGATGAAGGTCACGCACACCACCTTCACCGCCGGCATCTTCGAACGCCGCCCCAGGGCCAGCAGGATGCCCAGCGGCAAGGCGCCGACGATGCCCACGGTGGCGATCACCAGGGTCAGCATCAGCCCGCCCCACTGGCTGGTCGCTACGTTTTCCAGGCCCAGGACGCCCCCGTGCAGCAGGGTGTAGGCCAGCACGGGGTACAGCACCAGGAAGCCCAGGCCATAGAAGGCCTTGCGCGGGAAACGCTTGATGAACAGTGGCGCGGTGCCGAGCACGGCAAGCCACACGGTCAGGTCCACGCGCCAGCGCAGCTCGGCCGGGTAGTAGCCGTACATGAACTGGCCGAAGCGCTGCTGCACGAACACCCAGCAGGCGCCCTCCTTGGTGCAGTCGGCACGGGTGGTGCCGACCCAGTTGGCGTCAAGCAACGCCCACTGCAGCAACGGCGGCACGATCAGCCACACCAGATAGATGGCGAACAGGGTCAGCAGCGTGTTGAGCCAGCTGGAGAACAGATTGGCACGCATCCATGCGAGCACGCCGACGGTTTTCACCGGTGGCGGCATATCGGGTTTGAAAACATGGGCATTCACGGGCGTATCCTCACCGCTCGATCAGCGCAATGCGCTTGTTGTACCAGTTCATCAGCAGCGAAATGCTGATGCTGATGGCGAGATAGACACTCATGGTGATGGCGATCACCTCGATGGCCTGGCCGGTCTGGTTGAGCACGGTACCGGCGAACAGCGAAACCATCTCCGGGTAGCCGATACCGGCCGCCAGCGACGAGTTCTTCGCCAGGTTCAGGTACTGGCTGGTCAGCGGCGGAATGATCACCCGCAGTGCCTGGGGGATGATCACCTTGCGCAGGGTCGGGCCCTCGCGCAGGCCCAGCGAGCGCGCGGCCTCGGTCTGGCCATGGCTGACCGAACGGATACCGGAGCGCACGATTTCGGCGATGAACGCTGCGGTATAGATGGTCAACGCCAGGGTCAACGCCAGCAGCTCGGGGATCAGCACCCACCCGCCGACGAAGTTGAATCCTTTCAATTGCGGCACTTCCCAGTGCACCGGGCTGCCGAACAGCAGTACGCAAACGCCCGGAATGGCGATGAACAGCGCCAGCCCCACCCAGAACTTGTGGAACGGTACACCGGTCTCGTCGAAGCGCTTGTTGGCAAAGCGCACCATTACCACGATGGCCAGCAGCGCCAGGACCAGGGCCACGACGAACGGCCAGAAGCCTTCGGCCATGGACGCGCCGGGCATGTTAAGGCCACGGTTGCTGATGAAGAAGGTGTCGTCGATATTGATACTGCCCCGCGGTCCCGGCAGGGTCAGGAACACGGCGAAGTACCAGAACAGGATCTGCAACAACGGCGGGATGTTGCGGAAGGTCTCCACATACACGGTCGCCAGCTTGTTGATCATCCAGTTCGGCGACAACCGCGCCACACCGATGATGAAGCCGAGGATGGTCGCCAGCACCACACCGATGAAGGTCACCAGCAGGGTGTTGAGCAGGCCGATGACGAACACCCGCGCATAGCTGTCGGATTCCACGTAGGGAATCAGGTGCTGGGCGATGCCGAAGCCGGCACTGCGGTTGAGAAAGTCGAAGCCCGAGGTGATACCCCGGTGTTGCAGGTTGGTTTGCGTGTTGTGGAACAGGTACCAGCCCAGGCCGACCACGAAGACGATCGTGAGGATCTGGAACAGCCACGCGCGCACACGCGGATCGTTAAGGGACAAGCCCTTGGGTGCGCCGATTTGATTTTGCATGAAGTGCCCCGGACAGTAGGGATTCGAACAGCCTGCGGCGGCGGGATGCCGCCGCAGGGTGCAGCCATCAGCGCACAGGTGGCGCGTACTGGATGCCGCCGTTGTTCCACAGGGCGTTCATGCCACGGTCGATCTTCAGGTCGGTGCTCTGGCCCAGGTTCTTCTCGAACACTTCGCCGTAGTTACCGACTTGCTTCACGATTTGCACTACCCAGTCCTTGGGCAGCTTGAGGTCCTTGCCGTACTCACCATCCGCGCCCAGCAGGCGGGCGACGTCCGGGTTCTTGGTGCTCTTGGCTTCGGCCTCGACATTCTTCGAGGTGATGCCCGCCTCTTCGGCGTTAAGCATGGCGAACAGGGTCCACTTGACGATGCTGAACCATTCTTCGTCGCCCTTGCGCACCACCGGGCCCAGCGGTTCCTTGGAGATGGTTTCCGGCAGTACCACGTACTCGGTCGGCGCGGCCAGCTTGGAGCGCTGGGCGAACAGCTGCGACTTGTCCGAGGTCAGCACGTCGCAACGGCCCGACTCCAGCGACTTGGCGCTTTCGTCCGAGGTGTCGAAGGTGATCGGGGTGTACTTCAGGCCATTGGCGCGGAAGTAGTCCGATACGTTCAGCTCGGTGGTGGTACCGGCCTGGATGCAGATAGTCGCGCCATCGAGTTCCTTGGCGCTGGATACACCCAGCTTTTTGTTGGCCAGGAAGCCAACGCCGTCGTAGTAGGTAACACCGGCGAATACCAGGCCCATGCCGGCATCACGCGAGCTGGTCCAGGTGGTGTTGCGCGACAGCACGTCGACTTCGCCCGACTGCAGGGCGGTAAAGCGTTCCTTGGCGTTGAGCTGGCTGAACTTGACCTTGGTGGCATCGCCGAACACGGCGGCGGCCACGGCGCGGCACACGTCGGCGTCGATACCAACGATCTTGCCCTGCGCATCAGGTACCGAGAAGCCTGGAAGACCGTCGCTCACGCCACACTGGACGAAGCCCTTCTTCTTTACCGCATCGAGGGTGGCGCCGGCCTGGGCGTTGCTCACGGCCCCCAGCGCGGCGGCAGCGGTCAGGACTGCCAGGGTGGTTTTCAACATCTTCATTCACAACCTCCAAATCGCTCTTGTTGTATCGAGCCGGAATTGCACCGCACCCTTTTGAGGCGTGTCCGACCCGTATTGGCTTGTTATTGGGTCAAATGGCGCAATGGACTGTTCTGTGACAGCCTTCGCGTGCTAAGGGTGTTACCGTCACGGCCTGCCCTTTGCATCACAGGTTGAATTGCAAAGCGCGTACCAAAATTTCTGGCTGTAGCGTTTAAGCGCTCGTCAAGTAGGGAAAGTTGTATCGTTGCGACATTCTTTTTCAGACAATCATTTCCAGCGCCTTCTTTTCACGCACGCCATAACAAGACCCGCACACTTTCGGAGCAGTCATGACCAACCCGTTGATTCTCGAACCGCAGAAAACCGCAGACGCCTGTGTGATCTGGTTGCACGGTCTGGGTGCCGACCGTTACGACTTCCTACCAGTGGCCGAATTCATGCAGGAACGCCTGCTCAGCACCCGTTTCGTCATGCCCCAGGCACCCACCCGCCCGGTAACCATCAACGGCGGCTATGCCATGCCCAGCTGGTATGACATCAAGGCCATGACCCCAGCCCGCGCCATCGACGAAGCGCAGCTGGAAGAATCGGCCGAACAGCTCATTGCCCTGATCAAGGCCGAGCAGGCCAAGGGCATCAGCCTGTCGCGGATCTTCCTGGCCGGTTTCTCCCAAGGCGGTGCGGTGGTGCTGCACACTGCCTATATAAAGTGGCAAGAAGCGCTGGGTGGCGTGATCGCCCTGTCCACCTACGCCCCCACCTTCAACGACCAGCATCAGTTGAGCGCCTGCCAGCAACGCACCCCGGCCCTGTGCCTGCACGGCGTGCACGACCCGGTGGTGATCCCGTCCATGGGCCGCACCGCCTTCGAGTACCTGAATACCTGGGGCGTCGCCGCCCGCTGGCACGAATACCCGATGGAACATGAAGTGGCGGTGGAAGAGCTGAACGACATCCACGACTGGCTGGGCCAGCAATTGCAATAAGCCAAGGCAGCCTGTAGTTGTGAGGCTATTCCGCTACGCCGCGCCTGAATCTTGCATTACACTGCCCGGCGTACATTCCTTAACCAGTTGATGAGACGATCGTGCTCAAGGCACTCAAGAAAATATTCGGCAAGGGAGACGCCGCGCCACAGGCCGTCGCTCCTGCTGCCAGCGTGACCCCGCCTGCGCCCGCGCCAGCCAGCGAGGCCCGGCCCGCAGCAAAGCCGGCCACCCCGCGCGCCAACCGCACTGCCGAGGCTGAACAGCCTGCCGCCGTTACGCCAGCCACCGACAAGCCGGCCAAGGACAAACCGCGTCGCGAGCGCAAGCCCAAGCCGCAGGCCAGCCTGTGGAAACCCGAAGACTTCGTGGTCGAGCCGCAAGAAGGCAAGACCCGCTTCCACGACTTCAAGCTGTCCAACGAGCTGATGCACGCCATCCACGACCTGGGCTTCCCGTACTGCACACCGATCCAGGCACAGGTGCTGGGTTACACCCTGCGTGGCCAGGACGCCATCGGCCGGGCCCAGACCGGTACCGGCAAGACGGCGGCGTTCCTGATCTCGATCATTTCCCAGCTGCAGCAGACGCCGCCGCCGAAGGAACGCTACATGGGCGAGCCACGCGCGCTGATCATCGCGCCCACCCGCGAGCTGGTGGTGCAGATCGCCAAGGACGCCATCGCCCTGACCAAGTACACCGGCCTGAACGTGATGAGCTTTGTCGGCGGCATGGACTTCGACAAGCAGCTCAAGGCCCTGGAAGCGCGCCACTGCGACATCCTGGTGGCCACCCCGGGCCGCCTGCTGGACTTCAACCAGCGCGGTGAGGTGCACCTGGACATGGTCGAGGTAATGGTGCTGGACGAAGCCGACCGCATGCTCGACATGGGCTTCATCCCCCAGGTACGCCAGATCATTCGCCAGACGCCGCCGAAAAGCGAGCGCCAGACCCTGCTGTTCTCCGCCACCTTCACCGACGACGTGATGAACCTGGCCAAGCAGTGGACCACCAACCCGGCCATCGTCGAGATCGAGCCGGAAAACGTGGCCAGCGAAACGGTGGAGCAGCACGTGTATGCGGTGGCCGGCAGCGACAAGTACAAGCTGCTGTACAACCTGGTGACCCAGAACAAGTGGGAACGGGTGATGGTATTCGCCAACCGCAAGGACGAAGTGCGGCGCATCGAGGAAAAACTGGTGCGCGACGGCATCAATGCCGCGCAGTTGTCGGGCGACGTGCCGCAGCACAAGCGTATCCGTACCCTGGAAAACTTCCGCGAAGGGCGAATCACCGTGCTGGTGGCCACCGACGTGGCAGGGCGTGGTATTCACATCGATGGCATCAGCCACGTGATCAACTTCACCCTGCCGGAAGACCCGGACGACTATGTGCACCGCATTGGCCGGACCGGCCGTGCGGGGACCAGTGGCGTGTCGATCAGCTTTGCCGGCGAGGATGACTCCTACCAGCTGCCGGCGATCGAAGAGCTGCTGGGGCGCAAGATCAAGTGTGAAATGCCGCCGGATGAGCTGCTGAAGCCGGTGCCGCGCAAGCACCATTGACCTGTGCCGGCCTCTTCGCGGGTAAACCCGCTCCCACAGAGGTACTCCACAGCTTTCGAAACCTGTGCAGTACCTGTGGGAGCGGGTTTACCCGTCGAACCGGGGCTACGCCCCGGCCATCAAACAAGGATCTACCAGCGCCCAGCGGCATCCTGGTCACTCTGCTTCCCTTCCACCCACCTTGCCCCTTCCTGGGTATTTTCCTTCTTCCAGAACGGCGCCCGGGTCTTCAGGTAGTCCATGATGAAGTTGCAGGCATCGAACGCCGCCTGCCGATGGGCACTGGCCACGCCGACGAACACGATCGGCTCGCCCGGTTCCAGCGCACCGATGCGGTGCAGCACCTCCACCTTGAGCAACGGCCAGCGCTGCTCGGCCTCGACCACGATCTTGGCCAGCGCCTTTTCGGTCATGCCCGGATAGTGCTCAAGGAACATCCCCGCCACTTCGCGGCCATCGTTGAAGTCCCGCACATAACCGACAAAACCGACCACCGCACCTACGCCGACATTGGCCGCATGCATGGCATTGGTCTCGGCCCCCGGGTCGAACGCGCCTTCCTGTACTCGCACAGCCATGTTCAGCCTCCGGTCACCGGCGGGAAGAACGCCACTTCATCGCCCTCTGCCAGCGGCTCATCGAGCTTGCACAGCTCTTCGTTGCGCGCACACATCAGGTTCTGCTCGGCCAGCACTTCGTACTGCCCGCCCTTGGCCACCAAAGCCTGGCGCACATCATCGAGCACCTTGAACACGCCCTCCACCCGCTCGGCATCCACGCCCAACAGTTCGCGGTAACGGGCGAAGTACATCACCTTGACCTTCATCACGCCTCCACCTTGTAGTGGCCGCTCTTGCCGCCAAGTTTTTCCAGCAGGCGCACCTGCTCGATGACCATACCTTTATCCACAGCCTTGCACATGTCGTAGATCGTCAGCGCGGCCACGCTGGCGGCGGTCAGCGCCTCCATCTCCACGCCAGTCTGCCCGGCCAGCTTGCAGCGGGCGACGATGCGCACGGCGTCCTGCCCCTCGGCACTGAGCTCGACCTTGACGCTGGTCAGCATCAGCGGGTGGCACAGCGGGATCAGGTCACTGGTCTTCTTGGCCGCCTGGATCCCGGCGATGCGCGCCACGGCGAACACGTCGCCCTTGGGGTGTTCACCGTCGACAATCATCTGCAAGGTCTGCGGCAACATGCGCACCCGCGCCTCGGCGGTGGCCTCGCGCTCGGTCACGGCCTTTTCAGTGACGTCGACCATGTTGGCCCGCCCCTGGGAATCAAGATGTGTCAGCACTGCTCTGCTCCTGTGAAGGGAACTCGCAGTGTAAACCTGTGAGTCAGGTTTGAGCAGAGGGATGCGTCAACCGGTACGGCCTCTTCGCGGGCGTGCCCGCGAAGAGGCCGGGCGGCGAACCGCCCGGCGCAGAGGGTTACAGATGCGACTCGGCGTACTCGGCCAGCACCGAGCGTGGCACGCCCTGCAGGGTGATGTGCACGCCATGGGGGAAGTCCTTGAAGCGCTCGGTCAGGTAGGTCAGGCCCGAGCTGGTCGCGGACAGGTAGGGGGTGTCGATCTGCGCCAGGTTACCCAGGCAGACCACCTTGGAGCCGGAGCCGGCACGGGTGATGATGGTTTTCATCTGGTGCGGTGTCAGGTTCTGGCACTCGTCGATCAGGATCAGGCTCTGCTGGAAGCTACGGCCACGGATGTAGTTCAGCGACTTGAACTGCAACGGCACGCGTTCGAGGATGTACTCGACGCTGCCATGGGTGCTTTCGTCATCCATGTGCAAGGCTTCGAGGTTGTCGGTGATGGCGCCCAGCCAGGGCTCCATCTTCTCGGCCTCGGTGCCCGGCAGGAAGCCGATCTCCTGGTCCAGCCCCTGCACACTGCGGGTGGCGATGATGCGCCGGTAGCGCTTGCTGACCATGGTCTGCTCGATGGCCGCGGCCAGGGCCAGGATGGTCTTGCCGGAACCGGCGGCGCCGGTCAGGTTGACCAGGTGGATATCCGGGTCGAGCAGGGCGAACAGCGCCAGGCTCTGATGGATGTCCCGCGGCTTCAGGCCCCAGGCTTCCTGGTGCAGTAGCGGTTCCTGGTGCAGGTCGAGCAACAGCAACTCATCGTTGCGGATACCCTTGATCCAGCCGACGAAGCCCTGTTCATCGATGATGAACTCGTTGACATGCACCGCCGGCAGGTTGTCGATCAATTGCACGCGGTGCCAGGTACGGCCACGCTCCTGGCGGGTATCGACCTTGCTCACCCGGTCCCAGAACGAGCCGGTGACCGAATGGTAGCCCTTGGACAGCAAGGACACGTCATCGACCAGCTGGTCGGTGCTGTAGTCCTCGGCCGCGATGCCACAGGCACGTGCCTTCAGGCGCATGTTGATGTCTTTGGTGACCAGCACAACGTCCAGGTCGGTGCGCCGGGCCCGTACTTCGAGCAACTGGTTGATGATGATGTTGTCGTTGAGGTTTTCCGGCAGCAGCTTGTTCGGCTCGTTGCGCGGGGTCATCAGGATGGACAGGAAGCCCTTGGGCCCGCTCTTGCCACGCTGGATCGGAACGCCCTGCTCGACATCGCTGGGCGAGGCGTCACCAAGGGTCTGGTCGATCAGTCGAATGGCCTGGCGGCATTCGGCGGCGATGGTCTGTTTGCCGGTCTTGAGCTTGTCGAGTTCCTCCAGCACCGTCATCGGGATGGCGACATGGTGCTCCTCGAAGTTCAGTAACGCGTTAGGGTCGTGAATCAGGACGTTGGTATCGAGCACATACAGGATAGGCTTGCTGGAGGAAGGGTTGCGTCCTTGGTCATCCATACTCGGTCACCTTATGTCGAAGCCACACGGCGTGGTCTGTTACGCCGCAGAGTGACTGCCGCTGTCCCCGTATCCGCGTTGTTACGGGCGGGAAGCGAACCTGGCTAGGTGGGCCTGGATGACGCCACCTGTGCTGCAGGAATCGGCTGTCTGGTTTCTTCATACCGCAAAAATGATGACTAAAAAAAGTCTTTTTACGTGTAGGTGAAGTTTATTTTTCCAAATGACGAACAGGGGTTGGCGAGGGGGCGCGTGAGGACTACAGTAAAAATTCAGGCTGGCCTTGCCGAGGCCATCGCCAGCAGCCCATGCACGGTACCTGTGGAAGCTGGCGTGCCGGCGATGGGCCGCAAAGCGGCCCCCTACTCCCGCCAGGAATACGCCTGACAGTCCTCCCAACCAATCCCGCTCTGCGCGGTATTGCGCAACAACCACTCCACCGCCGGCTGTGCCTTGGGCAGGCTGTCATGGAACTGGATCACCCCTTTGCGCCACAGCAGCATCAAGGTCAGCACCCGCTGCGCCGAGGCCTCGGCGCTCAGTGCGCCATCATCCTGGGCATCGATGTCCCACAATGACACCCGCAACTGCTGGCTGGCCATGAATGCCTCGCCATCGGCCCGACGCTGCCCGTAAGGTGGCCGGAACAACGGCACATACTGCTCCGGCAGGTCTGCCTGCACCCGCGCCTGGCTACGCCGCAACGAGTCCTGCCAACCATTCCACAGCGCATGGGAGCGGTACTCCCAACCCTGTATCCCCACGCACTGCCCGCCATAGAGCTGACGCAAGGCATTCGCCACCCCGGCGTCGCGGCGTTGCTGCAGGCGGTTGCCGAGCACGAAGAACGTGCCTTCAAGCTTTTGCCGGCGCAGGTAATCAGCCAGCAGGTCGGTGCTGCCGCCCTCCGGCCCGGGCCCGCCGACGAAGGTCAGCAGGAACATTCGGTCGTTCAGTTCATCCCCGTTGCGCTCGCGCGAGGACAGCCGCTCCAGCTCGCTACTGGTCTGTGGCAGCAACGCAGCCTTGCGCAGTTGCTCGTCCAGGTAGCGCACATGGAACTGGTGACTCGGCTCGACCCAGCCGGTGTAGAACGTGCCGACATCGGCAGCGAACGTCGCCGCTTGAGCACGCAACTCCGCCATCGACGTTACCGGGTAACAGAACGACGCATCCTGCTCGCAACTGCGCTGCGCCTGTTGATAACCTTCCCATAACCGCTGCCACATGCGCGCCCGCACCAGGCGCACCTTCTGCAGGTTGATCTGCCGCAGCCCCAAGCGTGCCGCCAGCGCTGCGTCGTCCAACTGCTCGCTTTCGTGCAGCACCTGGGCGAACGAGAGGATTTCGGCGCGCGAGGCCACATCGAACAGCGCCGGGCTGTCCAGCTGTTCGGGCCACAGGCTGCGGTCCAGGCTCGCCTGGGGTAACGGGGCAGCTTGCACGGCCAGGCTCAGCAGAGCGGCCAGCAAGGCAGAGGCAATGCGCACGGTTGAAGGCTCCGCAACGGCAAAACGCGCACTATAGCGCCTGCACCGGCCATGGTCTGTGACTATCGTCGCCATAGTTTGGACTTGCACCGCCCAGCCCGTAGAATCCACGGCCAACGATGCCAGGAGCCGACCCGATGCTGACGGTGATTTCCCCCGCCAAGACCCTCGATTACGACACCCCGCCGGTGACCGAGCGTTTCACCCTGCCCCAGTACCTGGACGACTCCCAGGAACTGATCCAGCAACTGCGCGACCTGTCGCCGGCGCAGATCAGCGAACTGATGCACCTGTCCGACAAGCTCGCCGGCCTGAATGCCGCGCGCTTCGGCAGCTGGACCCCGGACTTCACCCCGGCCAATGCCAAGCAGGCGCTGCTGGCGTTCAAGGGTGACGTGTACACCGGCCTCGACGCCGAGAGCCTGGGCGAGGACGACTTCAGCTATGCCCAGCAGCATTTGCGCATGCTTTCGGGCCTGTACGGCCTGCTGCGCCCGCTCGACCTGATGCAACCCTACCGCCTGGAAATGGGCACCAAGCTGGCCAACGCCCGCGGCAAGGACCTGTACGCCTTCTGGGGCACACGCATCAGCGAATGGCTGAACCAGGCCCTGGCCGAACAGGGCGATGACGTGCTGCTGAACCTGGCCAGCAACGAGTATTTCAGTGCGGTGAAACGCAGTGCGCTCAAGGCCCGGGTGATCAACGTCGACTTCAAGGACCTGAAGAACGGCCAGTACAAGATCATCAGCTTCTACGCCAAGAAAGCCCGCGGCATGATGAGCCGCTTCGTCATCCAGCAGCGCATCAGTGACCCGGAGGAGCTCAAGCAGTTCGATGTGCAGGGGTACTACTACAGTGCCGAGCAGTCGAAGCCTGACCATCTGGTGTTCCTGCGCGATCATCCTTCCGAGTGATCCTGTCACGCCCTCTTCGCGGCTGAAGCCGCTCCCACAGCCCCCCACTGAACTCAAGACCAGTGCAAAACCTGTGGGAGCGGCTTTAGCCGCGAAGAGGCCAGCAGCCATTACGCACCTCTCCTGCCCCGCAACAGGGCGCACTTCATATCGCCATTACGTCATAAACCTGGCGTCAATAAATCGCCACCACCCTACTTATAGCCAAACGCCATAAGACCGTTCGTAGCTTTTTTGACGAATTTTTCAAAATATTTTTCGATGCTGGCATAAAAATATCTCGCAACAGTTTCGCCCTTTATATATCGGGGTAAAACACCCGTGTGCTATCAGATTGAAATTGTCCGCCACTGAAAAAATATTTAGAAATCTTTCATCCGCGCCGAACCCACTCCGGAACTTCTGCTACGACGAATCGCTCATAGTGCCGTAACGATTTTCCTGCCCCCGGGCTGTGAGAGATGACTTACAAGTGACAACGGCAGGTATCCACTACCAGCCCCAACAACTTCGACAGGTATGACAGGCACCCCCTGAAAACCCTGTCCACGCAGGAGAGACGCGTCCCTTACATATCGTCCTAGTGGTTGATTTCAAAGGATTTTTCCACTTGAAAAAACAAGCACAGCAACGCGCCATGTAGCGCATTGCAATAAAGACGGCTGCATTCCAGGGCACGTTTTTTAATTAATGGCTTTTTACTGCCACATTTGAGTGCATAACTTTTTGCGCTCCGGATTTATTTTGCCTGCGCTCGGCGAAGTGTGCATTTCGCCATGGATCCGTGCGCCCGAAAACTGTTGTTAATCAACCCAGCCCGGCTCTTCCCGGAGAGGCCGGCGTGATAAACACATGAGGTGATAGCGATGCGTATCAGCATCTTTGGTTTGGGTTATGTGGGTGCAGTCTGTGCAGGCTGCCTGACGGCGCGAGGCCATGAAGTGATCGGTGTGGACGTGTCCAGCACCAAGATCGAACTGATCAATCAGGGCAAGTCCCCCATCGTCGAACCTGGCCTGGAAGCACTGCTGCAACAGGGCATCGCCAACGGCCGCCTGCGCGGTACTACCGATTTTGCCGAAGCCATCCGTGCCAGCGACGTATCGATGATCTGCGTGGGTACCCCAAGCAAGAAGAACGGCGACCTGGGCCTGGAATACATCGAGTCGGTGTGCCGCGAAATCGGCTACGTACTGCGCGATAGCGAGCGCCGTCACACCATCGTGGTACGCAGCACCGTGCTGCCAGGCACCGTGAAGAACGTGGTGATCCCGATCCTCGAAGACTGCTCGGGCAAGAAAGCCGGCGTCGACTTCGGTGTCGCGGTCAACCCGGAATTCCTGCGTGAAAGCACCGCGATCAAGGACTACGACCAGCCACCGATGACCGTCATCGGCGAACTGGACAGCGCCAGCGGCGACATCCTGCAGGCCCTGTACGAAGAGCTCGACGCACCGATCATCCGCAAGCCGATCGAAGTGGCCGAGATGATCAAGTACACCTGCAACGTATGGCACGCCACCAAGGTCACCTTCGCCAACGAGATCGGCAACATCGCCAAAGCCGTAGGCGTGGATGGCCGTGAGGTGATGGACGTGGTCTGCCAGGACAAAGTGCTGAACCTGTCCCAGTACTACATGCGCCCTGGCTTCGCCTTCGGCGGCTCGTGCCTGCCCAAGGACGTGCGCGCCCTCACCTATCGTGCCGCCAGCCTCGATGTACGCGCACCGCTGCTCGACTCGCTGATGCGCAGCAACGAGTCGCAGGTGCAGAACGCCTTCGAGCTGATCGAAGCCCACGACAAGCGCAAGGTCGCCCTGCTCGGCCTGAGCTTCAAGGCCGGCACCGACGACCTGCGTGAAAGCCCGCTGGTGGAACTGGCCGAGCGCCTGATCGGCAAGGGCTACCAGCTGGACATCTACGACGAGAACGTCCAGTACGCCCGCGTCCACGGCGCCAACAAGGACTACATCGAATCGAAGATCCCGCACGTGTCGTCGCTGCTCAACGCCGACTTCCAGAAGGTGATCGACAACGCCGACATCATCGTCCTGGGCAACCGTGACGAGCAGTTCCGTGCACTGGCCCAGCAAGCACCGGCCGGCAAGCACGTGATCGACCTGGTCGGCTTCATGAGCAAACCGACCTGCGCCACCAGCCGCACCGAAGGCATCTGCTGGTAAGTGCTGGCCGGGCAGCGGGGGCCTCCCCACCCCCGCTGCCCACCTTTTCCCGAATTCTCGACGGATGCTGAACATGCAAAGGCTCCAGACAGTGCTGTTGCAGTGCGCCGGTTGGCTGCTCTACATGAGTCTGCTCATGCTGATCGCCCTGGCCCTGCCAGCCGATATCTTCGACTCGCAGTCGAAGCACTTCATCTTCCTGGTCGGCGCAGTCGGCATCTGGCGCTATTCCATGGGCGCCACCCATTTCATCCGCGGCATGATCTTCCTCTACGGCGTGTATCCGTACCTGCGCCGCAAGGTGCAGAAGATGGGCAAGGACACCGACCCGTCCCACGTGTACCTGATGGTGACCAGCTTCCGCATCGAAGCACTCACCACCGCCCAGGTGTACAGCTCGGTGATCCGCGAGGCGATCAACTGTGGCTTCCCCACCACCGTGGTCTGCTCGCTGGTGGAAATGTCGGACGAACTGCTGGTGAAAAGCCTGTGGGCCAAGTACAACCCGCCAGCCCACGTGAAGCTGGACATCGTGCGCATCGCCGGTACCGGCAAGCGTGACGGCCTGGCCTACGGCTTCCGTGCCATCTCGCGCATGCTGCCGGACGACAACGCCGTGGTGGCGGTGATCGACGGCGACACCGTGCTGGGCGATGGCGTGGTACGCAAGACCGTGCCGTGGTTCAAGCTGTTCCCCAACGTCGGCGGCCTGACCACCAACGAGTTCTGCGAAGTGCGTGGCGGCTACATCATGAGCGAGTGGCACAAGCTGCGCTTCGCCCAGCGCCACATCAACATGTGCTCGATGGCCCTGTCCAAGCGCGTGCTGACCATGACCGGGCGCATGTCGATGTTCCGCGCCAGCGTGGTGACCAACCCCGAGTTCATCGCCGACGTCGAAAGCGACTCGCTGATGCACTGGCGCCTGGGCCGCTTCAAGTTCCTTACCGGTGACGACAAGTCCAGCTGGTTCAGCCTGATGCGCCTGGGCTACGACACTTTCTACGTGCCGGACGCCGCCATCAACACGGTCGAGCACCCGCCGGAGAAGAGCTTCCTCAAGGCCAGCCGCAAGCTGATGTACCGCTGGTACGGCAACAACCTGCGGCAGAACTCCCGCGCGCTTGGCCTGGGCCTGCGCCGCCTGGGGCTGTTCACCAGCATCGTCCTGTTCGACCAGCGCGTGTCGATGTGGACCAGCCTGCTGGGCCTGACCGTGGCGGTGATCGCCAGCCTCAAGTTCGGCCTGGGCTTCCTGCTGGTGTACCTGCTGTGGATCGGCATCACCCGCCTGATCCTCACCATCATGCTGCTGTGCTCCGGCCACAACGTAGGCCCGGCCTACCCGCTGATTCTCTATTACAACCAGATCATCGGCGCGCTGATGAAGATCTACGTGTTCTTCCGCCTCGACAAGCAGTCCTGGACGCGTCAGCCCACTGCCCTCAAGCGTGACCTCGCCAGCTTTCAACAATGGTTCAACACCTGGTCCTCGCGGACCATGACCTTCTCGGCTGCCAGCATCTTCGTCGCTGTGCTGTTCATGGTCGTGTGAGCCCAACCCGGATCGGAACTAACAGGAACAAACCACATGAATACCGCCGTGAACGTCAACGTCGTGCATGAGTCCGAAGCCCAGCGCCAGCATGCCCGGGTACGCATCCCCGCCAAGCTGCGGTTCCTCGACCCTCAGCGCCAGGCCCACGATGTGAAGGTCGACGACCTCTCTGCCGGTGGCCTGAGCTTCCACACCAAGCAACAACTGACGGTTGGCGACGTACTACGCGGACGGCTGCAGTTCACGGTCGACAACCTCGGCCTGTCGATGGACATCGAGTTCCAGGTGCGCTCCTACCACCCGGACAGTGGCCGCACCGGCGCGCAGTTCCAGAACCTCGAGCCACGCGACATCGCCACGCTGCGCCATATCATCACTTCGCACCTCTCGGGTGAGCTGATCACTGCCGGCGATGTGCTCAGCACCTTGCAGCGCGACAACTTCACCAAGGCACGCAAGCAGAAGGATGGCGGCAGTGGCCTGAGCGCCTTCGGCCGCCTCAAGGCGGTCACCGTCACCCTCGGCGTGTTCGTGGTCGGTGTCGCCGCCTTCGGCTTCATCGCCAAGTCGCTGTACGGCATGTACTTCGTCAGCCATGCCGAAGCCGGCGTGGTCGCAGTGCCCACCACCACCATCACCATGCCGCGCGACGGCACCGTGAACAGCCTGGTCGACAGCGGTGGGCAGATCGCCAAGGGCGCGCCACTGGCCAGCTTCACCACCAGCATGCTGGACATGCTCAAGGGCAACCTGGAGGACGCACAGCTCGAGCCGGCGAAGATCGAGGAACTGTTCGGCAAGCAGCTGTCCGGCACCCTCACCAGCCCATGTGATTGCGTGGTCGCCCGCCAGCTGGTGGACAACGGCCAGTACGCCGCCAAGGGCCAGCCGATCTTCCAGCTGATCCCGCGCACCACCAACCCGATGATCGAGGCGCGCTTCACCTACCGCCAGTTCGACGAGGTCAAGCCAGGTACCCGGGTCAACTTCCAGGTAGCCGGCGAAGACGAAGTGCGCACCGGCCAGATCGTCAGCAGCGCCAGCCTCAACAGCGAAGACCTGGCCGCCGACATCCGCGTGCAGATCAAGCCCGACAGCGCCCTGCCCGCCGAACTCGCCGGCCGCCCGGCTTCGGTCAACAGCGACCGTGGCCCGTCGCTGAACTGGCTGATCGACAAAGCCATGGCCCGTGGGCTGTAAGAGGATCACAACATGATTCCCTACAAGAAAAGCGCCAGCCTGGGCCTGTGTGCCCTGGCTGCAGCCATCACCCTGGCTGGCTGTGCCGGCCTGCCCGACCAGCGCCTGGCCAACGAAGCCATGAAGCGCGGTGACACGGCACTGGCCGAGCGCAACTACAAGGCCCTGGCCGACCTGGGCTACAGCGAAGCGCAAGTGGGCCTGGCCGACATCAAGGTCGCCACCCGCGACCCCGCGAAAATCAAGGAAGCCGAGGCCACCTACCGCGCCGCGGCCGCCATTTCGCCGCGTGCCCAGGCGCGCCTGGGCCGCCTGCTGGTGGCCAAGCCCGACAGCACCCAGGCCGAGCGCGAAGAAGCCGAGACCCTGCTCAAGCAAGCCGCCAGGCAGGGCGAAAGCAACACCCTGATCCCGCTGGCGATGCTCTACCTGAGCTACCCGCAAAGCTTCCCCAAGGTCAACGCGCAACAGCAGATCGACCAGTGGCGCGCCGCCGGCAACCCGGAAGCGGGCCTGGCCCAGGTGCTGCTGTACCGCACCCAGGGCACCTACGACCAGCACCTGGGCGAAGTGGAGAACATCTGCAAGGCCGCGCTGAACACCACCGACATCTGCTACGTCGAGCTGGCCACCGTGTACCAGAAGCGTGGCCAGGCCGACCAGCAGGCCGCCCTGCTCGGCCAGCTCAAGGCTGCCTACGCCCGTGGTGCAGTACCGGCCACCCGGGTCGACAGCGTTGCCCGGGTACTGGCTGACCGCAGCCTCGGCCAGACCGACGAGAAAACCGCCAAGGACCTGCTCGAACAGGTAGCCCCGGCCAACCCGGCGTCCTGGGTCAGCCTGGCGCAGCTGGTGTACGACTTCCCCGAGCTGGGCGATACCGACCAGCTGATGGCCTACATCGACAAAGGCCGCGAAGCTGAACAGCCACGCGCCGAACTGTTGCTGGGCCGCCTGTACTACGAAGGCAAGACCGTACCTGCGGATGCGGCCAAAGCCGAACAACACCTGCAGGCTGCCGCCGACGCCGGCGAAGTCAGCGCCCATTACTACCTGGGCCAGCTCTACCGCCGCGGCTACCTGGGCAACGTCGAGCCGCAAAAGGCCGTCGACCACCTGCTGGCCGCCGCCCGCGGTGGGCAGAACAGCGCCGACTATGCCCTGGCCCAGCTGTTCAGCGAAGGCCACGGCATTCGCCCGCAACCGGGTAACGCCTGGGTCTTCGCCCAGCTGGCCCAGGTCAACCCGACGCCACAGTCCGCTGAACTGCTGCAGCAGCTCGACCAGCAACTCACGCCTGACCAGCGCAGCCAGGCCCAGCAACTGCTGGCCCAAGAAAAACAGGCGCGCGGCAGCATGAGCCAAGGCGCCAACAGCACCTTGGCCATCGAAGCCCTGCAAGACGACGAAAAAGAAGTAACCGGTGAGGACTCGCTATGACGCTCAATCCCCTCGTGAAAGCTGGCATCGGCCTGAGCTTCGCCCTGCTGTGGTCCTGCCCGACCCTGGCGGCAATGACCGCTGAAAAGAACTTCGGCCTGGATGTGAAAATCACCGGCCAGTCGGAAGACGACCGTGACCTGGGCACCCGCTCCGGCGGCGACGTCAACGGCCTCGGTCTCGATCTGCGCCCCTGGGTATATGGCGAGCGTGGCAACTGGAGCGCCTATGCCATGGGCCAGGCCGTCACCGCCACCGACACCATCGAAACCGACACCCTGCGCCAGAACGACGACGGCACCAGCACCGACACCGCCGCCGACGGCCGCGAGCAGGACAAGAGCTACCTGGCCATGCGCGAATTCTGGGTCGGCTACAGCGGCCTCACCGCCTACCCTGGCGAGCAACTGCGTTTCGGTCGCCAGCGCCTGCGCAGCGACGATGGCATGTGGCGTGACACCAACATCGAGGCGCTGAACTGGACCTTCGACACCACGTTGCTCAAGGCCGACCTGGGTGTGGCCCAGCGCTTCAGCGAATACCGCACCGACCTCACCGAGCTGGCCCCGGAAGACAAGGACCGCACACACCTCTACGGCAACGTCGCCACGCAGTGGACCCCTGGCCACTGGGTCGGCGTACGCGCCCACCACACCCACGACGGCGGCAGCCTGAAGAACCCGGGCGAAACCGTCGATGCGCTGGACAAGACCCGCACCGGCGACCTCACCTGGCTGGGCCTGGAAGCCAACAGCGACGCCTACAACTGGCGCAACGATCACACCGTCAACTACTGGGGCAGCGTCACCTGGCTGACCGGTGACCGCGACACCCTCAGCAGCCAGGTCGTCGGCGACCAGACCGTGGCCACCGGCAAGCAGAGCGGTGACGTCAACGCCTGGGCCACCGACTTCGGCGTCCGCCTGCGCCTCGACCCGCAATGGCAGGTTGGTGCGGCCTACGCCCGTGGCAGCGGCGGTGGTGGCGACGACGGTTCGAGCAACTACGAGCAGACCGGCCTGGAGAGCAACCGCTCCAACTACACCGGTACCCGTTCGCGCGTACACCGTTTCGGTGAAGCCTTCCGTGGCGAGCTGGGCAACCTGCAGGCGGCCACCCTGTTCGCCTCCTGGCAGCTGCGCGACGACTACGACGCCAGCTTCATCTACCACAAGTTCTGGCGTGTCGATGGCAACCAGAACATCGGTTCCAGCGGCATCAACGCGGTGGTCAACGACAACGGTGTGAACCGCCCACTGGTCGATGGCGAAAAAGACCTTGGCCAGGAAATGGACGTGGTCGTGACCAAGTACTTCAAGCAAGGCCTGCTGCCAGCTTCGATGAGCCAGGCCATCGACGAGCCATCTGCCCTGGTGCGTCTGCGTGCCGGTGTGTTCAAGCCGGGTGACGCCTACGGCAAGGAAGCGGACTCGTACATGCACCGCGCCTTCGTCGATGTGATCTGGCGCTTCTGAGGCCGGTAGAGGACTTACCGTTATGAACCTTCACCCGCACTTACGCCACAGCCTGTTGGCCAGCGCCTTGCTGCTGGCCAGTGGCCTGGTCGCTGCCGCAGAACCCCAGGTGATCGCCAAGGAACTGCAGCAAGCCAAGACCTATACGGTCTCCAGCGCACCGATCGAGCCGCTGCACATGGACCCGCCGAAGCTGCCTGACCTGACCGGCTACACCTTTGATGCGGTGCAGAAAAAAATCGACCGCCGCCACAAGGGCAAGGTCAGCCTGCGCCGCATGTTCCAGGAGGATACCCTCAAGGAATTCGTCGGTGGCGACAACAAGGCGGCCGAGTGGGTCCAGCGCCAGCATGGCATTCCGCAGGCGATCTTCGTCGATGACGGCCATGTCGACCTGGTCGAACTGAGCAAGAAGGTACCCAGGCAGTACCTCAGCGAAGTCGAGCCGGGCGTTTACCTGGCGCGCCTGCCGATCGTGGTCGGGCCGAAGGGCATCCTCGAGATCGACGGTAAGGTCAAGCAACTGCGCCTGTCCCAGGAAGGCGGTTCGTTCCTGGTCAACGACGGCAAGCTGTTCGTCACCGACACCCAGGTGACCGGCTGGCGGGAAAAGGACAACGGCCCGGCGACCTTCCGCTCGCCCAAGGAATTCCGCCCGTTCCTGCTGTCGTGGGGCGGCACCGAGACCTACATCGTCAATACGAAAATGGCCAGCTTCGGCTATGCCAAGTCCAAGTCGTATGGCGTGAGTATCTCGCAGTACACGCCGAACATGGCCAAGCGCATGGGCCGCCCTGAACCCACCGGCTGGATCATCGGCTCCGAGTTCAGCGACATGTGGTACGGCTTCTACTGCTACGAGACCCAGGACTTCGTGGTCAAGGACAGCACCTACCGCGACAACATCGTCTACGGCATCGACCCGCACGACCGCTCGCACCGGCTGATCATCGCCGGCAACACGGTGTACGGCACCAAGAAGAAGCACGGCATCATCGTGTCGCGTGAGGTCAACGACAGCTGGATCATCAACAACAAGAGCTTCGACAACAAGCTCTCGGGCGTGGTGATCGACCGTAACAGCGTCAACAACCTGATCGCCTACAACGAGATCTACCGCAACCACACCGACGGTATCACCCTGTACGAAAGCGGCGACAACCTGATCTGGGGCAACAAGCTGATCAACAACCGCCGCCACGGCATCCGCGTGCGTAACAGCGTGAACATTCGCCTGTACGAAAACGTCGCCATGGCCAACGGCCTGGTGGGTGTGTACGGCCACATCAAGGACCTGTCCGATACCGACCGCGACATCGCCCTCGACCCGTTCGACACCAAGGTGTCGCTGATCCTGGTCGGTGGCGAACTGTCGGCCAACGGCTCCGGCCCACTGTCGATCGACTCGCCACTGTCGGTCGAACTGTACAAGGTGTCCATGCTCGCCCCGCGCAAGGCCAGCGGCATCAGCCTCAACGGCGTCCTCGGCGAACGCCAGGACGAAATCCTCGACCTGCTGGTACGCCAGCAAAAGGCTGTGCTGATCGACCCGGTCGAACGCCAGACCGAAATGATCGATTAAGGAAGCCCAGACCATGACGCCACATCTGATGAAACTGCTGGGCCTGTCCGCCGCCCTCCTGGCGATCAGCCAGGGCGTGCGCGCCGAAGACGTCAAGGCCCCCACCTTCAGCGCCGAGCCCTGCTGCCAGCTGTGCCCTGAAGCACATGACGCCAGCCGCTACACAACCCGCTACCAGCAGAACTTCACCACGCTGGTGCAGGCCCAGGGCGACTGGCTGTTCCGTACCCGCGAAGACCTGCGCACCGAGTTCAACACCACCCCTGCCGGCTACAAGCGTCTGCAGCAGGTGCACGACGCGTTCAAGAAGCGCGGCGTGGAACTGGTGGTGGTGTACCAGCCGACCCGTGGCCTGGTGAACCGCAACATGCTCAACCCGGCGGAAAAAGCCGCCTTCGACTACCAGAAGGCCCTGGGCAACTACCAGGCCATGCTCAAGCGCTTCGCCAGCATGGGCTACAACGTGCCCGACCTGTCGCCACTGACCAACGAACAGCTGGCCGCTGCCGACCAGGGCAAGGACTTCTACTTCCGTGGCGACCAGCACTGGACGCCGTATGGCGCCGAGCGTGCAGCGAAGATCGTGGCCGACACCGTGCACAAGATGCCGGCCTTCGAAGGCATCCCGCGCAAGGAGTTCGAAACGAAGAAGTCCGGGCGCATGGGCAAGACCGGCACCTTGCATAACGTCGCCGGCCAGCTCTGTGGCACCAGTTACGCAGTTCAGTACATGGACCAGTTCGCCACCGAGCCGAAAGGCTCCGACGGTGGCGGTGACGACCTGTTCGGTGACGCCGGCAACGCGCAGATCACGTTGGTGGGTACCAGTCACAGCGGCAAGAACTACAACTTTGCGGGCTTCCTGCAACAGTACATTGGTGCCGATGTATTGAACGTGGCCTTCCCTGGCGGTGGCCTGGAAGGCTCGATGATCCAGTACCTGGGCAGCGAGGAATTCCAGAAGAACCCGCCGAAGATCCTGATCTGGGAATTCTCCCCGCTGTATCGCCTGGACCAGGAAACCATCTGGCGGCAAATCCTTGGCCTGCTCGACGACGGCTGCGATGACCGCCCGGCCCTGATGAGCGCCAGCGCCACCCTCAAGCCCGGCAAGAACGAGCTGATGGTCAACGGCAAGGGTGGCGTGCTCAAGGACCTGGTCAACCGCAACATACAAATGGACGTGAAGTTCGAAGACCCGTCGGTGAAGGTGCTGCAGGCCACCCTCTGGTACCTCAACGGCCGCCACGAGGACATCAAGCTGGAAAAACCGGAAACCTCCGACACCGACGGCCGCTTCGTCTTCCAGATGCGTGAAGACGAGGACTGGGCCAGCCAGAGCCTGTTGGCGTTCGAGGTGCAGGGGCCGGAAAGCGGTACCCAGAAGGTCGAAGCCAAGCTCTGCAAACGCAACAACTTCGCCGTGCCCGCGCAGACCGCGCAGGCCGGCCAGTGAGGCGACCATGATCCCGTTCAAGCGAATTTCCCGCCCCGCCCTGCTTGCCCTTGCGTTGTGCGGCGGTGCCGCGCACGCCGCGCTGGTACCACCCCAGGGTTACTACGAGGGGATCGAAAAGCTCAAGACCGGCGACGGCAACTTCCGCTGCGCGACTGCCCCCAAGCCGTACACCGGCGCCCTGCAGTTCCGCAGCAAGTACGAAGGCTCGGACAAGGCGCGGGCCACGCTCAATGCCGCCTCGGAAAAGGCCTTTCGCAAGTCCACCGAAGACATCACCACCCTTGAGAAAGGTGTGAGCAAGATGATCGGCCAGTACATGCGTGACGGCCGCCCGGCACAGCTCGACTGCACCCTGGCCTGGCTGGGCAGCTGGGCCCGCGCCGATGCGCTGATGTCCACCGACTACAACCACACCGGCAAGTCGATGCGCAAATGGGCACTGGGCAGCATGAGCGGTTCGTGGCTGCGCCTGAAGTTCTCCAGTTCGCAGCCGCTGGCCGCGCACCAGGCCGAAGCCGAGCTGATCGAAAAATGGTTTGCCCGGCTGGCCGAACAGACCGTGCGCGACTGGAGCGACCTGCCGCTGGAGAAGATCAACAACCACAGCTACTGGGCAGCCTGGGCGGTAATGGCCAGCGCCGTGGCCACCGACCGTCGCGACCTGTTCGACTGGGCCGTGAAGGAATACCGGGTTGGCGCCAACCAGGTCGACCAGCAGGGCTTCCTGCCCAACGAACTGAAACGCAAGCAACGCGCCCTGGCCTACCACAACTACGCCCTGCCACCGCTGGCGATGATCGCCAGCTTCGCCCAGGTCAATGGCGTGGATGTGCGTGGCGAGAACAACAACGCCCTGCAGCGCCTGGCGCAGCGGGTGCTGAACGGGTCGAAGGACCCCAGCGCGTTCAAGGCCCGCAATGGCGAGAAACAGGACATGAAAGACCTGAAGATCGACAGCAAGTACGCGTGGATGGAGCCCTACTGCAGCCTGTATGCGTGCAGTGGCGACACCCTGCAACGCAAGCGTGGCATGCAGCCGTTCAACAGCTTCCGGCTGGGCGGCGACCTGACCCGGGTCTACGACCCGAGCGCAGAATCGAAAAAGTAACGCAAAACCCCTGTGGGAGCGGGTTTACCCGCGAAAAGGCCAGACCTGCCATGTGCGGTGCCTGTGCCGGCCTCTTCGCGGGTAAACCCGCTCCCACAGGAATCTAGGTAGCCCGCCACGAACATGTGGGGGGTTTGGGGGGCGCTTTGCCCCGGATGCTGTGAACAAAAAGGAGAACCGGGATGGTCTTCTCGTCCAACGTGTTCCTGTTCCTGTTCTTGCCGATCTTCCTCGGCCTGTACTACTTGAGCGGGCAACGTTATCGCAACCTGCTGCTGCTGGTCGCCAGCTACATTTTCTACGCCTGGTGGCGGGTGGACTTCCTGGCCCTGTTCGCCGGGGTCACCCTGTGGAACTACTGGATCGGCCTGAAAGTCGGCGCCGCCGGTGTACGCACCAAGCCCGCGCAGCGCTGGCTGCTGCTCGGCGTCGGTGTCGACCTGGCGATCCTCGGCTACTTCAAGTACGCCAACTTCGGCGTCGACAGCCTCAACGCGATCATCTCCTCGTTCGGCCTGGAGCCGTTCATCCTCACCCATGTGCTGCTGCCGATCGGTATCTCGTTCTACATCTTCGAGTCGATCAGCTACATCATCGACGTGTACCGCGGCGATACCCCGGCCACCCGCAACCTGATCGACTTCGCGGCGTTCGTGGCGATCTTCCCGCACCTGATCGCCGGCCCCGTGCTGCGCTTCAAGGACCTGGTCGACCAGTTCAACAACCGTACCCACACCCTGGACAAGTTCTCCGAAGGCTGCACCCGCTTCATGCAGGGCTTCATCAAGAAAGTGTTCATCGCCGACACCCTGGCGGTAGTGGCCGACCACTGTTTCGCCCTGCAGAACCCGACCACCGGCGATGCCTGGCTCGGCGCCCTGGCCTACACCGCGCAGCTGTACTTCGACTTCAGCGGCTACAGCGACATGGCCATCGGCCTGGGCCTGATGATGGGCTTCCGCTTCATGGAAAACTTCAAGCAGCCGTACATCAGCCAGTCGATCACCGAGTTCTGGCGGCGCTGGCACATCAGCCTGTCGACCTGGCTGCGCGACTACCTGTACATCACCCTGGGTGGTAACCGCAAAGGCACCTTCAACACCTACCGCAACCTGTTCCTGACCATGCTGCTGGGCGGCCTGTGGCACGGCGCCAACTTCACCTACATCATCTGGGGTGCCTGGCACGGCATGTGGCTGGCCATCGAGCGCGCGCTGGGCATCGACACCAACCCGCAGCGTTTCAACCCGGTGAAGTGGGCGTTCACCTTCCTGCTGGTGGTGGTCGGCTGGGTGATCTTCCGTGCCGAGAACCTGGAAGTGGCCGGCCGCATGTACGGCGCCATGTTCAGCTTCGGCGACTGGCAGCTGTCGGAACTCAACCGTGCCCAGCTCACCGGCCTGCAGGTAGCCACCCTGGTGGTCGCCTACATCACCCTGGCGTTCTTCGGCCTGCGCGACTTCTACCGCAACGCCAGGCCAACGCCCAAGGCCACCCCGGTGGAGGTCAACAACGACGGTTCGATCGGCCTGGACTGGACCCGGGTGATGACCCGCGCCCTGGTGCTGCTGCTGTTCGTGGCCTCGATCCTCAAGCTTTCGGCGCAGAGCTACTCGCCGTTCCTTTACTTCCAGTTCTGAGGTTGATGACATGACCCGGACATTACGCATTACCTATTCGCTGTCGTTCCTTGGCCTGCTGGTGGGCATGGGCGTGTGGTCCACCGGTGGCCTGCAAAGCTTCCAGCGTACCGAGCAGATGACCCTGCTCAACGGCAAGCTGGCCAAGGCCGCCGAGACCCACTACGACGAGCAGTTCCCGATCAAGCGCCTGGGCACCAACCTGTGGGCGGCGATGGACTTCAAGCTGTTCAACGAAGGCCGCCCCGGCGTGGTTCTGGGCCGCGACCAGTGGCTGTTCAGTGACGAAGAGTTCAAGCCCACCGCCGGTGCCGAGCAGCTGATGCAGGAAAACCTGGCGCTGATCCGTGGCGTGCGCGACACCCTGCAGCAGCACGGCAGCCAGCTGGTGCTGGCGATCGTGCCGGCCAAGGCGCGGGTGTATGCCGAGTACCTGGGCAATGAGCTGCCGACCAGCCTGCATGACGACCTGTACAACCAGTTCCATGCCCAGGTGCGCCAGGCCAACGTGTTCGCCCCGGACCTGATGGCACCTATGGAGCAGGCCAAGGCCCGCGGCCAGGTGTTCCTGCGCACCGACACCCACTGGACGCCGATGGGCGCCGAAGTGGCGGCACAGGCACTGGCCGAAGCGGTAAGCCGCCAGAGCCTGCTCAATGGCGACCCACAGACATTCATCACCGAAGCCGGCAGTACCGCGCCGTACAAGGGCGACCTGACCAACTTCCTGCCACTGGACCCACTGTTCAGCAACCTGCTGCCGGCCCCGGACAACCTGCAAAAGCGCACCACTCGCCCGGTCGAGGCCGAAGGTGAAGCCGGTGACGCACTGTTTGCCGACACACAGATCCCGGTTGCGCTGGTAGGCACCAGCTACAGCGCCAACCCGCACTGGAACTTCCTCGGCGCGCTGCAGCAGGCCTTGCGCAGCGACGTGGCCAACTACGCCGAAGACGGCCATGGCCCGCTACTGCCGATGCTCAAGTACCTGCAAAGCGATGCTTTCAAGAACGCCGCCCCGCAAGTGGTGGTGTGGGAATTCCCCGAACGTTATCTGCCAATGAAGAACGACCTCAGCAGCTTCGATCCACAGTGGATCGCCCAGCTGAAGAACACCCGTAAATCCGAAGAAAACCTGGCTTTGTCGTCCACCCGGACAACCCACTGATCAGAGGAAACATACACATGACTACCAAGACTTCCATTGCCAAAGCCCTCACCCTCGCAGCCGGCCTGTCCCTGGCCTCCATGCAGGCCTTCGCCGGCGCCGACGCCGCGCTGTACGGCCCGAGCGCACCGAAAGGCTCGACCTTCGTACGCCTGTACAACGCCTCCAGCGCACCGGCTGCAGCCTCGGTCGGCAACACCCAGATCAAGCAGGTTGGCGCCCAGGCCAGCAGCGACTTCAGCTTCCTGCCAGGGGGCGACTACACCGCCCAGGTCGGCGGCAGGAGCGTGCCGGTCAAGCTGGCCTCGGACAAGTACTACACCCTGGTCAACAGCGCCAGCGGCAACCCGCAGCTGATCGAAGAGCCGCCGTTCAAGAACAAGCAGAAAGCCCTGGTTCGCGTGCAGAACCTGAGCGACCAGCAACTGACCCTGAAGACTGCCGACGGCAAGACCGAAGTGGTCAAGCCGGTGGCCGCCAACGGCCGTGGCGAACGCGAAATCAACCCGGTCAAGGTCAACCTGGCGCTGTACCAAGGAGACAAGAAAGTGGGTGACGTCAAACCCGTCGCCCTGGAGCGCGGCGAAGCCGCAGTGCTGTACGTAACGGGTTCCGGCAACGCCTTGTCGCCGGTGTGGGTAACTCGCCCCGTGGCTAGCAACTGATTCCCCTGCCTCTCAACGACTATTGGAGAAACATGATGATCCCGGTAATTCTTTCTGGTGGTAGCGGTTCCCGTCTGTGGCCTCTGTCGCGCAAGCAGTTCCCCAAACAGTTCCTGGCCCTGACCAGTGAACACACGCTGTTCCAGCAAACCCTCGAGCGCCTGGTGTTCGAAGGCATGGACACGCCGATCGTGGTCTGCAACAAGGACCACAAGTTCATCGTCCAGGAGCAACTGGCCGCGCTGAAGCTGGAAACCCAAGGCATCCTGATGGAACCGTTCGGCCGCAACACCGCGCCGGCCGTGGCCATGGCGGCCATGAAACTGGTCAACGAAGGCCGCGACGAGCTGATGCTGGTGCTGCCCGCCGACCACGTGATCGAGGACCAGAAGGCCCTGCAACGCGCCCTGGCCCTGGCCACCGTGGCCGCCGAGCGTGGCGAGATGGTGCTGTTCGGCGTGCCGGCGACCAAGCCGGAAACCGGCTACGGCTACATCCGTTCCAGCCAGGACGCCCTGCTGCCTGAAGGCGTGGCGCGCGTCGCGCAGTTCGTCGAGAAGCCCGACGAAAAACGCGCCGCCGAGTTCGTCCAGGCCGGCGGCTACTTCTGGAACAGCGGCATGTTCCTGTTCCGTGCCAGCCGCTTCCTCGAAGAGCTGAAGAAGCACGACGGCGACATCTACGACACCTGCGTACTGGCGCTGGAGCGCAGCCAGGAAGACGGTGATGTGCTGAGCATCGACGAGGCCACCTTCGCCTGCTGCCCGGACAACTCCATCGACTACGCGGTGATGGAAAAGACCCAGCGCGCCTGCGTGGTGCCGATGTCGGCCGGCTGGAGCGACGTTGGCTGCTGGTCGTCGCTGTGGGAAGTGCACGAGAAGGACGACAACGGCAACGTCACCAAGGGCGATGTGGTGGTGCAGGACAGCCGCAACTGCATGATCCACGGCAACGGCAAGCTGGTGTCGGTGATCGGCCTGGAGAACATCGTGGTGGTCGAGACCAAGGACGCCATGATGATTGCCCACAAGGACAAGGTCCAGGGCGTCAAGCAGATGGTCAAGACCCTCGACGAGCAGGGCCGCAGCGAAACCCAGAACCACCTGGAAGTGTATCGCCCATGGGGCTCGTATGACTCGGTGGACATGGGTGGCCGCTTCCAGGTCAAGCACATCACCGTCAAGCCGGGCGCCAGCCTGTCGCTGCAGATGCACCACCACCGCGCCGAGCACTGGATCGTGGTGTCCGGCACCGCCGAGGTGACCTGTGACGAGAACGTGTTCCTGCTGACCGAGAACCAGTCGACCTACATCCCGATCGCCTCGGTGCACCGCCTGCGCAACCCGGGCAAGATCCCGCTGGAGATCATCGAAGTGCAGTCCGGCAGCTACCTGGGCGAGGATGACATCGAACGCTTCGAGGATGTGTATGGGCGTACCTCCACACCGATCGAGCGTGGTATTTCGGTGAAGACCATCGCGCAGTAAGCAAGACCCTGGGGCCGCTATGCGGCCCCGCTTTTTGAGCCACTCCCCATTTCGGGCTACGATGGTCAGACCCCGCGCAATCAAGGTCTGCCCGCCCCATGATCATCGGTGCCTTCCTCATCCTCACCTGGCTGGTGCTGCTGCTGCGCTACCCGGCCAAGGCCCTGCCGATCTCGCTGGCTGCCGTATGCGGCCTGGGCCTGGTGGCCCTGTTCGTCGTCTGGCAGGACACCCGCGAAACCTCGCAACTGGCCCGTCTGGACCTGCGCCTGACCTACGCCCCCGAACACTGCCCCGCCGACCGCGCCCTGCAGGTGCGCATGAAGAACGGCAACGACGTGCCGCTCACCGAACTGCGCTGGCGAGTGGCGGCCTATGCGCCGGGCGATACCGTGAACCTGGCCGAGAATACCTACAACGCCCCGCGCTACCGTGGGCCGGGTGAACTGCAGCCAGGGGCCGAGTGGAAAGACTGCCTGCCATTGCCACCCCTGCGCTCCGGGTACCGGCCGCAGACCCTGGAATTTCGGGCAGAGCACCTGCAAGGTACGTTTGCCAACTGATTTATCGCCTGTGCGGGCCTCTTCGCGGGTAAACCCGCTCCCACAGTGACTACACAGGTCTCAAATTCTGTGGTGTACCTGTGGGAGCGGGTTTACCCGCGAAGAGGCCCGCACAGGAAAAACCAATCCTCCCTGACAACAGGCCCCAACCATGCCCACCGTCCTGATCACCGGTTGTTCCAGCGGCATCGGCCGCGCCCTGGCCGACGCCTTCCGCGACGCCGGCCACCAAGTCTGGGCCACCGCCCGCAAACCAGAGGATGTCGCACAGCTGAGTGCCGCTGGTTACACCGCCCGGCAACTTGATGTAAACGACAGCGAGGCGCTGGCCCGCCTGGCCGAGGAACTGGAAAACCTCGATATCCTGATCAACAACGCCGGCTACGGCGCCATGGGCCCGCTGCTCGATGGCGGTGTGGATGCCCTGCGCCAGCAGTTCGAAACCAACGTCTTCGCCGTGGTTGGCGTTACCCGCGCATTGTTCCCACAGCTACGCCGCTCACGGGGCCTGGTGGTGAACATCGGCAGCGTATCAGGCGTGCTGGTCACCCCGTTCGCCGGCGCCTACTGCGCCTCGAAAGCAGCCGTGCACGCCCTGAGCGATGCCTTGCGCCTGGAACTGGCGCCGTTTGGTGTGCAGGTCATGGAAGTGCAGCCAGGAGCGATTGCCTCGCAGTTCGCCAGCAATGCCCAGCGCCAGGCCGAGCAGGTGCTGGCGGCGGATTCGGCATGGTGGCCGTTGCGCGAGCAGGTGCAGGCTCGGGCGCGGGCTTCGCAGGACAAACCTACTTCAGCTGTGGTGTTTGCCCAGGGCGTGCTGGCGGCGGTCGGGAAGTCGCCGGTGCCGGCGGTGGTGCGGTTGGGCAATGGCAGCATGGCGTTGCCGTTGATGGCCCGGTTACTGCCGCGGCGGTTGCTGGATTGGGCGCTACGCAAGCGGTTTGGCCTACTGCGCCCGCTCTGATTGATGGGTTGCCTGTGTTGGCCTCTTCGCGGGTAAACCCGCTCCCACAGGTACAGTGCAATCTTCGGAATCACACTCTCCCTGTGGGAGCGGGCGCGCCCGCGAAGAGGCCAGCACAGGCAAAACAGATCAGGCAATGGAACGCAGCACCCCGCCATCCACCCGCAAGGCAGCCCCGGTGGTAGCACTGGCCTGCATCGATGCCAGGTACACCACCATGTTCGCCACCTCCTCCACCGTCGCCAGCCGCTTGATCAGCGAGGTCGGCCGGTGTTCAGCCAGGAAGTTGGCTTCCAGTTCTGCAGTCGACACCCCCTGCTCCTCGGCCAGCTTGGCAAAGAAGTCACCCACCCCCTCCGAACGTGTAGGCCCCGGCAGCACCGAATTCACCGTCACCCCGGTACCAGCCAGCGTCTCGGCCAACCCGCGCGACACCGCCAGCAACGCAGTCTTGGTCATGCCGTAATGAATCATCTCGGTCGGAATCTGCAGCGCCGACTCACTGGACAGGAACACCACCCGCCCCCATTTGCGCTCGGCCATACCCTGGGCATAGTGGCGCGACAGGCGAACGGCACTGAGCACATTGACGTCGAAGAAACGCTGCCAGTCCTCATCCCCGATCTCGAAGAACGGCTTGGGCTCGAAGATACCCAGGTTGTTGACCAGGATGTCGGTGTGCGGCACCTGGTTGAACAGCTGCTGCGCACCGGCCTGGGTGCCCAGGTCGGCAGCAATGCCGATGATGCGCGCCTGCGGCAGGCGCTCGCGCACGGCCTTGAGGGCTTCGTCGACCCGGGCCTGGGTGCGACCGTTGAGGACCACTTCGGCCCCCGCCTCGGCCAGGCCAGTGACAATGGCCAGGCCAATGCCGGCGGTGGAGCCGCTGACGATGGCGCGCTTGCCGTTCAGGGAAATGTGCATTTGTGCCTCCTCGGTAATCAGGACAATTGCCGGGGCTGCTTGGCAGCCCCAAAAATCACACTTTCTTCACAGGCTGCTCATCAAACGCCTGCCAGCCACCCCCCAGAGCCTTGTACAGCCCCACCAGCGCCTGCGACACCGCCGCCGAACTGTCAATCCACTGCTCCTCGCTGGCCAGCAATGCACCCTGCACCGTCAGCACATTGAGAAAGTCCACTGCCCCTTCCACATACTGGCGCTGGGCAGTTTCCAGGGCGATGCGGTTCTGCCGCACTGCCTCGGCCAAGTGATCGCGGCGCAGCTGGCTGGCGTTGTACAGGCGTAGCACATCGTCGATTTCATGCCAGGCGCCCAACACCACCTTGCGGTAGTTCAGCGCCGCTTCCTGCTGTTGCGCCTCGCGCAGTTCCAGGGTGCCCGTGAGCCGGCCACCCTCGAAGATCGGCAGCGACAGCTGCGGCCCGAAGGCGAAACGGCGCGAATCCCAGGCGCCGAAATCGGACAGCTGCATGGCCTGGAACCCGACACTGCCCGACAGCCGGATGCTGGGGTAGAAGTCGGCCTTGGCCACGCCAATGCTGGCGGTGGCGGCATGCAGGCGGGCCTCGGCCTGGCGAATGTCCGGGCGGCGCTCGGCCAGTTCGGACGGCAAGCCAATGGCGAACGTCTGCTGCGGCGCAGGCAGTTCGCCGCCCTGCAGCAACTCGGCCTGCAGGCTGCGCGGCGGTTCGGCGGCGAGCAGGCTGAGGGCGTTGATCAGGTCATCGCGCCGTGCTTCCAGGCTTGGCAGGCGCGACTCGATCGAGGCGACCTGGGCACTGGCCTGGGCCACGTCCAGGCGCGTGGCGACACCTTCGGCCTGGCGGTTTTCAGACAACTTCAGGCTGTGCTGGGCAACTTTGAGGTTGTCGCGGGTCACATCGATGGTGTGCTGCACGGCGCGCAGCTGGATGTAGTTGCCGGCGGTTTCCGCAAGCAATGCCAGCAGCACGCCACGGCGATCGTTCTCGGCCACTTCGACCGTGGCATCGGCAGCCTCGACCTGGCGCCGCACGCGGCCCCACAGGTCCAGCTCCCAGCCAGCCACCAGGTCGCCCTGCCAGAGGTTGAAGGCTTCCTTGCCCGCCTTGCCGGACGGGTCACTCAGGCCTTCGGCACTGTTGCGCGCGCGGCTGTAGCCAGCATTCACATCCACCGACGGTACTTCGTCGGCAGCCACGGTGCTGCGCAGGGCGCGGCTTTGCAGCAGGCGGGCGCTGGCCATCTGCAGGTCGAGGTTGCGCTCGGCAACGCGCTGGATCAAGGCACTCAGGCGGGCGTCGTGGAAGCTTTCCCACCAGCGCAGTTCCAGCGGTTCGGCCTGCGGCTGGCTGACTGCCGCCTCACCTTGCAGCGGCGCCCACTGCTGCGGTGCCTGGCTGTCAGGGCGCTGGAAGTCCGGGCCCAGCGTGCAGCCAGCCATCAACACGGCCAGCAGCAACGGGCTCAAGCGTAATGCCGGTTTCATCGTGCGCTTACCTCTTTGCCGTCGAGCTTGTCGCCACGGGTGTCGATGGTCGCTTCCACCGACATGCCAACGCGCAGGCGGGCAAGCAGCGGCTGGCCATCATCGAAAACGATCTTCACCGGGATGCGCTGCACCACCTTGGTGAAGTTGCCGGTGGCGTTATCCGGCTTTACGGCGGCGAAGGTCACGCCGGTGGCCGGGGCGATGCTTTCCACATGGCCTTGCAGCTTCTCACCGGCAAAGGTGTCGACGCTGATGCTCACCGCCTGGCCGGGCTGCACGTGGGTCAGCTGGGTTTCCTGGAAGTTGCCGACCACGTAGGCATGCTGCAACGGCACCACCGACAGCAGGCGAGCGCCCGGGTTGACGTAGGCACCGACACGCAAGGCGCGCTCGCCGACCATGCCGTCCACTGGTGCGGTGATGCGGGTGTAGGACAAGTCGAGCTGAGCCTTTTCCAGCCCCGCTTCGGCCCGCTTCAACTGGCCGTCGGCGCTGGCCACCTGGGCGGTAAGGATATCCACCTGCTTGCGCGCCGCGACCAGTGCCGCCTGGGCATTGGCCAGGCGCGCACGGGCCTGGTCGACCCCGCTGCGCGCCTGCTGGGCGTTCTGCACGGTGCCGGCACCCTGCTCGGCCAGGCGGCTGTAGCGGTTGACCTCATGGTCGGCGAACGCAGCTTCGGCCTGGGCCGCCTTCACCGCCGCCTCAGCCTGGGCAATCAGCGACGCCTGGCGCTCGAGGGTGGCGCGGGCATCGGCGCTTTGCGCCTGGGCCACCAGCAACTGCGCCTGTGCGGCATCCAGCGCGGCCTGGTAGTCACGGGCATCGATGGTTGCCAGCAACTGACCGGCCTTGACCTGCTGGTTGTCTTCCACCAGCACCTCCTTGATGAAGCCGGCGACCTTGGGCGCGACCACGGTGTAGTCAGCGATCACATAGGCGTCATTGGTGCTCTGGCGGTGGTCGCTGCCGAACATCCAGGGGCCGACGATGCCGGCCAGGACGGCCACGGCCAGCACCGAGCCGATGAACAGGGTTTTGCGGTTGTTGGTCATTTCAGTGGTTCTCGAATTCATCCAGGGTTCAGGCCACCGCGCGCGGCGGATAGACCCGGGTAGGCACGAAAGGAATCAGGCAGATCAGGGCTACGGCAATGCAGGCCATGACCAGATAGAGGTCGGCCGAGGTCAGCACCAGCGCCTGGTCGTGGATACGCCTGGCCAGGCCGGCTGCGTTATCGTCGACCAGCGGGGCGTTGCCCAGGCTGTCCACCAGGTGGTTGGAATGGAAGTGCCGGCGCAGGGTGCCCAAGGCGTCCAGCAGGCCACCGGCGATCACTGCGGCGATGCCCTTGACGGTGTTGAACCAGCTGGAGGCGAACGGGCCTTCCTGCGGGGTCATGCCGTTGGTGGACAGCATCAGCAACGGCAGCACCGCCATCGGCTGGCCGAACACCTGCAGCAGGTAGAACGGGTAGAAATCGCCACGGATCCACTGGCTGGTCAACAGGCTGCTGCCCACGCAGGACACCGCCAGCATCGCCAGGCCGATACCCAGCACCCAGCGGCAGTCCACCGCACGGATGTTGCACAGCGCCGCCGTCAGCGGCAGGGCGATGAGCTGTGGCATGGCGACCAGCATCATCAGCGGGCTGGTCTGCGCCGGGCGGTAGCCCTGGATCTGCGCCAGGTAGGCCGACGGGATGCTGCCCACGCCCGAGAGCACGATCAGCACGCCAGCCAGGGTCACCAGGGCGAAACTCAGGTTGCGCCGCGACAGCATGCGCAACTGGAAGAACGGCAGCGGCTCGGACCATTCGTTGTACATGAACAGCACCAGCAACAGCAGGCCACCGCCGAGCAGCCAGCAGATCAGCGGCGAATCGAACCAGCCCCAGCGGTCGCCCAGCGACAGGCCCAGCACGATGCAACTGATGGCCGGCAGGCCGAGCAGCAGGCCGCGCCAGTCGAACTGCTTGAAGCGCTCCAGGCGCAGCGGGTCCTGCGGCAGGCCCCAACCGACGCAGGCAGCGGCCAGCGCCGAGGGCAGGATGATCTGCCAGAACGCCCATTGCCAGCCGACGTATTCGGTCCACAGCCCTGCCAGCGGTGTGCCGAGGTTGGGGCCGAAGGTAGCGGTGAGGGCATAGCAGGCCAGGCCATAGACCTTGATGCCCGGCGGCAGGAAGCGCAGCGCCACGCTCATCAGCATCGGTGGCAACGCGCCAGAGGCGAAGCCCTGGAGCACACGCAGCAGCATCAGGCTGTGCAGGTTGGGGGCGAACGGTTGCAGCAGGCCGAGCACGGCGAACAGGCCGATGGCGCCCATGGTGAAGCGCCGCAGCGAGAACGTGGTGGCCAGCCATGGCGCGAAGGCCATGGCCGAGACCGAGGCGGCGCTGTAAACCGCCAGCAGCCAGGCGCCTTCGTCGGCACCGATGCCCATGGCCCCGCGGATATCGGCCAGGGAGATCTTGGTCACCGACTCGTTGAGGCCCGCGCACAGCACGGCCAGCAACACGCCGAACAGCCCGACCACTACCTGCAGGCCAAACGCAGTCTGCGCAGGCGCGGCCGGCGCGGGGGCGGCGGCAAGCGCGGCAGACGGGGCGGACAGGGAACTCATGGGCAGACATCTCCAGCAACAAATTTGCGACTGGAGCAAGTCTAAGAAGGTCGAATGCTGACGAAAACTGACTTCTCGGTAGGTTTATGTTGCGTTAGACGCAATTCACTTCAAAACCGAGTCGCCTGCTTCGCGGGTGAACCCGCTCCCACAGGTACAACACACCTCTCAAGGCTTGTGATGTCCTGTGGAAGCGGGTTCACCCGCGAAAAGGCCGGCCCAGGCGGAACATCACTCAAGGGTCGACACTGCAGCAAGCCTTCAGGGTCTGCCGCAACCAGCGATGCGCCGGGTCATTGTGAAACCGTGGGTGCCATGCCTGAAGCACGGTCACCCGCTCCAGCGGCACCGGGATCTGGAACGAGCGCAGCGGCAGCCCAAGCTTGTGCACGCTGTTGAGGATGTTCGCCGGCATCGGCAGGATCAGGTCGGAATCCGGCAGCGAGAACAGCGCCGAGTGAAAGCTCGGGGTGATCAGCGCCACCCGCCGCTGCACCTTGAAGTTGGCCAGCTCCACATCGATCGGCCCGTTGGCCCGACCACGGCGGGACACGCTGATCTGTGGATAACTGGCAAAGCTGGTCGGCGTGATCGGCTGCTCGAAGATTGGGTGGTCACGCCGCGCCAGGCCCACGTAGTAGGTCTGGAACAGGCTCTGCACCTTGATCTCCGGGCCCAGATCCACGGTCGAGCTGATGATCAGGTCGGTACGGCCGTCGCGCAGCACGCTGTCGTCATCGCCGCCGGGGCTTTCCGGCACGAAGCGCAGCACCGTGCGCGGCGCCTGCTCGTGCATGCGCCGCAGCAACTGGGCGCCGTAAAGGGCGATGAACAGGTCATTGGTGCGAATGTTGAAGGCCCGGTCGAGCTTGGGCAGGTCGACCTCGTCGGCACTGCGGAACACCTCGCCAGCCTGCTCCACCAGTGCCGCCACCTGCTCGCGCAGGGCCAACGCCCGCGGCGTCGGCACCAGGCCACGGCCGGCGCGGACAAGAATCGGGTCCCCCAATGCATCGCGGATACGCCCCAGGGTCCGGCTCATCGCCGCCGGGCTCAGGTTCATGCGCTGCGCCGCGCCAACCACGCTGCCCTCATCGAGCAGGGCATCGAGGGCGACGAGCAGGTTCATGTCCGGGAGTTGCATGGCCGTTTCCGTTACAGCTGTGAGGAATGGCGATGGTAGCAGGTTGGTGGAATGCACCAGACGCAATGCGCTCGTGCGTGGTGGGGCATTTATCCTGAGGGTGGGTTGAGCCAAGAATGAGGAACGGCAGGTTCGGCCTCTTCGCGGGTGAACCCGCTCCCACAGTGACTGCACAGATTCTGAATATTGTGGCACACCTGTGGGAGCGGGTTTACCCGCGAAGAGGCCAGAACAGACAACCCCTCAGCCAGCCTGGAACAAGGATTCCACATGCCCAGCCCCGTCCTGATCGCCATCGATGCCTCCCCTGCATCCACCGCCCTGCTCACCCTCGCCCGCCGCTACTGCCGCCCCGACGAGCACGAACTGCACGTGCTGCTGGCCATCGACTCTACCTTCGCCGTCCACGACCAGCCCGCGCCCTACACCGCCGAGGAACTGGAAGAATACCCCGCCGCCTGCGAAGAGCAGCACCAGGCCGACCAGGCCGTGGCCAAGGCGGTGCGCGAGCTGCAGCAAGCCGGCTTCGCCAGCCAGGGCTGCATGGTAGCCGGGCAGCCGGTCGAGGCGATCGTGGCCAAGGCGCAGGAACTGAATTGTGAACTGATCATCATGGGCCACCGCCACCTGTCGCGGCTGGGGCGGTTGCTGGACCCGTCGATCAGCGCCAAGGTGATTGATCGGGTGAAGGTGCCAGTGTTGGTAGGGGCTGCGAGCTAACTGCTCTGCGAGAAGTGTTCATTGCTCCTGGCCTCTTCGCGGGCAGCCCGCGAAGAGGCCAGGAGCCGCACTTCCTCACCCCGGCTCATCCCTCGCTCGGCTTCACCACCACCGTACAAGTCGTCCCCGCCGCCAGCAAAAACCCGTCCGGCACTTCATCGATATGAATGCGCACCGGCACCCGCTGCGCCAGTCGTACCCAGTTGAAGGTCGGGTTAACATCGGCGATCAACTCGCGGCTCTGCGGGTTGTCGCGGTCGTAGATGCCGCGGGCGATGCTCTCCACATGGCCCTTGATGCGCTCGCCGCTCATCATCTGCAGCTCGGCCTGGTCACCCACCTTCACATGCGGCAGCTTGGTCTCCTCGAAGAATCCATACACCCAGAACGAGTTTTCGTCGACCACCGCCATCACCGCTTCACCGGTGCGCGCATAGTCACCCTTGTGGATATTCAGGTTGGTCACGTAGCCGTCCACGGTGGCCACGATCTGCGTGCGCTTGAGGTTCAGCTCGGCTGCGGCCAGTTCGGCGAGGGCCTGCTGGTAGTCCGCCTGGGCGGAGTTGGCGATGTTGCTGGCGTCGTCGCGGTTTTCCTTGGAGATCACCAGGTTGTCCATGTCGGCACGGCGCTTGGCGTTGACCTTGCGCATCTCCCAGGTGGCCTTGCGCGATGCAACCTGCGCCTTGGCCTGGTCGACTGCCAGCTGGTAGTGCTCGGGGTCGATCTGGATCAGCAAGTCGCCCTTCTTCACCCGCTGGTTGTCCTTGACCGGCACGTCCACCACATAGCCGGGCACGTCGGCGGCGACGTTGATGATATCGGCACGCACGCGGCCGTCGCGGGTCCATGGCGTGGTCATGTAATGCAGCCACAACTGGCGACCGATCACCACGGCAGCGGTCAGCACCAGCAGGGTGGCGATCAGGCTGAAGAACTTTTTCATCGAAGGATTCTCACCAGTAGAGCGACAGCGCCAGGGCGCCGAACAGGCAGACGAACAGGCTCAGGCGCAGCAGCGCCGGGTGCCAGAAGAAGCGGTAGCCATCATGGCTGGCGATGAACCGGTCCAGGCCCCAGGCCAGGCCCAGGGCGAACAGGAACATCAAGGTCATGGTGGGCATGTACACGCCATGGAAGGCGATTTCACGGGGCATGGTTTCACGGAGCATCGTGCAGTCCTTTCGCCGGTGCCAACGGCGACTGTGGGTCGAGCAGGGAAGAACGGATGAAATGCAGGTAGCTTTGCGCGCGGCGCAGCACCGAGGTGTCGAAGTGACGAGCGAAGGGCTCGTCGGTGGCCTGCACACGGGCGATGGCGTGGTCCACTGCCACCAGCGCGCGTTCGTGGTTGCTGGCGCTGGGCTGCAGGAACAGCCGGGCCAGGGCACGGCCCATCACGCGGATCGCCTGGCGCCAGGGCTGCGACTCGGCGTAGGCCGGGTGCACCGGCGCACGGGCCTGCTCCTTGCGCAGCTCGATGACCGCGTGGCCGATCTCCAGCACGGTGAACATCCAGCCCATCAGCTGGCTCTGCACCTGCGGCTTGCCAGCGGCCAGGCCATAGGCCTGGTGCAGCAGGTCACGGGTGCGGCTTTCGAAGGCGGTGCCGATGCCTCGCAGGCGGCCGCTGATGGCAAACAGCACCTGCTCGCGCAGTTCCTGCTCCAGGCGGCTCCACAGCCAGCGGCTGTTGGGCGGCAGGATGATCGCCCCGGCCGCGGCACAGACGAACATGCCAATGACCATGCCGATATAGTCGTTGATGAAGGTGTACGGGTCATACACGGTGAGGTTGTTCGGCACCGAACCGATGGCGAAGAACACCAGCAGGCCGATGCCGTAGCCGGCATAGGCTGGCCGTGACGAGAGGAACGCGCCCAGCACGAACACCGGTGCCAGGACCATGCACAGCAGTGGGAAACCGTCGATCCAGGGGAACACGAAGAAGGTTTCGAAGAAGCCGACAAAGGCACCGATCGCTGTGCCGCAAGCCATCTGGAACGACATGCGCTTGGGGTTCGGCGAGGCCGCCGAGAGGCCCACGGTGACGGTGGCGATCAGGGTCATCATGGCGCCGCTGGGCCAGTCGCTGAACAGCCAGTAGCTGCCCAGCAGCAACAGCACCGCCGAGGCGCGCACACCGGCGGCCAACGACACCAGCCAGCTGGTCTGCGCCACGTAGGGCTCATCCCACTGCTCGCGTTCGTGCCGGTGCGCGGCCAGCGAGGCGTGGGTTTCGGCGTAGCTGTACATCTCGTCGACGAAGCGGTAAAGCAGCTCGAAGGCGGTGTGGAAGTCGAGCAGGTCGGACTCGCTCGGCTCGGTCGCCAGGTACTCGGCGCGCAGGCCGCGCACCTGGGCCTGCAGGCCTTCCTTGTAGGCGGCCAGCTCCAGGGTCAGGCGCAGCGCATCGGCGTCGGTCAGCGCCCGGCCCACGTAAGGTTGCAACAGTTCCACCAGGGTGTTCAGGCCCGGTTCGATGGCGCCGACGATCTGCAGCGGGCCACGGGCGCGCAGGCGCTCCAGCAAACGGTGCAGGGCATTGAAGCGCGTGGTGATGGCCATGAATTCGCTGTTCATGCGCACCAGGCGACCAGAACGCCGGCGCATGTGCGGGTCCTCGAAGGCGGTGACGTTGCGCAGGCTCTCAAGGCCCACTGCTTCAGCGACGAAGCGCACGTTGCTGCTCTCGAAGCGGTCCCGCTGGCTGTCGCCACGCAGGGCCTCGACCACCACCCCGGCGAACACGCCAAAGCGCTGGTACAGGGCGTTGCGCATGGCGGCACTGGCCGACTGCGGCAGGATCGCGGCGCTGACGAAGGTCGACACCAGAATGCCCAGGGCGATTTCCAGCACCCGCCATACCGCCGCCATGAACGCCTGGTCGGGGTGCTGCAGCACCGGCAGGCCGATCATCGCTGCGGTGTAGCCGGCCAGCACGAAGCCATAGGCGCGGAAAGTGCGGTAGCGCATGGCACCGGCCGAGCACAGGCCTACCCACAGGGCCAGGCTGGGCAGGAACAGCTCGGTGTTCTGCGGGAAGATGGCGATCAGCGCCACCATCATCGCCGAGCCGGCCAGGGTGCCGAGCACCCGGTAGAAGCTCTTGGCGAACACATGCCCGCTTTGCGGCTGCATGACGATGAACACGGTGATCATCGCCGTGCGCGGTTGCGGCAGCTCCAGGCGCATGGCCAGCCACAGGGTGATGAATGCAGCGGCCAGCACCTTGAAGATGTACACCCAGGTCACCCCGTCGGTGCGCGCCCAGGCAAAGAAGCCCCGGCGCCATTCCAGGCTCTGCAGCCAGCGCAAGGGCAAACTGGAAGTGCTCATTCGGCGTTATCCGGCTTCTTGTCGAAAATGGCCAGGGTGGCCGGGGTTTTCGGTGCTGCCTGGCGCTCCTCTTCCGGCACGTCCTGACCGGCCTGCAGGCCCCCGCCCAGGGCGGTGACCAGCTCGGCATGGGCAATCAGGCGGGCGGCCTGCACCTGCTGTTGCACCTGCTGCTGGCGGAACAGCAAGGTCTGGGCGTTGAGCACGTTGAGGTAGTCGGTAAGGCCACGCTGGAAAGCGACCATGGCGATGTCGTAGGTTTTCTGCGCGGCCGCGACCGACTCGGCGGCGAAGTGCGACTGCTCTTTCATCGACTCGCGGCGGATCAGCTGGTCGGAGATGTTCTTCAGCGCACCGACCACGGTCTGGTTGTAGCGCGCCACGGCCACGTCATAGCCCGCCGAGGCCACGCCCAGCTGCGAGCGCAGGCGGCCACCGTCGAAGATCGGCAGGCTGATGGCCGGGCCGACGTTGTAGTTGAACTTGCGCCCGGTGAGGAATTCCAGCGGGCCACCGCCGGTGGCCATGAAGCCAAGGCTGCCGACCAGGTCGACGTTGGGGAAGAAGCCGGCGTGGGCAACATCGATGCCACGCGCCTGAGCGGCTACCTGCCAACGGCTGGCAACCACGTCAGGGCGCTGGCCGACCAGTTCGGCCGGCAGGTTCGACGGCAGCTTAAGTGGCGCGGCCAGGGCCAGGCTCGGGCGCTGCAACTGCGCACCCTCCCCCGGGCCCTTGCCGGCCAGGGCGGCCAGCTGGTTGCGGGCCAGGGCAATTTCTTCGTCGAGGCTGTCGAGCTGGCGGTGGGTTTCCGGCAACGGCGCTTCAGCCTGGCTGACTTCGAAGTGGGTGCCGATGCCGGCATCCAGACGGCGCTTGGCCAGGGCCAGGATCTGCTCCTGCTGTTCCAGCTCGGCCTTGACGATATCGCGCTGGGCGAAGTGCAGGCTCAGCTGAATGTAGGCGCGCACCACGTTGTTCTGCAGCTCCAGCTGCGCCTGGCGGGCTTCGGCCACGCTCATGTGCGCCTGGTCCACGGCCTGCTCGCTGGCATTGCGTTCACGGCCCCACAAGTCGAGCGCGTAGCTGAAGCCAATCGCGGCGTTGTTGTCCCAGGTGTTGGCGCCGGACAGCGCGCCCGGGCCGTAGAACTGGTCTTCAGGCCAGTTGTGGCGCTTGAGCGTGGCCTGGCCATTGGCCTGGAGCTTTTCCGCCGACTCGACCACACCGGCCATGGCCCTGGCTTCGCGTACCCGCGCCGCAGCCATGGCCAGGCTCGGGCTGCCGGCCACGGCCAGGGCAACCCAGCGGTCCAGCTGTGGGTCGCCATAGGCGCGCCACCACTGCTGGTCGGGCCAATGGGCGTCGGTCGCGGCTTCACGTATGGCCGCGTCGGTGGTCAGGGTGTTGGCTTGCAGCGTCTTGCTTTGCGGGGCAATGCCCCAGGTTCCGATACAGCCGCTCAAGGTGAGGGCAAGGGCACAGGCACTGAACGCATTGAGCGTTCTGATGATGCGACGCGGCACAGCTGCGATTTCCCGAGGAAGAGGTGAAGAGGCCGGGCAATTCTAGGGGGCGTCAGCACTGGCGATAAGCGTGGATTCCTGCGAATCTTTGTTACCAAAACGGCGATAATCCGCCTTTGGTCGAAGGCAACTTTTCATCTCTTTTACGTTACTTCGTGACACAATTTTGTCCTCTACATCGAGAGTGACCCATGGACACCCTGCAAAACATGCGTGCTTTCAGTTGCGTAGCCCAACTCGGCAGCTTTACCGCTGCCGCCGGGCAACTGGATACGACCACCGCGAACGTGTCGCGGGCGGTCTCCAACCTGGAAGCCCATCTGCAAACAAGGCTGCTCAACCGTACCACCCGCCGCATTGCGCTGACCGAAGCCGGCAAGCGCTATCTGATGCGTTGCGAACAGATTCTTACCTATGTCGAAGAAGCCGAGGCCGAGGCCAGCGATGCCCATGCCCGCCCGGCCGGGATGTTGAAGGTGCACTCGATGACCGGGGTCGGTCAGCACTTCGTGGTCGACGCCATCGCCCGCTATCGCGAATCGCACCCGGACGTGACCTTCGACCTGACCATGGCCAACCGCGTGCCCGACCTGCTCGACGAGGGCTATGACGTGTCCATCGTGCTGGCCACCGAACTGCCCGACTCAGGGTTCGTGTCCCAACGGCTGGGCATCACCTACAGCATCGTCTGCGCCTCGCCCGCCTACATCGCCCGCCACGGCGTGGCGCACAAGCCTGCCGACCTGCTCAAGCACGCCTGCCTGCGCATGGTCAGCCCGGTGATCCCGCTGGAGAAATGGCTGTTCGACGGGCCGGAAGGCCAGGAAATGGTCAACATCACCAGCTCGCCGTTCATGGTCAATACTGCCGATGCCATGAAGACTGCGATCCGCAGCGGCATGGGTGTGGGCGTGCTGCCGATCTATTCGGCCATCGACGGCCTGCGCGACGGCAGCCTGGTGCGGGTACTGCCCGAGTACCGGCTGCAGGAGCTCAACCTGTACGCCATCTACCCGTCGCGGCAGTACCTGGATGCCAAGATCAAGACCTGGGTCGAGTACCTGCGCAACTCGCTGCCGGAGATTCTCGCGGCGCATGAGGCAGACCTGAAAACCCATCAGGTGATGATCGCCAACTAAAAAGCTGCTGTATTGCGGGGGCGGACAATGGTAGGTTGCTAACCATTGCCGACCTCTTCGCGGGTAAACCCGCTCCCACAGGTACACCACTGCCTTCCACGCCTGTGCAATACCTGTGGGAGCGGGTTCACCCGCGAAGAAACCACCACCGCCCCACCGCCTTGCAGAGACGTAGCCCGATGAAAAAGACCGTCCTGGCCTTCAGCCGTATCACCCCGGCCATGGCCGAACGCCTGCAGCAAGACTTCAACGTGATCATCCCGAACCCCAAGCTCGGCGATATCAACGCCCAGTTCAACGAAGCCCTGCCCGAGGCCCATGGCCTGATCGGCGTTGGCCGCAAGCTCGGCCGGGCGCAGCTTGAAGGCGCGGCCAGGCTGGAGGTGGTATCCAGCGTGTCGGTCGGCTACGACAACTACGACCTGGACTACTTCAACGAGCGCGGCATCGCCCTGACCAACACCCCCGACGTGCTGACCGAAAGCACCGCCGACCTGGGCTTTTCGCTGATCATGGGCTGCGCCCGCCGCACCGCCGAGCTGGATGCCTGGACCAAGGCCGGCAACTGGCAGGCCACCGTGGGCCCGGCCCACTTCGGCAGCGATGTGCATGGCAAGACCCTGGGCATCGTCGGCATGGGCAACATCGGTGCCGCCATTGCCCGTCGCGGCCGGTTCGGTTTCAACATGCCGGTCATCTATTCCGGCAATAGCCGCAAGACCGCGCTGGAGCAAGAGCTGGGGGCGCAGTTCCGCAGCCTGGAGCAACTGCTGGCCGAAGCCGATTTCGTCTGCATCGTGGTGCCGTTGTCCGATGCCACCCGCAAGCTGATCGGTGCGCGTGAGTTGCAACTGATGAAGCCGAGCGCGTTCCTGATCAACATCGCCCGCGGGCCGGTGGTGGATGAAGCTGCGCTGATCGATGCACTGCAGAACGGTACCATTCGTGGTGCGGGCCTGGACGTGTACGAGAAAGAGCCGCTGAGCGATTCGCCGCTGTTCAAGCTGCCCAATGCGCTGACCTTGCCGCACGTTGGCTCAGCTACCGCCGAAACCCGCGAGGCCATGGCCAACCGGGCAATCGACAACCTGCGCGCGGCCCTGCTGGGTGAGCGGCCGCGGGACCTGGTGAACCCGCAGGTGTGGAAGGGCTGATAGCCCTCTACTGCCTGCACCGGCCCTTTCGCGGGTAAACCCGCTCCCACAGGTATTGCACAGGCTCTGAGGGCTGTGGGGTAGCTGTGGGAGCGGGTTTACCCGCGAAGAGGCCGGTGCAGGCAACACATTACCTATTTGGCCACCACAACACCCTCAGCCAACTTGACTCTGGGCTTGCGAAACACCAGCACATTCCCCGCCATCACCGCCACCAGCCCCAACAAGGCCGGCGCCGTCCACTGATATCCCTCGGCCACCGCCGACACATTCAACGCCACCAACGGGAACAGCACCGTGCAGTACGCTGCCCGCTCCGGCCCCATGCGCCCGACCAGGGTCAAGTAGGCGGTAAAGGCGATCACCGAGCCCGGCACCACTAGGTACAGCAACGAGCCGATGTAGCGCACGTTCCACTCCATGCTGAACGGCACGCCACTGACCACACAGAACACCGCCAGCATCGCTGCCCCGTAGACCATGCCCCAGGCATTGGTGGTCATGGGCTTGAGCCCGGCCTTCTGCTGCATGCTCGACAGCATGTTGCCGGCCGAGAAGCATAGCGTGCCGAGCAGGGCCAGGCCGAGGCCGTACAGGGTTTCGCGGCTGGCCGCCTGGTGCGACAGCTCCGGCCAGAACAGCAGGCCCAGGCCGAGCAAGCCCAAGGCGCCGCCGCCGAGCACATTGCTGGCGATCTTCTGGCCAAAGAAGATCCGTGCGTTCAGCGCGTTCCACAGGGTGGCGGTGGAGAACACTACGGCGATCAGGCCGCTGGCGATCCACTGGCTGGCACTGAGGAAGCAGATGAAGTTGACGCAGAACAGGCACAGGCCCTGGGCCAGGCAGATCTGGTGGCCACGTCGGTTCATCGGCTGCAGGCGCCGGGTGAGCAGCAGGAAGGCGAACAGGATCAGCCCGGCCAGGGCAAAGCGGTAGACGATCGAGACCGGAATGGCGACCACGCCCAGCTGGAGTTTCAGGGCGATCCAGGTGGTGCCCCAGATCAGGACGGTGAGCAGGTAGAGTGACAGGTTCATGGCGGCGGTTCCTTGGGCCTTTCAAGATCGGTGCCCGGCGCTTCGCGGCTAAAGCCGCTCCCACAGGGACCACGCTGCTCTCGAGGCTGGCGCGGTCCCTGTGGGAGCGGCTTTAGCCGCGAATCGAGGGCGCAGCCCTCGCCGAGGCATTTCAGTGTTCTCCTGTCGAACACCCACGCGCTTGCACAAACTTGCGCATTTGTCCTGCCGGTAGCTGTAAGCCTGCCCAAGGCGCAGTAGGATGGCTGGCAAGAGGAACCGCCCATGACCCCACTCACCCAGCTGCAAGTGTTCAACGCCATGCACGCCTCGCCCCACGCCCGGCTGGAGCTGAGCGCGCACCTGGGCGACGGGCTGGCAGCGGCGTTGTGGAGCAACCGCGATGATGCCCGCGACTACCAGGCACCGAGCCATCACACCCTGTCGTGCTACATCGCCGACGGCACTGGCACCTTCCGCCGCCAGCGCCCGGGCGACAAAGGGGCGCCCGACAAGCTGTGCGTGATGCCGGCCGGGCACGAGTCGAACTGGGTGGTCAATGGCGCGATCCGCCTGGCACACCTGTATGTCAGCGAGGCGCAATTCGCCCTGGGCTGCGTGCGCCTGCTCGACCGTGAACCGCGTGAGCTGCAACTGCAGGAAGCGACCTTTCTCGATGACCCGCAACAAGCCACGCGCTTTCGCCAGCTGATAACCCTGGACTGGGATGAACCTGGCGAACGCCTGCTGGCCAGCAGCCTTGCACACGAGATCGTCGACCATGCGCTGCTCAGCCAGGTCGGGCTGCGCCAGGGCCTGCGCCTGAAAGGCGGGCTGGCACCGAACCTGCGCCGGCAGCTGGTCGACTACATCGAAGCGCACCTCGACCAGCCCATCACCCTGGGTGAACTGGCCTTGCGCTGCAACCTGTCCGAATACCACTTTGCCCGCATGTTCCGCGCCAGTTTCGGGCTGCCGCCGCACCAGTACCTGCTGGCCCGGCGGCTGCATCGGGCCTGCCAGCTGTTGCGGCTGGGGGGGATGCCGTTGGGGGAGATTGCCCTGTTGTGCGGGTTTGCCAGTGCCAGCCATTTCAGCAACCGGTTCCGCCAGGCGGTCGGTGCAACACCGGGCGAATACCGTTTAGCCTTCAATTCGTGAAACTGGGGCCGCTTTGCGGCCCCAAATACCTAGAACTCGAAGGTACTGGACAAGCTCACCTGCCGCGCATCGCCAATGGCCACAAAGTACTGGTTCACCGCCGAGCTGTAGTAAACCTTGTCGAACAGGTTCTTCACGTTCAGCTGCAACAGCACCTTGTGCTCGTCGAGCCTGGTCTCGTAGCTGGCAAAGGCATCGGCCACGGTATAGGACGGCAGGTCGAAGGTGTTGGTCGGGTTGCCAGCGCGCTCGCCCACGTACCGCGCCCCCGCGCCAATGCGCAGGCGATCGCCACCGAACAGGCTGCCATAGTCATACACCGCCGACAGCGAACCACTGTGCCGGGCCACGTTTTGCAGGCGGTTGCCCTTGAGGTCCGGGTCCTTGGTCACTTGCGCATCGGTGAAGGCGTAGCTGCCGATCAGGCTCCAGCGCTCACTCAGCTGGCCGGTCAGGTCCAGCTCGACGCCCCGTGAGCTGACCTCCCCGGCATTGCTGTACACCGTTTCGCGCGTACTGGTGTCAAAGTTGGAAACGAGCACGTTGCGCTTGGTGATATCGAACAACGCCAGAGTCCCCGTGACACGGCCAGGCATGTCGAGTTTGGCGCCCAGCTCCCATGATTTGCCTTCCTCCGGGGCAAAGCTGCCGTCGAGGGTCTGGGTAAGGCCACCGCCAATGCTCAAGGGTGCAATCGTCGAGTTGGGCTTGAACGATTCGCTGTAGCTGGCATAGAGCGACAGCTGCTCATCGACCTTGTAGACCACACCGGCATGCGGTACCCAGCTCTGGCCGCTGGTGTCGGTGTTGACCAGGAACGGCCGGCCGCGCCCGGCCAACTGGTCGTATTGCTGGAAGCGTGCGCCAGCCACCAGGATCCAGTGGTCGTCCAGGTGCAGGGCATCCTGGAAGAACAGCGAATCAGTACGCAGCTTGTCGGTCTGGTCGCTCTCCTTGGCACCGACTTGGGTGCCCTCCACTTCCTGACCGTAGACCGGGCTCACATAGCTGAAGGTGGATCGGGCCGTCTGCCGGATCAGGTCGCCGCGGAAGATCTTGCGGTCCTCATGATCGACACCGAACAGCAGGTCGTTCTGCATCCCGGCCAGTTCCACATTACCGGCCAGGCTCAGCGTGGCGAACTGGTCACGGCTCATGGCGTTGTGGGTGCCGTCGATGCTGCGCGCCAGCGTGCCGCTTTCTTCATTTACGCCGGTCACCCGCACCTGGCTGGCATCATAGGTTTCGCGGTTGAAGCTGTAGCCGAAGTGCAGCTTCCAGTCATCGGCCAGTTGGTGGTCGACTTCCAGACGGTACAGGTCGGAACGCCCCTCCATGTCGTTGAACGGCTCGTCAAGGCGCCGCGTGGCCGGGATGTCCAGCGGGTGGCCGTTGTTGCCGAACGCCGTACCACGGTCGAAGGGGGAGAGAAATTCGCGGTGCTCGTAGGCCAGTACCACCTGGGTATCTTCACCCAGCCAGGCCAGCGACGGCGCCACCAGCGATTCGCGGTGCACGCCGTAGTTGCGCCAGTAGTCCTCATCCTCGTGATCGACGATCAGGCGATAGGCGAAGTTGCTGTCGCCCAGCGCACCGGTGCTGTCGAGCCCGCCGCCGCTGCCGTTCTTGCCGCTGCCGTAGGTGGACCCGCGCACGGTCAGGGCGTTGTACTGCTCGAGTTGCGGGCGCTTGCTGACCACGTTGATCACCCCGCCCGGGTCCTGGATGCCGTACAGCAGCGAGGCAGGGCCCTTGAGTACTTCGACCCGCTCGGTGCTGGCGCTGAGGTTGCGGCCCTGCACGACGGGCATGCCATCGCGCATGATCGAGCCGTCGCGGTTGTCGCCGAAGCCGCGCTTCATCACCGTGTCGGAGGTACCGCCGAAGTTGTTGCCCTGGGTGATGCCGCTGACGTTGGCCAGGGCGTCGTCGAGGTTGCGCGGGGCCTGGTCACGGATGACCTGGGCCGGTACCACATTGATTGCCTGGGGGATGTCCTGGCTCGGGCCCTGCCCGCGCATGATCGAGGCGGTAGCCGGGGGCTGGTAGCTGTAGTCGTCCAGTTGCGAGGTCACGGTGGTGGCCTGCAGGTTGAGGGCGCCGGAGGTGTCCACCGCCTCAAGGGTGAGGGTGCGTGCATCGACGCGGCGCCAGGCCAGCCCGGTAGTGCCCAGCAGCTGTTGCAGGGCCTGCTCGGCGCTGAACCTGCCGTTCAGCGCCGGCGCCTGCACGCCGGGCAGTTCCAGGGTGTAGACCACGCTCTGGCCGGTGGTGCGGCTGAAGGCGCTGAGTGCCTGGACCAGGGGTTGCGCCGGCTGGGCAAAGGCGTACGCCTGCTGTTGCTCGGCGGCGCAGGCCAGGGGGGCGACAGCGAGTGCCGGGAGCACGGAAAGGCCTAGCCAGAGGGGGACACAACGCGGGGTGAACTTCATGGACGCTGACCTGTGAGAGGGATTTGACTGCGAATGAATCGCACTTCCACTCATTACACGGATGCCACGTCCTGTTACCTCACCTGTTGACTGAAAAATATTTTCTGCCTGTGCCGGCCTCTTCGTGGGCTTGCCCGCTCCTACAGGGACTGCACAAATTCGAATCCGGTGCAGTACCTGTGGGAGCGGGCAAGCCCGCGAGGAGGCCGGCACAGGCGCCTACCGGACCAGGGTCAACCGCCCCAGCACAGTCTGCCGCGAAAAGCCCATTACCTTGCCCAGCGAATCCAGCGCCAGCAACGGCTCGGCCACCGGGAAACTACCACTGACCTTGCGCTGCCCCAGCTCACCATCGAGCAACAGGATGCGCCCCGGGTAATAGCGCCCCAGGTCCTCGACCACCTGCGCCAGCGGCACCTGGTAGTAATTCAGCCAGCCCTGTCGCCAGGCCAGGCGGTTGTCGCTGTCCACTGCCTGGGTATCGCCCACCCGACCGGCAGCGTAGGCCACCTGTTGGTTGGCCGTCAGTTCACGCGATATGGCGCCCGGTGCCGGGCTCACCGCCACCCGCCCGCTGCGTACCGTGACGTGGGCACCATCGTCCTGCTCGCGCACTTCGAACTGGGTGCCGAGCACCCGCACCTCGCCACCGCCAGCTTCGACCAGGAATGGCGCGCCGGTATGCGTAACCTGGAAGAACGCTGCACCATGCAGCAACCGCACGCGGCGCTCGCCATGGGCGAAATCCACCGCAATCGCACTACCCGCATCCAGCGTCACTTGTGACTGGTCAGCCAACGTTACCTGGCGAACTTGCCCGGTGCTGCTGTAGTCGGCTCGCAGGTCCTGCAACCAGTATCCCGGGTGCCAACCACCGGCGACACCAAAGGCCAGTAGCAGGCAGGCCGCCACTGCAATCGCCCCGACCCGCCACCGGCGCGTGGCCGGTGGCCTGGCCATGGCATCCAGGTAGCGCTGCAGGCCTTCATGCTCTTCATCAGCCAGGCGCGCCGCCGGGATGGCACTTCTCTGCCACAGCGCCTGGGCCTGTTCGTAGGCTGCGCGATGCCCGGGGTCGGCCAACAACCAACGCTTGAACGCCGCCCCCTCGGCCTGCGCGGGCTGCTCGTTGATTCGGCTGAGCCATTGCAGCGCGGCCCGGGACTGCGCCTCGGTGATCTGCGGTAAACGGCTCATCGACGGGCACTCCCTGGCCGGCGTGGGGTGGACGCGGGCTCGGCAACACTCGCCTTGCACGCTTCGAGGGCGCGCATCATATGCTTTTCCACAGCACTCTGGGACAGTTGCATGGCCTTGGCGATCTCGCCGTACTTGCAGCCGTGGATGCGGTTGAGCAGGAAGATCTGCCGGGTGCGTTCAGGCAAGGCACGCAAGGCAGCTTCGATGCGCTGCAAGTCGTGGTCGACCTCCACGGCCTGCTCCGGCGCCTGGGCCATGGCCGCTGCATCCACCGGCAACACAGCTTCGGCCGCACGTTCACGGCTGCCTTCGCTGCGCAGGTGGTCGATGGCCAGGTTGCCGGCGCAACGCAGCAGGTAGGTGTCCAGCGCCTCGACCTTGACCTCAGGGCGGCGCCAGAAGCGCAGGAACAGCTCCTGGACCAGGTCCGATGCCGTGGCCCGGCAGCCGACCCGGCGGCTCACCAGTGCCTCCATGCGTGCCCGCTGGGCCAGGAACACCTGGACGAAGCGCGCACGCCCGCCGCCGCTTTCGGCATCCGCCTCGGTCATGTCGCCCGGCTCGCTCACCGGGTCACTCGGCGAACACGGCCAGCAACGGCCCCAGCACCACGCTGGCGGCCGCCAGGCCCAGCAGCAGGCGGGGCTGGTATGGCAGGCCGAACACCCACAGGGTCACCCCGGCCATCAGCACTGCAGTCCACTCCACCAGGCCATGGGCCATGCCGCGCAGGTGCACGCTGAGCAGCAGCGAAAGCACCAGCAGCAGCCAGCCGGCGCTGCGCAACAGGCGCAACTGCCCCGGGCGCGGCTTGCGCCCGAGCAGGTCGGTGAAATGTTTCTCCATGGCCAGGCACAGGGCAACGAAGCCTGCGAAGGCGATCAGTGCATTACCCAGCATCAGCTTGCCTCCGCCGTTTCAGTGCTCGGTTTTTTTGCTGCACGAGGGGCGCGCTTGGCCACTGGCTTGGGGCTGCGCAACATCTTGCCGGCCAGCCAGGCCAGGAACAGGCCGGTGCCTAGCGCGGTCAGGTCGAAGCCGGCCATGGCCCAGTCACCCGCCTGCAGCGAATGGTTCAAGCCCTGGCCGGTGGTCAGGCCATTGAGCAGCGGCAGCAAGGCGAAGGCCAGCGCGCCGAGTACCAGTTGCTCGCCCCAGGCCCGGCGCCCGCTGCGCAGCACGGCATGCACCAGCGAAAGGCCCCAGGTGATGAAAAAGGCATTGACCTCCCAGTCGGCCCGGCCTTCGACGCCCATGGGGATCAGGCGGTTGGCCCAGAAGAAGCCCGCCACGGCCAGCAGCAGGCCGCTCATGCTGGCGATATTGAGCACTTCGACCAGGCGCAGTCCACCCGGCAGCCGTTCGCTCCTGGCATGCTTGAGCTGGCGCTTGCCCAGCCACATCACCAACCCGGTACCGATCACCGCAGTACCGGCCACGCCAAAGAAGAAGTACAGCCAGCGCAGCCAGGGCCCGGCGAAGTTGCCCATGTGCAGGCCGGCAAAGCTGAAGGCGGTCATCATCGCCCCGCTCTCCGGCTTGCCCTGGCTCAGCAGCGCACCACTGGCACCATCGAAGGTCCAGTTGGCGCTGCGCCGGTAGGCCACATGGTCGGCCGCAGACTGAGTGAAGGTGACGCGGGCATTGCTGTCGCCGGCATTGTCCACCTGGATACGGCCGATACGCGCGCCCGGTTGCAGGTCCTGCACCTTGGCATACAGGCTCGGCAACGGTACCAGCGGCGCGGCCACATGGGCCGCCTTGGGCGCATCGTTACGGCCGAACAGGTCGTTGAAGTACTTGCCGGTGTCATTGCCGTAGCTGGCCATGATGCCGGCCGGCATCACCAGGTACATGAACAGCACCAGGCTGCTGTAGCTGATCATCAGATGGAACGGCAGCACCAGCACGCCGATGGCGTTGTGCCCGTCCAGCCAGGAGCGCTGGCCCTTGCCGGGGCGGAAGGTGAAGAACTCCTTGAAGATCTTCTTGTGGGTGATGATGCCGGTGACCAGGCCCAGCAGCATGATGAAGGCACAGAACGTCGACAGCCAGCGGCCGAAGGGGTGAGGCATCTGCAACTGGAAGTGGAAGCGGTAGAAGAACTCGCCACCGCGACTGTCGCGTGCCTCGACCGGCTGGCCGCTCTGGGTATCGAGGGTCTTGCTGGCGAAGCCGCGCGGCCCGCCATTGGGGTCGCGATAGCCCACGCTCAAGGCGGCCTCGCGTGCGTTGGGCATGCGGATCAGCCAGGTGCCCGAGTGCCCGGCGTTGTCCTGCAGGTAACGCTGGACCACCTCCAGGCTATGGATTGGGTCCAGTGCATGGCTGCGCACTTCGGGCTGCGACCAGTGGGTAATTTCTTCCTTGAAATACGACAGCGTGCCGGTGAGGAAGATGGCGAACAACAGCCAGCCGAAGATCAGTCCGGTCCAGGTGTGCAGCCAGGCCATGGCCTGGCGGAAGCCTTCTTTCATGGGGTTTTCATCCAGTAGGCCAACCCGCTGATCACCCCCAGCAGCACGCTTGGCGCCAGCACGCCCAGCCAGGCGCGCAAAGCGCTGCGGCAGGCGAAGCACCAGATGAACGCCAGCAGGTAGAAGACGAATGACAGCAGCAGACCGGTGAGCGTGGCATCGACCTGTGGCAGTGGCGCTACCAGGGCAATACAGACGCTGGCCATGGACGCCAGCAGGTAGCCGCCCAGCAGCGCGGCCAGGCTGCGTGAGGTCACGGCCATGCGATAGCTGAGCGAGAGGCCGGCGGTTTTGCGCGTCATGGCGAAGGTCCGGGCGTTTACGGGGCTGCAATAATAATGATTTCAATTCTCATAAGCAAAGGCCGAGCGATGCGCCGCCTGTCGCCTTGAATGCAACAAGAAATTTATTTTCAAAAAGGGCTTGAATTCGTCACGCCATTGCCTGACCTTAGAGTCAAGAGACGCAGAAATACCAAGGGTCTCAAAGGCCTAGGCGCGTCTCCATGCGAGCAAGCTGAATAAGGATTGAATCATGCAAATCCAGGTCAACAGCAGCAACCATTTCGAAGGCAATGCCCGGCTCGACCAGTGGGTCCGCAGCACACTGCAGAACTCGCTGGAACGTTACGAGGACGACCTCACCCGCATCGAGGTTCACCTGCGCGACGAGAACGGCGCCAAGCCCGGACCGCATGACAAACGCTGCCAGATGGAGGCTCGCCCCAAAGGCCATCAACCGATTTCGGTGACCCACACCGCCACTTCGCTGGACCAGGCGGTCGACGGTGCCGCCGCCAAGCTCAACCACGCGCTGGAACACTTCTACGGCAAACTGCGCAGCAAGCGCGGCGCCCTGGAGCTGAGTGATCCGGACGCCTGATCGGCAATGCAAAACGCCCGGCCTGATGCCGGGCGTTTTCGTTTGTATCGATCGCTGGCGCTGAACCAACCGGCGATACTCCCGGTCAACTGCTGCATCCATTCAGCGCAGAAGCAAGACCATGAGCAACCCATTCGAACGAATCAGTGCTGCATTCGCCCCCGAATACCGGGTCAACCTGAGTATTGCAAACCTCGACGGCAGCATCATGCTGACCCTGTCCGACGACGCCGGCGTGGTCGCCAAGCGCCTCATCACCCAGGCCCAGCGCAATGACCCGGTGCGCCTGCAGCGGGTAATCGACAGCATCCGCCTGGGCCTGGCCATCGAACTCAGCCAGAACCCCATGCAGGTGCTGGCCGCATTGACCCGCGATGCACGCCACGAGCCGCGCCACTTCATGGCCACCTGAGGGCTACTTGCCCTCCTCCACTTCCTTGCCGCTGGCATCCAGCGCCTTGGTCGAGGGGTAGCGGTAAGAGGCGTAGCGCACCACCAGGATCGCGAACGCCAGCAACAGGATGCCACCGCACACGTACAACAGCCCTGCGTCCGGCGCCTTGTGGTGCGAGACGTCGCCGATCAGCAGGCGGGTCAGCGCAGTGATGGCCACGTACAGCAGGAAGCGGATCGGCATGTGGTTGGTCTTGAAGTAGATACCGACCATCGCCCCCAGTTCCAGGTAGATGAACAGCAGCAGGATGTCATCGACACTGACCCCACCCTTGCCGAGCATGTCCATGAACGTCATCACCGCCGCATAGGCGGTGATCGCGCCGATGCCGAACAGTGCCAGGTAATGGAATGCCTCGACGCACAGGTTGCCCAGCGAGTCGGCCGAGCCGTGCAGGCCCTTGCGCAGCTTTTCTGCCCATTTGATGTTCACGATGTTCCATTCCCCGATACGTCTTGAAGGATGATGCGTCACCGCTGTGACGCTTGTGCCATGCAGTTAAAGGGCCAGGCCCCTGCCTTGGAAGGCGACCGATTGCCGCAAGGCACCTTGAGGCGTGGCAAGTTGCCAGAAACACGGCCCTGTGCTGGGAAAAATCAGATTTAACCCCTTCCTTGTAGGGCATTTCCCAAAGATACTCCCTGCCATTGTGGTGTTCGGGGATGAGCACTAGTCTCGGATCGTCGCTGCCAAACAGCGACCGGCTTTGACAGGCCGCCCTGAACTAACCACATGGCTTTGCCTTTATGGCAGCTGTCATGGGGCACCTCGTGTGCGCCGGCTTTTGGTTCTGTTCACCGGTCTGTCAACCCATGCACAGCTGCCGCCTTCCTGTTTGACAGCAGGAGGTGGTGGCCCAAACTTGAACAGGCCTTCATCATGCTGAAAGTAGTCCCCGATCCACCCCACACCCCCCATTCCCTTGAAGACACCCTGATCCAGGCTACGGACTATGCGTTGTGCGCAGCCACCGTGGTGCATCAGGCCTTGTTGCTTCAGCCCAAGTCGCCAGCATCGATTTTGATGATGACCTCAATGCATGAGCTGGAGACGTTGCGGGCTTTGCTTGAGTCGGCACTAGTTCAGGTGCAGAGGCCCGCTGAGCCTCGGACTTTGCACTGAGGTTTGAGTGTTGCGTTGTCTGGGCTGGCCTCTTCGCGGGTAAACCCGCTCCCACAGGATCTCCACAGGCCCTGAGGTAGATGCAGTACCTGTGGGAGCGGGTTCACCCGCGAAAGGGCCCGTCCAGGCAGTCGAGAATTTTCAGGGGATTCAAAAATGACCACAGAAGACACCCAATTCACCGTCGGCAAAACCACCTTCTTCCAAGGTGAAAACGGCACCCACCCACTCTTCCGCATCGAGCCAGGCATCCCTTGCCGGGACGCCCGCGAGCAGTCCTCAGAGCTGATGGGCTATGTACGCGAACTGACCATCACCGGCCTGATGGACGAGAAACCGATGATGATCTGGGCTGCGCACTACTTGAGCGCGATGGCCAAGGCGCTGATGGATGATGCTGAGTTGGGCATGAAGCAGTAAGCCCTTTGCGCCACGCTACAATTTCTGCTTGCGAACCAATCAACATTGCCATTACTGTATATGGATACAGTGTCAACCCAGCAAAAGGCATAGAGGTGATGAATGGCCGTCGAAGTGGTGTACCGCAGCAGCCGCGACCCGGAGCGCTTGTTCATGGATAAGGCCGAAGCAGACCGTCACGACAAGATGCTCGAACTGGCCGAGCGCCTGGCCGAAGTACTGCACAAGGCAGTGCCCTCGCTGACCGAGCAGCAGGTCGAGGAAGCCGGTATCTACATGGCCAGGAACCGCGATGTATTCGCCCGGGCGTTCAAGAGCCAGCCGGATGCGTTGGCCGAGTTGCTCGAAGCGCCAGCGGCCGAGTAATTGCCTGCACTGGCCGCTCCAGCAGGTACGGCACAAGCGCTGGGCTGGAGGTATTCCTGTGGGAGCGGCTTTAGCCGCGAAGAATCCAACGCGGTGCATGGCACCGGCTGCGCCGGTGTTCGCGGCTAAAGCCGCTCCCACAGAGTCCCTGCTAATTCAATGAGTTATGTGCAACTCCATGAGAGCGGGCGTGCCCGCGAAGAGGCCAGCAAAGCCGGTATCAACCTTCAGCCGTAGAGCAACCGCTCCGCCAGCATCTGCGCCACCCGTGCCGGCGAGCGCTTCTCTGCCTGCGCATGGCCAAACACTTCGGTCAGCCGCGAAGGTATCCGCGCCAGGTGCGCAGTGATGGTGCCCAGGTCTTCGCCACGATGCTTGAGCGCCACATAGATCAACCCACCGGCATTGATCACGTAGTCGGGTGCATACAGTATCCCGCGCGACTCCAGCTGGTCGGCTACCTGCAAGGTGGTCAACTGGTTGTTCGCCGCCCCCGCCACTGCCGCGCAACGCAACTGCATCACGCTCTGCCCGTTCAACACCGGCCCCACGCCGCAAGGGGCAAAGATGTCGCAAGGGGTGCTGATCAACGCATCGTTGGTCACCGGATGGGCATTGAACTGCTCCACCGCCAGCCGCACCCGCCCAGGGTCCAGATCACTCACCAGCAGGTCCGCACCCGCCGCATGCAGTTGCTCCGCCAGCGCATAACCGACATTGCCCAGCCCTTGCACCGCCACCCGCAGCCCTTGCAGGTCATCACTGCCAAGGCGGAACGAAGTGGTCGCACGAATGCCGGCAAAAACCCCCATCGCCGCATGCGGTGAGGGGTCACCCGAGGCCGTGGTGCTGGTCACATGCGGAGTACTCTGGGCAATGCAGTCCATGTCCAGGGTCGAGGTGCCACTGTCCACGGCGATGATGAAGCGCCCTTGCAAGGTGTCGATGAAGCGGCCAAAGGCCTCGAACAGCGCAGCACGGTTTTCCACATGCGGGTTGCGCATGATCACCGCCTTGCCGCCCCCCAGTGGCAGGCCGGCCAGCGCCGCCTTGTAGCTCATGCCCTGGGCCAGGCGAATGGCGTCGGTCATGGCGCTTTCATCATCGGCGTAAGGCAGGTAGCGGCAGCCGCCCATGGCCGGGCCCAGCTGCTCGCTGTGGATCACCACCACGGCCTTCAGGCCGGTGGGCGGGTGGGTGAACAAGTGCAACGACTGGGTACGGGTGCTTTGCATCAGCGCGAACATCGACAGGCTCCCCTACGAGGTGCTCCTTCCAGTATAGGCACGGCCCTTGGGCTGGCGCCGCCGCCGGACCACTGGACGAAACCGCGCGCCGCGGCTAATACTCAAGCGTGTGTGGAGAAGCCCCATGAAGCCACGTCAAGCCTGCCTGGCCTGCCTGGAACGCGAGCCCGTCGCCTTGCTGGAAGCCGCATTGTGGATTGCCGCCGAGCACGACCCCAGCGTCGAGCCCGCGGCCAGCCTTGCCAAGCTGCATGACCTGCAGCGCGAGATCAGCGCCAACCTGCCGATGCTGCCGCTGTGCGAACTGGCCCAGCCACTGCTGCGCCAACTCACTGCCCTGGGCTTCCAGCAGGATGAATACCACCCGCTGCGCCCGCATGCCGCGATGATGGACAAGGTGCTGCAGCGCCGCCGTGGCCAACCGCTGACCCTGGCCATCCTCGCCCTGGAACTGGCCTGGCGCCTCTCCATCCCCCTTGAGGGCGTCGGCTTCCCCGGCCATTTCCTGCTGCGCGTACCAGGTGCCGATCACCTGCTCGACCCCTGTGGTGGCCGGCGCCTGTACCCTAACGATTGCCGTGAGCTGCTGGCGCGCCAGTTCGGCCCGCAGGTAGCGCTGACTGCCGAGCACATGCGCAGCGCCAGCCCGCAGCAGATGCTGCAACGCCTTTCGCGCAACCTGCGCCAGTTACACATGAGCAACGACGACCACCTGGCGGCGCTGATCGATGCCGAGCGAGTCATGCAACTGGGGCCGGTACAGGTCAGCGACTACGTGACCCGTGCCTCGCTCTACCAGCACCTGGATTGCCCGCAGGCCGAGCGCTTCGACCTGGAGCATGCGTTACTGCTGACGGAAGACCCGGTCCAGCGCCTGAAGCTGTCCGAACGTATCGGTAAGCTTCCGGCGGCGAACCGTTCCATTCACTGAGCCGGGCTGTCCGGCTGCTGTGCGGGGTGGGCCTGGGCGAACGCCGGGTGACCGGCCGCCAGGGCGGCAACCCGCAGGATGCGCGGGAAGCTGTCGAGGTCGATGTTGAAGCGTTCGGCCGCGTACAACTGCGGGATCAGGTAGACATCCGCCAGGCCCGGCTCATCACCGAAGCAGAAGCCGTGATCGCCAATCAGTTGCTCCACTGCCGCCAGCCCCTGGCTGATCCAGTGGCCGATCCACTGGTTGACCTGGCTCTCGTCCTGGCCGGCCTGACGCAGCCGGTTGAGCACGCTGACGTTGTGCAATGGATGGATGTCGCAGCCGATGATCGCCGCCACGCCCCGCACCTTGGCGCGCGCCTCGGCCGTGGCAGGCAGCAGCGCGGGCTGTGGATAAACCTCTTCCAGGTACTCGATGATCGCCGGCGACTGCACCAGCAGCTCACCGCCGTCAGTGCGCAAGGCCGGCACGCGGCCCTGCGGGTTGACGGCGACATAGCCTGCACCACGCTGCTCACCCTGCAGCAGGTTGACCGGCAGGGACTGGTAGGCCAGCCCCTTCAGTGCCAGGGCAATGCGCACCCGGTAGGACGAGGTGGAACGGTAATAGGTGTACAGCTCCATGCCCCTGCCTCCTCAGTTGGCCGCGATGACCGTGCCACGGCATTCGCCGAAGCCGATGCTGGCCACACCATCACGCGCACAGCGGGCACGCAGGATGATCTCGTCGCCGTCTTCGAGGAACTTGCGCACCTCGCCGCTGGCCAGCTCCACCGGGTGCTTGCCGCCTTCGGTGATCTCCAGCAGGCTGCCGAACGAACCTGGCGTGGCGCCCGACAGCGTGCCCGAACCGAACAGGTCGCCCGGTTGCAGCTGGCAGCCGTTGACGCTGTGGTGCGCGACCAACTGCGCCACGGTCCAGTACATGCTGCGGGTGTTGCTCAAGGTCAGGCGGTGCGGGGCAAGGCCCTGCTCGCGCATGCGCTCGGTCAGCAGCAGCACCTCCAGCTCGATATCGTATGCACCGGCGGCCTGGTCGCGCTTGTCCAGCAGATACGACAGTGGCTGCGGGTCGCCTTCCGGGCGTGCCGGCTGGGCACAGCGGAACGGCTCCAGCGCTTCGGCGGTGACCACCCAGGGCGAGACGGTGGTGATGAAACTCTTGGACAGGAACGGGCCCAGCGGCTGGTATTCCCAGGCCTGGATATCGCGCGCCGACCAGTCGTTGAGCAGGCACAGGCCGGCCACGTGCTCGGCGGCATCGCCTACCGGAATCGCCTGGCCCATGTCATTGCCCTGACCGATCCAGATGCCCAGTTCCAGTTCATAGTCCAGGCGCGCGCAGGGGCCGAAGCTCGGCTCGGTGTGCCCGGCCGGCAGGGTCTGGCCCTTGGGCCGGCGTACATCGGTGCCGGACGGGCGAATGGTCGAGGCGCGGCCGTGATAACCGATCGGCACGTACTTGTAGTTGGGCAGCAGCGGGTTGTCGGGGCGGAACAGCTTGCCCACGTTCTTGGCGTGCTCGATGCCCACGTAGAAGTCGGTGTAGTCACCGATCTGCGCCGGTACATGCAGCTGGCAAGCGCTGGCCGGATACAGTGCAGCCTGCAGCGCCGCCTGGTGTTCGCTGTGCTCGCCCAGCAGCACCAGCAGGCGCTCGCGCAGGGCAACACGGGCACCGCGGCCGAGGGCGAAGAATGCGTTCAACGCCCCACCACGGGTGGCCTCGACGGCGGCCTTGGCGGCACCGTCGAACAGGCCGGCGGCAAGCACCGCCTCCAGGTCGAGGATCGCGTCGCCGATGGCCACGCCACAGCGCCTGGCTTCACCCGGCCGGCTGAAGATGCCCAACGGCAGGTTCTGCAGCGGGAAGTCGCTGTGCCCGTTGGCGTGCTCGACCCAGCTACGGGCAATGGCGGTCTGGTTCATGGTTATCTCCGGTTCGGGTTGAAGGTGCTCGGCAAGGTGGCCCAGCAACTATCGTAGTCGGCCTGCAACTGCGGGCATTCAAGGGCTTGCAGGCTCGGGCGCAGCACTTGGCTGGTCTCGAACATGAAGGCCATGGTGTTGTCGATCTTGTGCGGCGCCAGGTCGGCGGCAATAGCCTTTTCGCAGGTTTCGGCGTCGGGGCCATGGGCGCTCATCACCCCGTGCAGCGAGGCACCGCCCGGCACGAAGCCCTCGGCCTTGGCGTCGTAGGCACCGTTGATCAGGCCCATGAACTCGTTCATCAGGTTGCGGTGGAACCATGGTGGACGGAAGGTGTTTTCGGCCACCATCCAGCGTGGCGGGAAGATCACGAAGTCCATGTTGGCCAGGCCATGCACGCTGGTCGGCGAGGTCAGCACGGTGAAGATCGACGGGTCCGGGTGGTCGAAGCTGACCGTGCCGATGGTGTTGAAGCGGCGCAGGTCGTACTTGTACGGCACGTTGCTGCCGTGCCAGGCGACCACGTCCAGTGGCGAGTGCTGCAGTTCGCAGGCCCAGTGTTCGCCAAGAAACTTCTGCACCAGTTGCACCGGGCCATCGGCCTCTTCGTAGTGCGCCACCGGGGTGAGGAAGTCGCGCGGGTTGGCCAGACCGTTGCTGCCGATCGGGCCCAGGTCCGGGATGCGCAGCGGCGCGCCGTGGTTTTCGGCAATGTAGCCACGGGCCTGGCCGTCGAGCAGTTCGACGCGGAACTTCATGCCACGCGGGATCACCGCAATTTCCAGCGGCTCGACCTCCATCACCCCCAGTTCGGTGGCGATGCGCAGGCGGCCCTGTTCCGGCACCAGCAGCAGTTCACCGTCGGCGTTGAAGAACACCCGTTCCATTGAGCGGTTGGCGCGGTAGATGTAGATGCTTACTCCGGCCGGTTTTTGCGCGGCGGCGTTGGCCACCATGGGCAGCCAGCCTTCGATGAAGTCGGTAGGCTCGGCGGGGATCGGCTGGGGGTTCCAGCGCAGGCGGTTGGGGGTGATGGCCCCCAGCGGGCCGGTCAGCGGCTGGCGCGCCAGGCGCTCGAAACGCGGGTGCAAGGCAGACGGGCGAATACGGTACAGCCAGGTGCGGCGCTGCTCGCTGCGGGTCATGGTGAACGCCGTGCCCGAGAGCAACTCGGCATACAGCCCATAGGGCGCCTTCTGCGGCGAATTCTGCCCGACCGGCAAGGCCCCCGGCAGCGCTTCGCTGGCAAACTCGTTGCCGAAGCCGCTGAGGTAGTGAAGGTCGGGTGACGTATCGCGATTCATCGATGCCTCCGGGCTCTGGCCGAGCCGTTGCTGGCAGCTGGCTGCTGGCCCGGGGCGGGGTGGCAGCGCGTCTGCATTGTTTTTATCGTAATCAGATTACGAATAACGTAATTTGCTACGGACAATGCGTCAAGCTATAAAGGCGCGACTCGAAGAATCCGGAAGAAGATGTCCATGGCCAAAGCCAGCTCCCCCGCCGACAACGGCAAGCAGAAAGTCCGCTCGGCGGAGGTCGGCACCGACATCCTCAAGGCCCTTGCCGAGCTCTCTCCGTCCACCTCCCTGTCGCGCCTGGCAGAACATGTGCAGATGCCGGCGAGCAAGGTGCACCGTTACCTGCAGGCATTGATCGCCAGCGGTTTTGCCGAGCAGGATGCGGCCACCAACCATTACGGCCTGGGGCGCGAGGCACTGCGGGTAGGGCTGGCGGCGCTGGGCAGCATCGATGTGCTGAAGATTGCCGCGCTGCCATTGTCGCAACTGCGCGATGAACTGAACGAAAGCTGCTTCGTTGCCGTATGGGGCAACCAGGGCGCGACAGTGGTCAGCATCGAGCCGGCAGTGCGCGCGGTCACCGTGGTAACGCAGATCGGCTCGGTACTGCCGCTGCTCACGTCGTCTACCGGGCTGGTGTTCGCCGCCTACCTGCCCGAGCGCGAGACCGTGGAGTTGCGTGACCGGGAACTGGCCGCCCTGCAGCACAGCGCCGCCGACTACCAGGCGGTACTGGCGGGCATTCGTGAACGTGGCCTGCACCATGTACACGGGCTGTTGATGCCGGGCGTGGATGCGCTGTCGGCACCGGTGTTCAATGCCATGGGGCAGATCGCTGCGGTGATGACCGTGGTCGGGCCTACGTCGATCTTCCATGCCGACGAGCATGGCCCGGCGGCGCAACGGCTGCTGGCGGCAGCGCGGGAAACCAGCTGGCGCATGGGCTATTCGCCCGCAGGTTGAGCGCCTGCGGCACTATTGCCCGATACGTAAAGGTGAATGTCATAAGCGGCTATTTTTCCTACAGGATCAGGCGCTTATTCTTAACTCACTGGCCGGCATGAAGGGCTCTCCCCCCCGCCTTTCAGGCCTGCGAGGTTCACCGACGTAGATTTTGAAGCTCCTTGATCTGACGTCTCGATTGGCCGCTGCGGCTTGCAGCGGCCTTTTTTATCTGCCCTGAAAAATTCTTCGCCCGTGCTGGCCTCTTCGCGGGTAAACCCGCTCCCACAGGTACACCACAAGCCTCTGGGGTAGTGATATCTCTGTGGGAGCGGGTTTACCCGCGAAGAGGCCAACACAGGTAGTACAAAGCTCAGCCCAGCGGATACTTCTGCAAGTTCGCCATCATCTGCTGCAACGCCTGCAAGCTGTCCTGAGGGTGCACCGCCCCGTCGAAGTCGCCAATCCGTGCCCAGTTCTCCGCCACCTGCTCCGGGGTAAAGCCTTCACGCGGATCGAAGCCTACCCCCAAGCTGCGCTCCCACCGCACCTTGCCCACCCAGCCGCCGCCCACTTCGAACAGCTCACCGCTGCCCTGGCACTGTTCGCTGCCCAGGTACACCACCAGTGGGCTGACCAGCTCAGGCTTGAGCCGCTCGAACACCTGGGGCGGGATCAGCCCTTCGGTCATGCGGGTGCCACCCGTGGGAGCGATGGCATTGACCAGGATGCCATGCTTGCGCCCTTCGATTGCCAAAGTACGCGTCAGCCCATACAGGCCCAGCTTGGCCATGCCGTAGTTGGCCTGGCCGAAGTTGCCGTAGATGCCGGACGTGGAAGCGGTGAAGATCACCCGCCCCCAGTTCTGCTCGCGCATGTGCGGCCAGGCGGCGCGGGTGACCTTGTAAGCCCCCTCGACATGCACCTGGTAGACCTGCTCCCAGTCGCTGTCCTCCATCTTGTGGAAGGTCTTGTCACGCAGGATGCCGGCATTGTTCACCAGCACATCGACCCGGCCGAAGCTGTCCAGGGCCTGCTCGACAATACGCGCGCCGTGGCTGACCGAATCATGGTTGGCAATGGCATGGCCACCGGCTGCACGAATCTCCTCTACCACCCGGTCGGCAGCGGAGGCGCTGGCACCTTCACCATGGGTGGAGCCGCCGAGGTCGTTGACCACTACCCGGGCGCCACGCGCAGCAAACAGCAGCGCATGGGCGCGGCCCAGGCCGCCGCCGGCTCCGGTGACGATCACCACGCGATCTTGCAGACGGACAGGCTCGCTCATGCTTATGGCTCCAGGCAGATTCAGGTCAGCCGAGTGTCCGCCGCCAGCGGCGGGTGAACAATCAAGCTCACGCAGGCTGAATGCCTGGCAATAACGCAGCGCGATGGTTATGGGGCCGGCTTGCCGGCGATGAGGCCCTGTCAGTACCACGCCACTTTCTGCTGGTGATAGCTCGGCGGTTGTTCACGAAAGGCCAGGTAATGGCGCAGCACCTGCACCGGCGCTTCGGTATGCGGGTAATGGCCGATGCCCTGCAACTGCACGGTGTCCGGCTCCGGCACCAGTTGCCGGTAGCGCTCCACCATGTGCGCGCCGGACAGCGGGTCGACCATGCCATTGATGAAGCGCAGCGGCACGCCTTCATGCTGCATCGCGCCAACCCAGCGGTCGCGGTGCAACCTGCGCTCCGGCACGTATCCCACCAGCTTGTGCAGGATGCGCGTGCCACGGTTGGCGGTGATCAGGCTCCAGAAGTCATCCAGCACGCTTTCACTGGGGTGGGAGCAAGGGCCGTAGACCTGGGTCACGTTGCGCACCAGGTCGTCGCGCCCGAACGAGCGCCCTACCAGCCAGCCCAGGCGGCTGAGCAGCAGCTTCTGGATCAGCAGCATGCGGCAGCTTTCGGGGAACAACCCGCTGTTGAGGAACGCGCAGCTGGCAATACTGGCGCGCTGTTCATGATGCCGCGCCAGCAGTTCCTGGGCCACACTGCCGCCGTAATCGTGGGCCAGCAGATGCACCGGCTGGTCGACCCTCAGCTCGGCGAGCAAGGCCTGCTGCAGGTCGGCCTGCTCCATCAGGCTGTAGACGTGATCGACCGGTTTGGCCGAATCGCCAAAGCCAAGCATGTCGCAGGCGATAACCCGGAAGCGCTGGGCCAGAGGCCCCCACAGGTAGTGCCAATCCCAACTGGCGGTGGGGAAACCGTGCAACAGAAGCAGGGGCTCTCCTTGCCCTGCGGTCCAGTAGCGGATGCTCTGGCCCCGGAAATCGAAACTCTGTCCCCGGGTACGCCAGACGCACAATGGAATTTCGGCCATAGGCATCAGAACGGTCCCGGTGAAGTGGTGTTGGCGGAATAGAGCAAGGCTGCGGTCATTGCATGTCACCTCGGCACTTACATGTGCTCTCTATGTCGAGGCTGAGTCTAGCCAGCAGCCCATGGGCTGGAACTTGCGTTGCCAGCCAGCTTGATGACTTGGCGAGTCAGTGGCACGAACGGTCAGAGCAGCATGGCCAGCAGCGGTGCCGCGAACAGGTTGAGCAGCCCGGTCAGGACCATGACCAGGCCGGCCACCGAGCCTTCCTCGCGGCCCACCTCCTGTGCCCGGCTGACCCCGGCGCCATGGGCACCGACACCAAACAGCGCGCCCCGTGCCAGCGGCGTGCGCAACGGCAACCAGCGCAGCAGCACGCCGCCGAACATGGCACCCAGCACACCAGTGAACATCACGAACACCGCCGTCAGTTCCGGTACGCCACCCAGGTCATGGGCCAATGGCATGGCAAAGGGCGTGGTGATCGAACGCGGCACCAGCGACAGGCTGGTCGCACTGTCCAGCGCCAACATATGAGCCAACCCCCAGGAACTGGCGATCGAAGCACTGCTGCCAGCGACCATGCCCACCATCAGTGCCGGCCAGTGGCGCGCCAGCATGGCCCGTTGCTGCCAGATCGGCACCGCGAAGGCCACGGTCACCGGGCCAAGCACACTCATCAGCCAGTGGGTGTTGCGGGCGTACTCGGCATAGGCGGTGTGCAGCGGCACGGCCACCGCCAGCAACAGTACCGGCACGAGGATCAGCGGCGACAGCAGGTAGCGCCCGCTGCGCCGGTACAACCAGCGGCTGCCCAGGTAGGCCAGCAAGGTCAGGGCCAGCCAGAACAGCGGCATGGGTTCAAGGCTCATGGCGCAACCTCCAGCGGCACACCAGTTCCACGGTCAACGCGGTCACCACCATTACCATCAGGGTGCTCACGGCAATCACCAGCAAGATGCGCCAGCCCTCGGCACGGATCAGGGCGCCGTAATCGAGCAGGCTCATCAGCGCCGGGATGAAGAACAACAGCATCTCAGCCATCAGCCAGCCGGCGCCCAGTTGCAGCATGGCCGGCTTGAGCACACCCGAGGCGAACAGCAACAGCAGCAGTGCCAGGCCCATCACGCCGCCGGGAATCGGCCAGCCCAGCCAGGTGGCAAGCTGGCCGCCGAGCAGGAACAGGGCACAGAGGATCGCCAGCTCGACAAGCAGGCGCAGGGCTTTTTTCAATAACGCAGGTTTCATGGGGGGATCCTCGACAGGCCCTCATTTTAAGATTCGGCTGCCTAGGCCAGAAGCGAATTGTTAGACTGAACACCATTCCAGAATGGAATTGCGATCATGGAATTCAAACAGCTGCGCAGCTTTATCGAAGTGGTCCACCGCGGCGGTTTCACCCAGGCGGCGCAGACCTTGCACATCAGCCAGTCGGCAGTGAGCAAACAGGTGGCCCAGCTGGAGCAAGATGTGGGCCAGCCGCTGCTGGAGCGCCAGGCCTCGCAGCTACACCTGACCGCTGCCGGACGCATTGTGCTGGAGCGAGGCGAAGCCTTGCTGCGCCAACGTCAGGCGCTGCTCAGCGAACTGGACGACCTCAGCCAGATGGGCCGCGGCGAACTGCGCCTGGGCTTGCCGATGCTGGGCAGCGACGCACTGTTTGCCGGGTTGTTCGCCGAGTATCGGCGGCGTCACCCGAACATCGCGATCCAGTTGCTCGAAGGCGGCAGCCGCAACATCGAACAGGCGGTCAGGAGTGGCGAACTGGAACTGGGTGGTAGCCTGACGCCCAGTGACGAGGCGTTCGACTACCAGCCGTTCTGCAACGAACCGCTGGACGCCCTGCTGCCGGTCGGCCACGCGCTGGCGGGCGAGGACAGGGTGGACCTGCAGCAGCTGGCCGATACCCCGTTCCTGCTTTACCAGCGCAGCTTCGTGCTCAATGACCGATTGCTGAAGGCGTGCCAGCAGCAGGGTTTCACCCCGAAAGAAGGCGGGCGCAGTGGCCAGGCGGACTTCCTCGCGGCGCTGGTGGCGGCGGGCCAGGGCGTGGTGTTGCTGCCCCGTGTGGTGGCGAAAGCGCTGGAACGCCCCGGGGTGGTGCGTTTGCCGCTGCGCTCGCCAGAGGATTTGCGTTGGGATATCGCGTTCATCTGGCGGCGTGGGGCGTACCTGTCACGGGCGGCGCAGGCGTGGTTGGCGTTGGTGAACGAGTGGCCGGTGCTCGACAGCAAGGAATGAGTTGCCCTTGCTGGCCTCTTCGCGGGTAAAACCGCTCCCATAGGAACACCACAGCCGCTGAAATCTGTGCAGTACCTGTGGGAGCGGGTTCACCCGCGAAGCGGCCGGTACAGGCGAAAAATAACCGTCAGGCTTTAAGTGTACTCACCAACTCAGCCAACCAAGGCTCTGCATCCGCCTCCGGGGTCACCGTCTCGCTGGCATCCAGGCGCAGCATCGGTTGCACTTCCCGCACGCCCAGTTCGGCGAACAGCTCGCGCATCTGCTCGCCACCACCACAATAGGTATCGCCATAGCTGGAGTCGCCCAGCGCAATCACCGCACCCGGCAGGCCACGCCAGGCCGCGGGCAGGGTATCGCGAATGCTGCTGTACAACGGCATGAGGTTGTCCGGCAGCTCGCCCATGCCTGTGGTCGAGGTCACAGCCAGCAAGGCATCGGGGGCAAAACCTTCAAGGTCCTGCAAGGTAGCGCGCGCCGCATGCCAGGCCTCCAGGCCCGCAGCCTTGAGCAGCGTTTCAGCGTGACGGGCGACTTCTTCGGCGGTGCCGTAGACCGATCCGGAAATAATGGCGACTTTCATCGGGTAGAGGATTCCGAAACTGAGTGAAAACGTAGGATACTAGCATCCGGCGCTGGCAAAAGGCCGCCTCTACCAAAGTCACCATCCTCAGCCTGCTTCGCACCCTTGTTTACTCAATGGCCCGAACATGATCAACGCGCAACTGCTGCAATCCATGGTCGATGCGTCCAATGACGGCATCGTGGTCGCCGAACAGGAAGGCGACGACACCATCCTCATCTACGTGAACGCCGCCTTCGAACGCCTGACCGGCTACAGCCGTGACGAAATCCTCTACCAGGATTGCCGCTTCCTGCAGGCCGACGACCGTGACCAGCTTGGCCGCGCCCGCATCCGCAAGGCCCTGGCCGAAGGCCGCCCGTGCCGCGAAGTGCTGCGCAACTACCGCAAGGATGGCAGCGCCTTCTGGAACGAGCTGTCGATCACCCCGGTAAGGCACGACGCTGAACAGCGCACCTACTTCATCGGTATCCAGAAAGACGTCACTCGCCAGGTCGAACTGGAGCGGGAACTGGCCGAACTGCGCGTTCGTCCGAAACCCGACGAACGCGCCTGAACCAAGTACGTCACGCACGGTCAATTCCGTTGAAGAAATCGCCACCACCGAGTTCGATCATGCAAGCAGAAGCGCTCCTGACCCAGGACGAACTGGATTTCATACAGAACATGCAGCATTCGCCACAGTTGAACCTGGCTGACCCCATGTCGAGCCTGCTGGTCAATGGCGACCGCCGCATTCAGAGCTTGCTCACCCGCCTGGTGGCCAACGAGCAGGTAACCTTGCAGGCCCAGTTCAACAACCAGCAGATCAGCTTCCCGCTGCAACTGGTGGAGGACGAGTTCCACGCCCTGCACCTGCAACTGGGCTCACCGGAAATCTACGAGGACGGCCCCATGCTGCGCCCCTGGCGCCTGTCGATGGAGCAGCCGAGTGCACTGCTCGATACCCATGGGCAGGAAAGCGGCCTGTGGGTTCGCGATATCTCGTTCAAGGGTACATTGCTGGAAGTCCGTGGCCTGCCAGCGGCACCAGCCCGCTTCGAACTGCGCTTTGCCCCTGGCGGCATCCCTCCCATCGAACTGCATGGCGTGCTGGGCCGGCGCATCGGCCAGGACCTGGCCGCCTACGACCTTAGCCAAAGCCCCACCGAAGAGATCGAACGCCTGCGCGACTATATCCTCCAGGCCCATCGCCGCGCCCACCCCGAGCTTCACACTCAGGTATCGAGCTGACCGGCCAGAAACTGCCGCAAACGCTGGCGCATCACGCCGCCCTGCGCGCCCAGGCAGGCGATCGGGCTGCCAGCCAGGCTGTCCTGTGCCAGTTCCGCCGCTTCACCCGCCAGTAACAACGGGCACTCCAGCCCTGCCACCAGGCGCGTCAGGCGCCGGGTGAGTTCCATCGTGGGCGACTGGTGGGAAAACAGCACCAGGGCATCCGGCTTCAAGCGCTCGCAGACCAGTGCCAGTTCCGCCAGCGGCTGCCCGCTCGCCAGTGGCGTCACGCCAACTTCATCGCTGCCCAGAGTCAGGCTGGTCACCAGCAATTCCAGCTCGTGGCACTGCCCCGGCAACGGCGCCAGCAGCACCCTGCGGCTGCGCGGTGCACGGGCAAGTTGCAAGCGGGCTAACACCCGGCCACGCAGGAACTGATCGAGGAACAACCACTCGCTGACCTGCCCGTAGCCACCTTTCCCGACCGCCAGGTCATGCCATACCGGCATGAACACTTCGCTGAATACCTGGTCCAGGGTGCAGGCGGCAAACACCTCGTCGAACAGGCGGTCCAGGCCGGCCACGTCAAAACATTGCAGCGCCTGGCGAATCTGCTGCTGCCAGCGCACCCAGGTGTCCGTCGCGCCACCTGCCTGCCCGGCCAGGGCATGGCCGCGCGCGAGGATGCTGGCGACCTTGCTCACCGCCACACCACGCTCCAGCCAGCCAAGGATGCGGCGGATGTCATCGATGTCGGCCTGGGAATACAGGCGGTGGCCACTGTCGGTGCGAGTTGGCTGGATCAGGCCATGGCGGCGCTCCCAGGCACGCAAGGTCACGGCGTTGACGCCGGTCAGGCGGGAAACTTCACGGATCGGAAACAGGTCCTGCTGCGCGAGGCCCGCATCGATTACCGGACTACGTCCCTGTTCGTTCATCTGCACGGGGTACCCTGTGTGCGCAAGTTGAACACCTAGTTTACTACGACAATACCAGACGCTGGGCCGCGACCGTTTGCCAGCTGACAGTTACCGAGCATCGCACATGGGCGATAATCCGCGCCCGATTCTTGCATGTATGCCTGCGTCGCCCAACACCCCGGGCCACGCAGCCAAAGGGGCCGGTTACCCGCCAGCCCCGTTGCCAGGAGATACACGATGTCTACCCCACCCGTCACCCTGATGGTGTCGCGCCGCGCCGCCCATGGCCGCTACCAGGACCTGCTGGCCTGGCTGCATGAAGGCGAACAGCTGGCCACCGACTTCCCCGGCTACCTTGGCTCGGGCATCCTCGCGCCACCCCGCGATAGCGACGAGTTCCAGATCATCTTCCGCTTCAGCGACGAACCGACCCTGCATGCCTGGGAGCATTCCGCCTCGCGCCGAGCCTGGTTGCAACGCGGCAACGGCCTGTTCGAACGCCCCAAAGAGGCGCGCGTGAGCGGCATCGACGACTGGTTTGGCACCAATATGGTGCAAAAACCGCCGCGTTGGAAGCAGGCCGTGGCCATCTGGCTGGCCTTCTTCCCGGTTTCACTGGTGTTCAACCTGGTGTTCGGCCACTGGCTGGCAGCACTGGACCTGGTGCCTCGGGTACTGCTCAGCACCCTGGGCCTGACACCGGTGATGGTCTACCTGTTCATCCCCCTGTCCACCCGCCTGCTGGCCGGCTGGCTGCATGCCTCCCCGGCCACTGCTGGCGCCCTGCGCAGCCGCTGAGGCCAGGCCGTACACGCGGTAGACAGTTCGGGTATGCTGGGCGGCAACCAAAGGACAGACAAGTTGACCGCCCCGAACATGAACAGCCCCATTCTCGTTACCGGAGCCAGCCAGCGCGTCGGGCTGGCCCTGGCCCTTGAACTGGCACAGGCCGGCCATACGGTGGTCAGTGCCAGCCGCAGCGTCCAGCCACAGGCGGCCCACCCGAACATCGTGCAGTTCCAGGCCGACCTGTGCCAGGCGGCCGACCGCCAGGCCCTGATCGACTACCTGCACAACCATTACGACGGCCTGCGCGCCATCATCCACAACGCCTCGCTGTGGCTCGACGATGGCCTCGACAACCTCGAGACCATGTTCCGCCTGCACGTCGAAGCGCCCTACCACCTCAACCTGGCCCTGGGCGACCTGCTGGCCAAGGTGGAAAAGGCCGACATCATCCACATTTGCGACGAAACCTCATCGCGCGGCAGCAAAAGCCACATCGGCTATGCCGCGACCAAGGCCGCGTTGCAGAACATGGTGCTGTCGTTCGCCGAAAAATATGCGCCCAAGGTGCATGTGAACGGTATCCTGCCCGGGCTGCTGATCCTCAAGGAAGGGGGTGACGAAGCCTACCGCCAGCAAACCCTGAAAAAGGCCCTGCTGGAGTTCGAACCCGGCGCCGGCCCGCTGATCGAAACGGTCAAGTACCTGCTCGCCAGCCAGTACAGCACCGGCAGCCAGGTGGTCATCAACGGTGGCCGCCACCTGAAGAACCGCATGACCTGAGAGAAGCCCATGACCCCACAGCAACAGCTCGAACTCGAGGCCGCCGCGTTCCGGCGCCTGGTCGAACACCTGCAAAAGCGCACCGACGTGCAGAATATCGACCTGATGAACCTGTCCGGCTTCTGCCGCAACTGCCTGTCCAAGTGGTACAAGGCCGCGGCTGACGAGCGCCAGCTCGACCTGAGCCTGGATGACGCCCGCGAAGCGGTGTACGGCATGCCCTACGCCGAGTGGAAAGCCCAATACCAGAAAGAAGCCAGCGCCGACCAACAGGCGGCGTTCGAAAAAGGAAAACCCCGTGACTGACCTGAACACCCTGCGCGCCAGCCTGGCCAGCGGCCAACACGTGTTTGCCGACACCCTGGCGTTCATTGCCGACAACTACAACTACCAGCCTCAGGCCTTCGACAATGGCGGCGTGGCGAATGCGGCCGGGCAGAACGAAGGTTCCTGCAAGACCCTGGGGCTGGCGCTGCTGGAAGGGCTGAGTGACCAGGAAGCACTGCTGGCCTTTGGCGAACACTACCGTGACGTGGTGGCCACGCCCGAGGGCAGCGACCATGGCAATATCCGCGCGCTGATCAAGCATGGGCTGGCGGGCGTCAAGTTTGCCGAGCTGCCGCTTGCGCGCAAGGCTTGAGATAGCCGGGGCCGCTTTGCGGCCCCAGATTTTCCACCCCACCATCAATCCATGATGGTTCCCGGCACCCCACCCGCCAACCCACCCTGCTGCAACCACTGCAAGGCCACCGGCCACAGGCTTTCGCGAAACCGGTCATGGAAAAACGCGAAATGGCCAATTTCATCGACCGAGATATCCACAGGCGCAATGCGCAGGTGCTGGCGTTCGCCGCCCTGCAGATAACCCAGCAAACGCTCGGTCGCCGCCACGGTACCAAAGGGGTCATCGGTCAGGCTGATGGCCAGCGTTGCCGCCCGCACCTGGGCGAACGGTAGTGCCTCCAGCGCACGCCCGCTGGGTCGGTGCTCATAGCGTGGGGTACGGGTGGTCCAGTCGTGCACCACGCCGGATGGCGTGTCCTCCAGCCAACCCAGGCGCTTGCCGGGAAAATAACCGAACACCCGGGTGAGCAGCGGCATGACCACATGCCACTTGCCGAACAGTTGCCAGCGCTGGTCGGCCGCGTAATCGCGCCAGTAGGCGAATTGCGCGCCGACCATCACCACCCGGCGTACCTTGCTCGCCGACGGTGCCAGCCCCACTGCGCAGCCGCCAAAACTGTGCCCCACCACGTCCACCGGCTGGCCGGGGAAATGTTCTGCGGCGTGCACCAGCATGGCTTCGAAATCCAGCCGGCCCCAGTCGCTCCAGGAAGCCTGGAAGCCGCGCAGCGAGGCCGGCCGGGATTCGCCGATGCCACGGTAGTCGTAGGTCAGCACATCGCAACCCTGGGCGAACAGGTAGTCGGCGAAACGCGAGTAGTAGCGGCAGCGTACCGAGGTGGCAGCGTTGATGATCACCAGCGGGCGCTGGGGGTCAGGTCGGGCGTGGCGCCAGCGGAAGCCGCCGAGGCTGTAACCGTCGGCTGCGGTGTGGCGAAAGGCAGTGGCGGGCTGGGTGAGGCTGCTCATGGCACATTCCCTGTTGTCGTGCGCCAAAGCTAGCAAAGATTTTATAGCCTGTACCGGCCTCTTCGCGGGTAAACCCGCTCCCACAGGTTCCCCACTCCCTTCAGGCTTGGTGAGATGCCTGTGGGAGCGGGTTTACCCGCGAAGAGGCCGGTACAGGCTAAAGCCGATTACAGCTCGATGCAGTCGAACTTCACATCGGTAGCCACGTCTTCGTCGTAGTTGACGTCAGCGCGCTCGAAGCCGAACAGGTTGAGGAACTGCTTCTTGTAACCGGCATAGTCGGTCAGCTCGAACAGGTTCTCGGTGGTCACCTGTGGCCACAGGGCCTTGCAGGCATCCTGCACGTCATCACGCAGTTCCCAGTCGTCCAGGCGCAGGCGGCCTTTCTCGTCGACCTCGGCCGGCGCGCCGTCGGCACGGTACATGCGGTCACGGTACATGCGGTCCAGCTGGTCCTGGGTGCCTTCGTGAACACCCTTCTCCTGCATGATCTTGAACACCATCGACAGGTACAGCGGCATCACCGGGATGGCCGAGCTGGCCTGGGTAACCACCGACTTCAGCACCGCCACGTTGGCGCCGCCCTTGATTTCGCCGGCCAGTTTCTTGTCCAGGCGCAGGGCGGTTTCGTCCAGGTCCTGCTTGGCCTGGCCCAGCGCACCGTGCCAGTAGATCGGCCAGGTGATTTCGGTGCCGATGTAGCTGAAGGCCACGGTGCGGGCGCCTTCGGCCAGCACGTTGGCGCCAGCCAGGGCGTCGATCCACAGCTGCCAGTCCTGGCCACCCATGACGGTGACGGTGTCGGCGATTTCCTGCTCGGTAGCCGGCTCGATGCTGGCCTCGATGATGGTGTCCTTGTTGGTGTCGATGGCGGTCGACTTGTACGGCTGGCCGATCGGTTTCAGGGCCGAACGCACCAGTTCACCGGTCTGCGGCAGCTTGCGCACCGGCGAGGCCAGCGAGTAGATGACCAGGTCGACCTTGCCGCCCATTTCGTTCTTGATCAGCTCGATGACCTTGGCGCGGGCTTCGTCGGAGAAGGCGTCACCATTGATCGACTTGCTGTACAGGCCTTCGGCCTTGGCGAACTTGTCGAAGGCGGCAGCGTTGTACCAGCCAGCGGTGCCGGCCTTGGTCTCGGTGCCTGGCTTTTCGAAGAACACGCCCAGGGTGTCGGCCTTGAAGCCGAACGCCGCGGTGATGCGGGCTGCCAGGCCGTAGCCGCTGGAAGCACCGATGACCAGGACCTTCTTCGGGCCATCCTCGCGCACGCCCAGCTTGCGGGTGGCTTCGATCTGGTCACGGACGTTGAGCTCGCAGCCCTTCGGGTGAGTCGTGGTGCAGATGAAACCGCGGACCTTAGGATGAATGATGGCCAATGTCTGTACCTCGTCAGGTTTATGCCGGGGGAAGCGCCGCCATGGGCGATTCCGATTGATCAGAGGGTGAGACTACCCCCGCAGGTTATCCGACACATATTACGGGGTGATCTTGGGGATGCAAAACCGAGGTTTTCCTTCGCCGTCCTCTTCGCGGCTGAACCCGCTCCCACAGGAACCGCGCAAATCCTTTGGGCTGCGCAATACCTGTGGGAGCGGGTTCACCCGCGAAGAGGCCGGCACTGGCAACATCAATCTGACAAGAGAGCCTCTTTCAGCCACTCCAGGAATTGCCGGGCCAACGGATCATCCTGGCTATCCCGATGCACCAGGCAAGCCCACGCCGGCCCACGCACGCGCTGCGCCGACAACGCCTGCAAACGCCCCTCCTCCACCGCCCGCCGCGCCAGCAACTGGCTGACCAGGGCCACCCCCAACCCCTCGCTCGCCGCATCCAGCAGCAGCCCGGGGTCGGAAAAGTTCAGCCCCTTGCCCTGCTGCCCCACGTCCTCGCCCCCCTCCAGCTGCCAGTGGCTCCAGTCCATCTCGCGCTCGCCATGCAAGGTGGTGCGCCGCGACATCGGCGTTTGCAGCAATGCCGGGTGGCAGGCCGGGTACAGCTGGTCCTGGTGCAGCACGCTGAAGCTGCACTCGGCCTGGGCACTGAGGTCGTCGCGGATGGCCAGGTCGATGGTCTCGGTCGCCATCTCCGGCACTTCGAAACTGGTGAACAACCACAAGTCGACATCCGGGCAGCGCTGATGAAAGTCGGCCAGCCGCGGCAGCAGCCAGTGCCTGGCAAAGGCCGGGCTGGTGTTGACCACCAGCTGGTTGGGCTTGCGGTACTGGTCGAGCCGGCGAATGCCAACGGCGAGGTGCTGCAGCAGCGATTGCGTGGTGCTGAGCAGGTCGTGCCCGGCGTCGGTCAGGCTCACGCTTCGGCCACTGCGGTGGAACAGCGGCTGCTCCAGGTAGGTTTCCAGGCTGCGAATCTGCTGGCTGATGGCCGACTGGGTCAGGTTCAGCGCTTCGGCGGCCTTGTGAAAGCTGCCCAGCCGCGCAGCGGCCTCGAAGCCGCGCAAGGCATTCAGGGGTGGCCAGTGTTTGAGCATGTTTGATAAGCCCTGCTGATCAGATGTGCGCTAAATCTATCGTTTGTCGTCGGCCAGGCCTAGCCATAGCATGGACCTCAACACCCGCGACGGCGGGCTTCGTTGATAAAAATCCTTAATAGATCGGAGTTCACTATGCACCTGTCCCTCGACAGCGGCTGGCGCATGCCCGCCGAATGGGCCCGCCACGCTGCAACCTGGATGGTCTGGCCGCACAACCAGGCCCTGTGGGAAAGCGGCTGGCACGTGCACCTGGCCGACGTACAGCAGGACTACGCCCGGGTCGCGGCGGCCATCGCCCGCTTCGAGCCAGTGAAGATGGTGGTCGACCCTTCGGCCTTGCAAAGCGCCCGCGCCCTCTGCGGCGCCAATATCGAGCTGGTCGAAATGACCGTGGACGACAGCTGGTGCCGGGACAGCGGCCCGAGCTTCATCTGCCACCCACAGCATGGCCTGGCCGGTTTGAGCTGGCGCTTCAACGCCTGGGGTGGCAAGTCTCGACACGGCCAGGACCGCAGCCTTGGCCGGCGCATCCTCGACCACCTGGGCCTGGACGGTTTCAGCACATCGCTGTGCAACGAAGGCGGGGCGATTCATGTGGACGGCGAAGGCACTCTGATCACCACCGAGTCGGTGCTGCTCAACCCCAACCGCAACCCTGGTGTGAGCAAGGCCGAGTTCGAGGCCTGCTTCGCCCGCTACCTGGGCATCCGCAAGACCATCTGGCTACCAGGCGACCCACAGTACATCACCGGCGACATGACCGACGGCCACATCGACGGCGTATGCGCCTTCGCCCGCCCTGGCGTGCTGCTGGTCGACGCCATCCATGACCAGCACTCGGTGTACGCCGAAGTGGTGCGGGAAAACCGCCGCGCCCTGGAACTGGCCACCGACGCCCAAGGCCGGCACTTCGAACTGCTCGATCTGTATGAAGCCAGCGCCGCCGTCGACCAGGACGCCGAGGTATTCTGCGCCTCGTACACCAACTTCTACATTGCCAACGGCGCGATCATCATGCCGGCCTATGGCATCGCCGCCGACCAGGAAGCCGCCGCGCAACTGGCCCACGCCTTCCCGGGGCGGGAGATCGTACCGGTGCGCATCGACCACATTGCCCATGGCGGTGGCGGCATTCATTGCATCACCCAGCAACAGCCCGAGGTGCAGCCATGAACCTGCTGCGCGTCGCCACCACCCAGATGCCGTGCAGCTGGGACCTGCCCGGCAACCTCGACCGCGCCGAACAACTGGTACGCCAGGCCGCCGCCGAAGGCGCCCAGGTGATCCTGCTGCAGGAACTGTTCGCCACCCCGTACTTCTGCATCGAACAAGACCACCAGCACCAGGCCCTCGCCCAGCCCTACCCCGCCAGCCCGATCCTGCAGCGCTTCGCCGCACTGGCCGGCGAGCTGGGCGTGGTGCTGCCGCTGAGCTGGTATGAGCGCGCAGGCAATGCTTTCTTCAACTCGTTGACCGTGGCCGATGCCGACGGCCGCCTGCTTGGCGTATACCGCAAGACCCACATCCCCAACGCCATCGGCTACCAGGAGAAGGAATACTTCAGCCCCGGCGACACCGGCTTCAAGGTCTGGGACACCGCCTTTGGCCGCCTGGGCATCGGTATCTGCTGGGACCAGTGGTTCCCCGAGACCGCCCGCTGCCTGGCACTGATGGGCGCCGAAGTGCTGCTGTTCCCCACCGCCATCGGCTCCGAGCCCGGCTGTGCCGACCTGGACTCGCGCGACCACTGGCAGGTAGCCATGCGCGGCCATGCCGCCGCCAACCTGCTGCCGGTGGTAGCGGCCAACCGCGTGGGCGAGGAGGTCGCCGCCAGCGATGCCGGGTTGGCCATGCGCTTCTACGGCTCGTCGTTCATCTGCGACCACAAGGGCGCCATGCTTGCCGAAGCCGACCGCGACAGCAGCGGCATCTGGCTGCACGACCTGGATCTGGCCGGCATGCGGGAAGACCGCCTGAGCTGGGGCATCTACCGCGATCGCCGCCCGGAAATGTACGCCACGCTGCTGACCCTGGACGGCCGCCTCCCACACACCCTGAGGGCCTGAGCATGAAACGCCACACTCTAGCTGCATTGGCGCTGGCCGTCTGCGCCTGCCAGGCCCAGGCCGAGCAGCCCGTGCTGCACCTGTACAACTGGGCCGACTATTTTGCCGAGGACACCCTCAAGCAGTTCACAGCCGAAACCGGCATCCAGGTAATCTACGATGTGATGGACGGCAGCGAAGTGCTCGAGGCCAAGCTGATGTCCGGGCGCAGTGGCTACGACCTGGTCTTCCCCGGCGATACCGTCGCCGAGCGCCTGATGCGCGCCGGCAGCCTGCAGCCACTGGACCACAGCCGCCTGGAGGCCCTTGACGACATCGAGCCCGGGCTGCGCAAGCTGCACGCCCGGTACCCCAGGGCCCGCCAGGCGACCGTGCCCTACACCTGGGGCACCATCGGTCTGACGGTGAATGCCGACAAAGTCCGCCAGCGCATGCCCGATGCGCCGCTGGACAACCTCGACCTGCTGTTCAAGCCGGAGCTGGCCGCCAGGTTCGCCGACTGCGGCATTTCGGTCATCGACTCGCCCGACGAAGTGCTGGCAGTGGTCCTCAACTACCTGGGCCGCGAGCCACGCAGTGCCAAGCGCGAAGATCTGGCTGCAGCCAGTGAACTGCTCAAGGCGATTCGCCCGTACGTACGCAAATTCCAGTCGCAACCAGTGACCGAACTGGTCAACGAGAACCTGTGCCTGTCACTGGGCTACAGCGGTGATGTGATCCAGGCGCAGCGTACCGCCGAGGCCGCGGGCAAGCATCTCGATTTCCAGTACCGCGTGCCGCGCCAGGGCACCACAGTGTGGATGGATACCATGGCCATCCCGGCCGATGCCAAGCACCCGGAATACGCCTATCGTTTCATCAATTTCGTCATGCGCCCGGCGAACATGGCGGCCATCAGCAACTTCACCGGCTACCCCACCGCCAGCGCCAAGGCACGCCAGGCGGTGGACCCGCGCATGCGCGACAACCCCGATATCTACCTCGACCAAGCCACTTATGCCCGGCTGATCCCGGGCCGCGATATCCCACAGGCCGACATGCGCGCACGCATGCGCGTGTGGACACGTTTCAAGACTGCACAGGACTGAGCCATGCCAAGCCGTAGAACCTTCCTGCAACTGTCGCTGGTCGCCAGCCTCGGCCTGCCGCTGGGCCTGGCCCGTGCCGAAGAACCCGGGCGCTGGTTCATGCCGGACGAAGGCGAGCCGCAGCAGCGCGCGTTCATCGCCTTTGGTGCCCAGGATGCGATCTGGGAGGATTTCACCGCCGATGTACAGGCCGCCCTCGGTCGCATCGCCCAGGCCATCGCGCGCTATCAGCCGGTGACAGTGTTCTGCCGGGCCAGCGAGCGCAAGCTGGCCGAGCAGCACTGTGGCAGCCATCGCACACGTTTCGTCGAGTGCGAGCTGGACGACATCTGGATGCGCGACATCGGCGCCAACTTCGTCGTCGATGATGACGGAGCCCTGGCGGCGGTAGACTTCAACTTCAATGGCTGGGGCAACAAGCAGCGTCACAGCAACGATGTCCAGTTGGCCAGACGCGTCACCACGCTGGCCGGCGCCCGCTACCAGCGCAGCGCCCTGGTGGGTGAAGGCGGCGCCATCGAAGTGGACGGCCACGGCACCGGCATCATGACCGAGAGCAGCTGGGTCAATGCCAACCGCAACAAAGGCTGGAGCAAGGCGCAGGTCGAGGCAGAGCTCAAGGAGCGCCTGGGGCTGAGCAAGATCATCTGGCTACCGGGCATCGCCAGCCAGGACATCACCGACGGGCACGTGGACTTCTATGCCCGCTTCGTGAGGCCAGGGGTGGTGATTGCCAACCTGGATAACGACCCGGACTCGTATGACTACGCCGTGACGCGCCAGCACCTGGAGATCCTCAAACGGGCCACCGATGCCGAGGGCCGCAAGTTGCAGGTGCATGTCGTGTCGCCGCCGCTGCACGGGCGGCGTAACAGGTTCAGCAAAGGCAATGACGACTTTGCCGCGGGGTACATCAATTACTTCGTGCTCAATGGCGCGATCATTGCGCCACAGTTTGGCGATGGGGCGGCGGACGAGAAAGCGCGGGGGCTGCTGACGGCGTTGTATCCGGGGCGGGATATCGTGCAGCTGGATATCGATGCCATTGCTGCCGGGGGTGGGGGGATTCACTGTGTGACCCATCAGTGCCCGGCGGTGTAGCAGATGCTGCCTGTGCTGGCCTCTCGCGGGCAAGCCCGCGAAGAGGCCGGCACTATCAATCGCGGGGCTGCCGACGGCGCCCGGTGATCATCGACCACGGCAGGTTTTCCCGCATGCGCACGCTCTCGTAGATAGCGCCCAGCACATGCACGCAAACCAGCACCAGCACCGCGTTGGCCAACCAGCTGTGCAGGTCCAACGGCCAGTCGACACCAAACAGCGCGTCCACCTCCTGTGAGGCCCACCCGGTCAGGCCCAGACCGGCGATGCCGGTCATCATCAGCACCATCACCAGGGCGCCAATCGGCGAATGCCCCATGTGAGGGTCAAGCTCCCCATGCAGCAGCGTCCGGGCATGCCCGACCAGGCTTGCCGGGGTTGGCCAGAAGTCGGCCCAGCGCGCGCTGCGTGGCCCGACAAAACCCCAGATCACACGCACCACCACAACGGCCAGTGCGTAATAGCCCAACCATTGGTGCCAGTCTTCTCCCGCTTCGTTGAAGAAGTAGTTGGCGAAAAACACCACGGCCATCGACAAGTGGCACAGCCGCAGTAGGGGATCCCACAGCTGCACCGTGCCGTCGCTGTTCACTCGTGGTACTCGCTCTTGACTGCCTTGCCAGTCACTGGGTCATGGTAGATCTCGACCTTCTTGCCATCCTTGTCGAAACCATAGATCTCGTAACAGTTGCCCTTGGTGACTTTGAACTTGTTGATCTTGTAGCCCTGCTCCTTGAGCTGCGCCTGGAATTTTTCCTGATCCTGCCAGGTGCTTTTGTCGGCGGTGGTGCATTCGGTGGCGGCGAATACTGTGCTGCTGCCAATCAAAAGGGTCAGCGCGATCAATGTACGCATGGGCGTGAACTCCATCCAGATGAATGTAGTAGCGCATCCCTTAGCATAGTTCTGCACGCCGCTTTACGCTCATTCATTTGCTTTGCACATCAATCGCAAAGAAAAACAAACTTAACAAATGAGCCAAAGCCACCGATGCTTGAGGCATTACGCCCATCGCACGGAGAACAACAACATGAACGACGTGGTCATCGTCGCTGCAACCCGTACCGCCATCGGCAGCTTCCAGGGCGCCTTGGCCACTGTGCCTGCAGTAGACCTCGGTGCCGCCGTGATCAAGCGCCTGCTGGAGCAGACCGGTCTGGCCCCGGCGCAGGTTGACGAAGTCATCCTCGGCCAGGTGCTTACCGCCGGCGCCGGGCAGAACCCGGCACGCCAGGCTGCGATCAAGGCCGGCCTGCCCTTCAGCGTACCGGCACTGACCCTGAACAAGGTCTGCGGCTCGGGCCTCAAGGCGCTACACCTGGCCGCTCAGGCCATCCGCTGCGGTGACGCCGAGGTGGTAATCGCCGGCGGCCAGGAGAACATGAGCCTTGCCCCCTACGTAATGCCCTCGGCCCGCACCGGCCAGCGCATGGGCCATGGCCAGCTGATCGACAGCATGATCACCGACGGCCTGTGGGATGCCTTCAACGACTATCACATGGGTATCACCGCCGAAAACCTGGTGGACCAGTACGGCCTCAGCCGGGAGCAGCAGGACGCCTTCGCCGCCGAGTCTCAGCGCAAGGCGGTGGCCGCGATAGAGGCCGGCCGCTTCGATGATGAAATCACCCCGATCGTGCTGCCGCAGAAAAAGGGAGAACCCAAAGTCTTCGCGCGGGACGAGCAGCCGCGTCCGGATACCACTGCCGAATCCCTGGGCAAACTGCGCCCGGCGTTCAAGAAGGACGGCAGCGTTACCGCCGGCAACGCCTCAAGCCTGAATGACGGCGCCGCCGCCGTGCTGCTGATGAGCGCCGCCAAGGCCAAGGCCCTGGGCCTGCCGGTGCTGGCCAGGATCGCGGCCTATGCCAGTGCCGGCGTAGACCCGGCGATCATGGGCATTGGCCCGGTTTCGGCCACCCAGCGCTGCCTGGACAAGGCCGGATGGCAACTGGCCGAGCTAGACCTGATCGAAGCCAACGAAGCCTTTGCCGCGCAGGCGTTGGCCGTGGGCAAGGCGCTGGAATGGGATGCCGCGCGGGTCAACGTGAATGGCGGGGCGATTGCCCTCGGCCACCCGATTGGTGCGTCCGGGTGCCGGGTGCTGGTGACCCTGCTGCACGAGATGATCAAGCGCGATGCCAGGAAAGGCCTGGCGACACTGTGCATTGGTGGCGGCCAAGGGGTAGCCTTGGCAATCGAGCGGTGATCTCGGATTGATATGAGCAGGCCCGGCCTCTTCGCGGGCTTGCCCGCTCCCACAGGTGCAGCTCAAATTTCGAGGTTTGTGCAGTACTTGTGGGAGCGGGCAAGCCCGCGAAGAGGCCGGGCCTGCTTACTGAGTAACCTCAGGCTTCAGAACCGCTCATCGGCAATAGCCGGTAGGGTCAGTTCGCGCACATAGCTCGCCGCCGACAACTCCAGCAGCGTGCGCACCATCAGCACCACGTCATGCAGCGGTATCAGCCCCCCTTCCCCACGCGCTGCAGCCTCGGCCAACGGCACATCCAGGCCATCCTCGGTATTCAGGTAGCCCAGGTTCAGGCACGTCACCCCAAGCCCCTGCCCGCGATAACCTTCACGCAATGCCTCGGCGATGCCGCGCAGGGCGAATTTGGAGGCGGCGAAAGTCACTTCAGGGCGACCACTCTGGGGCAGGCCCGAGGTGGAACCGGTAAGGATGATCCGTGGTTTTCCGCTTTCGAGCAGCAACGGCAGCAAGCGCTTGATCAGCAGGATGGTCGCGGTGATGTTGCAATCGACCATGCGCTGCAATTCCACATCACGATCATCGAGGAAGCTGTAGTGCGCCTCGAAGGCCTCCGCTTCCCACAGGCCGAGGTTATAAATGAGCGTATCCACGCCACCCTCGGCCAGCACGCGGAAAATTGCCTCGACGGCGGCGACCGGCTGGCCGAGATCGGCCTCGATCCACTGGGCCAGGACATCCTTGCCAACGCTCACTGCCGCTGGCTTGTTGCGCGACACACCAATCAAGGTGTCGCCCGGTTTACCCAAACCTTCCATGAACGCCTTGCCCAGGCCCTTGCTGGCGCCGACTACCAGAACTCGCATCGCATCACTTCCTGTCGATTTGATTGAAGTCGGCATTCTAGGAGTTTGTAGTGCCTGTGTCGGCCTCTTCGCGGGTGAACCCGCTCCCACAGGCGCACCACTGCATTCAAGATATGCACGGTCCCTGTGGGAGCGGGTTTACCCGCGAAGAGGCCGGTACCGGCAGTAAATGATCAGGCGGTAGCGCGCAACTCACGAGCAGCGGCAACCATATTGATCAGCGCGGCCTCGGTCTCCGGCCAGGCACGGGTCTTCAGCCCGCAATCCGGGTTGACCCACAGACGCTCGGCCGGGATACGCCGGGCAGCCTTGCGCAGAAGCTTGACCATCTCCTCACGGGTCGGCACCCGTGGCGAGTGAATGTCATACACACCCGGGCCGATCTCGTTGGGGTAGGCAAAGCGCTCGAACGCCGCCAGCAACTCCATGTCCGACCGCGAGGTTTCGATGGTGATCACGTCGGCATCCATCGCCGCGATCGACTCGATCACGTCGTTGAACTCGCTGTAGCACATGTGGGTGTGGATCTGGGTTTCGTCACGCACCCCCGAGGCACACAGGCGGAAGGCCTCGGTGGCCCACTCCAGGTAGTGGGCCCAGGCACCGTGGCGCAGCGGCAGGCCTTCACGGAAAGCCGCTTCGTCGATCTGCACAATCCTGATACCCGCCGCTTCCAGATCGACCACTTCGTCACGGATTGCCAGAGCCAGCTGGCGCGCCTGCACTTCGCGGCTCACGTCTTCACGCGGGAACGACCACATCAGCATGGTCACCGGGCCGGTCAGCATGCCCTTCATCACCTTGCTGGTCAGGCCTTGGGCGTACTTGATCCATTCCACGGTCATGGCCTTCGGCCGACTCAGGTCACCAACGATCACCGCAGGCTTCACACAGCGCGAACCATAGCTCTGCACCCAGCCGAAGCGGGTGAATGCATAGCCATCGATCTGCTCGGCGAAGTACTCGACCATGTCGTTGCGCTCGGCCTCACCGTGTACCAGCACATCCAGGCCCAGGTCCTCCTGGGTTTTCACCGCATGGCGGATCTCGCTGTGCATGGCCTCGACGTAATCGGCCTCGGTCAGCTTGCCCTGCCTGTAGGCCTGGCGTGCCAGGCGAATCGCCGAGGTCTGCGGGAACGAGCCGATGGTGGTGGTCGGGAACGCTGGCAGGTCGAGCCCCGCACGTTGCTTGACGATACGTTGGGCAAACGCCGACTGACGCTGGCTGTCAGCGGGCTTGATGGCCGCCAGGCGGGCTTGCACGGCAGGCTTGTGAATACGCGGCGAAGCGGCGCGGCTGGCCTGCACGGCCTGGCTCTGAGCCAGTGCTGTGGTCACGTCGTCGGCTTGCGGAACATTGATGGCCTTGGCCAGCAGCGCCACTTCCTGGCACTTCTGCACGGCAAAGGCCAGCCAGCTGTGCAGTTCGGCATCGAGCTGGTCCTCACGGGCCAGGTCCACCGGGCTGTGCAGCAGCGAGCAGGACGGCGCCACCCACAGCCGCTCGCCCAGGCGTTCATGGGCATGGCGCAGTACCGCCAGCGCCTTTTCCAGGTCGCAGCGCCAGACGTTGCGGCCGTTGACCAGGCCCAGCGACAGCACCTTGTAGGCCGGCAGGCGATCGAGGATGGTCGGGTACTGCTCGGGCGCCCGTACCAGGTCAATGTGCAGGCCATCGACTGGCAGGTTGGCGGCGAGGCCCAGGTTGTCTTCCAGGCCGCCGAAGTAGGTGGCGATCAGCTTTTTCAGTGGCGCCCGCTGAAGGATGTTGTAGACGCGCTCGTAAGCGTTCTTCCAGTCCTGAGGCAGGTCCAGGGCCAGGATCGGCTCATCGATCTGCACCCATTCCACACCTTGGGCAGCCAGGCGGTTGAGGATCTGGTCATACACTGGCAGCAGGCGGTCGAGCAGCTCCAGCTTGTCGAAATCGCCACCCTTGGCCTTGCCCAGCCACAGGTAGGTCAGCGGGCCGATTACTACCGGCTTGGCCGCGTGGCCCAGGGCCTGGGCCTCTGCCACTTCTTCGAACAACTGCTCCCAGCTCAGGGCGAACTGCTGGTCGACGGTGAATTCGGGGACCAGGTAGTGGTAGTTGGTGTCGAACCACTTGGTCATTTCCTGGGCGTGTGCGCCACCGCAGCAACTGTCACCCACGGCGCCACGGGCCATGGCGAACAGGGTCTGCAGGGTCGGCCTGGCAGCGTCCTGGCTGCGGAAACGCTGCGGAATCACGCCGAAGGTCAGCGAGTGGGTCAGCACCTGGTCGTACCAGGCGAAGTCGCCGACCGGCAGCAGTTCGATGCCGGCGTCTTTCTGCACCTGCCAGTGGCGGGCACGCAGCTCACGGCCGACGGCGCGCAGGCCGGCTTCGTCGAGTTCACCCTTCCAGTAGGCTTCCAGGGCCTTTTTCAGCTCGCGGTCGCGACCGATACGTGGAAAGCCCAGGTTGTGTGCCAGTGCCATGTCTTGTCCCTCAGCATGCATAAATGAATGAGGGGATTTTCCGGATGCTTGCATCTTGAGACAAACTCATTAAATTTGAGATGAACTCAAGATTTCCTCATGTTCATGTTTTTGTGCTGCCTGTGCCGGCCCTTTCGCGGCTAAAGCCGCTCCCACAGGTACCGCGCCACCCTGTGGGAGCGGCTTTAGCCGCGAAAGGGCCGCTACAGGCAACCTTGGATGTCTCATTCAGAGCACCACCCTGCGCATTCGGACATGACCCCACCCGCCTTCTGCCGCACAATGCCACCCTGACCACACCAGGTACCCGGCCCCATGAGCCTGCTGAAAACCGCGCTGCGCGAAAACACCTTCGTCTGCGTCATGGAGTTCGTCCCCAAAGCCTCCGCAGAACGCTTCGCCGCCATGGAGGCGATCCTGGCCCGTGCGCACCTGTGCGGCTGGCCAATGACCGTGGCCATTGGCGACCGCGTCGGCAGCCCGCTGGACATGTCGCCACTGGACGCCCTCGCCTCGTTCAGCAACCCGGTACCCGCCCTGCCGCATTTCTCCGGCAAGGACCGCGAACACCACCACCTGCTCGCCCAACTGCAACGCATGGATGCCGCCGGCCTGGACCAGTTGTTGCTGCTCACCGGCGACCGCCTGCCCGGCCACCAGCCTGGCCAGCGCCCGGTGCGCTACCTGGAATCGGTCGCAGCCCTGCAGATCGCCCGCCAGGCCTGCCCGCACTGGCTGCTTGGCGCTGCGCTGAACCCGTTCAAGTACTGCGAGGAAGAAGGCGGTGCCCAATACTTCAAGGCCGAGAAAAAGCTGGCGGCAGGCGCCGACTTCCTCACCCTGCAACTGGGTTTCGATGCTGGCAAACACCAGGAAGCCATGCACTGGATGAGCCGCCAGGCCACGCCCAGGCCGATGCTGGCCTGCCTGATGAGCCTCACCCACGGGCGGGCGACGATGCTCGAGCACGTGGCGGGCGTGACCGTCACGCCGTCCATGCGCGACATGCTCGAAGCGGAAGCGGCGCAGTCCAAGGCCTTTGCCCAGGCGCGCAGCATCGACCGCCTGGCCTTGCAGATCATCGGCGTGAAGCTGATGGGCTATGCCGGCGTGCATCTGTCGGGGGTTCACGAACTCAAGCAACTGCTGGCCCTGGAAGCACGCATCGAGCACTGGCAGGCGCAAATCCACACGCTGGAACAATGGGCGCCGGCCTGGCATGCCAGCTGGCAGATGCCCGGTCTGCCGGCAGTCAGCTTCCACCCGCCACAGGCGAGCTGGCGCCAGGGCGAGTCACGGGTCGATGCGTCGTTCAAAGAAAAAGCGCGCTATCACCTGATGCACGGCATGCATTCGCTGCTGTTCAGCCGCCGTAATGGCCTGAGCAAGGCATTTGGCTGGGCCGTGCGCCAGCCTTTGTGGACTACACGCCTTGGCGCGCGGGTGCTGCACAAGGTGGAACACGCGGTGAAGCACCCGCTGGTAGGCTGCGACACCTGCGGCCGTTGCCGCCTGGAGGACACCCTGTACATCTGCCCGGAAACCTGCCCCAAGGGCCTGGCCAATGGCCCCTGCGGCGGCACGGCGCTGAACCGCTGCGAGTTCGGCGACCGCGAGTGCATCCACAGCGCCAAGTACCGCACTGCCAAGGCGGTGCGGCAAACGGCGCTGCTGACCGAGCGCCTGATCCCGTGTATCGAGTTGGAGACACGCCACCGCAGTTCATGGCCACAGTGGTTCCAGGCCCAGACACCGCGTCAGCTCAGCCCGCAGCCAGCGCCTCGAACCCAGCCCGAATCCTAGCTTCGGGCAATTCGTCGGCGATGAACACCATCACGCTCTCGCGGGTTTCATCTTCGGCCCACTCGGCATCCCAGTCGAAGCCGTAGAGCTTGAGCACGCCCTGGAACACCAGCTTGCGCGCTTCACCGGCAATGTTCAGCACGCCCTTGTAGCGCAGCAGCTGCTTGCCGTGGGTTTCCAGCAGTTCGTTCATGAAGTCGCTGAGGCGGTCGATGTCCAGCGCGGTTTCCGTGCGCAGCACCAAGGTGGAGATCCGGTCCGGGGTAGCGGGCTTGAGCAGCGGGCGCAGCGCCGGCTGCAGGTTCGCGCCCAGATCGGGGTTGAGGTTGAAACCACGCACATCCAGCAGTTCAGCCAGGTCGATGCGACCATGCTCGACCACACGGATCGCGGCCCGGCCATTGATGCGGGCCAGGCGCTCGCGCAGGGCCTCGACCGCAGCGGGCTCGACCAGGTCGGTCTTGCTCAGCAGCAGGCGATCGGCAAAGCCGACCTGGGCCTGGGCGATGGTCTGGGTCAGGTGCAGCTCGGCGTGGGCGGCATCGACCAGGGTGAGGATGCCATCGAGGATATAGCGCTCGCGAAGCTCCTCGTCGATGAAGAAGGTTTGTGCCACCGGCGCCGGGTCGGCCAGGCCGGTGCATTCGATTACCAGGCGGTCGAAGGCGATCTCGCCGGCATCCAGGCGTTCGAGCAGCAGGTACAAGGCGCGGGTCAGGTCGCCGTGGATGCTGCAGCACACACAGCCATTGGCCAGGGTCATCACCTGCACCGGCTCGTCGCCCAGCAGCTGGCTGTCGATGCCGGCCTCGCTGAATTCGTTTTCGATCACGGCGATTTTCAGGCCGTGCTCGGCCTTGAGCATGTGCTTGAGCAAGGTGGTCTTGCCGGCACCGAGGAAGCCAGTGAGCACGGTTACGGGAATAGGCGTCTGCACGCAGAACATCTCCTGTGCAGTGAGAATTTTGAAGGTGTACCACGGCCCTTGTGGGAGCGGCCCTATCGCGACACGAGGCCGCTCCCACAAAGACCGCGCTAGCCGATCAGGCTAGCGCGGGCCGTTAGCAGCACTTGGGCCCGGACTTGCCGCCGTAACGCGCTTCCTGGCGTTCGCGGAAGAACTCCTCGTACGTCATGACCGGCTTGTCCGGGTGCTTGGTCTGCATGTGCTCGACGTAGTTGTCGTAGTCGGGCATGCCGACCATCAGGCGGGCTGCCTGCCCCAGGTATTTACCCAGTCGACCCAGGTCGTTGAACATCGCAGCAGTCCTCTCAAGCGTCCGGCAGGGCCTGGAACGGGGTTTCCTTGTCGGTACGTTCCTTGCGGCCGAGGGCGGCGAAGCCGACCTTGACAGCGAAGAACAGCACGCTGAACACCACCAACAGGAACAGCACGGTCAGGCCGGCGTTGGTGTAGGCATTGAAGATCACATGCTGCATCTGCCCGATGTCCTTGGCCGGGGCCAGTACCTGGCCGGCGTCCAGTGCAGTGCTGTACTTCTTGGCCAGGGCCAGGAAGCCGACTGCCGGGTTCGGGTCGAACAGCTTGATCAGGCCTGCGGTAGTGGTGCAGATCAGCAGCCACACGGCCGGCAGCAGGGTGACCCAGACGTAGCGCTGGCGCTTCATCTTGATCAGCACCACGGTGCCGAGCATCAGGGCGATACCGGCCAGCATCTGGTTGGAGATGCCGAACAACGGCCACAAGGTGTTGATGCCACCCAGCGGGTCGATCACGCCTTGGTACAGCAGGTAGCCCCACAGGGCCACGCAGCCGGCAGTACCGATCAGGTTGGCGGTCCACGATTCGGTGCGTTTGAGCGCCGGCACGAAGCTGCCCAGCAGGTCCTGCAGCATGAAGCGCCCGGCACGGGTGCCGGCGTCTACCGCAGTGAGGATGAACAGGGCCTCGAACAGGATCGCGAAGTGGTACCAGAAGGCCATGGTGTTTTCACCCGGCAGCACCTGGTGCAGGATCTGCGCGATACCCACCGCCAGGGTTGGAGCGCCACCGGCACGGGCCAGCACAGTGTGCTCGCCAATGTCGCGGGCGGTGGCCTCGAGCTGCTCAGGGGTGATCAGGAAGCCCCAGCTGCTGACCGTTTGCGCCACCGACGCCACGTCTGCACCGACCACCGCGGCCGGGCTGTTCATGGCGAAGTACACGCCCGGCTCGATTACCGAAGCGGCGACCATGGCCATGATGGCGACGAACGATTCCATCAGCATGCCGCCGTAGCCGATGTAGCGGGCGTTGGTTTCGTTGTCCAGCAGCTTCGGCGTGGTCCCCGAGGAGATCAGCGCGTGGAAGCCGGACACCGCACCACAGGCGATGGTGATGAACAGGAACGGGAACAGGGTGCCCTTCCACACCGGGCCGGTGCCGTCGGTGAACTGGGTCAGCGCCGGCATTTTCAGCTCGGGCGCGATGATCAGGATACCGATGGCCAGGCCAACGATGGTGCCGATCTTGAGGAAGGTCGACAGGTAGTCACGTGGCGCCAGTACCAGCCATACCGGCAGCACTGCGGCGACGAAGCCATAACCCACCAGCATCCAGGTGATCTGCACGCCGGTGAAGGTGAACGCCGGGCCCCAGGTCGGATCTGCAGCAATCTGGCCCCCCAGCCAGATCGAGGCCAGCAGCAGCACCACGCCGATGACCGAAATCTCACCGATGTGGCCCGGGCGGATGTAGCGCATGTAGATGCCCATGAACATCGCGATCGGGATGGTCGCCATCACCGTGAACATGCCCCACGGGCTTTCGGCCAGGGCCTTGACCACGATCAACGCCAGCACCGCAAGGATGATGATCATGATCAGGAAGCAGCCGAACAGGGCAATGGTGCCCGGAATGCGGCCCATCTCCTCGCGCACCATGTCGCCCAGCGAACGGCCGTTACGGCGGGTGGACAGGAACAGGACCATGAAGTCCTGCACCGCACCGGCCAGCACCACGCCGGCGATCAGCCACAGCGTGCCGGGCAGGTAGCCCATCTGCGCGGCGAGTACCGGGCCGACCAAGGGACCTGCGCCAGCGATGGCGGCGAAGTGGTGACCGAAGAGGATGTGTTTGTTGGTCGGGACGTAGTCCAGGCCGTCGTTGTTGAGCACCGCCGGGGTGGCTCGGCGCGGGTCGAGTTGCATCACCTTGGTGGCGATGAACAGGCTGTAGTAACGATAGGCGACCAGGTAGAGGGCCACCGCCGCGACCACGATCCACAAGGCATTGATCGCCTCGCCGCGACGCAGGGCAACCACACCCAGCGCACAGGCTCCTATGACTGCCAGCGCCAGCCACGGAATGTGGCGTAGCAGGCTATTATTGTTGTTCATGGTTTGCTTCCAGCTGGTGGATTGGAAAAGACCGCCCATCGAGTCTAGGGCGAGTCATCGCGCATTGCCACACTTGCTTTGGTCTAGAGCCTCTGCGGCCAGATTGCGGTACCTGATGCACATACCACTCTAACTATAGTCAGGATGTCCCCTGAGGACCTATTCGAGGATCTATCCCATGAGCGAACACGAACGCCGCCGCTTTCAGCGCATCGATTTCGACGCCCCCACCGAACTGCGCCAGGGCCTGCAACGCTGGCCTGCCAAGCTGCTGGACCTTTCACTCAAGGGTTTGCTGATCGAGCGCCCGGCCAACTGGGATGCCGACCTGACCCAGGATTTCGACGCCATCATTCAACTGGACCCCGATACACGTGTGCAGATGCAAGTTGAACTGCGCCATGAAGAACCGGACCGCCTGGGCTTCATCTGCCTGTACATCGACCTCGAGTCGATGAGCCATTTGCACCGTCTTGTGGAATTGAACGTGGCCGACAGCACCGAAATGATGCGTGAGCTGCGCGAACTCATCGAATAATGAAATCTCTTAGCTAGCTAATGGCTTCCTCACCTTGTGTTTCCTGTCTACCCAGACAGCTTTAAGCCTGGGTAGCAGCGTTTTGTACACACCCCTCTAGTACAGCCTCTGAAGAGTTGGTACGCGTTCTGCATTGGATGCACACACACCTTGCGGGCGCTCTTGTGCGCGCTCCAATCAAAATATTGTATACAATTCTTGTGGAAATCATTTGCAGGAAGTGTCTACAGTAGCGCCACAACAATAAACAGAGAGCCTGCTCCATGACTACGTCCACTAGCACGTCTCCCGCCAAGCGCCCCGAGGATGAAAACCTCGGCCTTGGGGCCAACCTGGCCTATGGTCTGCAGCATGTGCTGACCATGTACGGCGGGATCGTCGCGGTACCCCTGATCCTGGGGCAGGCCGCGGGCCTGAACGGCGCCGAAATCGGCATGCTGATCGCCGCTTCGCTGTTTGCCGGTGGCCTGGCCACCCTGCTGCAAACCCTCGGTTTGCCGTTCTTCGGCTGCCAGTTGCCGCTGGTGCAGGGTGTTTCGTTCGCCGGTGTGGCAACCATGGGGGCAATCCTCAGCAGCGAGGGCGGTGGTGGTCTGCCAGGCGTGCTCGGCGCGGTCATGGCAGCGTCGCTGATCGGCTTTCTGATCACCCCGGTGTTCTCGCGCATCACCAAGTTCTTTCCGCCGCTGGTGACCGGCATTGTCATCACCACCATCGGCCTGACCCTGATGCCCGTGGCCGCCCGCTGGGTAATGGGTGGCAACAGCGCATCGCCGGAGTTCGGCAGCGTGGCCAATATCGGCCTGGCAGCACTGACCTTCGCCATCGTGCTGCTGTTGAGCAAGCTGGGCAGCGCGGCCATCTCGCGCCTGTCGATCCTGCTGGCCATGGTGGTCGGCACCCTGATCGCCTGGGCGCTGGGCATGGCCGACTTCAGCAAGGTCACCGAGGGCCCGATGTTCGCCTTCCCCACGCCGTTTCATTTCGGCATGCCGGAATTCCACATCGCCGCAATCCTGTCGATGTGCATCGTGATCATGGTGACCTTGGTTGAAACCTCGGCCGACATCCTCGCCGTGGGTGAGATCATCGACACCAAGGTCGACTCCAAGCGCCTGGGCAACGGCCTGCGCGCCGACATGGCGTCGAGCGTCCTGGCGCCGATCTTCGGCTCGTTCACCCAGAGCGCATTCGCCCAGAACGTCGGCCTGGTAGCCGTGACCGGGGTCAAGAGCCGCTACGTGGTGGCCACCGGTGGCGTGATCCTGGTGGTGCTGGGCCTGTTGCCGATCATGGGCCGGGTGATAGCAGCAGTCCCTACCCCGGTACTGGGTGGCGCGGGCATCGTGCTGTTCGGCACCGTGGCGGCCAGTGGTATCCGTACCCTGTCCAAGGTCAGCTACAAGAACAACGTCAACCTGATCATCGTTGCCGCCTCGCTGGGCTTCGGCATGATCCCGATTGCCGCACCGACCTTCTACCACCACTTCCCGAACTGGTTCGAGACCATCTTCCACTCGGGCATCAGCTCGGCGGCGATCATGGCCATCCTGCTGAACCTGATCTTCAACCACTTCACCGCCGGCAACTCGGACCAGCAGTCGGTGTTTGCCGCCGCGTACGAGCGCACCATCCAGTACTCGGACATTTCAGCGCTGCGTGATGGCGACTACTTCAAGGATGGCAAGCTGTTCGATGCCGAGGGTAATGAAGTGCCGATGCTGGAACTGGACGAGCATGGCAATGAAACGGTCAGGCGCAGTGCGGTTGCCGAGCATTGACTGCTGACTGAGCGGTGAGGTGGGGGGCCGACGCGCATCGTCGGCCCCTTTTTCGTTTTGCCTGTACCGGCCCTTTCGCGGGTAAACCCGCTCCCACAGGGTTTGCACAACCCTGAAGCTGATGCGGTACCTGTGGGAGCGGGTTTACCCGCGAAAGGGCCGGTACAAGCTACAAATTACTCAAATAGCGCATCCAAGGCCTGCTCCAGCCGGGTAACGGCAATCACCTGCAACCCCGCCGGCGCCTCTTTCGGCGCATTGCCCTTGGGCACGATGGCCCGCTTGAAGCCGTGCTTGGCCGCCTCCTTCAAGCGCTCCTGGCCACTGGGCACCGGCCGCACCTCGCCGGACAGGCCGATCTCGCCAAACACCAGCAGGCCATGGGCCAGGGGCCGGTTGCGCAGGCTGGACATCACCGCCGCAAGCAGCGCCAGGTCCGAGGCGGTTTCCAGCACCTTCACCCCGCCGACCACGTTGAGGAACACGTCCTGGTCATGGGTAGGAATACCGCCATGGCGGTGCAGCACTGCCAGCAACATGGCAAGGCGGTTCTGGTCCAGGCCCAGGGTCACCCGGCGCGGGTTGGCCAGGTGGCTGTCGTCGACCAGCGCCTGCACTTCAACCAGCATCGGCCGGGTGCCCTCCCAGGTCGCCATCACCACGCTGCCCGGCACTTCCTCCTGGGTGCGGTTGAGGAAGATCGCCGACGGATTGGACACTTCTTTAAGACCACGGTCGGTCATGCCGAACACACCCAGCTCGTTGACCGCGCCAAAGCGGTTCTTCACCGCCCGCAGCAGGCGCAGGCGGCCATCGGACTCGCCCTCGAAATACAGCACGGTATCGACCATGTGCTCAAGTACCCGTGGCCCGGCCAGCGAGCCCTCCTTGGTCACGTGGCCGACCAGGAAAATCGCCGTACCGCTCTGTTTGGCGTAGCGCACCAGCAACGCCGTGCTCTCGCGTACCTGAGCCACGCCGCCGGGCGCCGATTGCAGTTGCTCGGTGAAAATGGTCTGGATCGAGTCGATCACCATGACCCGCGGTTTTTCGACGCGTGCCGTGGCGATGATGGTTTCGATGCAGGTTTCGGTCATCACCTTGAGCTGGTCCTGGGGCAGGCCCAGGCGCCGCGAACGCATGGCCACCTGCTGTTGCGACTCCTCGCCGGTGACATACAGCGCCGGCATGCCCACGGCAATGTTGCACAAGGTTTGCAGCAGGATGGTCGACTTGCCGATGCCGGGGTCGCCACCGATCAACACCACCGAGCCATCCACCAGGCCACCGCCCAGCACGCGGTCCAGTTCGGTGCTGCTGGTGGTGAAGCGCGGGATTTCTTCGACGCTGACTTCGGCCAGGGTCTTGATCTGCGCCTGCTGACCGGTCCAGCCGGCACGGCCGCTACTGGGCGCAGCGGCGCCGCCGCTTTCGATCATGGTCTCGACCAAAGTGTTCCAGGCCCCGCATTCGCCACACTGGCCGGCCCATTTGGGGAAGGTCGCACCGCACTCGGTGCAGCCATACAAGCGCTTGGCCTTGGCCATGGCTGGGGGTCTCCTGGAAAAAACCGCCATGATAGCCGAGCTGGACGTGCCTCGAACGCCTCGGGATGCGACAAAACTATTCGTTCTAACCGCAGTCAGTAGCCCAGAGCACAACGCATGAAGCGTTCAAGTGGCTTACACTGCGTAAACCTTACCTTTTGTTACAAGGAACCAAACATGGGCATGATCAGTGAGTTCAAGGCCTTCGCGGTCAAAGGCAATGTCGTCGACATGGCGGTCGGTATCATCATCGGCGCGGCCTTCGGCAAGATCGTCTCGTCTTTCGTCGGTGACGTGGTCATGCCGCCACTGGGCCTGTTGATCGGTGGCATGGACTTCAGCGACCTGGCAGTTACCCTGAAGGCTGCCGAAGGTGACGTTCCGGCGGTGGTGCTGGCCTATGGCAAGTTCATCCAGACCGTGATCGACTTCGTGATCGTGGCCTTTGCCATCTTCATGGGGGTGAAGGCGATCAACAAGCTCAAGCGTGAAGAGGCCGTGGCGCCGACTGCACCGCCTGTGCCGACTGCCGAAGAGACCTTGCTGACCGAGATCCGCGATTTGCTCAAGGCGCAGAACCAGAACCGTTTGCCCTGAGGTTAGATAGGGAGCGCTGTGGGAGCGGGCAGGCCCGCGAAGAATCCAACGCGGTGGATGGCACCGGCTCCGCCGGTGTTCGCGGGCAGATCGGACCGCCGCACCGCCGCTCCCCCAACGGCCTTACCAGTAATTCTCTACCGCCACCTGCCCCGGCCGCTTGCTCAGGCTCAATTGCAGGTCGCGCGCCTTCAGTACCTTGCGCGTATCGTCAATCATCTGCGGGTTGCCACACAGCATCACCCGCGAATGTTCCGGCGACAGCTCCAGCCCCGCCGCCTTCTCCAGTTCGCCATTCTCGATCAGCGTGGTAATACGCTGGTTCAACGCCCCCGGGTGCTGTTCACGGGTCACCACCGGAATGAACTGCAACTTGCCGGCGAACTCGGCCAGGTAATCGCGCTGCTCCAGCCCGGCGATTTCATCCACATAGGCCAGCTCTTTCGCTTCGCGCACCGAATACACCAGCTTGATGTTGTCGAAACGCTCCCAAGCCTCGAAGTCCTGCAGGATCGACATGAACGGCGCAATGCCAGTACCGGTCGCCAGCAACCACAGGTCGCGGCCACCGACGAAGCGGTCGAGGGTAAGGAAGCCGAAGGCCTGGCGATCGATCAGCAGAGCATCGCCCGCCCCCAGCCTGCTCAGCTCACTGGTGAATTCCCCACCAGGCACCACGATGGAGAAGAAGTCCAGGTGCTCGTCATGGGGCGCGCTGACCATGGAGTAGGCACGCCACACTACACTGCCATCGGCCTTGGTCACGCCCAGGCGGGCGAACTGGCCGGAACGGAAGCGGAACCCCGCATCGCGCGTAACCCGCAGGCTGAAGAGGTTCGGCGTCAGTGGCTGAACATCGAGCAGGGTCTGGCGGGTGAACTTTTCGGCGCTAGCGGTCATATCGGGCTCCAGGTTTGGCGTGCGCACAGTGTCGCGCAAAGTAGCGCGGATAAAAACCACTGCTTTGTAGGGCCTCATCTGCGGCGATCCTGCCGAAGTCGCAGAAAATCCTGAGTGCTATAACAAAAAATTCCCAGCGGGATCGTAGGTCTTTTCCTACAATCATCCGGGCACCCAAACGGAATGAATCCTGGAACCCAAGGAGTTGTTCAGATGCTTCACTGGAAACCCGAGCATCTTCATACGTTTGCCAGCGAACGCAGCCCACGGAAGCTGTTCGACATCGCGGTTTGCCTGGCACAGGACCTGGGCATGGAATATCTCGGGCTGAACATTCGCATCCAGATCGCCACGCAAACACCCAGACTGTACCTTTACAGCAATTACCCGAGCGGCTGGATCGAGCGCTATCAGGGCGACGAGCTCTACAAGCAGGACGCGGCCGCATACCTGAGCCACACCTCGACCATGCCAGTGCAATGGACCGACGAGCTGTATCGTGAAGCCCCGCAGTTTCGTGAAATCGCCTGCCAGCACGGTCTGCGCCATGGCTGGACACAGTCGCTGCACGATCTGCATCACAACGAAAGCCAGATCAGCGTGGCCAGGCCTGCCGGCAGCATCAATATGGCAGAGCTCTACGGCAAGGCCGGCAACGTGCAGTGGCTGTGCCACACCCTGCATGCGGTGCTTGGCGAACACCACCTCAATGCACTGTGCCCGCCGGCGCCGAAAATGAGCGATCGGGAACTTGAAGTGCTGAAATGGTCGGCCGCCGGCAAGACCGCCGCCGACGTGGCCTGCATCCTGTCGCTGTCGCAAAGCACGGTGAACTTCCATATCCGCAGTGTCATCACCAAGACCAACGCCGCCAACAAGGCCGGCGCCATCGCCATCGCCGCCCTGCGTGGCTGGATCTGACCTTCAAACCTGCGACCTTGGGCAAAGCCCTGTAGAATCGCCCGGCAAAGCCCGGAGCGAACCGCAACGGGCAGTTTCGTACCCGAGCCAGACGCCATGCCCCTGTTGACCACCCCCTACGCCGAACTCGACCTGATCCGCCAGCCGGAACAGGCCAACGACCCGCTGCAGGCTTTCGATGCCGCCGACGAGTACCTGCTTGCGCAGCTGCACGAACAGGCCCCCGCGGCCAACTGCCGGGTGCTGGTGCTCAATGACAGCTTTGGCGCCCTGGCCGCCAGCCTGGCGGGCAAGCTGCAGGTGGTCAGCAGTGGCGACTCGCACCTGGCGCACCTGGCCCTGGAAAAGAACCTGACACGCAATGGCCTGCCGTTTGACAGCGTGCCGTTCGTACCGGCCAGCGAACACTGGCAAGGCCCGTTCGACCGGGTGCTGGTGCGCGTGCCCAAGACCCTGGCCCTGCTCGAAGAACAGCTGATCCGCCTGCAAGGCCACCTGGCGCCCGGTGCACAGGTGATTGCCGGGGCGATGATCAAGCACCTGCCACGAGCGGCAGGTGACCTTATGGAGAAGTACATCGGCCCGGTGCAGGCCTCGCTGGCACAAAAAAAGGCTCGGTTGCTGACAGCAACGGTGGCCGAACGGCCTGTCGCCCGCTCGCCCTACCCTAGCCGCTACCGTCTTGACACGCCGGCGCTGGAGTTGGTCAACCACGCCAACGTGTTCTGCCGTGAGGGTCTGGACATCGGCACCCGGGCGTTCCTCCCGCACCTGCCCCGCGAACTGGGCCGTGCGCGGGTGGCGGACCTGGGTTGCGGCAACGGCGTGCTGGCGATAGCCAGCGCCCTGGACAACCCGGATGCCCAGTACACCCTGGTCGACGAGTCGTACATGGCGGTGCAATCGGCACAAGAGAACTGGCAGGCCGCGCTGGGTGAGCGCCCGGCGGTGTTCGAGGCAGCCGATGGGTTGGCGGGGGTGGAGAAGCAGTCGCTGGACGTGGTGCTGTGCAACCCGCCGTTCCACCAGCAGCAGGTAGTGGGTGACTTCCTCGCCTGGCGCATGTTCCAGCAGGCGCGGGAAGCGCTGGTGGTGGGCGGTGCGCTGTATATCGTGGGTAACCGGCACCTGGGCTATCACAGCAAGCTGGCGCGGTTGTTCCGTGGGGTTGAGCAGGTGGCCGCAACGCCCAAGTTCGTTATCCTGAAAGCCCGCAAGTAAGCCTGTACCGGCCCTATCGCCGGCAAGCCAGCTCCCACAGGTACGGCACTGCATTCAAGGACAGTGCGTTACCTGTGGGAGCTGGCTTGCCGGCGATAGGGCCAGAACAGGCTTACCTCAATGGGTAGTCAACCCCGCTGCCCCCATGAACAGGCGCATCACCCAGGCCGCCACACCCAGAGCCGCCACGCTCATCGCCCAGATCAGCAGCAGCCAACCCAGCCGCTGCCACAGGGGTTTCTTCTCGTCCAAACCATGCTTGCCGGTCATCATGCGGCCCTCCTAGTGATAGCCGTCTTCATGGGTAACCTTGCCGCGGAACACGTAATAGCTCCAGAAGGTATACATGAGGATGAACGGCAGGATGAACAGGGTGCCCACCAGCATGAAGCCCTGGCTCTGCGGTGGCGCCGCAGCGTCCCAGATCGAGATCGACGGCGGGATGATATTCGGCCACAGGCTGATGCCCAGGCCGCTGTAACCAAGGAAGATCAGCACCAACGTCAGCAGGAACGGCGTGTAGTGGGCATTGCGCGCCACCGCCTTGAGCAACCCGTAGAAGGTTACCAGCACCAGCAGCGGCACCGGCATGAACCAGACCAGGTTAGGCATGCTGAACCAGCGCTCGGCAATCTGCGGGTAGGCGATCGGTGTCCACAGGCTGACGATGCCGATCACCACCAGCAGCACCAGCGCCAACGGCCGGGCGATGTCGTGCATCTTCTGCTGCAGCGCCCCTTCGGTCTTCATGATCAGCCAGGTGCAGCCCAACAGGGTGTAGGCAACGATCAGCCCCAGGCCGCAGAACAGGCTGAACGGGGTCAGCCAGTCAAGTGTGCCGCCGGCGAAATGCCGGTCGACCACCTTGAAGCCTTCGAGGAAGGCGCCCAGCGCCACGCCCTGGAAGAAAGTGGCAATCAGCGAACCCCAGATGAACGCCTTGTCCCAGATATGGCGCTTGTCGGCCTTGGCCTTGAAGCGGAACTCGAAGGCCACGCCGCGGAAGATCAGGCCGATCAGCATCAGGATCAATGGCAGGTACAGGGCCTCCAGCACTACCGAATAAGCCATCGGGAATGCCCCGAACAGCCCGGCACCGCCCAGCACCAGCCAGGTTTCGTTGCCGTCCCACACGGGGGCGACGGTGTTCATCATCACATCGCGGTCATGCTCGCCCTTGACGAACGGGAAGAGCATGCCGATCCCCAGGTCGAAACCATCCATCACCACATACATCATGACGCCGAAGATGATGATCACGGCCCAGATCAGCGGAAGGTCGATACCCATGGTTCAGTTCCCCTTGCTCAGGCTGGCGGAGTTGGCCTCTCGGCCATCATCGGCGGCGGACAGCGGCCGCGCCGGCGTGCGTTTGGTGCCTGGGCCACCGGGGCTGTGCTCGTCACCCTCACCGGTCTGCGGCCCTTTGCGCACCAGGCGCATCATGTAGCCAAGGCCGGTGCCGAACAGGGCGAAGTACACCACCACGAAGGCCACCAGGGTGAAGCCGAGCTGGGCATAACTGTGGTTCGACACACCGTCTGCCGTGCGCATCAGGCCATACACCACCCAGGGTTGGCGGCCGATTTCGGTGGTGAACCAGCCGGCCAGCAGCGCGATCAACCCGGAAGGCCCCATCCACAGGGCCAGGTACAGGAACGGCCGCGAGGTGTAGAGCGTGCCGCGCTTGCGCAGCCAGAGGCTCCACAGGCCGACGAAGATCATCAGGAAACCCAGCCCGACCATGATCCGGAACGACCAGAAGACGATGGTCGAGTTAGGCCGGTCTTCGGGCGGGAACTCCTTCATCGCCGGCACCTGCTTGTCCAGGCTGTGGGTCAGGATCAGGCTGCCGAGTGCCGGAATCTCGAGCTTGAAGCGGGTGGTTTCGGCCTGCATGTCGGGGATGCCGAACAAGATCAGCGGGGTCGGCTCGCCGGGCACGTTCTCCCAGTGGCCTTCGATCGCGGCGATCTTCACCGGCTGGTGCTTGAGCGTGTTGAGGCCATGGAAGTCACCGATCACCGCCTGGATCGGGGCGACGATCAGCGCCATCCACATGGCCATCGACAGCATCTTGCGCACCGCCGGGTTGTCACGCCCGCGCAGCAGGTGCCAGGCCGCCGAGGCACCGACGAAGAAGGCAGTGGAGACGAACGCGGCAGTGGCCATGTGCGCCAGGCGGTAGGGGAACGAGGGGTTGAACACCACTGCCAGCCAGTCCACCGGCACCACCCGGCCATCGATGATCTCGTGGCCTTGTGGGGTCTGCATCCAACTGTTGGAGGCGAGGATCCAGAAGGTCGAGACCAGTGTGCCAAGCGCCACCATCACCGTGGAGAAGAAGTGCAAGCCACGGCCGACGCGGTTCCAGCCAAACAGCATGACCCCCAGGAAGCCGGCCTCGAGGAAGAACGCGGTCAGCACCTCGTAAGTGAGCAGCGGGCCGGTAATGGCGCCGGCGAAGTCGGAGAAGCGGCTCCAGTTGGTGCCGAACTGGTAGGCCATGACCAACCCGGAAACCACGCCCATGCCGAAGTTGACGGCGAAGATTTTCGACCAGAAGTGATAAAGGTCACGGTAGACCTGGTTATTGGTCCGCAGCCAGAGGCCTTCGAGGACTGCCAGGTAGCTCGCCAGGCCAATGGTGATGGCCGGGAACAGGATATGAAACGACACGGTAAAGGCAAACTGCATTCGGGCGAGTTCCAAGGCCTCTATTCCGAACATGGTGCTTCCTCTTCAGATAATCCGGCGTCCGGGCCGCTGGCCCCGTCGCCCACTGCCCCCACGGTAGTCGAGTGCGGCGCGTTGGAATTGTTCTGTTCGATCGCAGGGATTTCGGCCCGAGGGCCCGATCGTTACATCTGGAACGATTGATCCAGATCAACGATTGCTAGGAAGCATAGTCCTGAATGGCCTGACGGGCCGTGTGGTTGATTGCCGCGTGACCCGTTGCCCCACCCCCTTTCCTGACGCGTGAAAAAGTGCCGACCCCGGCAAACAGTAACCGGTTGTTACAAACAGATGATACGCTGCGCCCCCCTCTACTGCGCCGAGGCCCCTGGTTTCCGATGTCCGATTCCGCACCGCAGTTGTTGCGTCACCACCGCCCTTTCCTGGCCTTCTGGCTGGCCCGCGTGTTCACCGCCAGCGGCTTCCAGATGCTTACCGTGGCCATTGGCTGGCACCTCTACCAGTTGACCGGCAATGTGCTGGACCTGGGCCTGGTCGGCCTGGTCGAGTTCGCCCCTCGGGTGCTGTTCATGCTGCACACCGGGCATGTCGCCGACCGCTATGACCGGCGCAAGGTCGCAGCGCTGTGCCAGAGCCTGCAGGGGCTGATAGCCCTGGCACTGGCGCTGGGCAGCGCAACCGACAACGTCACCCGCGAGCTGATCTTCGCCCTCGCCTTCCTGCTCGGTGCCACGCGTTCGTTCGAAATGCCGGCGACCCAGGCGCTGCTGCCCAACGTGGTACCGGCCGGTCTGTTCCCGCGCGCGGTGGCGGCTTCAGCCTCGGCCACCCAGACGGCAACCATCGTGGCACCGGCGGTGGGCGGTTTCCTGTATGCCTTCGGCAGCATCTGGGTATACGGCCCCACCGTAGCCCTGTACGCCATCGCCTGTGTCCTGACCTTGAGCCTGCAGGCACGCGGCCAGGTGGCCCAGCGCGGGCGCGCCAGCATCGAATCGCTGCTGGCCGGTATCCGCTTCATCCGTAGCCGGCCCGACATTCTGGGCGCCATCTCGCTGGACCTGTTCGCCGTACTGCTGGGCGGGGCCACCGCGCTGCTGCCGGTGTTCGCCAAGGACATCCTGCTGACCGGCCCGCTGGGCCTGGGCCTGCTGCGCTCGGCGCCAGCGGTGGGAGCGTTGCTGATGTCGCTGTGGCTGGCGCGCTTCCCGTTCGAGCGCAACGTTGGGCGGACCATGTTCACGGCAGTGGGCGTGTTCGGCGTGGCGACCATCGCCTTTGGCCTGTCGACCTCGTTCTGGTTCTCGCTGGCAGTACTGGTTGTGCTGGGCGCGGCGGACATGATCAGCATGGTCATCCGCGGCGCCTTCGTGCAGCTGGAGACGCCGGACGAAATGCGCGGGCGGGTGAGCGCGGTGAACGGCTTGTTCATTGGTGCCTCGAACCAGCTCGGCGAGTTCGAATCGGGGGTTACGGCGCACTGGTTTGGGACGGTGCCGGCGGTGGTACTGGGCGGAGTGGGCACTTTAGTGGTGACTGGGGTGTGGATAAGACTGTTCCCCACACTGGCCAAGCGAGATCGGTTGCATAACGGTTGATCTGTAGCCTGTACCGGCCCTTTCGCGGGTAAACCCGCTCCCACCAGGAGCGCGTCGCCATCAGGCCTGGTGGGGTACCTGTGGGAGCGGGTTCACCCGCGAAGAGGCCGGCACAGGGAAAAAATTACCATTCCCCAACGGCGATAGGCCCCCGCCAAGCATGCTGGTATGATGCGCGGCTTTTTTCCGCCCCACACAAAACCACGGCAACCGGTACGGTCTGTGCTTTGCTGATGGGGTCGATACATTCATGGCGCCGGGGGCGCCTTGGGAGCGGGCATGCTGGAAAGGCTGTTTCAACTGAAAGCACACAACACCAATGTGCGCACCGAGATTCTCGCGGGCGTCACCACCTTCCTGGCCATGGCCTACATCCTGTTCGTCAACCCGAGCATCCTCGGCGAGACCGGCATGGACAAGGGTGCGATCTTCGTCGCCACCTGCCTGGCCGCGGCCATCGGCTCGGTGACCATGGGCCTGATCGCCAACTACCCGATCGCCCTGGCGCCGGGCATGGGCCTGAACGCGTTCTTTACCTACACCGTGGTCCTGCACATGGGCCACACCTGGCAAGTGGCGCTGGGCGCGGTGTTCCTGTCAGCGGTGATGTTCTTCCTGCTGTCGATCTTCCGCATCCGCGAATGGATCGTGAACAGCATCCCGCTGCCGCTGCGTTCGGCCATTGCGGCGGGTATCGGCCTGTTCCTGGCGCTGATTGCTCTGCATAACGCGGGCATCGTCGTCGATAACCCGGCTACCCTGGTGGGCCTGGGCGACCTCAAGCAGCCAGCACCGATCCTCGCCACCCTGGGCTTCTTCCTGATCGTCGGCCTGGAGTCGCTGAAAGTGCGCGGCGCCGTGCTGATCGGCATTCTCGCCGTAACCATCGCCTCGATCCTGATGGGCGTGACACCATTCGGCGGCGTGGTCTCGATGCCGCCATCGCTGGCCCCGACCTTCCTGCAACTGGACATCGCCGGCGCGCTGGACGTGGGCTTGATCAGCGTGATCTTCGCCTTCCTGTTCGTCGACCTGTTCGACAACTCTGGCACCCTGATCGGCGTGGCCAAGCGCGCCGGGCTGATGGGCAAGGACGGGCACATGCCGAAGATGGGCCGTGCCCTGATCGCCGACAGCACTGCAGCCATGGCCGGCTCCCTGCTGGGCACCTCGACCACCACCAGCTACATCGAATCTGCCGCGGGCGTGAGCGCCGGTGGCCGCACCGGCCTGACCGCCATCGTGGTCGCGGTACTGTTCCTGCTGGCGCTGTTCTTCGCCCCGCTGGCCGGTAGCGTGCCAGCCTTCGCCACTGCCCCGGCGCTGCTGTTCGTCGCGGTGCTGATGGCCTCGGGCCTGGCGGAAATAAACTGGGACGACGTCACCGAAGCCGCACCGGTGGTAGTGACCGCCCTGGCCATGCCGCTGACCTACTCGATCGCCAACGGCATCGCCTTCGGCTTCATTTCCTGGACCGCCGTCAAGCTGATCTCCGGCCGCCACCGCGACCTGAACCCGGCCCTGGTGATCCTTTCCATCCTGTTCGTCATCAAGCTGGGCTGGTTCAACGCATGAGTGCTGCTTTCGACCCCTCCTCCTACGCCACCCAGCTGGACGCCAAGGTGGCCCGGCTGCGCGAGCTGCTGGCGCCGTTCGCCGCGCCGGAGCCGGCTGTTTTCGACTCGCCGCGCGAGCATTACCGCCTGCGCGCCGAGTTCCGCCTGTGGCGCGAAGACGGCCAGCGCCACTACGCCATGTTCGCCCCGGGCGAGAAGCACAAGGCGATCCTGATCGACGACTTCCCCATCGCCAGCCAGCGCATCAATGCACTGATGCCACGCCTGAAGGCGGCCTGGCAGGCCAGCGAGGAACTGGGCAACCGCCTGTTCCAGGTGGAGTTCCTCACCACCCTGGCCGGCGATGCCATGGTCACCCTGTGCTACCACCGCCCGCTGGACGAGGCCTGGGAAGTGGCCGCACGGCAACTGGCCGAAGAGCTGGGCGTGAGCATCATTGGCCGCTCCAAGGGCAAGCGCCTGGTGATCGGCCGTGACTACGCGGTGGAAAAGCTCGACGTCGCTGGCCGTGTGTTCAGCTATCGCCAGCCGGAAGGCGCGTTCACCCAGCCCAACGGCGCGGTGAACCAGAAGATGCTGAGGTGGGCCTTCGAGGCCATTGGCGAGCGTGACGACGACCTGCTGGAGCTGTACTGCGGCAACGGCAACTTCACCCTGCCGCTGGCCACTCGCGTGCGCCAGGTGCTGGCCACGGAAATCAGCAAGACCTCGGTCAATGCCGCGCTGAGCAACCTCGACGAGAACGCTGTGGATAACGTGCGGCTGGTGCGCCTGTCGGCAGAAGAGCTGACCCAGGCACTGAACGAGGTGCGACCGTTCCGCCGACTGGAAGGCATCGACCTGAAGAGCTACGCGTTCGGTACGGTGTTCGTCGACCCGCCGCGGGCGGGGATGGATCCGGATACCTGCGAGCTGACCCGGCGTTTCGAGCGGATCCTGTACATCTCGTGCAACCCGGAGACACTGGCAGCGAACATTGCCCAGTTGCACGACACCCACCGCATCGAGCGGTGTGCATTGTTTGACCAGTTCCCTTATACCCACCACATGGAAAGTGGGGTTCTGCTGGTTCGGCGTTGACCGGTAGATTGCCGGGGCCGCTTGGCGGCCCTTTCGCGACACAAGGCCGCTCCCACAAAGGCCTGCGTACGCCGATCAATGTGGGAGCGGCCTTGTGTCGCGATGGGCTGCAGAGCAGCCCCAGTGGCTTGAATCAGAAGTCGAAGAAGACTGTCTCCCCTTCCCCCTGAATACGGATATCGAAGCGATACGCCGTCTTCCCGTCCACCTCACAACGCTTGGCCACCAGGGTCTCGCGCCGCTGCGGCTGCTCGATCAGGTTGAGCACCGGGCACTTGGCATTGGCCTCGGCCTCATCATCGAAATACAGGCGCGTGTGCAGGTGGATGTTGATCCCCCGGGCAAACAGGCTGATGTTGATGTGCGGTGCCATTGGCACACCGGCGGCGTTTTTCACCACGCCTGGCTTCACCGTATGCGCCGTCCACTCACCCGCGTCAAAGGTGGTAGCCGTGCGGCCAAAGCTGTTGAAGGCGTTTTCCAGGTTGTAGGCATCCTGGTACTCACCGTTGGCGTCGGCTTGCCAGAGCTCCAGGAACGAGTCCCGCACCAGGTGGCCATTGCCGTCATACACATGGCCGATCAGCAGAATATGCTCGCCGGGCGCATCCGGCTTGGCCAGGCGGTTCCAGATTTCCTGGTCGCGGGTCGGGTTGCCGGCCGCTTCCAGGGCCAGGCCGATGTGCACGTAGGGGCCGGCGGTCTGCGAAGGGGTTTCCGGCAGCAGTTCGATTGGCATGGCGGGGTCCTCAGCAGTTTTCGAAGTGGGTCTTGCGCTGGCCACGCAGCACGATGTCGAAGCGGTAGGCCAGGCAGTCCATCGGGTTGGCGTTGCTCATGTCGAGCTTGGCGATCAACTGCTGCACGGCTTGCGGGTTGGCGATCGACTTGACGATCGGGCACATCGGGATCAGCGGGTCACCCTCGAAGTACAGCTGGGTGATCAGCTTGGTGGCGATCGACGGGCCACTGATGGCGAAGTGGATGTGCGCCGGGCGCCAGTCGTTCGGGCCGTTGCGCCATGGGTACGGGCCCGGCTTGATGGTGCGGAAGCTGTAGTAGCCGTCACGGTCGGTCAGGCAGCGGCCGACGCCACCGAAGTTCGGGTCCAGCGGTGCCAGGTAGCGGTCGTTCTTGTGACGGTAGCGGCCGCCGGCGTTGGCCTGCCACATTTCCACCAGGGTGTTCGGTACTGGCTTGCCGTACTGATCGACTACACGGCCGGCGACGATGATGCGCTCGCCGATCGGCAAGCCGCCGTTATTGAAGTTCAGCAGCAGGTCATGGTCATGGGCGCCGAAGCCCAGGTGGGAAAAGTCCGGACCGGTGGTTTCGCTGATCGACTGCGGGATGCTGACCAGCGCCTGGCGCGGCGAGCGGGCAATGGACGTCTTGTAGTCAGGCGTAAGGGCTTTCGGGTGCCAGTTGCGATCACGGATCACAAAGCGGCTGTTGTCCTGGGCGGGCATGCCGGTTTCCTCTCTTGGAATTATGGAAATGCGAGGGGGGCTTCTACGAAACCCTGTCGCGGGCAAGCCCGCTCCCACATGCAGTTTCAGGCAGGTAGCGCGCAATGAATATTGAAATCAGGCATTTCAAACATAACCATTTGGTTATGGATAAACACCTTGGCCTGACACTCGCCGCTGTCGTGGACTAATCTTTGCCTTCTTGTTTCAAGCTCCGGAGAACATTCATGGAATGGCGAAAAGGCCGACGCAGCGACAATGTGGTCGATGCCCGAGGTGAAGGTGGTGGCGGCGGCATGCGTTTCGGCGGCGGCAAGGGGCTGGGGCTTGGCGCAGTGCTGCTGATTGTCGGCATCGGTTGGCTCACCGGCCAGGACCCGTTGCAGATTCTCGGCCAGCTCGCCGGCCAGATGGAGCAGCAGCAACAGCAGGTGCCCAGCGGTGCGGGTGGCAAGGCCCCGCCGGCCAACGACCAGCAGGCCGAGTTCGTCGCCTCGATCCTGGGCGATACCGAAGACACCTGGAAAGCCCTGTTCGCCGAGGGCGGCAAGCAGTACCGCGACCCCAAGCTGGTGCTGTTCAGCGGCCAGGTCAATTCGGCCTGTGGCTTTGCCTCGGCGGCGGTGGGGCCGTTCTACTGCCCGGCGGACCAGCGGGTTTACCTGGACATGTCGTTCTTCCGCGAAATGGAAACCCGCTTCGCCGCCGCCGGCGACTTTGCCCAGGCCTACGTGATCGCCCACGAAATCGGCCATCATGTGCAAACCCTGCTGGGCGTGTCGGCCAAGGTCGATGCCGCGCGCCGCAGTGGCCAGCGCATGGAAGGCGACAACGGCCTGCTGGTGCGCCAGGAGCTGCAGGCCGACTGCCTGGCCGGCGTATGGGCCTACCAGGCGCAGAAGCGCCTGAACTGGCTGGAGCCGGGTGACGTCGAAGAGGCGCTGAACGCGGCCAATGCCATTGGCGATGACCGCCTGCAGCAGCAGGGCCGCGGCCGCGTGGTGCCGGACTCCTTCACCCATGGCACCTCGGCGCAGCGGGTGCGCTGGTTCAAGGCCGGGTTTGCCGAGGGTGAGGTGAACCGCTGCGATACCTTCAGTGCGCGCAACCTCTAAGGCTTCATGGGGCTGCCATGCAGCCCCAATCAAGTCAGTTACAAATCTGCTGAAAAAGCGTTTCAGCTTCCCCCATCACTGCCGATAACCCCTGCACGAGTCAGCAGGCATCCAGAACAACAACGCCTGGCGATCGACGATCAAGCGAGCGAAAAAAATTTCTGGAGAGCGTGCATGAACAACTGGTTCGCCAACATCAGCGTCAACCTCAAACTCGGCCTGGGCTTCGGCCTGGTACTGATTCTCACCGGCCTGCTGGCCCTGACCGGCTGGACCAGCCTGGGCAGCCTGATCGACCGCAGCAACTGGATGGGCGATATCGGCCAGCTCAACAAGGACCTGACCGACCTGCGTATTGCGCGCCTGCAGTACATGATCGCCAACGGCGACGATGCCGCCGCCGCCAACACCCAGGCCAAGCTGGACGCCTTCAGCAAGCAGCAGGCCTACCTGGCCAGCACCTTCAAGAGCCCGGAAAACATCAAGCTGCTGGGTGAGCTGGGCGAAACCATCAGCGCCTACAAGGTGTCGCTGAACAAAATGCGCCAGGGCTACGACGCCACCCGCACCGCGCGCACGGCCATGGACGGCTCGGCCAGCCGCGCCGACCAGGCCATGGACATCCTCAGCCAGGAAGTCATGGCACGCCCCGAAGCCGACAGCGTGCGCCTGGCCCAGTACCAGCTGATCAGCAAGGCTCGCCAGCAACTGCTGCAGGTACGCATCGACGTCCGCGGCTACATCGCCGACAACAGCGCCACCAACGAGCAGGCCGCCCTGCGCCAGCTGGACGCGGCCCTGGCCGAAATCGACAACCTCAAGCGCCAGCTGCCCGCCGAAGACACGCGCGTGCAACAGTTCGAAGGCTCGGTGCTGGCCTACCGTGACGCCGTGCGCCAGTTCCGCGATGCAGTCGCCAACATCACCACTGCGCGCGCCGAAATGACCGTACAGGGTGCCGACATCGTCAAGCGCAGCGACGCGCTGTACCAGATCCAGCTGCAGCGCCGCGACATCGAGAGCACTCAGGCGCGCAGCCTGCAGACCATCGCCACGCTGCTGGCGCTGCTGGTCGGCGTACTGGCGGCAGTGCTGATCACCCGGCAGATCACCCGCCCGCTGCGCGACACCCTGGTGGCGGTGGAAAAGATCGCCAGCGGCGACCTCACCCAGCAGTTGCGGGTTACCCGCCGCGACGAACTGGGCGTGCTGCAGCAGGGCATCGCGCGCATGGGCAGCACCCTGCGCGAGCTGATCAGCGGCATCCGCGACGGCGTCACCCAGATCGCCAGCGCCGCCGAGGAACTGTCGGCGGTGACCGAGCAGACCAGCGCCGGCGCCAACAGCCAGAAGGTCGAGACCGACCAGGTGGCCACCGCCATGCACGAAATGGCGGCCACCGTTCAGGAGGTGGCGCGCAATGCCGAGCAGGCATCGCATGCTGCCACCGGTGCCGATGACGAAGCCCGTGCCGGCGACCGCGTGGTGGGTGAGGCGATTGGCCAGATCGAGCGCCTGGCCGAAGACATGCACCGCTCCACCGAGGCCATGAACCTGCTGCAGCAGGAAAGCCAGAAGATCGGCAGCGTGATGGACGTGATCAAGTCGGTGGCCGAACAGACCAACCTGCTGGCGCTGAACGCGGCGATCGAAGCGGCGCGTGCCGGCGAGGCCGGGCGTGGCTTTGCCGTGGTCGCCGATGAAGTGCGCGGCCTGGCCCAGCGCACGCAAAAATCCACCGAAGAGATCGAAGAGCTGATCGCCAGCCTGCAGCACGGCACCCAGCAAGTGGCTACGGCCATGCACGGCAGCCGCACCCTGACCGACAGCAGCGTCGAGCTGGCGCGCAAGGCCGGGGCTTCGCTGGAGAGCATCACCAGCACGGTATCGAGCATCCAGTCGATGAACCAGCAGATTGCCGCAGCGGCGGAGCAGCAGAGTGCGGTGGCGGAGGAGATCAGCCGCAGCATCCTGAATGTGCGCGACGTGTCGGAGCAGACGGCGGCGGCCAGTGACGAGACGGCGGCATCCAGCGTGGAGCTGGCGCGGTTGGGTGGGCAGTTGCAGACGCTGGTCAGCCAGTTCCGCGTCTGATCCTGGAATTCGGGGCCGCTTTGCGGCCCATCGCGACACAAGGCCGCTCCCACATTGATCGGCGTACGCAGGTCTTTGTGGGGGCGGGCTTGTGTCGCGAAAGGAGGGCACAGCCCTCCCAGCGATGGAACAGGTATTACTTGACGATCATCCCTACCCCACGCCCACGCGGATCGGAAGCGGTCTCCAGTTTCGTCCCATCCACCCGGATCGCCTGGATATCCCCCATCTCCCAGCCCTGGTCCTCCAGCACATAGCCCATCTTCTTCAGTTCATCAGCCACAGGCCCGGTCAGGGGTGCGTAGCTGTCGAAATAGATGGTGTCCTTGGGCAGCAACTGATGGTGCACACGTTGTGCCGCCACTGCCTTGTCCAGCGGCATGCCGTAGTCGTACAGGTTGTTCATCACCTGGAAGATCGAAGTGAAGATCCGCGAGCCACCCGGGGTACCGATGACCAGTTCGACCTTGCCATCGCGGGTCATCAGGCTGGGGCTCATGGACGACAGCATGCGCTTGCCCGGCGCAATGGCATTGGCATCGCCGCCCACCACGCCAAAGGCATTCGCCGCCCCCGGCTTGGCGCTGAAATCGTCCATCTCGTCGTTGAGCAGGAAGCCGGCGCCTTTCACCACCACACCACTGCCGTAGTCGAGGTTGAGGGTGTAGGTGTTGCTGACCGCATTGCCCTGTTTGTCGACGATCGAGAAGTGCGTGGTCTGGTGCGGCTCCAGGCCCGGTTTGACCTGGTCAGTGTCGGAAATCGCTTTCGGGTTGACCTGCGCGGCGCGCTTGGCCAGGTAGTCCTTGGCCACCAGCTGGTCCACAGGCACTTTGGTGAAGGCCGGGTCGCCGAGGTAGTCGGCGCGGTCGGCGAATACGCGCTTCTCGATCTCGGCCAACAGGTGGATGTACTGCGCCGAGTTGTGCGCCACCCCCTTGAAGTCCGCCGCGCGGTTTTCCTTGATGCCCAGCAGCTGGGCCAGGGCGACGCCACCGGAGCTAGGTGGTGGCGCGGTATAGACCACGTTGCCACGCCAGCTCACGGCCATCGGCTCACGCCATACGGCCTTGTAGTCCTGGAGGTCTTGCTTGGTGATCAGGCCCTTGTCGGCCTGCATCTGCGCCACCAGCAGGTCGGCGGTCTTGCCCTGGTAGAACTCGCTCACACCCTTGTCGGCAATGCGCTCCAGGGTCTGGGCCATTTCCGGTTGCTTGAACAGCTCGCCAACCTTCATGTTGCCGAAGTAGTCGTTGAAATTGGTCGCGGTCTTGAACATGCCTTGGGCATCGTTGCGGTACTGGTACTGCTTTGCCGCCACCTTGAAGCCGTTTTTCGCATAACCGATGGCCGGGGTCAGCAGTTCGCTCCAGGGCAGCTTGCCGAACTTCTGGTGCGCCTCCCACAACCCCATCACCGTGCCAGGTACGCCAGCAGCGCGTGCCCCGACCAGGCTGAGGTTCTCGATGACCTCACCCTTGTCGTCCAGGTACATGTTGCGCGTGGCGGCCTTGGGCGCGACTTCGCGGTAGTCGAGGAAGTAGGGTTTGCCGTCGACGAACAGGGTCATGAACCCGCCACCGCCGATGTTGCCGGCCTCCGGATAAGTCACCGCCAGGGTGAACGCCGTGGCCACTGCCGCATCCACCGCGTTGCCGCCTTTCTTGAGGATGTCGGCGGCCACCTGTGCACCATATTGATCAGGCGCAGCCACCGCGCCGCCCTCCAGGGAGGCGGCATAAACCGAGGAACCGCTCAGGATCGCGGCTGCGAGGGCAAGGTACTGGAACGGAACAATACGCATGACACTTCCTTGGTGTTGTTTTTGTTGAGCGTTCAGTAAGGCCGAAGCGCTTCGACTGTGCAATCAACCGCAGGAAGTTTCGCCGCCTGTGGACAGGATCTGTCGCGTTCAGGCAACTCAGCTGGCGTACATCGCCAACTTGCGCTGGATGAAATCGAGGAAACACTGGATACGCAGCGCCAGCTGGGTGTTGCGGTAATACACCGCATGAATCGGCTGGCGGTAGCCGTTGTTGGCTTCGCTCAGCAACACCTGCAGGCGCCCGGTGCGGATGTCCTCGTGGGTCATGAAGTGCGACAGGCTGACAATGCCCTCGCCGGCCAGCGCCAGTTGGCGCAAGGTTTCGCCGCTGGAGGCGATCAGCGACGGGCGGATGCTCCAGCGGTCACCCTGGGCATGGCGCAGAGGCCAGTGGTTGAGCGATTCGGGCTGGCTGAAGCCGAGCAGGCAGTGGTTGGCCAGCTCCTCGACCCGCTGCGGTGTGCCGTGCTGTTCGAGGTAGGCCGGGCTGGCCAGCACCTGTACCGGGCTGCACCCCAGGCTGCGCGCGTGCAGGCTGGAGTCGGCCAGTTCGCCGATGCGAATCGCCACATCGGTGCTCTGCTCCAGCAGGTCGATGATCAGGTCGTCGGTATTGAGCTCCAGTTCGATGCCAGGGTATTGGCGGCGGAACTCGCCGATCCACGGCAGGATGGCATGCAGCATGAACGGCGCGGCAGCGTTGATGCGCAGGCGCCCGGTGGGGGTCTGGCGGTTCATCGACAGGCGCTCTTCCATCTCGTCCATCTGCTCCAGGATCAGCCGCGCGCGGTCGAGGAAGAAACGGCCCTCCTCGGTCAGGTCCATGCGCCGGGTAGTACGGTTGACCAGCGTGGTGCCCAGCTTGCCCTCCAGGCGCGACAGGGTGCGGCTGACGGCAGACGGGGTCTGGCCTATCTGCTCGGCAGCGGCGGAAATCGAGCCGCTGTCGATGACGGCGACGAATACCTGGAGTTCTTCGGATCGGGTTTTCACATCTGCGCCTGTGGTTGGTCTCTGCAGGGATTAGATAGCCGCTTGTCGAGGCCAAGTCCAGCGGTGCCTGTACGGGCCTCTTCGCGGGTGAACCCGCTCCCACAAGTGCTGCACGGTTCTCAAAGACTGTGGAGTACCTGTGGGAGCGGGTTTACCCGCGAAGAGGCCGGCACAGGTAGAACCTTACCGTGCCTTGCCGAATACCTTGTCCAGGTGCGCCTCATAGGCCGCCAAGGCAGCCGGCACATCCGGCCGCTTCATCACATCCACCGCCAGGAAAGTCGGCAGCCCGGTCATGCCGAGGAACTGGTTGGCCTTGTGGAACGGGAAATACACCGCATCCACACCCTTGCCCTCGAAGAAATCGCTCGGGTCGTCGAATGCCTGCTGCGGCGCATTCCAGGTCAGCGAAAGCATGTACTGCTTGCCATGCACCAGGCCACCGCTGCCGTACTTCTGCGAGTGGTCCGCACGGGTACGGCCATCGTTGGCATACAGGCTGCCGTGGCCTGCAGTGAACACGTCATCGACGTATTTCTTTACGGTCCATGGCGCGCCCATCCACCAGCCTGGCATCTGGTAGATCACCACATCGGCCCAGAGGAACTTCTCCACTTCTTCCCGGGCGTCATAGCCACCGTCGATGAAGGTCTGGCGCACATAGAACCCGGCCCGGTCCAGATGAGCGATGGCCGCTTCATGCAAGGTCGCGTTGAGGCGACCATCGGAATGAGCGAACTGTTTACCACCGTTGAGCAAAAGGATCTTTTTCATGCGCGCCTCGCGGAAAATTCAGGCCGGCAGGTTAGGGGCTCGCGGGCACGGGATACAGGCATGCAGGGGCAAAATACAATTGACTTCAAGTCACGAATAAACAACACATTATTGCATTAGAATCGCATCACCTCCCATCACCGAGTAGCGACCCATGAGTGAGCAGTACGCCTTCATCCTCAAAGCCAAGACCCGCCCGGAAATGGCTGAAGCGTTCGAAACCCTGTTCCGCGCCTACGTCGAGCCAAGCCGCCAGGAGCCGGGCTGCATCGAGTACCACATGCTGCGCGACAAGCAGGACCCGAGCCTGTTCGTATTCTTCGAGGTGTGGGCCGACAAGGCCGCGCTGGATGTGCATTCGGCACTGCCGCACATGACCGCGTTCTTCGAAAAGCGCATGGACTACCTGGAGCGCGATTTCGACATCCAGATGATCGACATGCTCAGCGCCTCAAGCGCTAGCCGCTGATCAGCAGATGGCCGCCGAGTGCGGCCAGGCCGATGAAGAAGCACCGTTTGAACAGCAACGCACTGATGCGCTGACGCAGCCACTGGCCGGCCAGCATGCCGAGCAAGGCCGGCGCCAGCATCAGCAGCGAAGCACCCAGTGCCTGGCCACCCAGGGCATCCTGCCCGGCCAGGCCAATGGCCAAGGCCAGCGTCGAAACCGTGAACGACAGGCCCAGGGCCTGGATCATCTGCTCCCGGCTCAAGCCCAGGCTCTGCAGGTAGGGCACCGCCGGCATCACGAATACCCCGGTCGCTGCCGTGACCACGCCCGTAACCAGCCCGCAAAGCGGCCCCAGCCAACGCTCCCGCCCCGGCGCCAGGTGCAAGCCCGGGCCGACCAGCCCGTACAGCGCATACACCAGCAAGGCCGCGCCCAGTGCATGCACGGCCCACGGGCCGCTGTTGATCCCCAGCCAGGCGCTGCCGAGCACGGTACCGACGAAGATCATCGCCAGCATTGGCCCCAGGCGCACCAGCAACTCCCGCAGGTGCCCGCCGCTGGCCAGCTGCCACAGATTGGTGAGGGTCGAGGGCACGATCAGCAACGCCGCAGCCTGCGCCGGTTGCATAGCCAGGCCCAGCAGGCCCATGGCGATGGTCGGCAGGCCGAGGCCGATCACCCCTTTCACCGCGCCGGCCAGCAGGAAGGTCATTACCACCAGCAGCGACAGCGCTGGGCCAATGTTCTGGTAGAAAGCTAGCAAGGTATTCATGGGCCGATGATGGCGTGCGCCGGCCAGGCTGAAAATCTGCCATATACTCAGCCAGACTCTTGCCAGGACAGAGCCACATGCATTTCGACCTGACCGACCTCAGGCTGTTCCAGCACACCCTGGAGTGCGGCAACATCACCGCCGGCGCCAGCCGCAGCCATCTGTCACTGGCGGCAGCCAGTGCGCGCATCCGTGCCATGGAGGCATCGCTGGGCATCCCTTTGCTGGACCGCAATCGCCGTGGCGTGCAACCAACTCCGGCCGGGCAGGCGCTGCTGCAGCATGCCCGGTTGATAACGCAGCAGGTCGAACGCCTGCAGTTCGACCTGGGCCAGTACGCGCAAGGGCAGCAGGGCCAGGTACGCCTGCTGTGCAACACGGCGGCGCTCACGGAGTACCTGCCGGAACTGCTGGCCGGCTACCTGGCTGAAAACCCCGGGGTCAGCGTGGATGTGCAGGAGTTGCCGAGCTTGCGCATCGTGCAGTCGATTACCCAGGGCATGGCAGACCTGGGCATCGTGTCCACCGCTGCCCCCAGCGAGCACCTGCAGACCCGGCCGTTTCGCGACGACCCGCTGGTGCTGGTAACGCCGCTGCGCCACCCGTTGGCCAGCGAGGTCGCACCCAGCTTCATCGATAGCCTGGCCCATGGCTATGTCGGCCTGGGGGCCAGTAGTGCATTGGCGTTGTACCTGGAAGAGCAGGCGCTGCGCGAAGGGCGGCGCATGCGGGTTCGGGTGCGGGCCGAGGGGTTCGATGGGGTGATCCGCATGGTCGCGGGCGGGGCCGGGGTGGGGGTGGTGCCGCTGGCCGCGGTGAAGCGTTGGCAGGGGGTGCTGCCGTTGCACTGGGTGGCGCTGACGGAACCATGGGCCAACCGTCGGTTGCTGGTATGTGCACGGGATTTTGCGGCATTGCCGGGGTATGCCGCAGGGTTGGTAACCACCCTCACCCGCTGACGGACTGGATGGCACGGGCTTCGCCCGTGTTCGCGGGTGAACCCGCTCCCACAGGTATGCGCTGTCTCTCAGATTGACACAGTACCTGTGGGAGCGGGTTTACCCGCGAAGAATGCTCACACACAATGGTGCCCTAACGACCCACCGAAAAGGACTTTCCAGTGGCATCGATCTACCAGCTCAAACCGCGCTTCCAGGCCCTGCTCCGCCCAGCAGTCCAGCGCCTTTACGACCGCGGTGTCAGCGCCAACCAGGTCACCGTCGCCGCGGCCCTGCTGTCAATCCTGCTGGGCCTGCTGCTGGCCGCCCTGCCCCATCTCACCTGGCTGTTCATCCTGGTACCGGTCTGGATGCTGCTGCGCATGGCGCTGAACGCCGTCGACGGCATGCTCGCCCGGGAATTCGGCCAGCAATCCACCCTCGGCGCCTACCTCAACGAACTCTGCGACGTGATCGCCGACGCCGCGCTGTACCTGCCCTTCGCCCTGCTGGTCGGTGTCTCGCCAACCTTGGTGGTACTCGTAGTGCTCAGCGCCACCTTCAGCGAATACGCCGGTGTCATGGGCCCGCTGGCCGGCGCTTCAAGGCGCTACGACGGGCCCATGGGCAAGAGCGACCGGGCCTTTGCCTTCGGTGTGCTGGGCACCGGTGTCGCCTTCGGCCTGCTGAACGGCACCTGGGTCAACGGCTTGTTGCTGGTCATCCTCGCACTCTCGCTCTATACCCTCTACAACCGGGTTCGCCAAGGGCTGGCCGAAACCCGCTGAGCCCACTGCCGTCGCAAAAGGATGTCGACCATGCGCCAAGCGCAAGCGCTGCACTTCTCCACCCATGACGGCGTCGAGCTGCACTACCGTCACTGGCCTGCCACCCGCAACCAACACCAGCCACGCCGGGCCGTGGTGATGTTCCACCGCGGTCACGAACACGGCGGGCGCATGGCCCACCTGGCCGATGAACTGGACATGCCAGGCTACGATTTCTTCGCCTGGGATGCCCGTGGCCACGGCCAGTCGCCGGGCGCGCGCGGCGACAGCCCGGGGTTCGCCACCAGCGTGCGCGATGTGCAGACCTTCATCGAGCATATCCAGGCCCGCCACGGTATCGCCGAACAGGACCTGGTGGTGCTGGCGCAGAGCGTCGGGGCCGTGCTGGTCGCCACCTGGGCCCACGACTACGCGCCCAAGGTGCGCTGCCTGGTGCTGGCCTCGCCAGCGTTCAAGGTCAAACTGTACGTGCCGTTCGCCCGCACCGGCCTGAAGCTGCTGAAGGCCCTGCGCGGCAACTTCTTCGTCAACAGCTACGTCAAGCCTCGCCTGCTTACCCACGACCCTGAGCGGGTCATGTCGTACGTGGCCGACCCGCTGATCAGCCGGCCGATTTCGGTGACCATGCTGCTGGGCCTGTACGAAGCCGCCGACCGGGTGGTGGCGGACGCCCAGGCCATTCAGCTGCCGACCCAGCTGCTGGTATCCGGTGCCGACTTCGTGGTCGAACGCCAGCCGCAGGAACGCTTCTTCGAACGCCTGGGCAGTGCGCGCAAGGAAATGCACATCCTGCCAGGCTTCTTCCATGACACCCTTGGCGAGCGTGATCGGGCCCATGCCCTGCGGCGCATCGAGCGGTTTGTCGAACATTGCTTCGCCAGCCCCGCCGCCCTGCCATCGTTGCTCGATGCCGACAAGACCGGCACCAGCTGCGCCGAGGCCGAAAGCCTGGCCGCACCGCTACCGCGCAACTCGCCCCGCGACCTTTACTGGCGTGCTACCCGCGCCGGGCTACGCCTGGGCAAAGGGCTGTCCGAAGGGGTGAAGCTGGGTTTCGACACCGGTTTCGATTCGGGCAGTACCCTCGACTACGTGTACCGCAACCAGCCGACCGGCAAAGGCAAGCTCGGCCGCCTGGTCGACCAGAACTACCTCAACGCCATCGGCTGGCGCGGCATCCGCCAGCGCAAGCTGCACGTAGAGGAACTGCTGCGCCTGGCCATCGCCCACCTGCGCGAACAGCAACGGCCGGTGCACATTGTCGATATCGCCGCCGGTCATGGCCGCTACATCCTCGAGGCCCTGCAGGAACTCGAACAGCTGCCGGACTCGGTCCTGCTGCGCGACTACAGCGAACTGAACGTGCAGCAAGGCAGCGCACTGATCGCCGAAAAGGGCCTGGCCGACATCGCCCGCTTCGTCCACGGCGATGCCTTCGACCGCCAGAGCCTGGCCACCCTGGAACAACCTCCGACCCTGGCCGTGGTCTCCGGCTTGTACGAGCTGTTCGCCAGCAACCAGTTGGTGGGCAACTCGCTGGCGGGCCTGGCGGACGCGCTGGAGGATGGCGGCTACCTGGTCTACACCGGCCAGCCGTGGCACCCGCAACTGGAAATGATCGCCCGCGCCCTCACCAGCCACCGCGGCGGCGAAGCCTGGGTGATGCGCCGCCGCAGCCAGGCCGAAATGGACCAGCTGGTAGAGGCGGCGGGCTTCCGCAAGCTGGCCCAGCGCATCGATGAATGGGGCATTTTCAGCGTCAGCCTGGCACAACGGGTGCGCTGAATGAGCCCATCACGCGAGCCAGGGCTGATCCGCCGAGGCGTGTTCTGGCTTCTGCTGCTGGGGCCGCTGTTTTTCCTCAGCTACGGGTTGGCGAACAATCACACGGCCGGGCGCAGTGATGTCGGCAGCCTGGTGTTTGGCTGGGAACGCAACATGCCGCTGTGGCCGTGGACGATCATCCCGTACTGGTCGATCGACCTGCTCTACGGCTTGTCCTTCCTGCTGCCGCGCACGCGCCAGGAAATGGACCGGCACGCGCTGGCGCTGCTCACCGCGCAACTGATCAGCGTCAGCTGCTTCCTGCTCTGGCCGCTGCGCTTCACCTTCGAGCGGCCGGAACTGGGCGGGGTATTCGGCTGGATGTTCGATGTGCTGATGGGCTTCGACCAGCCGTTCAACCAGGCGCCTTCGCTGCATATTGCCCTGCTGGTGATCATCTGGACGATGTTTGCCCGGCACGTGCAGCGCCAGCCCTGGCGTTGGCTGATGCACGGCTGGATGGCACTGATCGGGGTATCGGTGCTGACCACCTGGCAGCACCATTTCGTCGATGTTCCCACAGGGGCATTGGCCGGGTTTGTCTGCGTCTGGTTGTGGCCATATCGGGGGCCGCTGCCGTGGCAGCAGGTAAGCCTTGCGCGGGATGCCAAGCGTTGGCGGTTGGCGTTGTTCTATACAGTGGGTGGGCTGCTGTGCGCAGTGCCTGCCGTTACGTTCGGCGGTACCTGGCTGTGGTTGAGCTGGCCGGCCGTGTCGCTGGTTTTGGTGGCGCTGAACTATGCCGTGCTCGGCGCAGGCGGGTTCCAGAAAGGCGCCGATGGGCGCTTGTCGAATGCAGCCAGCTGGCTGCTGGCGCCGTACCTGGTGGGGGCGTGGGTCAATTCGCGGCTATGGACCTGGCGGCATCCGCAGGCGGATGAAGTGTGTGAAGGCGTCTACCTGGGGCGGATTCCAGGGCATGGCGCGCAGTTCGCTGCGGTGGTCGATTTGTGTGCAGAGCTACCGTGCATTGTTGGCCGCCCTGTCGCAGACACTTGTGGGAGCGGCCTTGTGTCGCGAAAGGGCGCTCCCACAGGGTCCGCGTCAGCCGGTCAGGCAGCGCATGGCTACGCATGTTTTCCTACCCTGGACCTGATCGCCCCGGAAAGCCCACTGCTGCACCAGGCCGCCATCGCCATCGAACGCCTGCGCTCCCAAGGCCCGGTACTGGTCTGCTGCGCCCTGGGCTATTCGCGCAGCGCCAGCGCCGTGGCCGCCTGGCTGGTACTCACAGGCCGCTGCAGTGATGCTCGCCAGGCCGAAGCGCTGATCCGCAAGGCCCGCCCCGGCGTGGTCCTGCACAGCGCACATCGCCAAGCCTTGCAACAGCTAGGGACACAACCATGACGCTGTATGTGGTGGCCAGCCTGCTGGGCCGTGGCAAACAACTGGAACGCCTGTCGGACGGCCTCACCTTGCTGGCCCTGGCCTACGGCCTGGCGCCCTTGCTGGTTGCCCAGTTGCAACCGCTGGCCAGCCTGCTGTGCATTGCGCTGCTGGTACTCGGCGTACTGCACAAGTACTGGGCCATCCGCGTCGCCGTGGATGCCGAACTGTTCGCCTACCTGGCCGCTAGCCGCGACCTGGCGGCAGACACCCAGGCCCTGGACCGCGCCTTGTTCGAGCTGAAACTCAAACCGCAGGCCGCCGACGCCCGCGCCTGGCCTGCCCGCAGCCAGGCCGCGCTGGCCCTGTTACGCCGCCAGGCAGTGTGCCTGGGCCTGCAGCTGTCGCTGGCGCTGGCTACCCTGCTGACACTGCCTTTGAAGGGATGACTACCGATCCATGCTCGCCAACCTGACCGCCTACCTCATCACTTCCGCCGCCCGTCTGATCACCGGCGCCCGTGCCCTGTGGCTGGGTTGTACGCCGCTGCCAGTGCAGCGCCTGTACTTCGCCAACCACAGCAGCCATGGCGACTTCGTACTGCTGTGGGCCTCGCTGCCACAGCCGCTGCGCAAGCGTACCCGTCCGGTAGCCGGTGCCGATTACTGGGCCAGGCCGGGCATTCGCGATTTTCTTATCCGCAAGGTCTTCAATGGTGTGCTGATCAACCGACAGCACAGCGCCGGCCAGGGCAGCCCGTTGCAGCCGATCCTCGAAGCCGTGGCCCAGGGCGACTCGCTGATCTTCTTCCCGGAGGGTACCCGCAATCTCGGCGACGAGCCGCTGATGCCGTTCAGGAGTGGGCTGTACCACCTGGCAGCAGCCAACCCCGACGTCGAGCTGGTGCCGGTGTGGATCGCCAACCTGAACCGGGTGATGCCCAAGGGCCGCGCCCTGCCATTGCCGTTGCTGTGCACATTGAGCTTTGGCGAACCGCTGCACCTGCAGCCGGATGAAAGCAAGCCAGCCTTCCTCGAGCGGGCCAGCCAGGCCCTGCTGAACCTGGCCCCCAAGGATGCCTGAGATGGACGACAACACCCTTTCCCTGTTCGCCGGCATCGGCGCCCTGCTGCTGCTCGCCAGCGTGATCGGCCGCCTGCTCAAATGGCGCGCCGGCCCGGCCCCGCACGCGGTGATCGACAACCTCAACGCCCGCATCAACGCCTGGTGGGTGATGGTGCTGGTGATTGGCATCGCCTTTGTGTTCGGCAAGTACGGCGTGATCGTGCTGTTCTACGGCGTATCGTTCTACGCCCTGCGCGAGTTCATGACCCTCACCCCGACCCGGCGCAGTGACTACCCGGCACTGGTGGCGGCGTTCTATGTGGCACTGCCGGTGCAGTACGTGCTGATCGCCATGGACTGGTACGGCCTGTTCAGCATCTTCATCCCGGTGTACCTGTTCCTGTTGCTGCCGATCCTGGCCAGCTTCGGCGGCGACACCACGCGCTTTCTCGAGCGCGCCTCGAAGGTGCAGTGGGGGCTGATGATCGCGGTGTACTGCGTGTCATCGGTGCCGGCATTGATGACCCTGGACATCCCGGGTTACGAGGGCCGCAACCTGCTACTGATCGCCTGGCTGATCCTGGTGGTGCAGATCAGCGACGTGCTGCAGTACGTGTGCGGCAAGCTGTTCGGCAAGCACAAGGTGGCGCCCAACCTGTCGCCGTCCAAGACCGTCGAAGGCCTGGCCGGTGGCGTGGCCCTGGCCACCCTGATCGGCGCGCTGCTGTGCTGGATCACCCCGTTCACCTTCTGGCAGGCCGCGCTGATGGCGCTGGCGGTAAACGCCATGGGCTTCTTCGGCGGGCTGGTGATGTCGGCGATCAAGCGCGACCGCGGGGTGAAGGACTGGGGGTACATGATCGAAGGCCACGGCGGCATGCTCGACCGTATGGATTCGGTGTGCTTTGCCGCGCCGGTGTTCTTCCACTTTGTGCGGTATTGGTGGGCTTAGTATGTGTTCACCTTTGGTTTTCTAGTGCCTGCAAGATCGAGCGCCGCCCGCGCGGCGCATCGCGAGCTGCGCTCGCTCCTACGTTTGTTTCGGGCCAATTATTCCTGGGGGATTTGCGCGCGAACGCTTTGGCGCATGGCTTGATATCGCGTCGTACAAACAAGGCGGTCGCGCGCGCCTGTCATAGGCGTTACTGGCCCGAAACAAACGTAGGAGCGAGCGCAGCTCGCGATGCGCCGCGCGGGCGGCGCTCGATTTACGCATCACCTCAAAACTCAAGACTGACATCTGGTAGCCTTGAGCCTATCTTCCGACGAGCACATCGCCGGTTGCTAATTCCCACCACTCCGTGAAGAACGTTTACCCCCTGGGTATCCCCGATCGTTTCAACCGGCTACTTGAGGTACGACCGCAGCAACGTCGCCACCTTGTCCGCCTCGTCCTGCCGTTGCTCGGCACTTAGCCCGTCCGCCACCAGGTGTTCGCGGATATGCCCTTCCATCACTTCGGCCATCAGCCCGTTCACCGCGCCGCGCACGGCGGCGATCTGCTGCAGGATCGCCAGGCAGTCCTTGTCCTGCTCCAGCGCTGTCTCCAGGGCAGCGGCCTGGCCTTTGATCTTGCGCACCCGGGTCAGCAGTTGCTTCTTGCTCTTCAGGGTATGTGCCATTGGGTTCCACACCATGCTAGGTATACTGGGGTATAGTATATTTCTCGATGTTCCGGGAGCATGATAAACCATGGCGACACAAACCTCAGACCGCTGGCAGCACAGCCACCAGTTCCATACCAGCAACCTGGGCGCCGAGCGCAAGACGCGCCTGGCGGTGTGGCTGACCACGGTGATGATGGTGGCGGAAATTACCGGGGGCTGGTTCTTCAATTCCATGGCGTTGCTGGCCGACGGCTGGCACATGAGTTCCCATGCCCTGGCCTTGGGCCTGTCGCTGCTGGCCTACGCCGCCGCTCGGCGCTATGCCGGCGACCGGCGCTTTGCCTTCGGCACCTGGAAGATCGAGATTCTCGGCGGCTACTCCAGCGCCCTGCTGTTACTGGGCGTGGCCGGGCTGATGGCGTTCCAGTCGGTGGAGCGCCTGCTGACACCGGGGCCGATCCACTATGACGAGGCGATCTTCATCGCCGCCGTGGGCCTGGCCGTCAACCTGATCTGTGCCTGGCTGCTGCGTGACGACCATCACCATCACGATCATCACCACCATGGCCATGATCATCACCACGACCACGGCCACCATCACCACGACCTGAACCTGCGCTCGGCCTACCTGCATGTGATGGCCGACGCCGCTACCTCGGTGCTGGCGATCATCGCCCTGCTGGCCGGCAAGTTCTGGGGCGCCGGCTGGCTCGACCCGGTCATGGGCCTGGTCGGTGCGCTGCTGGTGGCGCTATGGGCCCGTGGCCTGCTGCGCGATACCGGGCGGGTGCTGCTGGATGCGGAGATGGATGCGCCGGTGGTGGAAGAAATCCGTGAAGTGGTGGCGCAGCTGCCAGTGCCGGCCAGTATCACCGACCTGCATGTGTGGCGGGTGGGCAAGGACCAGTACGCCTGCATTCTCGGCCTGGCCGCCCGGGCCGAGCTCAGCGCCGACAGCGTGCGCATGGCCCTGGGCGTACACGAAGAACTGGCGCACATCACCGTCGAGGTCAACCGCCTGGCATAGCGCGACCAGACAGCTGGACGTCGAGCCCAGGCAACTGCGGCTCGGCCGATGGCCCTATGGTGACGAGTCATTCAGCCAGTCACCAGGAGTTGTGCCATGTCCGATTTCATCACCGTCCTGCGCGAAACCTGCCCGACACCGGTCGTGGACGCCACCAAGTGGAAGCGCATCGGCGGCGATCCGCACACCGTCAACCTCAACGCCTACCTGTCGGCCGACGGCAGCAAGATCATGGGCACCTGGATCTGCACCCCGGGCAAGTTCGAGGTCAACTACGAGAAGTGGGAGTTCTGCCACTTCCTCGATGGCTACTGCATCATCACCCCGGAAGGCGAAGAGCCGAAGCACCTGAAAGCGGGTGATGTGTTCGTGATCGAACCGGGGATGAAAGGCACCTGGGAAGTGGTCGAGACCGTGCGCAAGTACTTCGTCTTTGCCTGATTCATAAGCGGACCTTGGTTTGGGTCATGTGGGATGAGCGAAAATTCCCACATGACTCTGCTCGCAATTAAACATGATGACCAAAGGAACCAAGAGCTGAATAACAACCATCCTATTGCAAGGATAACAGTTACATTTTTTGACATATGAATTCAGCTTTCCCCCTTCATTTGTAGTCCATTTCTGAACTGCACCTCTTCATCCCCTGAAGCATTGCCCCCGATTCATCGCAGGCCTAGGCTCTGAAAATCAGCCGGGTCGCCGGGCAGCAATACCCAATTGATTCAATTGTCAGGGAGAAGAAAACATGGCTTTCGACGCCTACATTCAAATCGACAACATTCCAGGTGAAGCACTGGACGCGCAATACAGTAAATGGATCGAAGTGCTTGGCTACGACTTCGGGGTCAGCCAAAGCACATCCGCCACTGCAAGCTCCGCTGGCGGCGCTACTTCCGGACGGACCTCTGTCACCAACTTCACTTTCACCAAATACCTCGACAGTGCCAGTTGCAAACTGATGGAAGCCAGTTGCACCGGGCAACATCTCAAGGAAGTGAAACTGGCACTCTGCCGCGCGGGTGGTGACAAACTCAAGTACTACGAAATCATCCTTGAGGAAGTGATCATCGCCGAGTATTCGCAAAGCGTGGACACCGGCGTACCGCTGGAAGTGGTGCAGCTCAACTACGGCCGGATCAAGACCACCTATACCCAGCAACGCCGCATTGATGGCGCCGGTGGCGGCAATATCGCCGGCGGCTGGGACCGGATCGGCAACAAGAAATACGCGTGAGGACAAGGCTATGTCTGAAGCCCGGGCGTTTCTCAATCTCAAGCTGCAAAACTATCATAGGCTGAAATCCGACCTGGCGCTGACCGGTCATTCCCTGGAAAAGTTTGACGTGCTGAATTCGCACATCGCCAATACTGTGGTCCGTAGCGGTGAACTTATCATCATCGGCGATCCCACCACGGCTTCCTGCACCAGCCAAGAAGCCTGGATGATGAGACAGGCGACGATTGCGCATGGGGGCTGATGCGCAACGGCCAAGGTGTGGATAACTTTTTCCTGGACAATTTCGAGACCTTGAAGAGCCTCATCGCGCATGCATCTGTGGGCGCTGGTGTAGTCAGTGAAGGGTGGAGCAAGCACCTGAAAGCCATCGAGGCCACCTTGATGGATATCGAGAAGCTGCATCAACAGCATCTCGGGTCAGGGGCCATGGCGGCTCGCGATCAGTTCTATGCAAAGCGTGCCGTCTTGTTCATGAAGTTGGATGAGCAGCTGAACAAGCTGGCTGCTTACGGTTCCGGGATAAGGAACAAAGGCTCGATCAAAAGGACGCTGGGGATATCCACAAAGAGTTATTTGCATACCGGCGAGATTGCAGGATATGCCAACAAAGTCTCAGGCGTGGCGACGGCTGCTAATTTGATCAAGAAAGGAACGTATGTAGGGATTGCATTAGACGTCGCTGCCACGGGACTGGAGATACATAAAGCCTGTACGCTCGGACGCGAGGAGGAATGCAAAAAGGCGCATTATGTCGAGGTTAGTTCATTAACCTTGGGCTTGTTGGGTACTACTGCTGGGGCAGCCAGTGGCAAGCTTCTTCTTGGTGCTGCTTGCAGCGTGGTGTTTGGCGTAGCGACAGGTGGAACCGGAGCACTCGCTTGTGGGATATTCGGCGGTACAGTGGGGGGAATGGCAGGCGGAAAATTTGGGAATGAAGCAGGCGCCTGGGCTGGGGAACTTCTATACGAGGCAGTAGCAACATGACAATCATGCACTGGATTTTTTTAGTCTACAGCATGACAGTCACAACTTTACTTTTCTTGAACCTGGCATTAACAATATATATCGCTCACCGCAAAATTGATTACATTGAAGGATTTTTATTAAATTGCAATGCAATAACCGGCGAAAAGAAACTCTGGCTACATGCTGGCTTGATGGGAAAATTCTTTCGACTAACGAATATATCATTCATACTGCTCATTCCTAAAATCTATGCACGAAAAAACCTCATTGACATCAAGGAAATAAATAATCTACCTTCAAAAATCAAGACCCTCCTAATCTTCATGGGCTCCTCGCTTTTGATATTGACTATCGCATTTTTTGGTTTGGGAGTTTTCATGTATTACTTACCCCCCTTGCCTAAATAATGCTCAAAAAACATCGCAGTACGGGCCCCCTCCCCTCTGGTGCGCAGTTACAGAGGGAAGGCCGCCCGGCCCGCGATAAAGTCCTCGCTCGTCAATCCTTCTTGCGGTAACCCTCGACGATCGCCGAGAAGTCCTTGCCACCCTCGCCGCGCAGGCTCATGGCCTGGTACAGCTGCTGGGCCACGGCCCCCAGGATCACCGGTTGATGTGCCTGGCGTGCTGCCTCGGTGGCCAGCCCCAGGTCCTTGAGCATCAGCTCGGCGCCAAAGCCACCGGTATAGCCACGCGAGGCCGGCGCGGTTTCGATGATGCCCGGCCACGGGTTGTAGGTGTCCGAGCTCCAGCAACGCCCGGTCGAACTGTTGATGATGCCGGCCAGCACCTTGGTGTCGATGCCCAGCGCGTTGCCCAGGGCCATGGCCTCGGACACGCCGATCATCGAGATGCCCAGCAGCAGGTTGTTGCAGATCTTGGCGATCTGCCCGGTGCCGACTTCACCGCAGTGCACGATGTTGCGGCCCATCTGCTCCAGTACCGGCTTGAGGGTGGCGAACAACTCGGCGCTGGCACCCACCATGAAGGTCAGGGTGCCTGCCGCCGCGCCGCCAGTGCCACCGGACACCGGCGCATCACCCATGTCCACGCCCTTGGCCGCTGCGGCCTTGGACACATTACGCGCAGTCTGCGGGTCGATGGTGCTGCAATCCACGGTCGGCGTGCCCGGGCGAATGCCTGCCAGCACACCGTCTTCGTTCAGGTACACGCTGCGCACATGCGCAGCAGCCGGCAGCATGGTGATCACCAGCTCGCTGTTGGCCGCCGCGTCCTTGGGCGAGGGGCTGACCTGCCCGCCCAGTTCTGCCAGCTCGGCCAGCACGACCTTGTTCAGGTCGAACAGGTTCAGTTGGTGCCCGGCCTTGATCAGGTTGCGGGCCATGGGTGCGCCCATGTTGCCGAGGCCGATGAATGCGATACGCATGACTGTCTCCTTAACGCAGGCTGATGGTGGTGTTCACACCGTCATTGACACTGTCGTCATCGAACCAGCGGGCGGTGACGGTCTTGGTCTGAGTGTAGAACTGCACCACTTGCTTGCCGTACGGGCCGAGGTCGCCGAGCTTGGAGCCACGCGAGCCGGTGAAGCTGAAGAACGGTACCGGTACCGGGATCGGGATGTTGATACCGACCTGGCCAATGTCGATTTCGCTCTGGAACTTGCGTGCTGCCGCGCCGCTCTGGGTGAACAGGCCGGTGCCATTGCCGAACGGGTTGGCGTTGACCAGGGCGATGGCCTCATCGAGGGTATCGACCTCCACGGTCACCAGCACCGGGCCGAAGATTTCCTGGGTGTAAACCTGCATGTCGGTCTTCACGCCCGAGAACAGGGTCGGGCCGACGAAATTGCCTTGCTCGTAACCTGGCACCTTGACGTCACGGCCGTCGAGCTCCAGCTTGGCGCCTTCCTTGATACCGCTTTCGATCAGGCCCAGCACACGCTCCTTGGCGCGCTTGGAAACCACCGGGCCGACATCGGTGCCTGGCTCGCAGCCGGCACTGACCTTGAGCTTGCTGGCCGCTTCCTTGATATCCGGCAGCCATTCGCGGGCCTTGCCCACCAGCACCGCCACCGAAGTGGCCATGCAGCGCTGGCCCGCCGCGCCGAAGGCGGCACCGACCAGGGCGTTGACGGTTTGCGTGCGGTTGGCATCGGGCAGCACCACCGCGTGGTTCTTGGCGCCCATCATCGACTGCACGCGCTTGCCGTGCTGGCTGCCCAGGTTGTACACGTGGGTGCCCACTTCGGTGGAGCCGACGAAGGAAATCGCCTTGATGTCCTGGTGGGTGCAAATGGCATCCACCACCTGCTTGCCACCGTGCACCACGTTGAGCACCCCGGCCGGTATGCCGGCTTCCAGCGCCAGCTCGACCAGCAGCATGGTCGACAGCGGGTCCTGCTCGGACGGCTTGAGCACGAAGGTATTGCCGCAGACGATGGCCATGGGGAACATCCACAGCGGGATCATCGCCGGGAAGTTGAACGGGGTGATGCCGGCGCACACGCCGATCGGCTGGCGCAGGGTGTAGGTATCGACGCCGCCGGCAACGTTCTCGGCGAATTCGCCCATCTGCAGGGTGCCGATGGAGGCGGCGTGCTCGACCACTTCCAGGCCGCGGAAGATATCGCCTTCGGCGTCAGCCAGGGTCTTGCCCTGCTCGGCACTGAGGACCTGGGCGATGCGTTTGGTGTGTTCGCGGATCAGCGCCTGCAGCTTGAGCATGATGCGCATGCGCGCGCCGATCGGCGTGTTACGCCAGGTCTGGAAGGCGCGGTGGGCAGCGGCGACGGCTGCGTCGACTTCTTCGACGGTGGCGAACGGTACGCGCGCCAGCACTTCTTGGGTAGCCGGGTTGACGATGTCGCGCCATTCGGTGGTCTTGGACTCGACCCATTGGCCGTCGATCAGCAGCTTGACCTGCTCGATTTTGGTCTGGTTAGGGGATTGCGGTGCGTTCATCTGCGTTCTCCTTGGAATTATTGTCGGGACGAGATCGCCATTGCCGGGCAAACGCGAGGTGGCGTCCTGAGGCTTGTTTCGAGTATAGATGTGCAAACATCCAACAAGAACGCACAAAAAAACCGGATCATCATGCAAAAAGACCTCACATCCCTGAGTGCACTCAACTGGGACGACCTGAAGTTCTTCCTTGAAGTGGCGCGTACCCGCAAGGCCAGCAGCGCCGCCAAGCGCCTGAACGTGGACTACACCACGGTGTCGAGGCGCATCAGCTCGCTGGAGGGGGCACTGGGCACCTTGCTGTTCGAGAAATCCCGGACCAACGGCTTTGTCCTCACCGCCGAGGGCCAACGCCTGCTGAGTTATGCCGAGTCGATCGAGAGCACGCTGCACATGGCTTGCGAGCAGGTGTCGGGGTCAGGCGTGGCGTTGTCGGGGCACGTGCGCATGGGCTGCACCGAAGGCTTCGGCAGCTTCTTCGTCACCCCGCAGCTAAGCCACTTTGTCGATGCCTACCCGGCGATTTCGGTGGATATCCTGCCGCTGCCGCACTTCATCAGCCTGTCCAAACGCGAGGCGGACATCGTCATCGCCCTGGAGCGGCCGGAACACGGCCCTTATGTATGTTGCAAGCTGTGCGACTACCGCTTGCGGCTGTACGCGACCCAGGACTACCTGGACAACCACGCACCGATCAACCAGATCGCGGACCTGGCCAGGCACCCGTTCATCAGTTACGTGGACGACCTGGCGTTCAGTTCGGAGCTGCTGTACCTGGCCAACCTGATCCCCAGCGCCAGCGCGCATTTGCGCAGTACCAGCGTGATTGCGCAGTACACGGCAGCGTTGCAGGGGCGTGGGCTGGCGATCTTGCCGTGCTTCCTGGCCGCGCAGGACCCGCGGCTGGTGACGGTGTTGCCGGAAGAGATCGAGGTGACGCGGCAGTTCTGGATGTATTGCCGGGAGGATTTGAGGAAGTTGAAGCGGATTACCCTGCTTTGGGATTACATCCGAGGGGTGACGGAGGCGAATGCGCCGTTGTTGATGGGCGAGACCCGAGAGATGCGCTTTGCTCAGGAATGAGGGGGCTGCTGCGTAGCCATCGTCGGCAAGCCAGCTCCCCACAAGGTCTGCGCCGGATTCAAGGCATGCGCAGGACCTGTAGGAGCGGGCGTGCCCGCGAACACCGGCGCAGCCGGTGCCAGGCACCGAGTCGCCTGCTTCGCGGGCAAGCCCGTTCCACGCGGATGTGCTGGCCTGTGAGGCTGCGGTCAGTAGGAAGCCACCACAATGGACACGCGCCGGTTCTCGGTACGCCCGGCGCTGGTGCGGTTGTCCGCCACCGGCTGGCTACTGCCAAGGCCACGGGACTGGATGTTCTGCGCCTGCATGCCTACCTCGACCAGCGCCTTGGCCACGCTCTGCGCGCGGCGCTCTGAGAGTTGCTGGTTATACGCCGCCTTGCCCGACGAATCAGCATGCCCGTCCACCCGCACGCCCTGGATGCCAACGCCGAGCAGCGCCTTGCCAATGCGCTCGACGATCGCCTGGCTCTGGCTGTTGAGGCTGTCCAGATCGCTGCCGAACAGCACCTTGCCGGACAAGTCGTAGGCCCATCCTTCGTCGGTCGGGGTAAAACCTTCACGCTTGAGCACGGCAATCTGTTCGGCCGTCAGGCCTTTGGGTGGCGTGCTCTGGCAACCGGTCAGTGCCAGCACGGCGAGCAGCAATGCCCAAAGGGGGAAACGCAAAGCCTGTATCACGGGTTCAACTCCTGTTGTTGTTTTCACCGGCGGACTGTTCCGTCTGCGCCACTTGCCAATGGCCACGGCGTTTGCGCTTGGCCTGGTACATCGCTGCATCGGCAGCATTCAGAAGACTGGCGGGGTCAGCGCCGTCATCCGGGTAATAGGCAATACCGACACTCAACGAGGTGGCGATACTGCGGCCACTGTCCAGCTGCACCGGCAACTTCATGCTGGCAACGATCTTCTCGGCAATGTCCTCGGCGTCCTGGCGCGACTGCAAAGGCGTCAGCAGCACGGCGAACTCGTCGCCACCCAGGCGCGCCACCAGGTCGTGCTCGCGCAACTGGGCGCGCACGCGGTCGGCCACGCTGATCAGCACTTCGTCGCCCACCGCATGGCCGAGGGTGTCGTTGATCTGCTTGAAATGGTCGCTGTCGAGAAACAGCAGCGCCAGGTGGTCCTGCTTCCGTTCTGCATTGCGCACGCTGCGGCTCAGGCGCCCCTCGAAGAAGGCGCGGTTGGGCAGGCCGGTCAGGCTGTCATGGCTGGCCTGGTGGGCCAGGGTCTGGTTTTCGTTTTGCAGGTGGCTGTGCCAAACCTCCAGCTCGTCCAGCAGGGCATTGAAGTCATTGCCCAGTTCGTTGAGCTCGGCAATCGGCGCTTCCGGCACGCGCCGGTCGAAACTGCGCTCGCGGCGGGCGGCGTGAGCAACACTGGCCAGGCCGCGCAGCGGGCGGACGATATCACTGAGCAGACGCCGCGACAGGTATTGGGCAGCCAAGGCGCTGAGCACCGTGCAGAACAGGATGCCGGCCAGTCCACTGAGCAGGAACAGCAACAGGCTTCGCCCCTGGCCGACCAGTTCGATGCGCCCGACCTGCTGTTGCTGGTGCGTAATCGGCAGATTGACCGGTTCATCCAGCAAGGCGGTGGCAACCTGCGCCTCCAGCCGCGCGAGCACGCCGGTATCGCTGCGCTGCCAATGCGCCAGTTGCTCGCCTTCGTTATTGAAGACCCTGGCTTCGGCCACTTCCTCGGCACTGGCGATCAGCGCCAGCGATTCATTGGCCGCAGCGCTGTCGTCAAACACCACCGCCGCTTCCACGGTGTAGCTGATCGAGCGGGCGATCAGCTGCAGGTTGTCGTTGGCGTAAACACGCAGGGCGAGCACGCCCAGCAGGGTCAGGGAAATACCGGCCAGGCCCACGGCGAGCAAGGCGACGCTGAGGTGGCCACGGCCCAGCACCGAACGCAGGGTCGGGCGCACGCCGCGCTTACGGGTCGGCTTCATGGCTGACCTGCCCGGCGCCGCGACAATTGCAGCACGCTGGGGTGGATGCGCACGCCGGAACGTGCCACCGAGTCGAGGTTGACTTCGAAGGCTACCTGCTGGTCGCTGACCCGCAAGCAGAACAGGCTGCCGACCGTGCACGGGTCGTCTGCCTCGCTGATGCTCAGCACCGGGTGGCCACTGACACGCTCGAACAGCCGGTCGCGCTGGCCTTGGTCGAGCTTGCCGATGTAGATGGCGTCGCAGGCCTGGGCGACCTGGCTATCGTCTGCCAGCAGACGCCGCACCTGCAGCGGTCGGCCGGACTCCTGCACATGGCCTTTGATCAGGTCATCGGCGTATTCGGTCGGGCCGACCAGGCACAGGCGCAAAGGCGAGGGTTCGACGGGCCAGCGGGCATAGCTGAAGATGCCCAGCACCACCTGGGTGACGGCCTTGGCCCGTTGCTGCGCCTGGGCGGCAGTCATGGCGGGGTCTGCCTGGGCCGGGCCTGCGGAAAGGAACAGGGCGGCCAGCAATAGCGAAAGCGCACAGCTCATCACTCGCCTGGCGGCCATGTTCATGTGGGAAATCTCTTAAGGCCCTTTCCAATATCGGCGCAACGATAGCACATGGCCGCATGCTTGTATGAAAGGCGCGGAGCTAATGCGATCCCTGTGGGAGCGGGCGTGCCCGCGAAGCAGGCACCACGGTGGTTGGCACGGGCTGCGCCCGTGTTCGCGGGCGCGCCCGCTCCCACAGAGGATCTCCTTTTGGCTCACTACAGGGCTAAACCTGCTCCAGCATCAACCCGGAAATACGCCGCACCTTGCGCGCAACCGCTTCTTCGAAAATACCCTGGCGAGGCTCGACCAGGCTAAAGCAGTGCTTGGCGCGGGTGATGCCGGTGTATACCAGCTCCTTGGTCAGCACCGGGTTGAGCGCATCCGGTAGCACCAGCGCGGTGTGGCTGAACTCCGAGCCCTGGGACTTGTGCACGGTCATGGCGAATACCGTTTCCACTTCATTCAGCCGGCTGGGCAGGACGAAGCGCACGCCGCCACTGCCGTCGTTACGCGGGAAGGCCACGCGCAGCAGGGGCTCGCCGCGCTCATCCGGCAGGCGCAGGGCAATGCCGATGTCACCGTTCATCAGGCCCAGGCCGTAGTCGTTGCGGGTCACCAGCACCGGGCGCCCTTCGTACCAGGGCTGCTGGCTGTCGATCAGCCCCGCATTGTGCAGCACCCGCGCCACCCGCTCGTTGAGGCCTTCGACACCCCAGGCGCCCCGGCGTACCGCGCACAGCAGCTGGAAGTCCTCGAAGCTGTGCAGCACCTTGCCCGCCCATTGCTCCCACGCGGGGTCGTCAACGGCGGTATCGAGTGCCGGGCGGAAGCGGCCAAGGGTGCGCAGGTAGCTGCGGTAACCCTGCGGGCCGTCGCTACCGCGGTTGAGGCCGTCGAGCAGCAGGCGGTCGAAGGCACGGTCCTGTTCGTGCTTCAGGGCCAGGCTGTGCACATCGGGCGGCGGTGCGGCCAGCAGGTTGCGTGCCGCGTGGGAGTCCTGACGATTGACCAGCCGGGCCAGTTGGCCAATGCCGCTACCTTCGCCGAAACGCCGCGAAAAGCGCAGCATCACCACCTGCTGGGCCAACGGGTTGCGTTGCTCATCGCCGGCCTTGAGGCCACTGCCCGCCAGCGACTCACCACCGGTCTGTTCCAGCCACGCCTCGGTCGCCGGGGAGTAACAGCCCTCCTCGGCATCCCGACACAGGTCACCCAATACCGCACCGGCCTCGACCGAGGCCAGCTGGTCCTTGTCGCCCAGCAGCACCAGGCGTGCCCGTGGCGGCAGGGCATCGAGCAGGTTGGCCATCATTTCCAGGTCGATCATCGACGCTTCATCGACCACCAGCACGTCCAACGGCAGCGGGTTGCCGGCATGGTGGCGGAAGTGCCGCGAACCGGGGCGGCTGCCGAGCAAGCGGTGCACGGTGCTGACCTCGGTCGGGATTTGCCCGCGCACCTCGGCGCTGACCTGCAGGCGCTCGACCTGCTGGCCAATGGATTCGGTCAGGCGCGCGGCTGCCTTGCCGGTCGGCGCGGCCAGGCGAATGCGCAGCGGCCCGCCCTGCTCCACCGCCGGCGCCTGCAGCAAGGCCAAAAGGCGCACCACGGTAGTGGTCTTACCCGTGCCGGGGCCGCCGGTGATGATGCTGAAGCCGGCGCGGGTGGCCAGGGCACAGGCGAGCTTCTGCCAGTCCACCTGGCCAGCCGGCGCACCACCGTCGAACAGCTGCGCGAGGCGGCCAGGCAGGTCGGCTGGAGGCGCTTCGGCCAGGGTCAGGCGCTGGCGCAGGGTATGGTCGATGCGCCGCTCGTAACTCCAGTAACGGCGCAGGTACAGGCGCTCGCCGCTAAGCACCAGAGGCCGCGCCTGCTGGCCAGGGGTATCGCCGGCGGCCACCAGGGGGCTGGCGGCAATGCGCTGGCGCCAGGCGTGCAGGTCGAGGTTGGCCAGCAATTGCGAGGGCAGCAGCAAGGGGCCGGTCAAGGCGTCGCCTTCGGGCGGCAACGACAGGGCGAAATCGGGCTCGGCCAGGGTTTGCTGCAGGTCGAGGCAGACATGGCCGTGGCCCAGCTGGTGACTGGCCAGGGCGGCGGCCAGCAACAGCAGGGGGTCGCCACCAGGGACTCGCTCTTCCAGGAACGATACGAACGCACGGTCCAGGGCACGCAGCCAGCCCCGCTCTACCCAGCGGTCGAGCAGTTGCAGCAGGTCGCCGCTGTCACGCTGTGGCGCCAGTGCGAGCAGGTGCTCGGCGTGCAGCGGGGTGGGCAACAGGTCGACAAGGCTTCGGCTCATATCACGGCTCCGGCAAACAGGTCCTGCTGTGCGGGCGGGTGCTCGCCACGGAACAGCGCATCGAGGCTTTCGATCAGCTCACGCGGTGGCTTGGCGTGGTAAACGCCGTGGCCGCTGCTGCTGGCGCCTCGCAGGAAGATGAACAGGGCGCCGCCGACATGGCGGTCGTAGTCGTAGTCCGGCAGGCGGGCGCGCAACTGGCGGTGCAGGGCCAGCAGGTACAGCACGTACTGCAGGTCGTAGCGATGTTCGAGGATGGCCTTTTCCATGGCCAGGGCATCGTAGGCCTGGATGTCAGGGCCCAGCCAGTTGGACTTGTAGTCGGTCACGTAGTAACGCCCGTCCAGCTCGAAGGCCAGGTCGATGAACCCTTTGAACATGCCATTGAGCACGGTCGGCTGCGCCGCCGGGCGTGCCAGGCCAGGGTGAGTGTGGCGTGCCACCAGGCGATCGAGTTGTTCGGCATCGACCTGGTGGCTGGCGAACCAGAACTCCATTTCTATCTGGTAGTGGCGCAACTGCCCGAGCGTCACGCTGAGGTCGTTGCCCGGCAGCGGCAGCGCTTCGCCCAGCAGGCGCTGCAGCCAGTGGGTCAGGGTGGGAATCCAGCCGGTCCAGTCACGACGGTTGCAGCGCTGGCCAACGGTTCGCTCGATCAGTTGCGCATTGCCGCTGACCTGGCTGAAGCCCTCGCGGCCAACCCATTCCAGCAAGCCATGCAGGAAGGTGCCGGGGTTGGGCCCGCGCGGGAAGCGGTGGATATCGCCACTGTCGGCCGGGACCTCGCGCAGCACCTGGGTATCGACCACTTCATCATCCAGTAACTGCTGGGCCTGGGAGCTGTCGGCACCGAGGGTCTGGTCGCCGACGCGCAGGGCACTGTACGAGGCAATCCACCAATGCTCGGCCCCCGCCGCACGGCGCGGCTTGCGAGCAGGCAGCAACTCGCTTTCGGCGTGCGGCATGCGATACACCTGTTCATCCGCCTGCGGCAAGCCCGGGCAGCTGATGTGCGGACACGTCGCGGCCAGGGCCTGCAACCAGTCCGTCAGTTGCTGCGAGCCCGGCAAGGCGAGGCCGCCACCCAGCAGGTAGCCGAGCGCCGAGCGGTGCAGTTGCGAGCTCTTCTGGTTGCCACGCTTGAGATCGGCGACACCCAGCCAGCAGGCATGCTGGGCACGGGTCAGGGCCACGTAGAGCAGGCGCAGGTCTTCGGCCAGGCGCTCGTCGTCGGCACGGTCGATCTGTTCCTGGTCCGGTGTGAGGGTGAGATGGGCGTTGCCCTGGCTATCATGCCAGGCCAGCGGCAGGCGGCTGCCGTCCACCGGCTTGCTGGTGCAGATGAACGGCAGGTAGACCAAGGGGTATTCCAGGCCCTTGGACTTGTGGATGGTCACCACTTTCACCAGCTGCTCGTCACTCTCCAGGCGCAGGATCTGCTCTTCACCGGCCTGCCCGGAACTGGCCAGGTGCTCGGCCAGGTGGCGGATCAGCGCCTGTTCGCCGTCCAGCTCGCCTGCGGCCTGTTGCAGCAACTCGGCCAGGTGCAGCAGGTTGGTCAGCACCCGCTCGCCGTCGCTGCGGCGGATCAGCGTGCGCGGCAGCTGGAAGTCATGCAGCAGGTGCCGCAGCATTGGCAGCACGCCCTGGCGCTGCCAGGTGTCGCGGTAACGCCGAAAACGCATGACCCAGTCTTCCCAGACCCGCTCGTCCTGGTTCAGGCGGTCCAGCGCAGCCAGCGACAGATCGAGGGTGAGGCTGGCCAGGGCGGCCTTGAGCAGGCGCTCCGAGTCGGGCTCGGCGCAGGCCTTGAGCCAGGCCAGCAGGTCGTGGGCTTCCTGGGCGGCGAATACCGAGTCCTTGTCGGAGAGGTACACGCTACGCACCTCGCGCGCGGCCAGCTCGGCGCGGACCATTTGCGCCTCATGGCCATCGCGCACCAGGATGGCGATGTCCGATGGCAGGCACGGGCGCAGTTCGCCATCGGCATTCTGGAAACCAGCCGTGCCCTGCTGGCCACCATTGAGCAAGGCGACGATATGGCTGGCGCAACTGGCTGCCAGTTGCTGGCGGTAAACGCTGCCGGAGACCGGTTCTTCGCTCTGCAGATGCCAGCATTGCAGCGCTGCGCAGGTTTCACCGTCGATCAACAGCTGCTCGCCACGGCCTTTGGCGCGGACCTCGATGAACGGCAGCGGGTTGTCATCGGCCTCGCGGAACAAGAATGCACCGCGCCCTGCCTGACGCGCTTCGGCCTGCAGGAACACCTGATTGACCGCCGCGACCATGGCCTTGCTGGAGCGGTAGTTGGTGTCCAGGCTGTGCAGCCGACCACTAGTGGCACGGCGGGCGGCAAGGTAGGTGTAGATGTCGGCGCCACGGAAGGCATAGATCGCCTGCTTGGGGTCGCCAATCATGAACAGGCCGGTTTCGGCGCGGTTTTCGCTGATCTGGTAGATGCGCTCGAAGATGCCGTACTGCACCGGGTCGGTGTCCTGGAACTCGTCGATCAACGCCACCGGGAACTGTTCGCGAATCAGGCTGGCCAGGCGCTCGCCGGCCTCGCTGGCCAGGGCGTGCTGCAGGCGCAGGAGCATGTCGTCGAAGCCCATTTCCGCACGCCGGCGTTTCTCCACTTCGAAGCGCGCCGATACCCAGTTGGCGGCATGCTCGAGCAATGGGGCATCCGGGCTATCCAGCGCCTGCAACTGCTGCTGCAAGCTCTGCATGGCATAGAGGGCCGGGTGCTCGGGTGGCTCGCCCTTCCAGGCTTCGGCCATGCCCGCCGGGGTCAGGCGGGTGAAGCCGGTGCCCAGGTCGAGCTCCACCAGTTGTTCGTCTGCGGCCCAGGCGCAGAGCTTGTCGAACCAAGGTTCGAAGTAACGGGCCTGCATCTTGCGGCCGTCGACCTGCTTGGCGGCCAGCGCATCACGGCAGATCTGCCGCAATTCCTCGGCCCACTGCGCCCAGGGCGCCTTGAGCCGGGCCAACTGCTCGCCACGCTGCTGCAGCGATGCCTGGATCAGCGCCGCCGGCTCTGGCCCGTCCTGCTGGGCGCGCACGCGACCGAACAGCGGGCGGATCCGCGGCAGCAAGGCGTCGGGGCTGCCCCAGTGGCCACGCACCCAGGCCAGCGCATCGCCTTGCATGCCGTAGCAGAAGCGCCGCCAGTAGTCGCGCATGACCTGACCCAGCAGCTCGCTGTGGTCGGTTTCCAGGGTCTGGGTGAACAGGCTGCCGCTGTCGAAGGCATGCTCGCGCAGCATGCGCTGGCACCAGCCGTGAATGGTCGACACCGCAGCCTCGTCCATCCACTGCACGGCGATTTCCAGGCGGCCGGCACAACGTGGCCAGGCTTCTTCCGGGTAGTCGTCACGCAGTTGGTGCAGCAGCGGGTCGGCCGCCTCCAGCTCACCACGGAAGAACCGCGCAGCTTCGGCCAGGCGCGCACGGATACGCTCACGCAGTTCCTTGGTGGCGGCGTCGGTGAAGGTCACCACGAGGATTTGCGGTGGTAGCAGCTCGCGGTCGAAGCCCTGCTCGCCACCGTGACCGAGGATCAGGCGCAGGTACAGCGCCGAAATGGTGAAGGTTTTGCCCGTGCCGGCGCTGGCCTCGATCAGCTGGCTGCCATGCAGGGGGAAACTCAGTGCCAGGGGACGGTCCTGGGTCATGCGCCTTTCTCCGGGTTGCCCAGGGTTTGCCACGGGGCGTTGAACAATGGGCGGTACAAGGCTTCGCACCAGCCTTCGAAGGTTTCATCGGCGGTGAGCGCGGCAAAGTCGCGGAACTGGCGGGCCAGGGCGATGCTTTCACTGCGCTCGCCGAAGCTGGTGCGCTCGTCACCTTCGTAGGCGCGGGCTGCAGCAGCCAGGGCTTTGTCGCTATCGTCCTGGGCCAGCCAGGCGAACGCGGTCTTGGCCGCGACCGGCAACGGCGCATTCATCGCCGCCTGGCGGGCCACCAGCAGGTCGCCCAGCAGTTGCGCCGCCTGCGCTTGCGGCAGCGGCGCAAGCAGCAGGGTCAGGTCGCTGGCCACCAACGCGCTGTTATAGGGGTAACCCGCTGCGCAGGCCGCCAGGTGCGTGACCCAGGGCGCGATCAGGCGGTGCCACTTGAGGGCGTTACGCCCGGCGCTGATGGTGTTGGGTACGGTGGTAATGCCGAGCAGGCTCTGGTCATCCGCCTGGAATACCCGGCCCAGCCAGCCTTCAAGACGGTGCGGGCCGTGCTCGAAATGCACCGGCAATGCGCCTTCGACCAGCTGTGGCCAGCGTTGCAATAGCTGGCGGTGGCGTTGCAGCAGGTCTGGCAGGGGCTCGATCAGCTCGCGCTGCAGCAGTTCGCCGAAACCGGCCAGTGGCAGCATGCCGCAGGCCTGCAAGCGCCGAGCCTGGGCCTGCAGGGCCTGTTCGGCATTGTCCGGCTCGGCCAGCGCTGCACCAAGCAGGCTTTCACTGGCGCCGTAGCGTTGCAGGGTGTCGAGGACGAAGGGTTCCTCGTCCGGGGTCGGCGCTTCCAGCGCTTCGAAGTACACCTTCAGACGCTGGCTGAAGAAGTGCCGCACCGGGTGGCGCAGGAAGTCATTCAGCTGGGTCAGGCTCAAGGCCTCATCGTCATGGTAAGGCGGCAGGCCTGGGTCGCCCTGCTCGTCTTCCTGGCCCTGCTGGTGCAGCACCTGCCATTCGTGGGCAAAGCTGAACAGCGGGCTGCCCTTCTGGAAGTAGCGTGGGCTGAACGGTTGCAGCGGGTGCTCCTGGGTCAGTGCGTGCAACAGGTGCTCACCCGGTTGTGCTGGCTGCCCCTGCTCCGCGCCTGCCAGCTGCCAGCCGGCCGCCAGGTGATCGCGCAACTGGCCGATCAGCACCGAGGCCGGGCGTTCGCTGTTGTCGCGGATACTGCGCCCGACCCAGCTGACATACAGCTGGTCGCGTGCCGACAGCAGCGCTTCGAGCAGCAGGTAACGGTCATCCTCACGGCGCGAGCGGTCGCCGGGGCGGTAGTCGCTGGCCATCAGGTCGAAGTCCAGCGGCTGTTGGGCGCGGGGGTAATCGCCATCGTTCATGCCCAGCAGGCAGACCACCCGGAACGGGATGGCGCGCATCGGCATGAGGGTGCAGAAGTTCACCGAGCCGGCGAGGAAGCGCTGGGACAACTTGCCCTGGTCAAGGCCCGACAGCCAGGCTTCACGCACTACGGTCAGCGGCAATGGGTCTTGCAGGCCGACGGCCTCGCACACTTCAAGCCAGCTATCGCGCAGATCCTGCAACTGCATCAGCAGGAACTCGTCGCGCTCGCCCTCGGCCAGGAAAAACACCTGCAGCAAGGCATGCAGGCGCTCGCCCCACTGGCTGACAGTGGCAGGCTCGGACAAGGCCTGGCTGGCCACGTCGAGGGCGTCGAGCAAGGCGACCAGCGGGCCGATCAGTGCCGCATCCAGGCCACCGATTTCATCGTAGGGTTCGATGCCATCACAGGCCTCGCCCACGCCTACGGCATAACCCAGCAGCATGCGCCGCAGGCCGAACCGCCAGCTGTTCTGCTCAAGCCCTGCGGGCAAGCCCAGGCTGGCCCGCTGCTCGGCATTGAGGCCCCAGCGGATGCCGGCCCCCTCGATCCAGCGGTGCAGCGTGGGCAGGTCGTTTTCACGAATGCCGAAACGGGCCCGCACTGCCGGTACGTCCAGCAGGTCGAGCACTTCGCTGACCGCGAAGCGGCTGTCCGGCAGCTTGAGCAGGTGTTCGAGGGCAATCAGCAAGGGTTCGCGGCCACGCTGGCCCTGGTCGGTCAGGGTAAACGGTATGTAACGCAGGTCGTTGCGCTGCAACTGGCCGAATACGGCGCGGATATGCGGCGCGTAGGTGTCGATGGCCGGCAGCATGACGATCACGTCACGTGGGCGCAGGGTAGGGTCGGCACTGAACCGGGCCAGCAGCTGATCGTGGAGGATCTCCACTTCGCGTTGCGGGCTATGGGCGATGTGGAAGCGGATCGAGCGGTCCTTCGCCGGGTCAACTGGATGCCACCGCTCGCGGGTTTCGGCGAGCGGGCGCAGTTCGAGGATATCGTCCTGCAGCTGGTTGAGCAGCGTGGTGGGCGAGCCGTCACTGAACAGGTCGATGCGGCCATCGCTGAACACGCCCTGGTAACTGCCAGGGTCGTCGTAGCTGTCGAGCAGGTTGATGTAGTCGCGGCCTTGCTTGCCCCAGGCGGCCAGCAAGGGATGGGCATGCTGGTGCAGCGACTGGTCGTCCAGCTGCAGGGGCATGCCCTGCTTGCGTTGCTGGCGCTTGTACTGGTGACGCAGCAGGTCCTTGTCGGCAACGATATCGGCCCAGTGGTGGCGACAGGGGTTGTGCACGCACAGCAGCACCTGGCTGAAGCGTGCCAGACCGGCCAGTGCCTCAAGGGCCTGGGCGGGCAGCGAGGAGATGCCGAATACGATCACCCGGGCCGGCAGACCGGCAGGTGCCTGTTCCAGGCTGTTGATCCGTTCGATGAAGCGCTGATGGACCCCGGCGCGGCTCTGCGCCATGCCCTGCTCGCCCACATCCTCCAGCAATGCACGCCATAGCTCGGCCTGCCAGCGGTTGCCCGGGGGCAGCGCCTTGCGCTCGCCGCGAGCGGTGTTGAGGATGTGCTCGCCAGCGGCCCAATCCTTGAGCCAGTCGGCGCGGTAGACCTGATACTGGTCGAACAGGTCGGCCAGCCGCTCGGCGAGCTGGTAGCGCTTGCGCAGGTCGCTGTCGTCGGTGAGGAAGCGCCGCAGCGGCTCGAAATGCGGGCGTTCGATCAAGGCCGGGAGCAGGCGCATCAGGCGCCAGGTCAGCGGTGCCTTGTCGAGCAGGGACACTTCGGGAATTTCGTCACGGCCCAGCACGCTGCGGTAAAGCTGCCACATGAAGCTGCCCGGCAGTTGCACGTCGATGGCGGCGGCGATGCCACAGCCGCCCTGGTCATCGTCCTGTGGGTCTTCGGCCAGGGCCAGCTTGAGCCATTGGGCAATGCCATTGCTTTGTACCAGGGCGATTTCGTTTTCCAGCGGCGCCAAGGGGTAGCGACGCATCCAGCTCACCACCAGGCTGCGCAGGTCGTCGAGGCGGTTGCCGTGGACGATCATGAAGCCGGGGTGGAGGTGGGTGGTGTTGGGCATCGGGAGGTCTCTGGCAGGCGCTGGTGGCTGAGGGGGAACGATATCACGCGGATGCCTGAAAGGGCCGAGTGCCATCAGGCTGACGCGATCAGTGTGGGAGCGGGCGAGCCCGCGAAACAGGCGACGCGGTGGATGGCACCGGCTTTGCCGGTGTTCGCGGGTGAACCCGCTCCCACAGGGGGCGCGTATGCCCGGGAGTTTTTGCGCCACAAAGACAAAACCCCT
>NZ_JBIWEM010000003.1:370447-738503 GCF_044762545.1 Pseudomonas sp. NPDC096925 | reverse complement strand
CTGGATGGCGGAAAGCTTGAACTGTCTGGTGTGCTTGCTCATGTGAAACGCCCCTGAGGTTGGATTTTTGTCCAACATCAGGGGCGCAGTTCAGGGATAGCACATTGCTCAAGCTTTGCGCCGTACATGTGGGAGCGGGCAGGCCCGCGAAGAGGCCGGTACAGGCTAGCGAATGAAGTGCACCTTGCCGGTGTCGTCATTGCCCATGTAGATGCCATACACCCCGGCCTGCCGCTCGAGGATGTAGCGCTCGAGAATTTGCCGGATGGCCGGGTAATAGATTTCGTCCCACGGGATCTCGTCCGGCTCGAAGAACCTGTATGTCAGCGTTTCCGCCCCGTACTGCCCGGTTTCCTCGGTGGCGATGGCGCGGAAGATGATGTACACCTCGCTGATCTTCGGCACGCTGAAGATCGAGTACGGCGAGACGATTTCGGCGCGTACGCCGCTTTCTTCCCAGACCTCGCGCAGGGCCGCCTGCTCGGTGGTCTCGCCGGCCTCCATGAACCCGGCCGGCAAGGTCCAGGTGCCGGGGCGCGGCGGGATGGCGCGCTGGCAAAGCAGGTACTTGCCATCACGCTCGATGATGCAGCCGGCGATGATCTTCGGGTTGACGTAGTGGATATAGCCGCAGCCGTTGCAGTGCAGGCGTTCGTGGGTGTCGCCTGTGGGAACGCCCCGGGCCAGTTCCTTGGTGCAGTGCGGGCAGTAGCGCGGGGCGGTGGGCATGATCAGTGGCCTATGGGTGGCTTATATGCGTGGATCCTTCAGGGCCAGGGGCTCGACCATGTCGCGCACCTTGACGTTGTCATCCTGCTTCTGGCGCAGGTAGTCCAGGGCCACCTTGGCGGCGGCACGGACGTGGTCGACCGAGGCCTGGTGGGCCACCAGCGGGTCGCCGCTCTTGATCGCCTCGACGATCTTTTCCATTTCGCGGTTGCTGGCGCCGCGGCGGTTCTCCTGCGACACCGAGGTGGCGCGCAGGTAGCTGATGCGCGCCTGCAACTGGCGCAGCTGCTGGGCCGCCACCTGGTTGCCGGAGCCTTCCAGCAGCACATCGTAGAAACCTTGTACCGAATCCAGCACCTGTTGCAGCTCGCCTTCTTCGAGGGCTTCGCGGTTAACCTCCAGCGCACGCTCCAGGGCACGGATGTCCTTGGCCTTGGCGTTGAGGGTGAACAGTTGCACGATCAGGCCTTCGAGCACGCAGCGCAGCTCGTAGATGTCGCGGGCGTCTTCCAGGGTGATGATGGCCACGCGCGGGCCCTTGGCGTCGGCGAATTCCACCAGACCTTCGGATTCCAGATGGCGCAGGGCTTCACGCACCGAGGTGCGGCTGACGCCGAGGCGGTCGCAGAGGTCGCGCTCGACCAGGCGGTCGCCTGGCAGCAGGTGGAAGTTCATGATCGCGGCGCGCAGCTTGTCGAGCACGATTTCGCGCAGGGTAACGGGGTTGCGGTTGACCTTGAAGCTGTCGTCGAGTGGCTGGCGTTTCATCAAGTGCGCTCTTAAAGAGGCTGCCCGGCCGCAACCGCAAGAGCACCACGAACCTGGGGTGCTCCTTGCGTGGGTTCGAACAGCCCGGTGTTAACGGGTTGGCTCCGCATCGGCTTCAGCGAACGCTTCGCGGGCCAGGCGGAAGCTGTCCACCGCCGCGGGCACGCCGCAATAAATGCCGACCTGGAGCAGGATCTCGCGAATCTGTTCACGGCTCAGGCCATTACGCAAGGCGCCGCGAATGTGCAGCTTGAGCTCGTGGGGCCGGTTGAGCGCGGAAATCATGGCCAAGTTTATCATGCTGCGCTCTTTGAGCGACAAGCCTTCGCGGCCCCAGACGTGGCCCCAGCAGTATTCGGTGACCAGTTCCTGCAACGGCCTGGTGAAGTCGTCGGCGTTCTGGATCGAGCGGTTGACGTAGTCCTCGCCCAGCACCTGGGTACGGATCTGCAGGCCTTTTTCGTACTTTTCATTGCTCATGTGCAGTACTCCGGAATGAAACAGGGTCATCGGTGTCGGGTTCTTCGCGGGCTTGCCCGCTCCCACAGGTACTGCACAGGTTTCAGCACCTATGCGATCCCTGTGGGAGCGGGCGAGCCCGCGAAGAAGCCAATGAGGTCTATCAGCCCAGCGGGGGCAGGGCGCCCAGCTTGCCCTTGTGGTAGACCATCGGGGTCACCGGCTCGGCCGGCAGCACCAGGTTCTTCACCGCACCGACGATGATCGCGTGGTCACCGCCGTCGTACTCGCGCCACAGTTCGCACTCGATGATCGCCGTGGCCTTGGCCAGCAGCGGGTTGCCCAGCTCGCTCAGGTGCCAGTCGATGCCGTTGGCCTTGTCCTTGCCCTTGCCGGCGAAGGCATAGGCCTCGGCGGTCTGGTCGGCGGACAGCAGGTGAATCGCGAACTGCTTGCTGTCACGCAGGATCGGGTAGGTGTCGGAGGCGTAGTTGGGGCAGAACAGCACCAGCGCCGGGTCGATCGACAGCGCGCTGAACGCGCTGGCGGTGATGCCGACGATGCCACCGTCGGCGTCGAGGGTGGTGACCACCGTGACGCCGGACGGGAAGGAGCCCATCACGTCTTTGTAGATGCCTGGTTCGATCATGGGCGCAATCTCCTAGCGCATGACAAAGGGATCGGGCATAGGCGCGGTGGACAGGTTGATCCACACCGTCTTCAGCTCGGTATAGGCCAGCACCGAATCGATGCCGCTTTCACGGCCGTAGCCGCTGTTCTTGAAGCCACCGATCGGCGCCATGGCCGACACGGCGCGGTAGGTGTTGACCCAGATGATCCCCGAACGCACGTCGCGGGCCAGGCGGTGGGCGCGGCCCAGGTCGCGGGTCCAGATGCCGGCGGCCAGGCCGAACTGCGAGTCGTTGGCGATGGCCAGGGCCTCTTCCTCGGTCTTGAAGCGGATTACCGCGGCAACCGGGCCGAACACCTCTTCCTGCATGATGGTCATCGAGTTGCTGTCGCACTCGAACAGGGTCGGCTCGTAGAACCAACCGTCACCCTCGACCTCGGCACGCTTGCCGCCCATGTGCAGCTTGGCGCCTTCGGCCTTGGCCGCGGCCACCAGGCCTTCGACCACGGCCAGCTGTTGCGCGGTGGCCATAGGGCCCATTTCGCTGGCGTCGTCCTGCGGGTTGCCGATGCGGATGCGCTTGGCGCGGGCGATCAGGCGCTCGACGAACACGTCGAAGATCTCGTCCTGCACCAACAGGCGCGAGCCGGCCACGCAGCTTTGCCCGGAGGCGGCATAGATGCCGGCCACGGCGCCGTTGATGGCGCTGTCCAGGTCGGCGTCGGCGAAAATGATGTTCGGCGACTTGCCACCCAGCTCCAGTGACAGCTTGGCGAAGTTCTCGGCGCTGCTGCGTACCACGTGACGGGCGGTGGCGGCGCCGCCGGTGAAGGCGATCTTGCGCACCAGCGGGTGACGGGTGAGCGCCGCGCCGGTGCTGGGGCCGTAGCCGGTGACCACGTTGACCACACCGGCCGGGAAGCCGGCCTCGAGGGCCAGGCGGGCCAGTTCGAGGATGGTCGCCGAGGCGTGCTCGGACGGCTTGAGCACGATGGTGTTGCCGGCGGCCAGGGCCGGGGCCAGCTTGATTGCGGTGAGGTACAACGGGCTGTTCCACGGGATGATCCCGGCCACCACGCCGATCGGCTCGTGCACGGTGTAGGCGAACAGGTCGGGCTTGTCCAGCGGCAGGGTGCCGCCTTCAAGCTTGTCGGCAAGGCCCGCCGTGTAATGGAAGAACTCCGGCAGGTAGCCGACCTGGCCGCGGGTTTCACGGATCAGCTTGCCGTTGTCACGGCTTTCCAGCTGGGCCAGGTGTTCCTTGTTTTCGGCAATCAGGTCACCCAGGCGACGCAGCAGTTTGCCGCGCGCGGTGGCGGTGATGCTGCGCCATTCCTTGCTGTCGAAGGCACGCTGGGCGGCCTGCACGGCCAGTTCCACATCGGCTTCGTCGGCGTCGGGCAGTTGCGCCCAGGCCTGGGCGGTGGCCGGGTTGAGGCTGTCGAAGGTCTTGCCGCTCTGGGCATCGCGCCATTGGCCGTCGATGCACATCTGGAAACGAACGAGGGTCATGCAACAATCCCCTTGGCGGATTCGGTGAGGGTGCGGGCTTGCGCGAGGAAGTCCAGCAGCATCTTGTTGACTTCACGCGGTGCTTCCACCGGCATCATATGCCGTTGCTCGGCAAGGACCACGCTGTGCGCGCCAGGAATGCTGGCGGCGAGCTGGCGGGTCATGGCCGGGGTGGAGCCCGAGTCGAGCTCGCCGGTGGCGATCAGCGTCGGCACCTGGATGCCGCCCAGGTCGGCGGCGCGGTACATGTCCTGGGTGGCGAACAGCGAATAGGTGGTGTGGTAGCCCTGCGGGTCGTTGCTCGCCAGCACCTGGCGAATGGCGGCGACCTGCGCCGGGTTGGCAGCCTTGTATTCACGGCTGAACCAGCGGTCGAGCGCGGCGTCGACGTTGGCGTCGGGGCCCAACTGCGCAGCCTGGGCGGCGCGGGCGATAACGCCGGCACTCTGCTCGGGGGTGCGGTTGAACACGCTGTTGAGCACTACCAGTGCAGCCAGGCGCTGCGGGTAGTTGAGGGCGAACGCCCGGGCGACCAGGCCGCCCATGGAGAAGCCGATCACGGTGGCTTGGGCGATCTGCAGGTGGTCGAGCAGTTCGGCGAGCTGTGCGGCATAGCCTTCCAGGCCGATGTCGGCGGGCGGCAGCGCGCTCTGGCCGTGGCCAAGCATGTCGTAGGCGATGACACGGTAGTCGTTGGCCAGGCCAACGAACTGACCGCCCCACATTTCCTTGTTCAGGCCCACGCCGTGTATCAGTACCACGGGTTGGCCCTGGCCGACGGACAGGTAGCTGGTGCCGGCGGGGGTGCGTTCAGCGACAGGCTGAATCATGGAGGGCGCTCCTTGAAGGTCGGGCGCGGCGGGTAAGCACGCCACGCCCCGGCCCGTCTTGGTTGTTGTTATTGAGCGTTGGCTTTTTCGGCAGCCAGTTCTTCCAGGTCGATGTAGCGGTTGCCGATGCGCGGGTGCAGGCGGCCGCCGTCGGAGGCGCCCAGGACCACGACGATTTCATCGGCGCGCGGGGCGTCTTCGATCTGCATTTCCAGGGTGATGTAGTGCGAACGCAGGCCTTCGTCGTCCTTCTGCATCATCGGGATCTGGATCGAGGTGCCCGGGCCACCGCGCTTGTTGGTGAAGCTCAGGTAGCTCTTGGCCTGTACCGCTTCGCGGTAGTGGTTGCCGAAGCGCAGGGTGTGGATCACCGCCGAGGCGTGTTCGATTTCGCCGTCGGCGCCGACGACTGCGGCCTTGCCGTAGGCTTCGATCTTGTCGGCGCCGCCGATGGCAGCTGTCAGGCGCTCGACCATCAGGGCACCCAGGTCCGAGCAGTTGGCGCGGATTTCCGGCTTCAGATCCTCAACGAAACCGCGACCGGCCCATGGGTTCTTGATCACCACGGCCAGGCCGACCATGGTCACCGGCTTGTCGGTGGCCTTGCCGCCTTCGATGCGGGTCTCTTCGGAGTAGGTGACGATCTTGCGGATTTCGAAACTCATGGGTGGCTCCTGGTGAGGGTTATCAGATCTTGTTGTCTGATGGTATACCATAATATTTGTTGTGCAAGAGGTGGCTGGAAATTTCTCTTGCGAGGGGACGAAAGGTGGGGCGCGCGTTGGGTATGCCGCGGGTTTTGTGGTGTGTGAAAGATCGAGCGCCTCCCGCGCGGCGCATCGCGAGCGAAGCTCGCTCCTACATTTGTTGCAACGTGCCGAACCTGTTACGCCATCGTTGCCTGCTTTGACGCATGGCTTGAGCCTTGCAAACAAGGCTGACAACCATGGCCTCACAGGCATGGTCACGTTGCAACAAATGTAGGAGCGAGCTTCGCTCGCGATGCGCCGCGCGGGCGGCGCTCGATCTCAACGACACCAAAAATCCGAAGGCGTACATCCCAAAAAAAGCCCGCTCACGCAGGCCTCAGAGGCCCACGTGAGCGGGCGCGTCCCGCAATGTTTCAGGCAATGGGAATTCAGGCGAACGCCGGCACCACTTCCTTGATGAACAGCTCCAGCGATTTCTTCTTCTCGGCGTGGGGCAGGCTGTTGTCGCACCAGAAACTGAACTCGTCGACGCCGAGCGCCTGGTAGTACTTGATACGCGCGATGATTTCTTCCGGGGTGCCGATCATGGTGTTCTTGCGGATGTTCTCCAGCTCGAACGCCGGCACTTCGGCGAACTTCGACTCCGGGCTTGGCTCGAGGAAGCCGTTGACTGGGGTGGTCTTGTTGCCGAACCAGGCATCGAAGGTGCGGTAGAAGCGCGAGATGGCCTGGGCGCCGACTTTCCAGCCTTCCGGCTCGGCCGGGCTGTGCACGTGGGTGTGGCGCAGCACCATCAGTTGCGGGCGCGGCACGCCCGGGTTGTTGTCCAGGGCGGCCTGGAACTTGTTCTTCAGGTCCAGCACTTCCTCGTCACCCTTCATCAACGGGGTGACCATGACGTTGCAGCCGTTGGCCACGGCGAAGTTGTGCGAGTCCGGGTCGCGGGCGGCGATCCACATCGGCGGTACGGCGTTGTAAGGTTTCGGCACGCTGGTGGAGGTGGGGAACTTGTACACTTCGCCGTCATGGGCGTAGTCGCCTTCCCACAGCTTGCGCACCACCGGCACCATTTCGCGCAGGGCCTTGCCGCCGTCGGTGGCCGGCATGCCACCTGCCATGCGGTCGAATTCGAACTGGTAAGCGCCACGGGCCAGGCCCACTTCCATGCGGCCCTTGCTGATCACGTCGAGCAAGGCGCATTCGCCGGCCACGCGGATCGGGTTCCAGAACGGCGCGATGATGGTGCCAGCGCCCAGGCGGATCTTGTCGGTGCGCGCAGCCAGGTAGGCCAGCAGCGGCATCGGGCTTGGCGAAATGGTGTATTCCATGGCGTGGTGTTCGCCAATCCACACGGTGCTGAAACCGCCGTTCTCGGCCATCAGGGTCAGTTCGGTCAGGTCTTCGAACAGCTGGCGGTGGCTGACCTGTTCATCCCAACGTTCCATGTGCACGAACAACGAAAATTTCATGGGGCTTTCCTCAACGCTTGAAAGGGGCTGGCGCCTGGCAGGGTTGGCACCAGCGGTCTCGATTCAGAACAGGCTTCAGGCAAAGGCCGGCAGGCTGGCCATCCTGCCGCGGCAGTACACCATCGGCCGTGGCGCCTCCTCAGGGACGATCAGGTTGTGCACCTTGCCGACCATGATGGCGTGGTCGCCACCTTCATATTCGCGCCACAATTCGCATTCGATGACAGCGGTGGCACCGGCCAGGATCGGGTTGCCCAGTTCGCTCAGGGACCACTCGATGCCGCTGGCCTTGTCCTTGCCCTTCCTGGCGAAGGCATAGGCCTCGGCCTGCTGTTCACCGGACAGCAGGTGAATGGCGAAGCGCTTCTGCTTGATCAGCACGGGGTAGGAGTCGGAGGTGTAGTTGGGGCAGAACAACACCAGCGGCGGGTCCATCGACAGGGAGGAGAAGGCGCTGGCGGTCAGGCCGACGACCGAGCCGTCGTCGTCCAGGGTGGTGATGACGGTAACGCCGGACGGGAAGGAGCCCAGGACGTGCTTGTAGACGGTTGCGTCGATCATCTGGTGTACCTCTGAAGGGCTGCGGTGGTCCGCGGTTTTTATCGTTGATGTGTCTGATGGTATACCGTAATACCTATTTTGCAAGCGGAATTTTCACGCCCAGGGGTTTCACGATGAACGGCTCAAAGCCACGTATACCGTGGGCTTGAGCGGCGAGGCGGTTTGCTGCAGGGATTGCGCAAGCGGATCAGTTGGCGTTTTTTCCAGCGGATCAGTGTTGTCAAAAGTTTGGAATACCATAATATGGTCTGCAGCTGAGAGGCCGCCTAGATGCGGTTTCCTTACAAAGATAAAAACGACCTTTCGAGCTGAATCCTATGTCCCAACCGTCGTCGCAACACCAGTTTGTCGAGAATCACACGGTCGATTACGTTCCACCTGCCGAGCGCCACGGGAAGGCGCGCGACCTGTTCACCCTCTGGTTCAGTACCAACATCGCGCCACTGCCCATCGTCACCGGCGCCATGGTGGTCCAGGTGTTCCACCTGAACCTGCTGTGGGGCCTGGTCGCCATCGTGCTGGGCCATCTGGTCGGGGGCGTGGTCATCGCCCTTGCCTCTGCGCAGGGACCGCAGCTGGGGATTCCGCAGATGGTGCAAAGCCGTGGCCAGTTCGGCCGCTACGGCGCCTTGCTGATCGTGTTCTTCACCGCGCTGATCTATGTCGGCTTCTTCATTTCCAACATCGTCCTGGCAGGCAAGACCATCCATGGCATCACCCCGAGCGTGCCGATGCCGGGCGCGATCGTGATCGGTGCCCTGAGTGCCACCGCCATTGGCGTGATCGGCTACCGCTTCATCCACATCCTCAATCGCATCGGTACCTGGGTGATGGGGTCGGCGCTGCTGGCCGGCTTCATCATGATGTTCGCCCAGGAGCTGCCAGCCGACTTCTTCAGCCGTGGCGCGTTCAACCTGTCGGGCTTCATCGCCACCGTGTCGCTGGGTACCATCTGGCAGATCAGCTTCTCGCCGTACACCTCCGACTACTCGCGCTACCTGCCGCGTGAAGTGGGCATTGCCAAGCCGTTCTGGGCCACCTACTTCGGCGCGACCGTGGGCACCATCCTGTGCTTCAGCTTTGGTGCGGTGGCGGTGCTGTGCGTACCGGAAGGCACCGATGCGATGGATGCGGTCAAGCAGGCCACCGGCTGGCTGGGCCCGATCCTGATGGTGCTGTTCCTGCTCAACATCATCAGCCACAACGCCCTCAACCTGTATGGCGCGGTGCTGTCGATCGTCACCGCGATCCAGACCTTCGTCGCCGGGTGGACGCCGAGCATCAAGGTGCGGGTGGTGCTGGCTTCGGTGATTCTGGTGGGCTGCGGCATGGTGGCGCTGAATGCCTCGGCGGACTTCATCGGCCAGTTCATCGGCCTGATCCTGGCGCTGCTGCTGGTGCTGGTGCCGTGGGCGTCGATCAATCTGATCGATTTCTACCTGATCAAGAAAGGCCAGTACGACATCGCCTCGATCTTCAGTGCCGACGGCGGCATCTATGGCCGCTTCAACCACCACGCGATCATTGCCTATGCCTGCGGCATCCTGGTGCAGTTGCCGTTTGCCAATACGGCGCTGTATGTGGGGCCGTATGCCAATATCGTCGAAGGGGCCGACCTGTCGTGGCTGTTCGGCTTGCTGGTGACGGTGCCGCTGTATTACTGCCTGGCGACCCGGGGCACGGCTGCCGGGAAGGCGGGGCGGGTTGTGAGTGTCAGTGACTGATAGAAAACTGCTGCACTCATTGGGGCCGCTTTGCGGCCCTTCGCGGGCGCGCCCGCTCCCACAGGTAGCGCCTTGCCCTTGCAGGCGTCACGCATGCCGTGGGGGCGGGCGTGCCCGCGAAGGGCCACAAAGTGGCCCGGCAGTTCAGAGACCATTGCGTCAAGCGATGGCAATCGACGGGTCGGCAGCGGCCAGGGCCAGGGCGCGATCAGCTGCTGGCGGGTAGATCCACACAGAGTTGATCTGGCGCTTGAGGTCTTTGCCTTCCTGGCCATGCAGTTTCAGTTCGCGCTCCCAACCCTCGCTATACGCCGCGCCCCATTCGCCCAGATCCAGGCAGGTGACGTACTTGGGCTGGCGGTATACCAGCGGCTGCAGGCCGAGCAGGTCGGCCGCGGCGTTGTTGCCGCTGTGGCGGCCCATCGGGATGGCGTGCTGGCAGGTCATCAGGGCGTGGTTGCCCAGCTCGTCCACCGCGGCCCAGGCGGTGTCGCCGGTGGCGTACACATGGTCCTGGCCCAGCACTTTCAGGTGGCCGTCCACTTTCAACCGGCCGAAGTTGTCGCGTTCGCCGGAAACCTGTGCAGTCAGCGGGCTCGCCTTGACGCCAACGGTCCAGATCACGGTGTTGCTGGCGATATGGTCGCCGTTGTCCAGGGTAACGCCACCGGCATCGACGGCCACTACCGAGGCGCCGATCTGCCACTCGACCCCGGCCTGTTCGCTGGCGGCGACGATCGATGGCGTGATACCTGCGCCCAGCGCCGCGCCAACCTGCGCACCGCGATCGACCACCACTACCCGCAGCGCCGCACTGGCACCAAGGATGGCCCGCAGACGGGCAGGCATTTCCGTAGCGGTTTCAATGCCCGTGAAGCCACCACCGCAGACCACCACGGTGTTGCGTGCAGGCGAAGCGGGCAGGGCGGCCAGGCCGACCAGGTGGCGCTCCAGGCGCATGGCCGACTCCATCTGGTCGACATCGAATGCATGTTCGGCCAGGCCAGGCACTGCCGGGCGTGCGACCTGGCTGCCGGCAGCGAGGATCAGGCGGTCGTAGGCGATCCGTTGCCGGAGCCCCTGGGCGTCGGTGTAGCTGACACTGCGCCCTTCGGTATCGATGTTGTCGGCGCTGCCCGGGATGAAGTGAATGCCCACGGCTTCGAACAGCTCGCCCAGCGGGGCCTTCATGCCGTGCACGTCGGCCTCGTAGAAGCGCGGGCGGATGCGCAGTTCTGGCTGTGGAGCGAGGACGCTGATGCTGACGTCGGCGCGCTGGGCCTGGTCGAGCAGGCGTGCGGCGCTGAGGGCGCTCCAGACACCGGCAAAGCCGGCACCGATGATGAGAATGTTCGATTTCATGAGGGTGCTCCGCAAGGTTCGAAGGGGGCTTCGAGGGCGAGTTGTGTGCCGCTCGAATAACTACGACTCTATTAGTCGTAGTTTGTGGGTGCAAGTCTTTTTTACACGAGGGCGACACTGCGCACCGCTGCTTCCTGGCCGGAATAGCCGTATTTGTTGGGTTGAATGGATTGAACAGGCCGACCGGCGGCAGCCGCGCGCTTTGCGGCCCAGGTACTACGGGCGTATCATTTGCGACAAGATTGGTCGGAGATAGATATGTCGCTCTACAGTGCTGGCGTCGAATACGGTATCCATTGCCTGCTGTTCCTGGTGGACGAGCGGGGCGACTCGCGCGAGTCCAGCGTGCGCGACCTGGCGGAGTTGCAGGGAGTGCCCCAGGAGTACCTGGCCAAGGTCTTCACCAAGCTGGCCCGTGCCGGGCTGGTGGCTGCCACCGAGGGCGTGCGCGGTGGCTTCCGGCTGGCGCGGCCGTCGGATGAAATCAGCGTGCTGGATATCGTCAATGCCATCGACGGGCCGAAGAAGATCTTCGACTGCCGCGAAGTTCGCGAACGCTGCAGCCTGTTCGAGGGTTCGCCACCGGGTTGGGCGACCGAGGGCACCTGCGCGATCCATGCGGTGATGCTGGGTGCGCAGAAGCGCATGGAAGAGGCCCTGGCGCAGCAGACCATCCTTGATCTGGCGCGGCGGTTCGGGCGCAAGGCGCCGGCCGAGTTCGGGCAGAAGGTCAATGCCTGGATGGGTGAGCGGCGGGAGGGTAAGGGGGCAGGGGATATTCCGGTCAGTCAGGTGTGAATCTGTTGCCTGCACCGGCCTCTTCGCGGGTAAACCCGTTCCCACAGGGGCATCACAATCTCTGAGACTTGTGGGGTACCTGTGGGAGCGGGTTTACCCGCGAAGAGGCCAGTCCAGGCTAACGCCCCTCATGCTGCCGCCGATACGCCCCCGGCTGTACCCCCACCGCCTTGGCAAACGCCCGGGTAAACGCCGCCACCGACTGGTACCCCACCTGCGCCCCTACCTGCTCCACGGTATGCCCCGCCTGTAGCAACTGGCTGGCATGGCGCATGCGCAACGCCAGCAGTACTTGCCCCGGCGACTGTCCGGCCAGTTCATTGAAACGCTTGAAAAACGCCGACCGCGACAACCCGGTGCAGGCCGCCATGCTTTCCAGCGTCCACGCTTGCCCCGGTTGCTCGATCAACTGCTCCAGCAGCCCGGCAAACGCCGGTTGCCGGGCGAGGGCGACCAGCCCGCCCAGCGATTGCCCGGCATGCACCTGCTGGCGCAGCACATACAGGAACAACAAGTGCGTCAGCCGCTCCAGCAACCCTTGCGATGGCCCGGCGGTGCGCCGGCATTCCTCCAGAATCAGCTCGAACAACGCCCGCGCCGCATGCCCGGCCGGTTCATTGGCGCGCAGCAATATCCAGTCGGCCAGGCCGTCGACGATCAGCGCCGGCAAGCCCGGCTTGAAGTGGAAGAAACCACACACCAGCCCCACGCCATCGACCGCCTCGGTGTCCATGGCCTGCATGCGCTGGCGCGGCTGGGCGCAGGCACTGGCCGGGTCCTGGTCGCTGGCCAGGCGATAGCCGAGGTCGCGCAGCAGGAACACCGCATCGCCGGCCTCCAGCCGCAGTGCCTCGGGCTGGCCGTCGATGTGCAACCAGCAATGCCCCTGCACCACCAGGTGGAAGCTGGCCCGGCCCATGCCCTGGGTGCTGGCGTGCCAGCCGCCGCAGTAGCGGCCTACATGGAACAGGCTGGCATCGAGCTCCAGGCCTTCTAATAACCAATCGACAAGGTGGCTGGACGAAATCATCTAATGCAAAGACTCAAGAGCAAGGAAAGGCGACTGATGAATATGGAGGGTAGTTCTTATAACCAACAGACTGTAGTGACACCCATCAAAGGAGACCACTCCATGTCCTCGCGCATTACTTTACACACGCTGCAGAGCGCCCCGGAAGCGGCCCGTCCGTTCCTCGAGAACGCGCAGAAGAACTCCGGCTTCATCCCCAACCTGCTGGGCGTGCTGGCCAATGCCCCGGCGGCACTGGAAACCTACGTGACCGTTTCGGCACTCAACGGCAAATCCGAACTGAGCCTGGCCGAGCGTGAAGTGGTGCAACTGATTGCCGCCACCCAGCATGGCTGCGACTTCTGCGTGGCCGGCCACACGGCCGTGGCCCTGAACAAGGCCAAGCTGCCGCAGGAGGTGGTCGATGCCCTGCGTGCCCGTGGCGAGCTGCCCGATGCCCGTTATGAAACCCTGGCCGCGTTCGCCCGCGAAGTGATCGCCACCCGTGGCAATGTCAGCGAGGCCACATACCAGGCCTTCCGAGCGGCCGGCTTCAGTGAAGGTAACGCGCTGGAGGTGATTCTGGGCGTGAGCCTCGCAACCCTGTGCAACTTTGCTAATGTGTTCGCCCAGACGCCGCTCAATGACGAGCTGGGCAAGTACCGCTGGCAGCCATCTGCATAGACCCAGTTTGCTAGCGGCCATGATGCGGTCGTTGCAGGAGCGGCCTTGTGCCGCGAACGGGCCGCAAAGCGGCCCCGGCGTCCCAAAAGGAGCAAGACCATGCAAGATTGTGCATTTCGACACTGGCTGGATGCCAATGCCGAGGCCATTGATCGGGGCCAGTGCGAGCCTCAGCTGGTGCTGGCGCAGATCGCCGAATCGCAGCTGCTGCGCGTCGGTGTCGACCCGGCCCTGGGTGGCACGGGCGGGCAGGTGACCGACGCGGTCGAGGCCATCGCCGCGATCGCCAGCCGCTCGCTGGCAGCGGCGTTCGTCTGCTGGGGCCAGCGCGCCTTCATCGAATACCTGTTGCACAGCCCCAACCAGCCTCTGCGCGAGCGCCTGCTGCCGCGCCTGCTGACTGGCGAACTGGCCGGCGCCACCGGGCTGTCCAACGCCATGAAGTTCCTGTCCGGCATCGAAGCCCTGCAGGTGCGCGGCCGCCCGGCAGAGGATGGCTGGCACCTGGAAGGTCGCCTGCACTGGGTGACCAACCTGCGCAAAAGCGGCTTCGTGGTGGCTGCGGCCATCGAAGACGAAGGCGGTGGCGCCCCGTTCGTGCTGGCCATTCCGTCCGACGCACAAGGCCTGGAGCGCTCCGACGACCTGCAACTGATGGGACTGCAGTCGAGCAATACCGCGGCACTGGCCTTCCACCAGGTGCAATTGCAGCGTGGCTGGTTACTGCACGAAAATGCCCGCGAGTTCCTGCCGCGGGTACGCCCGGCGTTCCTGGCGCTGCAATGCGGCATGGCCATTGGCCTGGCGCGGCGGGCGCTGGCGGAAGTGCAGGCACACCTGCATGGCCGTGCCTCGTTCCTCGACGAAGCACGCCTGGTACTCAGCGAGCGCCTGGAAAACACCGTGAGCGAGCTCAAGCAGGGCCTGCTCGATGGCCGCTTCCAGCAGCATCCGGCTGCCTTGTTCAAGCTGCGCATCACCCTGGCCGAAAGCGCTGCCGACGCCGTCCAGCTGGAGTTGCAGGCCAGTGGTGGCAAAGCTTACCTCAGCGAGTACGGTGAAGGCTTTGCCCGCCGCTGGCGCGAGTCGGCTTTCGTGCCGATCGTCACGCCCAGCCTGGTGCAACTGCGCGCCGAACTGCAACGCCAGGCGGGCGCGGCATGAGCCCAGTGTTGCTCGAAGCCCGCGACATCAGCCTGGGCTACCCGCGCGAGGGTGGCTGGCAGGCGGTGCTGGCGCAGTTCGACCTGCAGCTGGCACCGGGCGAAGTGGTGACCATCCTCGGCCCCAGCGGGGTTGGCAAGTCCAGCCTGCTGCGGGTGCTGGCCGGCCTGCAACAGCCCCGCAGTGGCAGCGTGACCCTGCACGGCCAGCCGCTGCAGGGCCCGCACCCACGTCTGGCGGTGGCCTTCCAGGACCCGAGCCTGTTGCCCTGGTTGAGCCTGGAGAAGAACGTCGCCTTCGGCCTGGACTTCGCCCGCCAGCCCAAACTGGCCGCTGCCGAACGGCGCGCCCGCATCGACCACGCGATTGCCGCTGTCGGCCTGGCCCATGCCCGCGGCCAGTACCCGGCGCAGTTGTCCGGGGGCATGGCCCAGCGCACTGCGCTGGCCCGCTGCCTGGCCCGCCAGCCCGAAGTGCTGCTGCTCGACGAGCCGTTCGGCGCGCTCGATGAAGTGACCCGGGCCGACATGCAGCAACTGCTGCTGCAACTGATCGCCACCCATAACACGGCGGCGGTGCTGATCACTCACGATATCGACGAAGCCCTACTGCTGTCCGACCGGGTCCTGCTACTGGGCAACCACCCAGCGCACACCCTCGGCCAGTGGCATATCGACCTGCCGCAACCACGGACGCAGCGGGTCGAGGAACTGGGCGCCTTGCGCATCGAAATCCTCAAAACCCTTCGGCGGGCAAGCCGCACAGTCGAACCCACCCCAACCCCGTTGCCCTCGGAGGCTGTCCATGTGCATGGATGACTGCTGTTCCTCTTCTTCGCGTCGCGATTTCCTCAAGCTTGGCGCCATGCTCACGGCCGCCGGTGCGCTGCCGTTGCTGTCGAGCCTGCAGGCCCGGGCCGCCACCGAGCCGGACGCGCCGGTGCGTATCGGCTACCTGCCGATCACCGACGCCACGCCGCTGCTGGTGGCGCACAACAACGGCCTGTTCGAGGCCGAAGGCATCAAGGCCGAGCGCCCGGTGCTGCTGCGCAGCTGGGCGCAGGTGATCGAGGCGTTCATCTCCGGCCAGGTCAATGTCATTCACCTGCTGTCGCCAATGACCGTGTGGGCCCGCTACGGCAGCAAGGTGCCGGCCAAGGTGGTGGCCTGGAACCATGTGGGCGGTTCCGGCCTTACCGTGGCCCCGGACATCAGCGACATGAAACAGCTGGGCGGCAAGACCGTGGCCATCCCGTTCTGGTATTCCATCCATAACGTGGTGCTGCAGCAGATGCTCAACGACAACGGCCTGACCCCGGTGTCGAAGCCGGCCAATGCGCCACTGGCCGGCAACGAAGTCAACCTGCTGGTATTGCCGCCATCCGACATGCCGCCGGCGCTGGCCAGCAAGCGCATCGCTGGCTATATCGTCGCCGAGCCATTCAACGCCCTGGCCGAGAACCTCAAGGTCGGCCGCGTGCAGCGCTTTACCGGCGATGTGTGGCGCAACCACGCCTGCTGCGTGGTGTTCATGCACGAGCACGACCTGAACAACCGCCCGGAGTGGTCGCAGAAGGTGGTCAACGCCATCGTCAAGGCCCAGCACTGGACCCGAGACCACCGCGCCGAGGCCGCCGCGTTGTTGTCCAAGGCCGGCCCCAACAAGTACACCCCGCATGAGCCCGCAGTGCTGAGCAAAGTGCTGGCCCCGGCTGCCGAGGACCGTGCCGGTTATATTGCCAGTGGCGCCATTCGCCACCAGCAGTGGGACGAAAAACGCATCGATTTCCAGCCTTACCCGTTCCCCAGCTACACGGAAGAACTGGTCAAGCGCCTGAAAACCACCCTGATCGAGGGTGACCACGCGTTCCTGGCCGGCCTGGACCCGGCGCAGACCGCCCGCGACCTGGTCGACGACCGCTTCGTGCGCAACGCCATCGCTACCGTTGGCGGGCCGTCGGTGTTCGGCATTGCCGACAACTTCGAGCGTAGCGAGGAGTTCGCGGTCTGATGCGCACGCATGTCGTTCATGCCGGCCTGGGTCTGGCCGGGTTGCTGGGGTTGTTGCTGTTGTGGTGGGCCGGTGTTGCGCTGTTCGGCCAGGCCGATGGCCTGTCGGCGCGCTTTTCGCCGGCGGCGACCCTGGCCAGCCTGGTCGAGTTGCTGGGGCAGGGCGAGGTTTACGGGCATATCTGGGTCAGCCTCAAGCGCATCCTGGTCGGGCTGCTGCTGGCGCTGCTGATTGGTGTGCCGCTGGGTTTGCTGGTGGGCAGCTACCGGCACCTGGAGGCGGCGACCACGCCGGCGTTCCAGTTCCTGCGCATGATCTCGCCGCTGTCGTGGATGCCGGTGGTGGTGATGCTGATGGGCGTGGGGGACCAGCCTATCTACTTCCTGCTGGCGTTTGCCGCGTTGTGGCCGATCTTGCTGAACACGGCGGCCGGGGTAAGGCAGCTGGACCCGCGCTGGTTGCAGTTGAGCCGCAGTTTGAGTGCGACGCGCCGGGAGACCTTGTGCAAGGTGATCGTGCCCGGTGTGATCGGCCATGTGCTGACCGGCGTGCGCCTGGCCATCGGCATTCTGTGGATCGTGCTGGTGCCGTGCGAAATGCTCGGGGTGAGTGCCGGGCTGGGGTACTTCATTCTCGATACCCGCGACCGGTTGGCGTATTCCGAGCTGATGGCGATGGTACTGCTGATCGGGGTGCTGGGGTTTGTGCTCGATGCCTTTGCGCGTGGGTTGCATCGGCGTTGGGTGCATGGCTGAAGGGCCAGAGGGGCTTCTTCGCGGGCTTGCCCGCCCCCACAGGTATCCTGCCGCCCTTTGGCCTTGTGATACCCCTGTGGGAACGGGCGAGCCCGCGAACAGGCCCTCGGATCAATGTACGGTCTTGCGCTGCCGTACACACTCCTGCGCCTGAGCGGTCAGTTCGTCCAGCCGCTCATCCCGCATCTGCTCCGCTTCGATCATCGCATCCTCACCTTGCTGGTTGAGCAGGTAGGTATGGATCTGCATCACTTCCGCCGTCTGGTAGATCGGCGCAATATCCAGCCGTCCGATCAGCGCTTCACTAGCCTGCCCGGTACTGCTCATCAGCACCTGCGGCCCATTGGCGGCCACCACCTGCATGCCCATCGCCTCGAACCACGGTACCTGGCTGGCAAAGGCATTCAACTCGACGCAGGCATGGCGTGCCTGCAGGTCGCCCAGCAGCGCACGGGCGATACCCTGGCGGCGATGGCTGGCGCGTACGGCCAGGAACGCCAGGGCGCACGCCTGTTCATCGTCCTCGGCCGGCAGCGACAGGGCAAAGCCCAGCAATTGGTCCGGCGCGTCGGCATCCAGCGCCAGGGTCAGTGCCACGGCCAGGCCGCGGGTGCCGTCCAGCGCTTGCAGGTACTGGTGCACTTCCATGCCGACGCCGTACTGGTACAGCGGGTACAGCGGGTTGTCGGCGCTGATGGCGACACTGCTCAGTTCGCCGACGTGGTGGATCACCAGCTCGCGGATCTGGTTCTGGAAAGATTCAGGCGGCACGCTGTCGAGGCGGCTCAGGATGAACATCGGGGGGCAGGCTCCGGCGGGTAGATAGACAGCCCGCGCCGTGCGGGCGCGGGCTGTACAGTCTAACCGGTTTTGCCGATCAGCCTTGTACCTGTAATGCACCGAGCATCAGGTCGAGGTTTTGCACCGCCGCGCCGGAGGCACCTTTGCCGAGGTTGTCGAACACTGCGGTCAGCAGCACCTGGCCGTGCTCCGGGTTGGCGTAAAGCGCCAGGCGCAGGTCGTTGCTGTCGTTCAACGCCTCGGGGTCGAGGTTCGGCGCTGCGCCGTGCTGGTGCAGGGGCATCAGCTGGACGTGGCGGGCACCCTGGTAGTGCTGCTCCAGGCAGGCCTGCAGCTGCTCGGCACTGACCTGGCCGGGCAGCAGGCGCAACTGCAGCGGGATGCTCAGCACAATGCCCTGGCGGTAGGCACCGTAGCCGGGCATGAACATCGGCCGCGCCGACAGCCCGGCGTGCTGCTGGATTTCCGGCACGTGCTTGTGCGCCAGTTCCAGGCCGTACAGTTGCAGGGCCGGGGTTTTGCCAGCGGTGGGCTGCTCATGCCGTTCGACTGCGGCGCGGCCACCACCGGAATAGCCGGAGATGGCGTGGATGTTCAGCGGGTAATCCGCTGGCAACAGGCCAGCCTTGACCAGTGGGCGCAGCAGGGCGATGGCGCCGGTGGGGTAGCAGCCGGGGTTGCTGACGCGCTTGCTGTGCGCGATGCGTTCGGCTTGCTGCTCGTCGAGCTCCGGCAGGCCATAGACCCAGCCTGGGGTGGTGCGGTGCGCGGAGCTTGCGTCGATCACCCGCACCTGCGGGTTGTGGATCGTCGTCACGGCCTCGCGGGCGGCCTCGTCGGGCAGGCACAGCAGGGCGATGTCGGCGCTGTTGATCGCCTCGCGGCGGCGTTGCGGGTCTTTGCGCTCGGCTTCGGCCAGGGTCAGCAGGCGCAGATCGCTGCGGCCTTGCAAGCGGGCATGGATCTGCAGGCCGGTGGTGCCTTGGTCGCCGTCGATGAAGACAACAGGGGTGTGCATGGTCAAAGTCCGGTCGGGGAGGGATGGCCTATGCTCGCCTGTGGCTTTGCTAAAGAAAATTTGAATATGATGATCGATGTATTCATCTTTTCTGAATGAGTTTGGCCCATGCGTGAAATCAGCCTCGATCGCCTGCGCACCTTGGTGGTCATCTCCGACCTGGGCTCCTTTGCCGACGCCGCCCGCCAGCTAAGCCTGGCGCCGCCCACCATCAGCCTGCACGTGGCCGAACTGGAGGCGCGCATCGGCGCCCCCTTGCTCACCCGTACCCGCGGCCAGGTGCGGCCCACGGCCATCGGCGAAACCCTGCTGGCCCGTGCCCGCCGCCTGCTGGCCGACGCCGACCTGGCGCTGGACGAAGTGCGCCGGCAAGTCGAAGGCCTGACCGGGCGGGTGCGCCTGGGCGCTTCCACCGGTGCCATTGCCCACCTGCTGCCGCAGGCGCTGGAGCACCTGCGCACGGTGCACCCGGGGATCGATGTGCAGGTACAGGTGCTGACCTCCCAGGCCTCGCTGACGCGCCTGCGCGAGGGCACGCTGGATATCGGCCTGGTGGCCTTGCCGCAGGTGGCCGGCAAAGGGCTTAGGGTTACCCCCTGGCGGCGTGACCCGATCCTGGCCTACGTGCCGGCCGACTGGCAGCCGCCGGCCAAGGTTACGCCGGCCTGGCTGGCGCAGCGGGCGTTGATCCTCAACGACAGCAGCACCCAGTTGTCGCGGGTGACCGGGGAGTGGTTCGCGGCGGCGGGGTTGTACCCCGAGCCGCGAATCGAGCTGAACTACAACGATGCGATCAAGAGCCTGGTCGGGGCCGGGTATGGGGCAACGTTGCTGCCGCAGGAGGGGGAGGCAGCCGAGCTGGACCGGCGCATTGCCAGCCGGCCGCTGCGGCCAGGGTTGTGGCGGCAATTGGGCATTGCCTGCCGGGAAGGGCAGGTGGAGCGGGCCACAGGGTATGTGTTGCAGGCGCTGGAGCGGTTACGGCAGTAGGGGCCGCAAAGCGGCCCCAGGGATCACCCCCGCTCACGGGCCCGCACCGCAGTCACGGTCTCCCCGCCAACCCCCCAGTTATCGGTCGGTACCTCCTCGATCACCACAAAGGTACTGGCCGGCGGCTTGCCCAGTACCTGCTGCAGCATGCGGGTCGTCTGTTCGATCAGCTGGCGCTTGTGCTCAGCGTTCACGCCTTCATCGGTCACGCGAATGTGGACATAGGGCATGGTTCTCGCTCCTCTGTTAATGCCAGGTGCCAGCGGTGCTACCGCCATCCACCGGCAGGATCACGCCGCTGACGAAACGTGAGTCGGCCAGGTACAACACCGCATCCACAACATCCTGCGGCGTGCCGGTGCGGCCACTGGGTGACAGCGCGCCCAGCCCCTGCACATTGCCGCCATGCAGCGGCGTATCGATGATCCCTGGCGCCACCGCATTCACTTGCACGCCGCTGGCCGCCAGTTCCAGCGCCAGGCCTTTCACCGCCTGGTTCAGGCCGCCCTTGACCAGCACCGGCAGCAGGGCCGGCACGCGGGTGTCCGGTTGCAAGGCGATGGAGGCGGTGATGGCGATGATCTGACCATGCCCTTGCCTGGTCATGATCCGCGCCGCTTCCTGGGCAGGGTAGAAGAAACCCTTGAGGTTGGTGCCGACCAGGGCGTCGACATCCGCTTCGCTGTACTCGGCAAACGGCTTGGCAATGAAGATGCCGGCGTTGTTGATCAGCAGGTCGACCCCGCCAAAGGCTTGCTCAGCGCTGGCGAACAGGCGCTGCGCCGTGCCCGGCTCGGCGATGTCGCCAGCTACGCCGATGAAGCGCGAAGGGTTGCCGAGGCGGGCGGCGGCCTGCTCCAGGCGGGCCTGGCTGCGGGCATTGCCGACCACGTTGTCGCCGCGTTCGAGGAAGGCCTCGGCCAGGGCGAAACCCAGGCCGCTGGAGGCCCCGGTGATGATGACGGTGCGTGGCGTGTTCATGTGCATGATCTCCAGTGAAGTGAGCCATGGGCTCGATGTGGAGCCACTGTAGGCTGCTACCAGCACTTGAAAAATGAGGCGAAGGGCATTTCAATCGATACATCATGTAATCAATCGAGCCGTCATGACCCGCCATTTCGATGACCTGCAACTGGGCAGCCTGGAGCTGTTCTGCCTGGCCGCCGACAGCGGCAGTTTCACTGCTGCGGCCACGGAGGCCGGCGTTACCCCGGCGGCGGTCAGCCGCAGCGTGGCGCGCCTGGAAGAGCGCCTGGGCGTGCGTTTGTTCGTCCGCACCACCCGGCAGATGCGCCTGTCCGCAGCGGGCCAGGCCTATTACCAGCAATGCCGGCAGGCGCTGGGGCAACTGGTCGAGGCCGAGCGCCAGGTCACGGGCGGGCAGGTCGAGCCGAGCGGCCGCCTGCGCATCAGTGCGCCCACGCCTTATGCCCATCACCGGCTGTTGCCGCTGCTGCCGCGGTTTCGCCAGCGCTACCCGAAGGTGCAGGTGGATGTGCATGTCAGCAACCGCAACGTCGACTTCGCCGAGGAACCGTTCGACCTGGCGATTCGTGGCCGCGAGCCGGCCGATTCACGGCTGGTGGCGCGCCGCCTGGAAGATGCCGAACTGGTGGTGGTGGCCACACCAGGCTATCTGGCCCGTGCCGGCACGCCACAAACACCGCACGACCTGCTGCAACATGAGTGCATCCAGTTCGAGCTGCCAAGCAGTGGCCGCCGGCCGCCGTGGAGCTTTCGCCAGGATGGCCAGCAGGTGGAGATCGAAACCCAGGGTGGGTTTACCTGCCTGGGCGACTTTCTCGCCACCGCCACGCTGGTGCGTCATGGCGGTGGGCTGATGCAGGCTTACCGCTTTACCGTGCAGGACGCGCTGGCCAGTGGCGAACTGGTGGAAGTGCTCGCTGAGTTTGGCGGGACCTCGCGGCCATTCATGCTGATCTACCCCCAGGCCCGGCACATGCCGCTGCGAGTGCGGGTGTTCATCGATTTCCTGTTTGCCGAGGGGGCATAGCCCCTGGGCTGAGGCGAGGCGCCGGGGCGCATGGCCGTCTATGCTGTTTGCTGCGTCGAGCCTGTCATCTCGACGACCCTTCAGGTTTTCCAGGAGAACGCTCCATGAAATCCACGAAATGCATACCTTTGCTGGTGATTGCCTCGGTCCTCAGTTTTGCCGCACACGCAGACCCTGTGAGCAACTGTGCGGCCAAGATCAAGGAGCTTGAAGACATTCAAAGGACCGATGGCCAGGCACTGCACGGTGGCATGGCGCACGACTACCACGAGCTGTTGAAGCAGGCCAAGGAGGGGCAGACTGCGGGGGACATGACCAAGTGCCAGGCCTCGGCAGACCGGGCCAAGACCATCTACAACAAGGCGCGCGGGAAGTAGCTGCAGTCCTGCACTGGCCTCTTCGCGGGCTTGCCCGCTCCCACAGGTACTGCACAGGCCTTGGGCCTGTTGGAAATCCTGTGGGAGCGGGCAAGCCCGCGAAGAGGCCAGTGCAGGAGGGCCCAGTCAGAACCAGCGATCGTTCTTCCTGCGCCCACGGGTCAGCGACGGCAGGATCAGCCCCGCCAGCAAGCCCGCGCCGGCAATGCTGCCGCCATACACCATGTAGCGCATCATCACCTGCTTGTTCTCGTCCCCCAGGCGTGCCTGGGTATCGCGCAGCTCCGACTGGCTCTGGTCGAGCTGTTCATTCAGCGCCTTGTTGCGCGCTTCCAGCTCGTCGATCAGTTTCTTGCGTGAATCTAGGGTTTCCTGCATGCCCTGCACGCGGTTCTTCCAGCTGTCGTCGATATTCTTCAATTGCCCGGTCAGGTCCGCGACCTGGGCATCGAGCTGCGGCAGGCGCTCGCCCTGGCCTGGCACCGACTGCAGGTCGTTGCTGAGAATCCACACCACATCGCCGTTTTGCCCGCGCACCTGGCTGTAGTTGCCCTGGCTGCCGATCAGGGTCAGCTTCTGCCCGGACTTGAGCGTACCGACGATGCGGTGGCCATCGGTCGGTCCACTGCGCACATAGGTGCTCAGGCTGTCGCTGACCCAGCGCGCATCGCTGGCAGGCTCTTCGGCGTGCACCGGTACGGCAAGGGCCACCAGGGCGGCGATCAGGCCGCTGCGCAGGGCAGTGAGGGCGGAAGCAGTTGGGCGGGAATCGGGCATGTTGGGTCTTCGCTGAAACAGGACAAAAGTAGGCCCGGTGACTGGGCCGATGAACCGGTCGGTGAGTTGACCGTCAGCGAAAGACCGTTTTTTTGTCAGCAGGTTCACTACCTGATATCGGAAATGTCTGCAGGATGTTGCAAGGCTCCAACCGGCAACTCCGGACTAGACTCAAGGGCTCACACTCTTTCATGGAGCAAGACCATGACTGCCAAGAACACCATTTGCCTCTGGTATGACAACGATGCCGAAGAGGCCGCGAATTTCTATGCCAGCGTTTTCCCTGACAGCAGAGTGATTGCCGTGCACCAGGCGCCCGCTGACTATCCATCCGGCAAGCAAGGTGACGTGATTACCGTGGAGTTCAGCGTGATGGGGATTCCTTGCGTGGGGCTCAATGGCGGCAAGGCCTTCACGCACTGCGAGGCTTTTTCGTTCCAGGTCAGTACCGAGGACCAGGCCGAGACCGACCGCTTGTGGGATGCCATTGTCGGCAACGGCGGTGAGGCCAGCGTTTGCGGTTGGTGCAAGGACAAGTGGGGGATTTCGTGGCAGATCACCCCACGCATCCTCATCGAAGCCATCGGCCACCCCGACCGGGCGGCGGCCAAGCGGGCGTTCGATGCCATGATGCAGATGGGCAAGATCGATGTGGCCAGGATAGAGGCAGCGTTGAAGGGCTGACCACGGCAGTGAAGGCATCTTGATCGGGTGCTGCGCAGCAGCCCCCGATTCCACAAACTTGCCAGGTCAGTTGCCGGTCACTTCGGCCTCTGCCGACGCCGGCTTGGTCGAAGTCTTCTTCTCCTGCACCACGATGTAGAACTCTTCGCCATGCTTCACCGCGCCATACAGCACGGCCTTCTCGATCAGCTCGTTGCCGCGCAGGTGGCGCAGCATCATCGGGTCCTTGCGCAGGTCGCGGTACAGCGCCAGGCATAGCAGCACCATCACCACGACGAACGGCAGGGCCACGACGATGGTCAGGTTCTGCAGGCCAGTCAGCGCCTCGCCAGGGTCGCGTGGGTCGCCGATTGCCAGCATGATCGCCGCCACCGTACCGGTCAGCGCACCCCAGAAAATCACCGTGCGTCGCGATGGCGTGGTGGTGCCGTGCTCCGATAGCGTGCCCATGACCAGTGAGGCCGCATCGGCACCGGAGACGAAGAAGATACCCACCAGAACCATCACCAGCACTGAAGTCGCCGAGGCCAGCGGGTAGCTGTCCAGCAGCTGGTACAGCGCGTGGTTGCTGTTGACCGCACCATTGGCCAGCTGGAAGGCGCCTTCGCGCAAGGCATCGATACTCGCGCCGCCAAAGATGGTGAACCACACCAGGCTGACCAGGCTCGGTACCAGCAGCACCCCGGTGACGAACTGGCGGATGGTGCGGCCGCGGCTGATACGGGCGATGAACATGCCCACGAACGGCGTCCAGGAAATCCACCAGGCCCAGTAGAACACGGTCCAGCCGGCCAGCCAGCTGTTCATCTGCTCACCGCCGCTGGCGTTGGTGCGGGCCATCATTTCCGGCAGCATCTTGGCGTAGATGCCGATCGAGGTTGGCAGCAGGTTGAGCATCAGCAGGGTCGGGCCGACCAAAAACACGAACACTGCCAGCACCAGTGCCAGCACCATGTTGGTGTTGGACAGCCACTGGATGCCCTTGCCGATGCCCGACACCGCCGAGGTGACGAAGGCAATGGTCAGCAAAGTGATGATCGAGATGTAGAACAGCTTGCCAGGGCTTTCGATCCAGCCGTTGTACTCCAGGCCACCGGCGATCTGCAGCGCGCCGAGGCCCAGCGAGGCAGCCGAGCCGAACAGCGTGGCGAAGATCGCCATCATGTCTATCAGGCGGCCGAGCGGGCCGTTGGCATGCTTGCCGATCAATGGCCGAAAGGCGGCAGAAATCAACTGCGAGCGGCCGCGGCGGAAGGTGCCATAGGCAATCACCAGGCCGACGATGGCGTACATGGCCCAGGGGTGCAGGGTCCAGTGGAACAGCGTGGTGGCCATGGCCACCTGCATCGCTTCGCTGGACTGCCCAGTGGTCGTCCCAGGCGGTGGCGACACGTAGTGCGACAGCGGTTCGGCAACGCCGAAGAACATCAGGCCGATGCCCATGCCGGCGCTGAACATCATCGCCACCCAGGACACCGTGCGGAATTCTGGCTGTTCGCCATCACGGCCCAGCGGAACCCGGCCGTATCGGCTGGCGGCCAGCCACAGCACGAACACCACGAACAGGGTAGAGGTGAGTACGAAGAACCAGCCGAAGTTGAGAATGACCCAGGATTGCGCGCTGGAGGCGCTGCTGGCGAGGCTGGCCTGATTGAGGAAGCCCCAGAGGACGAAAGCGATTGCCAGGAGGCTGGTGAAGCCAAAGACGATCCAGTCAAGCTTGCCCTCGAAATGCCGGTCCTGGCGTGCTTCTGCGGTTTTCGAGGGGTCCGTCACGCCAAGGTCGAGCGTTTCGGTGATGTGTTCCTTTGCCATGAATGATGAGGCCCCTTTCTGGCTTACCTGCAGGTACAGGCTTGTAGTTTTGTGTGGGCTACCGAGTTCGATGACTGCCTCGGCGGGGAGACTGCTGGCACGATTATCCTGTGCAGGAAACGGCAGCTCCTGTCCCGATAGCGCCCCGGGGCGTCCATTACGCGACCTGCCAGATACTTTTAGTTCTGGGGGCGATGGCCCTTTCTGCCTCGCGTTCTGGTACCCTGATGGGCATTCCCCGGGCCTGCACATCCGAGCACCGTAGAAGCGCTGCTGCTTGTGGGCCTGGCCGCACCAGGAAACGGAGATTCGTCAAAATGGCCACTGACCGTGTGAGCCTGATTCATTTCGATAAATTGAGCATGAGCCCTGCCGCTGCCGATCGGTTCCAGAAAGCCCTCGACGCGCTGGAAGCGCTCAAGCTGCAGGACCGTTACGTGTATCTCATCGCTCCTTATCTGGGTGATATCGCTGACGCCTCCGACCGCGAGCAACTGGCCACCGCCCTGGAGCAGGGCTTGCGCGTGGTCGACGAGCTGCTGGCTGCCAGGTCGGTCAGCAAGGTCAAGGCCGAGGAAGTACGCCAGGTGTTTCACAGTGCCGCCGAGCGTGCACAGGCGGAAATGCCCGGCTGAGTGGTGGCATGGCGAAAGACATCGACAACCCTTGCGTCTCGCTGTGCCAGCTCAACAGCGAGTTGTGCGTGAGCTGCGGCCGCACCCGTGACGAAATTCGCAAATGGCGGGGCATGAAGCGCCCCGAGAAGATGGCCACCGTGCAGCGGGCCGCAACGCGAATGAAGGCTATCGCCAAGAAGGCGGCCAAGCGGCAGAATACAGGTTGAACCTGCGTGTCCCGCGCGCGCCCTTTCCTGATTGTCTGACGAGCCTGAAAATGGATTCTCACTCGCTGTTTGCCTTTACCCTGGTCGCTGCCATCGCGATCGCCAGCCCCGGCCCTGCCACCCTGATGGCCATCAACAACAGCCTCGCCCATGGCCAGCGCAGCGCGATCTGGTCGTCACTGGGCAATGGCTCGGGCCTGTTCTGCCTGTCGGCTGCCGCCATGCTGGGGCTGGGTGCGCTGCTGGCCAGTTCCGAAATGCTGTTCAATGCCGTGAAGATCCTGGGGGCGGGCTACCTGTTCTACCTGGGGGCGCGGCAATTGCTGAAAAAGAGCCCGATGCTGGCGCAAGGCGCCGCAGAGGGTATGGCCAAGGTCCGGCCCACGCCGCTGAAGCTGTACAAGTCGGCATTCCTCACGGCAGTGACCAACCCCAAGGCGACCATGTTCTTCACCGCGCTGTTCCCGCAGTTCATCGACCAGGGGGCGGCGTTGCTGCCGCAGTTCCTGATCCTGACCGGAATTTTCGTCGCGTTGTCGCTGGTTTCTCTGAGCCTGTATGCCGCACTGGCGGCGCGGGCCAAGGGCGTGCTGACCCGGCCGTCGCTGTCGCGCTGGGTGAGCCGGGTGGTGGGCACGACCTTTATCGGTTTTGGCGCGGCGATCCTGGCGATGCGCCGGCAGGGTGCCTGAAATATGAGGGCCGCTTGTTCCGGCCGATGAAAGGCCAACCCAATGGCCATACATGGTCCAGACTGTCTACAGCACGCACAGATGGATGCTGCAGTCGACCACAGGATGTGGCAGCCTTTGGCCACCGCTCCGGGTCTCCGGATGATACATGTGCCGAGGGTTGTCGATGATCGAGCGCTGCTTTCGCCACGCTTTGCCGCTGTTGCAGTGCCTGTTGCTGCTGCCGCTGGCGGCGGTAGCGGATGAGGAATGCCGGCGGCTGACTGCTACCGGCAACCCGGAATACCCTCCTTACCTGTGGCGCGACCCGCAAAACCCCCAACAACTGATCGGTGCCAATGCCGACCTGCTCAAGTACCTGGGCAAGCAACTGGGGCTGGAAATCGAGGTGGTCTACGGCGGGCCGTGGTCGCGCGCCCAGGAAGAAGTACGCACGGGCCGAATCGACCTGATGGCCGGGTATTTCCTGACCAAGGACCGTCAGCAACAGATGGACTTCATTACTCCGGCATTTTTGCATACACCCAGCGTTGTCTGGGTGCGCCAGGACAGTGCCTTTGCCTACCGGCAGTGGGCCGACCTGAAGGGCCGCAAAGGTGGCACGCTGGTCAACAACAGCCACGGCCAGCAGTTCGACGACTACGCCAAGGCCAATCTCACCCTCGAAGCGGTACCCGGTGCCAGGCAGGCGTTCGAGAAGTTGGTGCACAAGCGTAGCGACTACGTGGTGTACGAGCAGTACCCCGGCATGGCGCTGGCGCGCACCTTGGGGATTGCCGACACTGTACAGGTGCTGGAGCCACCGATATCCAGCGAAGGGCTGTACCTGGCGCTGTCCCATGAATCGCCCTGCAACCAGCCGCAGCTGCGTGAGGCGCTGGCGAGGGAGATGGAGAAGATCGTTGCCGGGGCGCTGCCGGAGCAGCTGTTGCAGCAAAACCTGGAGCGTTGGCAGTAGCAGCCCGGGATGCGCGCCTACAGGGCCAACTGCGCGGCTTCCTTGGCCCGGGTCACGCTGACCGCGCCGGGCAGGCTGACATTGTTCTTTGCCGCGAGGATCTCGGCCATGACGCTGACGGCGATCTCGGCCGGGGTCTTGCTACCGATATAGATGCCGATAGGGCCGTGCAGGCGCTGCAACGACGCTTCGCTTTCGCCGAAGTGTTCGATCAGCCGCTCGCGGCGCAGCTGGCTGTTGCGCCGTGAGCCGATGGCACCAATGTAGAACGCCGGGCTGTGCAGGGCTTCGAGCAGGGCCAGGTCGTCCAGCTTGGGGTCGTGGCTGACGGCGACAATGGCGCTGCGCAGGTCCGGGGCGAAGGCGCGGACCACGTCGTCCGGCATGCCGGCCAGGCGGTTGACGCCGGCAACGTTCCAGCCTGCGGTGTACTCGGGTCGCGGGTCGCACAGTGAAACGCTGAAGCCATTGAACAGGGCCATGGTCGCCAGGTATTCGGCCAGCGCGCCGGCACCGATCAGCAGCAGGCGGTAGCCGGGGCCTAGGGTGCTGAGCATGTGCATGCCATCGAAGCTGAACAGTTCGGGCGTGGTGGTGGCGGTGAGGCTGGTTTCACCGCTGCACAGGTCGAGCCCACGATGTACCAGCCTGCCGCTGTCGAGGTCGGCGAGCAGCTGCTCGAGGTGTTGCAACGACGGGGCGAATTCCAGCACCAGTTCGAGGGTACCGCCACAGGGCAGGCCGAAGCGGTGGGCCTCGTCGGCGCTGACGCCATAGCGCACCACCTGGGGCAAGCCGCCGGGCATGCCGGGGCCGCCGTAGGCGCTGGTGTAGCGGTGGATAAGGTCGTCTTCGATGCAGCCGCCAGAGACACTGCCGACCACACGGCCGTCGCTGCGCAGCGCCATCATCGAGCCCACCGGGCGGGGGGAGGAGCCCCAGGTGCGGGCGACCGTGGCGAGCAGGGCGCGGTGGCCGGCGGCGAGCCAGTCTCGGGTGGTGCGCAGGACCAGCAGGTCGATGCTTTCCATGGGGACTCCATTAAACCTGATGTTCAAGGGGGGCGGTGCCGGCCTCTTCGCGGGCATGCCCGCTCCCACAGGAGTTGCACTAGTCATGAGACCTGTGCAGTACCTGTGGGAGCGGGTTCACCCGCGAAGAGACCGGTACAGCCACCAGATTTCATCGCATATGCAAAATGATCGGGCTGCTGCTGGCCGGGTCGGTATGCCCACGCAACTTGCCCACCGCCTGCGCATTCACCGCGCCGCCATTGTTCCCCCAGGCGCTGCGCACGAAACCCAGCACATCTGCAATTTCCTGGTCACTCAATTGCTCACGGAAGGCCGGCATGCGATAGGCATCGGGCAACCCGGCCGTCACCACCCGTTGCGAACCATTGAGGGTGATATTGATCGCCGAGGCGTCTTCCTTGGCCAGTGCCGAAGTGGCGCCGGCCAAGGGTGGCATCCATTCGGCCTGGCCCTTGCCGTCCAGGGCGTGGCACGACGCACAGCGGGTTACATAGGTATGCGCCCCAGGGCTATCGAGCCGTGCCGCTGCCGACTGGGCCTGGTATTGCCACGGCGCGCCATCGCGTTGCGGGTCGCCGGGCAGCGACTTGAGGTAGTGGGCGATGGCGGACAGGTCGTCGTCGCTCATGAACTGCGTGGAGTTGTTGAACGCCTCGGTCATCGAGCCGAATACCACTGCATGCCGGTTGCGCCCGGTCTTGAGGAACTGTGCAATCTCGGCCTCGCTCCAGCGCCCCAGCCCGGTGTTGGGGTCGGCACGCAGGCTCGGTGCATACCAGCCATCGAGCAGAGCTCCGGCGAGGAACGGTTTGCCGCTGTCATCCAGGGCCTTTTCGTTGAAGGCCAGGCCGCGCGGCGTATGGCAGCTGCCGCAGTGGCCGGGGCCCTGGACGAGGTAGGCGCCGCGGTTCCACTGTGCATCCTGCCCGGCCTGGTCGGCGTATGGCGTGGTGGCGGCGAACAAGCCATTCCACATGGCAATGGGCCAGCGCCAGTTCAGCGGCCAGGGAATGTCGCTGGCCAGGTTGGCCTGCTGCACCGGTTGTACGCCGCGCATGAAGAAGGCGTACAGCGCCTTGACATCGTCATCGCTGAGCTTGGCGTAGGACGGGTAGGGCATGGCCGGGTACAGCCGCCGGCCACCGGGCGCGACGCCCTGGCGTACGGCACGGTCGAAGTCGGCCAGGCTGTAGTGACCGATGCCGGTGTCGCGGTCGGGGGTGATGTTGGTGGCGTGGATCGCCCCCAGCGGGGTGGCCATTTCCAGTCCGCCGGCGAACGGTTTGCCGTCCGGCAGGCTGTGGCACGCCACGCAGTCGCTGAGCCGGGCCACATACTCGCCGCGGCTGACCAGCGCCGGGTCGGTGGCCGTGGCCTGCGTACCGGCAAACGGCGAGGCGGGCTCGCGGGTGACGTACCAGGCCAGCAGGCCTGCCGCGACCAGGCACGGCAGTGCCAGCCAGCAAGCGGTTCTTGCGAAGCGATGGGTCATGGGGCGTCCTTGTGTGCTCAGCTGAAGGTATGGCGGCTCAATGGCAGGCTGCGCACGCGCTGGCCGGTGAGCTGCGCGACTGCGTTGGCCACCGCCGGTGCCACCGCGGGCAACGGTGGCTCGCCGATACCGCCCATCTTCGCCCCGCTTTCGACAATGCGCACATGTACCCTGGCCATGCGCGACGGCGGCAGGATCGGGTACAGGTCGTAGTTGCGCGCGCGCGGCTTGCCATCCACGTACACCGCTTCTTCCAGCAGCGTCTGCGACAGGCCCAGGGCGACGGCGCCGTTGACCTGGTGCTCGATGATGGCCGGGTTGACGATGCTGCCTGGGTCGATGGCCTGCCAGATGTCGTGCACCTTGACCTGGCCGTTCTCGATCGACACTTCGGCAATGACCGCGGCCTCCGAGCCGAACGGCGAGGCCATGGCCACGCCACGCGCCCGTTTGCTGCCATCCTCGGCGGTGAAAGGCCCACGCTTCCAGCCGCCGGACAGTTCGGCGACGGCCTGCAACAGGTTGGTCAGGCGCGGGTTGTCGCGCAGCAGGTGCAGGCGCAGTTCGAACGGGTCCTTGCCGCCTTTGTCGGCCAACTCGTCGAGGAACGACTCATAGAAGAAGTCGTTCAGCGAGTTGCCCACCGAGCGCCAGTAGCCGAGCATGGCCGGGCCTTTGACGTAGATCTGCGCGATGCGCTTGTTGGCGATGGCGTAAGACTTGCCCGACAGCCCTTCGAGCGCGGTCGGGTCGAGCTTTTCGCCTTGCTTGCCGGCGATGGCTTCGGTCGGGCCTTCGGTGGCGCTCACTGCTTCGAGGGCCACCGGCAGGCCGTCGGCATCCAGCCCGGCGCGGAACTTCACCACGGCGACCGGGCGCAGTACATCGCGGAGGAATTCTTCCTCGCGGCTCCAGATGAGTTTCACCGGCCGGCCGACCGCCTTGGCCAAGGCAATGGCCTGCGGGTAGGGGTTGGCCGAGTCGTACAGGAAGTGGCGGCCAAAGAAACCGCCCAGCAGCGGCGAATGCAGGGTGATCTGCGCCGGGGCCAGGCCGGTGCGTTTGGCGATGTCGTCACGGAACATGTCCGGCGCCTGGTTGGGCAGCCACACCTCCAGGGTGCCGTCCGGGTTGAAGCGCGCCAGAGCCGATGGCGGTTCCAGCTGGGCGTGGTTGAGGTACTGGTTGTGGTAGGTGGCCTCGACTTGGGTCTTGGCACTGGCCAGCATGCCGGCCACATCGCCCTGGTTTTCATCGTCGCGCGCCGGGCCCGTGACCGTGGCCAGGTGTTCGCGCCAACCATCGCTGGAGAAATCGGCCGGCATCGGCCGTACCGGGCTGTCGGCAGCGGGCTCTTTCCAGTCCACCTGGATGGCTTCGACCGCGCGCTTGGCGTGCCACCAGCGTTCGGCAACCACCGCCACGGCGCCCGGCAGTTGATGCACCGAATGCACGCCTTTCATGGCCTTGACCTGGTCTTCGTTGCGCAGGCTGCCGACGGTCATGCCCAGGCGTGGTGCGTGCTGCACGGCAGCGTGGAGCATGCCGTCGACCTTTATGTCGATGCTGTACACGGCCTTGCCAGTGGACTTGTCGTAGGCATCCAGGCGACGTACCGGCTTGCCGATCCAGCGAAACTGGCTGGGGTCGCGCAGCTTGACGCTGGCCGGGTCTGGCACTGGCAGGTCCATGGCACGTCCGGCCAGCTCACCGTAGGGGATGGAACGGCCAGTCGTGGTATGTACCACGTGACCCGGCGTGGTGGAGAGTTCTTCGACCGGCACGCCCAGTTGCTCGGCACCCGCCTGCAGCAGCATGGCCCGGGCCAGGGCGCCCAGACGGCGCATGGTCGGGTAGCTCATGCGCACCGACATGCTGCCGCCGGTGATGCGCATGCCGTTTTCCATCACCACATAGGCTTCCCCGGGCGGCGCGCTGTCGACCACGAAGTTGGCCGGGTCGACGTCCAGCTCTTCACCAACGATCTGCGCCATGGCGGTGAAGGGGCCTTGCCCGCCTTCCATGAATGGGCTGAGCAGGCGCACTTTGCCGTCTGGGCGGATCTCCAGAAACGCCGGTACCTGAGTACCGCGCTCCGGCGTTACCGCAGCCGCTGCCTGCACGCGGGCCGACCCCATGGGCAGGCCGAAACCCAGCACCAGGGCACCGACAGCCGTGCCAGCAAGAAAGCGCCGACGCGACAGGTTGACCGTTTCGCCCAGTTGCAGCTTGAGTAGTTCAACGGGGGTATCGACTGGGGTGTTCATCAGGCCTTCTCCCCTTGCGCCAGTTCATGCACGGCGGCATGGATGGCGTTGTAGGTGCCGCAGCGGCACAGGTTTACCATGGCTGCCTCGATCTGCGCGTCACTGGGCTTGGGCGTGTGCTTGAGCAGCGCCGTGGCCGCCATCACCTGGCCGGACTGGCAGTAACCGCACTGTGCCACCTGGTGCTCGACCCAGGCCGCGACCACCCGTTTGCCGACGGCATCGGTCTCGATCGCCTCGATGGTGGTTACCTCGCGCCCGACCACGCCGGCCACCGGGGTGACGCAGGCACGTACCACGTTGCCGTCCACCAGCACCGAACAGGCGCCGCACTGGGCCAGGCCGCAGCCATACTTGGTGCCGGTCAGCCCCAGGTCATCGCGGATCACCCACAGCAGGGGCGTGTCGGCGTCTGCCTCGACCTGGTAGGTCTTCTGGTTGATGCGTAGTTCCATGGTTCACCTGCCCGTCAACGGTTGCTGTCGCCTGGTTTTTTCTGAGCGGGGAGTACGGTGCTCCCCAGTGCAGAAACGCTAGCACAGCGAGGTGACCGCTGGTCTGCTGGCGGGGCAGGTTCAGAGGATCAGGCAAGCAATTCGGTGGAATACGCAAGTCTGTACCGGTCCTATCGCCAGCAAGCCGGCTCCCACCTCGACCGTATCGACCGCAAGTCATGTGCAGTTCCTGTGGGAGCTGGCTTGCCGGCGATAGGGCCGGTACAGGCAAACAGGACTTCCGGCAGAAAAAACCGGATAATGCCGGCCAATTTCGTTTTGCACGCTTAAATCACGGTAATCCCGCATGGAAATCAAGGTCAATTTTCTCGACAATCTCCGTCTCGAAGCCAAGTTCGACGACTTCACGGTGATCGCCGACCAACCGATCCGCTACAAGGGCGATGGCTCGGCCCCGGGGCCGTTCGACTATTTCCTGGCGTCTTCGGCCTTGTGCGCGGCTTACTTCGTCAAGCTGTACTGCCAGACCCGCGACATCCCCACCGAAAACATTCGCCTGTCGCAGAACAACATCGTCGACCCGGAAAACCGCTACAACCAGATCTTCAAGATCCAGGTCGAGCTGCCCGAAGATATTTCCGAGAAGGACCGCCAAGGCATCCTGCGCTCCATCGATCGCTGCACCGTGAAGAAGGTGGTGCAGACCGGCCCCGAGTTCGTGATCGAAGTGGTCGACAACCTCGACGCCGATGCCCAGGGCCTGCTGATGCCGGTGGCGGACACCAGCACCTACATCCCCGGCAAGGACCTGCCGCTGGAGCAGACCATCGCCAACATGTCGGGCATCCTCGCCGGTCTGGGGATGAAGATCGAAATCGCCTCGTGGCGCAACATCGTGCCCAACGTGTGGTCGCTGCACGTGCGCGACGCCCAGTCGCCAATGTGCTTCACCAACGGCAAGGGCGCGACCAAGGAGGCCGCGCTGGCCTCGGCGCTGGGCGAGTTCATCGAGCGGCTGAACTGCAACTTCTTCTATAACGACCAGTTCTGGGGCGAGGACCTGGCCAACGCGCCGTTCGTGCACTACCCGAACGAGCAGTGGTTCAAACCCGGCCCACGCGATGCGCTGCCGGCCGAGATCCTCGATGAGCACTGCCTGGCAATCTATAACCCGGACGGCGAGCTGCGCGGCTCGCACCTGTACGACACCAACTCGGGCAACACCGCGCGCGGCATCTGCTCGCTGCCGTTCGTGCGCCAGTCCGACCAGCAGGTGGTGTACTTCCCGTCCAACCTGATCGAGAACCTGTTCCTCAGCAACGGCATGAGCGCCGGCAACACCCTGGCCGAGGCCCAGGTGCAGTGCCTGTCGGAAATCTTCGAGCGCGCCGTGAAGCGTGAAATCCTCGAAGGTGAGCTGTGCCTGCCGGATGTGCCGCAGGAGGTACTGGCCAAGTACCCGGCCATCGTTGCCGGCATCCAGGGCCTGGAAGAGCAGGGCTTCCCGGTGCTGGTCAAGGATGCGTCGTTGGGGGGTGAGTTCCCGGTCATGTGCGTGACCTTGATGAACCCGCGCACCGGTGGCGTGTTCGCCTCGTTCGGTGCCCACCCGAGCCTGGAAGTGGCGCTGGAGCGCAGCCTCACCGAACTGCTGCAGGGCCGCAGCTTCGAAGGCTTGAACGACCTGCCGCAACCGACCTTCGAAAGCCACGCGCTGACAGAGCCGAACAACTTCGTCGAGCACTTCATCGACTCCAGCGGCGTGGTGTCGTGGCGCTTCTTCAGTGCCAAGGCCGACTTCGAGTTCGTCGAGTGGGACTTCTCCGGCCACGGCGAGGATTCCAACGTGCAGGAGGCCGCGACCCTGTTCGGCATCCTCGAAGACCTGGGCAAGGAAGTGTACATGGCGGTGTACGACAACCTTGGCGCCACCGCCTGCCGCATCCTGGTGCCGGGCTATTCGGAGATCTACCCGGTCGAAGACCTGATCTGGGACAACACCAACCGCGCCTTGTCGTTCCGTGCCGACATCCTCAACCTGCACAGCCTGGACAACCGCTCGCTCAAGCTGCTGCTCAAGCGTCTGGACAATTGTGATGTGGATGACTACACCACCATCACCACGCTGATCGGCGTGGAGTTCGACGAGAACACGGTGTGGGGCCAGTTGACCATTCTTGAGCTGAAGCTGCTCATCTGCCTGGCGGTGCAGCGCTTCGAGGATGCCAAGGAGCTGGTCGAGGCGTTCCTGCAGTTCAACGACAACACCGTCGAGCGCGGGTTGTTCTACCAGGCGTTGAACGTGGTGCTGGAAGTGCTGCTGGACGACGAACTGGAAATGGACGACTACGAGGCCAACTTCCGGCGCATGTTCGGCAACCCGCGCATGGACGCGGTGCTGGGCTCGGTGGACGGCAGCGTACGCTTCCATGGTCTGACCCCGACCAGCATGAAGCTCGAAGGCCTCGATCGCCACCTGCGTCTGATCGAAAGCTACAAGAAGCTGCACGCGGCCCGGGCCAGGTTCGCCTGATATCTGACAGGTATTCTTTCCTTCGCAGAACGCAAGGCCTTGTGGGAGCGGCCTTGTGTCGCGAAAGGGCTGCGTAGCAGCCCCAGGGTTACTGCGGTGATGCGAATATTGCTGGGGCCGCTGTGCGGCCCTTTCGCGACACAAGGCCGCTCCCACAGGGGGAGTATGAGCCAATAGAGCTCATATGCCTTTCATCTCTGGTGTTTACACCAAATCGATCTTGCTTCACCGCTTATTATTTCTTGCCGCTTCGCCCGCCAGGCGCGTAGCGTTTTGCTCCCATCCCTTGAATCCATGGCGCGTTGACCGCCAGAAGGACCTCGGCCGCGCACAACAAGAAGGCGCAGACCATGAGCACCCCTTTGGATACCAATACCCTCAAAGCCCGCCAGCAAGCCGCGTGGGCCAGTGGCGACTACGCGGTAATCGGCACCACCCTGCAACTGGTTGGCGAGCGCCTGGCAGAAGCCTGTGACCTGCGCTGGGACGAGCAGGTGCTGGATGTCGCCGCCGGCAACGGCAATGCCACCCTGGCCGCCGCCCGGCGCGGCTGCCGCGTTACCTCCACCGACTATGTGCCCGAACTGCTCAAGCGCGGTGAAGAACGTGCGCGGGCCGAGCATTTCAACGTGGTGTTCCAGACCGCCGATGCCGAAGCGCTGCCGTTTGCCGATGGCACCTTCGATGCTGTGCTTTCCACCTTCGGCGTGATGTTCGCCCCCGACCAGGCTCGGGCCGCGCACGAATTGAGCCGGGTGTGCCGGCGCGGTGGCCGGATCGGCCTGGCCAACTGGACCCCGCAAGGGTTCGTCGGGCAGATGTTCAAGACCCTCGGGCGGCACGTGCCGCCGCCAGCCGGGGCCTTGCCACCTTCGCGCTGGGGCGACGAGGAACAACTACGTGTGCTGTTCGAGGGGGCGCTTGGCGAATTGCAGGTCAGTCGCCAGTACTTCAACTTCCGCTATCGTTCGGCGGCGCATTTCATCGAGGTGTTCCGCACCTGGTACGGGCCGGTGCACAAGGCGTTTGCCTTGCTGGAGCCGGAGGCGGCCGGGGCGTTGGAGCGGGATCTGACCCAGTTGCTGAATGAAAGCAACGTGGGGGGCTCTGCGTCATTGGTGGTGCCGAGTGAATACCTTGAGGTGGTGATCATTCGGGGTTAGCAGGCGCTCCTTCGAAGGCCTCTGCCGGTGGTGGCGCTGCACGGACATTGAAGAGTTTGCAGATGAAGTACCAGCAGATGGCGACGGTCAGGTTGTAAGGGAGCAGCACGGCCCAGAACGGCAGTTGCCAGTTCTTCTTGCCTTGCATTTCGCCGGGTTCGCCGGTTCGCCAGGGGACGTAGTGGCGCCAGGCTTCTGCCGGGGTCAGGCAGATCGCGTGCAGTGGCTTGTGCCACCAGTTGGGTTCGCCAGGTGGGGGAAGATTGTCCGGGCCGTGGTCCATGAAGTGGCGGAGGTATTCCCAGACTTCTGCGACGTATTGGATGTCGGACTCGGTGGGTTCGTTGCTGTCGACCCAGAGGCAATCCTTTTGGTGCAGGCTGCCGTCCTCACGACGAGGGGCGAAGGCGAGGGCGTAAGTGGTACTGAAGGATGAACCGCCGAATTCAGTGCGTTTGAATACGCCCCCTTCAACATTTCCCCAATCAAAAGATATGAGCTTTTTGTTGCGTTGATATAATATTCTTTTGGTTTCGCGGTTGAAGTGGATCTCTGATAAGGTTTTTATGAAAAAAATTCTGTAAGCTAGAAAGGGTGTAAATATAAGTGGTGCGACTATGTATTGCATGAGTGAGTGCGGGTCTGCTAGTACCATGGTTCTGTATTCGGCCTCTGTGATTCCGGAGTAGCAATAAAGTGCTAATCCTAAAGTCATGGCGACATATAATTTTCCCATGAATACGGAATCCGATACCCAAGGGTTTCTTAAGGATAGTGAAAGCTTATTTAGGCTCGAAAGTTGGCTGGAGATGTGGGCGGCGCAGTGAGTCGGCATATGTGGTTTGAAGATCCAGGCGATAGCCATGATTACTTCTCCAGTGTAAAGGTGCTATAAGAGATTGCTTGCTCATCTAAACCTAGATTAGGTTGGTATGTGATCTGCAGCGTGACGTGGTTGTGGGATTGGATTTCATTTTTAAAGTTGAGAATTAGTCCTCCTTTGATCGCATAGCAGTCAGGTATGGCTGGGAGCATTGCTATGTTATCGCTCGCAGTTTTGCTGCTCAGGCTAGCCTGCCATTCGCTTCGCCCTAGAAGGAAACCGCGCAAGAGAACTGTGAACTCAGTGAAGGAAGCGTTGCCTAAGACTTCGTTGTGTGTGATAGCAGTCCAGTTTGGAATAGCCCATGTACCAGTTTCAGTCCATTTACTATCCAGTTGTCCTAAGTCAAATTGACTTGTCTCTTTGTGTGAAAGTAGGCAGGGTGAATAAAATGTCGCGTACCAGGCGTTGATTTCGGACTGTATGCTAGCGAACGATGGAAGTTTCTTGTCAAAATCCAGTGTCAGGCCAGGACGACTCTCGCCGTCATTGAGGCGCGTGCCGAAAACGCTTCGACTGGTCCACAGTTCTATGGGGTTGTGAACACGCTCATTGGCCTTCGCGTGAAGATATAAACCTCCAGCTATCATGGCGGCGCCTGAAAGAGCAATTGCTGCTGCGGTCCATCCGGCAAAAGGAATAAATGTTGTGGCGCCTGCAATAGCTAGTCCGCCCTCCAATACTAAAGCTGAACCTATCGCGACTGCGCTGCCGCCGTAGGATGCGTGCGCTACAGGCAGGGCCGGAGGTGGCGCTGCTGACGGAGGCCTCGGTCATGGCCGCTTCCTTTTGACTGAATATACCGGGGCTTCCTCAAAAGCTTCTGGGGGCGGTGGGGCTGCTCGGACATTGAACAGGCGGCAGATGCCGTACCAGCAGATGGCAAGCGTGATGTTGTAGGGGAAGAGCACGGCCCAGAACGGCAGTTGCCAGTTCTTCTTGCCTTGCATTTCGCCGGGTTCGCCGGTTCGCCAGGGGACGTAGTGGCGCCAGGCTTCTGCCGGGGTCAGGCAGATCGCGTGCAGTGGCTTGTGCCACCAGTTGGGTTCGCCAGGTGGGGGAAGTTTGTCCGGGCCGTGGTCCATGAAGTGGCGGAGGTATTCCCAGACTTCGGCGACGTGCTTGACGCCGGGTTCGGTGGGTTCGTTGCTGTCGACCCACAGGCAGTCTTTCTGGTGGAGGCTACCGTCCTCTCGGCGAGGGGCGAAGGCGAGGGCATAGCTCGTGCTGAAGGAAGAACCACCGAATTCTCTACGTTTGAACAAGCCGCCTCTGATGTTGTACCAGTCAAAGGTAAACACCTTTCCTATTCGGTTGTAATAGATCTTTTTTGTTAGCCTGTTCAGGTGGATGTCTGAGAGATTTCTTATGAAAAATATTCTGTAGGCTAAAAAGGGTGTGAAAATAAACGGCAAAATAATCTGCATGGCAAGAAATGCGTAGGCGCCATCAAGTTCATAATTTGTCGAGTCATCTAGAAGGGGTGGATAGGCAAAAAAAGCTGTGGCTATACACATTGCGGTGTACATCTTACCCATGAATACAGAGTCAGTAACCCATGGGTTCCGCAAGCGCAGAAGGGAACTCGTTGTTCCAACCAGTTGTCCTGAGATTTTTGGATCTATGTCGGTTTTTGTTTTGGGGTTGAATAGCCATATGGTTGCCATAGGATTATCTCTCAATAAAAAAGTCGGCGCTGGAGTTGGTAGAGGCTGTAGGGGTTATCGACATGCTCGGGTTCGGCGGTCCCGAGCCAGGCGTCATGGTCGTGGCTGGCCTGCAAGGCCTGGTTGCGCAACGCGATGATCCGTCGTTCCAGTTCATCGCGCTCGGTGAGGAAGTGCCGGTACTTGGCGAGGTCGAGACTCTGTGCCAGGCGGGCGCCGTTGGGTGAGTAGTCTTCATGGGTGAGGGCCTGAAAACGTGACTCGGACGGCGACAGGGCGGGGCCGCGGCGCTCGGTGCCAAGCCGGAATTCGGCCAGTTCCGGTGAAGGGGCATCCGCCGGGTACAGGCTTTCCAGCGTCTTGTTCAGCAGCATGGCCACCAGGTTGCGGTGGTGGAAATCGTGGCTTTGCACGCTCAGCTGTTCGGCATCCAGTTTGTAGCACGCCGGTACGCGCTCCTGCTCGGGCCCTTGTGCCGGCTTCATGTGCTCCAGCTGTTCGGCGGGCATCAGGTCGCGCAGTTGATACTGATAGGCCGACACTGTCAGGCTCAGGTCCAGGGCCATGCCTTCGGCATCGGTGAGCGCTACCACTACCGGTACTTTCGGCTGGGTGTAGGGGTAGTGCCGGCCGATGGCAACGAGGTTGCCGATGGGCAAGGTTTCGGTGATCGGGTCGCTGCTCCAGGTCAGGGGCATGCGCCGCTCGGTGGGCTTGAAGTCTTCGACCCAGGTTTGCAGGGCACTGACCGGCAAGACATGGCGTTGGGTTGAGGGTGCCTGGTTGCCGACTATCAGTTCGGCCATGTCCAGCTGGCGCATGTGCCGTTGGCGCAAGGCGGCTGAACTGGTGATGCGGGCGGTCATGGCGTTGGTCCACAGGTGCGGGCTGTAGCCGATCCACACTTCCCTGGCGGTATCGGGGCAGGTATCGGCCCACACCCAGCCCAGGGTACGGCTGGACAGGTAGCGATCACGCCGGTGGTAGTCGTCCAGCCCGCGGTAGCGCAGTTCCTTGTAAAGGCCCGCGCCGACGTACTCGTGAATGACCAGTTTCTGGCCCAGGGCGCCTTGCATGAACACGTAGACATAGCCCGGGCGCAGCGCGCGCAGGGTGTAGGCAGAGTGTTGCAGTGGCCCGAAGCCTTGTTCGAGGTTGAAGCCTGCATCGGCATAGCGGCAGGCAGGCATATCGCCGGTGCGTGGCACGATGGCATAGCGCACCGGCAGGATGGGGATGCGTGCGCTACAGGCTGGGCCGGAGGTGGCGCTGCTGACGGAGGCGTCGTTCATGTACGCTTCCTTTTGACTGAATGTGCCGGGGCTTCCTCAAACGCTTCTGCGGGCGGTGGGGCTGCTCGAACATTGAACAGCCGGCAGATGCCGTACCAGCAGATGGCAAGCGTGATGTTGTAGGGGAAGAGCACGGCCCAGAACGGCAGTTGCCAGTTCTTCTTGCCTTGCATTTCGCCGGGTTCGCCGGTTCGCCAAGGGACGTAGTGGCGCCAGGCTTCTGCCGGGGTCAGGCAGATCGCGTGCAGTGGCTTGTGCCACCAGTTGGGTTCGCCAGGTGGGGGAAGTTTGTCCGGGCCGTGGTCCATGAAGTGGCGGAGGTATTCCCAGACTTCGGCGACGTGTTTGACGCCGGGTTCGGTGGGTTCGTTACTGTCGACCCAAAGGCAGTCTTTCTGGTGAAGGCTGCCGTCCTCTCGGCGAGGGGCGAAGGCGAGGGCATAGCTGGTGCTGAAGGATGAGCCGCCGTATTCGGTGCGTTTGAAAATTCCACCTCCCGTATTGCTCCATTCAAAAATTAATACCTTACTCAAGCGCTGGTAGTAGATTCTTTGGGTTGAACGGTTGAGGCAGAAACTTGATAAGCCTTTTATAAAGTAAATTCGATAGATCAGAAAAGGGGTGAATATGAAAGGTGCTGTTAAAAACAATAACAGCAATATGGTGTCTTCGGTATATAGGTCTGGGATGCTTGGGAGGAGGTAGGGGTAAAAACCAATCAGTAGTATGATCGTCATTGCACAGTATAATTTCCCCATAAATACGGAATCTGTTACCCATGGATTTCGCAGGCATAAGGTGTTTTTTGATACTTTTACCAGCTGCCCGCCAATGGCAGGTTCATGCCCGGACCCTGACGTTGAATTGAATATCCAGATGGTTGCCATGATCAGCGCTCAAGACGGAAAGTTGACAGGATCTCATTGTCCTCATCCAACCCTTGATTGACGTTGTAGGCTAGATGCAGTGAGACATGATTTTGGGTGCCTAACGTGTTCTCGAAATGAAGAACTAAGCCAGCACCTGCAATGTGGCCGGTCGGGACGATTGGAAAAACGTCCATTCCTTGGTCGTTACGGAGGGCGCTCAAGCTTCCTGACCATTCACTTACTCCAAGTACGAAGCCAGGCAGCAGCACTGTGAACTCAACGGTTGGTTGAGGTGTGGCTACTTCGTTGCGAGTGATTGCTGTCCAGCTTGGCGGAGACCAGTGATTGTTATGATGCCATCTGGTGTCGACTTTAGTTATACCGAGTGATTGGGCCTGCTCGGCGGATAATAGTTTCGGTCCGTAATGCTCACTATGCCAAGCTTTGATTTCTGCTTGTAGCGAGGTGAAAGCAGGAAGTTTATTTTCATAGTTCAAGGTGATCTCAGGGCGCGCCTCCCCATCGTTGTTGCGATTACCGAAGACGCTACGTGCTGCCCAAAACTCAATTGGGCTGTGAAGTCGCTCATGTGCCTTGGCATGGAGGTAGAGACCTCCTGCAATGATTGCTGTTCCTACGAGAACAAGGGCAGCTGCGGCCCATCCGGCGAAGGGCACAACCGATGTAGCACCCGCAACAGCAAGTCCGGCTTCAAGGACGACAGCAGAGCCAATAGCCATGGTTAATCCGCCAGCAATTGTGTATTTACTGGCAGTAGAGTCACCGTTATTGAACTGGCGAAACCCCTTGGATCCATCAGAGAACAGACTAAATACTATTGCAGGATATCCTGCTAATCGCGCAAACAAGTTACTGCTTAAGAATTTTATAATCCCATTTCCAAAGGCCATCCCAGGGGCGGTTGAACTTAGCCTGAGCATCACTGCTTTCTGCGTTGCCCGCACGCTGACTAATGTCGCCGATGCAGCACCAATCACCCCGAAAATCGATGAAGCGAACCCCATGGTGTATTCCGGTGCATCGCTCTGCTGCAGGCTGTGGTAGGCGGTCTTGAGCGAAATCACGTTGAACCACAGCATTCCCGCATTCAATCCACCGCCGCCGCCCGCCGTGAGTAACCCGAGAAAGTTGGGTTTAGCTCGCGCGGTGGTGGTCAGTTCGATTGACACCGTCCGGCTTCCCGAGATGCGTAGCTCTTTCATCTCTTCAACTTGCGCCATGCCGTTCTTCAGGTACTTCTCCACCTCCTGACTGAAAGGATTGTCCCGAATGGCCTGCCCGGTGATCTGGTAACGCGCTGCCAGCAGTCCCAGCGCTTTCTCGGCATTGGCCTCGCTCGCCGCCAACAACACTTGCTGACGCAGGCCATGACTGGCATCCCAGCGGGTCTGCCCACGCAGGCGCTTGAGCACCGCGGTGGTGACCGACTGGGCGGTAAGGTCGGTGATGTCGGCCATGGCCGGAAAGCGACCCGCCAACCCTTCGATCACGTTGTCGCTGGCGCCGAACAGGCTGCCGATCGAATCCGCCTTGTCCTTGAACGGGTTGAATGGCGCCAGGGCGGTGTACAGCGGGCTGTCGTGCTGGTCCAGCCACTGTTCGAGACGTTTGAGTCGCGGGTCCAGTTCTTCAGTGCCGGGCGCTGGCTGGCCCATCGACTGAATCAGCAGCGCCAAGGATATTTCCAGGCCGCGGGCGGAAGTGATTTCGTCGCGGTCGTAGCAGGCCAGGGCCGCAGCCAGGCTGTAGGGGTTATCGACATGCTCGGGTTCGGCGGTCCCGAGCCAGGCGTCATGGTCGTGGCTGGCCTGCAAGGCCTGGTTGCGCAACGCGATGATCCGGCGTTCCAGTTCATCACGCTCGGTGAGGAAGCGCCGGTACTTGGCGAGGTCGAGACGCTGTGCCAGGCGGGCGCCGTTGGGTGAGTAGTCTTCATGGGTGAGGGCCTGAAAACGTGACTCGGACGGCGACAGGGCGGGGCCGCGGCGCTTGGTGCCAAGCCGGAACTCGGCCAGCTCCGGTGAAGGGGCATCCGCCGGGTACAGGCTTTCCAGCGTCTTGTTCAGCAGCATGGCCACCAGGTTGCGGTGGTGGAAATCGCGGCTTTGCACGCTCAGTTGCTCGGCATCCAGCCGGTAGCACGCCGGTACGCGTTCCTGTTCGGGCCCTTGTGCCGGTTTCATGTGCTCCAGTTGTTCGGCGGGCATCAGGTCGCGCAGTTGATGCTGGTAGGCCGACACCGTCAGGCTCAGGTCCAGGGCCATGCCTTCGGCATCGGTGAGCGCCACCACTACCGGTACTTTCGGCTGGGTGTAGGGGTAGTGCCGGCCGATGGCAACGAGGTTGCCGATGGGCAAGGTTTCGGTGATCGGGTCGCTGCTCCAGGTCAGGGGCATGCGCCGCTCGGTGGGCTTGAAGTCTTCGACCCAGGTTTGCAGGGCACTGACCGGCAAGACATGGCGTTGGGTTGAGGGTACCTGGTTGCCGGCTATCAGTTCGGCCATGTCCAGCTGGCGCATGTGCCGTTGGCGCAAGGCGGCTGAACTGGTGATGCGGGCGGTCATGGCGTTGGTCCACAGGTGCGGGCTGTAGCCGATCCACACTTCCCTGGCGGTATCGGGGCAGGTATCGGCCCACACCCAGCCCAGGGTGCGGCTGGACAGGTAGCGATCACGCCGGTGGTAGTCGTCCAGCCCGCGGTAGCGCAGTTCCTTGTAAAGGCCCGCGCCGACGTACTCGTGAATGGCCAGCTTCTGGCCCAGGGCGCCTTGCATGAACACGTAGACATAGCCCGGGCGCAGCGCGCGCAGGGTGTAGGCAGAGTGTTGTAGTGGCCCGAAGCCTTGTTCGAGGTTGAAGCCTGCATCGGCATAGCGGCAGGCGGGCATATCGCCGGTGCGTGGCACGATGGCATAGCGCACCGGCAGGATGGGGATGCGTGCGCTACAGGCAGGGCCGGAGGTGGCGCTGCTGATGGAGGCGTCAGTCATGGGAGCTCCTTGCTCAGTGTCAAACTTTCTTGCTCACGAAATAAAAAATGGCCTGCTTTATTGCTGGTCAGCCTGTTGTTATCTATTTCATGGGGATGTATTGAAGCGTTATTGACGTATATCCCGCGTGTGTGCCGTACCCTGGTTTTCTTGATGGGCTGTATGTTGTAGGAAAGTTCTTGTTTTGGGTTGCCACGGATAGGGCGTATCAAGTTTCAATGGCAAGACAATGCCTCGACTGCCGTTTTGAGTCGAGGTCGAAAGTGTAAGAGTATATTTGGGTGAGTCGGATGTTGCTCAAGTGCTCCTCATGAAGGAGAAGCAGTGCGGATATATTTGTAAGAAAGGTCTTACTTTATAATTTGTCTATAAATATTTAGTTCTTGCACTTGGCCATCACCACCTGGCAAGTCTTCGGTGTGCCCCCTGACCGGCTTGCATAACGCACGCAGTTGTTCAGCGATTTCTGCCGGGCAATGCTCAGGGTATTGCCCCACGCGAGGCCGCCTTCGCCGGTGGTGGGGACCGCCTTGGCGAAGCAGTTGGAGCCTGTTGCGGGAGTTGCGTAGCGGGCCTTGCTGGTCTTGCTGGAGCAGCCGGCGGTGAGTGCCAGGCTGAAGGCGAGCAGGGTGGTCAGCGCCCAAGGTGTGTATGGGCGATTCGGTTTGTTGCTCATATGCTCTCCTTACTGAGGGGCGGGACGCTGTGATCGCAAGCAAGGTGCTGTCCACACTGTGGGAGCGGGTTTGTCGAGGCGGCGCACCGCCGCGAACACCGGCAAAGTCGGTGCCATTCACTGCGCAGGATATTGCATTCAAGCGAAGCGGTGAACGCTTGCATTGCACCAGATGCAGCGCAAGGCCTTGCACCACAGCAAGGCCTTGCGCCTTGGGGCAGGGGATCAGAACCGGTAGCTGAAGCTGGCTTCCAGCGTGCGCGGTGCACCCGGTGTGATCAGGTCCACCGAACCGTGCGCGGAGGCATAGTAGTCGCGGTCGAACACGTTCTTCAGGCGCAGCGCGGCGTCCCATTGCGGCACGCTGTACAGCAGCGCGGTGTCGAAGGTGGTGTAGCCCGGCATCACCACCACATTGTCGAGTGCGGTGTAGCGCTCGTCGACGTAGTTGGCGCCGGCAGCCACGCGCCATTCCGGGGTCAAGGTACGCACCAGCCAGACGTTGGCGCTGTTACGCGGTGTCAGGGTAGGGGTCTGGCCTTTGTTAGCCACGCCGTTGGTCTTGCTGTTGGACTTGGTGATCTCGGCATCCAGATAGGCATAGCCAGCGTAGATCTGCCACTTGTCGGTGAGCTGCCCGCTGACGGTGGCTTCGAAACCGTCGGTGCGTTGTTCGCCGGCCAGCACGGTCAGGTTGGGGTTGGCCGGGTCGGCCGTCTTCATGTTGGTGCGCTCGAGGCGGAATACCGCTGCGGTCACCGACAGGCGGCTGTCGAGCAGGTCCCACTTGGCGCCGAGTTCGTAGTTGGTGGTTTCTTCCGGCTCCAGGTGCTGGTTGGTCGGGCTGACCGCGAACACCTCGCCCGAAGGCTGGTAGCTGCGGCTGACCGAGACATAGTAGGACTGGATGTTATCCGGCTGGTAGACCAGGCCGGCACGTGGGCTCCAGGTCTTGTCGGTACGGTCGAGGTCGACGTTCTGCGCGCGGTCGTCGTCGTACTCCTGGCCAAAGATGTCATAACGCACACCGACCAAGGCCTTCCAGTGCTCATTCAGTTCGATCATGTCCTGCACATACAGGCCGGTGGTCTGCTGGAAGTTGGTGCCCTTGGACGACAGGTTGGCGCCGTGCTCCGGCACCGGCACCAGGGCGTCGCGGAACACCGGCACCTGGGCAACGTTGTTCTGGCTCAGCACCCGCTGGTGCTTGTCCTGGAAGCCTACTTCCACGCCATACAGCAAGTTGTGCTGCATTCCGGCAAGCTGCGCCTGTTGCTTGAGTTCGGTCTGGTTGAACACACCGTACTCGTCTCGGGCCACGTTGCCACGGTTGAGCTTGACCAGCAGTTCGCCGTTGGGCGCGGTGACGAAGCGCGTCGGGCTGCTGTCGGCCAGGGTGTTGTTGCGGTCCAGGTCGTAGCGGTAATACCGGCTGGTGTTGGTCAGGGTGAAGTCGTCATTGATGCGGTAGTCCAGGCTTGCGGTCAGCGAGAACACTTCGCTGCGGGCGTAGTCCTGATCGGCATCGCCGGAGCCGAAGCGCTTGTCGCGATCCACATCCACCGGGCGGTTGCCCAGCGCCGGGATGCCGAAGTCGATCAGGCGCTTGTCGTACAGGTAGGTGGCGCCCAGGTTCAGTTCCAGGTCGTCGGAGAGGCGGAAGTAGGCCGACGGCGCGATGGCCTTGCGGTCGATGTAGCCATCGTCGCGGAAGGTGTCGCTGTCTTCGAAGGCACCGGTCACGCGGTAGGCCTGGTTGCTTTGCGGGTCTGCCCAGCCGGTGTCGAACTGGGTGCGGCGCTTGCCTTCGCTGTCGAAGCTCATGCCGACCTCGCGCTTGGGCGTGAAGCTCGGTTTCTTGCTGATGCTGTTGATCAGGCCGCCCGAAGAGCCACGGCCATAGAGCACGGCGGCAGGGCCCTTGATCACCTCGACCCGCTCGATGTTGGACAGGTCACGGAAGTACAGGGCGTCGTCGCGCACGCCGTCGATGTACATGTCGCCAATGGCGCTGAAGCCGCGAATGGTCACCTGGTCGCGCTGGCCGTCGCCGTTGGACAGACCGATGCCGGGCACATTCTTCAGCACGTCCTCCATGGACTGCGCACCCTGGTCCTTGATTACGCTTTCGGGCACGACGTTGACGGTTTGCGGGATGTCGCGCAGCGGGGCGTCGATCTTCATGGCGCTGCGACTTTCGCTGGCCTTGTAGCTTTGCTGCTCGTAGGCGCTGGTGACGGCAGTGGCGGGCAAGGCGAGGGAACCCTGCGATTCAGGTTGGACAGCCGCGTGAACAGCAGGCACAACCAGCAGACCCAGCATGGAAATGGATGCTGGGGCAACGGACTTTTTTGCCATTACAAATGACTCTTTGTTGTATTTGAGGTAACGAATAGTAATGATTTGTAAATGTAAAGCAAGTGTAAAGAATTCGCATTTGCTGTTGCAAGGTGGCGGCCCGGCAATGTGGCAGCCAAGGGCTATGCTTGTTGGCGCGTGAACATTTCACGCACCGATCCGGTCTTGATTACATGGAAGCAGGCCTATGAATCCAATTCGCTCTCTCGCTCGTGCTGTTGCCCTTGCCACCCTGGCGTCTACCGCCAGCTTCATGGTGCAGGCTGCCGGTATTCCCATTGGCAGCGAGGCGCTGGAAAGCCACGTCACCACGCAGGTCACGGCCATCGACCTGGCCAGCCGCCAGGTCACGGTGAAAGGCCCCGACGACAAGAAGGATGTGACCTTCCAGCTCACGGAAAAGGCCAAGGCGCTGCCCAACCTCAAGGTGGGTGACCAGGTCGACATCTACGTGACCCGTGCGGTGGCCTATGTGCTGAATCCCGAAGTAGGCGGGGCGCCGAAGGCGACTGAAGAGTCCGGCACCATCCGCGCCACTGCGGACAACCCCAACCCGGGCGGCGAAGCGTTCCGCCAGGTCAAGGTGACCTCGCAGATCAAGAAGATCGACCTCAAGGCGCATGAGGTGAGCCTGCTGCCACCGGAGGGCAAGCTGCAGGTGGTCAAGGTCGAGAACCCTGACCTGCAGGCACGCATGAAGAACCTCAAGGTCGGCCAGACGGTCGACGCGATCTACACCGAAGTGCTGCGCGTCGAAACCTCGCGCTGACCATTCATTGGGGCAGGCTACGGGTTGCCCGCGTATGGATCCGCCGTGATGCCTTGCATGACGGCGGATGTCGTTCGAACAGCTGGATCACCCAGTCGGGCCGAGTCTTGCTGGCATCGTTGAGCCAATTGGCAACCGAGTCCTGGGCATACTTGTCGGTTTCGGCCAGGCGGGGCACCAGCAGTGGCTCGGCCGCTTCCGGCATCAGCTTGAGCGCGGCGATGTGCTCGCACCAGACGCCACGCGGGCGCAGTACCTCGATGCAGAAGCGTCGTACCAGTGGGTTGCTGTCGCCGGCATGCCGTGCGAGCAGGGCAAGGGCGCTATCCAGTTCCCGAGCCAGGTGAGGGCGCAGGGCCATCCAGGCCCATTCGCGCACGCCAAAATGTTCATCGCGGGCAAAACGCAGCTGGGCCAGCAAAGCGGACTCGAGATCGAGCGTGCGCGACAGGTGCGCCTGGGCGAAGGCCGCCCAGCTGCGCACCGTATCGGCGCTGTGTGCGCTGCACCGCTCGAACACCTGCTGGCGCAGGGGCGCAGGGGCTGGTTCCAGCCATTGCCCGAGGGTAAGCCCGATGGCCGCGATTTTCTTCGACAGGCCCAGCGAGCGTGTTGCTTCGGCACAGGTAGCCAACGGTCCGATCAGTGTGTCGGGCAGTTGGCCTGCCAATGCCCCGACCAGGGTCGTTTGATCCACTGCCAGGCACTCGGCCAGGTTGCGGGTGGGCAACTGTCCATGGTCGATCAGGGTTGTGCGTTCATCTGTCATCGAATGTGCTCCATCACATACGGTTCTGGTCTGGTTTCAGCCGGACCCCGTCGGCTTGGGCTTCTGGGGGCGTGACTGGGCAGCATCCTAGCCGACTCGGCAGGAACCGCATGCATGGTATCCATGTAGCGAATAGTGTGGGTGCACACTTTCGATTTCCATAGATAGAGAGAATTTGTCGATCATGGTCTGAACATTTGTCGAGAACGAGAATTGCCATGCCCAGCAAAACCCTGTGCCTGCTAGCGCTTCCCTTTGCCCTGGCGTTGCTTGCCGGTGCCGTGCTGCCATTCCAGGCTGCGGGTAATGCCGCCGTCGGCCGGGCGCTGGGGCATTGGTTGTGGGGCGCGTTCACGTCGTTGACGGTAAGTTCGCTGGTGGTGATCGCTGCACTGCTGATCCTCAGGGTGCCGGCGCCGGACATGGGCAAGGCCTTGCAGGGGCCTTGGTGGTTGTGGGTAGGCGGTGTGCTGGGGGCGCTGTACGTGGCCGGTGCCGCTGCGCTTACCCCTAAGCTGGGTGCGGCGGGGTTCCTGGTGCTGGTGGTGGCGGGGCAGATCATCACGGCGGTGGTCGCCGACCACTTCGGGGTGATGGGACTAGGGGGCAAACCGCTCAACCTGGCCAGGCTGGCGGGCGTGGTGCTGATCCTGTGTGGCGTGCTGCTGGTGCAAGGCAGCTGGGCGGCGGGCACGCCGGCCAGTGCCGCGGCCGTGGTGAGACAGCCGGAGGGTTGATCAACGTGTCGGCTGGCTGCAGGCCCATACGGTTTCACGCAGCCAGCGATGCCCGGGGTCGCTGTCCTTGCGGCTGTGCCAGGCCTGCTGGTAGTCGAACGAAGGGATCGCCAGCGGCGGCTCGAACTGGCGCAATGCAGGGTGCTGGTGTAGGGAACCTACGGCGCGGCTGGCCACGGTCAGGATCAGGTCAGTGCCAGCCAGCACCTCGACCGCCGCGCTCCAGTGCGGCAAGGCCAGGGCAATCCGCCGGCGCAGGCCTTGGGCGGCCAGGGCGCGCTCGATTTCGTCAAAGGCATCCGGGCGCATGGCCATCAGCACATGCGGGCGGGCCACCCAGTCGGCCAGGGCCAGGCCACCGCTGGCCGGCAGGACCTGGCGATCGGCAACGCTGATGAAGTTGTCGGCGAACAGTGCTTGGGCGGTGATGGCCTGGGGCAGTTCGGGGAAGATGCCCAGGGCCAGGTCCAGTTCACCGTCGAGCAGCTGGGCCAGCATGGTTTCGCGGCTGGCCTGGCTGATGGCCAGGTCCACCCCGGGCGCGACCTGGCGCAGGTGGCGCAGCAGGGGTGGCAGGATGATCCGTGAGGAGTAGTCGGACAGCGAGAGCCTGAAGCGACGTTGGGACTTCGCCGGTTCGAACTGTGGGGCGGCCAGCAGGCCGTTGAGGTTGCCCAGGGCGTCCTGCAGCGGCTTGGCCAGCGATTGGGCGCGGGCGGTCAAGGCCATGCGGCCGTTCTGGCGCACCAGCAAGGGGTCGTCGAAGTGCTTGCGCAGCTGCGCCAGGGCGTGGCTTACCGCGGGTTGGCTGCGGTGCAGGCGCAGGGCGGCGCGGGTCACGTGCTTTTCGCTCAGCAGCGCGTGCAGGGCGAGCAGCAGGTTGAGGTCGATCTTGCGTAGTTCATCCATGGTACGAATGGTCTTGGTCATCTCTGACGGTTTCGATCAGCTTAACAAATAACCGAGGCTGACGCGGTTCGGCGCGCGCAGAGGGTCCTGCTGACCTTGGCTGAATTGCCGTCGGTGATGGGGTACATGGCGTGCAGGTGGGCGACCGGGTCGCCTATGCAATGGGCCCGGTTGGCGGTTACGCCAGCGGCCGCCTGTACCCAGCTGAGCGCCTGGTCAAGCTACCGCCGCAGCTGGATGAGCAGGCCGCCGCCGCCGTGCTGGCGGCGGTCGCCGAGGGTATCATCCAGCCTCGGGTCTGGCGTCGCTACCCGCTGGCCGAAGCGGCCAGGGTCCACGGGGACCTGGAGCAAGGGTTGTCGGAGGGCGCGCTGGTCCTTACTGCCTGACTCCTGACCCTACTGCCTTGTGCCGAGCCTTGCCATGGATGCCTTCGACAGCCGCCGCACCACCCCACGGTGCTGTCCAAGCGCCTGAGAGCACTGGAGGCGCGCCTGGGCATTCGCCTGGTGGAGCGCAGTACGCGGCAGCTGCGCTTTACCGATGAAGGCGAGCGGCTGGTGGCCAGGTGCGCGAGGCCAACCGGCTGATCGCCGAGGCGGAACAGGAAGCGGCCGAAGGGGCGGCGACGGTACGTGGGCGCCTGCGCCTGGCGGAGTGTCAAGGTTGCCGGCAGCTTGCGCAGTAATGACAACGAAGCCCTGCTGGAGGCGACGCGCCGTGGCGTGGGTATTCTGGCCGGAGGAGACTGGCTGATGGGCGAAGACCTCGCCGCCGGGCGCTTGGTGCGGGTGCTGCCGCAATGGCAGCTGAATGTGGCGGCAGGCATCTACCTGGTACGGCCGACCGCGCGCCTCAACACCGCCGCCCTGGGGGCCTTCAAGGCGTGGCTGGAAGCACGCTTCGAGGCCGGTGCGCCCTGGCGGCTTTGACACAAGGCCGCTCTCTGGGAACAGCACATAATTCATTGATTTGGCACGCCCTCTGTGGGAGCGGGCATGTCGAGGCGTCGAACCGCCGCGAACACCGGCGGAGCCGGTGCCATACACCGCGTTGTGGCATTCGCGGGCACGCCCGCTCCCACAGCGCATCCCAAAGGGCTGGGCGACCTCCTGCAGCGCGTTATCGCCTTGCTACCGCATGCTGCACGCACTGCTCGTAATAGGTCTGCTTGATCGCTGCAGGTTTGAGCCGCGAGCGGCTGTTATAGGTCTGCTCGGTAATACCGAAGGCGGTCATGCGCATCCACGGTTTGGGAAATTTGCGCACCTGCAGCTTCTTGCGCGTGGCATACAAGGTTACCCCGGAAAGCTTGGCCTGCTGGGCCTCGGCGGCTATCTGCGCGCCCCAGCCGCAGGTGTGGCGATCGTTCTGGCTCAACGCCCGTGCCTGGGCGCCGAAAGCGAGCGTGGCCAGCAGGCAGCCGGCCATCGTTGCTAGAAGTACTCGCATGTTGCTGTCCTAAGCATCTGAAGGAAAACGAAGTTTGCCTTCGCTTGAAGACGCTGGGGGCCAGCAATTTGCCGTCAGGTTGTGGCCATGGGCAACGGGCTGGAGACGGGTGTGCGCAGGCTGGTCCAGGCCAGGCTGGCGACCCAGATCACCGATACACCGTAGTTCAGGCGCTGGTACAGGCCGAACAACTGGCCGTTTTGTGCGGCGTGGCCCATGAGCGCGACGGTGATGATCGCCAGTACCACGCAGGTCAGGGAAAACAGCGCCAGTGCCCTGGACCCGGCAATGCGATTGCCCAGCCAGGCCCACAGGGCACTGGCCAGGGTAAGCGAGAAGAACATCAGCAGGCCGGACAGGTTGTGCAGTTGTTGTGACCGGGAAGGCTGTGCCGGTGCGCAACCTTGGTCGCAGGGAAACCAGCCGGTGCCCAGGCTGCCCAGGCCATGCAGCAGCACCAACGCCGCACTCAGCAACGCCAGCTTCGAGCCACGCCAACGTCGTGCCAGGCCCCAGGCAAACAGCGCAAACAGTATGGCGAGGGGGAAGTTATTGACCAGCGGCGACCAATTCTGGGTCGGCGAACCGACGGCGCCGAGCTGGCTCATGGCCTGTTGCAGGTGGTTGTAGCCGGGGTAGGCTTGGGCGGTGAACCATACGCCTGCCAGCAGCCAAAGTGGGATCAGCAGGCCGCTGGAGAGCAACAGGCGTTCGAGGGGTTTCATGCTGTGGTTTCCTTCCATGGATGAGCGTGAAACCGCACAGTACAGGCTTGCGCCTGCGTGGGGCCAGTATTTCCAGTGTTTTTTCAGTGCTGGGGAGTCGTCTGCGGACACCTACAAATACCGCATTGCGTATCGCCCCGGCGACGTCGGTACAGCCAAAAGAAAGCCTCGCCATGCGCGGGGCTTTGCTGTTTCAGGCAATCAGTCAGATCGCGCCGTCACGCAGTGCCTCGGGCAACAGCGCCTGCGGGTAGTTCTGGTAGCACGCCGGGCGCAGGAAGCGGTCGATGGCCAGGGTGCCGACCGACGTGCCGCGTGCATCCGAGGTGGCCGGGTAAGGTCCAGCGTGCACCATCGCATCACACACCTCGACACCGGTCGGGCAGACTTGCTGCGATCAGTCATCGTATCTCTTGGTGGGGTAGGAAAAAACGATCGCGGAGACAGGCACAAGCCCGCCGCCCGTTTCCACGGGAAGTGTTCTGGGACCAGCAGAGGGTGACCGGGGAAAACGGGGGCGGCCTTGCGCCGCCCCGCGATCAAAGCAGAGGAAACTGAAGCTCAGGCAGCATGCTGGCGCTTGATCTGCGCCTTGCGTACCTGGGCGCGGCAAGCGTCGCCGAAAGCCTGGAAGATCTTGACCGAATCCGGGTTCTTCGCCGCTTGCCACTCCGGGTGCCACTGCACGGCGAACAGGAACGGCGAAATGCTCGGGGCATGGATCGCCTCGACCAGGCCGTCTTCGGCATGGGCGATGGCCTCGATGCCGGCGCCGAGCTTGTGCAGGCCCTGGCCATGCAGCGAGTTGACGCGAATCTCGTCGGTACCCAGGGTGTCACGCAACCAGCTGTCCGGCTTGATCTTCACGCCGTGCACCTGGGCGTATTGCACCTCGACCGGGTCTTCCGGGTTTTCCCGGTGGTCGTTGAAGCCAGGCTCGGCGTACACCTTCTGGTAGATGTCGCCACCCAGGGCCACGTTGATTTCCTGCATGCCACGGCAGATGCCGAAGATTGGCAGGCCACGCTTGATCGCCGCCTTGACCAGCGGGATGTCGAACAGGTCGCGGTTCTTGTCCTGGCCTTTGCCGGGGGTCTCGTTCTCCTGGCCGTACAGGGCCGGGTCGATGTTGCTGCCGGCGCCGGTCAGGTACACGCCGTCGGCCATGTCCAGATAGGTCTCGAGGTCCTCGATGCCGCAGCAGGTGGGCACCAGCACCGGGACGCAATCGGAAAACTCGACCAGCGGGGTGATGTATTTGTGGGTCATGACCTGGTAGTCATGGCCTTTGCGCTCTTGGCTGCCCATGGTCATCAGGACGACGGGTTTGCGCAGGGAGGGTTGCTTGTTGCCAATGTTGCTGTTGGACATATGTCACCTTGGGACAGGTTCGGCCTGTCGTTGTTGTGCAGGTGCACGGCGCGGGGCCCTGGGTGCAACCTGTAGCCCCGAGCACTGCCGGCTCGTCGGAGGCGACGATTCCGGTCGGGGCTTGTAGATAGCTTGCCAGAGCCGTTCGATATGTCAAACGACCGGGGAGGGCTTTGGGGTGGGGAATGCGCCGGTTTTGGGGGGCTGAAACTGATGCGGGCCTGCTGCGGCGTGGGTTTGGCGGGGGTTGTGGTCAATAATATTTAACGATGCAGTTGGGTCTTTGCAGCGGTGCAATGAAGGTGTCGCCTGTACCGGCCTCTTCGCGGGCTCGCCCGCTCCCACAGGTTCACCACAGGTCCCGAAGGCCGAGGTGATCCTGTGGGAGCGGGCGAGCCCGCGAAGAGGCCGGTACAGGTGTCAGTGCAGTATCTGCGCCAGGAACCCCTTGGCACGCTCGGTACGCGGCTGGTTGAAGAACACCTGCGGCGGGCTGTCTTCGATGATCTGCCCGCCTTCCAGGAACAGCACCCGCTCGGCCACCTGCCGGGCAAAACCCATTTCATGGGTGACGCAGAGCATGGTCATGCCGGTGCCGGCCAGTTGCACCAGCACATCCAGCACTTCGGCGACCATCTCCGGGTCCAGCGCCGAAGTAGGCTCGTCAAACAGCATGATCCGCGGCTTCATGCACAGCGCGCGGGCAATCGCCACGCGCTGCTGCTGGCCGCCAGACAACTGGCTGGGGTATTTGTGTGCCTGGCTTTCGATACCAACCTTCTTCAGGTACATGCGCGCCCGCTCTTCGGCGTCCTTGCGCGACAACCCGCGCACGCTGGTGGGGGCCAGCAGGCAGTTGTCCAGCACGCTCATGTGCGGGAACAGGTTGAAGTGCTGGAACACCATGCCGATGTCGCTGCGCACCTGCGCCGCTTCGCGGGTGGTGGCCGCCAGGTCGATGCCATCCACCTTGATGCTGCCCTGCTGGGCCACTTCCAGGCGGTTGATGCAGCGGATCAGGGTCGACTTGCCCGAGCCGGACGGCCCGCACAGCACGATGCGTTCGCCTTCGCGCACCTGTAGGTCGATGTCACGCAGCACGTGGAAGGCGCCGTAGTGCTTGTTCAGGCCTTCGATGCGGATCAGCACCGGGCGCGGGTCGGGTTCGGGGGCAAGGGTGGCAAGGCTCAATGGTGCGGTCATCTTGTTGTTCTCCCGCAGGGGGTCAGTCGAATCGGGTCGCGCTGTAGGGCGCGGGGTCGGTGAAGGGGCGTTCGCCGGTGACCAGCTCGGCCACCAGCCGGCCGCTGACCGGGCCAAGGGTGAGGCCGTGGTGGGCGTGGCCGAAGTTGAACCACAGCCCCGGGTGGCGCGGCGCCGGGCCAATCACCGGGCGCATGTCCGGCAGGCATGGGCGACGGCCCAGCCAGGGGGTATCGTCCAGACGCTCGCCCAGGGCCGGGAACAGCTTGCGCGCCAGGGCTTCGCAACGGCCCAGCTGGATCTGGTTGCCCGGCGCGCTGCTGGCGTCGAACTCGATGCCGGTGGTCAGGCGCACGCCACGGGCCATTGGTGCCAGCACGTAGCCGCCCTGGGTGTCGCAGATGGAATGCTCCAGTTGCGCGCCGTCACGGGTGCTGTAGTGCATGTGGTAGCCACGCTTGATCGCCAGCGGGATCTGGTAGCCCAGGCCGCTGAACAGGTCGGCCGATTGCGGGCCGAGGCAGGCCACCACCTCGTTGGCGGTGATCGGGCCGCGGCGGCTGTCTACCTGCCATTGGCCGTCGACCTGGCGCAGGCTGCGCGCATCGCCATGCAGGAACTGCCCGCCGCGTTGCATGAACAGGGTGGCGTAGCCACGGGTGAGGGCGCCGGGGTTGTTCACGGTCTTGGGGTCGAGCCAGTGGATGCCACCGACCACGCTGGCGTCCAGCTGATGTTCGCGGGCCTGCAACTGCCCGCATTCGAGGATTTCGAACTGCAGGCCATATCGGCTCAGGCCCTTGGCGTCGGCCTTGGCCTGCTCGAACAGCGCCGGGTCGCGGAACACTTCGATCCAGCCTTTGGCCTGCACCAGCGCTTCCAGGCCAGCGGCAGCGATCAGGGCGTCGTGTTCTTCGACGCAGCGCTGCACCAGCGGCAGCATGTCGGCAGCGGCCCCGGCCAGGCGCCCGGGGGCCGACTGGCGCCAATAGCGCCACAGCCAGGGGGCGGCCTTGGGCAGGTGCAGCAGGCTGTAGCGCACATCGGGCTGACGGTTCAGGCCGTAGCGCAGCAGCGCGCCCAGTTGCCGGGGGAAGGCATAGGGGATCACGCTGGAACGCTCGATCAGCCCGGCGTTGCCGTGGCTGGTGCCGCTGCCCGGTTCGTCGCGGTCGATCAGGATCACCTGGCGCCCGCGGGCCTGCAGGTGCAGCGCGGTGCTGACGCCGACGATGCCGGCGCCGAGGACAAGGGTCTGGCAATGCATGGAACGTATCCTTCGGTCAGTTCAGGTGGCGGCCCAGGCGGGCTTCCAGGTGTTTCAGCAGGCGCCGCACCAGTTCGACAATCAGCAGGTAGAGCACAGCGGCCCACAGGTAGATCTGGAAGTCGAAACTGCGCGAGAAGGCCAGTTTGGTTACGCCCATCAGGTCGTAGATGGTCACCAGCGAGGCGATCGCGCTGGCCTTGATCATCAGGATCAGTTCGTTGCCCAGCGGGCCGATGGCCACCAGCAGCGACTGTGGCAGGATCACCTTGAAGAAGGTGGTCGAGCGCTTCAGGTTCAACGCCCGCGCCGCCTCATGCTGGCCGGGGGCGACGGCCATCAGGCTGCCGCGGAAGATCTCGGCCTGGTAGGCGGCGGTGTTCAGGGTGAACGCCAGCAGGGTGCAGAACCACGCTTCGCGGAAGAACCACCACAGGCCGACGTCCTGCCAGAAGCCCTTGAGCGAACCCAGGCCGTAATACAGCAGGAACAGCTGGGCCAGCAGCGGCGAGCCGCGGAAGAAGTACACGTAGCCGGCGGCCATGCGCTGCAGCAGCAGGCTGCGCGACATGCGCGCCAGGGCCAGCAACAGGCCGAGCACGGCACCCAGGCTGAAGGAAATCGCCACCAGTTTGGCGGTTACCAGCAGGCCATCGAGGAAGCGCGGGCCATAGCGGTCCAGCAGGTCGGGGTCGAGGACCAGCGCCAGCAGTTGTTCGAAGCTCATGCGCGTGCTCCTTGCAGGTGGCGGTTGCTGCGCCGTTCGATGAAGGCGAACACACGCCCGGAAATGGCGGCGAACAGCAGGTAGCCCAGGCAGGCGACGCCATAGAAGAACATCGGCTCCTTGGTCACGCTGACCGCCAGGTTGGTCTGGCGCATCAGGTCGACCAGCGAGATGGTGGATACCAGCGAGGTGTCCTTGAGCAGCGACAGCCAGTTGTTGGACAGGCCGGGCAGGGCGATGCGGGTCAGTTGCGGCAGCAGCACCTTGAAGAAGCCGGTGCGCTTGCTCAGGCCCAGCGCCGAGCAGGCTTCCAGCTGGCCCTTGGGCAGGGTCTTGAAGGCTGCCAGCCAGATTTCGCTGGAGAACGCGGCGAACACCAGGCTGAAGGCGATCATCGCGGCGAGGAAGGTATTGATCAGGAACTCGCCCTGGTAGCCCATGGCCGCGAGGATCTTCTGCGCGGCGATCTGGCAGCCGTAATAGATGATCAGCAGTGTCAGCAGTTCGGGCAGGCCGCGGAACACGGTGGAGAAGGTGGTGGCCCAGGCCCGCGGCAAGCGCTTGCGCGAGCGTGCGGCAAGGGCGACCACCAGACCCAGTGGCAGGCCGATGGGCAGGCAGGCCAGGGCCAGGGAAACGGTGACCAGCGCGCCGGCCAGCAGCGCCTGGCCCCAGCCTCCGCTGGCGAAGGACAGCAAGGACAATTGATCGAGCATGACAAACCCCTAGGATGGGCAACGCGGACTCTTTGTAGGAGCGGCCTTGTGTCGCGAAAGGGCTGCGGAGCAGCCCCAGGATCTATGCCGCAGCAGGGATTGCCGGGGCCGCCTTGCGGCCCTGTCGCGACACAAGGCCGCTCCTACAGAAATTGCGCAGTTTCCTGAAGATCAGTTGTAGATATCGAAAGCAAAATACTTGCTGGCGATCTTCTGGTAGGTGCCGTTGGCCACGATCTGTTGCAGCGCAACGTTCAGGCGCTGGCGCAGGGCTTCGTCGTCCTTGCGCACGGCAATGGCAGCATCGGCCTTGGTGTCGGCCACGTCGCCGAGGATCTTGCAGCAGTCCCCGCCGTTCTTGGTCATCCACTCGTGCAGCGGGAATTTGTCGGCAATCACGCCATCCAGGCGGCCCGCGGCCAGGTCGGCGTTGGCTTCGTCCATGGTCGGGTACAGTTTCACGTCGGCACCGGCCTTGGCGTAAACGTCTTCGGCGTAGATGGCCTGGGTGGACGACGACTGAGCGCCAACGGTGTAGCCGTCGAAGTTGGTCTGGGCGTCGTTGATCTTGCTGTCCTTGGCTACGGCAACGGTCAGCGGGGTGCGGTAGTAGTGGTCGGTGAAGGCGATTTTCTTGCGCCGTTCTTCGGTATTGATCATCGACGCGACCACTGCATCGTACTTGCGTGCCATCAGCGCCGGGATAATGCCTTCCCAGTCCTGGGCCACCAGTGTGCACTCGACTTTCATCTGCTCGCACAGGGCATGGGTGATGTCGACGTCGAAGCCGTGCAACTGGTTATTGGCGTCGACGTAGTTGAAGGGCGGGTAGGCGCCCTCGGTGGCGAAGCGCAGGGTTTCGGCACTGGCGGCACCCGACAGCAGCAGGGCGCACGCACCCACCAAGGCCATGGTCTTGTTCATCTCGCACCTCATTGCACTCTTGCTATTGTTGTTTTCCCGTCGACCACGAGGTGTAGCCGACGAATTCGTTATGTAGAGCGGCAGTTGCTTCCAAGCGTTTTTCAACATCCGGCCCGAGCTTCTTGCAGACCTCGTTGACCATCAGGTGCACCCACGACAGCATGGTCGAGGTGGACTCCCAGAACAGGTTGAACTCGGTGGGGATGCGGAACACCTCGTCGGCGTTGGCATCGGCCCAGTCACAGAAGGGGTCGGTCACCAGGGTGACCGCAATGCCAGCCTCGCGCGCCTTCTGGCACAACAGCAGGGCATGGCGGGAATAACGGCGGGCTTCGAACACCACCAGGGCGCTGTCTTCGGCGCGCCCCAGCAACACTTCGCCAAAGTGCCCGGCACTGATATCGACCAGTTGCACGCCGTCGCGCAGGTACTGCAGCAGGTGGCTCATGCACATGGCGATGCCGCGCTCGGTCTGGAAACCGGCGATGAACACCCGGCGCTTGCTCGCCAGGCGTTGCGCAACGCTATGCCAGGCACTGCTCTGGCGATACTCGTGCACGCGCACCAGGGCGGCGATTTCCAGCTCCAGGCTGCCGGCGTTGTCGCTGGCGTCCTGGTTCTGGCGGTAATCTTGCAGGCGGTCACCCACTAACCACGGGCCATCGCCCAGGTCGTTCTGCAGGTCTTGCTTCAACGCCTTGAGGTGGGCATAACCCAAGGAGCGGCAGAAACGGCCGACGCTGGATTCGCTGACGCCCAGCTTGACGGCAATGCTGGCCGAAGTCTGGAACGGCAGTTCATGGAGGTTGGCAAGCATGTAGCTGGCGATCTTGCGGCCCGAAGCAGCGGCCCCTTCCAGGCTGTTTTCCAGGCGTTGCTTGATCGGTTGGCTCATGCTGCGGCTCCAGGGGTCAGGCTTGCGAAAGAAAATGGCTGTTTTCTGTCATCAAGTCAACATTTGACAGATAGCTGTCACATGCAGGAAAGTTTTTGTCGTTGCAACGCTGTAGCCATTCCAATTCCAACAAGGAGCTTCAGATGTCCGCACCTTCCACCAGCACCGTCGTGCGTGTGCCTTTTACCGAGCTGCAGGGCTTGTTGCAGAGCATCTTCCAGCGCCATGGCTGCAGCGAAAGCGTGGCCCGGGTGCTGGCCCACAACTGTGCCAGCGCCCAGCGCGATGGTGCCCATAGCCATGGGGTGTTCCGCATGCCCGGCTATGTCTCGACCCTGGCCAGCGGTTGGGTCGATGGCCAGGCCGCGCCGAAGGTCAGCGATGTGGCGCCCGGTTATGTTCGCGTCGATGCCGCAGGCGGCTTCGCCCAGCCGGCGCTGGCGGCGGCCCGTGAACTTCTGGTGGCGAAGGCGCGTAACGCTGGCATCGCCGTGCTGGCGATCCACAACTCGCACCACTTCGCTGCGCTGTGGCCGGATGTGGAGCCATTCGCCGACGAAGGCCTGGTAGCCCTGAGCGTGGTCAACAGCATGACCTGCGTGGTGCCGCACGGTGCCCGCAAGCCGCTGTTCGGCACCAACCCCATCGCCTTTGCCGCACCCTGCGCGGAACATGACCCGATCGTCTTCGACATGGCCACCAGCGCCATGGCCCATGGCGACGTGCAGATTGCCGCGCGCGCTGGCCAGCAATTGCCGGAGGGCATGGGGGTGGATGCCAATGGTGAGCCGACCACCGACCCCAAGGCGATTCTGGAAGGCGGCGCCTTGCTGCCATTTGGCGGGCACAAGGGCTCGGCCCTGTCGATGATGGTCGAATTGCTGGCGGCGGCGCTGACCGGCGGGCATTTCTCCTGGGAGTTCGACTGGTCGGGGCACCCGGGGGCGAAGACGCCGTGGACCGGGCAGTTAATCATCGTCATCGACCCGAGCAAGGCCGAGGGCGAGCGGTTTGCCCAGCGCAGCCGCGAACTGGTCGAGCAGATGCAGGCGGTGGGGCTTACGCGCATGCCCGGCGAGCGGCGTTATCGCGAGCGCGAGGTGGCCGAGGAGGAGGGGGTGGCGGTGACCGAGCAGGAGTTGCAAGGCCTGAAAGAGCTGCTTGGCTGACCCGAACCATTCGCGGGTAAACCCGCTCCCACAGGGTTATCACAGGTTTTGAAAATTGTGCATGACCTGTGGCAGCGGGTTTACCCGCGAAGAATCCAGCACCAATCCTCAGCCATGCAATGTTGCATAGACAACCTTGCACAATAGTTGATGTTCCTGAGCCCGCACTCCGGGTATGCTCAGGGCTGCATTTTCGAACTGTCCTGATCCAAGGAGCTGCACGCTGTGTTCAAACATGTCGATGCCTATGCCGGCGACCCGATCCTCTCGTTGATGGAAACCTTCAAGGCCGACCCGCGCGCCGACAAGGTCAACCTGAGTATCGGCCTGTACTACGATGAGGCCGGCGTGGTGCCGCAACTGGCGGCTGTGGATGCGGTGGAAAAACGCATCGCCGGCCAGGACCACGAAGCCTCGCTGTACCTGCCGATGGAAGGCCTGGCCAGCTACCGCCAGGCGATCCAGGCGCTGCTGTTCGGTGCCGATCACCCGGCCGTGACCGGCGGGCGCGTGGCCACCGTGCAGACCGTGGGTGGCTCCGGCGCCCTGAAAGTCGGTGCCGACTTCCTCAAGCGCTACTTCCCGCAGTCCGAAGTCTGGGTCAGCAATCCGACCTGGGACAACCACCGCGCCATCTTCGAAGGCGCCGGTTTCAAGGTGCACACCTACCCGTACTTCGACCAGGCCACCCGTGGCGTGGACTTCGATGGCATGCTGGCCACCCTGCAGACCCTGCCGGCCAACAGCGTGGTGCTGCTGCACCCGTGCTGCCACAACCCTACCGGTGCCGACCTGGAACAGCACCAGTGGCAACAAGTGGTTGAAGTGGTCAAGGCACGCCAACTGATCCCGTTCCTCGACATCGCCTACCAGGGCTTTGCCGAAGGCCTGGTGGAAGACGCCTACGCCATCCGCGAAATGGCCCGCGCCGGTGTGCCGTGCCTGGTCAGCAACTCGTTCTCGAAGATCTTCTCGCTGTACGGCGAGCGGGTCGGTGGCCTGTCGGTGGTCTGTGACGATGATGCCACTGCCCAGAGCGTGCTCGGCCAGCTCAAGGCTACCGTGCGCCGCAACTACTCCAGCCCGCCCAACTTCGGCGCCCAGCTGGTCGCTGGCGTGCTGAGCGATGCCGCCCTCAATGCCCAGTGGGCCGAGGAAGTCGAAGTGATGCGCAAGCGTATCCTCGACATGCGCCAGGCGCTGGTCGATGCCCTGGCCGTGCTGCTGCCGGGCCAGGACTTCCAGTTCTTCCTGCGCCAGCGCGGCATGTTCAGCTACACCGGCTTCAGCGTCGAGCAAGTGCGTCGCCTGCGTGACGAGTTCGGCGTGTACCTGATCGACAGCGGCCGCGTATGCATGTCCGGCCTGCGCCCGGCCAACCTGCAACGGGTTGCCGAAGCGTTCGCCGCCGTCCAGAAGTAACGCCGCACGGGGCCGCGGCCTTTGTGGCAGTGTGGCCTTTGTGGGAGCGGCCTTGTGTCGCGAAAGGGGGGGCGCAGCGCCCCCGGCGTTTGCAGCTTCGCCGCGAATATTGCCGGGGCCGCTTTGCGGCCCTTTCGCGACACAAGGCCGCTCCCACACCTCCCAAATCCCCCCTGCAGTCCACCGGCATAACCCGCTTGTAAAGACAAGTGCAACCGCTCCTCGGAAAAGGGCTTCGCAAGTGCAACCTTTCCGTGCACAATCGCGCTCCCTTTTTCGGTTGAGTTGGGCGAAACGTCTATTTCGCCATTCTCAGCCTGTTGCAGTCTTGCGAGTGGAGCTTCACCCGGAATGAATGAGCAGGCCCCAAGCGTTGAACAACGCTTTGCAGAATCGACCCCCGCCACCCTCGGCAGCTGGTCGCGTCACGACACCACCTGGATGCTGGGCCTGTTCGGCACAGCGATCGGCGCCGGAACCCTGTTCCTGCCGATCAACGCCGGCCTCGGCGGCTTCTGGCCGCTGCTGATCCTGGCCATATTGGCCTTCCCAATGACCTATTTCGCTCACCGCGGGCTGACCCGTTTCGTCCTTTCCGGGCGCGATGGCGGCGATATCACCGAAGTGGTCAAGGAGCACTTCGGCATCACCGCCGGCGCCTCGATCACGGTGCTGTACTTCTTCGCGATCTTCCCGATCCTGCTTATCTATAGCGTGGCGCTGACCAACACCGTGTCCAGCTTCCTGGAGCACCAGTTGCACATGCAGCCGCCGCCACGGGCCATCCTGTCGTTCGTGCTGATCCTCGGCCTGCTGGCCATCGTGCGCTGCGGGGAGCAGGCCACGGTCAAGGTCATGAGCCTGCTGGTCTACCCGTTCATCGTTGCCCTGGCGTTGCTGGGCCTTTACCTGGTGCCACACTGGACCGGTGGCATTCTCGACAGCGCCGCCCAGGTGCCGCCGGCCTCGGCTTTCCTGCACACCCTGTGGCTGGCGATTCCGGTGATGGTGTTCTCGTTCAACCACTCGCCGATCATCTCCGCCTTTGCCGTCGACCAGAAGCGCCGCTACGGCGAGCATGCCGATGAGCGTAGCGGCCAGATCCTGCGCCGTGCCCACCTGCTGATGGTGGTGATGGTGCTGTTCTTCGTGTTCAGCTGCGTGCTCACCCTGAGCAGCGCCCAGCTGGCCGAGGCCAAGGCGCAGAACCTGTCGATCCTGTCGTACCTGGCCAACCACTTCAGCAACCCGACCATCGCGTTCGCTGCGCCACTGATTGCCTTCGTGGCCATCGCCAAGTCGTTCCTCGGCCACTACATCGGCGCCAGCGAAGGCCTCAAGGGCATCATCACCAAGGCCGGCGCTCGCCCGGGTGCCAAGGCCCTGGATCGCGTGGTTGCTGCACTGATGCTGGTAGTGTGCTGGATTGTCGCCACCCTCAACCCGAGCATCCTCGGCATGATCGAGTCGCTCGGCGGCCCGATCCTCGCGGTGCTGCTGTTCCTGATGCCGATGTACGCCATTCGCCGCGTGCCGTCGATGCGCAAGTACAGCGGTGCTGCCTCCAACGTGTTCGTGGTGGTAGTCGGCCTGGTTGCGCTGACCTCGGTGGTATACGGCCTGCTCGGCTGATACACCGCCTGCAATAACGAATGCCCGGGTCGCTTGTCGCGACCCGGGCATTTTTTTGTCCACAGGAATTGTCCGGCAATAGAACAATTTTACCTGCCCCCATAGGCACCCGACCGCCTTCATGCTTAACTCAGTGTCCTTTTCAAACCCCGCATAAGGATTTCGTCATGGCTCAAGTGACTCTCAAAGGCAACCCGGTTCAGGTCAAAGGCGAACTGCCGAAAACCGGCGCCCAGGCGCCGGCTTTCTCCCTGGTCGGTGAAGGCCTGGCTGACAAGTCGCTGAAAGACTTTGCCGGCAAGCGCAAGGTGCTGAACATCTTCCCGAGCGTCGACACCCCGACCTGCGCTACTTCCGTGCGCAAGTTCAACGCCCAGGCCAACGATGTGGCCAACACCGTGGTGCTGTGCATCTCCGCCGACCTGCCGTTCGCCCAGGCACGCTTCTGCGGTGCCGAAGGCCTGGACAACGTGAAGAACCTGTCGACCCTGCGTGGCCGCGAGTTCCTCGAAAACTATGGCGTGGCCATTGCCGATGGCCCGCTGGCCGGTCTGGCCGCCCGTGCCGTGGTGGTGCTGGACGAAAACGACAAGGTGCTGCACAGCGAGCTGGTTGGCGAAATCGCTGATGAGCCGAACTACGAAGCAGCGCTGGCCGTACTGAAGTAATGGTTGTGGGGCAGGGCGGCTGAATACTGTTCTGGCCCCTTCGCGGGTAAACCCGCTCCCACAGGGATATCACAGCCTTTGAAACCTGTGCCGTACCTGTGGGAGCGGGTTTACCCGCGAAGAGTCCGGCACAGGCAGCGGAAACCTTTTAGCCCGCTACCTGCTCCAAGCAACACCCTGTAAACGGCCCGGAACACGTTCCGGGCCGTTTTCATTTAAAGTTCAAACTCTTGGCAACGTCAGGCAAAGGTAAACCTCTGGTAAAGGCGCTTTGCTAAAACGATGTCAGTGCTTATCGTTCATCCTCCCCAAGTCGTCATTCCGAACAAGGTTCGTTCAACCCATGCAAGCGTCCAATTCCCGTTCCCCTCGTCGCTGGCTCGTCGGCCTGCTGATCCTGCTGCTGGTGGCTGCACTGGCCTGGTGGCTGTGGCCGGCAGCGACACCTGCGCATAAAGAAGCCAGTGGCGGGCGCGGTGGCAAGGGCATGGGCATGATGGGCGGGCGGCCGGGCTTCGGCGGCTCCAGCGACCCGGTGCCGGTGCGCGTCGAGCCGGTGCGGGTGGGCGACTTCCCGCTGTACTACAAGGCCCTGGGCACAGTCACCGCGACCAACACCGTCAACGTGCGTAGCCGCGTGGCTGGCGAGCTGGTGAAGATCCACTTCAAGGAAGGCCAGCAGGTCAAGGCCGGCGACCTGCTCGCCGAGATCGACCCGCGCCCGTACCGCATTGCCCTGCAACAGGCCGAAGGCACCCTGGCGCAGAACCAGGCGCAGCTGAAGAATGCCCAGGTCGACCTGGCCCGCTATAAAGGCCTGTACGCCGAAGACAGCATTGCCAAGCAAACCCTCGACACCGCCGAAGCGCAGGTGGCGCAGTTCCAGGGGTTGGTGAAGACCAACCAGGCGCAGGTCAACGACGCCCGCCTGAACCTCGATTTCACCCAGATACGCGCGCCGATCAACGGCCGCGTGGGCCTGCGCCAGCTCGACCTGGGCAACCTGGTGGCGGCCAACGACACCACTGCGCTGGTGGTGATTACCCAGACCGAGCCGATCAGCGTCGCCTTCACCCTGCCGGAAACCGAGCTGAGCACCGTGCTGGAGCGCTACCGTAGCGGCGCCAGTCTGCCGGTCGAGGCCTGGGACCGCAGTGACAGCAAGCTGCAGTCCACCGGCGTGCTGGGCAGCATCGACAACCAGATCGACACCACCACCGGCACCCTCAAGTTCAAGGGCCGCTTCGAGAACAAGGACCTGGCCCTGTTCCCCAACCAGTTCGTCAACGTGCGCCTGCTGGCCGACACCCTCAAGCAGGTGACCATGGCCCCGGCGGCGGCCATCCAGTTCGGTAACGACGGCACCTTCGCCTATGTGGTCAACGCCGAGAGCAAGGTCAATGTGCGAAAGCTCAAGGTGGGGGCCAGCGACGGCCAGAACAGCGTCATCCTCGAAGGCCTGAAGGCCGGCGACCGCCTGGTGCTGGAAGGCACCGACCGCTTGCGCGAAGGCACCAAGGTGGAAGTGGTCGAAGACAGCTCGCAAGTGCCGACCACGCCGGGTCAGCAGCTGCAAGGCCAGGAAGCCAAGGGCTCGGCACGCGCTGGTGATGTGCAGCCTGGTGAAGCACAGCCTGGTAGCGCAGCAGGCAAGGCGGGCGCATGAACCTCTCGCGTCTGTTCATCCTGCGGCCGGTTGCCACCACGCTGAGCATGCTGGCCATCGTCCTGGCCGGCCTGATCGCTTACAAGCTGCTGCCGGTTTCCGCCCTGCCGCAGGTGGATTACCCGACCATCCGGGTCATGACCCTGTACCCCGGCGCCAGCCCGCAGGTCATGACCAGCGCCGTTACCGCGCCGCTGGAACGCCAGTTCGGCCAGATGCCGGGCCTGGAGCAGATGGCCTCGACCAGCTCCGGCGGCGCCTCGGTGCTGACCTTGCGCTTCAACCTCGACATGAACATGGACGTTGCCGAGCAACAGGTGCAGGCCGCGATCAACGCCGCCAGCAACCTGCTGCCCAGCGACCTGCCAGCGCCGCCGGTGTACAACAAGGTCAACCCGGCCGACACCCCGGTGCTGACCCTGGCCATCTCCAGCAAGACCATGCCGCTGCCCAAGCTCAACGACCTGGTCGATACCCGCGTGGCACAGAAGCTCGCGCAGATCAGCGGTGTGGGCATGGTCAGCATTGCCGGTGGCCAGCGCCAGGCGGTGCGGATCAAGGTCAACGTCGATGCCCTGGCCGCCAACGGCCTGAACCTGGAGGACGTGCGCACCCTGATCGGCGCCTCCAACGTCAACCAGCCCAAGGGCAACTTCGACGGCCCGACCCGGGTGTCGATGCTCGACGCCAACGACCAGCTGCGCTCCCCTGAGGAGTACGCCAACCTGATCCTGGCCTACAACAACGGCGCACCACTGCGTCTCAAGGACGTGGCCGAAATCGTCGACGGCGCGGAAAACGAACGCCTGGCTGCCTGGGCCAATGAAAACCACGCGGTGCTGCTGAACATCCAGCGCCAGCCGGGCGCCAACGTCATCGAAGTGGTCGATCGCATCAAGGCCCTGCTGCCGTCGATCACCGACAACCTGCCGGCCGGCCTCGATGTTTCGGTGCTCACCGACCGCACTCAGACCATCCGCGCCGCGGTCAAGGACGTGCAGCACGAACTACTGATCGCCATCGCCCTGGTGGTGATGGTCACCTTCGTCTTCCTGCGCCGCTTCAGTGCCACCCTCATTCCTTCGATCGCCGTGCCGTTGTCGCTGATCGGCACCTTCGGCGTGATGTACCTGGCCGGCTTCTCGGTCAACAACCTGACGCTGATGGCCCTGACCATCGCCACCGGCTTCGTGGTCGACGATGCCATCGTGATGCTGGAGAACATCTCCCGGCACATCGAGGAGGGCGAGACGCCCATGCAGGCGGCGCTCAAGGGCGCCCGGCAAATCGGCTTCACCCTGATCTCGCTGACCTTCTCGCTGATTGCGGTACTGATCCCGCTGCTGTTCATGGCCGATGTGGTCGGCCGCCTGTTCCGTGAGTTCGCCATCACCCTGGCGGTGGCCATCCTGATTTCCCTGGTGGTATCGCTGACCCTGACGCCGATGATGTGCGCGCGCCTGCTCAAGCGCGAGCCCAAGGAAGAAGAACAGGGCCGGTTCTATCGCGCCAGTGGCGCCTGGATCGACTGGCTGATCAGGCACTACGGCAGCGCCCTGCAGTGGGTACTCAAGCGCCAGCCGCTGACGCTGCTGGTGGCCGTGGCCAGCCTGGCGCTCACCGTGTTCCTGTACATGGTGGTGCCCAAGGGCTTCTTCCCGGTGCAGGACACCGGGGTGATCCAGGGCATTTCCGAAGCGCCGCAGTCCACCTCGTTCGCCGCCATGAGCGAACGCCAGCAGGCCCTGAGCAAGGTGATCCTGCAGGACCCGGCAGTGCAGAGCCTGTCGTCCTACATCGGCGTCGATGGTGACAACGCCACGCTCAACAGCGGCCGCCTGCTGATCAACCTCAAGCCTCATGGCGAGCGTAATGTCACTGCCAGCGAGGTGATCGACCGCCTGCAACCGCAAGTCGACCGGCTGGTGGGCATCCGCCTGTTCATGCAGCCGGTGCAGGACCTGAGCATCGAAGACCGGGTCAGCCGTACCCAGTACCAGTTCAGCCTGTCGTCACCGGATGCCGAGCTGCTGGCGCAGTGGAGCGGCAAGCTGGTGCAGGCGCTGCAGCAGCGTCCGGAACTGGCCGACGTGGCCAGCGACCTGCAGGACAAGGGCCTGCAGGTGTACCTGGTGATCGACCGCGACATGGCCAGCCGCCTGGGCATCAGCGTGTCGCAGATCACCAACGCCCTGTACGATGCCTTCGGCCAGCGCCAGATCTCGACCATCTACACCCAGGCCAGTCAGTACCGCGTGGTGTTGCAGTCCAAGGATGCGGCGGTGATCGGCCCGCAGGCGCTGGAGTCGATCCACGTCAAGGCCACCGATGGTGGCCAGGTGCGCCTGTCGGCGCTGGCGCGTATCGAGCAGCGCCAGGCCCAGCTGGCCATTTCCCACATCGGCCAGTTCCCGGCGGTGACCCTGTCGTTCAACCTGGCCCACGGCGCGTCGCTGGGCGAGGCGGTGCAGGTGATCGAGCAGGTGCAAAAGGACATTGGCATGCCGCTGGGCGTGCAGACCCGCTTCCAGGGCGCGGCGCAGGCCTTCCAGGCATCGCTGTCGAGCACCTTGCTGCTGATCCTGGCGGCGGTGGTGACCATGTACATCGTGCTGGGCGTGCTGTACGAGAGCTACATCCACCCGGTGACCATCCTTTCGACCCTGCCGTCGGCGGCGGTCGGCGCCTTGCTGGCCTTGCTCATCAGCGGCAACGACCTGGGCATGATTGCCATCATCGGCATCATCCTGTTGATCGGCATCGTCAAGAAAAACGCGATCATGATGATCGACTTTGCCCTCGAAGCCGAGCGCCAGCAAGGCATGAGCCCGCGCGATGCCATCTACCAGGCCGCTCTGCTGCGCTTCCGGCCGATCCTGATGACCACCCTGGCCGCGCTGTTCGGCGCCGTGCCACTGATGCTCGCCACTGGTTCCGGCGCCGAGCTGCGCCAGCCGCTGGGCCTGGTGATGGTCGGTGGCTTGCTGGTCAGCCAGGTGCTGACGCTGTTCACCACCCCGGTCATCTACCTGTACTTCGACCGCCTGGCCCGCCGTTGGCGCCCGGCCACTGACGTGAAGCAGGCCGAGGCATGAACCTGTCCGGTCCTTTCATCCGTCGCCCGGTGGCGACCATGTTGTTGAGCCTGGCGATCATGCTGCTGGGCGGGGTCAGCTTCGGCCTGCTGCCGGTGGCACCGCTGCCACAGATGGACTTCCCGGTGATCGTGGTGTCGGCCAACCTGTCCGGCGCCAGCCCGGAAGTCATGGCGGCCACCGTGGCCACTCCGCTGGAGCGCAAGCTGGGCAGCATTGCCGGCGTGACCACGCTGACCAGCAGCTCCAACCAGGGCTCCACACGGGTGATCATCGGCTTCGAGATGGGCCGCGACATCGACGGCGCGGCGCGCGAGGTGCAGGCAGCGATCAACGCCACCCGCAACCTGCTGCCCAGCGGTATGCGCAGCATGCCCACCTACAAGAAGATCAACCCGTCGCAGGCACCGATCATGGTGCTGTCGCTGACCTCGGACGTGCTGCAGAAAGGCCAGCTGTACGACCTGGCCGACACCATCCTGTCGCAGAGCCTGGCCCAGGTACCGGGGGTAGGCGAGGTACAGATCGGCGGCAGTTCGCTGCCGGCGGTGCGGATTGCCGTCGAACCGCAATTGCTCAACCAGTACGGCCTTTCTCTGGATGAAGTACGCACGGCGGTATCCAACGCCAACCAGCGCCGGCCGATGGGCTTTGTCGAGGACGCCGAGCGCAGCTGGCAGGTGCGTGCCAACGACCAGCTGGAAAGCGCCAAGGACTACGAGCCGGTGGTGATCCGCCAGCAGAACGGCACCATCCTGCGCCTGTCCGACGTGGCGAGCATCACCGACGGCGTCGAGAACCGCTACAACAGCGGCTTCTTCAATGACCAGAGCGCGGTATTGCTGGTGGTCAACCGCCAGACCGGCGCCAACATCATCGAAACGGTCGACCAGATCAAGGCACAGCTGCCGGCCCTGCAGTCGCTGCTGCCGGCCAGCGTGCAACTGAACGTGGCCATGGACCGCTCGCCAGTGATCAAGGCCACCCTCAAGGAAGCCGAGCACACCCTGCTGATCGCCGTGGTGCTGGTGATTCTGGTGGTCTATCTGTTCCTCGGCAGCCTGCGTGCCTCGCTGATCCCCAGCCTGGCGGTGCCGGTGTCACTGGTGGGCACCTTCGCGGTCATGTACCTGTGCGGTTTCTCGCTCAACAACCTGTCGCTGATGGCGCTGATCCTTGCCACCGGCCTGGTGGTGGACGACGCCATCGTGGTGCTGGAGAACATCTCCCGGCACATCGAGGACGGCCAGCCGCCGATGAAGGCGGCCTTCCTCGGGGCCAAGGAAGTGGGTTTCACCTTGCTGTCGATGAACGTGTCGCTGGTGGCGGTGTTCGTCTCCATCCTGTTCATGGGCGGCATCGTGCGCAACCTGTTCCAGGAGTTCTCCATCACCCTGGCGGCAGCGATCATCGTATCGCTGGTGGTGTCGCTGACCCTCACGCCGATGCTGTGCGCCCGTTGGCTAAAACCACACCAGGCCGAGCAGACCCGCCTGCAGCGCTGGAGCGACCAGTTGCACCAGCGCATGGTCGAGGCCTATGACCGCAGCCTGGGCTGGGCCCTGCGTCACAAGCGCCTGACTCTGATCAGCCTGCTGGCCACCATCGCTATCAACATCGCCCTGTACGTGGTGGTGCCCAAGACGTTGATGCCGCAGCAGGATACCGGCCAGCTGATGGGCTTCATCCGTGGCGACGATGGCCTGTCGTTCAGCGTGATGCAACCGAAAATGGAAATCTACCGCCGTGCCTTGCTGGCCGACCCGGCGGTGCAGAGCGTTGCCGGCTTCATCGGTGGCAACAGCGGGACCAACAATGCCTTTGTGCTGGTACGCCTGAAGCCGATCAGCGAGCGCAAGATCGATGCGCAGAAGGTGATCGAGCGCTTGCGCAAGGAAATGCCCAAGGTACCCGGTGGGCGCCTGTTCCTGATGGCCGACCAGGACCTGCAACTGGGCGGCGGCGGCCGTGACCAGACCTCTTCGCAGTACCTGTACTCCCTGCAGAGCGGCGACCTGGCGGCGTTGCGCGAATGGTTCCCGAAAGTGGTGGCGGCGCTGCGTACACTGCCGCAGCTGACTGCCATCGACGCTCGCGACGGTGCCGGCACCCAGCAGGTGACCCTGGTGGTCGACCGCGACCAGGCCAAGCGCCTGGGCATCGACATGGACATGATCACCACGGTGCTGAACAACGCCTACAGCCAGCGGCAGATTTCCACCATCTACGACAGTCTCAACCAGTACCAGGTGGTGCTGGAGATCAACCCGAAGTACGCCTGGGACCCGAGCACCCTCGAGCAGGTGCAGGTGATTACTGCCGACGGTGCCCGCGTACCGCTGTCGACCATCGCCCACTACGAGAACAGCCTGGCCAACGACCGGGTCAGCCACGAAGGCCAGTTCGCCGCCGAAAGCATCGCCTTCGATGTCGCCGAAGGCTACAGCCCCGACCAGGCCATGGCGGCGCTGGAGCGTGCGGTGGCCAAGCTGGGCTTGCCCGAAGAAGTGATCGCCAAGCTCGGTGGTTCTGCCGATGCCTTCGCCAAGACCCAGGAAGGCCAGCCGCTGATGATCCTTGGCGCGCTGGTGCTGGTTTACCTGGTGCTGGGTATCCTTTACGAGAGCTACATTCACCCGCTGACCATCCTCTCGACATTGCCCTCGGCCGGCGTCGGTGCCTTGCTGGCGTTGTACGTCACCGGCGGCGAGTTCAGCCTGATCTCGCTGCTGGGGCTGTTCCTGCTGATCGGCGTGGTGAAGAAAAACGCCATTCTGATGATCGACCTGGCCTTGCAGCTGGAGCGCCACCAGGGCCTGACACCGGAAGAGTCGATCCGCCGGGCCTGCCTGCTGCGCCTGCGGCCGATCCTGATGACTACCCTGGCGGCCATCCTCGGTGCCTTGCCGCTGCTGCTGAGCCGCGCCGAAGGCGCGGAAATGCGCCAGCCGCTGGGCCTGACCATCATTGGCGGCCTGGTGTTCAGCCAGATCCTCACCCTTTACACGACACCGGTGGTCTACCTGTACCTGGACCGCCTGCGTCACCGTTTCAACCGTTGGCGCGGCGTGCGCACCGACGCCGCCCTGGAAACCCCGCTATGACTTTTGCCCAGACCCCACTTCATCGCGCCCTGCAGACGCTGACCCGTGGGCGTGGCTCGCGCCTGCTCAGCGCCGGGTTGTGCGTCGCCTTGCTCAGCGCCTGCACCCTGAGCCCGGACTACCACCGCCCGGAGCTGAGCAGCACGGCGCAGTTCAAGCACGCCGAAGGCTGGACCCAGGCCACGCCGTCCGATGCCATCGCCCGCGGCGCCTGGTGGGAAATCTACGGCGATGCCGGGCTCAATGCACTGGTCGAAGAGCTCAACCGCAGCAACCAGACCGTGGCGCAATCGGAGGCTCAGTACCGCCAGGCCCAGGCGCTGGTGCGCAGCAGCCGGGCGGCGCTGTTCCCCAGCCTGGACCTCAGCGTCGGCAAGACCCGTTCGGCACAGGGCACCGGCAGCTCCAGCTCGAGCCTGTCCAATAACAGCAGCGGCATACGCAACACCTACAACGCCCAGCTTGGCGTCAGCTGGGAAATCGACCTGTGGGGCAAGCTGCGCGAGACCCTCAATGCCAACCAAGCCAGTGCCGAAGCCAGCCTGGCCGACCTGGCCTCGATCCGCCTCAGCCAGCAGTCGGAACTGGTGCAGAACTACCTGCAGTTGCGGGTGATCGACGAGCAGAAGCGGCTGTTGGAAGCCACTGTGGCAGCCTATGAACGTTCGCTACGGATGAACGAAAACCAGTACCGCGCCGGTGTCGCCGGCCCTGATGCGGTGGCCCAGGCGCGTACCCAGCTCAAGAGCACCCAGGCTGACCTGATCGACCTGATCTGGCAGCGCGCCCAGTTCGAGAACGCCATTGCCGTGCTGCTGGGCAAGACCCCCGCCGACTTCGCCCTGGCTGACAGCAAGGCCATTCCGGCGCTGCCGCAAATTCCGGTGGCCTTGCCCTCGCAGTTGCTGGAGCGACGCCCGGACATCGCTGCAGCTGAACGCAACGTGATGGCGGCCAACGCCAATATCGGCGTGTCGCGGGCGGCGTATTTCCCGGACCTGAGCCTGAGCATGAGTGGCGGTTATTCCAGCAGCAGCTTCAGCAACTGGATCGAACTGCCCAACCGCTACTGGTCGGTGGGCCCGCAGCTGGCGCTGACCTTGTTCGACGCCGGCAAGCGCAGTGCCGAGGTGGACCGCACGGTGGCGGTGTATGACCAGACCGTGGCGCAGTACCGCCAGACCGTGCTCGACGGCTTCAAGGAAGTGGAAAACCTGCTGGTGCAGTTGAAGGTGTATGGCGATGAAGCGGTAGTGCGCCAGGAGGCACTGGATGCCGCCCGCGAGTCGTTGCGCCTGACCGAGAACCAGTACCGCGCCGGGCTCATCGGCTACCTGGATGTGGTCAACGTGCAGACCACGGCGCTGAGCAACGAGCGCAGTGTGTTGAACCTGCTGCAGGGGCGCCTGGTGGCCAGCGTGCAGCTGGTTGCCGCGCTGGGCGGTGGTTGGGATGCGGAACAGGCGTTTGCCGAGCAGGATTGAAATATTCGCAGTGCTTTGTGGGAGCGGCCTTGTGTCGCGAAAGGGCCGCAAAGCGGCCCCAGGTTCTCGACACAATGGCTGATATTGCTGGGGCTGCTTCGCAGCCCTGTCGCGACACAAGGCCGCTCCCACAAAAGAGAATGCATTTCTGCGAGGCCGTATGGCGTCTTCCCTTTGGATCCTTTCCCATTCGCAAAAACCCCGTGCGTTTCGCTTAAGCTTGAGTACAATCGTCAGCTTTTTCCGGGCCTCCCGTCCCGCCGCTGGAACTCCCAATGCTGACCGGTAGCTACTCCTTTTCGCTGGTGTTGATTTCGCTGTGCGTAGCGATCCTGGCGTCCTATACCGCCCTTGACCTGACAGGCCGCATCGCCATGGCCAAAGGCCGGGCTGCCTGGCTGTGGATGGTGGGGGGCGCGCTGGCCATGGGCATCGGCGTGTGGTCGATGCACTTCATCGGCATGCTCGCTTTCAGCCTGCCCATAGACCTGGGTTACGACCTCGCCCTGACCGCGTTCTCGCTGCTGATTGCCGTGTTGTCCTCGGGCTTTGCCTTGTGGCTGGTCAGCCAACCGAGCCTGCCGGGACTGCAGTTGGGGTTTGGTGCGCTGATCATGGGCGCAGGCATCGCCTGCATGCACTACACCGGTATGGCCGCGCTGCGCATGCTGCCGGGCATCGACTATGACCCGACGCTGTTCGGTGCTTCGCTGCTGATTGCCGTGGGCGCCTCGGCAGCGGCCTTGTGGATCGCCTTCCGCCTGCGCGCGCACACCCCCTATGTGCGGCAGATTCGCGGCCTGGCGGCAGTGGTGATGGGCTTTGCGATCGTCGGCATGCACTACACCGGCATGGCGGCGGCGAACTTCCCCGAGGGCAGTTTCTGCGGTGCACTGGCGGGCGGCGGTTTGCAAGGCGATGGTCTGGTCTACCTGGTGTTGATCACCACCCTGGCCGTACTGGCAGTGGCCTTGCTCACCTCGGTGCTGGACGCCCGCCTCGAGGCGCGCACCGCCGAGCTGGCCCGCTCGCTGACCCTGGCTAACCAGGAACTGACCCAACTGGCCTTGCACGACACGCTCACCGACTTGCCTAACCGCACCCTGCTGGCCGACCGCATCGAGCAGGCCATCGCCAAGGTGGCGGAGCAGGGCGGCTGTTTTGCCTTGATGTTCATCGACCTGGATGGCTTCAAACCGGTCAATGATGCTTTTGGCCATCACATCGGTGACCTGCTGCTCAAGGCCGTGGCGGCGCGCCTGCGCGGTCACCTGCACAGCCAGGACACGCTGGCGCGTATCGGCGGCGACGAATTCGTGCTGCTGGTGGAACTGCGTGAGCCGAACGATGCCATGGATGTGGCAGTCAAGCAGGTCAACCTGGTGTCACGGCCGTTCCGCGTGGCCGAGCATGACCTGCAACTGACGGCGAGCCTGGGCATCGTCCTGTACCCGGGCAATGGCCAGGACCAGCACGAGCTGCTGCGCAATGCCGACGCCGCCATGTACCACGCCAAGAGCGCCGGCAAGAATGGCTACAGCTTCTTCGACGTGTCGATGAACAGCAACGCCCGCCAGCAATTGCAGCTATTGCAGGACCTGCGCCAGGCCCTCGAGCAGCGTCAGTTCCGCCTGCACTACCAGCCCAAGTTCGACGCCCAGGCCTGCCAGCCGATCGGGGCCGAGGCCTTGTTGCGCTGGGAGCACCCGCAGCAGGGCCTGTTGCTGCCTGACCGCTTCATTGGCCTGGCGGAAAAGACCGGCCTGATCATCCCCATTGGCGAGTGGGTGCTCATCGAGGCCTGCCGGCAGATGCGCGAGTGGCTGGACCAGGGGTACCAGGGCTGGCGCATGGCGGTGAACCTGTCGGCCATCCAGTTCTGCCATGCCGGGCTGGTCGAGAGCGTGGCCCGGGCCCTGCAGCAGAGCAACCTGCCGGCCAACTGCCTGACCCTGGAAATTACCGAAACCACTGCCATGCACGACGCCGATGCCAGCCTCACGGTGCTGCAGCAGTTGTCCGACATGGGCGTGGACTTGTCCATCGATGACTTTGGTACTGGCTATTCCAGCCTGATGTACCTCAAGCGCCTGCCAGCCAACGAGCTGAAGATTGACCGCGGCTTCGTGCGTGAGCTGGAGCAGGACAGTGACGATGCGGCGATCGTCTCAGCCATCGTCGCGCTAGGCCAGGCGCTGGGCCTGCGCATCGTTGCCGAAGGGGTGGAGACCGACAAGCAGCAGGACTTCCTGACCCGCCTGGGCTGCGATTCGTTGCAAGGCTACCTGCTGGGCCAGCCGGTGCCAGCCGAGCAGTTCATGGGCAAGTTGCAGGCCATGCGCCAGGAGAGTACGGCAGTGGGCTAGACCGCGTCACGCAGGGTGAAGGCGGGCATGAAGGCATCCATCTCCGCCTCGACGGCCTCGATGATGCGCTCTACATCGGCGGCGGCCATGATCGCCGAGCAGGGGATGCCGGCAATCGCCAGCAGGGTTTCACCGGTGGCGCGGTCAAACAGCCGTGCAACCATGCTGCGTGGCGCATCCATGCTGGCTTCGAAGCCCAGCGGGTGGAAATGCCAGCGCATCACCTGGCAGGCGTTGGGGAACGTCATCTTGTTCATGCCAGCCTCCTTGTCCTACCTGGACGTGGTGAGTGGGTGGCCACATCGATGCGGCCGCCGGGAAACTAACCATAGCACCTGCCACGCGCGATTCTCGGCGGCAAACAAGACAAATGTGTTAATGCATGACAGCGGTCACATCCTTGTCACGGAAGCTGTCCGGCGGGGGCTGCCAGGCAAACGTTTTCCTTGCACGATTGCAGCGGCTACCGGGGAGGTAGCTAGATTTTCTGGTGAGGCTGTCGTTCAGTATTTTCCGACGAGCGGCGCGGCGGTCATTGGGTATTTCCCTTAATCAACGCCTGCGAATATGAGTGCGTTGTTCTCCCAATTGGTTCGGTGATTGAGTGTCAGCTCTCGGTGCTCGCGGAGTTGGAGGTTCAAGTGTCAGGTGCAGGGTGTTGACCCTCATGGAGAGCTCTGTTGGCACCGCAGCAGCAGCGGTTATTACTTCGCGGCCTGCTTCAAAAATCGGGGTTAGCTGCCTGCCCGCATCACGCAAAGTGTCCGCGACAACTTCATCAACCATTCGAATTAGCGCTTCGGTAGCGCGATTGAAATGACGTGAAGCCGTCACCGTCGTTCGAGCAACGGCACGAAGCAGGTAACGGAATATCGGAAATTGACCGCTTGGATCATGCCTGTTGATGGGGTCTCCCAGGCAGTAGCTGTAAGGATTCGCTCCCCCTTTGTCAAAAGGAGACAGCATGTCAGGAGATGTAAAGCGGAAAATTTCGGGTTTATAAACCCGTCGTCCATTGCCCAATGGATATCCGCCAGACGTCTCATCGAAGTGTTGACCGACGAACGCTGCCATGAGCAGGGCAGTCCCTATGCGGCCTCCTCCAAAGGGAGGGTATTGATAGGCTGACGGTGCTGCGGAGCTCCCTATGACCGATTCTGCCGAATCCAAATGAAAGAGCTGTACCTTCCTGTTGCTTGATTGCTGCCCGATCGCGACTGCCTGAGCCATTACTAGTCGTTCAGCCCTCGACCCAATCAAACTACACAGACGGTTTGATTGATAGAAATGTCTGGTAGGGCTTGGTGGTTTCTCAAGAGCCGTCATGTTATCGACCTGTGGAGGTTGGTGGGCTTTTGATTTTTTCTATTGGTTAACCTGGCGTCTACTGGCAAAACTGGCAGGTCATCAACCTGATAGCCCAGCTGCGATGTTGATGGTGAATCCTAGAATCGCGGTATTGAAAACAAACCCCACCAGCGAATGCGCCAGCACTACCCGTCGCAGCCCCCGCCCGGCAACGCCCACGTCGGAGGTTTGTACCGCCACGCTGATGGTGAACGAGAAGTAGTGGAAGTCCCAGTAATCGGGGTTGCGTTCGCCATCGACGAAGCGCAGCGGCGGTTCGTGGTTTTGTCCGGTGTAGAACAGCCGTGCGTAGTGCAGGCTGAAGATGCAGCCGATCAGCAGCCAGGAGCCGGCTACGGTCAGGCCAGTGTAGAGGTAGTGCAAGGCCAGGGCGCTGCCTTGCAGGCCTCGGCTGGACACCAGTTGCAGGGTGACGGCGGCAAGGCTGGCGATGGCGGCGATACACACGGTGAGCAGGACCAGGCCGGCGTTTTCGTCTTCGACGCGGGCGACCTTGCGCACCTTCTCTGCGCTGGCGCTCCAGCTCAGGTAGAGCACCAGCAGCAGGTACAGCCACACGCCCAGGTTCCAGCCGGCGAGGATGTGCTGCACGCTGTCGCTGGCGGGGATCAGCCAGCCGCCGAGCAGGCCGACCACGGTGGCGATGCTCAGGCGCGGGTGGGTGCGGGTCAGGCGGTGAAAAGCCATGGGGCCTCGTTGTCGGGTGTATGGGTACCACTCTAGACGGTCATTACAGAGATGAGGGACATGCGCGGGTCCATTGTGGGAGCGGGCGAGCCCGCGAAGCAGGCACCGCGTTGGATTCTTCGCGGCTAAAGCCGCCCCACAGGGTGTGCGGTGCGCTCACTGATTCTTTGCTGCCGCCCATCGCGCGCTCTTGCAACTCTCAGTACACTGCACGCTCCAACACCAACATTCGTTGAACTCGAGGTTTCTGCATGACGCTCAGTCCTTTGGCAGGCAAGCCGGCTCCGGCCAGCGTGCTGGTCGATATTCCCCGACTGCTCACCGCCTACTACACCGGCCGCCCCGACGCTGCCGTGGCGGCCCAGCGCGTGGCCTTCGGCACCTCGGGGCACCGGGGCACTTCGCTTGAATTGAGTTTCAACGAGTACCACGTCCTGGCCATTACCCAGGCCATCTGCCTGTATCGCCAGGAGAAGGGCATCGATGGCCCGCTGTTCATCGGCGCCGATACCCACGCGCTGTCGGCACCGGCCACCGCCAGCGCCCTGGAAGTACTGGCGGCCAATGGCGTGCAGGTGATGCTGTCCAAGGATGACGAATACACGCCGACGCCGGCCGTATCCCACGCCATCCTCTGCCATAACCGTGGCCGCCAGCAGGGCCTGGCCGACGGCATCGTCATCACCCCGTCGCACAACCCGCCGCAGAGTGGTGGCTTCAAGTACAACCCGCCCAATGGCGGCCCGGCCGACAGCGACGTGACCAAGTGGATCGAGGCCAAGGCCAACGAACTGCTGGCCGCTGACCTGGCGGGCGTCAAGCGCATGGACCATGCCCAGGCGCTGCGGGCATCCACCACCCAGCGCCACGACTACGTGAGCAACTACGTGGCCGACCTGGAAAACGTCATCGACTTCGACGTCATCCGCGGCGCCAAGCTGCGCCTGGGTGTCGACCCGCTGGGCGGGGCAGGGGTGCGCTACTGGTCGGCGATCGCCGAGCATTACCAGCTGGACCTGGAAGTGGTGAACACCGAGGTTGACCCGACCTTCCGCTTCATGACCGTCGACTGGGACGGCCAGATCCGCATGGACCCGTCCTCGCCATACGCCATGCAGGGCCTGATCGGCTTGCGCGAACGCTTCGACGTGGCCTTCGCCTGCGACCCGGACCACGACCGCCATGGCATCGTCACCCCGGATGGCCTGCTGCAGCCGAACAACTACCTGGCCGTGGCCATCGACTACCTGTATCGCCACCGCCCGCAATGGCGCAGCGATGCCGCCGTCGGCAAGACGGTGGTGTCCAGCGGCCTGATCGACCGCGTCACTCAGCGCTTGGGCCGCGAGCTCTACGAAGTGCCGGTGGGCTTCAAGTTCTTCGCCCAGGGCCTGTTCGACGGCTCGCTGGGCTTTGGTGGCGAGGAAAGTGCGGGGGCTTCGTTCCTGCGCCGTGATGGCTCGGTCTGGGCTACCGACAAGGACGGGCTGATCCCGGCCTTGCTGGCCGCCGAAATGACCGCCCGCACCGGGCGCAACCCGAGCCAGGCCTACGCCGACCTGACCGAGGCGCTGGGCAAGCCGTTCGCCACCCGTGTCGAAGCCAAGGCCGATGCCCGGCAGAAGGCTTTGCTGAGCAAGCTGGCGCCGGAGCAGGTGAAGTCGACCGAGCTGGCGGGTGAGCCGATCGTGCAGATCCTCAGCCATGCACCGGGCAACGGCCAGGCGATTGGCGGGCTGAAGGTGATGACCGCCAATGGCTGGTTCGCCGCGCGCCCGTCGGGCACCGAGGACATCTACAAGATCTACGCCGAAAGCTTCATCGACGAGGCGCACCTGCAGCGCCTGGTGCAGGAAGCACAGGTGCTGGTGGATGCGGCGATTGCCTGACAGGTAACAAGCCGCTTGGTTCTGCGGCATGGTGTAAATTGGAAATAGTCCTATTTACACCGCCGCAGGGCTTTCCCCATGATCGACGCCGCAACTGTATTGGCCTCAAGGGCTGTGCTATCCCTGTGGGAGCTGGCTTGCCGGCGATGAGGCCTGACAGGTTACACAAGACTGTTGCTCCCCCAGGAATCGCGTCTGCCCCAAAGGCCTCAGCCTACAATCGCCCGCCCAAGCTTCTGCGCCTGGCCCAGCAGCACCCGCATCAAATGCATCGCTGCATGTGACGGCGGCTCGAACCGTGAATAGACAAAGCTGATATCGAAGTGAATCTCGTCGGCCAGTGGTACCACCGCGAGCCCGCTGTCCTGCGCGACGAACTCGTCGATCACGCTGATGCCCATGCCTTGCTTGACCAAGGCAACTGCCTCGTTGGCATTGGTAAACGACAACAGTGATTTCAGCTGCACCCCGCAGCGCCCGATATGCTCGGCCAGCAGTTTGCCAAACGGCATGTCGGGCCGGAACAGCAGCAAGGCATGGCCCTCCAGCTGTTGCAAGGTCAGTTCGGGTTGCCCGGCCAGAGGGTGGCCGGGTGGCATCACCACCACCATGCGCCCACGCATGAACGCCTGCGAATGCAGGTGGTCATGCACCACCGGCAGGGCGGCAATAGACAGGTCGACCTTCTTCGACAGGATCTGGTTGGGCATTTCGCCCATTAGCGAGGTCTGCCATTCGATGTTCAGCGACGGTGACTCACGCTTGAGCTGGGCCAGGGCGATCGGGATGACTACCGTGGACAACGACGCGCTGCACGAGATGCGCAGCTTGCGCTGGCCGCCGGCGGCCAGTGCCACGGCGCACTCGTTGACCTCCAGCGCTGCCTGGTACACTCGCTCGACTTCGCGGAACAGCACCTGCGCTTCTGCCGTCGGCACCAGGCGGTTGTTGATGCGCTCGAACAGCGGGTAGGCCAGGCGCCCTTCGATGTACTGGATCAGCTTGCTCACCGCCGGCTGCGACACATACAGCAGCTTGGCCGCCGCGCTGATCGAACCGGTCAGCATCACTGCCCGGAACACTTCCATGTGCCGCAGTTTGAACACCATCGGGCTGGCGTCCGTGCCTTCGTTGCCAGGCAACATGTGTATTACCTTAGGTTATGGTCTGCGCCATCTGGGTATGAGCGCCACCTTTGCACTACGCAGTACTCTGAGCCCAGCCTGATCGCCCTTGTGGCTTACGATAACAACATCTGCCGGGGAGTGCTGCGTGAGCATCTTTGATGAAGCGAAGATTGATTGCCATAACCATCTGTTTGACCCTGCGCGTTTCCCTTACCACCCCGATGCTCCCTATGCACCTTCCGGTCAGGAGGTTGCCACCCAGGAACAGTTCAGCCGTGTGATGGACGCCTACGGTGTACAGCACGCCTTGCTGGTGGGGGCCAACAGCGGCTACCACACTGACAATCGCTGCCTGCTGCATGCGCTGGCCAGCGGGCAGGGGCGGTTCAAGGGCATAGCAGTGGTCGAGCCGGATATCGGCCTCGACGCGCTGGCCGCACTGCAGGCGCAAGGGGTAGTCGGTATCGCCTTCAACCCCGCGCTGTACGGGGTCGCCAGCCTCAAGGGCGTTGAAGGGCTGTTCGGCAAGCTCGCCGAACTCGATCTGTTCGCGCAGGTCCAGGTGTGCAAAGACCAGTTGCCGGACCTGCGTGGCCTGCTGCAGGGCTCACGTGCGCGCCTGCTGATCGACCATTGCGGCCGGCCAGATGTGGCGGCTGGTGTGCAGCAGCATGGTTTCCGCGCCCTGCTGCGGCTGGCCGATAGTGGCCGGGCCTGGGTGAAGCTGTCGGGTATGCAGAAGTTCGCCGCGGCCGATGCATTGCTGGAGCAAAGCCGTGCCTACGTGCACGCGCTGCTCGAAGCCTTTGGTGCGCAGGGTTGTGTATGGGGTTCGGACTGGCCGTTCATTCGCCAGCGCTCACGAGTGGACTACGGTCCGCTGCTGAAATTGGCGGAACGCTTGATGCCGGACGCCCGGCTGCGTCGCAGTGTGATGTGGGACACCCCACGACGGCTGTTCGGCTTTACCACGGGCGGCGTGAGCTGAAGTTGTTTTGCATTTATCGCCAGGTCTTGCGCTGACTCTTTCAGGAGCGGCCTTGTGTCGCGATGGGCTGCGCTGCCCATCGCGACACAAGGCCGCTTCTGCAATTGACCGCATAAAAAGCCGATCAGACCGAATCAGGCACCACCGCGATCACGTCGATCTCCATCAGCCATTCGGCCTGGGCCAACCCGGCCACCACCAGCCCGGTGGAAATCGGGAACACCCCCTTGAGCCACTTGCCCACCTCCTTGTACACCGGCTCGCGGAAGCGCGGGTCGGTGATGTAGGTGGTGGTCTTGACGATGTGCGACAGGTCCGAGCCGGCTTCTTCGAGTAGTTGCTTGACGTTCTTCATCGCCTGCTCGGCCTGCGCCCGTGGGTCACCCAGGCCCACCAGGTTGCCTTCGAAGTCGGTGCCGACCTGGCCGCGCACGTAGATAGTGTTGCCGGCGCGCACCGCCTGGCACAGGTCGTTGTCCAGGGTCTGGTTGGGGTAGGTGGCCTTGGTGTTGAACATGCGGATGCGGGTATGGGTAGGCATCAGTGGGCTCCGAGGGTGCTGACGTTGCTGATCTTGGGCTGTTGCTGCTCATCCGCTGCGCGTTGTTCGCGGTCGCGGTAGGCGGCATAGGTGCGTTGCGTGGCGATGTGGCCGGCGACGTGCTTGGCGTCGTGCCACACGCCCCAGATGAACGACGAGCCGCGGCGCGACAGCCACGGCAGGCCAAGGAAGTACACGCCCGGCTCGCGGGCCACGCCGCGTTGGTGCTGGGGCTTGCCGTTGGCGTCGAAGGTGTCTACTTGCAGCCAGCTGAAGTCGACGCCGTAACCGGTGGCCCAGATGATGCTGGTGACACCGGCCTTGGCCAGGTCCAGCTGCTGCAGCGGGTTGCGCATGCACTCCGGGTCTGCCAGGCGTTTGCGGGCTTCGGGCTCTTCCGGCAGGTCCAGGCCATTGCGTTCGATGTAGGCATCGGCGGCATCGAGCAGGGCCAGGTAGTTGTCGTCGCCGCGGTTGATGTTTTCGACCAGGTTGTCCTGGAAGCGCGCCACGCCGTTGTCGAACGACTGGGTCAGGCCGACCAGGGTCATGCCCTGGTGGGCGAGGGCGCGGAAGTCCACGGTGTGGCCGCCACGGGCGCCACTGACGGCAATGGTCACGTGCTCGCGGCCAGGCTTGGCGATTTCCGCATCCCACTCACCCAGCACGCCCAGCCACCAGCAGAAGTCGCGGTTGCGGTAAGCGCGTGGCGGGCGATCGTGGGCGCCGACCGAGAGGTACACCTGGCGCCCGGCACGCATCAGTTCTTCGGCGATCTGTACGCCGGAGGAACCGGCGCCTACCACCAGCACAGCGCCTTCGGGCAGTTGCTCGGGGTTGTAATAGGCGGCGGAGTGGATCTGGTGCAGGTTGCTGTCTTTCGGCGCGATGGCCGGGATCACCGGCTTCTGGAACGGCCCGGTGGCGGCGACCACGCGGTTGGCGCGAATCACGCCTTCATTGGTTTCGATGGTAAAACCGGGGCGGTCGCTGTTGCGCAGCACTTTCTTCACTTCGATGCCGGTGCGTACGGGCAGATTGTACTTGCGTACGTACTGCTCGAAGTAGTCGGCCACCTGATCCTTGCCGGCGAAGGCATCGGCGTCGAGGTTGAATTCCAGCCCCGGGAAGCGGTCGTGCCAGGCCGGGCCGTTGGCTACCAGCGAGTCCCAGCGGCCAGTGCGCCAGGCCTCGGCGATACGCTTGCGCTCCAGCACCAGGTGCGGCACGCCAAGCTTGCTCAGGTGTTCGCTCATGGCCACGCCGGCCTGGCCGGCGCCGACGACGAGGGTGTCGATTTCGAGGTTGTTCAGTGTCATGTCCGAGCCCTTGTTCAGGCGGTTTTTGTCAGGTCGGTTTGGAGGACCGCCGTTGCCTGGGGCCAGACTAGGGATGCTGTGGAAATGGCGAAAATAGTATTTAGCTGGGGCTTGCCGATAAAACGGCGAAGGCCTTGAATCCTGCCGCCTGCAGCGGTTCCAGGGGCGGTTTTGCCGGCGCTTTTTTCAAGCGCTTCGTGGTCATAGTTTTTTCCTCGGCAAACCCTCGGAAAAAGGTCGTTTCGCCTGCCGGAAGGTTCCACCCAGAATGCCGTACATCGCACAGCACAACAGGAACCATGACATGACTTTTTCCATCATTGGTCGTTGCCAGGAAACCGGCCAGGTCGGTATTGCCATCAGCTCTTCGAGCATCGCCGTGGGCGCCCGCTGCCCGTGGGTACGTGCCGGTGTGGGCGCGGTCGCCACCCAGAACATCACCTTGCCGGCGCTGGGCCCGCAGATTCTCGATGCCCTGGAACAGGGGCAGTTGCCACCTGCCGCAGCGCTGGACCGGGTGCTGAGCGCCAATGGCTGGAGCGAGTACCGCCAGGTCACGGTGATCGACAGCCATGGCCAGGTGGCGCTGTTCACCGGTAAGGAAGCCCTGGGCACGCACCACGCCGTGGTCGGTGAGCAATGCGCGGCGGCAGGCAACCTGTTGGCCTCGACCCAGGTGATCGAGGCAATGGTACAGGCCTTTGAACAAGCCGGCGGGCATCTGGCCGACCGCCTGCTGGCCGCCATGCACGCGGCGATGGCCGCAGGCGGCGAGGCCGGGCCGGTGCACTCGGCGGCGTTGAAGATCGCCGGCGAGCTGACCTGGCCGCTGGTGGACCTGCGCGTGGACTGGGCCGAGACGGACCCGATCGCTGCACTCGATGGCCTGTGGCAGGCGTACCGGCCGCAGATGCAGGATTACGTCACCCGTGCCCTCAACCCGACTGCCGCGCCAAGCTACGGGGTGCCGGGCGATGAATGAATTTGCCAGCCGCGCGCTGCTGGCCCGGCTGATCGGCTTTGCCACGGTCAGCCGGGATTCCAACCTTGAACTGATTGCCTTCATCCGCGACTACCTGGCCGGGTTGGGCGTGCAGAGCGAGTTGTTCCATAACCCGGAGGGTACCAAGGCCAACCTGTTCGCCACCATCGGCCCCAGGGACGTTGGCGGCGTGGTGCTGTCCGGGCATACCGATGTGGTGCCGGTGGACGGCCAGGCCTGGACGGTCGAGCCGTTTGCCCTGAGTGAACGCGACGGGCGCCTGTATGGCCGTGGCACGGCTGACATGAAGGGCTTCATCGCTTCGGTACTGGCGGCTGTGCCCGCGTTCCTTGCCCAACCGTTGCGCCTGCCGGTGCACCTGGCGTTCTCCTATGACGAAGAAGTCGGCTGCCTGGGTGTGCGCTCGATGCTGGCCGCGCTCGAGCAGCGTCCGCACAAGCCGCGGCTGTGCCTGATTGGCGAGCCCACCGAGCTCAAGCCGGTGCTGGGGCACAAAGGCAAGCTGGCGATGCGCTGCCAGGTGCAGGGTGCGGCGTGCCACTCGGCGTATGCGCCCTATGGGGTGAATGCCATCGAGTATGCGGCGAAGCTGATCGGCAAGCTGGGTGAGATCGGCGATGCCCTGGCATTGCCGGCGCATCACGACGAACGCTTCGACCCACCGTTCTCCACTGTGCAGACCGGTGTGATCAAAGGGGGCAGGGCACTGAACATCGTGCCGGCGGAATGCGAGTTCGATTTCGAAGTGCGGGCCTTGCCGGGGTTCGAGGCGCAGGCAGTGGCCGACCAGCTGCAGACCTATGCCGAGGCTGAATTGCTGCCGCGTATGCGCAGGGTCAATGCGACCAGCGCCATTCGCCTGCAGCCGTTGAGTGCGTATCCGGGGCTGGCCACGCCGGCGGATAGTGAGGCGGCTCGCCTGGTGGCGTTGCTCAGTGGCTCGGATCAGTTCGGTACGGTGGCGTTTGGTACCGAAGGCGGGTTGTTCGACCAGGCAGGGATCCCGACTGTTGTGTGTGGGCCAGGGAGCATGGACCAGGGGCACAAGCCGGATGAGTTCGTCAGTGTCGAGCAGTTGCGGGGGTGTGATGCCATGTTGCTGAGGCTGGTGGACTACCTCAGGCAGGGTTGATTGCGCTGGCCTCTTCGCGGGTAAACCCGCTCCCACAGGATCTCGTCAGTCTCAAGGCCTGTGCAGTACCTGTGGGAGCGGGTTCACCCGCGAATGGGCCGCAGCGCGGCCCCGGGTATTCAGAAGGTAGCCTTGACCTGCAGGCCAACCACCAGCGCGTTGTCGATGTCCTTCCCGGAGAACGCGCCCGGTTCGATGATGTACTGCACATCCGGGCGCAGGTTCAGCCACGGCGTGGCCTGGTAGCCATAGCTCAGCTCGACCAACTGCTCGGCGCTGTCGATGTCGGGGAACGACTGCCCGGCATTGAGCGCGGCATCTTCCAGCACGTCGCGGCTACGCGGGTTGGGCACGGCACGGCCATAGCCCAGCGCCACGGTATCCTTCGGGCGGCTTGCGAACGGCTTGTACAGCACCACGCCGGCGCCATACCACTTGGTGAACGGTGAGGCAGCCTTGCTCGACGCCGAGTACTGGCCGAAGGCATGCAGGCTGCGGCCCGGCGAGCCCTGGTCGTTCCACACGGCCTGGTCGACCAGCAGGTAGTGGCCGCCACGGCCGGACACTTCCTCGTCGCTGCCGATGCGCTTCACGTCGGAGCTGTCGTAGTAATAGCCCAGTTTGTACTCGCCAGGCAGCTCGCCCTGCAGCTTGTACACCAGCTCTACCGGTACCACGGTGCCGGTGGTGTGCTTGGGGCCCAGGTGCCAGGCGCGGCTGGAGTTGCCGTTGCTTTCCGGGTCGACGTTGAACGCTGCCACACGCAGCTGCCAGGACGGCGACAGGTCGTACTTCACCCGCACGCCCAGGTGGGCATTGGGGTAGTTGGTCCAGCCACTGCCGCCAGACATGTTCAGCGGGTGGCCGCAGAAGCCGGCGTTCATGAAGTTGCACAGGATGCCGCTGTCCAGGCCACCGAGGTCGTTGCCCATGGCCATGTAGCCGAGCTTGACGTTGAGCGCCGGGGTGAACAGGGTACGCTCGTAGCTCAGTTCGGTCAGGCGGGTGTACAGGCCGCCGAAGTTTTCCTGGATCGGCAGGCGGTTGCCCACCAGGTCTTCCGAGGCGCTATTGCCGCGGCGGTCGTTGATGGTCAGCTGGACCTTGCCGCCGTTGTCCAGGCCATACAGTTTCGACAGGTCGAACTGCACGCCCAGTTTCAGGTTTTGCGAGTAGCGCGCCGAACGGTGCAGGCCGCCATGGGCGTTGTAGGCGGTTTCGCCGCTGTAGTCGCCGGTGAACCTGACGCCGTCTTCTTCCAGCTGGTGACGCAGGCCGCCCCAGTCACCGGTCAGGGTGCTGCGGGTCATCAGGTCGCCGTCGGCCAGGGCAGAAGTGCTGGCCAGGGCCAGGAGCAGGGTGGGTGTGATGCGAATTGCGGATGGCATTGCTGAATCTCGGGTTGTCTTCTTGGGCCTCTTCGCGGGTGAACCCGCTCCCACAGGGACTGCACCATCAGTAAGGGCAGTGCTTATCCTGTGGGAGGGTTTACCCGCGAAGAAGGCGACGCGGTCTTACGGCAAGGCGTAAGAAATCACGTAGTCGCCACGGTCAGTCGACTGGCGCGCGCCGCCAGCAGTGATCACCACGTACTGTTTGCCGGTCTTCGGCGAGACGTAGGTCATCGGGCCGCCCTGGCTGCCCACTGGCAGGCGAGCTTTCCAGATTTCGTTGCCGTTGCTGCTGTCGTAGGCGCGCAGGTAGAAGTCCTGGGTGCCGGCGATGAACACCAGGCCGCCCTGGGTCGACAGGGTGCCGCCGAGGGTCGGCAGGCCGATCTTGATCGGCAGGTGCATGCGGATGCCGAGCGGGCCTGTGTCTTCAACGGTGCCTACCGGTACCTGCCACGCCACCTGGCGGGTTTTCATGTCGATGGCGGTCAGGGTGCCGAATGGCGGCGCCTGGCACGGAATGCCAGCCACCGACAGGAAGCGGTTCTTGTTCACCGCATACGGGGTGCCCTTGAGCGGTACTGCGCCCATGCCGGTGTTCAGCGCTTCGCCACCGGAAGCAGCATTGCCCTTGTTCTGCGACGGGATCATCTGGATCCACAGGCCCAGGCGCATGTCGTTGACGAAGATGAAACCATGTACCGGGTCGGTGGAGATGCTGCCCCAGTTCATGCCACCCAGCGACCCCGGGAAGCTCAGCGACAGGTCGGTGCCTGGCGCGGTGTACAGGCCGTCGTAGCGCATCTTCTTGAAGTTGATGCGGCACAGCAGCTGGTCGTACGGGGTCGCGCCCCACATGTCCGACTCGGTCAGGGTCTGCGCGCCGATCTGCGGCATGCCCACCGACTTCGGCTGGGTTGGCGAGTACGGCTCGTCAGGGATGTTGCCTGGCTTGACCGGTACTTCGTCGACCTGGGTCAGTGGCTTGCCGGTGGCACGGTCGAGCACGTAGATCTGCCCGGCCTTGGTGCCGATCACCACCGCAGGGACCGACTGGCCGTCGTCCTTGGTGAAGTCGATCAGGCTCGGCTGCATTGGCAGGTCGAAGTCCCACAGGTCGTTGTGCACGGTCTGGAACACCCACTTCTGGTTGCCGGTGGTGGCGTCCAGGGCCAGTACCGAAGCGCCGTAGGTATGGTCCAGCTTGCTGCGTTCAACACCGTAGATGTCGGTGGACGACGAGCCCATCGGCAGGAACACGGTGTTCATCGCCGGGTCGTAGGACATTGGCGCCCAGCTGTTGGGGGTGCTGCGCACATAGGTGCTGTCGCCCTGCGGCGCCTGGCGATCCTCCGGGTTGCCAGGGTCGAAGGCCCAGCGCATTTCACCCGTGATCACGTCGAAACCACGGATCACGCCGCCTGGCATGTCGGTCTGGACGTTGTCGGCGACGCGGCCGCCGACCACCACCGTGGTACCGGCCATCAGCGGTGCCGAGGACAGCTGGTAGTAGGAGTCCGGTACATTCCCCAGGCCGGCCTTGAGGTCGACCTGGCCGTTGTTGCCGAAGCCCTGGCAGAACTCGCCGGTGTCGGCGTCGACGGCGATCAGGCGGCCGTCGATGGTGTTGGTCAGCAGGCGACGCTGGCAGTTGGCACCGGCCGGTACGCTCGCAACGGTGATCGGCGAACTGTTCGGCTGGGTCGGCTGGGCGATGGCGGCTGTGGCGTCGAAGTAGGCCATGCCACGGCAACGCTGCCAGACCTTGGACTGGGCGTTGATCGCGTTCTTCCACAGCTCCTTGCCGGTGTCGGCATCGAGGGCGATCAGGTTGTTGTGCGGGGTGCAGATGAACACCTTGTTGCCGACCTGCAGCGGGGTCAGCTGGTCCTCGGCACCGTTGCCGTCGCTGAGGGCCACGTCACCGGTGCGGTAGGTCCAGGCCACTTTCAGCTTGTTGACGTTGTCGCGGTTGATCTGGTCCAGCGCGGCGAAGCGGCTGCCACCTTCGGTGTTGCCGTAGTGGGCCCAGTCCTTCTGCGCTTTGTCGGCCTCGACCGGGGTCATGCCCGGGCCTTTGCCGGTGGGGGCGACGCTGGGGTGGGCAACGAACATGTTGCCGGCGGCGATCACCAGCACCACGGCCATCACCCCGGCAACGCCATAGGCACCACGGCCGGTGCTGGCGCCGTTGGCACGGGCCAGCAGCGGGTAGACCAGCGCCACCACCATGCCGATTGCGCCGAACATGAACAGGCGCGAGAACAGCGGCCAGAACACCAGGCCAGCGTCGACCAGCGCCCAGATGGCAGTACCGACCAGGAACGCCGCGTACAGCCAGGCGCCAGCCGGCTTGCGGCGAGCGATAAGGACACCGGCGATGGCCATGGCCAGGCCGCCGGTCAGGAAGTACCAGGAACCGCCCAGGCCGGCCAGCTTGACGCCGCCCGCAGCCAGGAGCAGGCCGAGCAGGGCGATGATCACGCCCAGGCCGACCAGGATGATGTTTGTGGCGCCAGAGGCGCGCGGTGTTTCTTTCATGCCAGGGATCTCAGCAGGTGGAATGCGCGCAGTGTAATCTCTTAGCTTGCTAATTAACAAGTTGGTACATAATTTTGTGGGGCGGATTGTCGCAGGGATGAACTCGTCAAGGTGTGGCTAAAAGTCTAGATCAGGTGCTTAAAATTGCAGTAATCAGGGTGTTCATGCCGGTTGTGTAACCTGCATTCGACTTTAGCCGGACAGGGAATGACCGGGTTCACGCTGGCCATGGAGTGGCGCTGCTGTAGAACACCGCCAGCCAGACGGTGGCTGTGCCGGGAGCGGTCCATTCCACGCGGTGGCGATAGTACGGCGGGATGTCCAGGCAATCGCCCGGCGCCAGCAGGCGGGTGTGGCTCTCGTGCTCGAAGCGCAGGCCGGCGGCTCCACTGAGCAGCACGATCCATTCACCTTCGGCCTGGTCGTACCAGAAACCAGGCGGGCTGGCCTGGCCGCTGGAAACAATGCGCTCAACGCGCACGCCCGGGCGGCTGAGCAGCTCGTCGACCTGTTCGGCGCAGGTGGGGTCGCAAGGGGGCAGTGTGGTCAGCAGGTTGGTCGGTGTCATGGAAAGCCTCGTCTGGATGGGGGTAGTTCCACTATGGACGCAATTGCCGCGCACCGCGCTTCCTGACCCGCCCGGCTGTTTGTAAGAGCTTTCCGAGATTTGAAAGACGGGCAGCAAATGGACAAACTCCTGGCGATGAAGATGTTCGTGGCCACCGTCGATGCTCAGGGCTTTTCTGCCGCCGCCCGCCGGCTTGGGCTGGCGACATCGTCGGTGACGCGCCTGGGCGATGCCCTGGAAACGGCGTTGGGCGCCACCTTGCTCAACCGCTCCACCCGCCAGTGTGCTTGCCGGTGGAGTTCGGCAGGCGGGTCATCGCCCCGCACCTGGGGCCGTTTCTGGCGCAGCACCCGGCGCTGGAGCTGGACATCGACCTCAGCGACCGCCTGGATGACCTGCCTGCGCTTTCGCTATGGGCAGAAAGGGCGACCCTGGCGCGGCCAATGACAGCATCAACGCCCTGTACCTGCGGGGCGCAGGGGTCGGCGGTGGCCAGTGCGCTGTTCAGCCAGTTTGGCTGGCAAGGTGTGGCGCTGGTGGGGGCGGGGTTACCGGGCGTGGCCTTGCTCATCTTCCTGGCCAACGCGCGCCGGGGTTGAACGGTAGCAAGCGGAGCCAGCAATTTTGCAGTGATGCGAAGATCCTGGGGGCGCTTCGCACCCCTTTCGCGACGCAAGGCCGCTCCCACAAAAAACTGCACACGCCTGTATCAGACGCTATCGCCCAAGCGGCAATGCCACACCAATCAAGGCAAACAGGCTGCCGCAGCAGCGGTTGAAGCCTTTGCCGCCCTTGGCCAGCCATGGCCGGATGCGAAACGCCAGGCGTGCCAGCAGGTATTCGACCAGGAACTCGACGCAGGCAAAGGTTGTCGCCATCACCACGAACTGCAACAGCAACCCACGCTGCGGGTCGATGAACTGCGGCAGGAAAGCACCATAGAACAGCAACACCTTAGGGTTGGCCATGGCCGACAGCAGGCCTTGGCGGAACAGGCCGGCATTGCCCAGCCGCGCGCTTTGCGCGGTCAGTTCCAGGTACAGGCCCGGGCTGCGCCACAGCTGGATACCCAGCCAGATCAGATAGGCACCACCCACCCATTTGAGCACGCTCAGCACCGAGGCCGAGGTCTGCAGCAACGCGCTGAGGCCGAACATGGCCAAGGCGATCAGGGCGCTGAAGCCAAATACCCCGCCGACGATGGTGAACAACGTCCGGCGTGTGCCATACAGCGCACCGTGGGTCAGGGCCAGCAGGCTGTTGGGGCCAGGGGTCAGCGACAGGCCGATGCTGGCCAGCAGGTAGATGAGCCAGGTGTCGAGTGCCATGGTGGGAAATGCCTTGTTGATAAGGAGGACGCCAGTCTATGGCGCCGGTTTCGTTCAGGAAGGGTATGATCTGGACATTTAATAGTTGTTTCTGGACGCAACGCCATGCTGCCCGATATCCGCTTGCTGATCTTGCCGTTACCGGATTTTGCCTTGCTCCCGTTCGGTGCCTTTCTCGACAAGTTGCGTTTCAGCGCCGACGACGAGGACTACAGCCAGCAGCGCTACTGCAGTTGGACCGTGGCAGGGCTAAGCCTCGACCCGGTGCCGTCGAGCAGTGGCGCGGTGGTACAAGTCGAGGCCATGGCTGGCCAGCTTGAGCTGGACAGTTTCGACTACCTGGTGGTGTTCGGTGGGCGCAATGCCATGGCCACTGCCGCGCTGGCGCCTCGCTACAAGGCCTTGCTCAGGAAGGCCGGCAAAGCGGGCGTCAAACTGGTGGGCGTCGACAACGGCGCCTTCCTGTTGGCCGCCTGCGGATTGCTGCAGGGGCACAAGGTGGTGGTGCACTGGCGCCACGAAGCCGAATTTCGTGCGGCTTTCCCTCACCTACAGGTGCTGAGTGAGCAGCTGTATTGCATCGACGGTAGCCGCATCACCTGCGCCGGTGGCACCGCGGCCATCGACCTGGCCGTTGCGCTGTTGTCACGCGCCTGCGGGCGGACCCGGGCGCTCAAGGGCCTGGCCGACATGCTGGTGGACGAAACCCGCGATAGCCGCCATGCCTTGCGCTCGCTGGAGCAGGGGACCGGGCAGGGGCGGCAGGTGCAGCGCGCGCAGGCGTTGATGCGTCATCACCTGGGTACGCCGTTGGCGGTGGAGCAACTGGCGGCGGAGCTGGGCATCAGCCGGCGCCAGCTGGACCGGCAGTTTCACGCCAGCCATGGCATGAGCGCCAAGGCCTGGTGGCTGGAGATGCGCTTGCAACAGGCGCGCTGGCGCTTGCTCAACTCCAGCCACAGCCTGGCGCAGATTGCCGATGAAGTGGGCTTGGGCGATGCCAGTTACCTGGGCAAGTGCGTGCGGCGACGGTTTGGTTGCACGGCCCGTGAACTGCGCTGTCACGTAGAAAGCTGAATTCACAAGCTGTCCACGTACCCTGTGGGAGCGGGTTTACCCGCGAAGAAGCCGCCGCGCTGCATGGCACCGGCTGCGCCGGTGTTCGCGGCTGAAGCCGCTCCCACAGGGACCCTGCTAATTCAATAAGTCCTATGAAAGCGGGTTTACTGCGGCGTCCCGAACAACCCGGTCCAGTAAATCCCCGCATCACTCTTCGGGTCCACCGCATACGCAGCGCCCAGTTCACGGAAGTCCGGGTTCATCAGCGTCGCGCAATGCCCCGGGCTATCCAGCCAGCCATCGACCACCTTGCGCGCAGTGTCACGCCCGGCGGCGATGTTTTCGCCGATCTGCTGGTACAGGTAGCCGGCCAGTTCTGCCCGGTCACCGGGGGTGCGGCCATCCTTGTCGATGTGGTCGAAGAAGTTCTGGTTGGCCATGGCCCGCGTGTGGTTGGCGGCGACCCCGGCCAGCACCGTGCTCCAGCTCAGCGCGGGGGCGGCGGCGAAGGGCTGGCCACCGCATTGGCGCGGCACCTTGCGCGCGGCATTGATTTCCTGCAGCACCTTCTGCCCCTCGGCCTGCCAGTCGCCCAGGCGGCCGCTGAGCAGCGGCCGCGCCAGCACGATGCGCCAGTCGCGGCCTTCCTGGCTGACGCCGATATCGACGAACTGTGGGTCGAGCACCACCTGGCAGAAGCTCTCTTCGATGGCGTGCATGGCAGCGCGCGCATCACGTGGCCCCGACAGGCTGATGGCCTGCACGTTGACCATTGGGTAGGCGGCGCGGGTCATGGCCTGCTGCAGGTCGCGGGTACCCTCTGGCGACAGCGCCAGACGGGTATCGCTGTTGAGCGGCGGCAGCTCCAACGACGCTTCGCCACCGCAGGGCTGGGCCTTGCTGCGGTAGACATTGATCGAATCGATCAGTTGCGCCTCTTCGCCGGTGGCAGCCAGTGCCCCGGTCGAGACGACCAGGCCCAGCGACAAGGCGGCAACGGATGACAGGACGCGCATGTGGATCTCCCTATGACTGGCAGCGTCGTGGTTTGCGCTGCTCATCCTACACAAGCCCAGGGCTTTTGGCCCGGGATCGTGCAAAGCAATGAAATCGCCGGCATTCGTTGCTGGCGGCAAAAGAGGGAGTAGACCACTGGTCGGCGGAAAAGTGCGATGACTTGGTAATCATTCGTATCACACCGTACCTTGCAGCCGTCACAGTCTAGCCAAGCGCAAGCATGAGTACCAAAGGCAGGGTGGCGGCAGCCACCACGGTCTGCAGGGCGATGATGGTGGCCATCAGCGGTGCGTTACCGCCCATTTGCCGGGCCATCACATAGGAAGATGACGCGGTCGGCAGTGCCTGGAACAGCACCGCTACCACCGCTGCCTGGCCACCCAGGCCAAGCATGCGGCACAGGGCCCAGGTGGTCAGCGGCATGATCAGGAACTTGAATGCCGACGCCGCCATCAGCGGGTGCACCTGTTGGCCCAGGCGGGCGCCACCCAGGGCGGCGCCGACGCACAGCAGGCCCAGCGGCAGGGCGGCCTGGCCCAAGGCCTTGACCGTAGGTTCGATACCTGCTGGCAAGCCTAGCCCGCTGGCGCGCAGCAGCAACCCTCCGGCGCAACCAACGATCAAGGGGTTGGCGAAGATCGCCCGCAGCACTGTGCCTGGTGAGCTATGGCGGGCGCTGAAACGGGCGAACACCAGCACGCAAAGCAGGTTGACCAAGGGCACGATGGCAGCGTTGGCCACCGCCGCCAGGGCGATGCCGGCGCTGCCATAGATGCCGGCTGCAAGGGTGGCGCCGATGTAGTTGTTGAAGCGGATGCCGCCCTGGAACACCGAGGTGAAGTCGGCGCCATCGTGGTTCATTGCACCCTGGTAGAGCACCAGCAGCACGGCCCCGGCCAGGGTCGAGAGCATCAGCACGGCGACCATGCCCAGCACCGGTACGCCATCGAGGTTGGCGGTGGCCAGACCGTGGAGGAACAGCGACGGCAGCAATACGTAATAGCTCAGGCGCTCGGCGCCGGGCCAGAAGTTATCGGCGAGGAAGCCGCGCAGGCGCAGGAAAGTGCCCAGGGCAATCAGCAGGATGATCGGCAGCAGGGTGGTCAGCAGCAAGTGGAGCATGATCGACGTTCCGTGGTCGGGTACGGGGCACAGACTACTGGTGCGGATCGATCTGTAAAAACGTTGTTTTCTTTACTGACTGTTGAGGAAAAATGCATGTTTGCTCTGGGGGCGCTTTGTGCCCCCGGTAGTCTCACGCCTCCAGCGCAGTCTTCAATACCGCACTCAAATGCCGCCGCTGGCTCTTCTCATGCTCCAGCAACACCACCCGCCGAGTCAGTTGCGGTTCGCCAAACGGCAGGCAGGTGGCCGGTGGCAAACGTTGCAGGTCGTCATCGGCCATGGGGATGATCGCCACGCCCAGGCCCATCACCGCCATGCGCGCCAGCGCTTCCTGGCTGTCCAGCTCCATCTGCTCGCTTACCTGCAAATGCTGCCGGCGCAGTTCCTGCTCGATCTGTCGCCCGGCCCAGGCACGCTTGTCGAAACGCAGGAACGGCTGGCTGGCCAGCAGCTGCGGCACGCTTTGCCCGGCCAGCTCGGGGCTGGCGATGGCCCAGAAGCGGTCTTCGAACAACGGCGTGAAGTCCAGGCTCTGCGGGTAGGGGCTGACCGGCTCGGTGGTGATCGCTGCATCGAGTTCGCCGTCTTCCACCCGCCGTGCCAGCTCTGCCGACATGCCTGAGGCCACGCTGACATGCAGCTGTGGGTGGTGCGCCTTTATCCACACCAGCGCCTTGGGCAGGCGCCGGGCCAGCACCGTGTGGATCGCCCCCAGGCGCAGGCGGCCGCGCAGGCTCGGCCCGCTGGCCAGGGCGTCGGCCAGCTCGTCGTAGGCCCCCAGGATGGTCTCGGCGCGGGCCACCGCCAACTGGCCGGCTTCGGTCAGCGCCACCTGCCTGCGGCTGCGGTCGAACAAGGTCACCTGTAGCTCGTCTTCGAGGGTCTTGATGTGCAGGCTCACCGCCGAAGGGGTGAGGCTGAGCAGGTCGGCGGCACGGGCGAAGGTGCCGTGGCGGGCGATGGTCACCAGGGTGCGCAGGGCTTTGAGGGACATGCGGATGGGTCCGGTTTCAAGCTGACAGGGCTGCATTGTCAGGCCCGGCCCTATCGCCGGCAAGCCAGCTCCCACAGGTACTTCACCGGTGGTGGCTGGCCGGCGACAGGGCCGGGCAGGCAACGCTGTTCAACGTGCATTACGGCCATAGGCCTGGCTGATCCGGTCGATCACCATGGCCAGGGCGACGATCGCCAGCCCGGCCTCGACGCCTTGACCGACATTCAGGGTCTGGATCCCCGCCAGCACGTCCTCGCCCAGCCCGCGGGCGCCGATCATCGAAGCCACCACCACCATCGACAGGGCCATCATCACCGACTGGTTGAGCCCGGCCATGATGCTCGGCAGCGCCAGGGGCAGGGCGATGCGCCGCAGCCGCTGCCAGCGGCTGGCCCCCAGGCCATGGGCGGCTTGCAGCAGCGAAGGGTCGATCTGGCTCAGGCCCAGTTCGGTCAGCCGCACCAGCGGTGGCAGGGCATAGATCAGCGTGGCGAACACGGCGGGCACCTTGCCCAGGCCGAACAGCATCAGCACCGGAATCAGGTAAACGAAGGCCGGCAATGTCTGCATCACATCCAGTACCGGCAACAGCAACCGCTTCGCCAGCGGCCGAGCAGCCAGCAGGATGCCCAGCGGCACGCCCACCAGCACGCAGAGGCCGGTACTTACCAGCACCAAAGCCATGGTCTGCAGCAGTTTGTCCCACAACCCGAGCATGCCGATCAGGGCCAGCAGCGCCACCAGTACCGCGCTGCGCAGCAAGCTACGGCTGGCATGCCAGGCGAGCAGGCCTGTCAGCAATAGCAGCAGCCACCACGGCAGCAGGCGCAGCAGGGTTTCCAGGCCGACCAGCAGTTGCAGCAACTGGTCAGAGAGGCTGCGCAGGTGATCGCCGTAGTTCAGCACCAGCCAGTCGACCAGCCGGTTGACGCTGTCGGCAAAGGAGAACTGCAGGCTTTGGGGGAAGCCGCCGCTCACAGGCTGCCCTCGACCTTGGTGGCAATGTCCGCAGGCAACCAGGCTTTCCACACCTCGCGGTTATCGCGCAGGAAGGTGAGGGCAGCATCGCGGGGCGGCGTGCGTTTTTCGCTCATGTCGGCCAGTGCCTTGTTGAGGCGGTCGATGGGCAGGTCGACCCGCTCGAACACGCTCACCAGCTCCGGGTAGCCGTCACGAAAGGCCTTGGACACGCCAATCGACAATTTGGCCGGCAGCGAGCGGCTGCCCTTGGGCTTGGGGTTTCCGGCATCGGTGAGGGTCGCCCAGGCCTGGGCATCGAACGGCGGCTCTTCCAGGCGTATGAGTTTGTAGCGGCCCATCAACGGGGTCGGGTTCCAGTAGTAGAACAGCACCGGTTGGCCACGGCGGATGGCCGAGCCGATTTCGGCATCCATGGCGGCCCCGGAACCGCTGCGGAAGTTGGTATACAGGTCGCTCAGCCCGTAGGCCTTGAGTTTCTGGCTGTTGACGGTCTCGGATGTCCAGCCGCTGGGGCTATTGAGAAAACGCCCTTTGTCGGGCGACTCGGGGTCACGGAACACCTGCGGGTAACGCTTGAGGTCATCGACGCTACGCAGGTCGGGTGCCATGGGCTTGAGCTTGCGCGTGGCATCGCCTTCGACCACATAGGCCGGTACCCACCAGCCTTCTTCGGCATGCTTGACCGTGTCGCCCAGCGCGAACACCTGTCCGGCCGCTTCTGCCTTGACCCAGGCAGGGCTGCGCCCGGCCCATTCCTCGGCGATCACTTGCAGGTCGTTGCGTGCCAGCGCCACTTCCATGCTGACCGTGCTGCCGGGCAGGGTGTCGGTGGGGTAGCCATACCCACGCTCGACGATCAGGCGCAGGATTTCGGTGGTGAGTGCGCCGCTTTCCCAGCCGATGGCGCCAAAGTGGATGGGCTCGCTGCGCTCTGCCGACGCGGCGCTGTCGGTGCTGGCCAGGCCTACGGCGAGCAGCAGGCCGGCCAGCAGCGTTGGAATTTTCTTCATCAGGGCCCTCGTCGGTTGCCGTGGGGTAGGTGCGGGCAAGTGTAGACGACCCCTCCCGCGCCTTGCCGACGGCGGTAGGGAACGGGCTCCTGCTGCCAGCGGGGGCCGCGGTTTGCAAAGGTGCGTAGTGCCGTTTGGCAAGCACATTTTGCGAGGCATTCCTGATGACGCTGGACTTGAATTTCGTCTATTACCGCAACTTCCGATTTGATGGAAAGCTACACGTTCGTTGCAGTGGCGCAGACCTGCACAAGGTCGGTCGCATTCGCTACGAACTGGAACGGGCCGGCCCTGATGGCCCGGTGTCCTTCAGAGGGGTTTCGGCCTATTCCCAGGCCCACACCGGAAAACTCAGTGACCACGGCTGCCCAGCCACATTACTCGCCGAGGAGGAGGCGGGGGTCTACACCATTCGGCCAAGGGTGGTGTTGCGGGATGAACATGCGCGGGCGATGAACCGGCCTGTCGGAGGGGCCGGTGTCATCGACATGCCGCCGCTGGTACTCGACATCAAGGCTGAGGAACTCAACCGCAGTGTGCTGGACAAGGTTCCGTTGCCCTCTGATAGTGGGCGTCGCAAGCGGGCGTTGGCGTCCGCGGACGTGGCCGACCCTGCGCTGCCCCTATTGGCACCAGGCACCTCGTACCCGACCCTGGTCATCGAGTTCAGTGTCGGGGGGTATGAGCACTTCCTTCGAGACCTGGAGCCCGCTTCGGGCTCTGCCCTGTCGCGTTACTGGCCGAACCTGAAGTCGGTGATCGCGCCCAGGCCTGTCCTGGACAAACATGAAATGGACGATGACAGGCTTCAGGTACTCCGTCAGTACTATTACCTCGACCAGCCTGACAGCATGCTCAATGACACCTATCTGGCATTGCTCAAGTCGTTGGCCGCGCTGGATTACGTAGTATCCATGCAGGTGTTGCCGGTAACGTCGGAACCAAACCTTGTCGCATTCGTGCTGGCGGGGCTGTTGGCAACCTTGCTGACAGGTACTGCAGTGGTGGCAGGCAGCAGGGCTGATGAAAATGCCCAACCCACGCCCGACTTCGAACCACGCCAGAACTACCTCGACGAGCCCGGCCCCCGCTGGAAGGGCCTTAATGCACGCAAGGCCTGGGCCGGCAAGGTGACGGGCAAGGGCGCGCGGATTCACTTCAGCGACGGTGGTTTGCATGTTGGGCATGAAGACCTGCGTGGCAACCCGGCCTTGAGCGTCGTGTCGCTTGAGCCAAACCATGATCCGCGCCATGGCACTGCTTCAGTGGGTATCATTCTGGCGAAGCGTAACGGGTTCGGCGCCACGGGGATCAGCCATGACAGCGAGCTGTACCTGTACAACAACCGCGCGAGAGATGCCCAGGGCAATTTCCAGGCGCTCAAGGATCTGCTGCGCAATGTAGAACCCGGGGACATCGTCGGCATCAATCGCCAAGCTGCAAATGTCGACGTGCTGAGCACGCGGCTGCCGTCCTTGCACGACAAGGCCTGGTGGACCGTCATGCAGCAGTTGAGCCAGCGCGGTGCGGTGGTGGTCAATGCCGCGGCCAATGGCAGCAGCAAGACCCTTGCAGAACGAAATACCTTTGAAGGGCACGGCGTGGATCTGGCCAATTGGCGCTACTTCAATGACCACGGCGATTCGGGCACCATTCTGGTGGGCGCCAGCCGCTCGTATGACGGCAAGCCCCATACCTACTCCAACCACCATTACCCTTACCGCATGCTCAATGCCTGGGGCGATAGCGTAGTCACGCTTTCCTATGGGGACTTGCAGGACTTGTCTGGTGAGGGCAGGGACTACACAGACAGCTATGCTGGCACTTCCAGTGCTACGCCGATGGTGTGCGGCGCGCTGAGCCTGATTCAGTCCTACGCCCTGGAGCAGCATCACGTCTATCTCAATGGCAACCAGATGCACCAGTTGGTCATGGAGTCTGGTTACGACGATGCCACCCTACCGGATACCGATGTGATGCCGATGGGCGCCCGACCCAATGTGCATGGTGCGTTGGTACTGCTGGACCGCATCCTCGGCGGCGGCCGGTTCGCGGCCTGAGCCAGGGCCGGCAGGTGCCGGCCCTGAGCCATTCACACGCGGAACTGGTCCATCAGCGCCTGCTGCTGGTTGGCCAGACTGTTCAGCGACTGGCTGACCCGCGCCGACTCGTTGGCCTGCCCCGACAGCGACTCGGTGACATCACGGATGGTCGCCACGTTGCTGTTGATTTCCTCGGCCACCGCGCTTTGCTCCTCGGCGGCCGAAGCGATTTGCAGGTTCATGTCGGTGATTACCGTCACTGCCTGGCCGATGCGCTGCAGCGCGGTGACGGCCTGGCCAACCTGCTGCACGCCGCCCTGGGCCTGGCGGTGGCTGTTGTCCATGGCACCGACCACCTCGCGGGTACCGTTCTGCAATGCCTCGATCACCTGGCGGGTTTCTTCCACCGACTCCTGGGTACGCTGGGCCAGGTTGCGTACCTCATCTGCCACCACGGCAAAACCACGGCCGGCTTCACCGGCGCGGGCCGCCTCGATGGCAGCGTTGAGTGCCAGCAGGTTGGTCTGTTCCGCAATCGAGCGGATCACCTCCAGCACCGAACCGATCTTCTCGCTGTTCTGCGCCAGGCCCTGGACTTCGGCCATGGCATTACTCATGTCGGCGGCCAGGGCATCGATGCTGTGGGTCGTGCGATCGATCACCGCCAGGCCTTCGCGGGTGGCCTGGTCGGCGTCGCGGGCGGCCTGCGCTGCCTGCGCTGCGCTGCGGGCGACATCCTGGGCGGTGGCGCTCATCTCGTGCGAGGCGGTGGCCACCTGGTCGACCTGACGGTACTGCTGCTCCATGCCGGCGCTGGTCTGCGTGGCAATTGCCGAAGACTGGTCGGCGGTGCCTCGCGCGGCCTGCACCGAGCGTTTGACCTCGGCGATGGTCGGCTGCAGCTTGTCGAGGAAACGGTTGAACCAGCCGGCCAGTTCGCCCAGTTCATCCTGCTTCTGGTAGGTCAGGCGGCGGGTCAGGTCACCTTCGCCGCTGGCGATGTCCTTGAGCATGCTTGCCACGCCGAGGATCGGCCGGGTAACGCCACGGGCCATCAGCCACACCATCAGCAGGCCGGCAATCGCCGCCGCCAGGCCCAGGCCAAGTTCCAGCAGGGTACCGCTGGTGTTCAGCGCGTCCAGTTCCTGTTTCAGCGCATCGGCCGGCCCGGTCAAGGCGTTTTCCGGCACGTCCAGCAGCACGCCCCAGGGCTGGGCGTCCGGGATCGGCCGGAACGCCGCCAGCACCTTCAGGCGCTGCTGGTCGTGCACGATGGTCAGCTTGCCATCGGCCAGCTTGCGCACCAGCTCGGCACCTTTGGCTGTGTCGACCTGGTCGAAGCGCTGGGCCAGCTTGCTGGCATCGGCGCTGTAGCCGGCCAGCAGGCCGACCGGGCTGAGGATGCCGACCGTGGTGCGGCCTTCGTACAGGCTGCGGCTGGCCTCTTGGCTCAGGGCCTGCAGGCTGTTGAGGTTGATGTCGATGGACAGGGTGGCGATCACTTTGCCGTCGACCGTCAGCGGGAAGACGATGCTGGTCATCAGCACCTGCTGGCCATCGATTTCATAGAAATACGGCTCCACCACGCACACCTTGCCGGACGTGCGCGGGCACACCCACCAGGTGTTGGCCGGCTGGCCGCTGGGGCCGATCTCGGTGTTGGCCATGTCATGCTCGGGCAAGGCCATGGCCGTCAGCTGGCCGACACGCGGTTGCGACCAGTACAGGGCGAAGCGCCCGGTTTCATTGCTGCCCAGCTCCGCCTTGCCGGCGAACAGGCTGTCCTTGTTGTCCAGGGCGTTGGGCTCGAACACCAGCGACAGGCCGAGCAGGTCGGGGTTGGCCTGCAAGGCTGCGCGCACCTGGCGGGTCATGTCCTCGCGCAGGTCGAAGGCATCGAGAAAACGCTTTTCCGCCTGCTCGCGCAGGAACAGCACCTGACGGGCGAAACCGGCGCCGTACTGGTAGGCGTCCATGAACTGGCGGCGGATGTTCAGCGCCTGCACCTCGCCCTGCGACTCGATGCGCGACTGCGCCGACTCGGTCAGCATCTGCATGCTGCTGGCCTTGACCAGGTCCGAGCTGTGGTCCATGCGGTACAGCGACAGGCCGACGAGCAGGGTGACGATGCCGGCCAGGCAGAGGCCGGCGAGCAGGGTGATCTTCCACTGGATGGAGAATTGTCGCAAAGGCATGGGGGCGTATCCCTTTTTTGGACAGTAAGGGTTATGGCTTTGGATCTGGGTTGGGCTGGGGCTTGGCTGGGGATGTGTGTCGCCTGGGAGATCGAGCGCCGCCCGCGCGGCGCATCGCGAGCGAAGCTCGCTCCTACGTTTGTTTCGGGCCAATTATTCCTGTGGGAATTGTGCGCGAACGCCTTGGCGTATGGCTCGATATCGCGTCGAACGAACAAGCGGTCGCGCGCGTTGGCACAGGCGATACTGGCCCGAAACAAATGTAGGAGCGAGCTTCGCTCGCGATGCGCCGCGCGGGCGGCGCTCGATCTCCCAGGCGACACACATCCCCAGCCAAGCACCTCCCAGCCTCCTTGCTATATCGGCCCGCACAATTTTTTCTTTATTCAAACATTCAATTTAAATTTCTGCCCTCTGTGTAATGCGCCGCAACATGGCGCTTTTGACATCTGCCGCCCACTGCTTCAGAGTGCGCGCTTTTTTTCTGTCGCAATGAGGTAAGCCAACCATGAATGCAGTGATCGCCGCGGTCGGCATCATGCTGATACTCAGCCTGTCCCGCGTGCACGTGGTCATCGCCCTGATCATCGGGGCCCTGGCCGGGGGGCTGGTGGGCGGCCTGGGCATCGAGGGTACGCTCAAGGCCTTCAATGGCGGCCTCGGCGGCGGGGCCACGGTGGCACTGTCCTATGCACTGCTGGGCGCCTTTGCCGTGGCCATCGCCAAGTCCGGTCTGGCCCATGCCCTGGCCGACCGCGCCCTGGCCATGATCGACCGCCAGGGCCATGCCAATGGCGGCAAGGTCAAATGGTTGCTGGTCGGCCTGATGCTGGTGGTGGCGGTGTCGTCGCAGAACATCCTGCCTATCCACATCGCTTTCATCCCGTTGCTGGTGCCGCCATTGCTGTACGTGCTGACCCGCCTGCGCATCGACCGCCGGCTGATCGCCTGCGTGATCACCTTCGGCCTGATCACCCCTTACATGTTCTTGCCGGTGGGCTTTGGCAACATCTTCCTCAACGAAATCCTGCTGGCCAACGTTGCCCGCGCGGGTGTCGACGTGAGTGGTGTGAATGTCACCCACGCCATGGCCATCCCGGCCGCTGGCATGTTGGCCGGCCTGTTGCTGGCGGTATTCATCAGCTACCGCAAGAAGCGTGACTACGACTTGGCGCGCATCGAACAGGTGGAGCAGGTGAGCGTGCAGTACAACCCGCTGACCCTGCTGGTGGCCGGGCTGGCGATTGCCTCGGCGTTCATCGTCCAGTTGTGGCTGGACTCGATGATCATCGGCGCCATGGTCGGTTTCCTGATCTTCTCGCTATCGGGCATCGTGCGCTGGAAAGACACTGACGACCTGTTCACCGAAGGCATGAAGATGATGGCCATGATCGGCTTCATCATGATTGCCGCCTCTGGCTTTGCCGACGTGATGAAGGCCACCGGTGAGGTGAAGAGCCTGGTGGAAGCCTCGGCGCAGTGGATCGATCACAGCAAGGGCATCGGTGCCTTGCTGATGCTGCTGGTGGGCCTGCTGGTGACCATGGGCATCGGCTCGTCGTTCTCCACCGTGCCGATCCTGGCCGCGATTTTCGTGCCGCTGTGCGTGCAGCTGGGCTTCGACCCGCTGGCCACCGTGTGCATCGTGGGTACCGCCGGTGCCCTGGGCGACGCGGGTTCGCCAGCCTCGGACTCGACCCTGGGCCCGACCTCGGGGCTGAATGTGGATGGCCAGCACCACCATATCTGGGACACCGTGGTGCCCACCTTCATCCACTACAACCTGCCACTGCTGGCGTTCGGCTGGTTGGCGGCGATGACGCTGTAAGGCGGGGAGGGGCGTCAGCCCTTGTCGGGCGGCGGCGAGATGCGGTTGAGTACGGTGCTGCCGTCTTTGCTGCGGGTCAGGTAGACCGGCAGCACCTTGGGCAGGTTGTTGACCAGTCGCCCCACCTCTCGGGTGTTGTAGATGCCGCTGATGCGGATGCGGCCGGTGCTGGCATCGGCCAGCAGCAATGGCGCATCGAGGTAGCGGTTGATCATTGGCAGCGCCTGTTCCAGGCTCAGGTTGTCGAGGACCAGCTTGCCGTCGCGCCAGGCCAGGCTGTTGCTGTAGTCGTCGCTCTGCTCCAGTTGCGGCTCGAAGTCGCCCTTGTGATAGCTGGCCTGCATCCCTGGGCCCAGGCGGTAGCCACCGGCGCTGCCGGCGCTGGACACCAGTACCGAACCTTCTACCAGGGTGACCTTGACCTGGTCCTGGTATTTCCACACGTTGAACTGGGTGCCGGTGACGCGGGTCTGGCCACGACCGGCATGCACGATGAACGGGTGGCTGCTGTCGTGCTTTACCTTGAAGAATGCCTCGCCACGCTTGAGCGTGACCTGGCGTTGGTCCTTGTAGTTGAGGTAGGTGAGCTCGGAGTTCAGGTTGAGCTGTACCGTGCTGCCGTCGCTCAGTTGCACGGTCTGCATGTGCGCGCCGGCTTCGAAGTGCTGGTAGTGATTGGGCAGCCAGCCTTGTTCCCAGCCCACCCAGCCGGCCAGCGGCAACACCGCCAGGGCGATGGCGGCAGCAGACGCCAGCGGCCGCCAGTTGCGCGGGCGCACAGCCGGGTGCACGGGCGGGTTGAAGTCGATGACGGTGGCGTTGCGCGGCAGCAGGTCGGCGGTTTGCCAGATTTCCAGCATCGCCTGGTATTCCTCGATATGCCGCGGGTCGGCCGCCAGCCAGCGGGCGAACGCCTCGCGCTCGGCCGCCGTGCAATCTTCGGCGTGCAGGCGCATGCACCAGTGCGCGGCGGCGTCGGTGATGGCATCGTCTGGGCTGGGATTGAGGCGGTCGTGGTTCATTGCGGCTCCGGGTTTTGCGCATTCTACCCTTGCAGGAGGGCTGCCGAGAACCGAGGTAATGGCGAATGACTATCAGTTGTGCCGGTTTTTCGTCGGATTGGCAATGGTTTTCCAGCGTTTGAGAACCCTTCGCGCACGCAAATTCAGGCTGAAATCGTTGGGGCTGCTGCGCAGCCCAGCGCGACAAAAGGCCGCTCCCACAGGTATCGCACCAACCCAACGGGCAGCGCTGTACCTGTGGGAGCGGCCTTGTGTCGCGAAAGGGGCGCACAGCACCCCCAGCGGCTCATCAGAACTGCGCCGCCTCCAAACCATAAAGGCTGCCACTTCCTGCCCGAATACTCGCTTCCAGCCCCAACTCCCGCGGCAAGACCCGCTGGAAGAAGAACTCGGCACACGCAAGCTTGGCCCCATGAAACGCGGCATCCTCGTCGCGCTTGGCCAATGCCACCGCCGCCATCCGCGCCCACATATAGGCATACGCAGTCAGCCCGAACAGCTGCAGGTATTCCACCGCCACCGCGCTGACCAGGTTGGCATCCTCGCCGGCACGCGCCCGCAGCCAGGCGCTGGTCGCCTCCAGCCGCGCCAGGCTCGCTTGCAGGGCCTCGCGGTGCAACGGTGCATCCACGCTGAAGGCCCGTACCTCGGCGGCAAAGCTGGCCAGCGCCTGGCCACCGTCGGCCAGCACCTTGCGCCCGAGCAGGTCGAGGGCCTGGATGCCGTTGGTGCCTTCGTAGATCTGCGCGATGCGCACGTCGCGCACCCGCTGCTCCTGGCCCCATTCGCGGATGTAGCCATGGCCGCCATACACCTGCTGGCCGAGCACGCAGCTTTCCAGGCCGTTGTCGGTGAAGAACGCCTTGGCCACCGGCGTCAGCAGTGCCACCAGGCGCTGCGCATGCTCACGTTCGCCGGCGTCTTCGGCGTAGCGCGCCAGGTCCAGCTGCTGGCCAACGTAGGCGGCAAACGCCCGGCCGCCTTCGGTGAGGGTTCGCATGGTCAGCAGCATGCGCCGCACATCGCCGTGGTGGATGATCGGGTCGGCAGCCTTGTCCTGTGCCTGCGGGCCGCTGGCGGCGCGGCTTTGCAGGCGCTCGTTGGCGTAGCGGGCGGCGCTCTGGTAGGACGCCTCGGCACAGCCGATTCCCTGGATGCCGATGGACAGGCGTTCGTAGTTCATCATGGTGAACATCGCCGCCAGGCCCTTGTTCGGCTCACCCACCAGGAAGCCGACGGCGCTGTCGAAGTTCATCACGCAGGTCGCCGAGGCCTTGATGCCCATCTTGTGTTCGATCGAGCCGCAATGGGCGGCGTTGCGCGCACCCAGGCGGCCATCGGCCTCGACCAGGTACTTGGGCACCAGGAACAGCGAGATGCCCTTGGCGCCGGTGGGCGCATCCGGCAGCTTGGCCAGCACCAGGTGGATGATGTTCTCGGTCAGGTCCTGTTCGCCACCGGTGATGAAGATCTTGCTGCCGCTGATGCGATAGCTGCCGTCGGCCTGGGGTTCGGCGCGGCTGCGGATCAGCCCCAGGTCGGTGCCGGCATGGGGCTCGGTGAGGCACATGGTGCCGGCCCAGCGGCCTTCGTACAGGGGCGGCAGGTAGGTGGCCTTGAGCGTTTCGCTGGCGTGGGCATCGATCGCCAGGCAGCTGCCAGCGCTCAACGCCGAATACAGGCTGAAGCTGCAATCGGCGGCGTAAAGCATTTCTTCGAACAGCACACCGAGCATTTTCGGCATGCCCATGCCGCCATGTTCGGGGTTGCCGCCCAGGCCGACCCAACCGCCTTCGCGGTAGGTGTGCCAGGCCTCGCGGAAACCGTCAGGGGTGGTGACTTCGCCTGCGTCGAAGCGCACGCCTTGCTCGTCACCGTTGCGGCTGAGCGGGGCAATCAGCTGGCCGGTGACTTTGGCTGCCTCCTCAAGGATGGCGTCGGCGGTTTCGGCGTCGATGCGCTCGGCCAGGGCCGGCAGGCGGGCCCACAGGGCCGGGGCGTTGAACAGGTCATGCAGGACGAAGCGCATGTCGCGCAGGGGGGCGGAGTAGGTGGTCATCGGTAGCTCTTGAAAAGTGGGAAATCCGGGCTGGCCTCTTCGCGGGTGAACCCGCTCCCACAGGGATCGCACCAAACCTGAGCCTGTTGCTGTAACTGTGGGAGCGGGCGTGCCCGCGAAGAGGCCACTACGGAATCAAAGGGCTTTGGCCCGGTCGCGCAGCACGTACTTCTGGATCTTGCCGGTGGAGGTCTTGGGTAGTTCGCCGAAGACCACGGTCTTCGGCACCTTGAACCCGGCCAGGTGCTCGCGGCACCAACTGGTGATGTCGGCTTCGCGGGTGTCTTCGCGGCCCGGCTTGAGGGCAACGAAGGCGCACGGGGTTTCTCCCCATTTTTCATCCGGGCGTGCTACCACTGCGGCTTCCAGCACCGCCGGGTGCTTGTACAGGGCGTCCTCGACCTCGATGGTGGAGATGTTCTCGCCACCGGAAATGATGATGTCCTTGAGCCGGTCCTTGATCTCGACATAGCCGTCGGCGTGCCACACGGCCAGGTCGCCGGTGTGGAACCAGCCGCCACGGAAGGCTTCGGCAGTGGCCTCGGGGTTCTTCAGGTAGCCCTTCATCACCGTGTTGCCGCGCATGAAGATCTCGCCCAGGGTATTGCCGTCACGCGGCACCGGCTCGAGGGTTTGCGGGTCGGCGACCATCAGGCCGTCGAGAGTCGGGTAGCGCACGCCCTGGCGGGACTTGATCCGTGCGCGATCCTCCAGCGACAGTTCATCCCATTCGTCATGCCAGGCACACACGGTCACCGGGCCGTAGACTTCGGTCAGGCCGTAGGTGTGGGTGACCTGGATACCCATTTCTTCCACGGCGCCGATGACCTTGGCAGGTGGCGCGGCACCGGCGACCATGGCCTGCACCGGGTGCTCGATGGCCGCCTTGGCCGCCTCGGGCATGTTGACCAGGGCGTTGAGCACGATCGGCGCCCCGCACAGGTGGCTGACCCGGTGTTCGCGGATCAGGTTCAGAATCTTCTGCGGGTCGACCCGGCGCAGGAACACATGGGTGCCCGCCAACGCGGTGATGGTCCACGGGTAGCACCAGCCGTTGCAGTGGAACATCGGCAGGGTCCACAGGTACACCGGGCGATGGCCCACGGCCCAGACCATCTGGTTGCCCAGGGCATTCAGGTAAGCACCACGGTGGTGGTAGACCACGCCCTTGGGGTTGCCGGTGGTGCCAGAGGTGTAGTTGAGCGAGATCGCCTGCCACTCGTCATCGGGCCATTCCCAGGCAAAGTCCGGGTCACCCTCGGCGAGGAACGCTTCATAGTCCAGTTCGCTGACCGCACGGCCTTCGCCGTACTCCGGGTCATCCACATCCACCACCAGCGGCGGGTGTTCGAGCAAGGCCAGGGCCGCCTCGATGACAGTGTGGAACTCGCGGTCGGTTATCAGCACCTTGGCTTCGCCATGCTGCAGCATGAAGGCGATGGCCTCGGCATCCAGGCGTACGTTCAGGGTATTGAGCACGGCGCCGGTCATGGGCACGCCAAAGTGGGCTTCGAGCATGGCCGGAATGTTGGGCAACATCACCGCCACGGTGTCGCCACGGCCGATTCCCCGGCCCACCAGGGCGCTGGCCAGGCGCCGGCAGCGTTGGTAGGTTTGCTGCCAGTTGCGGCGGATGGCACCGTGGATCACCGCCGGATAGTTACCATACACGGCAGCGGTGCGTTCGATGAAACTCAGCGGGGTGAGGGCGACATGGTTGACGGCAGCGGGCATCAGGCCCTGGGCATAGATCGACATGCGGTAATCCTGTAAGGGAGGCAGGCACGACCTGTGCGCTTGGCCCCCGGTGGCTGATTGTTAGCTCTGTTCAGGGTGCAGGGAGGCGGACGGTGGGCCGCTCCCCTTGTCGCAGTTTTACGCGAGTCGCTATGGTATTAGGAATATCGACTATAGCAATATAGTAAAACTACTATAACAACGAGCCGCCTATTGTGGACAACACTGCCTATCCCTTGCTCGCCAAGGACCCACAACCCAGCCTGATGCTGGCCGGCGATGCCAGGCCGCTGGCACTCAACCCGGCGTTGCAGGCCTGGGTCGATGAAGGCCCGGCACTGGCCAGTTGGCTGCCGGGCAACTGTGCCGCCCTGGTGCGCGCCTGCCTGCGCCAGCACCGGGCGATTGCCGATGTCGAAGTGCAGGTCGGCGAACGCATCGTGCTGTGGAGCTTCATCCCTGACGACCAGCGCCAGCAGGTACTGGCGCGTTGCCGCGAAGCCAGTGACGAGCGCCGCGACGCACGTGAGGCCAGCCGCGCCCGGCGCCTGTACCGGCTGATCATCGAGAACACCACGGACCTGATCTCCCGACACAGCCCCGATGGCCGTTTCCTCGATGCCTCGCCGGCGGCATTTCGCCTGCTTGGCTTGTGGCCCGAGCAGTTGCGTGGCATGGCCGTGCATACCCTGCTGCATCCGCGCGAACGCCGCCAGGTATTGCGCCAGGCCGCCGCCGCCCTGGATCAGGACGGCTACCACACCATGACCTGTCGGGTGCGCCAGGCCACAGGCGGTTACCGTTGGTTCGAAATCGCCAGCCGGGCCATCCGCGAAACCTACACCGGCGCAGTGGTGGAGGTGGTCAGCGTGTCCCGCGACATCACCTTGCGCATCGAAGCCCAGGAAAGCCTGGCACACAGTGCCCGGTTGGCCACCTTGGGCGAGCTGGCTTCGGGCATCGCCCACGAGATCAACCAGCCGTTGGCCGCAGTGGTCAACTACGCCAACGCCAGCCAGCGCTACCTGCAGGGCCTGGAGCGCGACCCGCAGGCCCGAGAGCTGGTAGGGCAGGGCCTGCAGCGCATCAGCGAACAGGCCACCCATGCCGCCGAAGTGATCCGCCGCCTGCGCGCCTTTCTGCGCAAAGGGCCGCGCCGCCTGCAGGCGCTGGACGTGGCCGAAGTGGCGGGCGAAGCCATGCGCTTGTGCGCCTGGGAGGCCGCGCGTGACCAGGTGGTGGTCGAGCTGCGCATGAGCGCACAACTGCCCTCGGTGTATGCCGACCGGGTACTGCTGGAGCAGGTGCTGTTGAACCTGCTGCGCAACGCCATCGATGCCAACCGTGAGCAGCATGGCGAGCGGCCGTCACGTATCCTGCTCGGCGCCGCACGCGATGGCGACGGCGTGCTGGTCGAGGTGGCCGACCAGGGCCCGGGCGTGGCGCCCGAGTGCCTGGATGAAATCTTCACGCCGTTCACCACCAGCAAGGCCGACGGCCTGGGCCTGGGCCTGAGCATGAGCCGCAGCCTGATTGAAGGCTTTGGCGGCAGCCTGTGGGCGCGAGCCGGTGACAACGGCGGTCTGGTACTGTGTTGCCGCCTGGCGGTCAGCAGGGGATAAGGGGAGATGGCGGTGCAAGCGAAAGTGTATGTGGTCGATGACGACCAGGGTATGCGGGATTCGACGGTGTGGCTGCTGCAGTCGGTCGGCTTGCAGGCACTGCCGTTCGCCAGCGGGCAGGCGTTTCTCGACGCCTGCGTCGACGATGGGCCGGCCTGTGTACTGCTGGATGTGCGCATGCCGGGGCTGGGCGGGCTGGCGGTGCAGCAGGCGATGCGCGAGCGTGGCCTGGGGTTGCCGGTGATCTTCGTCAGCGGCCATGCCGATGTACCGATCGTGGTGCGGGCGTTCAAGGCTGGCGCCTGCGACTTCATTGAAAAACCCTACAACGACCAGTTGCTGCTCGACAGCGTACAGGCCGCGCTGGAGCGTGCCGGGCGGGCACGCCAGGGCGACCAGGCACTGGCCGAGGTGCAGTTGCGCATCGATGGCCTGACACCGCGCGAGCGTGACGTGTTCGTGCCTTTGGCCCAGGGGTTGAGCAACCGCGAGATTGCCGAACGGCTGGGCGTCAGCGTGAAGACGGTGGACCTGTACCGGGGGCGGGTGATGAAGCGGCTGCAGGCGGATAGCCTGGCCGAGCTGGTAGGCATGGCCATTGCCTGCGGGGCGGTGGAAGCATTGGGCCTGCAAGCGCGGCAGTGACAGCAGTCGCAGTTCCCTGTGGGAGATGACCCAGCCCTCTGGTCTGCGCTGGCGCGTAGATGACTGAAATCGCAAGCAGTCTGCGTTCCCTGTGGGAGCGGCTTTAGCCGCGAAGAATCCAACGCGGTGCATGGCACCGGCTGCGCCGGTGTTCGCGGGCAAGCCCGCTCCCACAGGGTGAGGCGCGCCAGCTTTTAGAAATTGAGCAAGACAGTTGCTCCCACAAAAGCCTCCCTCGGCAAGCGAGAAAAGGAGAGAATCATGAAATTTTACATAGCAGCCTAATCAAGGCTTTGACATTCACTGCCTAAGCAGTAATATTTTTACACAAATACTCGAGCAGTCTCCCATGGCCCATTTCTCCCCCGAAAACTTCCAGACCTGTGCCATCGGCATGCTGCTTGGCCGCGCGGCGATCCTCAAGGACCGCATTCTCGACTGGCACCTCGAATCCGAAGGTGTCACCGCCGCGCAGTTCAAGGTGCTGATCATCGTCACCCAGTACCAGGTGGATACCCCGGCCGAGCTGTGTCGCTACCTGGGCCTGGACAGTGGGTCGATGACCCGCATGCTCGACCGCCTCGAGCAGAAGGAGCTGATCGTGCGCAACCGCTGCGCGGACGACCGCCGCCTGGTGCGCCTGGCCCTTACCGCCGATGGCCAGCGCCTGGCTGACCGCCTGCCGGAAATCGGCGCGGCGGCCATGAACGAGTTGTGCGGTGCGCTGGCACCCGAAGAGCTCAAGACCCTGGAAGGCCTGCTGGCCAAGGTCCTGCTTGCTGCCGGCGACCCGTTGACGATCCGCCGCTTCGGCGATCGTTGATCCCTGTCACGAATTATCCAAGGTATTGTCATGGCCACTCCCGCAGACACCCCGACTTCCTCCGCCGCGCCCGAGCCGTCGCGCAAGCGCAAGGCCTGGCTGCTTGGCCTGCTGTTGCTGCTGATTCTTGCCGGTGTCGGCGCCTGGGCCTGGTACAGCCTGGTCGGGCGCTGGCACGAAAGCACCGACGATGCCTACGTCAACGGCAACGTGGTCGAGATCACCCCGCTGGTTACCGGCACCGTCACCAGCATCGGCGCCGATGACGGCGACCTGGTCCATGCCGGCCAGGTATTGCTGCAATTCGACCCGGCCGACAGCGAGGTGGCCTTGCAGTCCGCCGAAGCCAGGCTGGCGCGTAGCGTGCGTCAGGTGCGCGGGTTGTACAGCAACGTCGACTCGCTCAAGGCCCAGCTGGAAACCCGCCAGGCCGAACTGCGCAAGGCCCGGCAAGACTTCAACCGACGCAAGGTGCTGGCCGACAGCGGTGCGATTGCTGCGGAAGAATTGTCCCATGCCCGCGATGACCTGAGCGTGGCCGAGGCTGCCGTCAACAGTGCTCGCCAGCAACTCAGCACCAGCAGCGCGCTGGTCGACGACACCGTGGTGTCCTCGCACCCTGAGGTGATGGCTGCCGCCGCCGACCTGCGCCAGGCCTACCTCGACCACGCTCGCACCACCCTGGTGGCGCCGGTCACCGGCTACGTCGCCAAGCGTACCGTGCAACTGGGCCAACGCCTGCAGCCGGGCACCGCGACCATGGCAGTGATCCCGCTGGACCAGGTGTGGATCGACGCCAACTTCAAGGAAACCCAGCTGCGCGACATGCGTATCGGCCAGCCGGTGCAAATCAGCGCCGACCTGTACGGTAGCGAGGTCAGGTACAGCGGTACGGTCGACAGCCTCGGCGCTGGCACCGGCAGCGCTTTCGCCCTGTTGCCGGCGCAGAATGCCACCGGTAACTGGATCAAGATCGTCCAGCGTGTGCCGGTGCGCATCCACCTCAGCCCCGAACAGCTCAAGGACCACCCGCTGCGTATCGGCCTGTCCACCGTGGTCGAGGTCGACCTGCACGACCAGAGCGGGCCGGCCTTGGCCCAGCAACCACCGCAGCAGGCCAGCTACACCACCCAGGTGTATGACCGCCAGCTGGTCGAAGCCGACAACCTGATCGCCCGGCTGATCCACGAAAACAGCGCACCCGGCAAGACGGTCCAGCGATGAGCAACAGTGCTGCTGCCCAGTTCACGCCGCCGAGCCTGTTGCTGACCACCATCGGCCTGTCGCTGGCGACGTTCATGCAGGTGCTCGACACCACCATCGCCAACGTGGCCTTGCCGACTATTTCCGGCAACCTGGGGGTGAGCTACGAGCAGGGCACCTGGGTCATCACCTCGTTCGCGGTGAGCAACGCCATCGCCTTGCCGCTGACCGGCTGGCTCAGCCGGCGGTTTGGCGAGGTGAAACTGTTCATCTGGGCCACGCTGCTGTTCGTACTGGCCTCGTTCCTGTGCGGTATTGCCCAGTCAATGCCGGAGCTGGTCGGTTTTCGCGTGTTGCAGGGCGTGGTAGCCGGGCCGTTGTACCCGATGACCCAGACTTTGCTGATCGCTGTCTACCCGCCGGCCAAGCGCGGCATGGCCCTGGCGTTGCTGGCAATGGTCACGGTAGTGGCACCGATTGCCGGGCCGATCCTCGGGGGCTGGATCACCGACAGCTACAGCTGGCCGTGGATTTTCTTCATCAACGTGCCCATCGGTCTGTTCGCCGCTGCCGTGGTGCGCCAGCAGATGCGCACCCGGCCGGTGGTCACCAGCCGCCAGCCGATGGACTACATCGGCCTGCTGACGCTGGTCATCGGTGTCGGCGCCTTGCAGGTGGTGCTGGACAAGGGCAATGATCTGGACTGGTTCGAGTCGTCGTTCATCATCGTCGGTAGCCTGATCTCGGTGGTGTTCCTGGCGGTGTTCGTGATCTGGGAACTGACTGACCGTCACCCGGTAGTCAACCTGCGCCTGTTCGCGCACCGCAACTTCCGCGTCGGCACCATTGTGCTGGTCGGGGGCTATGCGGGTTTTTTCGGCATCAACCTGATCCTGCCGCAGTGGTTGCAGACACAGATGGGCTATACCGCGACGTGGGCAGGCCTGGCGGTGGCACCAATCGGCCTGTTGCCGGTGCTCATGTCGCCGTTCGTGGGCAGGTACGCGCACCGCTTTGACTTGCGTGTGCTGGCCGGGCTGGCGTTCCTGGCGATCGGCAGCAGTTGCTACATGCGTGCCGGGTTCACCAGCGAGGTGGACTTCCAGCATGTGGCGTTGGTGCAGCTGTTCATGGGTATTGGTGTGGCGCTGTTCTTCATGCCGACCCTGAGCATCCTGCTGTCCGACCTGCCTCCACACCAGATTGCCGATGGCTCCGGGCTGGCGACCTTCCTGCGTACCTTGGGCGGCAGTTTTGCGGCGTCGCTGACGACCTGGATCTGGATTCGCCGGGCGGACCAGCACCATGCCTACCTGAGCGAGCACATCAGCCAGTTCGACCCGGCCACGCGGCATGCCCTGGAGCAACTGGGCGGGGCCAACCCGCAGGGCTATGCGCAGCTGGAGCAGATACTCAACGGGCAGGCGTACATGATGTCGACGGTGGATTACTTCACCCTGATGACCTGGGTGTTTGCCGGGTTGATCCTGCTGGTGTGGTTCGCCAAACCGCCCTTTACCGCCAAGGCGGGGCCCGCGTCGGCAGGGCACTGAGCCGGGCCAGAAGCAGGCCCGGCAAATCCCGCGTCAGGTACTCGCTGCGTACCAGGGACGCTGTATGCGCAGCACCAACCGGTCGATTTGCGGCACCAGCAGGTTGGCGGCCAGCACGGCGAAGCAGAGGCCGTCGGCATAAAGCCCGAATTCGCGAATCAGTTCGGTGAGCGTGCCAACGGTCACGCCGAAGAGCATGCGACCGGCACGCGTATTGGGGCTGGTGACCGGATCGGTGGCGATGAAAAAGGCGGTGAAGAGGTAGCCACCGAGACTGAGGTTGTACACGGCTTCCTGCAGGCTATGGCCGGCGGCCATACACAGCAATACGGTGCTCGCGAGCATCGCCAGCGGAATCTCGATTCGGATCACCCGTAGCGAAGCCAGTATCAGGCCGCCGGCGATGTAGCCGTACCCCGACAGGTTGTGGGTGATATGGGTGAATTCGTTCTGCGCCAACTGGGTGGCGCCGGCGAACGCATCGAGATCAAGGCGTGGCACCAACTGTAGCTGTTGTAGAAGAACCGTCTTGGCGCCCAGGGTTGCGGTCCAGGGGGTATGGTTCGAGGGTGCAGGGTACAACTGCTGGTAGAAGCAGATGGCAACGATCCCCAGACCAACCATGGCAGGGTTGAGGCGGTTGCGGCCAAGGCCTCCACTGGCATGCTTGCATAGCGCAAGAGCGGCAAAGCTGGCCAGGGCGATCATCCACAGTGGCACCAGCAGCGGTAATGCCCGAGCCAGGATCAGGCCTAGCACCAGCCAGCTGAGGTCGCTCAAACCCTCGCGGACATTACGCCCGCGCAGGCGCAGCAGGGCAGCTTCGAAGCCCAGGGCGAACAGCACGCACCAGAAGGTCTGCAACCAGACCACAACGCCAAATTGCCAGGCATACAGGACGGTGCCCGGCAGGAGGCACAAAATGACCAGCAGCATCACCGTGCGCAGCCGCTGCGGAATGGGATGGCGTATCAGGCTCATGCGCGCATCTCCGTCTTGCTCTGGCGGAAGCGTTCGCGCAGCGGGATATTGCTCGGGCAGATGCTGCTGCAGCTGCCGCATTCGATACAGGCATCCAGGCGCAGTTCCTGCAGGCTGGCCTTGTCCAGGCGTTCGGCAGCAGCATAGAGATCCAGCGGCCTGAGCGACATCGGGCAGACATCCACGCAGCGCGTACAGCGAATGCAACTGCCTGCGGGGCGGGTTGCCGGCAGGTAGCGTTCAGCGCCGAATATCAGGCAACTGCTGGTCTTGCTGACGGCGGCGGTGGCGTCCGGTAGCGGCTGCCCCATCATCGGGCCGCCGACCTGGGTCAACTGTCCTGTGGGGGCCGCGCCAGCAATCGCGCGCAGTTCGCTGACCGGGTAACCCACCGGCACCCGGACATTGCCGGGGTGCTCGCAATCCCCGGTCAGCGTGAGCACGCGGCTTATCAGTGGTTCACCCTGGAAGACGGCCTGGCCCAGTGCATAGAGCGTTGCGACATTGAGTGCGAGGACGCCGATATCGGCAGGTCGGCTCCCTGGCGCCAGGTTGCGGCCACTGAGGCTCTTGATCATCAACGGCTGCCCACCTGCCGGGTAACGCTCCGGAAGCGGACATATCTCGACCTGGGTGTGCGCCTGGCGAGCGGCGGCACGTAACGTGGCCATCGCCTCCGGTTTGTTGGTTTCGATACCGAAGCGGGTCGTGGTTATTCCCAGCAGCGTGGCGACATAGTCGGCGGCCTCGATCAACGCTTCGGCATTTTCGCGCATGAGACGATCATCGCAGGTAAGGAAGGGCTCGCATTCGGCACCGTTGATCAGCAGCAGGTCGGGCTGCCGGGCGTCGGCCAGCTTGAGGGCCGTCGGGAAACCCGCCCCACCAAGGCCGACGATGCCCATCTGCAATGCGCGTTCGACCAGTGCCTCTGGCGTTTGCGGCAGCCCCTGCACCGGGCGTTCGACCCACTCATCCAGGCCATCTGCGTTCAGAATGACAGCCATGACTGGCTCGGCCGAGTCGGCCGCGAAGGCGAGATCAATCCGTTCCACGATGCCGGAAGTGCTGGCATGCACCCAAGCGGTGGTGTCGTCACCAATACCGATCACTTCGCCCTTGCGCACATGCTGTCCCGGCTGCACGCAAGGCTGGACAAACCGGCGACCCCGCCCGAGCGGAATCGCCAGCTGGATTTTTCCGACCGCGACCGGGGCAACCGGCGTGGCGTTGGACAGTTCCTTGTATCCCTTGAGCTCAATGCCTCCGTGCCAACTACGCTGAGACGATGAGGCGATGGCCAGCAGGCGCCGCCAGAGAGGTTTCTGTTGTGGCTGACGCTGGGCGCGGATGCGGCTCTGCAGGCGTTCGACGCTCTGCAACGAATGGCTAGACATATTCTGTCCTCCAATTTTGGGGCAAAGAACGCCCGTGTGCGCTTATGCGCACAATGGTTTTTATTGCTTCCGGGACGTTTAGCGGAAAGGGAGGGGGATGGTTGATCACCCGCGCACTTCTGAGTGTAAAACGAGGAATTTGTTCGGTTTTTAACCAGACTTGCTGATGAACGGTAGGCCAATTGCCATCTTGCAATTTCTGGTGAAATAGCCTGCGCCGCGAAAGGGCGGCCAGACTCTGCGAGGTGTCGAATGATGCGCGCAAGCCTGCTGGTGATGCTGTTGATGTTGTTGTATGGCTGCGGCGAAAGGATCGAGCGCTTTTCCGGGCCGACCATGGGGAGCACGTACTCGATCCAGTACGTACCCACCGCGCAGACGCCCGGTGCGCAGCAGGTAAAGGCCGAAGTCGAGATGATGCTCGAGGCGCTCGACAGGCAGTTTTCCAACTGGCGCGGCGACTCTGTGGTTTCCCGCTTCAACGCTCTGCCGGCCGGCGCCTGTCAGGCGGTGCCGGAAGAGATGCGGCACTTGCTGGTGTACGGTGAGTCGCTGTTCCGCGAGAGTGGCGGGGCTTTCGACCTGACGGTTTTGCCATTGTTGAACCTCTGGGGCTTCGGCCCGCAGTCACGAGGGCGGCAGGTGCCGGACGCCGAGGCGCTGGCACGGGAGCAGGCCCGGGTAGGGCTCCAGCACTTGCACCTGGAGGGAGAAAAGCTGTGCAAGGATGTCGCGGCGCAGCTGGATTTCGACAGCATGCTCGCCGGCTATGCCGTGGATCGGGTCGGCGAGAGGCTTTCGGCCCTGGGTATCCAGGCCTATCTGGTCGAGATCACCGGCGAACTCAAGGGGGTCGGCCGCAAGCCGGATGGCTCGCTCTGGCGCATCGCCCTAGAGGTACCGAGTGGCGAGGGCGAGCAGCAAGTGGAGCGCGCCATTGCCCTGGATGGCTACGGCGTTGCCACCGCCGGCGACTACCGCAACTACTTCGAGGAAGGTGGCCAGCGCTATTCGCACACCTTCGATCCACGTGTCGGCAGGCCGGTCAGGCACGCACTGGCGGCAGTGTCGGTGGTCGACCCTTCGGTGCTGCGTGCCGATGCCCTGGATACATTGTTGATGGTGCTCGGCCCGGAGGAAGGCTATGCCTTCGCCGAGCGGCATGACGTCGCCGCCTATTTCATCATGCACCAGGGCCTGGGTTTCGTTGCGCGGGCGACGCCGCGATTCGAGTCGTTGTTTCCGAGGCAGAGCCAGACCAGGCAGTAATTGAAGGAATACACATCGCCCAGGGGCAAGAGCCGATGGGGCGGCTGAGCTGACCTTGGTCATTCCCATGCGCAGCCTTTTCCCCTATTGTCGATGCTCCCTTCCCAAACGATTGGCATATCCATGGAGAAAGTCATCGTGATCACCGGTGCCAGCCGTGGCATCGGCGCCGCCACGGCACTGCTGGCCGCCCGCCAGGGCTACCGCATCTGCATCAACTACCACACCAACGACCAGGCCGCCGAGAACATCCTCGACCAGGTTCGTGCCCAGGGTGCCGAGGCCATCACCGTACGCGCCGACACCAGCGTCGAAGATGAGATCATCCAGCTGTTCCAGCGCGTGGACGAAGAGCTCGGCCCGGTCACCGCGCTGGTCAACAACGCCGGCACCATTGGCCAGCAAAGCCGGGTCGAGGACATGTCCGAATTTCGCCTGCTCAAGGTCATGAAGACCAACATCGTCGGCCCCATGCTCTGTGCCAAGCACGCGCTGCTGCGCATGGCGCGCCGGCACGGCGGGCAGGGCGGGGCCATCGTCAACGTGTCGTCGGTAGCCGCACGCCTGGGCTCGCCCAACGAATACGTGGACTATGCCGCTTCCAAGGGCGCCCTCGACACCTTCACCGTTGGCCTGGCAAAGGAAGTGGCAGGCGAGGGCGTGCGGGTCAATGGCGTACGGCCAGGCTACATTCATACCGGGTTCCATGCGCTGTCCGGCGACCCCGACCGGGTCAGCAAGCTTGAGCCCGGCTTGCCCATGGGCCGTGGTGGGCGCCCCGAGGAAGTGGCCGAGGCGATCCTCTGGCTGCTCTCGGACAAAGCCTCGTACTCCACCGGCAGCTTCATCGACCTGGGCGGCGGGCGCTGAGCGCGCCCGTCAATCCTCCAGCAGCGAGCGTACCCGTTCGGCCAGCACTTCCAGCTCGAACGGCTTGGTCAGCACCTGTGTGCCTTGCAACAACTGGCCGTCACTGAGCGCCGCGCTTTCGTCGTAGCCAGTAATGAACAGCACCTTGAGGTCGGGGTAGCGCTCGCGGCAACGTTCAGCCAACTGGCGGCCATTCAGGCCGCCGGGCAGGCCGATATCGCTCAGCAGCAGGTCTGGCCGCTCGCCATTTTGCAGGTGGGCAAGGGCGGCCGGGCCATTCTCGAACGCGTCGACCAGGTAACCCAGTTCCTCCAGCACCTCGCAGACGACCACGCGCAAGGCAATCTGGTCTTCGATCAGCAGGATACGCTGTGCGGCCGTGCTGCCACTTTCCAGCAGTGTGCGCCGCGGCCTGGGTGCCGGGGCTTCGGGGAGCTCGTGGTGGCGGGGGAGCAGTAGCTCGATGCGGGTGCCTTCGCCAAGCGTCGACAACACCCGTAGCTGCCCGCCCGACTGGCGCACGAAACCGTAGGTCATCGACAAGCCAAGGCCCGTGCCCTGGCCCATCGGCTTGGTGGTGAAGAACGGGTCGACTGCGCGCTCGGCCACCTCCGTCGACATGCCATTGCCGTTGTCGATGATGCTCAGCCTTATGTATTCACCAGCTGGCAGTCCCAGTGCATGGGCTTGCTCGTCGTCGAGCAGCAGGTTGTCACCGAGGATATCGATCGCACCGCCAGCAGGCATGGCATCGCGGGCATTGATGCACACGTTGAGCAGGGCGCTTTCCAGTTGCGGCGGGTCGATGAAGGTCGGCCACAGCGGGTAGGGGAACTGGCTGGTCAGGGTGATGGAAGGACCAATGGTACGGCGCAGCAGCTCTTCCATGCCGCCCACCAGCGTCGCCACCTGCGTGGAGCAGGGCTGCAGGGTCTGCTGACGGGAGAATGCCAGCAGCCGGTGTACCAGCGAAGAGGCCCGCTGCGCCGAGCCGCTGGACAGCTCCAGCAAGGGTTCCAGGCTGTCGAAACGGGATTGCTCCAGGCGTTGGCGCATCAGCTCCTGGGCACTCAGGATGGCGCCCAGCAGGTTGTTGAAGTCATGGGCGATGCCGCCACTGAGCTGGCCGACCGCTTCCATCTTCTGTGCCTGGCGCAGGGCCTCCTCGGCCTTGGCCCGTTCTGCCAATGCCGCATTCACCCGTTGTTCCAACTCCTCGTTCAGGCGTTGCAGGGCAAGCTCGGCCCGCCGTCGTTCGGTAACGTCCTTGAACAGTACCGCCACCTGGCGCTTTTCGGCAGGCTCCACCCGGAAGGTGGTCACCGACAACACATGGCCGGTGGCGACCAGCTCCTGCTCGAAATGCAGGGGCTCGCCCGTGCGCAGAACCGCGCCATAACGGGCGACCCAGTCATCGGCCTCATCGGGCACCATCTCACGCAGTTTCTGCCCGACCACATTGGGGATGCCGGCGTGCTTGGCATAGGCCGCATTGGCCAGCACATGCACATAGTCACTCAGCGGGCCGTGCGGGCCGTCGAAGAACTCGATGATGCAGAAGCCTTCATCCATGGTGTCGAAGAGCGAGCGGTAAAAGTCCTGGTCGTGTTCCTGATGGCTTGCCAGGCGGGCCTCCAGCAGCGCGTTCTGCCGCTGCAGGGCTTCGACTTGTTGGCGCAGTGAAAGCAGGTCACGGGAAGGCATGCCGAGGTCCGACAAAAGAGGAGACCCAGACTTTAACGTGTTCGCCAGCAGGCGAATAGCCAGTCAAGGCGAGTGCGGCGCAATGCCCAGCAGCCGCTCGACCCGTTCGCCGAGGGTGTTCAGGTCGAAGGGTTTGTGTAGCAGCTCCGTGCGCCTGTCGGGCCGGGCACAGGGCACCGTATCGATGGTGTCATAGCCGGTAATCAGTAATACCGGGGCATGCACCACGAGGTCCTGGTAGGCCCCTGCAAGCTGGTAGCCGTCGACCCGCCCAGGCAAGCCGACATCGGTAATCAGCAGGTCCGGTGGCGGCCCTTCCTGCAGCGCTTCAAGCGCCGGGCCGCCACCCTCGAAAGCCTGCACCTGGTGGCCCAGTTCCGTCAGCACTTCAACCAGTACCAGGCGCAGGGCCGGTTGATCCTCCACCAGCATGATCCGGCGCACGTGCGGCTGCACCGGCTCGGTGGGGGCTGCGGCTGGCTCGTCGTGGCAGGTTGCGGTAGCGCTCTTGTGCTGGGGCAGGTACAGGTGAACGCAAGTGCCTTGCCCGACAACGCTGTCGATCAGCAACTGCCCCCCGGACTGGCGAACAAAGCCATAGGCCATGGACAACCCCAGGCCGGTGCCCTGGCCCAGCGGCTTGGTGGTAAAGAAGGGTTCGAGGGCGCGCTCCCGCACCGCACTGGACATGCCCAGGCCGGTGTCCTCGACACGAATGTGCAGATAGTGGCCCGTCGGCAGGCCCAGGCGCTTGGCCTCGGCCGCTGAGAGATTGGCGTTTTCACAGCCGATGCGCAGGGTGCCGCCCAGCGGCATGGCGTCACGGGCATTGATGCACAGGTTGAGCAAGGCGTTTTCCAGCTGTTGCGGGTCGATGAGGATCGACCATTGCGCGGCCAGGGTCTGGTCCTGGAAGTCAATGTGCGGGCCGGTCGAACTGCGGATCAGGTCATGCATGTCGGCCACCAGGCGCTGCACATCGACCGCTTGGGGCACCAGCATCTGCTGGCGTGAAAAGGCCAGCAACCGCTGCACCAGGGCAGCGGCCCGCAGTGCGTTGCTGCGGCTGAGTTCGAGCATGCGGGCGGTTTCGGCAAAGCGTTGCTGACCCAGGCGTTGCTCTGCCAGCTCCAGCGCGCCAAGCAGGCTGCCCAGCAGGTTGTTGAAGTCGTGGGCGATGCCACCGGTCAGCTGGCCGACCGCCTCCATTTTCTGTGATTGGCGCAGGGCTTCTTCGGCCTGGCGCAGGCGTTCCTGTTCGGCCATGCGCTCGGTGATGTCATAGGCGAACATGTACCCGCCCTGGATCCGCTGCTGCGCATCGCGCAGCGGGTGGTAGCGGATCTCGTAATGGCGAGGGGCGTCAGGCGGGCCGAAGGTGATGGTATCGATGAAAGCTTCGCCGGCCAGCACGCGTGGCCACACCGGTGCCAGGCGGCCCATGATGTCAGGCTGGTTGACCAGGAACTGCGGCACGTAATCGCCGATCTTCGGTACGAAACCACGGTAACGCTCAAAGGTTTCCCTGGCCATGCGGTTGATCGCCACCAGGCGCATCTTGCGGTCTGCGGCGAACACGTTGGCCAGGCTGTTGTCGAGCAGTTCGCCCAGCAGCTGGTTATGGGCATGTGCAGTGTCTTCGCGCTCGGCCAGGCGAGCTTCCAGTTCTGCGACACGCGCTTGCAGCTGTGCCAATGACGGGAGCGAATCTGCTTGCATGGCGAGGGCCCGGTGAGAGGATCGGGCAACTATAGTCGCCCACCGGGTCATCAGCCATCAGAACGAGCGGATGATCCGCCCCAGGGTTTCCATGGCCCGTTCGGCATCCTCATGCCAGGGGCTGCCATAGTTCAGGCGAATGCAGTTGCCGAAGCGCCGGGTGGGCGAGAAGATCGGCCCGGGAGCGATGCTGATGCCTTGGGCCAGGGCCATGTGGAACAACTTGAGGGCGTCCATCTGTTCGGGCAGTTCCAGCCACAGGAAGTAGCCGCCGGACGGTTGGCTGACCCGTGTCTGCGCCGGAAAGTGCCGGGCAATGGCCGCCAGCATGTTGGCCTGCTGGCCTTCCAGGGCATAGCGCAGCTTGCGCAGGTGGCGGTCGTAGCCGCCGTGCTGCAGGTAGTCGGCGATCGCCGCCTGCGCCGGCATCGAGGCACACAGCGAGGTCATCAGCTTGAGCCGCTCGATCTTCTGCGCAAAGCGCCCGGCCGCCACCCAACCGATGCGGTAGCCTGGTGCCAGGCTCTTGGCGAACGAACCGCAGTGCATCACCAGGCCCTGGGTATCGAAGGCCTTGGCCGGCTTGGGGGCTTGCTGCGAATAGTACAGTTCAGCGTACACGTCGTCTTCGATCAATGGCACCTGATGACGCGCCAGCAGCTCCACCAATGCCTGCTTTTTTGCCTCCGGCATGCTGGCGCCCACCGGGTTCTGGAAGTTGGTCATGCACCACACGGCCTTGACCGGGTGCTTTTCCAGGGTCTGCGCCAGTACGCCCAGGTCCATGCCTTCGCGCGGGTGCACAGGGATTTCCACCGCCTTGAGCTTGAGCCGCTCCAGTACCTGCAGGCAGGCATAGAAGGCGGGGGCTTCGATGGCCACCAGGTCACCTGGCTGGGTGACGGCCTGCAGGCACAGGTTCAGGGCCTCCAGCGCGCCGTTGGTGATCAGCAGCTCCTCCATCGGCAGCATCAGCCCGCCGACCATGTAGCGCAGGGCAATCTGCCGGCGCAGCTGCGGGTTGCCGGGTGACAGGTCGGTCACCACCATGCGTGGGTCCATGCTGCGGCTGGCGCTGGCCAGCGAGCGCGACAGGCGCTGCAGCGGGAACAGTTCGGGGCTGGGGAAGGCCGAGCCGAACGGCACGGTGTTGGGGTCCTTGATCGAGTCGAGGATCGAGAACACCAGCGCGCTGACGTCGACGTCGGTGGACTCGCTGACCGGCTGCAATGCCTGCGGTTCGCTGAACTGGCGCGGGGCGTGGGCGTTGACGAAGTAGCCTGAGCGCGGCCGGGCGCGGATCAGCCCGCGCCTTTCCAGCAGGTAGTAGGCCTGGAACACGGTGGACGGGCTGACCCCGTGGGTCTGGCTGGCATAACGCACCGAGGGCACCCGCTGGCCGGGGCCCAGCACCCCGGAGCGGATCAGTTCGGCAATATCGTCGGCAAAGCGTTCGTAGCGTTTCATTCTGGCCTTCTGTCGAAGCCTGGCAGGCAAGGTGGGATCAGTGTAAGGGATCAACGGTTCATCGGTGCGACGAAGCGGCTGTTGGCCACGCTGCGGATGGCGGGGTCGTCGCGTTCGCTGACTTCGAAACTCAGCGTCTGCGAGCTGCTGGCCGGGCGTTCGGCCAGCATCGCCACCGACACCGGCAGTTCACTCATTTCACCGGCCGGGATCGTGAATGATGTCTTGCCCTGCAAGCTGAAACCGTCGGCGTCCAGCAGGCGCAGTTCGTAGTGCCGAGTGCGTTCGGTCTTGTTGATGACCTTGAGCAGGTAGATGTTTTCGATCTGGCCCTGGGCATTCTCGCGGAACAGGCCGCGGTCCTTGATCACGTCCAGCGACACCATCGGACGCAGTTGCAAGGCTATCACCAGCGCCGCGATCATTACCCCCAGCGCGGCGGCGTAGCCCAGCAGGCGCGGGCGCAGCCAATGGGTGGTGCCACCTTGCAGGCTGTGTTCGGACTTGTAGCCGATCAGGCCACGGGCGTAGCCCATCTTGTCCATTACCCCGTCACAGGCATCGATGCACGCCGCACAACCGATGCAGGCCATTTGCAGGCCATCGCGGATATCGATGCCGGTGGGGCACACCTGCACGCACAAGGTGCAGTCGATGCAGTCGCCCAGGCCCTGGGCGCGGGCGTCGCTGCCTTTCTTGCGCGGGCCACGGGCTTCGCCGCGACGCGGGTCATAGGCGACCGCCAGGGTGTCCTTGTCGAACATCACGCTCTGGAAGCGCGCATAGGGGCACATGTGCAGGCACACCGCTTCGCGCAGCAGGCCGGCATTGATGTAGGTGGCGGCGGTGAAGAACAGCACCCAGAACAGCGCCACGCCGCCCAGTTGCAAGGTGAACAGTTCTGCGGCCAGTGAGCGGATCGGGGTGAAGTAGCCGACGAAGGTCAGCCCGGTGAGCACGCCAATGGCCAGCCACAGGCTGTGCTTCAATGTGCGACGGGCCAGTTTGTTCAGGCTCCAGGGCGCGGCGGCCAGCTTGATGCGCTGGTTGCGGTCACCCTCGGTGACCTTTTCGCACCACATGAACAGCCAGGTCCAGGTGCTCTGCGGGCAGCTGTAGCCGCACCACACGCGGCCGGCATACACGGTGATGGCGAACAGGCCGAAGGCGCAGATGATCAGCAGTGCCGACAGCAGGATGAAGTCCTGCGGCCAGAAGGTGGCGCCGAAGATGTGGAACTTGCTGTTGCCAAGGTCCCACAGCACGGCCTGACGGCCGTTCCAGTTCAGCCAGGCGGTGCCGAAGAACAGCACGAACAGGGCGCCGGCGAAGCCGATACGCAGGTTGCGGTACAGCCCGGTGAAACTACGGGTATGGATGCCATTGTCGGCGCGTCGTGGCTGGGGGCTGGCTGGGGCGGTGGCGATCTCTGTGAAAGGGATTCTATCGTTCATGGCTCGGTGCTCATCAGGCCTCGATCAGGCATGAGCACTATGGCCCTGAGGCTGTTATCAGCACAGGCTCAGATTTTGCGATAAAAACCATATCAGATTTTCGGGTAAGCCCCGCCAGGCCTCAGATTACCGAGCCTGGCGTGCTGGCCTTCAGATGCCTGCGGCTATCCACCGCACCCGCAACTGTCAGTGCGTCGGCCTCGGCTTCGGTGATGGGCACACACTGGCCCGCGAGCAGGGCCACTGACATGCGCAGCTGTTCGTCGGTGACGATTTCGATGGACGGGCCATCACCTTCGATGCGCAGGCCTTCGCCTAGCAGGGTGCAGCGGCGGGTGGTTTCGTCGATTTCAATGGGCATGGAGTGGTCCTCCTGGGGGGTTACAGGGTGGACCACAGGGAGGGGCGGGTTGCTGCATCCGGAAGCTGAGCGGCACTTTGTCATTTGCTCGGAGGTCAACCCTTGCAGATGGCAGGCCCGGCCTTTTCGCGGGTAAACCCGCTCCCACAGGTACTGCATTGCATTGAAACTTGTGCAAACCCTGTGGGAGCGGGTTTACCCGCGAAGAGGCCGGCCCAGCCAACACAATGCTCAGCATGGGAATAACGCCATGGACCTCATCTGGCAAGCCATCCAGGCCGAATTCGCCGACATCACCGATGAGCGCGAGGTCACGCAAATCCTCGTACGCCTGCTGATGGCAGCCCTGCTCGGCGCCGTCCTGGGCTTCGAGCGCGAGCACAAAGGCAAGTCCGCCGGGGTGCGCACGCATATGCTGGTTTCGCTGGGCGCTGCGCTGTTCGTGCTGGCGCCGAGTATGGCCGGGGCCGATGAGCAGGCGCTGAGCCGGGTGATCCAGGGCATTGTCGCCGGTATCGGTTTTCTGGGTGCGGGCACCATTCTCAAGGGCAACGGCCAGGACACCAGCCATGTGAAGGGCCTGACCACAGCCGCCGGGCTGTGGATGACCGCCGCCATTGGTACGGCAGCCGGAATGGGCCGCGAAGCCACGGCGTTGATCAGCACGATACTGGCCCTGCTGGTGCTGGGCACGATGCCGTTGCTGGTGGACAAGCTCGAGGGGCAGGATGAGGGAAAGCAGAAGGAGGAAGAGGGCAGGAAGCACTGAGGGGAGCCGAAGCTCCCCTCAAAGCGTTGTTGCCTGCTCTTTTTTTATTATTGGGACCGGCCTTTTGTTGTTTTTGTCAGCCTGTCCTGGTGTTGCGGGCGACCCCATGCGGGGTCAAGAGCAAACGTATTTTTTTGAGCGCTGACCTGCCTTCATCATTGCTGATCCGAACCTGGCTGCCGCTACCTGGAGGTAGTTTTATTGTTCTGTGCCAGACCGCGGGGCGTACCCCTGAAAAGCGTGTCGACTCCAAAAAAATCTGCTTGCTACGCCTCTGCCGTGTTGTTCTTGTTATGTCAGAGCCGTTACCTGTTGTTTTTATTGGGTGTCACATTTTTTTTGTTGTTGTACCAGAGATATAGCAGGGTGCGTGCCAACTTTTGAAAATCCTTTAAAAACAATCACTTGGAGATTTTCATCAAAATCGCCTGGCCTGAAATTCTGCCGATTTGTTTCCCTGTTACCCGATTTTTTGCTGTGAAACGTGGGGGCGGTAACACTCCACCCACACGTATGTGACACCCGTATGACTTAATGCGCGCTGCGCGCCCGTGCTACCCGCGACCCGTTGTCGCGGCCCAGCACGCTGCTGATGCGGCGGCCGGCGGCGATCAGCCGGTCCAGGTCAATGCCGGTTTCAATGCCCAGCCCCTGCAGCAGGTACACCACGTCTTCACTGGCGATATTGCCGGTGGCCCCTTTGGCGTATGGGCAGCCGCCCAGCCCGGCCACCGAGCTGTCGAATACGCTGATACCTTCGAGCAGGCTGGCATACACGTTGGTCAAGGCCTGGCCATAGGTATCGTGGAAGTGCCCGGCCAGTTGCTCGCGCGGCACCTGTGCCGACACCACCTCGAACAGGCGCCGGGTATCACCGGCAGTACCGGTGCCGATGGTGTCGCCCAGCGATACCTCGTAGCAGCCCATGTCATGCAGGGCGCGGGCCACCGGGGCGACCTGCTCGGCACTGACCTTGCCTTCATAGGGGCAGCCGAGCACGCACGACACATAGCCGCGCACACGCACACCGTGATTGCGCGCGGCCTCCATGATCGGCTCGAAGCGTTTGAGGCTGTCGCTGATCGAGCAGTTGATGTTGCGTTGCGAGAAGGCTTCGGAGGCGGCGGCGAATACCGCCACTTCCTTCACCCCAGCGGCCAGGGCGTCCTCGAAACCGCGCAGGTTGGGCGCCAGCGCCGCATAGGTAACACCCGGGCGCTGGTGAATGCCGGCGAACACTTCGGCGGAGCCGGCCATCTGTGGCACCCACTTGGGCGAGACGAAACTGCCCACTTCGATATAGGCCAGGCCCGCCTCGGTGAGGTCGTCCACCAGGCGCACCTTGTCGGCGACGCTGATGGGCTGGGCTTCGTTCTGCAGGCCGTCGCGGGGGCCTACTTCGACCAGGCGGACGTGTTTGGGCAAGGACATGGCGGGTTTCCTGTGGCGTTCAGCGGTTGTCTTTGTTGTTCAGGGTGGCGGCCAGGGCTTGTTCGCAGCGCTCCTGGGCGGTGTCCAGCTCCAGCTGCATCTGGTGGATGTCGAGCATCTGCTGTTCCAGCTGGGCGCGGCGTTCGGCGATTTTCGCCAGCATGCTGTTGAGCTGCTTGAGGTTGCCGCTGGAGGGGTCGTACAACTCGATCAGCTCGCGGCATTCGGCCAGCGAAAAACCGATGCGCTTGCCGCGCAGGATGAGCTTCAGGCTGACCTTGTCACGCGCCGAATAGATGCGCTCCAGGCCTCGGCGCTCGGGGCTCAGCAGGCCCTGTTCCTCATAGAAGCGGATGGCGCGGGTGGTGATGTCCAGCTCGCGGGACAGGTCGGAGATGCTGTAGGTCTGGGTGCTCATGCTGGGGCTCGGCGTGGGGTATGCGGGTATCCTGAGGGTAGCTTGACGTATACGTCAAGCAGGGGTGCAGTTCAGGGACGGCGTGCACTACCTGTGGGAGCGGGTTTACCCGCGAAGAGGCCGGCACAGGCGAAAAAATTACTCAGACAACCCCGACCTGCGATACCCATTCGGCGTCTGCCCGCTCAACCGCTTGAACCACCGGGCAAAGTACGTCGGGTCGGTAAACCCCAGGCTATCCGACAACTGCCCGATACTCATCCGCGTATAGATCAGGTTGCGCCGCGCCTCCAGCAGCAACCGCTGGTGCACCACCTGCAGCGCGGTCTGCCCACTCAGCGCCCGGCACAGCTGGTTCAGCTGCAAACTCGGAATATTCAGCCGCGCGGCAAACTCCTCCACCGACAGGTGCTCACGGTAATGCGCCTCGACCAGGCGCAGGTACTGCCCCAGTAACTGGCGGTCACGCTCATCGCGGTTGCGCGGCGCCTGCCCCAGCTGCTGGCGGCGGCTGATCCAAACCATCAGCGCCGTCACCAGTGCCTCGAGCAAGGCAGCACGCGCCGGGGCGTTACCCTGGTACTCCTGCTGCAGAGTATCGATCAGGTTGCGCAGGCGTACCCGGTCCTGGCCCAGCGGGTAACACGCGGCTTTCGCCAGCACCGCCAGCGGTGCGCCCAGGCGCTGCTCCAGGTTCGCCACCAGGGCCGTGCCAAAGGTCAGCACATGCCCCTGGATATCGGCGCTGAAGCGAAAGCCGTGCACGGTCATCGGTGGCACTACCTGGATCGCCGCTTCGCTGATGGTGCTGCGCACCCCCTCGATCTCCACCTCGGCACGGCCGCGCTGCACGTACAGCAGCTGGAACAGTTCGGCATGCTGGTGCGGCTTGATCTCCCAGTGGTGCAGGCGGCTACGCGCCGGGATCGACTCGCAGTGCAGCAGGTCGGTGCCGGGCCAGGCCTGGTTTTCGCCATACAGCTTGAACAAAGGGACGCCGGGGAGGTTGGATTTCATGCGGGTTTACCTGTCCGGTAATCGAACGATTTTTGTAAAAGTGCAAGTTTTGCATGGAATAGCACACTTCAATGGCTGTTTTTGCCAGTAAAAATGCAAGGGCAAACCCTAACAGCAGATGTCGCCCCGCTGCCAGTCCAGGGGCGGCATCGTCCGCACAGAGACAACAACAATGAAAACTCAGGTCGCAATTATTGGTGCAGGTCCGTCTGGCCTGCTGCTGGGCCAACTGCTGCACAAGGCCGGTATCGATACGGTCATCGTCGAGCGGCAGACACCCGAGTACGTGCTCGGGCGCATCCGTGCCGGGGTGCTGGAGCAAGGCACCGTCGACCTGCTGCGTGAGGCCGGTGTGGCCGAGCGCATGGACCGTGAAGGCCTGGTACACGAAGGTGTCGAGCTGCTGGTCGGCGGGCGCCGCCAACGCCTGGACCTCAAGGCCCTGACCGGCGGCAAGACGGTGATGGTGTACGGCCAGACCGAAGTCACCCGTGACCTGATGCAGGCACGTGAAGCCAGCGGCGCGCCGATCATCTATTCGGCCAGCAATGTCCAGCCGCACGAGCTCAAGGGTGAACGGCCTTACCTGACTTATGAAAAAGACGGCCAGGTGCATCGGGTGGACTGCGACTACATCGCCGGCTGTGACGGCTTCCACGGTGTTTCGCGGCAGAGCATTCCGGAAGGTATCCTCAAGCAGTATGAGCGGGTCTACCCGTTTGGCTGGCTGGGCATGCTGTCAGATACGCCACCGGTCAACCACGAACTGATCTACGCACACCACGAGCGCGGCTTCGTGCTGTGCAGCCAGCGTTCGCACACCCGTAGCCGCTACTACTTGCAGGTACCGCTGGAAGAGCAGGTGGAGGCGTGGTCCGACGAGCGCTTCTGGCAGGAGCTGAAGGCACGCTTGCCGGAAGACGTGGCTGCGCGTCTGGTCACCGGCCCGGCTTTGGAAAAGAGCATCGCGCCGCTGCGCAGCCTGGTGGTCGAGCCGATGCAGTATGGCCACCTGTTCCTGGTCGGTGACGCCGCGCATATCGTCCCACCGACCGGCGCCAAGGGCCTGAACCTGGCGGCATCGGACGTCAATTACCTGTACCGTATCCTGGTCAAGGTGTACCGCGAAGGGCGCACCGACCTGCTGCAGCAGTATTCGCCGCTGGCCCTGCGTCGGGTGTGGAAAGGCGAGCGCTTCAGCTGGTTCATGACCCAACTGCTGCATGACTTCGGCAGCCACAAGGACGCCTGGGACCAGAAGATGCAGGAGGCCGACCGCGAGTACTTCCTGACCTCGCCGGCGGGGCTGGTGAACATTGCCGAGAACTATGTAGGGCTGCCGTTCGAAGAAGTGGCCTGACCCGCACGTGAAAGCCTGGCCAACGCGCAATGCCTGCAGGAGTGGCCTTGTGTCGCGAAAGGGGGGGGCGAAGCGCCCCAGGGTCTTCGTATTCCTGCCATATTGCTGGGGCCGCTTTGCGGCCCTTTCGCGACGCGGTGCAGCGCAGGCATCCTGGAAAAACACGCCAGGGCTTGAAGTCAAGTTTGCGCATGACCGACAGTGCCTGGCTGAATAGGTAATGGCAGGAAGCACAACGATGACATTCTCCACACCCCTGATCGGCGCCTTGTGCCTGGTAGCTGCCAGTGGCTGGGCCTGCGCCGACCAGGTGCTGCCCGCGCCACCGGAACTGGCCTCCGGCTACCGCAGTGGCCTGCAGTCGGTGCATGCCAGCCGGCACATGGCCGCCGCCGCCAACCCGCTGGCCAGCGAAGCGGGGCGAGCGATGCTGCGTGCCGGTGGCAGCGCCATCGACGCGGCCATCGCCATGCAGATGGTGCTGACCCTGGTCGAACCGCAATCCAGCGGCATTGGCGGCGGGGCGTTCATCCTCTACTGGGATGGCCAGCGCGTGCAGGCGTTCGACGGCCGCGAGGCAGCCCCGGCGGCGGTGACGGAAAACCTGTTCCTGCAAGCCGATGGCTCACCGATGCCGTTCAGGGCGGCGCAGATTGGCGGGCGTTCGGTGGGCGTACCGGGGGTTCTTCGTGCCCTGAAGCTGGCCCATGAGCAGCACGGCAAGCTGCCCTGGCGCGACTTGTTCGCCCCGGCCATTGCGCTGGCACGTGACGGTTTCCCTGTTTCCGAACGCCTTCACACCCTGGTGGCGGGCGACCCGTTCATTGCCCGCTCACCGGCCATGGCCCGCTACTTTCTGGATGAACAGGGCAAGCCGCTGGCGGTGGGGGCTACCTTGCGCAACCCCGAACTCGCGCAAACCTTCGAGCAGATTGCCGCGCAGGGTCCCGAGGTGTTCTACAGCGGCGAGATCGCCGCAGCCATCGTCGCCAAGGTGCGCAGCCATGCCAATGCCGGCTATCTGTCGTTGCAGGATATGCAGCAGTACCAGGCCAAGGCGCGCGAGCCGCTGTGCGGCCCTTACAAGGCCTGGCGTATATGTGGCATGCCGCCGCCGTCGTCGGGCGGGGTGGCGGTGCTGCAGACCCTGGGCATCCTGGAAGCACTGCAGCAGGCTTCGCCACAACGCGACCTTGCCGTCATGCGACCGCTGCGCACTTCGTCCGTGGCCGGGCTGGAGGCCCCGCCGCTGGCCGTGCACCTGGTTGCCGAGGCCGAGCGCCTGGCCTATGCCGACCGCGCCCAGTACCTGGCCGACAGCGATTACGTGCCGGTTCCGCTCAAGGCCCTGACCGACTCTGCGTACCTGGCCAGCCGTGCCGCGCAGATTGGCGAGTACAGCATGAAGCGCGCCCGCCCGGGCCAGCCGCAGGGCGCCGACCTGGCCCTGGCGCCTGACCGCTCGCCACTGCGTATTTCCACCTCGCACCTCAGCGCGGTGGATGACCGTGGCCAGGCCCTGGCCATGACCACCTCGGTGGAAGCAGCGTTCGGTTCGCACCTGATGGTCAAGGGCTTTTTGCTCAACAACCACCTGACCGACTTCTCGTTCATCCCCCAGGAGCAGGGCAAGCCCGTGGCCAACCGGGTGCAACCGGGCAAGCGGCCGCTGTCGGCAATGGCACCGACCCTGGTGTTCTCGCGAGCTTCTGGCGAGCTGGTGGCCAGCCTTGGCTCGCCCGGCGGTTCGCAGATCATCGGCTACGTGAACAAGGCACTGATCGGCCTGCTGGACTGGCAGCTTGATCCGCAGCAGGCCGCTGGCCTGCCCAACTTCGGCAGCCGCAATGCCGGCACCGAAGTAGAGGCGGGGTTGGCCAGCCCGGCGCTGATCCGGCAGTTGGCGGCCTGGGGGCATGAGGTGACGCCGATGACCATGACCAGTGGCATGCAGATCATCCAGCGCAGTGGCGAGGGCTGGTCGGGCGGTGCCGACCCCCGGCGCGAAGGCGTGGCACTCGGCGACTAGCCGGCGCATTGCGGTGCAGCAGGTGGCGTGATAGAAGTCAGTCTTGTCATTCAGAAGTCGAATACCAAGATGTCCATCAGCGTGAAATCGAATAGGGCCCTGTTCGACCTCGACCTGTTGCGCGCCATTGTCGTGGTGGCTGACTGCGGCAGCTTCACCACGGCTGCAGCCCGTCTGCACTCCACTCAATCGACCATCAGCCAGAAGGTGCGCCGCCTTGAGGATATGGTTGGCCACCGCCTGCTGGTGCGTGGCAATCGCGATGTGCTGCCGACCGATGCCGGGCAGACCCTGCTCGGCTATGCCCGGCACATGCTGGCCCTCAACGACCAGATGCTCGAAGCCTTGGCCGGGGCGATGGTTGGCGTGACCGTGCGCCTTGGCGTGCCCGAGGACTTCGTGGGCGGGCGTACCACCAATGCGCTGTCGGCGTTCAGTCGGCTGCACCCGCAGGTGAAGCTGGAAGTGACCAGCGGCCTGTGCCGCGACCTCAGCCAGGCCTACGACAACGGTGAGCTCGACCTGGTGTTGCTCAAGCAGCGGCGCAACAGCCGCGAAGGTGTGGCCTGCTGGCCCGAGCGCCTGCAGTGGATCGACAGTGCGCGCACGCCCGCCTTCGAGCTGGACCCGATCCCGCTGGTGACGTTCCCGCCTCGTGGCCTGTACCGCGACGACATGATAACGGCCATCGAAGGCATCGGCCGGCGCTGGCGTATCAGCTTCACCAGCTCCAGCCTCAGCGGTATCCAGGCTGCAGTCGCCGATGGCATGGGCGTCAGCCTGCTGCCGCCACGGGCGGCCACTGGCGAGCACCGGGTGCTGGGGGCCGAACAGGGGCTGCCGGAGGTAGACAGCTATGAAATCGTCATTGTCCACCGGCCGACGGCGGATGTGATGGTCAAGGCGCTGGCCGAGGTGATGACGCAATTGCTTGCAGGCGGCGGGATCTGACAGGGTTGGGGCCGCTTGGCGGCCCATCGCAGATCGGCGTGTGCAGGGTCGTCAGGCAACGCGTCGGATGCGGCTCTTGGCAGCGCGGCCGCGGGTATGGCTGAACAGGTCTTTCGGGTCATCTTCCACCCATGGCACCAGGTCGATCTTGCTACCCATGCCACGTTTTTCGGCTTGCTGTAGTACGTACCGCAGTACGGTGTAGTCTTCCAGGGCGAAGCCCACCGAGTCGAACACGGTGACCTGGTTGTCGCTCTGGCGGCCCTCGGCTTCACCGCGCAGCACGCGCCACAGGTCGACCACCGGGAAGTCCGCCGGCAACTGCTGGATGTCACCTTCGATGCGGGTTTGCGGCTCGTACTCGACGAACACCCGGGCGTTGCGCAGCACATCGGCATGCAGCTCGGTCTTGCCCGGGCAGTCGCCACCCACGGCATTCAGGTGCATGCCGGGTTCGAGCATGTCGGGGGTGATGATGGTGGCGTAGGCCTTGTCGGCGGTCACCGTGGTGATGATGTCCACGCCTTTCACCGCTTCTGCCACCGAACCGGCGCGGCGGATGGTGAGGCTGCTGTACTCCTTGAGGTTGGCGATCAGCTTGGCGGTGGCGAGCGGGTCGGTGTCGTAGGCGACGATTTCTTCGATGCCCAGGTGCTTGTGGAAGGCCAGTGCCTGGAATTCGCTTTGCGCGCCGTTGCCGATCAGCGCCATCCTGCGTGAGTTTGGCCGGGCCAGCGCCTGGGCTGCCATCAGCGAGGTGGCTGCGGTGCGCAGCGCGGTGGCGATGGTCAGTTCGGACAGCAACACCGGGTAGCCGGTGTCGACATCGGCCAGCACGCCGAAGGCCATCACCGTATGCAGGTCGCGGGCGGTGTTGGCCGGGTGGCCGTTGACGTATTTGAAGGCGTAGCGGCTGTTGTCGGCGACCGGCATCAGTTCGATCACGCCGACTTCCGAATGGCTGGCAACACGTGCGGATTTATCAAACTCCTGCCAGCGTTTGTAATCTTCACGAATGGCTGCGGCCAGTTCGCCAATGAACGGCGCTACGCCAATGTCATGTACCAGGTCCGACATGGTTGGAACATCAATGAAATACGTCATGCTCTTGCACCTTGTTATTGCGCCGTCACCCCGCTGACCTGGAGGACGAACGCCTGAGATTGTTGGAGTGACGTGAGCATTCTGATGACAGGCTGCGTCAAGATGAAGAGAGCAGGTTGCCAGTTTCATCAGCTTTCTAGACAATTTGTCACCCAAGCATGGCAATCTGATTATCTGGCAGGCATCCATGGATACTATCGATCGGGAATTGATTGCGCTGTTGCGCGACAACGCGCGCATCCCCGTGCTGACCCTGGCGAAGAAGCTCAAGGTGGCCAGGGCAACCGTGCAAAACCGCATCACCCGGCTCGAAGAGCAGGGCGTGATCATCGGCTACACGGTACGCCTGCGCGCCGATGCGCTGGAGCAGGGCGTGCGGGCAATCACCAGCATCGGCATCAGCGGCCACCACGCCGCAGAGGTCAAGCACGCGCTGCGCGGGCATCCCAACGTGGTGGCCATCCATAGCACCAATGGCCGCTGGGACCTGATGGCAGAGCTGCGTGCAGACACCCTGGAGGCCTTCGACCGGGCGTTGAACGCCATCCGCTCGATACCGCACATCGAAAACACCGAGACCAGTATCCTGCTCTCGACCTACAAGATGTGACCGCTGGGGCAAGCCTTCTGGCAGGTGCATTGCGCAAACTTTCACTTGCGGTGGAACGCGGGCCGGCGCAGGCATTTCAATACCCTCTAGGGCTGGCGCTCGGCCACCGCCCGCAAGGTACGCAACGTCACCACTGGCGCATCCACCACAAACCGGTTGGCCAGCCACCCCGGCACATCTCCGGCAGGGTCGGCCTGCAGTTGGTAGGTCACTTCGGTCTTGCGCTCCCCCAGTGGTTTCATCCGCCACTCGCCGCTGAGCTGCTGTACCCGGATCAGTCCCTTTACCTTGGGGATCCTGCCGGGCTCGGCGCTCAGGTGGCGCAGCAGCGTGCCGTCGTCCAGGCGTTCGGTCGTGACCTTCAGCACGATGTCCCGCGGCATCGTCGGCCACGGCAGGTTGGTGGTCAGGTACACCCAGGTGTTTTCGCCTTGCACATCCAGCAAGCGCATCTCGGCGCAGGCGTACAGCCACTTGCAGGCCACCCGCAGGTTTTCCTGCAGGTCGGTGAGCGTACGAATGCTGGCTTTCATGGTGCTGACACCACGGAATTGCTGGTAGGGCGAGTCGGCCACGCCACTCAGGTACACGCGGATGCCTTCGCGGTCGTAGGCCAGGTTCCAGTCATCGGCGGCTGGGGCGGGGGGGCAGAGCAGCAGGGCGGCGAGCAGCAGGCAGCGGTTCATGGCTGGTACCGCGCGGGTGGCAGGATTTTCAGTATGCGGCTACTGGGGCTGCTTTGCAGCCCTTTCGCGACACAAGGCCGCTCCCACAGGGTTCGGCATACACCGTACTTTTGTGGGCGCGGCCTTGTGTCGCGAAAGGGGCGCAAAGCGCCCCCCAATGCATCAACGCTTAGGGTTCAGCGTCAGGTGCACGTGACGGTTCACGTCCTTGTACAGCAGGTAGCTGAACTTGCCTGGGCCGCCGGCGTAGCAGGCTTGCGGGCAGAAGGCGCGCAGCCACATGAAGTCGCCGGCTTCCACTTCGACCCAGTCCTGGTTCAGGCGGTACACCGCCTTGCCTTCCAGTACGTACAGGCCGTGTTCCATCACGTGGGTCTCGGCGAACGGGATCACCCCGCCCGGCTGGAAGGTGACGATGTTCACGTGCATGTCGTGGCGCATGTCGGCCATGTCGACGAAGCGGGTGGTGACCCAGCGGCCTTCGGTGCCCGGCATCTCGATGACGGTGGCGTTGTCACGGTGGGTAACGAACGACTCGGGAACGTCCAGGCCTTCGACCTTCTGGTAGTGCTTGCGCAGCCAGTGGAAGGTGACGTTGGACTTGCTGTTGTTGCGCAGGCTCCACTCGGCGCCCGGGGCCAGGAAGGCGTAGCCGCCCGGTACCAGGGTGTGGTGCTTGCCTTCGACGGTGATGTCCAGTTCGCCTTCGACGATGAACACCACGGCTTCGGCGTTCGGGTCCAGCTCAGGGCGCTCGCTGCCGCCTTCCGGAGCCACTTCGACGATGTACTGGGAGAAGGTTTCGGCAAAGCCGGTCAGCGGGCGGGCGATGACCCACATGCGCATCTTGTCCCAGAACGGCAGGTGGCTGGTGACGATGTCACGCATCACGCCCTTGGGGATGACGGCATAGGCTTCGGTGAACATGGCACGGTCAGTCAGCAGCTCGGTCTGAGCCGGGTGCCCACCGTGGGGGGCGAAGTACGAATGGTTCGACATGGACGATCTCGACTTGTTGTTCTCTCCCCATGCCGTGAACCGCACCGGCCGGTGCGGCGCAGGGGATGTGGCGACAGAATAGGGTCGAGCGCGCGCCATCTACAAATTAAATGTTGGAATACCCGGTATTTGCTGGCTGAATGCGAACCTGGCGGCCAACGTGCCCTTCCTGCAAGCGGTCGCCCTGGCCGAACAGCTTGTGGCGCAAGGTGCCGTCGGCATAGCTCAGCGGGTAGCGGCCACGGCGTTGCAGTTCGGGCACCAGCAGCTCGACCACCTGGGCCAGGTCGTCCGGTTGCACCGCGTAGGTCAGGTTGAAGCCATCGATGCCGGTCTGGTCCAGCCAGCTTTCCAGCTGGTCGGCCACCTCGCTGGCAGCACCTACCAGCACCGGGCCACGGCCGCCCAGGCCGACGAACTCGGCGGCTTCGCGCACGGTCCAGCGGCGGTTCGGGTCGGCAGCGGTGAAGGCTGCCAGGGCTGCGCGACCGGCATCGTTCTCGACGTATTCGATGGGCGCATCGGGGTCGAGGCCGGCAAAGTCGATGCCGGTCCAGCCTGACAGTAGCGCCAGGGCAGCGTCCAGGTCGACATAGCGGCGGTATTCGGCGAAGCGCGCCTCGGCCGCCTCCCGGGTGGGGGCGACAATCAACAGTGCCTGGGCGTAGATCAGCACCTCGTCCCGGCCACGCCCGGCCGCCTCGCTGGCCTCGCGGATGCCGTCGGCGTAGCGGCGCAGTACCGTGGGCGTCGGCCCGCTGATGAACACGCATTCGGCATGTCGCGCCGCGAACTGCTGGCCGCGTGCCGAAGCACCTGCCTGGAACAGCACCGGCGTGCGTTGTGGCGAAGGTTGGCACAGGTGCATGCCTGGCACCTGGAAGTGCTCGCCCACATGGTTGATGGGGTGCACCCGGGCGGGTTCGATGTATCGCCCGCTGTCACGCTCCAGCAACACAGCGTCGTCGTCCCAGCTTTTCTCCCACAGTTTGTAAAGCACCTGCAGGTATTCCTCGGCCAGGTCATAGCGCTGGTCGTGGCCCAGCTGGTGCGCCAGGCCCAGGTTGCGCGCGGCGCTGTCAAGGTAGCCGGTGACGATGTTCCAGCCGACCCGGCCATTGCTCAGGTGGTCGAGCGTGGACATGCGCCGGGCGAACGGATAGGGGTGTTCGTAGGTGAGCGAGAAAGTGACGCCGAAGCCCAGGTGCTCGGTAACCCCGGCCATGGCTGGTACCAGCAGCAGCGGGTCGTTGACCGGTACCTGCACGCCACCGCGCAGGGCGGCTTCGGGGCCGCCCTGGTAGACGTCGTAGATGCCCAGCACATCGGCGATGAACAGGGCGTCGAACAGGCCGCGTTCGAGCAGGCGGGCCAGGTCGGTCCAGTAACCCAGGCGGTTGAAGGCCACGCTGGTGTTGCGCGGGTGGCGCCACAGGCCGGGGGACTGGTGGCTGGCGGCGTTCATGCTGAAGGCGTTGAAGCGGATCGGGCGGGGCATGGGGGCGCTCCGCTCAAGGCAAGACGGAAGCCGGGTAGACCGCGTCGGCCACCTGCAGCTTGCGTGGAATCAGGCCCAGGTCCTGGAAGGTATCGGCCAGTTTCTGTTGCTCGGCAACGATCTGCGGGGTAATGGCCACGGCGTTGTAGTTGCGTCGTTCGCTGGCCACTTGCAGTACGTTGGCATTGATCCCCAATTGCGGGGCCAGCAGCGCGGCGACTTCCGCAGGCTTGGCATTGGCCCACTGGCTGACCTTGCCCAGTTCGGCAAAGAAGATCTTCAGCAACGCGCGGTGCTGGTCGGCGAAGCTGGCGGTGGACAGGTAGAAGGTGCGGTTGTTGGACAAGCCGCTACCGTCGCGCAGGTTCTTCAGGCCCGGCTGGCTTTCTGCGGCGGCGAGGAACGGGTCCCACAGGGTCACGGCCTGGACGCTGCCCGATTGCAGTGCCGCCACGGCATCGGCGGCGTTGTTGACGTAGGCCGGGGTGATGTCCCGGTAGCTGAGGCCGGCCTGTTCCAGGGCAACGGCCAGCAGGTACTGGGCGTTCCAGCCGCGGCCGGTGGCCACGCGCTTACCCTTGAGGTCTTGCACGCTGCTCAGGTGATCCTGCTCGCGCACCACCAGGCCGATGCCGCGCGGGTAGGGTTGCTCGGCGGCCAGGTACACCACCGGCTTGCCCGCGGCCTGGGCGAACACCGAGGGTGCATCGGCAGCATGGCCGAGGTCGATGGCGCCGGTGCTCAGGGCTTCGAGTAGTTGCGGGCCGGCGGCGAACTCGTGCCAGCTGACTTTCACGCCTTGCGGCGCCAGTGCCTTCTCCAGGGCGCCGCTGCCCTTGAGGATGTTGATACTGTTGAATTTCTGGTAGCCGATGCGCAGGGTCTTGGCTTCGTCGGCCAGGGCTTGGGACCAGGGCAGCAGGGTGCTGGCGACACTGGCCAGCAAGCCGCCGATCAACAGACGGCGCAGGGGGAGAAGGCACGGGCGGACATGGGTATTGCTCCTTGAATCGGCTGGAAAACGATGTGCCCAGACTAAGGAGGTGGCGTTTGGCTTTCAATTTTTAATATGCATGTTTGTTAGATTATTTTGTTATTTTTATATCCTTTTGTTTTATCAGGGCCGTCGCCCAAAGGCGATTGCCCCCTGCGTTCAGTTGGGCAGGCGCCGTTTGCGTGTGGGCAGCAGGCCCAGTACCAGCATGCAGCCAAGCAGGATTACCAGGCCTCCGGCGGCCTGCAACAGGCTCACGGCTTCATCGGGAAGCAAGGCACCGACCAGCACTGCCACCAGCGTGACCACGAGTTCCATGCTGATGGCGCGGGTGGCGCCGGCAATCAGTGCCCGCTGGCTGACCGCGCCAACCCGGCCAAAGGCATGCCCCCCAGCAGCCGTGGGTGATGGCTACCCGACCAACAGCGCGCTTCCCTGCATGGCCGCGCTCGCGGATAATCCCCGTATTCCAATAAACAGCCTGTGAGTGGGTATGAGTGATTCCGTAGTCAGCCTCGGCCAGCCTGAAACCGAAGGGGGGCGCAAGACGCGCAAGAACAACCCCGAGAAAACGCGCGAGGACATCCTCCAGGCCGCCATCCACGAGTTCGTCCAGCAAGGGCTGGCTGGTGCCCGCGTCGACGCCATCGCCGAGCGCACCGCCACCTCCAAGCGCATGATCTACTACTACTTCGGCAGCAAGGAGCAGCTGTACTGCGAGTGCCTGGTCAAGCTGTACGGCGATATCCGCAAGACCGAGCAAAGCCTGGACCTGGAGTCGCTGCCGGCCGAGCAGGCGATTCGCCGGCTGGTGGAGTTCACCTTCGATCACCACGACCGCAACGTCGATTTCGTGCGGATCATCTGCACCGAAAACATCCACTATGGCGAGTACGTCAAGCAGTCGCCGGCCATTCGCGAAATGAGCAGCCTGGTGCTCGAGGCCTTGGGCAATACCCTGCGTCGCGGTGTACAGGAAGGTGTGTTCCGCGCCGGTATCGAGGTCATCGACCTGCACATGCTGATGAGCGCGTTCTGCTTCTACCGGGTGTCGAACCGCCACACCTTTGGCGAGATCTTCCAGATCGACCTGTCCGATGAGCAGGTCAAGCTGCGTCACAAGGTCATGATTTGTGATGCTGTGCTGCGGTACATCCAGATCGAGCGCCGCCCCTGAAGGTTTTCCAGTGCCTGGCTGGCCTCTTCGCGGGTAAACCCGCTCCCACAGGATCACCGCTGTCCCAAAGATTCGCACAGTACCTGTGGGAGCGGGTTTACCCGCGAAAGGGCCGGCCCAGGCGACACCTCAACAAGCCTTGAACCTCACTCGCCCAACCGCTGCTCACGCGACGGCGGGTAGCCAAAGTATGCCGCATAGCATTTGCTGAAGTGCGACACCGAAACAAACCCGCAGGCCACTGCCACTTCCATCACCGACAGGTCGGAATACTGCAGCAGGCGGCGGCTTTTGGTAATGCGTAACTCCATGTAGTAGCGTCGCGGCGAAGTACCCAGCTGAGCCTGGAACAGGCGGTCGATCTGCCGGCGCGAGCGCCCGCTGTAGGCGGCCAGTTGGTCGAGGCTGAGGGTTTCCTCGAGGTTGTTCTCCATCAGCTCGACGATGGTGCGCAGGTGCAGGCTCATGGACTTCTTCGCGCCCGGGCCGACCTGGCGGTAGCGGGCACCGGAGAATGACAGGATCTCCTCGACGCCTTCGGCCAGGCCGTCGCCATACAGCCGGCGCACCAGGCCGAGCATCAGCTCCATGGCGCCATTGGGGCTGGCGGCGCTGAGGCGGTCGCGGTCGAGGGTGAAGCTGGCCGGGGTGATCCGCGTTTGCGGGCTGCGCTCGGACAGGCTGGCGCGCTGCTCGGGGTGGATACTGCAGCCATAGTCGTCCAGCACCCCGGCGCGGCCGAGGAACCACGCGCCATTCCACAACCCTCCCAGGGCCATGCCGTGGGCCGCGCAATCGTCCAGCAGCCGGTCAAGCTCCGGGTACTTCAAGGGCGTGCGCAAGCCGCCACAGATCACCAGCAGGTCCAGCTCCTTCAGCGCCTCGGCAGACAACTCGGTGGCTACCAGCTCCAACCCCAGGTCGCTGAGCACGCGGTCGCCTTCGAGCGACAGCGGGGTGAACTGGAAGCTGTCGGCGCGCAGCAGGTTGGCCGTGACCAGTACGTCCATGGCCACGGTGAAGCTGGCCATCGAAAAGTGTTCGAGCAATACGAAATCGACCCGATAGGGGGCCTGGGCATTGGCGCTGGTGGACTTCAGCCGCAGCATGTTGCTGGTGCTGGTCTTCTTGCTGAACTGGCGTGGCGTGGGCACTCTGGACTCCGCTTCCTGGCTGGCCTGGAGAGTGTGGCGGTAGGTCGGGGGAAAGACAATCTCCCGGGTGGCCATGTCGTATTCCAGGTCGTATTCAGGCAACCTGTCTGGCTTGGCACGTTGCCGCTATGCTGATGCTCCCGTCACTGAGGATGCCCCTGATGAAATACGCCGCTGCCCTGTTGCTTTGTCTGATGCCATTGCTGGCCAGTGCCTTGGAACCCGGCGACAAGCTCGCCCCGTGGACGCTGCTGGACCAGTACGACCAGGCCTACAGCCTCGACGCCGGTACACACATTCTGCTGGTGGCGCGCGACATGGACGGTGCCAAGCTGGTGAAGGCGGTACTGGCCGAACAGCCCAAGGGTTACCTGGAAGCGCGCGATGCGGTGTTTGTTGCCGACATCCAGCGCATGCCGGCACTGATCAGCAAGCTGTTCGCCATCCCCGCCATGCGCGATTACAACTACCGGGTGCTGCTTGACCGTGAAGGGCGGGTGGCCAGCCGTTATCCCGGGCAGGATGGCCAGGTGCAGTGGTTGCAGCTGGAGCAGGGCAAGCTGGTGAGCCAGCGAGCGTTTGCCGATGCGCCGGCGTTGAAGGCGGCGCTGGAGAATGCACCACAGCATTGAGTGAAGCCCCTGCGTTGCGTCCTGTGGAGATGGCACTCATGTGCGCAACCTGTGGGAGCGCATACCTTGGAGCCGTACGATCAGCCAAATCAATCTGAACCCTCGGCAGCCTCTGCAACCCAACCCATTACATGCCAAATGGGAGAGCGCTCATGGAAATCGGAACGATCTGGATCGTCATCGCGGCCTTTGTGGTCCTGCTGGAAATCTGGGCCATCTGGCACATCATCGGCAGTGACCGGCGCGCCGAGCGCAAGATGCTGTGGATCGTCTTCGTGGTCTACGCGCCATTCCCCGGCTTGTTGTTCTGGGCCTGGCGCGGGCCTCGCGCGGTGAAGGGCAGGGCAGTACTGCAGGAAAAATGACGGTGTGCGGCATCAGGCTGTGGGCCTGATGCCGCTCATACGCTAGGCAATGTCGAAGCGGATTGCTGGCCCCAGCCCATCCACCATCAGGCAGCCGTAGAACTTCACTTTCGACAATACCCGCAGGCCCTTGAGCTCCTCGTGGATGCGATCACGGACAAGCCTCTCGGCTTCGAGGGCCTTGTCAGACTTTGAAATGGCGGCGAGTTCCACCAGCCCGAGCAGGGTGGTTTCGATGTGTTCCACGGTGTCCAGCCCGATGTTCTCGCGCAGATGCTGGCGCGCCTGTGCCGCATCGTATTCGTCCCGCTGCGGGTCGCGTGGCTTGATGGTGTAGGCGAGTAGAAATTCATGTTTGCTCATGGTGTTTTCCTTGTTGCATGCAGGCCTCCATGCCGGGCCTTGCAATCTAGCGCCTGATGGCCACTGCGCATACAGACGCGTGGTTCACGAAAGCCAGGGCGCTGTGCGAAACGTCCTACACTGCGGTGCCGCGCTTCGCGTTAGCCGTCTCTTTCGCGCTTGACCTCAAGTTAACTCAAGGTCCGATACTCCGTCGTTCTTTCAACTGATCGAGGGCTTACCGTGAGTCATTCAACCGCGTTCCAGCTGAGCAACCCCGAAGGCCTGTACGACCCCAGCGGCAATGCCTATTCCCATGTCGCCGAAGTTCATGCTGACAGCCGCCTGCTGTTCATCGCCGGTCAGGGCGGGGAGAACCGCAACGGGCAACTGTCGCCGCTGTTCGCCGAGCAGGCGCGCCAGGCGCTGGCCAACCTGGAGATTGCCTTGGCCTCGAAAGGCGCCAGCCTGGCCCAGGTGTTCAAGCTGACCCTGCTGATCGTCGAGCATTCCGAAACGCGCCTGCGTGAGTGGGTAATCGAGGCTGACAAGGCCTGGGGCTCGTCCATGAAACCGACCTGCACGCTGATACCGGTACCCCGGCTGGCGCTGGACGGCATGCTGGTGGAGATCGAGGCGGTAGCAGCGCTGTAGATGTAGGTGATTCGGTGGTAGCGCCAGCTAAACACAGTGTTGTATATCGGTGCTGGCCCTAGCAGCATGGCCGCTATAACAACAATTGATCTCAGAGGTGACCACACCATGAGCACCGGCACCACCACGCTCGCTGACCGCAAGACCCGGGCCTGGGTGTGGCCTGCACTTTTCAGCCTGGTGGCCTTCGCTGCCAATTCGGTGTTCTGCCGGCTGGCGCTGAAGGATGGGGCCATCGATCCGGCATCCTTCACCGTGGTGCGCCTGGCCAGTGGTGCACTGTTCCTGCTGCTGTTGCTCCGCCTGCGCAAACCTGCGCTCGCCATGGGGGGCAGCTGGCGGGGCGGCCTGGCCCTGTTCCTGTACGCGTTCCTGTTTTCTGCAGCCTACCTGCAGCTGGGCGCAGGCGCGGGTGCGTTGCTGCTGTTCGGTGCGGTGCAGATCACCATGTTCGGCTTCGCCTGGTACAAGGGTGAACGCATCACCGCGCGGATGCTGCTGGGCATGCTGATCGCCTTTGCCGGCCTGCTGGTGCTGCTGTTGCCCGGTACCTCGGCGCCACCCTTTGCCAGTGCTTTGCTGATGGCCCTGTCCGGCGTGGCCTGGGGCGTTTACACACTGCTGGGCAAAGGCTCACCCAGGCCGCTGGCCGATACTGCCGGCAATTTCGCACGGAGCCTGCCTTGCCTGGTGCTGCTGGTACCTATGCTGTCGCTGGGGGCCGGCTTGCACCTGACTCCGCCCGGTTTGCTGTATGCGTTGGGCTCCGGCGTGCTGGCCTCGGGTGCGGGCTATGCCGTGTGGTACGGCGTGGTCAGGCAGGTCAGTGCGCAGCAGGCGGCGACCCTGCAGCTAAGCGTCCCGGTGATTGCGGCGTTGGGCGGGGTTGGCCTGATCGGTGAGCCATTGTCGCTGCGCTTGCTGGTGGCGTGCGTGGTGGTGCTGGGCGGTATCGCCCTGGCACTGGCGCCGCGCCGTTGAAGGGGTGAGGAACGTGGCAGGGCATGGCTGTCGAGGCCCGCAGTGTATGGCTGACTATAATGGATCAACCTCACCTCGTAGCCCGTTACGGGAGGCATCCGCTGGCGATTCACTCAGCCTCTGGTCGAACGGTCAGCGTCGGTGGCTTCGGTCACCACAGGCAGGTTGCCGGCACGCTGGATCACCCGCCGTTGCTGCTCATAGTCGTCCAGCGACAGGCCGCGGCGTTGCAGCGCTTCCAGTTGCAGTTGACGGGTTTCTTCGGCGGTGTAGGGGCGCAGTTCGGGGTGGCTGGCACAGCCGCTGATGATGGCGATGGCAAAAACGGCAAGGGTGGCGGACAGCTGGCGGGCCAAGGTGTTCATCAGGTAGCTCCAGGGGCCGGGGTCGTGAGCGGCGAGTCGATGGAGCTAGGTTATTCGGCCATGTGGTTCGGCAGAAATTGCCATTCTCGATAGTGACTATCGATGGTTCCAGGGGAACCGGGAGGGTGCGATGGGGCAAGCCGAGCAACCGCGCAAATGGGGCGTACTGGAACCGATCGACCGTATCACCGAAGTCATCTTCGGCCTGTTGATGGCGATGACCTTCATTGGCTCGTTGAGCGTGGCCACGGCCGGGCGCGAAGATGCCCGGCTGATGCTGATCGCCGCGTTCGGCTGCAACCTGGCCTGGGGCCTGGCCGATGCGGTCATCTATTTACTGCGTACCTGGACCGAGCGCACCCGTAGCCGGACCCTGTTGGCCCGCCTGCAAGCCGGTGAAGCCAGCCAGGGGCGCAGGCTGATTGCCGATGCGCTGCCAGAGCGCATCGGCCTGGCACTGGATGAAGACGGCCTGGAGATGCTGCGCGGGCGGATGCTGCGTGATGCTGCCCGCCCGCTGCCGTTACGCCTGGGGCTGGATGATCTCAAGGCAGCCCTGGCCACTTTCCTGTTGGTGGTATTGGCAACCTTCCCGATGGTCATTCCATTCCTGCTGATCGAGACCACCGGTACGGCCATTCGCGTGTCGAACCTGGTCGCCCTGGCCATGCTCTTCCTTGCGGGCTGGTTGCTGGCACGCTATTCCGGTGGCCGCACCCTGTTGACCGGCGTGGTCCTGGCAGCGGTCGGGGCGGCGCTGATCATGGCGATCATCGCCCTGGGCGGCTGAGCATCGCCCGCTCAGTATTTTATGTCGCGGGCGCGCTCACGGCCTTGCTGCTTGGTGTGGCGTTTGTCCTGCCGGCAGCCGGCGTTGCTTTGCTGGTCGGCGTGGCGGCAGTCCTGTTTGGTCTGCCGCGCGTCCTGGCGGGTTTCCTGCCGTACATCACGGGCCTCGCGGCGCCGTTCGGCGCGGTCGGTGGCCGCCCAGGCCGAGGTGCAGAGCGCGGCGAGCATGATGACGGCGATGAGGCGGGGCGTGTTCATCGGGATGGGCTCCTTTTTGAATATGGCCTCGTGCCCGCGAAAGGTCCGGTACAGTCAATTACAGATGTCAGCCCAGTCCCGGTATAGATTCAAAAGCAGCAACCACCCCCACCCTTAGAGCGCGAACAGTTTGGCCCCCGCATCTGGCCAAAAGCAGTGCCGTTGCTACCCTTAACCCACGTGCTCTGACCTCAGGGGAGAAGCGATGCGCATGCCATTGTCAGCGGTCCTGTCGGCGGTCCTGTATCTGAGCGCTATGCCCGGCCTGGTGCTGGCAGAAGACGTACCTGCCCCCGACCCGGCACCACAAGCCGACACGGTCGTAGCCAAGGACCCGGTGTTCACCCAGGAGCAACTGGACCAGATGCTCGCGCCCATCGCGCTGTACCCTGATGCGCTGCTGGCCCAGGTATTGATGGCCTCGACTTATCCGGGGCAGGTGAGCGAAGCGGTGACCTGGTCCAAGGCCAACCCCAAGGCCTCCGGCGACGATGCCGTCAAGAAGGTGGCGAGCCAGCCCTGGGACCCGAGCGTACAAGCGCTGGTGGCCTTCCCGCAGGTGCTGGCAACCCTGGGTCAGGACCCGGTCTGGGTACAGCGCCTGGGCGACGCCTTCCTCGCGCAGCCCGACGATGTCATGGGCGGCGTGCAGCGCCTGCGTCACCAGGCCCAGGCCGCCGGCAACCTGCAGAGCAACCAGTACCAGAACGTGACCGTGCAGACTGCGCCCGCACCAGCACCGGCCTCCGGCGGCAGCAGCACCCAGGTGGTCACTGCCAGCAGCCCGCCCACCACCATCATCATCGAGCCGGCCGACCCGCAGGTGGTGTACGTGCCCAGCTACAACCCGACCACCACCTACGGCACCTGGGCCTACCCGGCCTCGCCGCCAGCGTATTATCCGCCACCGCCCATGTACTACCCTGGTTCCGCGCTGGTGGCGGGCCTCGCCTTCGGTACCGGCGTGGCAATCGTCGCCTCGCTGTGGGGCGACTGTGACTGGGGCAACAACGACATCGACATCGACGTCAACCGCTACAACAACATCAACGGCAACAACCGCATCACCAACAACCAGAAAAAATGGCAGCACAACGCCGCCAACCGCGACGGCGTGCCGTACCGCGACTCCCGTAGCCGCCAACAGTACGGCCGCCAGCTGGACGGAGCCACCCAGCGTACTGCCTTCCGCGGTGACGACGCCCAGCGCGCCCAGGCGCGGGACAAGGCCAGGGCGTCGATGGATCGGGCCGGCATCGAACGGCCGGCCACCAGCAACCGGCAGGCACGCCAGCAGATGCGCGAAGCGCAGGCGGGTAATTCGGTCGGCAACCGCATGCAGCCCCGCAGCGACAACCCGAGGGCAACCGACCGCCGACAGGAAACCCGCCATACCCAGGCACGGCAGCAGAACAACCAGGTGAATCAACGCAGGCAAGGCGAAGGCCAGGGGCGGCAGCTGGCGCAAAACCGGCCTTCCAATACCGCTGGCCGGGCGCGTAACAATGCCTTCGACGGTGTGCGTTCACCCTCGCGCACCAGCGCGCAGGCCAGCCGCGGCCGTACCAGCCAGTCGTTCGCCCAGCGCCCGAGCGCATCGCGTGCTGCCGGTCACCAGATTTCCCGGCCCAGTGCGCCCGCACGCCGCGGGGGAGGTGGCCGTCGATGAACCGTCAATCGATAGCGGCACTGGTACTCGCAGCCGGTATGGCCTGGTCGACCCAGGCCGCTGCGCAGGAAGCCTTCCCGACGCCGGAGAAGGCCGTGGACGCCTTTGTTGCGGCGCTGGGCCAAGAGAAGCCTGATGAAGCCCGCCTGGCCCAGTTGCTGGGCGATGACTGGCGTACCTACATACCGCGTGGAGGTGTGCAACGCAGTGACGTGGACACGTTCCTGGAACAGTATCGTGCGCAGCACAGCATCGACATGTCGGGGGCGAGCAAGGCCATTCTCGCGGTGGGCAGTGATCACTGGACGTTGCCCATACCGTTGACCAGAGGCAACCAGGGGTGGCGTTTCGACCTCAAGGCCGGCAGCGCCGAAATCCGCGCCCGGCGCATTGGCCGCAACGAGCTGGGTGCCATGCAGTCGATGCTGGCCTACCACGATGCGCAGATGGACTACGCCACCCAGGACCACAATGGCAACGGTGCGCTGGAATACGCGCAGAAGATCTTCAGCGAGCCCGGCAAGCATGACGGGCTGTACTGGGCTGACGACGGCGACGGCCAGGTCAGCCCGCTGGGCCCGCTGTTCGGCCAGGACATGGTCGGCGACGCCTGGTATGGCTATCACTTCCGCATCCTCGATGCTCAAGGCCCATCTGCCCCCGGCGGTGCTTATAGCTACCTGATCGGCAACCAGATGAGTCGCGGCTTCGCCATGGTTGCCTGGCCGGCCAAGTACGATGACACCGGGGTGATGAGCTTCATGATCAGCCATGACGGCGAGGTGTTCGAGAAAGACCTCGGGCCGCACGGGGACAAACTGGCCAAGGAGATGAAACGCTTTGACCCGGATGACAGCTGGAAGGTGGTGGATGTGGCGGCGGGGGATTGACCCTGCATGCTCAATGCGAAACGCTTTTGGTGCGTCTGCAGTGCACGGCACCGGCTGCGCCGATGTTCGCGGCTAGAGTCGCTCCCACAGGGTCCCTGCTAATTCAATGAGTTATGTACAGTTCCAGGAGCATGCCCGCGAGCCAAGCCATATCGGCCTGGCTCGAACGGGTTCTCTCAGGTGAGATCTTTTACGGTTTTCGAAGGGCCGTTGGTTTTCACCGAAGCAATACCGACAGCACGTGCCTGTGTGCTTGCGTACATTTGGCTGGTGCCAATGACTTGGTGATTGGCGGCTTTCAGGTTGAAATAAACTTTCCCGTTAGTGGAGACTCGCTCTTCATAACGCTCAGCCAGCGGGCTGTTGGCCTGAACGGACGCGATTCCATTATCCGCTGCCTGCCGGCTCGTATACAGCTCGCTGGTGAGAATAGTCTCACCGTTACCTGCTTTCAGAACAAACCGGTATTGTCCATTACTGCTTGTGCTCAGTTCAAACCAACCAGTCATACAGGCTCCCTAGCTCACAGCTACTGTCTGATACATCGATGTAGGTGTTTTTTAAGCAGGGTCAGTATGAATGAAGTATGGGAACTTTTCATTGTATTGGGCTGACCTATTTGATCGAGTTCGGTCAGGACTTCAGCGACAAGGTGCTGAAAGATTCCCGGTGTTACCTGGAAGAACGAGGTTCCTTGTTTGACCGCCATATGATCAGGGCCCGGTCAGTTCCGCCAGCAGTTCGTCCCGCAGCTTTTGCAAACGCGGCGCGTGCCGCTTGCGCGGATGCGGTAGCTCCACTCGCACCCCAGAATCGTGAAATTGAAAGAAGCCTACCGCCCCAACATCTGCCGCACCAGCCACTGCCCGGCTGGCCCGAGCGCGCGCCGGCTCGACCAGGCCACGTCCATGTCAACCCGTCGCGGGTACCCGGCCACCTGCAACTCCACCAGCCCACTGCCAAACCGTGCCACCAGCGCCCTGGGCAGTTCGGCCCAGCCGAACCCGCGCACGGCGAACTCCAGCAGGGTGAGGTAATCCGGTGCCGACCAGGCCTGGCCGCGACCGTGGTGCAGGCTGGGGGCATAGGTCTTGATATACAGCTGCCGTACGCTCTCCAGGTGCTGCATCTGCACCTGAGGCAAAGCTGCCAATGAATGCCCGCTGGCCACGTACACGCCAAACTCGGCCTGCTCGGGCAAGCGCGCCACGGCAACGTCTGCGGGGTAGCTGGGTTGCGTGGCAAGAATGCCGATGTGTGCCAGGCCCTGCTGGATCAGCTCGATCACATCGGCATCTTCCGACGGGCCGCAGCGCAGTTCGGTATGCGGATAGTGCTGGGCGAAGCGGGCCATCACCGCGCCCTGGAAGGTCACGCTGTAGCTGTCCGACATCACCACCGAGACCAGTGCCTCGACATTTTCTGCCAGGCGCACCGCCAGGGCATCGAGCCGGGCGCTGGCATCGAGGATCGCCTCGACATGGCTCAGCACCTGCCGCCCAGCCTCGTTCAGCGAGGGGTGGCGGCCGCCACGGTCGAACAGCGGGCAACCCACATCGGCCTCGAAATTGGCGATGGCAATGCTGATAGTGGACTGGCTTTTGCGCAGCTTGCGCGCCGCAGCGGAAAACGAACCCAGCGATGCGGCTTCGACAAAGGCGACCAGAGCTTCGGGTGAGTAGCGCATGCTATTGATAAAACCGATGGTAGCTATTTCGCGAGTATCGGTTCTGTCAAAGAAAATAGGAAGCACGTCTCACGCAATGGATGGAATTTGCAATGAAAAACGTGTCTTTCACCGAACGCCTGGTTCACGCCGTCGGTTATGAAGTGTTCGCCGTGCTGCTGTGTGCGCCGCTGTTGTCCTGGATCATGGGCAAGTCACTGGCGACGGCGGGGGCGCTGGCGGTGACCCTGTCGGTCATCGCCATGCTGTGGAACATGGTCTACAACGCGCTGGTCGACCGCTACGTGCGGGTCGAGCGCATACACTGGAGGGCTAGCGCACGCTTTGTGCACGGCCTGGGCTTCGAGGCCGGGCTGGTGGTGTGGTGCCTGCCGGTGGCGGCGTGGATGCTGGAGATTTCGTTGCTGCAGGCGTTCATGGTGGAGTTGGGCTTCTTCGTGATCATCTTGCCTTACACCGTGCTGTACAACTGGGCCTTCGACAAAGCCCGGCACCTGCTGATGCAGCGCCGCCTTGCATAAATGTTTTGCCGATGCAGGCCCCATTGTGGGAGCGGCCTTGTGTCGCGAAAGGGCTGCAGAGCAGCCCCAGACATTTATGCAACTGCGCTGAATTCCGAGGGCCGCTTTGCGGCCCTTTCGCGACACAAGGCCGCTCCCACAATGGTGCCCGCGTCAACCAATGAAAAACGGGGCATGCCATTGCTGGCATGCCCCGTTTTTCAAACCGCTAAAGCGCCTCAGGCGACCTTGACGATCCAGCCTGCCGGTGCTTCCACATCACCGCTCTGGATACCGGTCAGCTCGTTGTAGAGCTTCTGGGTAACCGGGCCGACCTTTTCCAGGTCGTGGAACACGTGCAGCTTGCCGTTGTACTCGATGCCGCCGATCGGGGTGATCACCGCAGCGGTACCGCAGGCGCCGGCTTCGACGAAACGGTCCAGCTTGTTGATTTCCACATCGCCTTCGATCACGGTCAGGCCCAGGCGCGATTGCGCCAGTTCCATCAGCGACAGGCGGGTGATGCCTGGCAGCACCGAGGCCGATTTCGGGGTGACGAACTCGTTGTTGGCGGTGATGCCGAAGAAGTTTGCCGAACCGACTTCCTCGATCTTGGTGTGGGTCAGCGGGTCGAGGTAGATGGCGTCGGCGAAGTTGGCTTTCTTCGCTTCAGCGCCCGGCTGCAGGCTGGCCGCGTAGTTGCCACCGACCTTGGCCGCACCGGTGCCTTGCGGGGCGGCGCGGTCGAAGCTGGAGATCTGGAAGTTGTGCGGCTTCATGCCGCCCTTGAAGTACGAGCCAACCGGGATGGCGAAGATCGAGAAGATGAACTCGGGGGCGGTGCGCACGCCAATGTTGTCACCGGTGCCGATCACGAACGGACGCAGGTAGAGGGCGCCTTTGCCGTGCGGTGGCACGAACTTCTCGTTGGCCTTGACCACTTGCTTGCATGCCTCGATGAACACATCGGTCGGCACCTGCGGCATCAGCAGGCGGGCGCAGCTGCGCTGCATGCGGGCAGCGTTCTGGTCCGGGCGGAACAGGTTGATCGAACCGTCCTTGCAACGGTAGGCCTTCAGGCCCTCGAAGCACTGCTGGCCATAGTGCAGGGCGGTGGAGCCTTCACTGATGTGCAGTACGTTGTCTTCGGTCAGGGTGCCCTTGTCCCACTCGCCATTGCGCCATACGGACAGGTAGCGTTTGTCGGTCTTGATGTAGTCGAAACCCAGCTTGTCCCAATTAATGCTTTCGTTGCTCATGACACCCTCATTGTCTTGCAAGTGCCCGATCGCTCGGGCTGCTGTTATATGCGCACCACGCCACCATAATACATCCGTGGCGGATCGGGAACGGCCAGTCACGAAACTCCTGCCGGCGGAGGTCTTCCAGGCGCTGAACATATCGAGGCAAGCACCAGCAGCAATGGTTGACCACCCGCCAGCCACTGCGTAGCCTTGCCAGTTCGAGGTTCTTCGGCCAGGCCGAAGCTAAGACGGGAACGCGGTACAAGCCGCGGCTGCCCCCGCAACTGTAAGCACCGACAACGGATCGACACAGCCACTGCGCCCGCGCGCGGGAAGGCGTCATCCCGCCAGCCTGCTGCACCAGCGGGCACATGGAACGGTGCGAGCCAGGAGACCTGCCTCGTCACGTTTTCGACTTTCAACCGGGCGGGGTGATCCGGTGGCGAACAAGCCCGGCCGGCCTGGCCTGCGGCTGTCGTCCTGCATGCCCGCGCCAATCTGCCAAGGGCAATGCGACATGAAAACACTGGCCAAGCTCCCCGTCACCATCGTCACCGGCTTCCTCGGCTCGGGCAAGACTACCTTGCTGCGCCACATGCTCGACAACGCCCAGGGCCGCCGCATTGCGGTGATCGTCAACGAGTTCGGCGAACTGGGCATCGACGGCGAAATCCTCAAGCAGTGCAGCATCGGTTGCACCGAGGAAGAAGCCAGCGGTCGCGTCTACGAGCTGGCCAACGGCTGCCTGTGCTGCACCGTGCAGGAAGAGTTCTTCCCGGTGATGCGCGAGCTGGTGGCACGCCGTGGCGACCTGGACCATATCCTCATCGAAACCAGCGGCCTGGCCCTGCCCAAACCGCTGGTACAAGCCTTCCAGTGGCCGGAAATCCGCAATGCCTGCACCGTCGACGCGGTGATCACGGTGGTCGACAGCCCGGCCGTGGCAGCCGGCACCTTCGCCGCCTACCCGGACCAGGTCGATGCCCAGCGCAAGCTCGACCCTAACCTGGACCACGAATCGCCGCTGCACGAACTGTTCGCCGACCAGCTGGCCAGCGCTGACCTGGTGGTGCTGAACAAGGCCGACCTGATCGACGCCGAAGGCCTGGCCAAGGTCCGCGCCGAAGTGGCCGAAGAACTGCCGCCGGCAGTCAAGGTGATCGAGGCCAGCAGCGGCAAGCTGCCGCTGGAAGTGCTGTTGGGCGTAGGCGCCGAATCCGAGGCGCACATCGATGGCCGCCGTACCCACCACGATTCGCACCATGACGACGATGACCATGACGATCATGACCACGACGCCTTCGATTCGATCTCCATCGACCTGCCCGAAGCTGACGAAAGCCTGCTGCTCGACGCTCTGACCCAGCTGGTAGTGGAGTTCGGCATCCTGCGCGCCAAAGGTTTCGCTGCCATCCCGGGCAAGCCGATGCGCCTGCTGGTGCAAGGCGTGGGCACCCGTTTCGACAAGCACTTCGACCGCGCCTGGCGAGCCGACGAGCCGCGCATCACTCGCCTGGTGCTGATCGGCCAGGACCTCGACGCTGTCCAGCTGGAAGCGCGCCTGCGCCAGGCCCTGGGCGCCTGACCCGTGCACCTGCTGCGGACCCAGCCCGGCGGCTTCGTGCCGGATGACAGCATTGCCGACCTCGGCCAGACACCCGCCGAGCTGGTGATTCTCTGCAGCGGCGATTCGCACCTGGCATTGCTCGCCGATACTGCCGAGCAATTGCCCGAGGATTACCCCAGCCTGCGCCTGGCCAACCCGATGCAGGTACAGAACCATGCCTCGGTCGACCTGTACGTCGACCAGGTACTGCGCCATGCCAAGGTCATCCTGGTGTCGCTGCACGGTGGCGTCGGCTACTGGCGCTATGGCGTCGAGCAGCTGGTCGAGCTGGCCGGCCGTGGCGTGCAACTGATCCTGGTACCGGGCGACGACCGCCCGGACCCGGAGCTGACCAGCCTGGGCAGCGTCAGCGGCGAGCAGGCCGAGCGCCTCTGGCATTACCTGCGCCAGGGCGGCAAGGCCAACGCCATCAACCTGTTCAATTGTCTGGCCAGCCAGTGGCTGGGCCGCGACTATGCCTGGGACGAGCCGCAGCCTTTGCCGCGCACCGCCGTGTATCACCCGGCCAAGGGCAGCGCCACGCTGGAGGACTGGTACCCGCAGTGGCACCCCGAGCAACCGGTGGCGCCGCTGCTGTTCTATCGCTCGCACTTGCAGGCGGCCAACACCGCGTTCATCGACGTGTTCTGCCAGCGCCTGCAGGCCGCCGGGCTCAACCCGTTGCCGATCGCCGTGGCCAGCCTCAAGGAAAGTGCCTGCCTGGAGCAGGTCGAAGGCTGGCTGGACGAGGTGGGTGCCGAGGTGCTGGTCAACACCACCGGCTTTGCCCTGTCCAGCCCCGAACGCCCCAACCTGCGCCCGTTCCGTCGCGACATTCCGGTGCTGCAGGCCATCTGCGCGCAAGACAACCAGCCCGGCTGGGAGGCCAGCGAGCAGGGCCTGGGGGCGCGTGACCTGGCCATGCACATTGCCTTGCCCGAACTGGACGGGCGCATCATCACCCGCCCGATCAGCTTCAAGGACATGGCCTGGCGCAGCGAGCGCAGCCAGTCCGACGTGGTCTGCTACCGCGCTCACCCCGAACGCATGGACTTTGTCGCCGAGCTGGCCCGTCGCTGGGTCGAGCTGGCGCGCCTGCCGAATGCCCAGAAGCGCGTGGCCTTGGTGCTGGCCAACTACCCGACCCGGGATGGCCGCATAGGCAACGGCGTTGGCCTGGACACGCCGGCGGCCGCGCTGAACATCCTCAAGGCCCTGCAGGCCGAAGGCTACCCGCTGGCCGACTTGCCGGGCAGCGGCACGCAACTGATCCACCAGTTGCTCGGCGGCGTGACCAACGACCTCGACCAGCTGGACCTGCGCCCCTGCGCGCAGAGCCTGAGCCTGGCCGACTACCAGGCCGCCTTCGAGCGCCTGCCCGAGGCCAACCGCCAGGCGGTGCTGGAGCGCTGGGGGCCGCCGCAGCAGGACCCGATGTACCGCAGTGGCCGGCTGATGGTGGCCGGCCTGCGCTTTGGCTTGACCTTCGTCGGCATCCAGCCGGCGCGGGGTTACCAGGTGGATCCCAGCGCGGTGTACCACGACCCCGACCTGGTGCCGCCGCACGGTTACCTGGCGTTTCACTTCTGGTTGCGCCATGCCTTTGCCGCCGACGCGGTGATCCACGTCGGCAAGCACGGCAACCTCGAATGGCTGCCCGGCAAGGGCGTCGGGTTGTCGGCGCAGTGCTGGCCGGACGCCTTGCTCGGCCCGTTGCCGAACATCTACCCGTTTATCGTCAACGACCCGGGCGAGGGGGCCCAGGCCAAGCGCCGCACCCAGGCGGTGATCATCGACCACCTGATGCCACCGCTCACCCGTGCCGAAACCTATGGCCCGTTGCGCCACCTGGAGCAATTGGCCGACGAGTTCTACGAAGCACAGCTGCTCGACCCGCGGCGGGCCCGCGAGTTGCAACGCGACATTCTCGAGCTGGTCAAGGCCAACCACATCGACCGCGAACTGCAGCTGGAAGGCCAACTGGACGATGCCGCCGTGTGGCTGCCGCGCCTGGATACCTACCTGTGTGACTTGAAGGAATCGCAGATTCGCGATGGCCTGCATGTGTTCGGCCAATCGCCTGAGGGCCGGCTGCGCCTGGATACCTTGCTGGCGCTGTTGCGGGTCGAGCGCGGCGACGGTCGCGGCGGCAATGCCAGCCTGCTGCGGGCCCTGGCCAAGGCGCTGGTGCCGGGCTTTGACCCGCTCGATTGCGAACTTGGCCAGCCATGGCAGGGCGCACGCCCTGAGCAGTTGCAGGCCATGAGCAGCGAGCCCTGGCGCACCTGTGGCGATACCCGCGAACGCCTCGAGCTGTTGGCGCTGCAGGTGATCGACCAGGCGCTGGGCGGAACCGCCCAGTTACCGGCCCTGAGCGAATGGCAGCCGGTACACGACGTGGTGCAGGCGCTGCGCGAAGCGGTGGCCCCCAGCCTGGACGCCTGCGGCAGCGCTGAAATGCATGGCCTGCTGGCGGCGCTGGCCGGGCGTTTCGTGCCCGCCGGTCCCAGTGGCGCGCCCAGCCGTGGGCGCCTGGACGTGCTGCCCACCGGTCGCAATTTCTACACCGTGGACGTGCGCAACCTGCCCACCACCACCGCCTGGCGCCTGGGCTTCGCCTCGGCCAACCTGATCCTCGAGCGCCACCTGCAGGACCACGGTGATCACCTGCGCCAGCTCGGCCTGTCGGTGTGGGGCACGGCAACCATGCGTACCGGCGGCGATGACATCGCCCAGGCCATGGCGCTGATGGGCGTGCGACCGGTGTGGGCCACCGGCAGCCAGCGGGTCGACGATTTCGAAATCTTGCCGCTCAGCCTGCTCGACCGCCCGCGGGTGGACGTGACCTTGCGCGTTTCCGGCTTTTTCCGTGATGCCTTCGGCAACCTCATCCGCCTGTTCGATGCGGCAGTGCAGGCGGTGGCCGCGCTGGACGAACCCGATGAGCTCAACCCCTTGGCCGCCCGCGTGCGTAGCGAGCGTGCCGCGCTGCAGGCGCAGGGCGTTGACGCCGAGCAGGCTGCGCGCCAGGCCGGCTGGCGGGTGTTCGGTGCCAAGCCCGGGGCCTACGGTGCCGGAGTGCAGAACGCCATCGACGGGCGCCTGTGGCACAGCCGCGACGACCTGGCCGAGGTTTACCTCAACCACGGTGGCTATGCCTACGGCGCCAGCGACGACGGTACCCCGGCACGCGCCCAGTTCGCCCAGCGCCTGGCCAAGGTGCAGGCGGTGCTGCAGAACCAGGACAACCACGAGCACGACCTGCTCGATTCCAACGACTATTACCAGTTCCAGGGTGGCATGCTGGCGGCATCGGAAACCTTGTCCGGTGCGGCAGTGGCCAGCTACCACGGCGACCACAGCCAGGCCGACCGGCCGCGCATCCGTACCCTCAAGGAAGAGTTGAACCGGGTCATCCGTGCCCGGGCGTTGAACCCGAAGTGGATCGACGGGGTCAAGCGCCATGGCTACAAAGGCGCCTTCGAGATGGCGGCGACAGTCGACAACCTGTTCGCCTTCGACGCCACCACGCAACTGATCGACGACCATCATTACCAGGCGCTGGCCGATGCCTACGTGCTCGACCCGGCGACCCGCGATTTCATGCGCGAGCACAACCCCGAGGCCCTGCGCGACCTTACCGAGCGTTTGCTGGAGGCCCAGCAGCGCGGCCTGTGGCAGGCGCCGGGCGAGTACCGCGAAGCCCTTGAGGAACAACTGCTCGACGGCGAGGAACAGGCTTGAAATGAGTGAACCCGTGCAATTTCCGCTGGCCGCCGTGGTCGGTGCGGACGACCTGAAACTGGCGCTGTGCCTGACTGCCATCGACCCGAAGATCGGCGGCGTGCTGATCGAGGGGCCGCGCGGCATGGCCAAGAGTACCCTGGCCCGAGGCCTGGCTGACCTGCTCGGTGAGGGACCGTTCGTCACCCTGCCACTGGGCGCCAGCGAAGAACGGTTGGTCGGCACCCTCGACCTGGATGCCGCGCTGGGGCAGGGCAAGGCGCAGTTTTCCCCGGGTGTGCTGGCCCAGGCCGATGGTGGCGTGTTGTATGTCGATGAAGTCAATCTGCTGCCTGACACCTTGGTAGACCTGTTGCTCGACGTGGCCGCCAGTGGCACCAACCGCGTCGAGCGTGATGGCATCTCGCACCGGCACAGTGCCCGTTTCGTGCTGATCGGCACCATGAACCCGGAGGAGGGCGAGTTGCGCCCACAGCTGCTCGATCGCTTTGGCCTGAATGTGGCGCTTGAAGGCTGGCCCGAGCCTGAGGCGCGTCAGCAGATCATTCGCCGCCGCCTGGCGTTTGACAGCGATCCGCAGGCCTTCTGCGCGCAATGGGCCGAGGCCCAGGCGCAATTGCGCGAGCGCTGCCAGGCGGCGCGCCACGCCCTGGCCGGCATTGCCCTGGACGACCAGGCGCTGGCCTGGATCACCGAACGCTGCTACGCCGCCGGGGTCGACGGCCTGCGCGCCGACCTGGTCTGGCTGCGCGCCGCACGCGCGCACTGTGCCTGGCGCGGCGGCGCGGCCATCGAAGAAGCCGATGTCGATGCAGTGGCCGAGTTCGCCTTGCGCCATCGCCGCCGCGTTACGCCCCAGGCCAACCCGCCTTCCGCGCCGCCGCAGCCTGAGCAGCAGCCCGGTCAGCAAGGCGCAGGTAACCCTGGCGAACAGGGTGGCCAGGGTGACTGGGGCGCAATGCCAGCGCAGCCGGTGGCCAGCGGCGCCCGCCGTGAGGTGCCGAACTGGGCAAAAAAGCCCTGAGCATCCCCCAGCCACCTGCCAAAGGGGCGGATGCCAAAGCAGGCTCAGGTGAGCAGTACGGCGCCAGCCGGGGCCGGGCGCGCAGTGCCGCGGCCGGTCGGGTGGCCTGGCTGCCGACCCTGCTCAAAGGCCGGCCACGCCAGCGCCAGGACCTGTGCTGGCAGCAACGCCAGGCCAGGCCCGCAGAACTGTGGTTGGTCATCGTCGATGCTTCGGCCTCGACCCGCCGCCACCAGGCGTTGGCGCAAACCAAAGGGCTGCTGGCGGCGCTGTTCGACCAGGCCTACCGCCAGCGTGCCCGGCTGGCCCTGCTTACCGCCAGTGGGCGCACGCCGCAGTGGCAGCGCCACGGCCTGAAGGCCTCGGCCGCTTTGCAACCTTGGCTGCAAGCCTTGGGGGCCGGTGGCGGAACCCCGTTGATCGCTGCACTGGAACAGGCTCGGCACTGGTTACTGGCGCGGCAACGGGCCCACCCCGAAGAGGCGCTGCGCTGTCTGGTGTTTACCGACGGTCGCCTGCAGCACTGGAACGCCGTGCAGCCGATGCCGTGTGCCACGTTGCTGGTGGATATGGAACTGGCGCCGGTGCGCCTGGGCCGTGCGCAGCGCCTGGCGCAACAACTACAGGCCGATTACCAGCACCTGCAACAGTTCAGGCTGATGGATTGAAAAGTATCGATGCGACACTATGTCGCAATTAGGAAAGTTGCCAGAACAGCAACCCGGAAGTTGTACAAGTGCGTGGCTGCGCACGCACTTGGTTTGCCAGCCGATATTATTTCGGCATCGACCACGGTTGCAGGTCGTAACCTTTTTCGCACAGTTCGGCGCGCACTTCCTCGATCAGGCTGGCCCACTGGGCCGGGTCGGAGTAAATACGCGAGGACACTTGCTTGCTGCCGATGCGGGTGCTGGTCCGGTCGATCACTGCCAGGCTCAGTTCACCAGTACCGTTGGGTGCATCCCAGGCTACGCACTGGAAAGGTTCGAAGGCGTGGTCGGCAATCAGCAGTGCTTCGTTGACACGGAGCGGGGCATTCATGGTTCGGTCTCTCTATGGTCCCAAACATCGAAGTGAGTCCGCGTTGCTTCAAAGTCGCCTCGGTTATCGCGAAGTGCAGCGCGGGGTTATGTGTACTGATGCTCGTTGTCCGGGGGCAAGTCACACATTGGTTGTAAAAAATTTTTGCAGGGTCGAATCCGTTCTGGCCCACGCCGCCATGTGATGTCGATAAAGTGCGAAAATTCCCGTCACGCATTGTAAAAAAATGATTCGGCAGACAGACGGTACTGGGAACCGTCAAATTCGTTGCTACTGTTAATCGGGCGCCACAACTTACTGTTTTATTTCAAGAAACCTAAAACTGGCGCCAAGGATTGGTCATGCAGCAGCCTGCCGTCCAACGCCGTTTGCTCATTGTCGACCCCTGCGATGACTGTCACCGTTTGTTGCCTGGTTTGCGTAGCGCAGGCTGGGATGTGGACAGCTGCATGCTCGGTGCCGCGCTGGATCATCCTTGCGATGTGGGCCTGTTGCGCTTGCAGGCGTCGCACCTGAGGCGCCCGGACGGGGTCAAGGACTTGATCAAGCGCAGTAATACCGAATGGATTGCCGTGCTCAGTGCCGAACAGCTGCGCATGCCGGCTGTCGGCGATTTTGTTTGCGAATGGTTCTTCGACTTCCACACCCTGCCGTTCGACGTTTCCCGCGTGCAGGTCACCTTGGGCCGGGCCTTCGGCATGGCACGCCTGCGTGGCAAAGGGGCGGCGAGGGTGGATGAAGCGAGCCACGAACTGCTCGGCGAAAGCCGCCCGATCCGCGAGCTGCGCAAGCTGCTGGGCAAGCTGGCGCCCACCGAATCGCCGGTGCTGATTTGTGGTGAAAGTGGTACCGGCAAGGAACTGGTGGCGCGTACCCTGCACCGTCAGTCGCAGCGCAGCGAGCAACCGTTCATTGCCATCAACTGTGGGGCGATCCCCGAGCACCTGATCCAGTCCGAACTGTTCGGCCATGAGAAGGGCGCCTTCACCGGTGCTCATCAGCGCAAAGCCGGGCGCATCGAAGCGGCCCATGGTGGCACGTTGTTCCTCGATGAAATCGGCGACCTGCCGCTGGAGTTGCAGGCCAACCTGCTGCGCTTTCTGCAGGAAAAACACATTGAGCGGGTGGGCGGCAGCCAGCCGATCCCGGTGGATGTGCGGGTATTGGCGGCTACCCACGTAGACCTGGAAAGGGCCATCGAGCAAGGGCGCTTTCGCGAAGACCTGTACTACCGCCTGAACGTGTTGCAGGTAGTGACCGCGCCTTTGCGCGACCGGCATGGCGACCTGTCGATGCTGGCCAGTCATTTTGCCCATTTCTACAGCCTGGAAACCGGGCGCCGACCCCGTTCGTTCAGCGACCATGCCCTGGCGGCCATGGGCCGGCATGACTGGCCGGGCAATGTCCGCGAGTTGGCCAACCGGGTACGGCGCGGGCTGGTGCTGGCCGAAGGCCGGCAAATCGAGGCGCAGGACCTGGGGTTGCAGACCCTTGACCAGGTGCAGCATCCGCTGGGTACGCTGGAGGAGTACAAGCACCGGGCCGAGCGCCAGGCGTTGTGCGATGTCCTTAGCCGGCACAGTGACAACCTGAGCGTGGCGGCTAAGGTGCTGGGCATATCGCGGCCGACTTTCTATCGGTTGCTGCACAAGCATCAGATGCGCTGAGCAGTGGATGGCACCGGCTACGCCGGTGTTCGCGGGTAAACCCGCTCCCACAGGTACGCGCAGTTCCTGTGGGAGCGGGCATACCCGCGAAGAGGCCCCTACAGGCTACCGATCAATGCGGCCCGCGGGGAATGGTCTTCAGCAGGTCTTCCGGGCTGATGTGCCCCACCACCTGGGCCACCGCGCTGCCCGGGGTCGGCAGGTCGATGATGTGGCTTTTCATCTTGCCGATCACATGCATTTCGCACGGTTTGCAGTCGAACTTCAGGGTCAGCACTTCATCACCCTGGATCAGCTGCATCGGCGCCACCTTGGTGCGCACGCCGGTCACGCCCTTGGCTTGCTTGGGGCACAGGTTGAAGGAAAAGCGCAGGCAATGCTTGGTGATCATCACCGGCACTTCGCCGTGCTCTTCATGGGCCTCGTAGGCCGCGTCGATCAGCTGCACGCCGTGGCGGTGGTAGAAGTCGCGGGCCTTCTGGTTGTAGACGTTGGCCAGGAACGACAGGTGCGACTCGGGGTATACCGGCGGTGGGGTGGTCTCGGCCTTGCGCCCGCCACGCGGGTGCGCCTGCACCCGTGCTTCAGTCAGCGCCTCGACGGCTTCGCGGCGCAGGGCCTTGAGCTGCGAGTTGGGGATGAAGTACGCCTGCGGAGCGTCCAGCTCGATGCTGTCGGCGTGGTACATGGTGGTACCCAGCTGGCCGAGCAGGTCGTGCAGCTGGTCCAGCGCCTGCTGCGGCTTGTTGGCCGGGCCGAACGGGCCGTCCAGTGCCACTTGCGCGCTCACGCCTTCCTCGCTGGTGACAGTCAGCACCAGGCGTTGCTCGCGCAGTACCGCGTGCCATTGCACGCCGACGCGGCGTTCGGCCGAGGTGCGTTGCAGGGCCTGCTGCCAGTTGTGGTCGAGGTTGCGCGACAACGGGTGGTTGGGCCGCAGCTTGTGCAAGCCTTCGGGCATTTCGTTGGGCTCGACGCGGTAGCGGTAGCGCTTCTCGCCGTCTTCCTCGAACTCGCCACGCGGTTCGGCGATGTTGGCACGGAAGCCCACCACTTCACGCTTGACCAGCACATTGAGCCCGTCGCCGTTGGTCAGTGGCACCTCGGTGACGACTTGCATGTCACGCTTGCCGACTTTTTCCACCACGCCCACCGGCAGGCCGGTGAAGGTTGGCGAGTCGAAGGCACCGATGTCGACCTTGCGGTCGGTGACGAAGTAGTCGGTGCTGCCGCGGTGGAACGTCTTGTCCGGGTCGGGCACGAAAAAGTGCTCGGTGCGGCCGCTGGAGGCGCGGGCCAGCTCCGGGCGGCCTTCGAGGATGGCGTCGAGTTCCTTGCGGTAATGGGCGGTGATGTTCTTCACGTAGCCCACGTCCTTGTAGCGGCCTTCGATCTTGAACGAGCGCACGCCGGCATCGACCAGGTCAGCCAGGTTGGCGGTCTGGTTGTTGTCCTTCATCGACAGCAGGTGCTTCTCGAACGCGACCACGCGGCCTTGGTCATCCTTCAGGGTGTAGGGCAGGCGGCAGGCTTGCGAGCAGTCGCCACGGTTGGCGCTGCGGCCGGTCTGCGCATGGGAGATGTTGCACTGGCCGGAGAAGGCCACGCACAGCGCACCGTGGATGAAGAACTCGATGGCGGCGTCGGTTTCGGCGGCGATTGCGCGGATTTGCTGCAGGTTCAGCTCACGGGCCAGTACCAGCTGGGAGAAGCCGGCCTGGTCGAGGAACTTGGCTCGCGCCAGTGTGCGGATGTCGGTCTGGGTGCTGGCGTGCAGCTCGATCGGCGGGATGTCCAGTTCCATCACCCCCAGGTCCTGCACGATCAGCGCATCGACACCGGCGTCGTACAACTGGTGGATGAGCTTGCGCGCAGGCTCCAGTTCGTTGTCGTGGAGGATGGTGTTGATGGTGGTGAACACGCGTGCATGGTAGCGATGGGCGAACTTGACCAGCTCGGCGATATCGCTGACTTCGTTGCAGGCGTTATGGCGCGCGCCGAAGCTCGGGCCACCGATGTAGATGGCGTCTGCGCCGTGCAGGATCGCTTCACGGGCGATGGTCACGTCACGGGCAGGGCTGAGCAGTTCCAGGTGATTCTTTGGAAGGGACATGTCGTTATAGGTTCGGGCTGTCACGGTTTAGGCGGGCATTGTAGCGACGAAACGGGCTGGCGGCATCATCGGGGTGCCGAGAGGTGTACTGCCTGCACCGGCCCTATCGCCGGCAAGCCAGCTCCCACAGGTACTGCACAGGCCTGAGGGCCGCGCGGTCGAGATGGGAGCTGGCTTGCCGGCGATAGGGCCCTTGAAGGTGAATCAGCGCTTGGCGGCCATTGCCGTGACTTCCACGCGCATGCCTTCGAATGCCAGTGCAGCCACACCCACGGCGGCGCGTACCGGCCAGGGCTTGCTGAAGAAGCGCTGGTACACCTCGTTGAACGCAGCGCGGTCAGCCATGTCGGTCAGGTAGATGGTCAGGTGCAGCACGCGGTCCATGCCGCTGCCGGCCTTCTCCAGCGCCACTTTCAGCGCCTGCAGGGTGCACTCGCTCTGCTCGACGATGCCGCCCAGCTCCAGGCTGCCATCGGCGTGGGTCGGGATCTGCGTGGTGACCAGCACGCCGTTGTATTCGGCGACGTCGGAGGAAATCGACTCGGCGTCCGGGTCCGGGGTGTAGATGATGTCTGCTTGTGCCATGGTGTGTTTTGCCTTGCTACGGAAGGAAAGCGGCAAGCCTACGCGAGCGCGCCGGCCCGGTCGAGGGCGGCCCGGTGTTTGAAATGCGCGGCGTTCGCCGTCAGAATCGCGGCCGATTGCAAAGCAGGGGTTTACGTTGAACGAACAGACATTGTCCAGGCGCCTGGAGCGCGTGGCGGCACAAGTACCGCAAGGCGCGCGCCTGGCCGACATCGGCTCGGACCATGGCTACCTGCCGGTGGCCCTGATGCTGCGCGGGGTGCTGGAAGCGGCGGTCGCGGGCGAGGTGGCGCAGACGCCGTTCGCCTCGGCCCAGCGCAACGTGCGCAGGAATGGCCTGGAAGGCCGAATCGGCGTGCGCCTGGCCGACGGCCTGGCAGCGGTCGAGCCGGAAGATCGCATCTCGGTGATCAGCATCTGCGGCATGGGCGGCGACACCATGTGCGAGATCCTCGAGGCCGGCAAACAGCGCCTGGCGGGTGTCACGCGCCTGGTGCTGCAACCCAATGGCGCTGAGCGCGAACTGCGCCAGTGGCTGATGGGCAATGGTTACCGGATCGTCAGCGAAGAACTGCTGCGGGAAAACCGCTTCGACTACGAGATCATCGTCGCCGAGCCGGGCGGGGCGGTGTATACCGCTGAACAGCTGTACTTCGGCCCGGTATTGTTGCAGGGGAAAAGCGAGGCGTTTCTGGTCAAGTGGCGGCGCATGCTGCGGCAGAAGCAGCAGACCCTGGCCAACTTCGAGCGGGCCCGCGATGCGGTGCCTCAGGCGAAAATCGATGACTTCAGGCAACAGGTCGGCTGGATCACCGAGGCGCTGGCCTGACTCACTGCTGCGAGCAGTTGCCCATTTCCCGGTAGTCGACTTCGCGCTTCTGGCCCTGGTGGTCGACATACACCATGTGCGCGGTGCCAACCTGGCAGTCGGCAGCGTTGCTGGCCGGGGTGATGGAGATGACTTTGGCAATGTCCAGCGGCATGCCGTATTCGTAGTTGCCGCTGCTGACCGGTTGATTGCTGCTGGCGTCGGCCAAGGCACCGAACGAGGCGAGGGTAGCGGCAACGGCAAGGACAGCGATCGAACGTTTCATGGCAGGCTCCTTTTTTCAATGTATGGCTAATGATCCATTCATTGGTCATCCACAATAAATGGTCTAACCCGTGATAGATTCCTGCCTGTAACGCAAGAATAAGACCGAACAAGGAGCACACCTTCATGGACATGCTGCATGCCATGCGTACCTTCGCCCGTGTGGTGGAATGTGGCAGCTTTGCTGCGGCCGCCAATGCCCTGGACATTTCTGCGGCGCAGGTTTCGCGCATCGTTGCCGAGCTGGAAAACCAGCTGCAGACCCGCCTGCTGCACCGCACCACGCGGCGTTTGCGCATGAGCGAGGCGGGCGAGCGGTTTCTCGAGCGCTCGCGGCAGATCATGCTGCTGACCGAAGAAGCGGTGGGCGAAGCCCGTGGTGCGCACCTCACGCCCCGCGGCCGCCTGCGTTTGCATTGCCCGCACGGGCTGGGCCTGTTGCTGATGCCGCTGGTGGCCGGCTACAACGCATTGTGCCCGGAAGTGGTGATCGAGCTGACCCTGTCCCAGCGCAACCCCGACCCGCTGGCCGAAGGGCACGATGTGGTGATTACCGTTGACGGGGCGTTACCGGACTCGCAGTTGATCGCCGTGCCGCTGGGCAACATATTCAGCATCCCCTGCGCGGCGCCGAGCTACCTGGTGGCCCATGGGGTGCCCGAGCGCCCCGAGGACCTGCATCAGCACCGTTGCCTGCGCATGGCTTATCCGGTGTACGAAGGTGACTGGGTGTTCCCGCAAGGTGTGGACCAGTGTGTGATCGCGCCGAACGACAGTTTCTCCACCAACGTCGCCGACGCCATGCTGGTGGCCAGCGAGCTGGGCATGGGCATTGGCCTGCTGCCGTTCTACACCGCCAGCCAGGCGATCGAGCAGGGGCGGTTGTGCCGGTTGCTGGCACCGTATCGCCTGCGTGAAAGCGCGCTATATGCGATCTACCCGTCACGGCATTACCTGGATGCCAAGGTGCGCACCTGGATCGACTACCTCAAGGAACAACTGCCGGCGCTGTTCGAGGGGCATGCCAAGGTGGTGGATGATTCGCGCTATTGGCGATAGCCGAGTGTGGGGCGGTTAACGCTGGCCCTTGTAGGAGCGGCCTTGTGTCGCGAAAAGGCCGCAACGCGGCCCCAGCAATTTTTGCATCTGCGCTAGAATCCTGGGGCTGCTGCGCAGCCCTTTCACGACACAAGGCCGCTCCTGCAGGGATTGCGCAAGGCTTTAAAGTGGATAGTGCTTCAACTCCCGCGCAATCAGCATCCGCTGGATCTCGCTAGACCCTTCATAGATCTGCGTGATCCGCGCATCGCGGTAATAGCGCTCCACCGGGTAATCCTCCAGGTAGCCATAGCCGCCATGCACCTGGATCGCCATCGAGCACACCCGCTCGGCCATTTCCGAGGCGAACAGCTTGGCCTGCGAGGCCTCCGACAGGCACGGCTTGCCGGCGCTGCGCAGGCGCGCGGCATGCAGGATCAGCAACCGCGCGGCATTCACCTGCACCTGCATGTCGGCCAGCAGGTTGGCGATGCTCTGGTGCTCGTTGATCGGCTTGCCGAACTGCACCCGATCGCGCGAGTAGGCCAACGCCGCCTCGAACGCGGCGCGAGCAATGCCCAGCGCCTGGGCCGCAATGCCGATACGGCCGCCTTCGAGGTTGGACAGGGCGATGGCCAGGCCTTTGCCACGCTCACCGAGGATGTTGGCGGCGGGGATGCGGCAGTTGTCGAAGGTGACCGCGCAAGTGTCGGAGGCGCGGATGCCCATCTTGTGTTCGCTGCGATCAACCTTGAAGCCCGGGTTGTCGGTGGGTACCAGGAACGCCGACAGGCCCTTTTTGCCCAGCTCCGGGTCGGTCACTGCGAAGACGATCGCCAATCCGGCGCGGCGCGCGTTGCTGACGAACTGCTTGGCGCCGTTGATCACCCACTGGCCATCCACCAGTTCGGCGCGGGTGCGCAGGTTGTGTGCCTCGGAACCGGCCTGTGGCTCGGTCAGGCAGAAGCAGCCGATCACCTCGCCGGTGGCCAGGCGTGGCAGCCACTGCTGTTGCTGTTCGGCCGTGCCGTAGGCCAGCAGCGGGCCACAGCCCACCGAGTTGTGGATGCTCATCATCGCCCCGGTGGCGCCGCAGCCGGCGGCGATCTCTTCTACCGCCAGGGCGTAGGCGACGTAGTCGGTGTAGCTGCCGCCGAAGTCTTCCGGCACTACCATGCCCAGCAGGCCCAGTTCGCCCATCTTGCGCACCACGCCATCGTCGATCCAGCCGGCCTTTTCCCAGGCCTGGGCATGCGGGGCGATCTCGCCACGGGCAAAGTCCCGGGCCATGTCGCGGATCATGATCTGTTCTTCGTTCAGTTCCAGGTCTTGCATCTGTGTACTCCCGGGCTCACAGGCCTTCGAAGAATTGGTCGACCCGCTGGCGTTGCAGTGCGGCCAGGGTCGGCGGGTTCCAGCGTGGCTGCTTGTCCTTGTCGATGATCAGCGCGCGTACGCCTTCGATGATGTCGCCGTGCTGGAACCACTGGCGGTCCAGGTGCAGTTCCATGGCAAAGCACTCGTCAAGGCCCAGCTGGCGACCACGGCGCAGCATCTCCAGAGTAACCGCCATGGCCAATGGCGAGCGGCTTTCCAGCTGATCGGCGGTGGCCACGGCCCAGGCGTGGCTGTCGCCAATGCTCACTGCACGCAGTTGCTCGACGATGGCAGGCACGTCGGGCAGGGCGAAGAAGTGGTCGATGACCGGGCGCAGTTTTTCCAGCGGCGCATCGTCGAGCACCTGGGTGCCGAGCCTGGCCAGCAGGCTCTGCAGGTCCTTGAGTGGGTGGTCGCCAAAGCGCAGCTTGTCCAGCCCCTGGTCGAGGGCTGCCAGCTGGTCGCTGGTCAGGTACCAGTCGGCCAGGCCACAGTACAGCGCATCGGCAGCCTGGATCTGGGTGCCGCTGACGCCCAGATAGATGCCCAGCTCGCCGGGGACGCGCGACAGGAAGTAGCTGCCGCCCACATCCGGGAAGTAGCCGATTCCTACTTCGGGCATGCCCAGACGACTGCGTTCGGTGACCACGCGCAAGTCGCAGCCCTGGGCCAGGCCCATGCCGCCACCGAGGGTGAAACCGTCCATCAGCACCAGCACGGGCTTGTGGTAGCGGTGGATGGCCAGGTCGAGGGCGTATTCCTCGACGAAGAAGGTTTCATGCAGCGTATCGCCGGCCTTGAAGCTGTCGTGCAGCGAGCGGATATCGCCACCGGCGCAGAAGCCCTTGGGGCCCTCGCCACGCAGTACCACGGCGCGCACTTGCGGGTCTTCGGCCCACAGGTCGAGGTGCTGGCGCAGGCTGCGGACCATATCCAGGGTCAGGGCATTGAGGCCGGCGGGACGGTTCAGGGTCAGGTGGCCAATCTGGTTGCGGACCTCGGCCAGCACATGGTCGGTTGCCGAGGTATGAGCGTGCGCAGTCATTGCGTTCTCCCTGCTTTGTTATTGATTTTCCAAGTGAAGTCTGGAGTTCGCTGGAGGATCGCAGGATCCTGTCATGCGAATTTGCCTTGCACAATCGACAAATCTGCAGGGGGATTCTGCATTTTTGCCTTGGGCGGCGATATCGCCACTCTAGCAAGGTTTCAGGTTGGCAGGGCTGGCCCTATCGCCCTTGTACATCAGCTAGATCGTTAACCTGGTCGTAACGATCCGCGACTGAGCTTGATTGATAGCCCAACCCCCCAGCCCTAAGGTGACCCCACGACAGCGAACCCGTGGAGTCACCATGACAACAACCAAGAATCCACCGCCGCAATGGTCCCGGCGACGCGCCGAAAAGCTGCGTCGCCTTGACCGGGTCCGCCACCTCGCCGACGGCGTGGTGCTGCCCACCGAGCGTATCGTCGAAGCCCTGGAACTGCTGCTCGCACCCGGCGACCGGGTAGTGCTCGAAGGCAACAACCAGAAGCAGGCAGATTTCCTCTCGCGCGCGCTGGCCAGGGTCGACCCGGGGCGCCTGCACGACCTGCACATGATCATGCCCAGCGTCAGCCGCGCCGAACACCTGGACCTGTTCGAACGTGGCATTGCCCGCAAGCTCGACTTCTCCTTCGCCGGCCCGCAAAGCCTGCGCATTGGCCAACTGCTGGAAGACGGCCTGCTCGAGGTCGGTGCCATCCACACCTATATCGAGCTGTACTCGCGGCTGCTGGTCGACCTGATCCCGAACGTCACTCTGGTGGCTGGCTTCATGGCCGACCGCGATGGCAACCTGTTCACCGGCCCCAGCACCGAAGACACCCCGGCACTGGTGGAGCCGGCCGCGTTCAGCGACGGTATCGTCATCGCTCAGGTCAACCAGTTGGTGGACCGCGTGGATGACCTGCCCAGGGTCGATATCCCGGCGTCCTGGGTCGATTTCGTGGTGGTTGCCGACCAGCCTTTCTATATAGAGCCGCTGTTCACCCGCGACCCGCGTCATATCAAGCCGGTGCATGTGCTGATGGCGATGATGGCCATTCGCGGGATCTACGAAAAGCACCAGGTGCAGTCGCTGAATCATGGCATTGGCTTCAACACCGCTGCCATCGAGCTGATCCTGCCTACCTACGGCGAGTCCCTGGGCCTGAAGGGCAAGATCTGCCGCAACTGGACACTCAACCCACACCCGACCCTGATCCCGGCCATCGAGACCGGCTGGGTGGAAAGCGTGCACTGCTTCGGCACCGAACTGGGCATGGAGGACTACATCGCCCAGCGCCCGGACGTGTTCTTCACTGGCCGTGATGGCTCGCTGCGTTCCAACCGCATGATGTGCCAGCTGGCCGGGCAGTACGCCGTCGACCTGTTCATTGGCGCCACCCTGCAGGTAGATGGCGATGGCCATTCCTCGACCGTGACCCGCGGCCGTCTGGCCGGCTTCGGCGGAGCACCGAACATGGGCCACGACCCGCGTGGCCGACGCCACGCGACCCCGGCCTGGCTCGACATGACCGTGCCGGAAACAATGCTCGAACGCGGTCGCAAGCTGGTGGTACAGATGGTCGAGACCTACCAGGAAGGCGGCAAGCCCACCTTCGTGGAAACGCTCGATGCCGTGGACGTGGCAAAGAAAGCCGGCATGCCGCTGGCCCCAGTGATGATCTATGGCGACGACGTCACCCACCTGCTGACCGAGGAGGGCGTTGCCTACCTGTACAAGGCCCGCAACCTTGCAGAGCGCCAGCAGATGATCGCCGCCGTGGCCGGGGTTACCGCCATCGGCCTGCGGCACGACCCCAAGGACACCTTGCGCCTGCGTCAGCAAGGCCTGGTCGCCTTGCCCGAGGACCTCGGCATCCGCCGCACCGATGCCAGCCGCGAACTGCTGGCTGCGCGCAGCATCGCTGACCTGGTCGAATGGTCCGGCGGCCTCTACAACCCGCCTGCACGGTTCAGGAGCTGGTGATGAAAGCACTCGACTTGCAACCGCATGGGCTTCTTCGCAAGCACAGGAATAGTGACGCATTTGAACATCGCACGATCCTTGTGGGAGCGGGTTTACCCGCGAAGAGGCCTGCACAGGCAACCGAATTACCCCTGGCCGACCACCTGGCCGACCTGGCCGTGGAAGCCTTGATCGACGAAGCCGACCTGTCCCCAAAGCCCGGCCTGGTCGACCGCCGTGGCAACGGCGCCCACCGCGACATGACCCTGGCCCTGATGCACGCCTCGGCCCTGGCCCTGTGGCCATGCCTGCGCAACATGGCCGAAGCCGCCAAGGCCATCGGCACCATCGGCCAGCCCCTGCGCGCCACCCTGGGCCAGCTCGGCCGCGAAGGCGAGGCGGCGATGCTGGCCGCCACCGGCGGGGTCAACACCCATCGCGGCGCAATCTGGGCCCTCGGCCTGCTGGTAGCATCCAAGGCCCTCGACACCCAGGCCGATACCAACACCCTGGCTGCCCGTGCCGGTCGCATCGCACTGTTCGACGACCCCGCCATGACCAGCCAAGACAGCCATGGCCTGCAGGTACGCCGCCGCTATGGCACTGGCGGCGCCCGCGAGCAGGCGCAACAAGGCTTCCCCGCCGTCATCGGTCACGGCCTGCCGCAACTGCAGCGCAGCCGCGCCGCCGGTGCCAGCGAGCTGAACGCCCGGCTCGACGCGCTGCTGGCGATCATGGCCGTGCTCAGCGACACCTGCGTGCTCTGGCGCAGCGGCCCGACCGGGTTGGCTGCCGTCCAGCAAGGCGCGCGTGCCGTGCTCACCGAAGGCGGCAGCGCCACACTGGCCGGGCGCCGGCAACTGCGTCGGCTGGACCAGCACCTGCTGCACCTGAATGCCTCACCGGGCGGCGCCGCCGATCTGCTGGCCGCCTGCCTGTTCCTCGACAAAGCCGGGAGCCTGTGACATGGAAACCCTGACCTTTAATTTCCCCGCCGCCGAACCGGGGCGCGGCCGCACGCTGGTGGGTTGTGTCAGCTCCGGCGACCTTGAAGTGCTGATCGAACCCGGCAGCGCCGGCAACCTGCAAATACAGGTAGTGACCTCGGTCAACGGCAGCGCTGCACGCTGGGCGCAGCTGTTCCAGCGCCTGTTCGAGGGCCGCACCTGGCCGGCGGTGAACATCGACATCCATGATTTCGGCGCCACCCCAGGCGTGGTGCGTCTGCGCCTGGAGCAAGGCTTCGAGGAGATTGCTCATGACTGACACCGAACGCTTGCTGCGTAGCCGCAGCTTTGTCGAACTGGGCGCCCGTCAGCGCGCCCGCGCCGTGCTCGACCCGGGTAGCTTCCGTGAACTGCTTGGCCCGTTCGACCGGCTGATGTCGCCGTGGCTGCCGCGCCAGGGCATCGTGCCCCAGGCCGATGATGGCGTGGTCATTGCCAAGGGCCTGCTGAATGGGCGCAACGCTGTGGTCGCTGCCATCGAGGGCGGCTTCCAGGGTGGCAGCATGGGCGAGGTGGGCGGTGCCAAGATCGCCGGCGCGCTGGAGCTGGCCATTGAAGACAACCGCAACGGCATCCCCACCTGCGCCGTATTACTGCTGGAAACCGGTGGTGTACGCCTGCAGGAGGCCAACCTGGGCCTGGCGGCGATTGCCGAAATCCAGGCGGCGATTGTCGAACTGCGGGCCTGGCAGCCGGTGGTCGGCCTGGTTGCAGGTTCGGTCGGTTGTTTCGGCGGCATGTCCATCGCCGCCGGCCTGTGCAGCCACTTGCTGGTCACCCGCGAAGCGCGCCTGGGCCTTAATGGCCCGCAGGTGATCGAACAGGAAGCGGGCATTGGTGAATACGATGCCAAGGACCGCCCCTTTATCTGGAGCCTGACCGGTGGCGAGCAGCGGCACGCCAGCGGGCTGGTCGATGCCTATGTGGCTGACGACATCGAGGCTTTGCGCGAACGCTTGCTGCAACTGCTCGACGAACCTTCAAGGGATCGTGCCAGTCAACACGCCTGGTTCCTCGAACGCCTGGCCCGGCTGGGCGATGGTTGCCCGCAACTGGATGCCGCTGCCGTGCGCGACCTTTACCAAGGAGAAGCCAAATGAACCGTGCCTTGAACTGGCTGCCGGGCCTGGCCGGCGGGCAAGCCTTGCCGGGTTATCCCGCGTCGTTGCGGGTAATCGATGGCGAACTGGACAACCGCCTGGTGCGCTTCATCGCCGTGGTCCCGGATGCTGGCAACCCGTTCCCCCGTGCGCGCTCGGGCGAAGTCGGCCTGCTGGAGGGCTGGGGCCTGGCCAAGGCCGTGAGCGAAGCGGTCGAGGCTGACCGCCAGAGGCAGAAGCGGGCGATCGTCGCGGTGATCGACGTACCCAGCCAGGCCTATGGCCGCCGCGAGGAGGCGTTGGGCATTCATCAGGCGCTGGCCGCTGCGGTGCATGCCTATGCCCAGGCGCGGCTGGCCGGGCACCCGGTGATCGGCCTGCTGGTCGGCAAGGCCATGTCTGGTGCCTTCCTGGCCCACGGCTACCAGGCCCAGCGTCTGATCGCCCTGGACGATGCCGGGGTCATGGTGCACGCCATGGGCAAGGCGGCAGCGGCGCGCATCACCTTGCGCAGCGTCGAGCAGCTGGAGGCCTTGGCCGCCGAGGTGCCGCCGATGGCCTACGACCTGGCCAGCTACGCCTCGCTGGGCCTGCTGTGGCGCCGCCTTAAGGTGGACAATGCCGAGACGCCGAGCAGCTCCGACATCGCCCAGGTACGTGCCTGCCTGGCTGAGGCGGTGCGCGACATCGGCAGCTCGAGCGATCTGTCGTCGCGGCTGGCCGGCGAAAACCGCAGTGCCTCGCGCCGCGTGCGCGAACAGCTGCGCCGTCAATGGCAGGGCGCTTGAGATGAACGCGCCAAGGCCGCACGACCTGCTCTGGGGGATGCCTGTGTCGGGCTTGCCTGCCGATGCGCCGCAGTGGGCGCAGGACGTGTTGGTCAGCGGTCAGCCGGTAGTGGTACGCCGTGCCGTCTGTGAGGGCGGTTGGGTAGCTGTCGGGTTGCGTGGTCAGAGCCGGGCGCAGCGCCTGGGTGCGTTGATGTGCCTGGCCGATATCCAGCGTCAGCAAGGCCCCGAAACGCTGCACTGGCTAGCCGAAAGCCCTTGGCCTGCGTTGCAGGCCCTGGCCTCGGTCGCGCCGGTACTGGATGCCAGTGGCCTGGCCTGGGGGCCGACAGGCGGGGTGGGGTACCAGATCGCCACGGGTATGGAGGTGGTGCACGCCGAGAGCGACCTGGACTTGCTGCTGCGTACGCCGCAACCGCTGGCCCGGGCGCGGGCACGTGAGCTGCTGGATATCCTCGATTGCGCACCTTGTCGTATCGATCTGCAGCTGGAGACCCCGGCGGGTGCTGTTGCCCTGCGTGAGTGGGCCGGTTTCGCCCGTCGCGTGCTGCTCAAGTCGGCCCATGGCCCACGCCTGATCAGTGACCCTTGGGCAGCGATGGAGCGTGCCGCATGAGCAGCCTGTTCGCCTTCCCCGGCCAGGGCGCCCAGCAGGTGGGCATGCTGCAGCGCCTGCCGGAGGGGGCCGGGCAGCTGCTGGAAGAGGCCAGTGACACCCTCGGCCAGCAGGCCCAGGCGCTGGACAGCCAGCAGGCCCTGCAGACCACCCGTGCCGTGCAGCTGTGCCTGCTGCTGGCTGGCGTGGCCTGGGCGCGCTGGCTGATGCAGCGCAGCCCCGCGCCGGATTACGTGGCCGGCCTGTCGATCGGTGCCTATCCGGCAGCCGTTACGGCGGGCGCCCTGGCATTTGCCGATGCCGTGCGCCTGGTTGCCCTGCGTGGCGAGCTGATGCAGCGCGCCTATCCGCAAGGCTACGGCATGACCGCGCTCAGTGGCCTGGACCTGGCCAGCGTGGAGCGTTTGCTGAGCGATGTGGGCGGCGAGGTGTATGTCGCCAACCTCAACAGCGAGAACCAGATCGTCATCGCCGGTAGCGATAGCGCGATGGCCGCGGTTGCCACCAGAGCACGGCGCCTGGGCCAAGGTACGGCCCGGCGCCTGGCGGTCAGCGTGCCGTCGCATTGCCCGTTGCTGGATGGTCCGGCGGCCGAACTGGCCAGTACCTTCGCCACGGTCGAGCTGCAGCGACCGCGTATCACCTACCTGAGCGGCAGCAGCGCACGGCCGGTATTCGACCCGCAGCGTCTGCGTGACGACCTGGCCGGCAACATGGCGCGGATGGTCGACTGGCGTGCCACGTTGCGCAACGCCTACGAGCGTGGCGTGCGCCTGCACCTGGAACTGCCGCCCGGCAACGTGCTCAGCGGGCTGGCCCGGCCGGTGTTCGAGCAGGGCAGGGTGGTAGCTGTTGAAGGCACCCGTTGGGACAGCCTGGATGCGCTGCTGCGCCAGGAGGTGGCCAACGATCGATGACGGCAACACCGCGGCGGATGGCACGGGCTGCGCCCGTGTTCGCGGGTAAACCCGCTCCCACAGGAATCAAACAGGGCTCAAGGTATTTGCAGTACCTGTGGGAGCGGGTTTACCCGCGAAGAAGCCAGCGCGGTGCTTGCAGGTTTACTGATGGCGAAGAACAACAACAAGCAACTTCGACACTACCTGAGGGCAACAACAATGATCATCTATGGTGTGGCACTGCTGGCGGTCTGTACGCTTGCCGGCGTCATCGTCGGCGACTTCCTGGGCGTGCTGCTGGGCGTCAAATCCAATGTGGGCGGGGTCGGCATCGCCATGATCCTGCTGATTTGCGCACGCCTTTACATGCACCGCAACGGCGGCATGAGCAAGGAATGCGAGTTCGGCGTGGGCTTCTGGGGCGCCATGTATATCCCGGTGGTGGTGGCCATGGCCGCCCAGCAGAACGTGGTCACTGCCCTGCACGGTGGCCCGGTAGCACTGCTGGCGGCGATAGGTGCGGTATTGGTGTGCGGTGCGACCATTGCCCTGATCAGCCGCAGCCACCGCGGCGAACCCCTGCCGGCGCTGGAAGCCGGCCCCGAAACCAAGGTGCAGGCTGCCCCTGCAGGAGGGCGTTGATCATGTGGCCGATCATTGACAATGCCCTGGAACATAACGGTTTGATCACTGCCTTCGCGGTGGTGGGCGCGATCATGTGGTTGTCGGTGGTGCTGTCGAAGTACCTGACCTTCGGCCGCGTGCACGGCTCGGCCATCGCCATCGTCATCGGCCTGGTGCTGGCCTGGGTCGGTGGCACCATAACCGGTGGCCAGAAAGGCCTGGCCGACATGGCGCTGTTCTCCGGCATCGGCCTGATGGGTGGGGCCATGCTGCGCGACTTCGCCATTGTCGCCACGGCCTTCGAGGTGCAGGCCACCGAGGCGCGCAGGGCCGGGATGATCGGCGCGGTGGCGCTGCTGCTCGGCACGGTGCTGCCGTTCATTGTCGGCGCGGCGGTGGCCTATGCCTTCGGTTACCGTGATGCGGTGAGCATGACCACCATCGGTGCGGGTGCGGTGACCTATATCGTCGGGCCGGTGACCGGGGCGGCGCTGGGGGCCAGCTCGGACGTGATGGCGCTGTCGATTGCCACCGGGCTGATCAAGGCGATCCTGGTGATGGTGTTCACCCCGGTATCGGCGCGCCTGCTGGCGCTGGACAACCCACGTTCGGCGATGGTGTTCGGCGGGTTGGCGGGGACGGTATCGGGGGTGACGGCCGGGCTGGCGGCGACCGACCGGCGCCTGGTGCCGTACGGGGCGCTGACAGCCACCTTCCATACCGGGTTGGGCTGCCTGATGGGGCCGTCGATCCTGTACTTCTGCGTACGTGCCCTGGTCGGTTGACGGTAAACGCAAACCTGGAAGCCGGCGCAGATCCCTGTGGGAGCTGGCTTGCCGGCGATGAGGCTGGTACAGGTAGCGACTTGTTGTTTGTGAGGTGCAGGGTGGGGGATTGGGTTAGGGCCGCCATGGGCTCGCCACCACATTGTCGGTGCCTGTGAGATCGAGCGCCGCCCGCGCGGCGCATCGCGAGCGAAGCTCGCTCCTACATCTGTTTCCGGCCAGTAACGCCTGCACCAGCGCGCGCGACCGCCTTGTTTGTTTCACACGATATCGAGGTGGACGCCAAAGGGTCGCGCACCTCTGCCTCAGGAATAATTGGCCCGAAATAGATGTAGGAGCGAGCTTCGCTCGCGATGCGCCGCGCGGGCGGCGCTCGATCTCACTGGCACTGAAAATCTTGTGACGAACACCTGCAAGCCGCCCCCCGATTCGGGGAAAACCGCTGGGGGATCCTCCCCAATCTGTTTCGTTTGCAACTGCAACCAATTGTAAATAAAAGAAATTTTCGCCTGGCATACACCTTGCTCCAGCTCCACGCAGAGATCCTGTGTCCCGGAGGTGCGGCATGTCTACGCCACTCAAAGGCCCCATCCTGTCATCACTCGTTCTGGCTTTGCTCGGCTGGCAGTCGACCAGCGAAGCGGCCGTGCAGTGCCAGCGCACCTTGGTCGCCAACGTGGTGGCGCTGGACCAGCCCCTGATGTTCAACCGCCTTGGCGCGCAAAACGCCAATGGCATGATGTTCGCCCTGCGCGAGGATGTGGTGGACGACAAGAGTGTCCCCCTCAGCATCGGCGGGGCGGCGGTACCGGGCAAGGTCACCCTGCGCCCGGACAAGCGCCCTCGGCCCATCGTGCTGCGGGTGGCCGCCGGTGACTGCCTGACGGTCAACCTGACCAACCTGCTCGACTACCAGGCCAACCCCAACAAGCACGGCATCGAGGCGCAAGAGCCTGAGGGCGAAGAGGAGGGGCCGGAGCTCGAAAATGAAGCCGCCGAAGGCTTCGTCGCTGACGAACAGGTGGCCGAGCGCATGGTCGGCTTCCAGGTCAACGGCATGCAGGCGGTCAACAGCATCGCCGACATTTCTGCCTACACCGGGCGCAACGGCAACTTCTTCGTCAGCCCCGGCAGCACCCGCAGCTACACCCTGTACGCCGAACGCGAAGGCGCCTTCGCCGCCACCAGCAAGGCCGCCACCTTCGGCGGCGAGGGCACTGCGGGGAACGTTGCCAACGGCCTGTTCGGCCAGGTAGTGGTGGTGCCCAAGCTCGGCCGCACCTACCGCAATACCCTTACCGAAGAAGAAATGCGCCTGGCCACCACCGGCCGCACCGCCACCGGCCAGCCGGTGATCGACTACGAAGCGCGCTACCCGCAAATGCAGCCCTGGATCGCCGAAGGCAAGGCCGGCAAACCGATCATTGCCATGGTCGACGGCAACGAAATCATCAACAGCGAAACCGATGCCATCGTCATGGGCCCCAACCCGGATGGCAGCTTCCCCAAATCCACTTACCCGCTGGAAAGCCTGGGCAAGCGCAACCCGGCGCTGCCCAACCGCCTGGAGGCGTTCCGTGACTTCGCCTCGCAATTCGCCGACGAGGTCGCTGGCACCCAGGCGTTCCCTGGCTACTGGGCCGACCCGGTGATGGGCCATGTGCTGGAACCCACCCGCGACTCGTTCATGATCAACTACGGTTCCGGTGGCATGGGCGCCGAAGTGGTGGCCAACCGCCTGGGCGTGGGACCGATGCACGACTGCCTGTCGTGCGCCTATGAGGAGTTCTTCCTCAGTGCGCACACTGTCGGCGACGTCGGTACCCTGGTGGACGTGCCGGCCAACGTCGGCCTGGAGCACATCCGCCCTGGCGAGGTGCCGCCGGCCAGTGCCGTCGGGGTCAAGGCCAGCATGGCCCTGTATCCGGCCGAACCTGCCAACGTGCACCACAGCTACATTGGTGACTTCACCAAGTTCCGCAACACGCACAACGGCCATGAGCAGCACATCTTCCACCTGCATGGCCACCAGTGGCTGTTCAACCCCAATGACGACAATTCCGACTACATCGATGCCCAGGGCATCGGCGCGGGGGTCGGCTACACCTACGAAATCGCCAACGGCGGTTCGGGCAACCGCAACCGGGTGGCGGGCGATGCCATTTACCATTGCCACTTCTACCCGCACTTCGCCCAGGGCATGTGGGCCATGTGGCGGGTGCACGACGTGTTCGAGGAAGGCACCCGCCTGGAGGTGAGCGGGCAGGGCGAGAATGGCTTCCACAGCACCCCGTTCGCCCTGCGCAGTGGCAAGCCGGCGGTTGGCGCCCGGGCCTTGCCCGATGGCGAGATCGTTGCCGGCACGCCGATCCCGGCCATCGTGCCGCTTCCCGGCAAGGCCATGGCGCCGATGCCAGGCAAGGTGGTGGTGGTACCGAAGCTGTCCGAAGCGCTGGTTGCCGCCAATGATGACGACGAGCCTGATGAAGACGAGGATGAAGAGCCAGCCAACCAGGTGCCGGTACGCAAGGCCATCGGCTCGCTGGCGCTGGTCGATCGCAGCGACGCCAACCGCAACGCCGACGGCACCCTGAAAAACCCTGGCTACCCGTTCTGGATCGGCGGTATGGAAAGCAGCGTGGGCAACCGTCCACCCACCCCACCACTGGACATGCTCGACCCGGCCATGGCGCGCCAGCTCAAGGAAAGCGGCAAGGCACTTTGGGCCAACCTCGACCCGAACCAGGTCGATGGCTGGGACGGTGGCCTGGGGCGCCACGCGCTGGACGGTGTATCCGCCGGAGGTGAAGCCGAAACCACCACCACCAAGCTCGATTTCACCAAGGTGGTACACAAGGCCAAGCCGATCTACCTGCCGGAAGAAGGCACCGATGTCGAGCAGGCGGCCATGCAGTTCCACGCCCTGGCCGAACACCCCAGTTTTGCCCTGATCCCGGGCAGCGAGCCGGTGGCCAAGGCGTTCCGCACCAACGGCGCCTTGCCGACTGCCGGCGCGCCGTTCTACGAGCCGTGCATGGATGACCGGGGCAAACGCCTGACCCAGTCCTCCGGGGTAGGCGAGTTCTTCAGCGGCGAGAGCCTGTCGGGCCTGAACTTCCGTGGCTCCTCGGCCTTCACCGCCGACCGCCCACGCATCTACAAGGGCGCCAACATACAGTTCGACGCGGTGTACAACAAGGTCGGCTACCACTTCCCGCAAGCCCGTATCATCGCCTTGTGGGAAGACGCCTGGCCGGTGATCACCAAGCAGCGCCCGCCAGAGCCGCTGGTGATGCGCATGAACACCTTCGACTGCACCATGTACCAGCATACCAACCTGATCCCGAACATCTATGAGATGGACGACTATCAGGTGCGCACCCCGACCGACGTGATCGGCCAGCACATCCACCTGCCCAAGTGGGACCTGACCGCTGCCGACGGCTCGGCCAACGGCTGGAACTACGAAGACGGCATTCTCTCGCCCGGCAGCGTGGTCGAGCGGATACAGGCCATTCGTGCCTATAACGGCTGCACCCAGGGCGATAGCCGCGACGGCACCGCCGCCTGCCCGCAAGCCCGGCAGCACCCGTACTTCGGCCGCTTCGGCCGGGCCGACTGGCTGGGCGCACGCACGGCCATGCAGCGTTGGTTCGCCGACCCGCTGGTCAACGTGTACAACGTCGACCGCGGCCTGGGCACCATCTTCACCCATGACCACCTTGGCCCATCGACCCACCAGCAGCTTGGGCTGTATGCCACCGTGCTGGCCGAACCGGCCAACTCCACCTGGTATCACGCCGAAACCGGCGAGAAGCTGTACAACCCGGCCACGCGCCAGGACGGAGGCCCGACCTCGTGGCAGGCGGTGATCCAGACCGGTGACCACGATGGCGACGGCAAGAACGACAGCTACCGCGAGTTCTTCCTGGAATACAGCGACTTCCAGCACGCCTATGAAGCCGGTGTGTACGTCGGTGCCGGGCCGGACGGCATTCCCAATGCCCAGTCGTACCCGGCCACCGCCGACAGCTTCCGCTACGCCATCAACCCGCCGGTGCGCGGCAAGGCGTCGAACCTGCTGGAGGCCATCGTCGAGGAACGCGGCGGCATCAACCCAGGCTGCCCAAGCCGGCCCTGCCCGCAGGCAATCTCGGTGGATGACCCGGGCATGTTCGTCGTCAACTACCGCAACGAGCCCCTGGCCCTGCGTGTGTTCGACCCGAACAAGGTCGGCCCGGATGGCAAGCGTGGCATGCAGGCCGACGGCCTGGCCGGCGACCTCAGCCATGCCCTGCAAACCCGTACCGACCGCGCCATCCCGGCGCTGAACCTGGCGCCGTCGGCGATCACCTCGGCGGTCGGCCCCACCGGCGGCACCACGCTGTTCCCGCCGCACATCAACAAGGCCGGCAGCGAACCGGGCGACCCGTTTACCCCGATGCTGCGCACCTACTCCGGCGACAACGTGCGCTTGCGCATGCACGCCGGCGGCCATGAGGAGGAGCACAACGTCACCCTGCATGGCGTGAAGTGGCTGCAGAACGGCACCGGCTATGGCAACAGTTCCAACTCGGGCTGGAAGTCATCGCAGATGATCGGTATTTCCGAGCAACTGGGCTTCATGGCGCCGGTGTCGATGATCTCCAGCTCGGCAGCCACCAATGGTGACTACCTGTATTCGCTGGATGCGGCCCTGGAAGGCTACTGGAACGGCATCTGGGGCATCATGCGCAACTACACCACGCAGCGTGCCGACCTGTTCCCGCTGCCCAACAACCCACAGCCGGTGGCCATGCGCAACACCGTGAACTTTGATGGCATCTGCCCGAAAACCACGGCCAATCCCAATGGCATCGGCAGCCGCCCCACGGTCAAGCGTAGCTACGAGATCGTCGCGGCACTGGCCAACGACATCCTCGAGAATCGCAACGGGGTCAGCATCAACGACCCGGCCGGTGTCGGCCAGCATGTCGGCGGCCCGCTCAAGGCCAACGGCGGCACCCTGGTGTTCAACAGCCGCAAGACCACCATCCCGCTGGTCAGTGGGGTAGACCCCGAAGATGGGGAACCCTTCACCATCGGTGGCCACAGCGCGCCGCTGCACGACCCGACCGCAATCCTGTATGTGCGCAAGGCCGACCTGGACGTCACCACCGGCAAGCTCAAGGCGGGCGTGCCCGTGGAGCCGCTGGTGCTGCGCGCCAACGCCGGCGAGTGCATCAGCATCACCCTGGAAAACCGCCTGCCACTGGTAATGCCGGACCTGCCCAGCACTGCGGTGATGCACAACGTGGTCAAGCGCGACCGCTTCGACAGCGAGGGGGCCACTGCCTTCGCCAACAACCTGATGCGGCCGTCCAGCCACGTGGGCCTGCATGCGCAGCTGCTGGCCTACGACATCACCAAGTCCGACGGTGCCAACGTCGGCCTCAACCCGGTGCAGACCGTGGCCCCGCGTGCCGGTACCAGCGGCGCCTGGCCGACCCGCACCTACCAGTACTATGCGGGCCACCTGGAGCGTGAAGGCAAGCCGGTGTCGCAACTGGGCCGCACGGTGGACAACATCAACACCACGGCCATCGAGTTCGGCGGCCTCAACCTGACCCCGTCGGACTTCATCAAGCAGCCGCAGAAAGGCCTGGTGGGTGCCATGAGCATCTTGCCGCAGACCGCCACCTGGACCGAGGACACCGCTACCCGTGCCCAGGCCACGGTCAAGGTCACAGGCCAACCGGACTACCGCGACTTCGTCACGGTCTGGCAGCGTGCGCTGAACATGCGCTGGGCCGATGGCCGACCGGTGGAGGGCATCAATACCGAAGGCAACGGCGCCACCGGCGACCCGCAGGACAACGGCAACATGGCAGTCAACTACAAGACCGAACCCCTGTGGCTGCGCTTCGGCATGGCCCCCGACTCGCCATTCGGCCGCGCCGCTGGCCTGGGCTTTGGCGATGTGCCCAACGCCCATATGGCCTATGCCAACGCCCTGGTCGGTGGCGATCCGCAAACCCCGGTGCTGTACGCCAAACCTGGCCAGCCCGTGCGTAACCACATCGTGATGCCCAGTGGTGGCAGCCGCGGCATGGTCTACCAGCTGGATGGCCACGTCTGGCCACTGCACAACTACCAGGCCGAGAAGAATGACGTTGACGGCTACCCGCTGAGCCTGCCCGGCATCGGCTCGGTGCGCTTCGGCTACAACCCGATGGCCATGTTCATCGGTGCCCAGGAAAGCGTGCTGCCGGCGGCGCACTTCAGCTTCATGCTGCCGAGTGCCGGGGGCGCCAACGCGGTGACAGGTGACTACCTGTTCCGCGACTACGCCGCCTACGGCAACCTCTCGGGGCTGTGGGGGATCTTGCGGGTGACCAATGAAGCGCCACCGGCAACGGCCCCGGCGCAGTGACGGAAGGGGTGTGCGAGCATGAACAAGAAGACTCGCCCTGCTTACTTGGGGGTAGCACTGGGAGTTGCGCTGATCGGCCTGGGCGTGGCGTATGAAAACCTTTGGTGCGATCCGCGTGAGCTGTTGCAGGAGTCTGCCGACCCGCAGGCCTTGCACCGGCTCAGCCGGGACGGCGTGACCGTGGAGTTCGAGGCCCGGCCGCTGGCGGGGGGCGAGTTGCAGGAAGGCAGTTTCGCCAACATCCGTTTCAAGGTCAGCGACCAGGCCAGTGGCCAGCCGCTGTCGGGTATGGCCCCGGGGGCGTGGATCGACCCGACGCAGTCGGCCCCGGAGGGCGACCGCGACCAGAGCTGCAAGGCCCGTGTCGCGCTGTTCCTCAAAAGCAGCATCGGCGCCCGGCCGTTGCTCGACCTGAACAGCTACTTCCTGTTGATGATGAACAAGGACGCCAGCCTGACGGTAATCGACCCGACCGTATCGGTGGGGGGCGTGACCAGCACCCTGGCCCGCATCGACCTGCCTGGGCGGCCCATGGACTGGGTGGCCACCGGTGACGACAAACAGGTGTTCGTGTCCATCCCCGAGCGCGGCAAGGTCTCGGTGATCGACACCGAAACCTTCACCCGCGTGGCTGACCTGGACGCCGGTGACCAGCCGCTGCGCGTGGCCCTGCAGCCGGACCAGCACCGGTTGTGGGTGGGCAACAACAGCAGTGATCCGGCCAAGGGCGGCGTAACGGTGATCGATGTGCCGGGGCGCAACACCCTGAAAACCTTCAACACCGGCAGCGGGCACCACGAAATCGCCTTCAGCGCCGACTCGCGCTACGCCTATGTCAGTAACCGCGACAGCGGCACCCTGAGCGTCATCGACATCCCGGAAATGCGCCTGGTCAAAACTATCAAGGTTGGCCCGCACCCGCTGTCGGTCAGCTATTCGGCGCTGTCCCAGGCGGTGTACGTGGTCGATGGCGAGGAGGGCAGCGTGCGGGTGTTCGATGCCCGCAACCACCAGCTGCGCCACATGGTCCAGGCGGAGCAGGGCCTGGGGCCGATGCGCTTCAGCAGCGATGGCCGCTACGGCATCGTGCTCAACACCCTGGAGAACCAGGCCCTGGTGATCGACGCCAGTACCGACAAGCTGATCCACCATATCCCGGTAGCGGCCGAACCCTACCAGCTGACCTTCACCAAGGGCTATGCCTACGTGCGCGGCCTGGCTTCGCCGAAGGTGAGCATGATCAACCTGGCCAGCCTGGGCGAAGGGCGCTCACCGATCGTCCAGGGCTTCGAGGCCGGCCCGGCGGCGCCACGCCAGGCCGGTGACCTGCCGCTGGCCCAGGGGCTGTCGGTGTCGCGTGACGACAATTCGGTGTTCGTGGTCAACCCGGTGGACAACACCACCTACTTCTACGCCGAAGGCATGAACGCGCCGATGTCCGGCTACAACAACCGTGGCCACCAGGCCCGCGCCGCCATCGTCGTCGACCGCAGCCTGCGCGAGCTGGCGCCGGGCGTGTACGGCTCGACGGTGAAGATGCCCGCGGCCGGCAAGTTCGACGTGGCGTTTCTGCTCAACCAGCCGCAGATCATCCACTGCTTCAGCACCGACGTGGCCGAAGCGCCGAATGCCGGCAAGCGCAAGGGCGCGCACGCCGAGTTCATCGGCCTGGACCGGCCGTTGGCGCAGCACAGCTCGATTACCGCCCGGGTGCGCATTGTCGGCGACGACGGCCTGCCGCGCCTGGGCCTGAGCGACCTGAGCCTGCGCTACTTCCTGGCGCCTTCGTCGATGCCGCGCAACCTGCAGCTGGAGGAGGTGGGCGAGGGCATCTATCAAGCGGCCCTGACCCTGCCCGAAGCCGGCGCCTGGTACCTGCATGTGCAGTCGCCGTCGCTGGGGCGCAGGTTCGCCGAAGAAAACTACACCAGCCTGCGTGTCCTGCCGGCCACAACGTCCAACGCTTCCGAGACTGACGTGAGGAATCTGCGATGAACGCCAAGCATGCTTGCAAACTGTTGGCCCTGAGCCTGGCCTTTGCCAGCAACCTGGCCCTGGCCCATGGCGGCCACGACCACAACGGCCACGCCGAACAGCCGCCGGCGGCGCGCCAGGAAAAGGCCAGCGTGCGTTTTGCCGATGTATCGTTGCTGAACCAGGACGGCATGCCGGTACGCCTGGAAAAAGACCTGGTGGGCGACCACCTGGTGGTCATGGGCTTTATCTACACCAGTTGCACCACGGTGTGCCCGGTGGTGTCCTCGATCATGGGCAAGGTCCAGCAGCAACTGGGTGGCCGGGTAGGGCAAGAGATTCATCTGGTGTCGATCAGCGTCGACCCGCAGCGTGACGACGCCAAGCGCCTGCAAGACTACGCCAAGGCTTTCCAGAAGGGGCCGGGCTGGAGCTGGCTGACCGGCACGCCGTACGCCATCAGCGAAACCCTCAAGGGCCTGGGCAGCTTCAGCGCCGACCTCAGCCAGCACCCGCCGCTGATCCTGGTGGGTGACGGGCGCACCGGGCACTGGACGCGCTACTACGGGTTTACCGACCCGGCTGTGCTGATCGACGAAATCAACCGCCTGGGCGCCCGCCGGGTGCATGCCAAGAGCACGGCCATTGCCGACCATCACGAGGTGCAACCATGAGCCAGGTAAGCTCCCGCCGCGTCGGGATGCGCGGTTTTGACTGGCTGGTGCTGGGAGGCTGCCTGTGGATCCTCGCTTCGGTGGCGTTCGCCCATGAGGGCCATGCCCCGCAGGCGCCCGAACCGCAGCCGGCACCGCAGGCGATGACCAGTGGCGGCGGCACCCGCGATGCCCGGACCTGGTTCACCGACACTGTGGTGAAGGACCAGAACGGCCGCGAGCTGCGCTTCTACAGCGATGTGCTCAAGGACAAGGTGGTGATGCTCAACGTGATCTTCACCCACTGCACCGACGCCTGCCCGCTGATTACCCGCAAGTTGCGCGAAGTCCGTGAGGCCATGGGGCCACAGCTGGCCAGCCAGGTGACCTTCGTGTCGATCAGCAGCGACCCGCTCAACGACACCCCCGAGGTGCTCAAGGCGTTTGCCGAGAAGCAGGGCGTGGATGGGCCCAACTGGTTGTTCCTGACCGGCGACAAGGCCAATGTCGACCTGGTGCTTGGGCGCATTGGCCAGTTCCTGCCCAGCCCCGAGCAGCATTCCACACAGCTGATTGCCGGCGATGTGGCCGGCAAGCGCTGGAGCAAGATCCGCCCGGATGCACCGCCCGCGGCGATTGCCCAGCGCATGCAGTTGCTGGCCCTGCCTTTGGCAGACCGGTGAGTATCATGCGATCCCTGCGGCATTGGCCTCTGTGGCATCTGCCACTCTGGGAACTCCCTTTGTGGATGCGGTCTTTGTGGGAGCGGCCTTGCGTCGCGAAAGGAGCGCCAAGCGCTCCCCGTTTTCTGGGCTGGTGCAACTATCGCTGGGGCTGCTGCGCAGCCCTTTCGCGACGCAAGGCCGCTCCCACAAAGACCGCTCCCACAGGGCTTGCGATCTGGTTGGCGTTGCTCGGCATGGCACCCTTTTTTTCTGCCTTTGCCCTGGACCTGACCGAACATGAACAAGCCGGCAAACGCCTCTACCGCGAGGGCGTCTCCAGCAGTGACGCACAGCTGCAAGCCCGGGTCGGCGCCAGCGACATGACGGTCCCCGCCAGCGTGCTGCCCTGCGCCAGCTGCCACGGCAACGATGGCCGCGGTCGTGCCGAAGGTGGTGTGCGGCCACCCAGCCTAGACTGGCAGCGCCTGGCGCAAGGCCAAGGCGAACGCGAAAGCAACGGCCGCCGCTACCCGGCATACACCGACAGCAGCCTGGCCCGGGCCATTCAGCAAGGCGTCGACCCGGCCGGCAATCGCCTGGACCCGGCCATGCCGCGCTTCGAGCTGACCCTGGCCGACCAGCGCAACCTTACGGCCTACCTCAAGCGCCTGGCCCAGGACCGCGACCCTGGCGTGGAGGAGGGTGTGCTGCGCCTGGGTACCTTGCTGCCGGCGTCTGGCCCGCTGGCCGAGGCCGGGCAGGTGGTGCGTGCGGTGCTGGAAGACGGCCTGGCGCAGCTCAACCAGCAGGGCGGCATCCACGGGCGACGCCTGGAACTGGTAGTGCTCGACCCGGGCTTCGACCCGGCCAGCGCCGAACGGGCGCTGCAGCAGTTGCTGGAGCAGGAGCAGGTGTTCGCCCTGATCGCGCCATTGGCGCCCATGCTCGACCAGCGCCTGACAACCTTGCTGGCGCCACAGAATGTACCGCTGATCGGCAGCACCCCACATAGTGGCGGCAGCGTACAGATCTTTGACCCCTTGCCCGGCTTGCCCGCGCAACTGCTGAGCCTGGCAGGTCACGCCCGTGCGGCGTTGGGCCTGGCAGCGGGCGACCTGCGTGTGGTGTATGCCGGCAATGAGCAAGCGGCGTTGGCCGAGCAAGTGCGCGAACGCCTGCTTCAGCAGGGCTGGGCACTACCCGCCGTCCAGGTCTTTGCTGGCCAGGTAGTGGACGGGCAGGGCATTGTCTTCCTCGGCCGTGCCCAGGCCTTTGCCGAATTGGCCTCGGCGCTGCATGCAGCTGGCCGCCAGCCGTACCTGTTTGCCGCCTCCAGCCAGGTGACCAGCGCCGTGGCGCACTTGCCCGAGGCGTGGTCGCAACGGGTGTTCCTGGCGTATCCCTACGTGCCCGAGGACTGGACCGGGCAGGGCCTGGCCGCGCTGGCCGGCCTGCAACAGCGCCAAGGCCTCGACCCACGCCAGGCGTCGTTGCAGGTCAACACCCTGTGCGCCCTGCGGCTGTTGAGCGAAGCGTTGAAGCAGACTGGCCGTGACACCAGCCGCGAGCAGCTGATTGCCGCGCTGGAAGGCCTGCATGATGTGCCCACCGGCCTGACCCCGGCCTTGGGCTTCGGCCCCGGTCGCCGCCAGGGCATGGCCGGTGCCCATGTGGTGGCGGTGGCCCTGCCCGGGCCGCGCTTCACCGCGGTCACCCCCTACCGGCCAGTGCCGGACAGCCCTTGAGCGGAGGTTGCCATGCGTGTTCTGTTGTTGTGCCTGTTGCAGGTATTGGCCAAGGCAAGCTGGGCCGATGTGGCGGCGGCGCGGGTCAACGGTGTGGAGATCGAAGTGGCGCGCCTGGAGCGCTATTTCAGCGAGTACCTGGACGCCCAGGGCCGCACGGTAGCCAGCATCCGCAACCCGACGCTGTACAAGCGCCTGCGCGACCAGGCCCTGGATGAACTGATCGACAAGGAGCTGTTGTGGCAGGAGGCCCAGCGCCGCGGCATAGCCATCAGCGACGAGCAGGTGTCGGCGCATGTCGGCGAAGTCGAGGCCGCGTCTGGCAGCCCGGCAATTTTTGAACGGCGGCTGGCGGAAGCGGGTTTCGATAGGGCACAGTACAATGACTACACCCGGCACGAGCTGGCCGCGCAGCAGGTGTATGCCCTGCTCAGCGCGGTCGCCGCGCCCAGCCAGGCCGAAGTCGAGGCATTCTATGATGCCAACCGGGAAACCCTGCAAGGAGCGCAGCAACAAAGTGACAAGCCTTCGATCATACGCGAACAGGGGCTGGTCCTGGCCAGGGCCACACTCATCGGGCAGCGGGAGGCGCAGGCGCGCCAGTCCGTGCGCCAACGTTTGCGTGCGTCCGCTACCGTGGAGATTGCCGACTGAGGCCCGTGATGGCGTTTCCCCAATGCTGGGGAATAAAGAAATGGCAGTGTGCCATCATTTTCCCCGCATATGGGGAACCGGGCGGGTGTGCCTGCCCGCCGCCTTACGGGTGTTGATCGGCGCCCTTGGTAAATCAATGACTTACAGTGGTGCAGCATGACTATTCACGCCTGGCACGAAGCCTGCTCAAGCCTGTACAGGGGCGCACTTCGCAAACCGGGTAACCGGGCAGTTCTTGGGAGTCGACCTTGGTGAACAGAGTATTGGTAGTCGATGACGAACAGACTCTTGCGCAGAACCTGCAAGCGTACCTGCAGGCGCAAGGCCTGGAAGTTCATGTTGCCCACGACGGTGCCAGTGGTATCGAACAGGCTGCAAGCCTGGCACCGCAAGTGATCGTGCTGGATTACCGCTTGCCCGACATGGAGGGTTTTCAGGTTCTGGAGACCGTACGCAAGAACAGGCAGTGCCACTTCGTGCTGATTACCGCCCACCCCACCGTCGAAGTGCGTGAGCGGGCCGCCGAACTGGGTGTGAGCCATGTCCTGTTCAAGCCGTTCCCGTTGGTGGAACTGGCCCGTGCAATCTTCGACCTGATGGGCATCGAGCGCCGGCGCAGGGCCACGGACAACCCGGCTGAAGGGTTTGTCGAACGACGCCAGAACAGGAACGAATCGTTCCCCCTGCAGTTGTACGATGGAAGCTGGGTTTTGGCCGACCGCCGCCGTAATGGCGCCAAGCCCCCAGGGCCCGACGACGATCAACTGCTCACAGGGGAATAGCGGCGCCCGCACCCCTGGCCGAGCCAGCCTGCGACGCGCCCCTGAGCGGAGTCGCAGGCCATGCCAGAAGCATTCGATGCAACCCAGGAAGCTCTACCGCCTGCACCGGCCTCTTCGCGGGTAAACCCGCTGCCACAGGTACACTGCAATCTTGAAGGCAGCGGGAATCCTGTGGGAGCGGGTTCACCCGCGAAAGGGCCAGCTCAGGCCACAGAACATTCAGCCTACCCCCGCGACCTTTTGGCCCAGGCCCGCCTGCAAACCAGCGACGAACGCCTGCTCACCCGCCTGGAACAGCTGGCCTGCGACACCCCCGATACCTTCACCCAGCGTCTGGGCCTGACCCTGCATTACCCGGTGCTGGACAGCCAATCGCTGCTGGCCAGCACCCCACGCTTCGACAAGGTCAGCCTGGCGATGTGCCTGAAGCGTGAATTCGTGCTGATCGAGCAGGGCGGTCAACTGCTGGGCGTGTTCGCCGACCCCTTCGACCACGCCCGCCTGGCCTGGGTCGACGATGTGCTGCAAGGCGCACCGCTGTACCTGGCCCATGCCGCAGACCTGGCCACCTTCCTGGCCCGCCACGAAGAAAGCTTCCACGCCGTGGACGCCCTAGACCACGACACCGAAGCCAGCAGCGAAAGCGACCCGCTGCAACGTCTGTCGCTGGCCAGCATCAGCGAGGACCAGAGCCGCGTGGTCAAGCTGGTCAACTCCACCCTGTACGACGCCCTCAAGCTGCACGCCAGCGACATCCACCTGGGCATGACCGGCCAGGGCCTGACCATCAAGTACCGCATCGACGGCGTGCTCAACGGCGCTGGCAAGGCCAGCGGCAGCGCCTTCGCCGACCAGGTGATCTCGCGCATCAAGGTAATGGCCGAGCTGGACATCGGCGAAAAGCGCGTGCCCCAGGACGGCCGTTTCAAGGTTGCCGTGGGCGACCGGCAAATCGACTTCCGGGTATCGATCATGCCCAGCATCTTTGGCGAAGACGCGGTGCTGCGGGTACTCGACAAGCAGGACCTGTCCGACCGGGTCAGCGGCGTGCAGCTGCAGGCCCTGGGCTTTGCCGAGGAAACCCTGCGCGCCCTGCGCCGGCTGGCGGCCGAACCCTACGGCATGATCCTGGTCACCGGCCCCACCGGCAGCGGCAAGACCACCACCCTGTACGCCATGATCAGCGAGATCAACCACGGCGTGGACAAGATCATCACCATCGAGGACCCGGTCGAATACCAGCTGCCCGGCGTCCTGCAGATCCCTGTCAACGAGAAGAAGGGCCTGACTTTCGCCCGCGGCCTGCGCTCGATCCTGCGCCACGACCCGGACAAGATCCTGGTCGGCGAAATCCGCGATCCGGACACCGCGCAGATTGCCGTGCAGTCGGCGCTCACCGGCCACCTGGTGTTCACCACCATCCACGCCAACAACGTGTTCGATGTGATCGGCCGCTTCAGCCAGATGCAGGTCGACCCCTACAGCTTCGTTTCCGCGCTCAATGCGGTGTTGGCCCAGCGCCTGATCCGCCTGGCCTGCCCGCACTGCGCGACTCCGTGCGAAGTGGATGACGAAACCCTGTATGGCGCGGGCCTGACCCGTGAGGGCGTGGCTGGCTGGAGGTTCGTCCGCGCCCAGGGCTGCGGCCAGTGCCGCGGCAGTGGTTACCGCGGCCGCAGCGCCATCGCCGAACTGCTGCACCTGGACGACGACCTGCGGCAGATGATCGTCGAGCGCCGCCCCCTGTCGCAGATCAAGACCCTCGCCTGCCAGCGCGGCCTGCGCTTGCTGCGGGCCTCGGCCCTGGACCTGGTCCGTGATGGCCGTACCACCCTCGAGGAGATCAACCGTGTCACATTCATCTGATCGTGGCTCTTATAGATACAGCGCCGTACTCGGTGCCGAAGGTGTAGGCCTGGGTAGCTGGCACGCCAACCACCACCAGTGGCTGGGCAGCCGTGACTTCACCTGTGATGCCGCCCAGCCGGCCTGGGAAGCCGCCGTCGACGCCCTGGCCACGTTGCTGGCCGAGCATGCCGTGCGCGGTGCCCAGTTGCGGGTGCTGCTGTCGGCCCGCTACAGCCGGTTCTGCCTGGTGCCCTGGAGTGATGCCATCAGCCACCCGCGCGAACTGGATGCCTACGCCCGGGCCTGCTTCGAAAACCTCTACGGTCAGCCGCTGGACGACTGGCGCATCGTGCTCTCGCCCGAGCCGGCCGGTGCCGCACGCATCGCCACGGCGCTGCCCGAAGCCCTGCTGCAGCGGCTGCAGGCGCTGGGCCGGGAAAGCCACCTGAGCCTGCGCTCGGTGCAGCCGTACCTGATGGCTGCCTACAACCGCTGCTCGGCACAGCTGGAGCAGGGCGACTTCCTGTTCGTCCTGGCCGAACCGCGCCGCAGCGTGCTGCTGCTGGCTGCCGGGGGGGCCTGGCAGCAAGTGCTGGCGCAAGGCTGCGCCGATAGCGACCAGGCCCTGCAAGCACTGATCGAGCGTACTTGCGAGCTGTACGGCGAGCACCTGCCACGGGTCTACCTGCATGCCCCGGGCCGGGGCGACGTGCCGCAACTGGCGGCGGTGCAGCTGTGCCAGCCGGCCACCGACGCCGACCCGCTGTGCGCCATGTGGCGGGCGGTGGCCTGACATGCGCCGCCTCGACCTGGAATTCCAGCCCCGGCGCAGCAGCCCGTTGGCCTGGTCGCTGCTTGCAGTGGGGAGCGCCATGGTCGCAGGCCTGGTGCTGCTGCAACAAAGTTTGCAGGCCGAGCAGGTCGAACGGGAGGCCAGCGTGCACAGCCTGGAGCAGCAACTGGGCCGTCGCCCGGCCACCGTCGCACCGCTGAGCAGCACCGCCAGCCGCGAACAGGCCGAGCGCCTGGCGCAGATGCAAAGCGTCTCGCAGCAGCTGCAACGGCCCTGGCAGCAACTGTTCGCCATGCTCGAAGCGCAGCCGCAGGACGACGTGGCGCTGCTCAGCCTGGCCCCCGACGCGCGCAAAGGCCAGCTGCGCATCACCGCCGAGGCGCGCAACCTGGAAGCGATGCTGCAGTACCACCAGCGCCTGGAGGCCAGTGCCGAGCTCAGCGATGTGTCGCTGCTCAACCATGAGGTGCTGGCCGCACAGCCCGAGCACCCGGTGCGTTTCACCCTCACCGCCACCTGGGAGACCGGCCATGCGCGCCCGTGAATCGCTGAACAGCCTGATCCTCCAGGAGCGCCTGCGTCGCGTCGGCCCGGTTGGCCTGGCTGCGGTTGCGGTGGGCCTGCTGGCCGTGGGCGTGCTGTGCGTCGGGGTGTTGCCGCAATGGCAGAACCTGCGCGAACTGCGCGCCAGCGAAGCGGACGCCAGGGTGCAGGTCGAGCGGGTCAGGCGTGGCGAGTTGAAGATTGCCATCAAACCCGAGCAGCAGGCCCTCGACAGCCTGCGCCAGCAACTGCCGGGGCAGCCCCAGGCCAGCGCGCTGATCGAGCGCCTGTACCACCTGGCCAGCGCCGAGCACATCAGCCTCGCGCGTGGCGAATACGCCCTGGGCATCGACCCCAAGACGCAACTGGCGCGCTACCAGATCGTGCTGCCGGTACGCGGCAGCTACCCGCAGATTCGTGGCTTCCTCAAGGGGCTGCTCAAGCAGTTGCCGACCCTGGTACTGGAAGACCTGGAGCTGCAACGCAAACGCATTGGCGACAGCGAGCTCAACGCCCGCCTGCGCATGACCCTTTACCTGTCGAGGTCGTGATGAACACACAACGTGCTGTCATCTGGGTTGGCTTCCTCGGCGTGAGCGCGGCGCTGGCCTGGGCCCCGGGGCACTGGTTTGGCCGGGACGACGGCGTCACGGCCTTCGCGGGTAAACCCGCTCCCACAGAACCGGCGGTATCCACGGTTCCTGTGGGAGCGGGTTTACCCGCGAATAGGCCGGAACAGGCCTCAAGAGATCTCTTCCCAACCCAGCAATGGACCAAACCCCAAGCCCTGGCCACCGTCACCGAACAACCCGTGGTCACCGCGCCTGCCGTACCCGCAGCCCCGACCGCCCCGGACCTGCCATTCCAGTTCATCGGCCGCATCGGCGACCGCGACGACCTGCAGATCTTCCTGCAGAGCGGCGAAAAACTCTACGTCGTGCGCCAGGGCGACGTGATCGAAGACACCTATCGCCTCGATCGGGTATCGGCCAGCGAGCTGCACCTGGTCTACCTGCCTTTGCATCAGTCGCAGACTTTGTCTGTAGGGAGCGCACCATGAAGTCGTCAAAGCTGTGCAACCCGGCTCCGTTCCTGCTTGTGGCGCTGTGCGTGGCCATTGCCGGCTGCGGCTCCAGTGCGGTACGCGAGGACAGCGACCAACTGATGAAGGAGGGCCAGTACGAAGCCGGCATCGCCCGCCTGGAAGAAGCCCTGCGCGAGGACCCGCGTGACACCGAGCTGAACATCGCCCTGGCCCACAGCCGCCAGGCCGCGGTCGAGGCACTGCTGACCCAGGCCGACGCCGACCGCATTCGCCACGACTTCGCTGGCGCCCGCATGGGCTATGGCCGGGTGTTGACCCTGGAGCCGAACAACCGTCGCGCCCAGGAAGGCATCCGCCAGCTGGAGCTGATCCGCACCCTCGACGAGCGCGTGGCGCTGGGCCAGGCGGCGCTGCGCCAGGGCGACCTGTTCGGTGCCGAGCGCTACATGCGCGAAGTGCTGCGCCTGGACCCGCAGAACCAGAAGGGCGTGGCCCTGCGCAGCGACATCGAGAACGTCCAGGCGCGCACCGCGCAACCCTTCCCGCAGCTGCGCAGCAAGCTGGAACGGCCGGTGACCCTGGAGTTTCGCGATGCCAACCTGAAGACCATTTTCGAGGTGCTGTCCCAGGTCGCCGGCATCAATTTCATCTTCGACAAGGACATGCGCCCGGACATGAAGGCCACCATCTTTGTGCGCGACTTGCGCATCGAGGACGCCGTGGCGCTGCTGCTGGAGCAGAACCAGCTGCGGCAGAAGATCGTCAATGAAAACACCCTGATGATCTACCCCGACTCGCCGCAGAAGACCAAGGACTATCAGGAACTGGTCATGCGCACTTTCTACCTGACCAGCATCGACTCCAACACCGCGCTGAACATGGTCAAGACCATGCTCAAGACCCGCGACGTGTTCGTCGACGAACGCCTCAACACCCTGACCATGCGCGACACCCCCGATGCCGTGCGCATGGCCGAGAAGCTGCTGCAGTCGCAGGACCAGTCCAACCCCGAGGTGGTGCTGGAAGTGGAGGTGATGGAAGTGGCCACCTCGCGCATCCTCGACCTTGGCCTGCAATGGCCCAACACCTTCGGCGTGCTGAGCTCCGACGGCCAGCCGGTCAGCGTGCTCGACCAGCTCAAGGGCATCGACTCCAGCCGCATCAGCATCGCGCCGGCGCCGCAGGCCAAGATCAACGCTCAGGACAAGGACATCAACACCCTGGCCAGCCCGGTGATCCGCGTCAGCAACCGCGAGCAGGCGCGCATCCACATCGGCCAGCGGGTACCGATCATCAGTGCCACCTCGGTGCCGTCCACCCAGGGCCCGGTGATTACCGAGAGCGTGACCTACCTGGACGTGGGTCTGAAGCTTGAAGTGCAGCCTACCGTACACCTGAACAACGAAGTGGCGATCAAGGTAGCCCTGGAGGTGAGCAACGCCACCCCGCTGGAAGCCACGCGCCAAGGCACCATCCCGGTCCAGGTCGACACCCGCAACGCCCAGACCACCCTGCGCCTGCACGATGGCGAAACCCAGGTGCTGGCCGGCCTGGTGCGCAACGACCACAACGCCAGCGGCAACAAGATCCCGGGCCTTGGCGACATCCCCGGCCTGGGCCGGTTGTTCGGCAGCAACAAGGACGACATGAGCAAGTCGGAGCTGGTGCTGGCGATCACTCCGCGCATCGTGCGCAACCTGCCGTACCAGAGCCCGTCGGACATGGAGTTCGCCACCGGCACCGAGTCGGCCATGCAGGTGCGGCAAATGGCGCCGCTGCCGCCGGCAGATGTACCTGGCAATGCCCCGACCACCGATACCCCGGTGGCAGACAGCCAGATGGCGGTCGCCCCGGCCAAAGGGAGCCCACGGCCATGATCGCGCAGCGCCGCATGCAGGGGTTCAGCCTGATCGAGGTGGTGCTGACCCTGGCACTGCTCGGGCTGCTCGCCAGCATGGCTGCGCCGCTGACCGAAACCGTGGTGCGCCGCGGCAAGGAACAACAGTTGCGCGAGGCGCTGTACCAGATTCGCGACGCTATCGACGCTTACAAGCGAGCGTTCGATGCCGGTTACATCGAGAAGCGCCTGGACGCCAGTGGCTACCCGCCGAACCTGCAGGTGCTGGTCGACGGTGTGCGTGATGTGCGCAGTGCCAAGGGCGCCAAGTTCTACTTCCTGCGGCGCATCCCGCACGACCCGCTGGTGGCGGCCAAGGGTGAGGACGAAGGCGGTTGGGGGCTGCGCGCTTACGACAGCAGCCCGGACAACCCGCGTGAAGGCGAAGACGTGTTTGACGTGTATTCCAAGGCCCGCGGCAAAGGCCTCAACAACATCCCCTACGGGCAATGGTGACAGCCATGAAACGCCGCCAAGGCTTCACCCTGATCGAACTGCTGGTGGTGCTGGCGATCATCGCCACGCTGATGACCATCGCCATGCCGCGCTATTTCAACAGCCTGGAAAGCTCTCGCGAAGCCACCCTGCGCCAGAGCCTGGCGGTGCTGCGCGAGGCGCTGGACCACTACTACGGCGACACCGGCCACTACCCTGACTCGCTGGAACAGTTGGTGGAGCAGCGTTACCTGCGCAACACCCCGGTCGACCCGATCACCGAGCGCAGCGATGCCTGGCAGCTGGTACCACCGCCCGAAGGCGTGGCCGGTGGCGTAGCCGATATCAAGAGCGGTGCCACAGGGAGGGCGCGGGATGGCAGCCTGTACGCGGAATGGTAAGGCCAACGGTGGCTTCACCTATCTGGGCGTGCTGCTGCTGATTGCGGTCAGCAGTGTGGCCCTGGCCGCCACCGGCACGCTCTGGACCAGTGCTGCCCAGCGCGACCGCGAACGCCAGCTGTTGTGGGTGGGCAGCCAGTACGCCCAGGCCCTGCGCAGCTATTACCGCGCCTCACCGGGGCTGGCCCAGTATCCGCAGGAGCTGGCCGACCTGCTGCAGGACAACCGCTTCCCGCAGGCCAGGCGGCACATTCGTCGGCTGTACCCCGACCCCATCACCAACAGTGACGAATGGGGCCTGCTGCGCTCGATCGACGGCCGCATTACTGGTGTGCACAGCCGCTCGGACGCCACCCCGTTCAAGCGCAGTGGCTTCAGCGCCGAATGGAGCGGTTTTGAAGGGCTGGAGCACTACAGCGACTGGCAGTTCGTCGCCGAGCAGGCATTTACCGAAAGTGCCGGTGGCGTGCAGACCCATGCCGGCCCGGGAGACACGCCATGAGCCGCCTGGCCGTGCAGTGCCTGGGTCTGCTGCTGGTGGCCGTGCTGGCCACCTCGGCCAGGGGCGGGAACGAGGACGAGATGCAGGGCTTCATCGTCGACAACACCATCTCGCACATCGGCCACGACTTTTACTACTACTTTGCCGACCGCCTGCGCGCCACCAGCCGCCTGGACTTCAACCTGGTGGTGCGCGAACGCCCGGATGCCCGCTGGGGCAGCCTGGTCACCGTGGAATTCGAGCGCGAGGTGGTGTACCGGCGCTTTCTGCCACCGAACACCACCGAGCTCAAGGACGAGGCCGTTGCAGCAGCCGACCTGGTCAAGCAGCAAATCATTCAGCGCAAGTTGCAACGCCTGCTGCAGGACACCACCGATCTGGAGAGGGACGAGCTATGAAGCACCACATACCCCGTTGCATCGCCGCCTGCCTGTTGGCCAGTGCATGTGCCGCCCAGGCCACCGAGCTGGTGTACACCCCGATCAACCCGGCCTTTGGCGGCAACCCGCTCAATGGCACCTGGCTGCTGAACAACGCCCAGGCGCAGAACGACTACGACGACCCCGACCTCAAGGACCGTGCCTCGGCCTTTACCGGCACCACGGCCCTGGAGCGCTTCAGTAATCAACTGGAGTCGCGGATGTTGTCGCAGTTGCTGGACAACATCAGTAACGGCAACACCGGCAGCATGGCGACCGATGCGTTTCTCATCGACGTCATCGACGATTCCGGGGCCTTGAGTATCAAGGTCACCGATCGCGCCACAGGAGAAATTTCGATCATTGAGGTCAGTGGCCTGAACCCTTGAGGGGGAAAGGCTTTTTGTTGGGGAGAGAACACCATGAAACGTCTGCTGAGCACGCTGCTGATCCTCACCGCCCTGGGTTTGCACGGTTGTGGCCTGCGCGAACCGATGCCCGCCGAACAGGACTCGGAAACCCCGACCCTGACCCCACGGGCGTCGACCTACTACGACCTGATCAACATGCCACGGCCCAAGGGCCGGTTGATGGCGGTGGTGTATGGCTTCCGCGACCAGACCGGGCAGTACAAGCCGACCCCGGCCAGTTCGTTCTCCACCAGCGTCACCCAGGGCGCGGCAAGCATGCTGATGGACGCCCTGAACGCCAGTGGCTGGTTCGTGGTGCTGGAGCGTGAAGGCCTGCAGAACCTGCTGACCGAGCGCAAGATCATCCGTGCTTCGCAGAAAAAGCCCGACGTGCCGGAAAACATCATGGGCGAACTGCCACCGCTGCAGGCCGCCAACCTGATGCTGGAGGGCGGCATCATCGCCTACGACACCAACGTGCGCAGTGGCGGCGAGGGCGCTCGTTACCTGGGCATAGATATCTCCCGCGAGTACCGCGTCGACCAGGTGACCGTGAACCTGCGTGCGGTGGACGTGCGCACCGGGCAGGTACTGGCCAATGTGATGACCAGCAAGACCATCTACTCGGTCGGCCGCAATGCCGGGGTGTTCAAGTTCATCGAGTTCAAGAAGTTGTTGGAGGCTGAGGTGGGGTACACCACCAACGAACCGGCGCAGCTGTGCGTGCTGTCGGCGATCGAGGCGGCAGTGGGGCATTTGCTGGCGCAGGGGATCGAGCGGCGGCTGTGGCAGGTGGCGGGGGATCCAGCGGATGGCAAGGCTACGGTGGACAAGTACCTGAGCCAGAATCAGCAGCCGTGAGGTGTAGCTACTGACTTACCATCTCGGCAACGACCCTACAAATTAGCGAGAGGCTGCGACGATAATTTCAATTGGCTGAGATTTGAGGAATGCAACTATCAAAATTGCCAGTTGGCATTTTTTCAAGAGCGGCTACTGTGGATGTATGGCTGGTAATGGTTAGGTTGCAATGGCTGCATCAGTTTTATAGTTAAGGTCGGCATGCTTGTGTGAGAAAATGTGCCTGCTGTTGGAAGGTGGTGAGCGGTGTCGATGTTCGCTTTTGTTTTCGCATGTTTCGATTTGCAGCTCTCAGCTCTAATGGCGGGCGCGAAGTCTGCGTACTGGTGTTTTGTTGCTTGATAGAGGGCGGTCAACATGATGAAGCATAATAAGCTGTCGCGGTCTTCCGCTTACTCGGTTTATGGGTATAACCCGAGTCGACTGACTCTTCTGGGATTTAATGGCGAGCGAATAGATCGGTCAACCGGATTTTATATGTTGGGTAATGGGTATCGAGCATTCAGCGCATCATTGATGAGGTTCAATTGTCCAGACAGTATGAGTCCTTTTTCTGCTGGTGGAATTAATGCATATGCTTACTGCCTTGGGGATCCTGTAAACTTCCAAGATCCAGCAGGGCATTCCGTAAGAGGGTTTTTTGCAGGTTTGTTTCGAAGCGCTAGAAAAGCATTTGGTTCAGCATCTAATATTTTGCCCGCTAAGCAACCTACAACAGTGCCTGAAGGCTATTCATTGATTGGTTATCATGGTGGGGCGCTTGAAAACAGAAATTCACTGGAAACTGGGCTAAGTTCCAAGTTCTCTGGTAGCGCCAGCGGTCAGGCGCTGATGGGGGAAGGATTTTATTTTGCTTCCAAATTTCAAGTGGCTGCGGAATATGCTGGTCTTGCTGCTGCTAAAGGTCTCACGCCGCATGTTTACGGAGTGTATGCAAAAGAACGGAGTTTCCAGAGCTTTCGCAAAGGTGTTGACGGCAACTATGCGCGTATCGGAAACGCAATGATGATTGATAGCTCGTTGTTTGGGGAAGTTGTCGTTCGAGAAGAAGTAAGAATGCCTATTGTTCGTAGGAGTTCATTTTATATGCAGGAGAAGAAGGATAAAGCAATGGAGCTTTGGAGGCAAGGTAAAGGGCCTGACCCATGGGGAACTACGTGATCACCTCAGCCCAGGCCCAGCAAAAAGTGGCTCAGCACCATCAAGCTGTATTCCCTGCCGCAGGTGTAGCCACTGTTGCTGACCAGAGCCCCTGCATGGGCTACCAGCATGGATTGCGTCAGCCGGTGATGAGTGAGGGGCGGCAACGGAAGTGTTTCTCCACCTGCGAATGTAGCCATCCGCCGTTGTTTGCCGTGCGTTCGGGGGTGGACTAAGAAGATGCGCTGGTGCATCTGTCCATACTGCTCAAAGGGGCATTTGCGACCAATCTCAAGGCACTGGAGCTGGCCAAGGGGACCTGCTGTGATCTGTTGTTGAGCAATGACCATGGGCTGGATTCGGCCAAGGCGGTGGTGGAAGCGTTGCTGGATGGGGTAGAGAGGCAGCAGTTGGCCAAGCGGCAGCCGTGATTGACCTTGAGGGCCTCTTCGCGGGTAAACCCGCCTCCACAGGTACCGCGTCAATTCGCAGCTAGCGCAGTACCTGTGGGAGCGGGCGTGCCCGCGAAACAGGCGACGCGGTGGATGGCACCGGCTTTGCCGGTGTTCGCGGGCATGCCCGCTCCCACAAAGGATCAGCGTCAACTCGAAGCCCGCGCCGTCCCTGTGGGAGCGGGCGCGCCCGCGAAGCAGACGACGCGGTGGATGGCACCGGCTTTGCCGGTATTCGCGGGCATGCCCGCTCTCACAGGTACCGCGTGATCTCAAGTGCGACGCCGTCCCTGTGGGAGCTGGTTTACCCGGGAAGAGGCCAATGCAGGCGATAGAATCCTCCAAGTCCATGCTGGTTTTAATGGGTAGATTTCGACAGAACTCGGATTTCTGCCAGATAACAGCCCATCAAATAGATCACATTGTCATTGTGCCTGGAACCCATGATCTGCCCTCTGTTCTGCCGACGCTGGGTATAGCAGCGTTACAGGACTAGCATGAATGTAACAGCATGAAAACTGGCATTTATGCCAGTGGTGAGTTCAGATGTATTGTGAGAAGCTCGCGCTAATGACAGCTCGTGTGGTACATGCTAATGCCGCGCAAAAATACAAATGGCCTGAATGAATGTCAGCGACAGTTGTGGCGGGCTCTCAGCTATACACCTTATGGGTATCGCTCGGGATGTTCAAAATTGCTCGCGTTTAATGGTGAGCGAGCAGATCCAATAACTGGGCATTACCTGTTGGGTAATGGCTATCGAGGGTTCAATCCTGTCTTGATGCGCTTCAATTCCCCAGACAGTATGAGCCCGTTCGAAACAGGAGGTCTGAATTCGTATGGCTATTGCATTGGTGACCCAATAAATTTTCGAGATCCAGATGGACATTCAAGGTTGCACGGGGGTTTACCGCGTGCGAATGGGGCGGGGAGGTTAGTTAAGGCTGTTGTTAGTGTAAGCAAGGAAGTTTATTTTGACTCGTCAAGGCCAATCTATGGCTCCATGCGATCCCTGACTACTGCTTTACCTGTCGAGGTCCCCAGTAATTGGGACCTGATAGGGTATCATGGAAGCACCAAGGCGCATGGTCCCAGTCTGAAGTCTGGATTAAATGTGCGTTTTCAAGGGTCGAGTTATGCACAGCGTTTCGGTGAGGGTTTCTATCTGGCTCCCGATAAGAAGAGGCCGTTGGAATATGCTCAGGACCTTAAGAAGAAAGGGCATGAGTCTGAGGTGTATGGTGTTTATACTGAAAATTTTAGTCGCCTGAAGTTAGGTCGGGATTACTCCTTTAGGGTGCGCGAGAGTTTCCCTATGGAACGGAAGTATGGCGAAATTGTGATCAGAGAGTTCGCGTATAATTTGATTGCTGTCCGATCTGGTAAAGAAGGCAGGGCGGTAGTGCCTGCTAAGTCGAATGAGGCACCCTTTTAATGATCTGGTAAATGCAGGGGCTTCGCGAAGAGTTCGTGTCAATGTGTCTTGTGCATGTTTAAATTTTTATTGTGACTGTTCTTTGGTAAAAAAGGAGCATGTCAACGATCCGTAATAGCTCAGTCAGGCTAAATGTAGGCAGGCAGCAGACGTCGGTGCAGACCTTCGCCTATACGCTTCTCCTGTGCTTACTTTAATGCGACCCGCAATACAGTCCCGTGATGTTGGTACCTGCCGAGGGGACTTGGTTTGGCGCGATCCCTGTGGGAGCGGGCTAGCCCGCGAAGCAGCCGACGCGGTGGATGGCACCGGCTGCGTTGGTGATCGCCGGCAAGCCACACAAGGATTGCATCCCCCGCCACCTGCCACAACCGCCGTTCGATCCCCTGCGCCAGCAGATGCCCCCAGAATCAGCGGGCGTGAGGTGTAGCTACTGACTTCCGACTTCGGCAACGACCATACAAATTAGAAAGAAGCTGCGCCGATAATTTCAATTGGCTGAAATTTGAATTCTGCAACTATCAAAATTGCCAGTTGAGCTGTTTTTAAAAGCGGCTACTCTAGGTTAATGGTTGGTGGTGGGCGGGTTGTGATGGCTGTATTGGTGTTTGTGATTAAGCTCGGCATGTTTATGTCGGAAAGTTTGCCTGCCGTCAGTAACTAGTAAGTGGGTGTTTGCTTTTGTTGCGTCTCTTTCGCCTCTTTGAAATTTAAGTCTGGAACATTAATGGTCTGTTATTTGGTGGGGAGGTCAATGGTGATGCCTAAGAAGTTTTCACGATTTTCCGCATACTCGGTTTATGGGTATAGTCCGAATCGATTGGGCCTGCTTAATTTTAATGGTGAGAAAATAGATCAAGTGAGTGGGCTTTATATATTGGGCAATGGATATCGAGCATACAACGCATCATTGATGCGGTTCAATAGCTCAGACAGTATGAGCCCATTTTCCGCAGGTGGCATGAATGCATACGCGTACTGTTGCGGGGATCCTGTGAATTTTCAAGATCCAGCAGGGCGTTCTAGAATAGGGAGATTTTTTGCAGGTTTGTTTGGAGACTCTAGTAAAGTGCCTAAAGGCTATTCGTTGATTGGTTATCATGGCGGTGCGCTTGAAGACAAGAATTCATTAGAAGCCGGGCTAAGCTCCAAGTTTTTTTATAGGTCCAGCGGTCGGGCGGTGTTGGGGGAAGGGTTTTATTTTGCTTCCAAATTTCAAGTGGCTGCGGAATATGCTGGTTATGCTGCTGACAGAGGTCTCACGCCGCATGTTTACGGAGTGTATGCAAAAAAGCAAAGTTTCCTGAACTTTCGCAAAGGTAAAGGTATTTCCGGCAACTATGTTAGGTCCGAATATACGATGAGGGTTGGTAGCTCGTTGTTTGGGAAGGTTGTTGTTCGAGCAGAAGTAAGAATGCCTATTGTTCGTAGAGATTCATTTCGTTTACAGGAGGAATCGGATAAAGCAATGGAGATTCGGCAGCAAGGTACAGTGCCTGCTCCTTGAGGGACTAAGTGATCACCTCATTCGGTGTGTGATCACGATGTTCAATTGTCACAAGCTCACTCAAAATATCAAAAGCGCACAAGCGTCCGCTCTGCGATACCGTTGGCTTTTTTTGTGCCCAGCTGTTTCGTTTTATGGCGGCTATGCGTGGGGCACCTCTGTACGCGCCACCACGGCGTCCTCCAGTTTCTCCACGTGCGAGTGCAGCCATCCGCCGTTGTTTGCCGTGCGTTCGGGGGTGGACTACGAGGTGTTTGGCGGTAGAGATTTGGCGCTTGTGAGATCGAGCGCCGCGCGGGCGGCGCTCGATTTCGGCCCTTACCCAAAACCCAAGCCATACACCCCGGCCATCCCCAATCCATCAACCAGATGACGCCCAGCCATTTCTCCCGCACACTGCGGAAAATTCCCAAGCCCGTTCCCCGCCACCTTGGCGGGGCACAGCCGGAGCAGAAAATGGCGCGACAACTAATAACAAACGCCCACGACCCGCTGCACGAATCCCGCCAGGCCCGTCTGAAACTGGCCAGCGAAGGCGAGCTGCCGCTGGGCATGCTGCGCGACGAGATTGACGCTTCCTGGCGCCGCAGCCTGGGCCATGGCCTGGATTGCCTGCAAGGTGAACAGGTCGGCCTGGGCCTGGAGCAGGGCCATGACCTGCGCATGCTGCTGGAGCGCAACCGCCTGCTGGTCGACGCCGTTACCCCCGAACTGGACTACCTGGTTGCGCGCCAGGGCAAGGCCGGCATCGTCATCCTCGGCGATGCCCAGGCCAACGTGCTGGCCATCGAAGGCCAGACCCACGTGCTCAGCCGCGAGGGCCTGCGCGACCTGCACCCGGGCAGTTGCTGGAGCGAGTCATTGCGTGGCACCAACGCCATCGGCACTGCCGTGGTGGAAGGTCGGCCGACGCTGATCAATTGCGGCGAACACTACCTCGACCGCCTCAGCCCGTTCTCCTGCACCTCCGTGCCCCTGCGCGACCCGCGCGGCGAAGTGATCGGTGTGCTCGATATCACCCGCGAAGGGGTGATGGCGCAGCCACAGGACAGCCTGTCGACGCTGATGCTGGCCGCCGGCAACATCGAAAGCCGTCTTTTTGGCCTGTGCCACCCGGAGCAATTGGTGCTGGCCTTCCACAGCCGCCCGCAGTACCTCAACAGCGCCTGGCATGGCCTGCTGGCGCTGAGCCTGGACGGTGAAGTGCTGGCTGCCAACGACAGCGCCTGCCAGCTGTTGCAGGTGCCGCGCCATGAGCTGTTGGGCCGGCGCAGCAGCGACTTGCTGGGTGAGCGTTCACCGGCCTTCATCGCGCGCCTGTGGCAGGGCGGGGTGAGCAGCGTGCAAACGGCCAAGGGCGAGTTCTACTTCCGCGCCCTGCAGCTGCCGCGCCATGGCCGGGTCAACGGCAGCACGCCGGTGAGCAAGCCGGCGCTGGGCAAGCAGTCGCCGGCACTCGACGCCCTGGCCGGTGGTGACCCGCGCCTGGCGCGCAACCTGCGCATGGCCCGCCAGGGGCTGGGCAATGGCCTGCCGGTGCTGCTGCTGGGCGAGACCGGTACCGGCAAGGAGGTCGTCGCCCGAGCCCTGCACCAGGCCAGCCCGCGAGCCGACAAGCCGTTTGTGGCAGTCAACTGCGCGGCCATTCCCGAAGGGCTGATCGAGTCCGAGCTGTTCGGCTACCGTGAAGGTGCGTTCACCGGTTCGCGCCGGGGTGGCATGGTCGGACGGCTGATGCAGGCGCATGGTGGCACGCTGTTCCTCGATGAGATCGGCGACATGCCGCTAGCGCTGCAGGCGCGCCTGTTGCGGGTACTGCAGGAGCGCCGTGTAGCGCCGCTGGGCGCCGGCGACGAGCAGGACATCGACGTGGCCTTGATCTGTGCCACGCACCGCGACCTCAAGCGCCTGGTGCAGGAACAGCACTTTCGCGAAGACCTGTACTACCGGGTCAACGGTGTGTCGCTGCGCTTGCCGGCGCTGCGCGAGCGCGATGACCTGGCGGCGATAATCCAGGGGCTGCTGGACAAGTCCGATGCCCGGGGCGTGACCCTGGACCCGGCCCTGACCGCGCTGCTCGAAGGCTTTGACTGGCCGGGCAACATCCGCCAGCTGGAAATGGTCGTGCGCACGGCGCTGGCCATGCGCGAGGACGGTGAGCAGGTGTTGACCCTCGACCACCTCACCGACTGCCTGTTGGACGAACTGGCCAGCGGCACGGCACCCTCCGGTAGCCTCAAGGACAACGAACTGGAGCTGATCCGTGGCGCCTTGGCGCGCCATCAGGGCAACGTGTCCGCGGCGGCCGAGGCGCTGGGTATCAGCCGGGCGACGCTGTACCGCAAGCTAAAGCAGTTGCGCGGCTGACATGGGCGGCCTGTTCGCCCGGCTGGTGGAATCCAGCGACCCTGTACTGATGCGCCAGGCGTTGGCCTGGCTGTATGGCTTCGTACGCCCCCATCGGCGCGCCATCGGCCTGTTGCTCGGTTTGTCGCTGGGCGCCTCGTTGCTGGCGCTGGCGCAACCCTGGCTGGTAAAGACGCTGATCGACGAGGGGCTGCTGGCCAAGGACTACCAGACCCTCTGGCACATGGCGGCAATCATGATCGCTGCGGGCCTGCTGGGTACCGTGCTGGCCGGGGTCAACCGCTACCTGCATACGCGCTTGTCGGGGCGCATCCTGTTTGCCCTGCGCGATGACCTGTACCGCCACCTGCAGCAGTTGTCGCCGACATTCTACGGGCGGCGGCGCATCGGTGACATCCTTTCGCGGCTGGATGGCGATGTGGCGGAAATCCAGCGCTTTGCCGTGGATTCGCTGTTTTCGGCGGTGTCGGCGGTGATCGGCCTGGTGGGCGCGGTGGTGTTGATGCTGATGCTGTCGTGGCAACTGTCACTGCTGCTGGCGCTACTGGTGCCGATCGAAGTGCTGTGGTTGCGCTGGATGCGGCGCAAGGTGGAGCGCGAAGTACGCAGTCTGCGCGAACGCTCGGCGGATGTGTCGTCGTTCCTGGTCGAAACCCTGCCAGCGATGAAGTTCATCCAGGCCGCCGGCCAGCAAGGCCGTGAGGCGGGGCGCCTGGACCAGCTGGGCCAGGGCTACATGCGCCAGTTGCTCAAGGTGCAGGTGACCGAATTCTTCACCCAGGCCATTCCCGGCACGCTGACCTCATGGTGCCGCGCCTGCGCGTTTCTGGTCGGCGGCTGGTGGGTGATCCAGGGTACCTGGCAACTGGGGGCGCTGATCGCTTTTTCCACCTACATGGGCATGGCGGTAGGGCCAGTGCAGAGCCTGCTGGGCCTGTACGTGGCGGTGCAGCGCATGGCGGTAAGCCTGGGGCGGGTGATGGAACTGAAGCAGGAGGCCGTGGCTGTGCGCCCTGCAGTCAACCCGCAGCCCATGCCCGATGGCCCGGGCGAATTGCGTCTGGAAGGGGTGAGCTTTGCCCATGAAGGGCGCCAGGGCGCGGTGCTGAACAACGTGCAGGTGTGCGTGCCGGGTGGCCTCAAGGTAGCCATCAGCGGTGCCTCGGGGGTAGGCAAGTCGACCCTGATCGACCTGTTGCAGCGCTTCTACGACCCGGACGCCGGGCGCATCCTGCTGGATGGCACCGACCTGCGCGAGCTGGACCTGGCCGCGCTGCGTCGGCGCATCGCGGTGGTCAGCCAGGATATCGTGCTGTTCCGTGGCACCCTGGCGCAGAACCTGACCTACGGCGTGCCCGAGGCCAGCCGTGCGGAACTGCAGCGGGTGGTGCGCCTGGCGCGGCTGGACAGCCTGGTCGACAGCCTGCCGCTGGGCCTGGACGGCCTGCTGGGCGAGCGCGGCCAGCAGCTGTCCGGCGGGCAGAAACAACGCATTGCCATCGCCCGCGCAGTGCTGCAGGCGCCGGCGATCCTGGTGCTGGACGAGGCCACCTCGGCGGTGGACGAAGCCACCGAGCGCGAAGTGATTGCGGCCATCGACCAGCTATTCGCCGGCCGCACGCGCATCCTGATCAGCCACCGTGCTTCGACTCTGGCCGATGCCGACCTGCACCTGCAGCTGCACGATGGCCAGTTGCAGGTGCTGCCCAGGGAGGTGATCAAGCATGGGCACTGACTTGCGCGTTGGTGTCATCGACAGTGGCTGCTCGCCGGAGCAGGCCAGCGCCTTGCTGGGCGCGCGTCGCTTCTGGCTGGAGGACGGCCAGCTGCGCGAAGGTGAAATGCTGCCCGACCAGCTTGGGCACGGTAGCGCGGTGCTCGCCGGCTTGCAGCGGGAGGCCGGGCCGGTGCCCGTGCTGCTGGCCCAGGTGTTCAGCGCCCAGGCCAGCACCAGCGCCTTGCAGGTGGCGGCCGCGCTGCTGTGGCTGGTGGAGGCGGGGGCTACGCTGGTCAACCTCAGCCTTGGCCTGCAGCAGGACCGGCCTGTGTTGCACCAGGCCTGCGCCGAGGCTTTGGCCGCGGGTGTGCTGTTGTGCGCGTCCAGCCCGGCCCAGGGCGGGCCAGTGTATCCGGCCAACTACCCCGGGGTGATCCGGGTCACCGGCGATGCCCGGTGCGCGCCGGGCCAGTGGTCTTGGCTGGGTAGCCGACAGGCAGACTTTGGCGGTTATGTGGGGACGGGCGACAGGGCGGGCGCGAGCCTGGGGTGCGCGGCCTTGAGCGGCAGGATTGCGGCGTTGTTGCGTGAGGCGCCAGGCATGGACTGCCAGCAGGTGCATGACTGGTTGCGCCACCACGCGGCGTTTGCCGGCCCCGAGCGACGAGGTGCCGGCCATGGCTGAACCGCGCATTGTGGTGCTGGGGGCAGGCCCTGCGGGGGCGGCCACGGCCATTGGCCTGCGGCGGCTGGGTTACGCGGTCACGGTGGTGTCCGAGTGGCGCCGGTTCGCGGCGGTCGAGGGGGTATCGCAACGGGTGCTTGAAGGCTTGCGTCATGCGGGGCTTGGAGGTGCCTTGAGCCAGGCGGCCATACCGGCCACTCGGCAGGTGCACTGGAACGGCCAGCAACTGCAACTGAACCAGGAGTTTCTGCTCGACCGGCAACGTTTTGATCGGGCGCTGCGCGACGACCTTCAGCGGGCGGGTGTGAGCGTGATCGAGGGGCGGGTACGCGAGGTCGCGCACGAGGGCGGTCATCTTGTTCGCCTGGACGATGGGCAGGTACTGCAGGCCGATTTCCTGGTCGAAGCCCGAGGCCGCCAGGCCCCGCTTGCCGCAGATCGCCTGCGCGGGCCGGAGACGGTCAGCTTGCTGAATGTCTGGCAGGCCAACCCTGGTGCGCCAGCGTCGGCGGTGGAGAGCCTGGAGGATGGTTGGGCGTGGATGGCGCGCCTGGAAGATGGCCGCTGCTACTGGCAAGTCACCCTGGACGCCGCCGGGCTGCCGGGCAAGGCCGGGTTGGCGGACTTCTGTGCGGCACGGCGTGCTCGCAGTGCACTGGTGGCCGAGCTGTTCGATGCCCAGGCGTTGGTACCGGCACAGGTGCATGCGCGCAGCAGCACCGCGATTCTGGCCGGTGAGTGCGTCGGGCAGGACTGGATACGCGTGGGCGATGCCGCGATGGCCGTTGACCCGCTGTCGGGCAACGGGATCTTCCAGTCGCTGTCTTCGGCGTTGCAGGCGCCGGTGGTGATCAATACCTTGCTGCGCAGGCCCGAGCGGGCAGGGGTGGCGCGGCAGTTTCACCAGCAGCGGATCGAGCAGCTGTTTTTGCGCTTTGCCCGGATCGGGCGCGATTTCTATGGACAGGAGCAGGGGCGGGTGGGGCAGCCGTTCTGGGCGCGGCGGCAGGGGTGGCCGGACATGCAGGCATTGCACGTGGCGGCGGACTGGCGCGCGGTGAGGGTCGAGCGGCGGCCGGTGTTGCGTGACGGGCTGGTGGATGCGGCCGAGGTGGTGGTGACGGCGGATCAGCCGTTGGGGGTTTGGCATTTGCAGGGGGTGGAGCTGGCGCCGGTGGTGCTGGAGTTGCAGGCTGGTCGGCCTCTTGAGGCAGTGGTGTCTGGCCTGTCGGGGGAGCAGCAGAGAATGGTGCGGCGGTGGTTGTTGGAGCAGGGCCTGGCTTGAGATTGCCGGGGCCGCTTTGCGGCCCTTTCGCGACACAAGGCCGCTCCCACAGGTTAACGCAAACCTTGAGGGCAGCGCTGTACCTGTGGGAGCGGCCTTGTGTCGCGATGGGCTGCGCAGCAGCCCCGGGATCTCGAATCAGAAGAAAGTCCCGACGATCAACTGCATGTAGGTCCCGGCATCCCGCCCACCCAGCTGCGTGCCGCCATCGGCCGCACTGCGCTCCGGTTTGTAGAACCCTACCAGCGGGCTGATCAACAGGTGGTCGTTGACCATCCATTCTACATACAGGTCCAGCTCCCGCCCGCCCAGGTTGCCCTGGTCGGTGTCCAGCGTATCGAAGTCGAAATACAGTGCGCCCACGGTCAGGTTGTCCCGTGGTTTGCCCTTGAGCGCCACATGGTGCACCTGGCTGTTGCTGTTGAACGGCCCGGCATAGTTGGCCGCCACTTCACCCTGGAACCAGGTGCCATAGCCACGGCTCAGGCCATAGAACAGCGGGTCGAAATCCTCGGAAAAACGGCTGTAGCGGTAGGTGGCGGTGGGTGACCAGGGCAGTTCGGAGAAGGTCCAGTTGCCCTCCAGGTACCAGGCGTTCTCCCGCCCGCCGGTTTTGTCCTGGGTCACGTACTCGGCGGCCAGCTCCAGGTCTTTCACCCCCAGGTTGCCACGCCCGCGCAAGCTGGCGGTGTCCATGCCGTCGCGGTGTTCCAGGCCCATGATCTGCGCGTAGCGCTGGTCCACGTCGAGGCCGCGGATCCAGCTCAGGCCCACGGTGCCGGCGTCGGTGACGTGTTCCAGGTTGGCCACCGCCAGCGAGGTGTCGGCCTGGTAGTGGTTGTCGGACTTCAGCCACATCAGGTCGCTGCGCCAGCCTTGCTTGCCGCCCAGGCGCAGCACGGCCGTGCGGTCGAAGGCCTTGCGTGCGGCCAGGTAGTAGGCGCCGCCGCGGTCGAAGTTGGCGCCCAGGTCGACCTTGCCCAGGTTCACCGGGTCGCCCTGGATCAGGAAACCGTCGCCCAGGGTCACCACTTGGCGGCCGCCGGAAATGTCCACGCCGTCTTCACCCAGGGCCGGGAACAGGTTGGCCGAGCGCCAGCCCAGGTACAGGTCTTCGACGGCGGTGCGGCGCTCGTCACCCAGGGTCAGGCCGGCGGCGTCGCCATCGCCCCAGGTAGCGGAGCTGAGCAGGTTGAAGGCGCCGTAGAGCGCGCCGCTGTCGGCCAGGGCCTGGCTGCCGCTGAGGCCGTACTTGACGTAGCCTTCCTGCCAGGCGGTGCTGCCGGGCTTGCGGTTGCCGGCCAGGTTGAAGCTTTCGTCGCTGTGGAAGGCGCCGAACAGGGCTTCGAGGTCGGCGTTGAGGGTGGTGCCGTCGTGGTTGTACAGCTCGTAGGCCTGGGTGACGGGGGCGGCGAACAGCAGGGCCAATGTGCAGGCGAGAGTGTGCCTCATGGTGTGCTCCATGTTTTTGTTGTTGTTTTCGGGGTTGCCTGTACCGGCCTCTTCGCGGGTGAACCCGCTCCCACAGGGACCTCATAATGTTCAGGCTTGTGGTGATCCTGTGGGAGCGGGTTCACCCGCGAAAGGGCCGGTACAGGCTGAAGATCAGAGCTTGATCAACACCGACTTCAGCTCGGTGTAGTGCTCGATGGCAGCGGCCCCCATCTCACGGCCGACGCCGGACATCTTGTAGCCGCCAAACGGCAAGGCAGGGTCGAGGGCGCTGTGGCAGTTGACCCACACCGACCCCGACTTGATGCGCGGGATCATCCGGTGCACGGCGGCCAGGTCGTTGGACCAGATACTCGCACCCAAGCCATAGGGGGTGTCGTTGGCCATGCCAATCACTTCGTCGATGTCATCGAACGGCATTGCCACCAGCACCGGCCCGAAGATCTCTTCCTGCACCAGGCGGTGGCGCTGGTCGACATCGACGATCACCGTCGGCTTGACGAAGTAGCCCGGCCCGAAGCCCTCGCCACCGCAGGCGATGGTCGCGCCCAGCTCGCGGCCAAGCTCGATGTAGCCGGTGACGCGGTCCTGCTGCTTGGCCGAGATCAGCGGGCCCATCTGCACCGCCGGGTCCAGGCCGCTGCCCAGCTTCATGCCGTTGGCGATGCCGGCGATGTCGGCCACCACATTGTCGAAATGCTTGCGGTGCACATACAGCCGCGAGCCTGCGCAGCACACCTGGCCCTGGTTGAAGAAGATCGCCGTGGCCGCGCCGGCGGCGGCTTCCTGCAGGTTGGCGTCGGGCATGACGATAGTCGGCGACTTGCCGCCGAGCTCCAGGGTGACGCGGGTCATGTTGTCCATGGCCGCCTTGCCGATCAGCTTGCCGACCTCGGTGGAGCCGGTGAAGGTCAGTTTGTCCACGCCAGGGTGGCGGCTGAGCGCGGCGCCGGCGTTCAGGCCGGTGCCGGTGACCACGTTGAACACACCAGCCGGGTAGCCGGCTTCGTCCACCAGCTCAGCCAGCTTGAGCACGCTCAGCGGTGTTTCGTCAGCGGGCTTGAGCACCACCGTGCAGCCGGTAGCCAGGGCCGGGCCGAGCTTCCAGCAGGCCAGCAGCAACGGGAAGTTCCAGGCGACGATGGCACCGACCACACCTACTGCCTCGCGGCGGACGAAGCCGTGGAACTGGTCGTTGGGCATCAACGGCATCGAAGCTTCAACGGTGCTACCTTCGATCTTGGTGGCCCAGCCGGCCATGTAGCGCAGGAAGTCGATGGCCAGTTGCACGTCCATCACCTGGGCCACGGTGGCGCTCTTGCCGTTGTTCAGGCATTCCAGCTCGGCCAGTTGGCGGGCGTCGCGCTCCATCAGGTCGGCCAGGCGCCACAACAGGTTCTGCCGTTCGCGCGGGCGCAGGCGGCTCCACGGCGAATCATCGAAGGCCTGGCGTGCGGCACGCACCGCGCGGTCGACATCTTCGGCCTCGGCGGCGGGCACTTCACCCAGCACCTCGCCAGTGGCCGGGTTGCGGAACGACAGGGTGCGACCGCTGGCGGCGTCCTGCCAGTCGGCGCCGATGCGCATCTTCAGCTTGCGTTCGAGAAAGGCGCGGGTGGCGGGCAGGATGGGCAGTTCGGAAAGCATGGGACGGTGCCTCTTGTCATTGGATGTGACGGGCACAGGCGCAATGGGCGTGCCAAGGTCGGCAGATGGCCGCAAGCCGTTGAACGGGTTGGGTTTTGTCCTGGTGCAAGGTCGGGATTGCAGGGTTGCGCTGTTGCACATTGAGACGCTGTGAGACGGTGGTGAAACAGTGGCTGTTCCGGCCTCTTCGCGGGCACGCCCGCTCCCACAGGGAATGTGCAATGCCTAGGGCCGATGCGATACCTGTAGGAGCGGGCAAGCCCGCGAAGGCCTGCGCAGCAGGCCCCTGTCTCAGGATGAAACACCCTGTCGCGAAATGGCACGCTGCAATTGGCCATCTCTGCTGGCAGCAAAGCCCGGAAAACCAGCTAAAAGCTTGAAAGGAAACATTTTTACAGCACCTGGCACAGTTCCTGTATCGCAACTGTCACATGCACACCTGCTGTACCAAAGCGTGCGACAACGATAAGAACAACAACCGTGGAGGTCTGACCTTGAAGACGACTCGACTCCGGCGGCATGCGGGCAAACTGGCGCTGGTCGCCGCCGCGCTGCTGAGCACCCAGGCCATGGCGGCCGAGCAGGGCCCGAGCCTGTTGCAGAACAAGTGCATGGGGTGCCATATCCCCGAAGGCAACGACACCTACAGCCGTATCAGCCACCAGCGCAAGACCCCGGAAGGCTGGCTGATGAGCATCGCCCGCATGCAGGTGATGCACGGCCTGCAGATCAGCGACGATGACCGCCGCACCCTGGTCAAGTACCTGGCCGACAAGCAGGGCCTGGCGCCCAGCGAAACCGATGGCGTGCGTTATGCCATGGAGCGCCGGCTGAACACCGTCGAGCAGTTCGACACCCGGCTCAGCGAAACCTGTGGCCGTTGCCACTCCGGTGCCCGTGTCGCCTTGCAGCGGCGCCCGGCCAAGGAATGGGAGCACCTGGTCAACTTCCATCTCGGCCAGTGGCCATCCCTCGAATACCAGGCCCAGGCGCGTGACCGCGACTGGTTGCCGATCGCCCTGCAGCAAGTGGTGCCCGACCTTGCCAAGCGCTACCCGCTGGAAAGCGCGGCGTGGGCGGAATGGCAGAAGGCCAGGCCCAAGGCCGATGCGCTGCCGGGCCAGTGGGCATTCAGCGGCCACATGCTGGCCAAGGGCGATGTGCGCGGGGTGATGAGTGTCACGCCTGACCAGGGCGACACCTTCAAGGTCGAGGTCAAGGGCGCTTATGCCGACGGCACACCGTTCAATGGCAGTGGCTCGGCGATCCTCTACAACGGCTATGAATGGCGTGGCAACGTCAAGGTCGGCGACGCCAACCTGCGCCAGGTGTTCGCCGCGCTGGATGGCGAAATGAAGGGCCGCATGTTCGAGGCCGACCACGATGAGCGTGGCCTGGACTTCACTGCAGTGAAGGAGGGCAAGGCGCGCCTGCTGGCGGTACAGCCGGCATTCATCAAGGTCGGTGGCGAAAGCGAAATCACCCTGGTCGGCAGCGGCCTGGCCGGCAAACCGGACCTGGGCGCTGGTGTGGAGGTGACCGAAGTACTGGAGCAGACCCCGACCCTGGTACGGGTGAAGGCCCGCGCTGCAGCCGATGCCAAGCCTGGCCAGCGCGAAGTCGCCGTAGGTGCGCTCAAGGGCGTCAACCTGGCGGTCTACGACAAGGTCGAGGAAGTGAAGGTGGTGCCGGCATTCTCCATCGCCCGCATCGGCGAAAACGGCGCCTCGGTGCCCAAGGTGCAGGGCCGTTTCGAGGCCGAAGCCTGGGGCAAGGACGCCAATGGCCAGCCGCTGCGCATCGGCTACCTGCCGGCCAGCTGGAAGGTCGAGCCGTTCAACGAGCGTGCGGTCGAGGACGAAGACGTCAAGTTCGCCGGGAAGATGCAGGCTGATGGCGTGTTCGTGCCCGGCGGCGCTGGCCCCAACCCCGAGCGCAAGATGATGACCAACAACGCTGGCAACCTGAAGGTCATCGCCACCCTGGCCGACGGTGGCCAGACGGGCGAAGGGCACATGATCGTCACCGTTCAGCGCTGGAACAACCCGCCGCTGCCGTAACGGCAGGGGGCTTACGGTTTTCCAACGGATCGATTATCGGGAGGTCGCCATGGGCGCACTACTGAACCTGGTCGAACGCAACCTGCATGAAGTGCAGGTCGATGCCGACCGGATGCTGTTCCATATCCCCAGCAGTTCGCTGTTCACCGCCGACGCGGTGACCGGCGGCATCATCGACACCCTGCGCCAGCAAGGCTGCTCGGCCGAGGAGCTGATGCAGCGCCTTGGCCAGCAGTTTGCCGGCGACGATATCCAGGACACCCTGCGCGAACTGATCGCGCTGGAACTGGTCAGCGACGGCTCGCCGCTGACCCCTGAAATCGCCCTCAAGCAGGTCGAGCGCACTGCGCTGAACACCGTGGTGCTCAACGTCAACACCGGCTGTAACCTCAGCTGCACCTACTGCTACAAGGAAGACCTGGACAAGCCGTCCGCAGGCAAGAAGATGAGCACCGCCACCGCTGAAGCCTCGGTGGAGATGCTGCTCAAGGAGTCGCCCGACGAGGAGCGCTACAGCGTGGTGTTCTTCGGTGGCGAGCCGCTGTCCAACCGGCCGCTGATCGAGCACATGGTTGCCTACTGCGAGCGGCGCTTCGCCGAGGCGGGCAAGCAGGTGGAGTTCATCATGACCACCAATGCCACGCTGCTCACCGAAGAGATCATCGACTGGCTCAACGCCCACCGTTTCGGCCTGTCGATCAGCATCGACGGCCCCAAGACCGTGCACGACCGCAACCGCATCACCGTGGGCGGGCAGGGCACCTATGACGTGGTGCGGCGCAAGGTCGACATGCTGCTGTCGCGCTACCACAGCCGCCCGGTGGGGGCGCGGGTCACGCTGACCCGTGGCATCACCGACGTCGAGACCATCTGGAACCACCTGTTCAACGAGCTGGGCTTCGCTGAAGTCGGTTTTGCCCCGGTTACCTCCGGCGACATGGCCAACTTCAACCTTACCGGCGAAGAACTGGTGCAGGTGTTCGCCAACATGAAGGCGCTGGGCCGACGCTACCTGGAGGCTGCGCTGGAGCACCGCAACATCGGCTTCTCCAACCTGCACCAGTTGATCACCGACATCCACGAAGGCCACAAGAAGGCCCTGCCGTGCGGTGCCGGGCTGAAGATGCTGGCAGTGGACCACGAGGGCGAGCTGAACCTGTGCCACCGCTTCACCGGCTCCAGCCTGCCGACCTTCGGCAACGTGCACCAGGGCGTGAAGCAGGCACAGCTCAACGACTTCCTGTCGCAGCGCCTGGACCGCAGCAACACCGGCTGCGACAGCTGCCGCATCCGCAACCTGTGCTCCGGTGGCTGCTACCACGAAAGCTATGCCCGCTACGGCGACCCGCAGCACCCGACCTACCACTATTGCGAACTGATGCGCGACTGGGTCGACTTTGGCATTGAAGTCTACAGCCGCATCATGGCCGCCAACCCGGCCTTCATCGATCGCTACATCACCCCGCGGAAGGCGCACTGACATGAAGCACTTGAAGCCCCTGAACAACAAGGCGCGCATCCTCGAGCAGGCCGCCGCCGAAGACCGCGTCGAAGAAGTCATGGCCATGAGCGCGGTGGCAGGCTGCACCGCCACCACCGACCCGGGCTGGGAAGTGGACGCCTTTGGTGGCGTGAGTTCGCTGTGCCAGCCGATGGAGGCCGACCTGTATGGCTGCTCCGACCCTTGCTGGTGGCCGGCCCAGGTGCCGGACATGATGAGCACCTATCAGGACTGGAACGCCCAGGCGAGCAACTCCGCCGAAGACTGGCGCAACCTCGGCACCGTGTTCCCGAAAGACAAGTGACCGGCCCAACAAGAACGACAAGGGGAAACCGCATGAAAGCTGGACGCTGCGCGTCACTCGCGCTCACCATCGCCGCCACGGCCTGCGCCGGGCTGGTACAGGCCGCCGACACCGGGCCGGCGCTGAAGGCTGGCCACGAATACATGATCGTGACCAACTACCCGAACAACCTGCACGTGGTCGATGTGGCCAGTGACACGGTGTACAAGAGCTGCGTCATGCCCGACAAGTTCGGCCCCGGCACCGCGATGATGGCGCCGGACAACCGCACCGCCTACGTGCTCAACAACCACTACGGCGACATCTACGGCATCGACCTGGACACCTGCAAGAATACCTTCCACGCCAACCTGTCCAGCGTGCCGGGTGAGGTGGGCCGGTCGATGTACTCGTTCGCCATCAGCCCGGACGGCAAGGAGGTGTACGCCACGGTCAACCCGACCCAGCGCCTGAACGACCACTACGTGGTCAAGCCACCACGGCTGGAGGTGTTCAGCACCGCCGATGGCCTTGAGGCCAAGCCGGTACGCACCTTCCCGATGCCGCGCCAGGTGTACCTGATGCGTGCGGCGGACGATGGCAGCCTGTACGTCGCCGGGCCGGACATCTACAAGATGGACGTGAAGACCGGCAAGTACACGGTAGCCTTGCCGCTGCGCAACTGGAACCGTAAAGGCTACAGCGCCCCGGACGTGCTGTATTTCTGGCCGCACCAGAGCCCGCGCCACGAGTTCTCGATGCTGTACACCATTGCCAGGTTCAAGGATGACAAGCAGGACCCGGCCACCGCCGAGCTGCTGTATGGCTACCTGAGCGTCGACCTGAAGACCGGCAAGACTCACACCCAGGAGTTCGCCGACCTGACCGAGCTGTACTTCACCGGGCTGGTTTCGCCGAAAGACCCGAACCAGATCTACGGCGTGCTCAACCGCCTGGCCAAGTACGACCTCAAACAGCGCAAGCTGATCAAGGCGGCGAATCTGGACCACACTTACTACTGCGTGGCCTTCGACAAGAAGGGCGACAAGTTGTACCTGGGTGGCACCTTCAACGACCTGGCGGTGTTCAACCCGGATACGCTGGAGAAGGTGAAGAACATCAAGTTGCCGGGTGGCGACATGTCCACCACCACGCCGCAGGTGTTCATCCGTTAAACCGGTGTTGCTTTCTTCGCGGGTAAACCCGCTCCCACAAGGAGCTCCACAGGGGCTGAATGTGGTGCGGTCCCTGTGGGAGCGGGTTTACCGCGAAGAGGCCCGCTCAATCAACACAAGAACAACAAGAGACCGCCCATGCCCCAGCCAAGCTACTCCCAGGGCAATCAGGACAAACCCCTGCTTACCCAGTGCATCGGCGACGCCTTCGACACCACCGTCGCACGCTTCCCCGACCGCGAAGCCCTGGTAGTCCGCCACCAGGCCCTGCGCTACAGCTGGCGGCAACTGGCCGCAGCCGTCGACCAGCACGCCCGCGCGCTGATGGCGCTGGGCGTGCAGCCCGGTGACCGCCTCGGCATCTGGGCGCCCAACTGCGCAGATTGGTGCATTACCCAGTTCGCCAGCGCCAAGGTCGGCGCAATCCTGGTCAACATCAACCCGGCCTACCGCTCCAGCGAACTGGACTACGCCCTTGGCCAGTCCGGCTGCCGCTGGGTGATCTGCGCCGACGCATTCAAGACCTCCGATTACCACGCCATGCTGCTGGGCCTGGTCCCGGGCCTGGCCAGCGGCCAGCCGGGCAACCTGATCTGCGAGCGCTTCCCCGAGCTGCGCGGCGTGGTCAGCCTGGCCGCCGCGCCACCGCCGGGCTTCCTCGCCTGGCACGACCTGCAAGCCCGAGCGCACGCCGTCAGCCGTGAAGCCTTGGCCGAGCGCCAGGCACAATTGCGCGGCGACGACCCGATCAACATCCAGTACACCTCGGGCACCACCGGTTTCCCCAAAGGCGCCACCCTCAGCCACAGCAACATCCTCAACAACGGCTACATGGTCGGTGAAAGCCTGGGCCTTACCGAGCATGACCGGCTGGTGGTACCGGTGCCGTTGTACCACTGCTTCGGCATGGTCATGGCCAATCTCGGCTGCATGACCCACGGCAGCACCCTGATCTACCCCAACGACGCCTTCGACCCGCTGGCCACCCTGCGTGCGGTGGCGGAAGAAAAGGCCACTGCGTTGTATGGCGTGCCGACCATGTTCATCGCCGAACTGGACCACCCGCAGCGTGGCGAGTTCGACCTGTCGAGCCTGCGCACCGGGATCATGGCCGGTGCCACCTGCCCGATCGAAGTGATGCGCCGGGTTATCGGCGAGATGCACATGGCCGAGGTGCAGATTGCCTACGGCATGACCGAGACCAGCCCGGTGTCGTTGCAGACCGGCGCCAGCGACGACCTGGAGCGCCGCGTGACCAGCGTCGGGCGTACCCAGCCGCGGCTGGAGAACAAGGTGATCGATGCTGACGGCAACACCGTGCCGCGTGGCGAGATCGGCGAGCTGTGCACGCGGGGTTACAGCGTGATGCTGGGCTACTGGAACAACCCCAAGGCCACGGCCGAAAGCATCGATGAAGAAGGCTGGATGCACACCGGCGACCTGGCGGTGATGGATGAGCAGGGCTATGTGCGCATTGTCGGGCGCAGCAAGGACATGATCATTCGCGGCGGCGAGAACATCTACCCGCGCGAACTGGAGGAGTTCTTCTTCACCCATCCGGCGGTGGCCGATGTGCAGGTGATTGGCGTGCCGTGCAGCAAGTATGGCGAAGAGATCGTGGCCTGGGTGCGGCTGCACCCGGGGCATACGGCCAGCGCGGAGGAACTGCGCGAGTGGGCGAAGGCGCGGATTGCGCACTTCAAGGTGCCCCGGTACTTCCGCTTTGTCGATGAGTTCCCGATGACGGTGACCGGCAAGGTGCAGAAGTTCCGCATGCGCGAGATCAGTGTCGAGGAACTGTCTGCCGGGTGATGTGTTGCCTGTACCGACCACTTCGCGGGTAAACCTGCTCCCACAGGTACTGCACAGGCCTCAAGAGCAGTGGAGAACCTGTGGGAGCGGGCGTGCCCGCGAAGAGGCCAACACAGGCAGTAGATGACCTCAGCCTTGCAACAACTCCGGGCTGTTGAAGTTGCTCAACCTGCGATCATTGTCGGCACATGCCAGCCCCTGCACGGCCTCACGCAGCAAGGCCTTCTGCAAACTCCGCTCACCCGCCGCCCAGGCCTGCTCCAGCACCGGCAATACCCGGCGTGGCAGCACACTGAACATTGGCTGCCAGTACCCACTCTGGCGCACCATGGCCGCACTGTCACTGGCCACCGCCAAGCGCAGCAGGTCCTCGATCAACTCCCGGTCAACCAGCGGCGCATCACAGGCCAGCAGCACCACCCATTCATGCCGCGCCACCTTGAGCCCGGCAATCACCCCCGCCAGCGGCCCGGGGTAGTCAGCCTCGGCATCGCCCACCAACTGGTCGGCATACGCCCGGTAGGCCTCCTGATTACGGTTGCAGGAAATCACCAGATCATCGCTGAGTGGCCGTACCACGCGTTGCACATGCGCCACCAGCGGTTCGCCCTGCCAGTCGAGCAGGCCCTTGTCACGGCCGCCCATGCGCTGGCCGCGGCCACCGGCGAGAATGAGGATGGAGCAGGAGGGCAGGGCATCAGGCATGAAAAAGGGTTCCGGGCAGTCATTGCCGGGAACCCTCCCATTTCACGCGGGGCTTGTCCAGTCAGCTTTCGCGGGTCACGGCCTGCGTGTCGGCATTACCCGCCTGGTATCGCTTGGCAAGGCGCATCACCACCACGAAGAACACCGGCACGAACACCACCGCCAGGGTGGCGCTGAGCATGCCGCCGATCACGCCGGTGCCGATCGCCTGCTGGCTGGCCGAACTGGCGCCGCTGGCGATGGCCAATGGCACTACGCCCAGAATGAACGCCAGCGAGGTCATCACGATCGGCCGCAGGCGCAGGCGCGCGGCCTGCACGGCGGCATCGACGGCATCGACACCCTGGTCGGTCAGGCTCTTGGCGAACTCGATGATCAGGATGGCGTTCTTCGCCGACAGGCCGATCAGGGTGATCAGGCCGACCTTGAAGAACACGTCGTTGGGCATGCCGCGCAGGGTCACCGCCAGCACCGCACCGAGCACGCCGAGCGGCACTACCAGCAGTACTGCCGTGGGGATCGACCAGCTTTCGTACAGCGCTGCCAGGCACAGGAACACCACCAGCAACGACAGCGCCATCAGCATCGGTGCCTGGCTGCCGGACAGCCGTTCCTGCAGCGACAGGCCAGTCCATTCCAGGCCGGCGCCGGCCGGCAGCTGAGCCACCAGGCGCTCGATTTCGGCCATGGCTTCGCCCGAACTGTAGCCGGCTGCCGGCTCGCCGGAAATCGACACCGCCGGGTAGCCGTTGTAGCGGGTCAGCTGTACCGGGCCGCTGACCCACCTGGCCTGGACGAATGCGCCCAGTGGCACCATCTTGCCGCTGTCGTTGCGCACGTGAATCTTCAGCAGGTCTTCGACCTGACTGCGCTGGTCGCCTTCGGCCTGCACCACCACCCGCTGCATACGGCCCTGGTTGGGGAAGTCGTTGACGTAGCTGGAACCCACGGCCACGTCCAGCACCGTGCCGATATCGGCAAACGACACGCCCAGGGCATTGGCCTGGCGGCGGTCGATTTCCAGCTGCACCTGCGGGCTTTCCGCCAGCGAGGCTTCGCGCACGTTGGTCAGCACCTTGCTCTTGGTGGCATTGGCCAGCAGCTCGTCGCGGGCGGCCATCAGCTCGGCATGGCCCATGCCGCCGCGGTCCTGCAGGCGGAACTCGAAGCCGGTCGACTCGCCAAGGCCATCGATCGGCGGCGGCAGCACAGCGTAGGCCACGGCGTCCTTGAGCTGGGTGAAGGCCATGGTTGCGCGGTCGGCGATCGACTGGGCGCTGTCGTCGGCACCGCGTTCGGACCAGTCCTTGAGCGTGGTGAAGGCCAGTGCCGCATTCTGCCCGCTACCGGAGAAGCTGAAACCCAGGATCAAGGTGGTGTTGCCCACGCCCGGTTCCTCGGCGTTGTGCGCCTCGATCTGTGCCGCCACCTGTTCGGTGCGCATGCGGCTGGCACCTGGCGGCAGCTGGATGTCGGTGATGGTGTAGCCCTGGTCTTCGGTGGGCAGGAACGCCGTGGGCAGCTGGCTGAAGCCATAGCCCAGCACCGCCAGCAGCAGCGCGTATACCAGCAGGTAGCGGCCGCTGCGCTTGAGCGCCTGCATCACCCAGCGCTGGTAGCCGTTGCTCATGCCTTCGAAGCGGCGGTTGAACCAGCCGAAGAAGCCCTTGCGTTCATGGTGCTCGCCCCTGGCCACGGGTTTGAGCAGGGTGGCGCATAGCGCCGGGGTCAGGCTGAGCGCCAGGAACGCAGAGAACAGGATCGACACGGCCATCGACAGCGAGAACTGCTGGTAGATCACCCCCACCGAGCCTTGCATGAAGGCCATGGGCAGGAACACCGCCACCAGCACCAGGGTAATACCGACGATCGCGCCGCTGATCTGGCCCATGGCCTTGCGCGTGGCCTGCTTGGGCGGCAGGCCTTCCTCGGCCATGATCCGCTCGACGTTTTCCACCACCACGATGGCATCGTCGACCAGGATGCCGATGGCCAGCACCATGCCGAACAGGGTCAGCACGTTGACCGAGAAGCCCATGGCGAGCATCACGGCGAAGGTCCCCATCAGCGCCACCGGCACCACCAGCGTCGGGATCAGGGTGTAGCGCAGGTTCTGCAGGAACAGGAACATCACCGCGAACACCAGCAGCATGGCTTCGAACAAGGTGTTGATGACCTGCTCGATCGACACTTTGACGAATGGCGAGGTGTCGTAGGGAATGTCGTACTTGACGCCTTCCGGGAAGTAGCGCGCCAGGTCCTGCATCTTCGCCCGCACCAGGGTGGCGGTTTCCATGGCGTTGGCGCCCGGCGACAGCTGCACGCTGAAGGCGGTGGCCGGCTTGCCGTTCAGGCGCGTGCCGTACTGGTATTCCTGGGCACCGATCTCGACCCGGGCGACATCGCCGATGGTCACCGTGGAACCGTCCGGGTTGGCGCGCAGGACAATCGCAGCGAACTCCTCGGGGCTGCTCAGCTGGCCCTTGACCACCACGTTGGCGGTGATTTCCTGGGTGCTACGGCTGGGCAGGTCACCAATGCTGCCGGGGGCCACCTGGGCGTTCTGCGCGGCGATGGCCTCGGCCACGTCGTTGGGCGTAAGGTTGAAGCCGATCAGCTTGCGCGGGTCGATCCAGATGCGCATGGCACGTTCCGAACCGTACAGCTGGGCCTTGCCGACGCCCTTGAGGCGGCGGATCTCGTCCATCACGTTGCGCGCGAGGATATCCGACAGGGCGGTTTCGTCGAGCTTGCCGTCTTCGGAGGTGAGGGTGGCCAGCAGCAGGAAGCCGGTGGAGACCTTTTCCACCTGCAGGCCCTGCTGGGTCACCGGGCGTGGCAGGCGCGACTCGACCACCTTCAGGCGGTTCTGCACGTCAACCTGGGCCAGGTCCGGGTTAGTGCCCGGGGCAAAGGTGGCGGTGATGGTGGCGCTGCCCAGGCTGCTCTGCGACTCGAAGTACAGCAGGTTGTCGGCACCGTTGAGCTCCTGCTCGATCAGGCTGACCACGCTCTCGTCCATGGTCGCCGCCGAAGCGCCCGGGTACACGGCGTAGATCTCCACCTGCGGCGGTGCCACGTTGGGGTACTGGGCCACCGGCAGCTGCGGGATGGCCAGGGCACCGGCCAGCAGGATGAACAGGGCGACCACCCAGGCGAATACCGGGCGGTCGATGAAGAATTGCGGCATGAGTCAGGCCCTCACTGGCCAGTGTGCTGTGCGATGGGCGGTGCCCCTGATGCGTTGTCGACCTGCACCTGGTCACCGGCCTTGACGTGTTGCAGGCCCTCGACCACTACCTGCTCGCCGGGGGCCAGGCCTTCGCTGACGATCCAGCGGTCGCCCTGGGCGCTGCCCAGTACGACCTGGCGGTCGCTGACCCGGGCCTGCGGGTCGACCACCAGCACCTTGGGCACGCCGGCGCTGTCGCGCAGGATGGCGCGCTGCGGCACGCTCAGGCCCTTGGGCTGAACAGCCTGCTCCAGGCGCACGCGCACGTAGCTGCCGGGCAGCAGGTCGAGGTCCGGGTTGGGGAACTCGCTGCGCAGGGTGATCTGGTTGGTGCTGGGGTCGACGCTGATGTCGGAGAACAGCAGCTTGCCCGGCAGCGGGTAGGTGCTGCCGTCGTCCTGGATCAGCGTGGCACGGGCCTGGCCGTCACCGACCTGCTGCAGCTCGCCTGCACGCAAGGCGCGGCGCAGGGCGTTGAGTTCGCGAGTCGACTGGGTGACATCGGCGTGGATCGGGTCCAGTTGCTGGATGGTCGCCAGCGGCGTGGTCTCGTTCTGCCCGACCAGCGCACCTTCGGTGACCTGGGCGCGGCCGATACGGCCGGAAATCGGCGCGGTCACGGTGGCGTAGCCGAGGTTGAGGCGGGCGCGCTCCAGAGCGGCCTTGGCCTCGGCCACTGCGGCATCGGCCTGCAGGTAGCTGGCCTTGGCGTTGTCGTATTCCTGGCGGCTGACGGCCTTGTCGTCGACCAGCTCGCGGTAGCGCTGCTCTTGCAGGCGCGCCTGGTACAGGGTGGCCTCGGCCTTGGCCAGGGTGGCGCGGGCACTGTCATGGTCGGCCTTGAACGGTGCCGGGTCGATCAGGAACAGCACATCGCCCTGCTTGACGTCGCTGCCTTCGCGGTATACCCGCTTGAGCACCACGCCCGCGACCCGCGCGCGCACTTCGGCGGTGCGCGGCGCGAGGATGCGACCGCTCAGCTCACTGCTGATGGCCAGTGGCTGCAGTTGCAGGGTTTCCACCCGCACTTGCGGGGTGGGGGCTTGCTCATCCTGTTCGGCGCTGTCGTCGCAGCCGGCCAGGGACAGGCTCAGAAACGCCAGAAGCGCCAATGGGCGCAGGCGTGGGGGGAGGGTAGTAGACATACGGATCTTCCGATGATGACCGCCTGTATGCTACGGCAGGCGTTCCTTGGGTGGCTGTTAATACCTGTAGGACGAGTGTGAAAAAGTGTGAAGAACAATCCTGTCTACCTGTAGTGTTCTATATCCTGAGTATTCCTGTGCCGGCCTCTTCGCGGGTAAACCCGCTCCCACAGGGACCGCACAGCATCTGGAAACTGTGTGGTCCCTGTGGGAGCGGGTTTACCCGCGAAGAGGCCGGCAAGGCCTACCTCAACCCAGATTCCCAAGCGCCTATGCCGAATATTTTCCTGGTCGAAGACGACAGCGCCCTGTCCGAGCTGATCGCCAGTTACCTGCAACGCAACGACTTCCATGTTCAGGTGATCGCCCGTGGCGATCATGTGCTGGACGAGTATCGTCGGCAAAAGCCTGACCTGGTCATCCTCGACCTGATGCTGCCGGGCATCGATGGCTTGCAGCTGTGCCGCCTGCTGCGCCAGGAGTCGCAGGGCCTGCCGATCCTGATGCTGACCGCCCGCGATGACAGCCACGACCAGGTCCTGGGCCTGGAAATGGGCGCTGACGACTACGTGACCAAGCCCTGCGAGCCGCGTGTGCTGCTGGCCCGCGTGCGCACCCTGCTGCGCCGCAGCAGCGTCAACGAGCCGCGCCTGGACAACGACCTGATCCTGATCGGTGGCCTGCGCATCGACCTGGCCGAGCGCACCGTGAGCTGGCGCGGCGAAGAGGTGGAGCTGTCCAGCGGCGAGTACAACCTGCTGGTGGTACTGGCGCGCAATGCTGGCGAAGTGCTGAACCGCGACCGCATCCTGCAGCAGCTGCGTGGTATCGAGTTCAACGGCACTGACCGCTCGGTGGATGTAGCCATCTCCAAGCTGCGGCGCAAGTTCGACGATAACGCCGGCGAAGCGCGCAAGATCAAGACCGTGTGGGGCAAGGGCTACCTGTTCAGCCGCGTCGAGTGGGAGTGCTGACCGCCCATGCTGAAGATACTGGTGCGGCTGTACCTGGTGATCATCGTCGCCTATGCCGGTGCGCTGTTGTTCATCCCTGACACCATCGTCGGCCTGTTCCAGGACCGCTTCATGGCTTACAACCTGGACCAGGCCAAGGGCGTGCAGTCGTTGATCGTGCGCCAGTTCCGCCAGGCCCCGCGCGAGCAGTGGCCGGCAGTGGAGCAGGAGCTGGCCAGTGATTTCGCGCCGCTGGAACTGCAGCTGCTGCGCATGGACCAGGCCGACTTGAGCGAGGATGAGCAGGCGCGCCTGGAGCACGGCCTGTACGCCGTGCGCATTGCCGAATGGGGTTATTACGAGACGGTGCTGGCGCCGCTGGACAAGGAATGGCTGGTGCGCCTGCACTCACCGCCAGACCCGCTGGACATCAACGTGCTGTCGTGGGGCGTGACCGTACTGATCGGTGCGGCCATGCTCGGCTGCCTGCTGCTGTGGGTATGGCCGCACTGGCGCGACCTGGAGCGCCTCAAGGAAACCGCCCGGCGCCTGGGCCAGGGGCAGATGGCCGAGCGTACGCACATTTCACCGCACTCCAACATCGGTGAGCTGGCCGGGGTGTTCGACACCATGGCCAGTGACCTGGAGCGCCACGTCAACCAGCAGCGCGAGCTGCTCAATGCAGTGTCGCACGAGCTGCGCACGCCGCTGACCCGGCTGGATTTCGGCCTGGTGCTGCTGTTCGACGAAGTGCCGCCGGCCAGCCGCAAACGCCTGCTGGGGCTGGTGGGGCATGTGCGGGAGCTGGATGAGCTGGTGCTGGAGCTGTTGTCCTACAGCCGGCTGTACAACGCCGACCAGGCCCGCGAGCGGGTCGAGGTGTCGTTGCTGGAGCTGGTCGACAGCGTGCTCGGTGGCTTTGCCGAGGAACTCGATGGCCGGGGTATCCAGTGGGAGGTGCGGGCCGAGGGTGATTTGCCGCGTTTTGTGCTGGACCCGCGGCTGACGGCACGGGCGGTGCAGAACCTGGTGCGCAATGCCATGCGTTACTGCGACGAGAGCCTGTTGCTGCGCTTGCGCCTGGAAGAGGATGGTGCCTGCCTGGTAACGGTCGAGGATGACGGGATTGGTATTCCGGTGGAGGAGCGCGAACGGATTTTCCAGCCGTTCTACCGCCTGGACCGTAGCCGCGACCGCAATACCGGCGGGTTTGGCCTGGGGTTGGCGATCAGCCGGCGGGCGATCGAGGGGCAAGGCGGCACCTTGACCGTGGCGCAGTCGGCGCTGGGTGGGGCACAGTTCCGGATTCGCTTGCCTGCCGGGTGATGGGTTGCCTGTGCCGGCCCTTTCGCGGGTAAACCCGCTCCCACAAGGACCGCACAGATTTCAACCACTGTGGCGCACTTGTGGGAGCGGGTTTACCCGCGAAAGGGCCGGGCCTGCTAACCCTGCTCTGCCAGCTGGCTGGACCACAGCACAAAGCGGTCCTTGCCACTGTGCTTGGCCTCGTACAGCGCCTGGTCGGCGCGCACCAGCGCCGTTGTCAGGCTGTCGCCCTGGTCCACCCGGGCCAGGCCGATGCTGATAGTCACCGGGTGCTCGCCAACGTCCTCGCGCACCCGTTGGCACAACGCCGCCACCCGTTGCTCGGCGCCTTGCTGGTCCAGCCCGTGGAAAAAGATCGCGAACTCCTCACCGCCCAGTCGGGCAAACTCGTAACCGGCCATGCTCACTTTGATATGCAGGGCCACGCGCTTGAGCACTTCATCGCCCACGTCATGGCCGAAACGATCATTTACCCGTTTGAAGTTGTCGATGTCGATCATCGCCAGGTACTGCTCGGCCGTTGCCAGGCGCAGCTGTCGGCCCGCCTGGGCCATGAACGAGCGGCGGTTGGGGATTTCGGTCAGGGCGTCGACATAGGCCTGTTCCAGCAGCACCTTGGACAGATAGAAGTTGTGCAGCTTGGCCTTGCGCATCTGCAGGTAGCTGTAGATGACCAGGCCGCTGAGGAACACCGCGTAGCTGAACAGCATGGCGCCTTCGAGCGCGTCCGCTTCGATACGGGTGTGGTAGAACGGGTTAAGCACCAACCAGGTGATGGCCATGGCACAGAAGAACGACCAGCGCCGAACCGGGAGCACCGACACCGCATACAGCACGGTGGAGACCCCGAGTACCAGCCACACCGGGCGCAGGGTCACCGGGATGCCATCGATCACCAGGCGCATGCCCACAGTGATGGTGGCGATGAACAGCAGGTTGAGCACGTCGAAGTGATGGCTGCGACGGGTAAAGCGCAGCACCACGGTGAGGCTGATGAGCAGGGTGATGAACAGATAGGACAGCCAGGTGAAACCCTGGCCGCCGAGGAAGCTGACGATCAGGTCGAACACCAGCCAGATCAGGATGCTGACGCAGAACACCAGCAGGCAGAACGGGCGCATGGCTTCGAATTCGTGCTGGCGGAATTCGGCGCGCAGGGCGGCGGGGGCGACCTGTTTGCGAACGTGGGCTTCGATGGTCTTGAACATCGCTGGGCTCCTGAGAGTACTGCTTTACCAGGCCTGGCCCTTTCGCGGGTAAACCCGCTCCCACAGGCCTCCCACAGCACTGGAAATCTGTGCGGTCCCTGTGGGAGCGGGTTTACCCGCGAAGAGGCCGGGCCTGGAGACTCAATTGGTGGGCAGAACACCCCGGGCCCATGGCCGGTAACGCAGGTCGAACACCGCCTCGGCATGGCACCCGCCGGTCAGCTTCGGTTGGGAAGGCTCAGCCCGAAACGCCTGCCCTGGCGCGCTCACCTGGCGGAACGCCTCGCGCACCACGCCCACCCGGCATGGCAAGGCCTGTTCGTAACCCTGGCGTACCAACGCGGGCAAGCGCCCGGTCCCGGCGCCATCCTGCCACCACACAGTCAAGCCCAGCCCGGCCAGTTGATCCAGCCAGGCGGCATTGACTCGCGGCGACAGTTTGCCGGCGCTGAAGGCACTGATGTGCAATGGCTTGTCCAGCTGCCGGTTGAAGGCCTGCAACTGGCTGTGCAGGGCATCACGGCGTTCGGCCTCGCGAAAATGATGGTCGTCCAGCTCCATGGGCAGGTACCAGCCGTCCACCGGCAACTGCCACCCCTGGCGCAGTTGCTGGTACTGGCTGAGCGAGCGCCCCAGCTGCGCTTTCCAGTAGCTGTTCAGGCCTTCGCCATCCAGCTCGTCGAGGCGCTGGTAGTAGGCCGGGTCCATGTACAGCCCCAGCACCAGTTGCAGCCCCTGGGCACGCGCGCTGCGCAGGCTGTTGGCCAGCCAGCCCTGGGCGCCGCCGAAATCGCTGTCGCCATAGGCGCTCCATTGCACGATCAAGGTCTTGCCGCCCTGGGCCACGGTGGCGTGCCACAGTTGCTGCCACTGGGCGGGGGTGACATTGGCATCGCGGTTGAGGGGTTGGTAGAACAGGCGCTGATCGGCGCTGGCCGGCAGGCACAGAGCAAGCAGGCAGAGGGCCAGGAACGTACGCATCAGAAGGTCATCTCCGCACCGACCAGCACGCCGTTGGCGCGCTCGTATAGATTGCCGCCCAGCGATTGCTGGTACTCGGCACGCACTTTCAGCGAACCGCGGTAGGCGTTGTAGCGATCGTCATCGAACCACCATTGCCAGCGCACACCAACCCCGGCCCGGGTGTCCTGGCGCCAGTCGTTGCTCGGGTCCTGGCTGGAAAACTCGACAAAGCCATAGGGCATGATGGTTTGCGGTGAGCTGCCCGGCAGCTTCCAGGCGTGGCCCTGTTGGTAGCGCGACAGCCAGGCGTGGTCGCCGGCACGGGTCCACCAGGCGGCGTCGAGATAGAGGAAGCGCTCGTTCCAGTCGTCTTCATCGACGCGCCAGTCGTTGCGCCAGTCGCCCTGGTCGAGAAACGAGGCGGTGGCACGCAACAGCAGGTCGTTGCTCGATTCGGCGTGGTGACGCAAATCGCCCCAGTTGCCACCGACCTTGGCCGGGCTCAGCAACTGGCCCAGGCTCAGGCCGCGGTAGTGCTCTTCGTCGATCTGTCGCTGGTGGTACAGCTCGGCATACAGATTGAGGTTGGCCTGGCCGAGTGGCTTGTAGCGCAGGCCGACGCCGGTACCCATGCTTTGCGCATAGTCGGTGCGGCTTTGCCCACCGAACAGCACCCGGCCATACACCGACAGGGTGCTGCCGTTGCGGCTGGGCTCTTCGCCCAGGGCGTGGTCCCACATGGCCAGTTGCACGTTCTGCGATTGCGCGCGGCGCGAAGTGCCGCTGCGCTGGCCATTGTCGAGGAACTTGTCGTTGGTCGAGGTGCCGGCCGGCGACCAGGTGCTGGCCAGGGTGATGGTGTCGCGTCGCGACAGGCTTTCGTGGGCGCGGCGCTGGCGGTACTTGCGGGCCTCCAGGCTGCCGTATTCGTCGTCGCCGTCGACCAGGTCCTGCTCCACATCGAGGATGCGGCGCAGTTCCCGGCGCGCCGAAGCGCTGTCTTCGGCTTCGTCATAGCGCAGGGCCAGCGTTTCGCCAAGGCGGTAGTCCTCGGGGAAGTCGTGGGTGGCGCGTTCCAGGTAGGGGATCGACTGGCGGCGCTGGACCTTGTCCGTCGAGCCGGCCAGGCGCATGCCGTAGTCGGCGCGGTAGCGTGGCTGGTCGGGTGCCAGGCGCACGGCTTCGGCCAGCCAGGCGCTGCTCTGGGCACTGTCGCCGGCCAGTAGCGCGGTGCTGGAGGCGGCGTAGTAGTGGTCAGCCCGCGGGTTGTGCGCCAGGGCCTGGCGCTGGAAGCCCAGCGCGGCCTGGTAATCGCCCTGGCGCTGGGCGATGGCGGCACCCAGGGCCCAGTCGTCGGCGCCATTGTGCGCGGCAGCGTCCCAATAGCGCCGGGCCGCTTGCGCGTCGCCAGCGTTCAGCGCGCCACGGGCGGCGGTGAGGCGGGCGTTGTCGGTCCAGGCGCTGTCGGGCAGGCTGCGCCAGATGGGCAGGGCGGCCTCGGAATCCCCGGCTGCCTCGAGGGCGTACGCCAGTGGCAGGCGGTTGCCGCTGTCGCCCAGGCGCTCGGCGGCCTGGTAGTAGACCACCGCTTCGCCGGGCTGGTCGGGCATGGCGCAGCGGCCCAGGGCGCGGTACTGGCCAGGTTCGCTCGGGGTAGCCGGTACGGCCTGGCGCACGGCATCGCACTGGCCAGCCTCGGCCAGGCGGCCGAGCAGCTGGGCACGAGTACCGGCGTCGACCCGAGGGATCAGGCTGAGCATGCGGCGGCTGTCCAGCGGCCCGTCGTTACGCGCATACAGGTTGCCCAGGCGCTGCAGCAGTGACGGCGCAAGGCGGCCCTGGTGACGGTCGTAGGCTTGCTCCAGCAGTTGCCGGGCGCGTTCGCCGTGGCCCTGTTGCGTCAGCAGGAAGGTGGCCTGCTCCAGCGCGGCCAGGTCGCCGCTCTGCCGATAGCGTTGCTCCCATTCGGCGGCGGTGCGTGGTTGAGGGGGCTGTGGCGGGTCGCCGTACAGGCGTTGCCTGAGCACGGCGTAGGCCCTTGGGTCGGTGCTGGCGGTGCAGCCCTTGAACTGCTCGCGCGCCAGCTCCGGGTCGCGGCGCGACAGCCAGTCGACGGTTTCCAGGCAGGGGCGTTGCAGTTGGTTGCTCAGGCGCTGTACCAAGGGGGCGTCGTGGCCTTCGCGGGCCAGCTCCCACAGTTGCTGGCGCTGCTCTGGCTGGTTCAGCTGCGCGGCCGGCAGTGCTTGCAGCCAACGCTGGGCCTGCTGGTTCTGGCCGACAGCGATGGCGCGGTTGGCCATGGCCAGGCGGGCCTGGTTGGCTGCTTCAGGGGAAGGGGCGCTGGGCAGCAGCGCGTTCAGCCCTTTTTCATCCACCTGCTGGATATAGGCATTGGCCAGGCGCTGCCAGTCCTGCGCGGGCAACTGGCCTTGGTCGGCCAGCGGCTGCAGCTGTTCGATGGTTTCCTTCCAGTTGCGCAGTTGTTCGGCGAAGTTGGCCCGGGCCAGGCGCAGCACCTGGCCGTCCCTCTGTGGTGGCAACTGGTTGAGCCAGTCCAGCGCCTTGGCGGCGCCACCGAATTTCGCCAGGCTCAGGCTGTAGGCCTGCCACAGGCGCACCCGATTGGTGCCATCGCTGGTGGCCAGCCATTGTTCCACCTGGCTGGCCGGCGGCGGGTCCTGTTCGATCCAGGTCAGGCGCAGTTCAAGCAGGGCGTTGGCGTATTCGGGGCTGCCGTCCAGCTGTTCGGCCAGGGCTTCGGCCTCCTTGTAGCGGCGCTGGTGAGCCAGGGCCTCCACCAGCAGCGTGCGGGCTTCGTCGTTGTTCGGTACCCGGCCCAGCACGTGGCGGGTCAGGCGTTCGACCTCGGCCCAGTTGTCCTTCTTCGCTTCGCGGTAGCTGCGCTCCATGAACGGGTAGCTGGTGAACCGCTGGAAGTCGGTCATCGGCGCCGAAGCCGAGGCGGGCAGGGCGGCGGAGCATAGCAACAGGCCAGTGAAGGTGAGGGAAAAGCGCGGCTTCATGCCACCTCCCGGGTCAGGTCAAAGGCGGCCTGCTGTTCGCTGGCCTGTTCGGTCAGGGCCTGCTGCAGCACCTGCTCGGTGATGATGCCGCGGGCGATCAGGTGCTCGCCGAGGCTCTGGTGTTCCGGGTCGAAGTCGATCAGCGCCTGGTTGAACAGGGTGACCGGGACCATGCCGCGCACCTGCAGCAGCGCGCCGAGCATTACCTGGTGGTGGCTGACCCGCTCCAGCAGCGCTTCGTCATCCTGGTGGCGTGCGAGGATGGCCAGCATCTCGCGGGTTTCCGGCTTCTGCCAAGGGCTTGGGTAGTGGTAGCGCAGGCCCAGGGTCACCCGGCCTTGGGGCGCCAGGCGGGCGCTGACCGGGCGCTTCAGGTGGCGGCTGATTACCCCCAGCGACACCTGGCTCACCGGGCTTTCGCTGGCCAGCACCAGCGTGTCGCCGTCTTCGGCCACTGGCAGCACGCCATAGTGCGTCGCCAGCTTGCGCGGCAGTTTGGCGATCAGTTGCGGGTCGAGCTTGAACGGGTTGAGCGGTGCCCAGGGCAGGTCCAGTTGCTCGGCCAGGGTGGCCACCAACTGTTCGCTGTTCAGCCAGCCGCGCAGCAGCAGCTCGCGGCCCAGGCGCCGGCGTACCGGGCTGGTGATCGCCTGTTGCAGCTGTTCGTCGCTGATCAGACCCTTGGCCACCAGGCGCTGGCCCAGCGGCGTGCGAGCGGGGGCGGCGATGGCGGGGAATTCGTGGGTGGTCTTGTCCCAGGCCACACGCCGCGAGTCGCCCATTTCCATCACCTGGCGCAGGGCACGCAGGTTGGCGAAGAAGTTGACGAAGTTGCTCCACATCATCCGCGGCGCCGACAGCAAGCCTTCGCCGATGCCATAGAAGCGGGTGACGAACCAGGCGCGCTGGAACAGGCGGTTGAACAGCATCAGCCCGTTCAGCCACAGCAAAGTGGTCAGCAGCCAGCTGTCGCTGAGGATCGACATGAAGCGCCACGACTCTGGCGCAATCACCGTGACCAGCCACATGGCCAGCAACACCAGCAGCAACAGGTTGACCAGGAAACTCAGCAGGTAGGCGAACAGGCCGCGGCGGTCACGCCAGAGGAAGTAGTTGAGCGCGCCCTTGCGGCTCCAGCCCAGGTTGCTGGTGCCCTGGAAGACGATGCCGACAATCCACCGCGACTTCTGCCGTATGGCATGCTGCCAGTCGCGCGGGAAGTGCTCGCGCACGCAGATCACCTGGGCGAATTCACGGCTCATGCCCGGGCGCCATTCCTGCTTCAGGGTCAGCGCCGGGTCGGTGATGGAATAGCGGGCAAAAATGCACTTCATGCCCTTTTGCTTCAGGCGAAAACCGATGTCGTAGTCTTCGGTGAGGCTCTGCACGTCGAAGGCGATGCCGTCGCCGTCCTCGAGCAGCGCACTGATGGCGCGGCGGCTGAAGCAGGTGCCGACCCCGGCGCTGGGCACCTGGCCGGTCAGTGCCTCGCGCACGATCACGTCCTTGCCGTGGTTTTCGGCGAACTCGTCGACATAGTGGCCGGCGGTGAAACCTTTCCATTCCGGTGCATAGGGGTACACGGGGATCTGGATCATGTCCTTGTTCGGCAACAGGTAGTTGAACAGGCGCAGTTCCATGGGCGAGATCACATCTTCGGCGTCGTGCAGGATGAAGCCGGCGAACTCGATGCCGGCGTCCTGCTGGAAGCGCAGCAGCGCGTCGATGATGTTGTTCAGGCAGTCGGCCTTGCTGGTAGGGCCGGGGCGGGCGCAGACCACCTTGTGCACGTTGGGGTAGTGCAGGCACACCGCGTCGACATCGGCCTGGGTTTGCGGGTCGTTGGGGTAGGTACCGACGAAGATCTGGTAGTTCTCGTAGTCGATGGTCGAGGCAGCCAGGCGCGCCATCTCACCGACCACGCCCACTTCGTTCCAGGCTGGGACCATGATGGCCAGAGGCTTCTCCGGTACCTCGTACAGGCGTTTTTCGTCGGCTTTCTCGTACTTGTCGTAGATGCGAAAACGCCGGATAAGCTTGCGGCCCCAGTAGCACAGGTCGATGAACAGGTCATCCAGGCCCAGCAGGAACATCAGCGAGGCCAGGACGATCGCGAGGATCTTCAGGCCGAACAGCACGTAGGTGAGAAAATCGATGAATGCCAGGCTCATGTGGCGGACACCGGCAGGAAGGGGTGGGCCATCGTCTTTATCCTCGTTCGATTCCCTGGACGAAGTTGTACGACTTGTCGCCGTTTGTACTGGATAGATACAAGCAGCCGAACGCAGGCTTGTCCAAATTTCTGGCTTTTTCTTGTGGGCCACTTCTTGTAGCTTTACAGGTCGTTGAACCAGGGAGCTGAACATGCAAGGCAAGGCACGCAAGATTGTCCAGGCCATTCTTTACGAAGCCATCGCCGTCGCCTGCGTGGCGCCCGCGCTGGAGCTGGCGTTCGGTGCCGGCATGGCGCAGTCGACCGTGCTGTCGGTGCTGATGTCGGGCATCGCGATGAGCTGGAACATGGGCTACAACTGGGTGTTCGAGCGCTGGGAAGCGCGCCAGCTCCAGCGCGAGCGCACGTTCCTGCGGCGCCTGCTGCATGCGCTGGGCTTCGAGGGCGGGCTGGTGCTGATCCTGCTGCCGCTGGTGGCGTACTGGCTGGATGTCAGCTTGTGGGCGGCGTTGCTGACCAACCTGGCGTTGTTCGTGTTCTTCTTCGTTTACGCGTTTGTCTTCCAGTGGGGCTTCGACAAGGTGTTCGATGTGCCGCTTTCGGCGCAGCAGGCGAAGTGTTGACTTTGTGCCGCACTACCGGCTAAGTTCCTACCCCATGAATACTTTCCCGCACGTCAACGCCATTATTATTACCGCCATTATCAGCTTGGCGGGCTAGCGCGTACGTGCACCGAACCCGCCCTGGAGGCGGGTTTTTCTCTCTGACTCCTGGGCAACGTGAACACAGCCAAGGAGTCACCGATGACCAGCTTCGTCAGCCCTCGCTCTACCGTCACCCCTCAGCAACTGCTGTCGGAGCAGGTGCGGCGCATTCTTGCCGCCCCGGTGTACGACCTGGCCATCGAAACGCCCCTTCAGTCTGCGCCCGCGTTGTCTGCCAGCCTGGGCAACCAGGTTTTGCTCAAGCGGGAAGACCTGCAGCCTACCTTCTCGTTCAAGATCCGCGGTGCCTACACCCGCTTGTCACGCCTGAGTACCGTGCAGCGCGAGCGCGGGGTGATCACTGCCTCTGCGGGCAACCATGCCCAGGGCGTGGCCCTGGCGGCATCCCACCTGGGCATGAAGGCCACCATCGTCATGCCGACCACCACGCCGTCGCTGAAGGTGGAAGGGGTACGTTCGCGCGGTGGCCATGTAGTGCTGCACGGTGAGAGCTTCCCCCATGCCTTGGCCCACGCGCTGAAACTGGCCGACAGCGAAGGCGCCACCTTCGTGCCACCGTTCGACGACCCGGATGTGATCGCCGGGCAGGGCACCGTGGCCATGGAGATCCTGCGCCAGCGCCCGGGGGCGCTGGATGCCATCTTCGTACCGGTGGGTGGCGGTGGGCTGATTGCTGGCATTGCCGCCTATGTGAAGTACCTGCGCCCTGAGGTGAAGGTGATCGGCGTCGAGCCGGAGGACTCCAACTGCCTGCAGGCTGCCATGGCCGCCGGTGAGCGGGTGATCCTGCCGCAGGTCGGCACCTTCGCCGATGGTGTGGCGGTGGCGCAGATCGGCGCCCATTGCTTCGAGTTGTGCCGGCACTTCGTTGACGAGGTGGTCACCGTGAGCAGCGACGAGCTGTGCGCGGCGATCAAGGACATCTATGACGACACCCGCTCGATCACCGAGCCGTCCGGCGCCCTGGCCGTGGCCGGGATCAAGAAGTACGTGGCGCGCGACGGCGTGCAGGGGCAGACCCTGGTGGCCATCGACTCCGGGGCCAATGTCAACTTCGACCGCCTGCGCCATGTGGCTGAGCGTGCCGAACTGGGCGAGCAGCGCGAGGCGATCATCGCTGTCACCATCCCGGAACAGCCGGGCAGCTTCCGCGCCTTCTGCCAGGCCCTGGGCAAGCGACAGATCACCGAGTTCAACTACCGCTATTACCCTGGCAAGGAGGCGCGCCTGTTCGTGGGTGTGCAGACACACCCGCTGCACGACCCACGCGAGCAGTTGCTGGCCAGCCTGCGCGAGCAGGGCTACAGCGTACTGGACCTGACCGACAACGAACTGGCCAAACTGCATGTACGGCATACTGTGGGCGGCCATGCCGCGCCCGGGGCTGACGAGCGGGTGCTGCGCTTCGAATTCCCCGAGCGGCCCGGGGCGTTGCTGGGCTTTCTGGAGCGGCTTGGCAAGCGTTGGAACATCAGCCTGTTCCATTACCGCAACCATGGTGCGGCAGAGGCCCGGGTTTTCGCCGCGCTGGAAGTGCCGCGGGATGAGTTGACGGGGTTGCCGTTGGCGCTGGATGAGATGGGGTACCGCTACTGGGATGAGACCGACAACCCGGCGTACAAGCTGTTCCTGGGGTGATTTCGGTACACCACGGGATTTATAGCGCCTGTCAGATCGAGCGCCGCGCGGGCGGCGCTCGATCTGACAGGCGCTATAAAGATCAAGGCGAGCCCACGGCCCTCAGCGCTCGCGCATGAAGAAGCCCGCTACGAACTTGCGGAAGGTTTCCAGGCTCTTGAAGTCGGCGTAGCGCTTGAAATTCTCGGTATCCGGTTCGGGCCCGATGGGTTGCTCCAGCAACGACACCGACAATACCCGGTCCTGGTCCGAGGTCATCACCAGTTCATCCATCACCTGGCCACCGATCACCGGGCGGCGCATTTGCACTTTCACACCCTTGCTGGCCATCCAGTCGACCAGCGATACCAGGGCCTTGAGCGGCTCGCGCTCTTCGTCGCGATATACCGGGAACAGGTGGGCGCGGGACAGCACCGGCACGCTGGCCACATGAATCAGCTCGTAGAAATGGCTGCCGGCACTGGTCGGCGAGTACAGCGCCAAGGCCAGTAACGGCCCGGCGGTGCGGTTGCCGCCCCAGTACAGGTGGTGGCCCTGGAAGTCGAAGCCGTCTTCACTGCGGTTGTTGAACAGCTTGCGCCCTTTTATCTGGTCCACGCAGTCCAGCAGCAGGCCGTGGCGGCGATGGTTGCCGAACACCGTGGCTTCGCGCAGGCGGGACTTGAGCATCATCATGTGCTTCATGTCCAGGCGGGTTTCCAGATAGTTGCTGGCGGGGACCCGTTCCAGCAGCGGATAGCGGCTGGCCACGCTGCGCAACTCGGCAAATTGCCCGGTCAGGTCCTTTTTCAGGTGCGTGGCATACAGGTTGAGGCCGCTGGTTTCGATCCAGGTCAGCAGCAGTGACAGCAGGCGCTGTTGTTCACGGCGTTCGCTGCCATCGCCGCCGCCACTGGTGGTGCCGCTGCGGAAGTCGCCGATCAGGCGCAACGGTGTGTCGGGCGGTAGCCAGGCAGCGGGTGGCGCGGGGTCGTTTTCGCGTTCGGCCGCTTCTCGCTCGTCCTTGGTGAACGGGCAGCCGGGCGCGTGCTCGGCAGTACCCGGGTTGTTCTTGAGAAACAGCGTACCGGTGTTGCCGTTGAGGGTGACATTGAGCACCGGCAAGGCATCGCTGCGGCAGTCGCAGGCCAGCCACTGGTTGGCGTTGCGTACCTTCATCAGCAGCTGGTTGGCCTGTAGCAGGCGTGGGCCGGTGAGGCTGCCGGTGGCAAAGCCGACCAGCAGCTCCTCTTCTGCGGGGGTCAGGCTACGGACCTGTGCGGCGGTTTTGTCGATGATTCGCATGAAGCAGCTCCCAGCTACGAGCTCCAAGCTTCAAGCAAAGTCGCGCCGCTTTCAACTTACCGCTCAGTTGCACTGAACATTTTCGCCGCGCGGGCGCGGATCTCGTCGGGGGTCAGGTCCTCCTTGTGGGTGGAAACGAACCAGATGTTGCCGAACGGGTCTTTCAGGGTGCCGCTGCGGTCGCCGTAGAACTGGTCCGTCACCGCACTCAGCTGGGTGGCGCCGGCCGCCAGGGCCTGGGCGTAGACCTTGTCGCAGTCCTCGACATACAGGTGCAGGCCAACGCCTGCGCCGCTGAGCTTCTGGCTGGCGGTGAGACCGCCCTCCATGTCGCAGGGGTCGCCAAGCATCAGCGACGAGTCGCCGATCTTCAGCTCGGCATGGCCGACGCGGCCCCCCGGGGCGTCGAGGCGGAACATCTCGACGGCAGCGAAGGCCTTCTTGTAGAACTCGATGGCCTTGGCGGCGTCATTGATGGCCAGGTAGGGGGTGATGCTGTGCTGGCCTTCGGGAATGGGTTTGGCTGCCATGTTCGACTCTCCTTGGAAGTGGGCGCCGGTGGGCGCCCTGTTGCTTAGAGTCGTTTTCGCGGATGGAAAATCGACAGCGCTGATAGATCGATTCTCTATAAACGCGGCCGTCAGAAGATGTAGTCGGTGGTCAGGAAGCTCGACTGCCGGTTGCGAATGATCTCGCTGATCAGTTCCTTGTTGGCCTCCTGGAAGCGCGTTGCGACCAACGTGCGGATCGAGAACACACGCAGGGCGTCGTGTACCGACAGGGTGCCTTCGGCGCTGTTCTTGCGGCCGTTGAACGGATAGGTGTCGGGGCCGCGCTGGCATTGCGCGTTGATGTTGATGCGCCCGACCTGGTTGGCGAAGATGTCGACCAGGCTGCCGATGGTTGCCGGGTCATTGCCGAACAGGCTCAGTTGCTGGCCGTAGTCGGAGTCCAGCACATAGTCGATCACTGTCTGCAGGTCGCGGTATGGCACCACTGGCACCAACGGGCCGAACTGCTCTTCGTGGTAGACGCGCATGTCCGGCTTTACCGGGTACAGCACGGCCGGGTAGAAGAACGAGCCACGGCTGTGCCCGCCGCCTTCGTTGAGCACGCGTGCGCCCTTGGCGGTGGCATCGGCGACCAGGCCGTCAAGGTAGTCGACCTTGCCGGGCTCGGGCAGCGGTGTCAGCGCTACGCCAGGCTCCCATGGCATGCCGGGCTTGAGCGCGGCCAGCTTGCGCTGGAACTTGTCGAGGAAGGCATCGACGACGTCCTCGTGGACGAACAGGATTTTCAGTGCCGTGCAGCGCTGGCCATTGAACGACAGCGCACCGGTGACTGCCTCTTCGACGGCGTTGTCGAGGTCCACCTGGGGCAGCACAATGCCCGGGTTCTTGGCATCCAGGCCCAGCGCGGCGCGCAGGCGGTGCGGGCGCGGGTGCAGTTTTTTCAGGTCGCTGGCGGCCTTGTGCGTGCCGATGAAGGCGAACACATCGACCTTGCCGCTGGCCATCAGCGCGCTCACCGTTTCCCGGCCACGGCCATAGATGACGTTGATCACCCCCGGCGGGAAGCTGTCACGGAAAGCTTCGAGCAATGGTCGAATCAGCAGCACGCCGAACTTGGCCGGCTTGAACACCACGGTGTTGCCCATGATCAGCGCCGGGATCAGCGTAGTGAAGGTTTCGTTCAGCGGGTAGTTGTATGGCCCCATGCACAGGGCCACACCCAGCGGCGCACGGCGGACCTGGCCCAGCGTGCCCTGTTCCAGCTCGAAGCGGCTGGAGCGGCGGTCGAGGTCCTTGAGGGCATTGATGGTGTCGACGATGTAGTCACAGGTGCGGTCGAATTCCTTTTCCGAATCCTTGAGGTTCTTGCCGATCTCCCACATCAGCAGCTTGACCACGGCCTGGCGCTGTTCACGCATGCGCGCCAGGAAGGTTTCGACGTGCTGGATGCGTTCGGCCACGCGCATGTTTGGCCAAGCGCCGCGGCCTTTGTCGTAGGCTTGCACAGCAGCATCGAGTGCGCTGAGCGCGGTGTCGGCATCGAGCAGTGGGGCACTGCCCAGCACCACTTGGCGTTCTTCATTGCCTTCCTTGAGCCAGACCGGGCTGCGCACCGTGGCCAGGGGCCCGTCCCAGCGCCTGAGTTCACCGTTCACCAGGTAGTCGCGTTGTTCAAGGGGGGCTTCCAGGCGCCAGGTTTCCGGGATGTTCTCGGCGCTTGGGAAGAGTGAATCGAGCAGACGGTCCATGGGTACTGCACCTCACATTGCTGGGCGGGTTTCGAGCCAGGTGAATCGCTTCAGCTGCGAGCATGCACCGGCCGCCGGAAAAACACCAGTCTGGCTTAACATCGGTGCAAGTGCCTGCCTGTCGGACAGGCAGGCATCCGGGTCAATGTCAAAGCGGTAGGTTGAACAGGTCGTAGGGTGGGTGCGTCAACCATTGCTGGCGCAGGACGGGGTCTGCGTCGATCAAGGTCAGGCGCCGCCAGAACTCTGTATGGGCAAACCGCGGGTGGGACAGGAACGGTTCAAGTTCGAGCAAGGGCCTGAGGTCGCGGCGGTACTGCAGCGGTAACCGTTGCCACAGGGCCATTTCGGCCTGGCCGGTTCGTTCGAAGAATTCCAGGTAGTCGCCTGCGCACACCAGCAGGTCCACCTGGTGCACGGCGTTGTAGGCCTCGATCTGCGCAAGCACGGGTGCGCCCAGCCAGTCGCTTTCCAGGCGCAGGGCCTCTGCAACGGGCCGTGGCACGTTGAAACCGTCTGGCAGCCGCAGCAGCTGGTTGTCGCCAATGTCCAGGATGAGGGGCTCGAGCACCTGGTCAAGGCCTTGCGGCAATTCGCTGAGCGCACAGTCGTTCAGGAACAGTGTTTTCAGGTAGGCCAGCCCGCGCAGGTCCGGGGCCTGCAGTAGCGGGTTGCCCGACAGGTCCAGGACTGCAAGCCCGGAGCAGCGGTTCAGCGCTTGCTGGGCCCGGGCATCCCAGGTAATGCGGTTGCCTTCCAGGTCCAGCCAGGTGAGGTGCTCAGGCCTGACCAGGCGGGGCACGGCGTCGAACCGGCAGTCGGTCAGCAGCAGGCGCTTGAGGTTGGGGAAACGTTCATAGAATTCGGCCGGCAACTGGCTGAGCGAACGATTGTTGCTGAGTGCCAGGTGCTCCACATGGGTGAAGTCATCCGGCAGGGCCAGGCTGGCCAAGGCCTGGTTGTCCAGTTCCAGGTCGGAAAGGTCCAGGCTGTGCAGGTGGCCACCCCCTTCAAGCGCTACGGTTGACAGCCGCCGCCAGGCGTTGAGGATGGGGCGGATGGCCAGGTGCCGTTGGTGAGGGCGTTGCGGATCGGGCCGGGCCCATTCCTGCAGGTCGCGGCGCAGGGTATCCAGGCGCTGCTGCAGGTCGCGCAGGCGTTGTGTAGGTGAGCGAATGTCGTCGACGTACGGGTTGTCCTCCTCGTTGCCGAGCCAGTTTTCGAACTCCTGGTCGGTGGCGTTCGGGAACAAGCGGCGATAGGCCCCGGCCAGCGAGCCTGCCAGGCGCGGCTGCGGCGGTTCGGGGGCGAGCGGCCGACCGCCGAGCAAGCGGCCCATGGGCTTGCGCAGCAGCGCCCGGTGCCCCCAGAGCCGCTGGGCCAATGTCTCCCTGTGCTTGTCGACCCAACCCAGTACACGCTGGCGTAGCGAGCTGCCATCGGCCGTCGGGATCCCCAGCCTGTCGCGTTGCGAGCGAGACAGTGCCTGCTCTACGGCGCGGCAGAGGTCCGGATCTCGCGGCGCTGGTGCAGGGCGCTCGCCCCGGTCGACCTCATAGCCTTCGGCCGATTTGATCACGCAGCGCAGGGTGGTGGCCTGGTCGCTGCCGACATGCTCCAGCCGAGGGCCATCGGGGCTGGCGCCGTGCAGTTCCAGGCGCAGGTCTGCAGGCCAGTCGGGCATCGCATCCAGTGCGCTGAACAGCAGGCGTTCGCTGTCGCTGCTGGCCCGGGCTGGCTGCAGCAGGCCTTCCAGCGCGCGTACCAGGGGCAGCTCACTGTGCACCTGCTCCAGCGACTGGCGAACCTGTGTGGGCAACTGACCGTGCTGTTGCCACGCGAGCGATTCGGCCTCGCCCAGCGGTGCCAGCAAACGCCTGGCCAGGGCAGGGGAGAGCCGCGGATAGGCGTCGAGCAGCTTCTGCATTGACGGAGTGTTGGCCGCACTGCCGTTGTAGCGTTCCTCGAACTGGCCCGGCGGGGCCTTGTCGGCCAACGCCTCTACCTCAGCCTGTGCCGCCATGCGCTGCAGGGCATCGAGCAACAGCGGCGGCGTTGGCTGGCCTTCCAGGTGCACCCGGCGCAAGCGCGCTGCGTCGATGCCACAGAGTCGGCCGGCCTGCGCCAGCTGTTCTGGCGTGTACGCGGCATAGGCCTCGCCAAGACGGCGCACCAGCTTCGCGAATGGCCACTGGCCGGGCTGTTCATGCTGGCCACGCCAGGCGCCTTGGGCATTGTGCACCAGCGGTGGCTGCCAGGCATCGGGCTTCTCGGGGTGAATGGCCCGCCATTGCTGCAGGTGGTTGTCGAAGCGTTGCTCGAACAATTGGCCGTCCATGCGGATGAAGCGCCGGCCCTCGTACAGGTACTGGCCAAGTGCATTGGGCGGCAGGTTTTCCGGCAGTGTCACGCTACTGCGGTAGGGGGTGAGGTCTTCATTCCATAGCCGGTAGCGTCCGTCGTTACCGCGTATTTGCTGCAGGTTTTCCATCAACGGGCTGTTGAACAGCTTGGGTATCACCTTGCCCGCGGCCACGAAGCCACCGATCACGGCCAGGTTCAGGCCGACCGCCTCCAGGTGGCGCAGCGCCAGGTGGCGGTCGCCTTCATCCCAGGCCTCGTAGCCCTCGAAGGCCTCGCCGAGCAGCTGGCAGGCAGTGACGGCCAGCATCAGGGTGCCTGCACCTGGAATGAAGAACGCGGCGATATTGAGCGCGTCCAGGCCAAGGCTTTCCCATTCCTCCTGGCGCCTGGCCCGCGCGTTGGCATCGGCCGTCGCTGTCGGGACCGCCAGCAGGCTGGCTTCGTGCTTGAGGCGGGCCAGGTGCAGGTCCTGGTAGTGGCCGAAAGGCTCGGCCGTGATGGCCACGCGGGTTGGGCGCAGGTCCGCATGCGCCGCGCGCTGCCAAGGGCGGTCGTAGGCAGTGCTGCCCGTGGCGTCGAGATTTTGTTGCAGCAGGTCGAGAAAGTGCGTGCGTTCGTCCTGCCTGATGTAGGCCGTGAAGGCCTGGCGGGCATCGGGTTCCAGCAGCAAGGTCGCCAGCGTATCGTGTACCGCGTCCAGGTTGTTGCATTGACGCAGGGCCGGGTCATGGCCGGGCAAATACAGCACCAGACCCGCACGGCCGGCATCGATCAGCATGACTTCGTGCAGGTCTGTGCCGAACAGCGCCAGTTGCCAGCACCTCACTGCGCCGCTCTGCAACAGCTGTTCGACCTGATCGCGCGCGTTGCCGTCAAGCAGGTGCCGCAGACAGGCAAGGTCGGCTGCCAGGCGCAGGCGGTCTTTTTGCACCCTGATGGCCAATGCCCGGGTAGCGGGTCGTGCGAAGTGTTCTTCCAGGTGGGCCTGGTAAGCGTTACCCAGGTCCAGGTCACGGCACAGTGTGGCGAAAGCGGCGGGCGCGAGGGGCAGCCGTTCCACCTGATAACGCTCAGACTCCAGCGCAACGCGCGCCACGGGTACTTGCATGCCGAGGGGGAAGGCGCCGTGTACCCGCATCGGCGTGACCTGAATGTTGTCGCTCAGGGCAATGGCACTTTCCGGGGAGAACGCCTCGTCGTCAGCGAAGTTCTGCAGGGCACCCTGTAGCAGGTTGTCACGACGATGGCGGTAGATATAGCGCAGGACGGTCCAGTGCCAGCTGCGCTCCACCCGCAGCAGTTGGGTATTGCGCAGCGGTGCGTGAAAGCCTTGTTCAGCAAGGCGTGCGCGCAGCAATGGCTCGGCAAATTCAGTGATCTGTTTCAGGCCTTTGAGTGAGCAGGCCAAGGCTGCTTGCGCCTGCATCAGCCGCGCCTGACTGGCGTGCACTGCCTGGCGCAGGCCGGGGGCTGCGTTGGCGAACCAGTCCTGCGCCTGCCACGGGGCGACCTGTGTTTGCTTCAACGCGGCCCACTGGTTGGGTGTCGCCTGGCGTGCCCAGTGCGGCAATTGCGCCTGGAGCAAAGATTGATGGGGGTTGGATGGCATCTTGATGCTCCTTCTATGCAAAGAAGGCATCAAACGTTATTTCTCTATAGCCAAGTGGTAATGGGATAGCGCGGATGGGATATACCGATAGAAAAGTGCTTGTTGGGTGAGCCTTTCCTGCAGGAAATTTGACGTCATGAAACTTTGCAAAACTTCCCGGCGCATTCATGAAATGCAATCAAAATGCCACTTGCTAAAGTGTTTGTGCGCACCTTAAATTGTTAGTTGACATGGGGTTACTGGATAATTCCTGAATATCAATAGGATACGTGCTTCTTGCTGAATTGTTGTCCTTTTCCGATAGACCTTGGTACACATCGAAGGACCTCGAAGAAGAAATGAAAGCGACCTTGACGGCAGTGGCGCGAAAACTCATCTCGCCCTCAATACGCTACGAAATGAGACAGCTGGCCAGCAAGGGGCTTGAAGTGATGGCGCGTGCCTGTTTCTGGCGGTGGGAAGTTGCCAGGTTTCGGCTGCAGCAGGAAAGCCCGTACGAAATTTTATATATCGGCCGAAAGCAGCAGCGGGAAATGGCCAAGCTGCTGATTGCCGGCAAGGGCCAGGGCAATGCTGCAGTAATTGACAGCGCAAGCGCGACGATTGCGCCCAACCACGTGGTGGTGGTCAGCGAAATGCCGACGTCGGGGGCATTGTCGGTGCCGCATTACCTGAGCGCCGTGGTGCCGCTCGGGCGCTCGCTGGAGGACATCACGGCGCGCTACGACAGCGAGTTGCGGCGCAGCATCCGCAAGAACCGCCCGTTGTACCAGATGCGCCAGGCCCTCTCGGACGACGAGATCGCCATGGCCGACCGCGACCTGCTGCGCCCCTATGCCAGCGCCAGGCAGGGTATCCATGCCGCGCAGTTTCCCACTGAAGAAGTGTTTCGCATTGCCAGGGGCGTCGGCCGGCTCGACTTGATCACCTTGGGCGATGAAGTGATCGGCTGCCACCTTGGCTGTGAAGTGGTACGCGCGGGCAAGCGTTATTGGAGCACGTTGCGTTTCGGCTATTGCGAGGCGGTGTTTACCGATGCACGGAAGTTGCGTGAGGTGAACTCGATCACCACTTTCATGGCCCTTGAGTGGGCGTTGATGCAGGGCTTCGATTATTACGACATCGGTCTTTGCCTGGCGCGCCCGGATGACGGTTTGTTGAAATGGAAGCGCCGTCGCGGTGGCGATATCGATTCGCTGGGTAACCATGCCTGTCTGTTTGTCCGCTTACCCAGAACCGGCACGGCAAAGTTCCTCTGGGACACGCCGATGTTCGCGCTCGAAGGCGACAAACTCACGCTGCATCTGGGGTTGCCCGAGGGCCCGAGTGACGAGGAAGTTGCCAGCCGCTACCAGGAAATGGTGTTTGGTGGCCTGCACAAGATTTATTTCTATGGTGGCAACGGGGCGGGCGAACCGTTCGTGGAAAGCTTGCGTCGCCGTTACGCCAACCTGCAGTCACCGCCCACCATGGAAAGGGTCATGTGCAACTGAACGGATGCCAGGGAGGCGTTGATCTGGCGCCTCGCGTCAGGCTTTTGACCTTGTCACCAAGGGAGGACGCTTCATGGGAAGCGACATCTCGCAGTTCAGTCCAGCGCCCGCAGACAGGCAGCACACCTGGACCTTGGCCGCCTACCGTTATATGGCGCGCAAACGGCTGGGCGGGAACAGCACCATCGACCTCAAGAGCATCGCGGCCAAGAGCTGGGACATTGCCCCTGGTGAAGTCACGGTCTCGCCCCCGGCCTTTTACCTGCCAGGCCAACTGGAGCGGGTGACGGGCTGGGAAGGCAAGCGTTTCTATCCCTACGTGCACCCTGCACGCACCATGGAGGGCGGTATCAGCACGCTGCAAGGGCCAACCCGCGGTTACCTGATCAAGGAGGTGTGGCTGGTCGACGGGGCCTTGTACAAGGGCAACGCCAGCCACTGGCTGTCGCTGAAGCCGGGCCTCCTGCCGACCATCATGGTGGACAATGAAATCGACCGTGCGGCCATCTATTGCACGCAAAATGGCAATACGTGGTTCGGTACCTGGTTGATGGAGGATTGCCCGACCTATGCGCTGGCCTGTAACGAAGGTATACCGGTAACCACCGCGCCCTCGGCCAGATTCCCGCTGTTTACCCAGGCGCCGGCCTATGAAGACTGGCTGGAGATGAACCCGCTGCGCCTGCGCAGTGCGTTTTTCCGCGAGCTGGTGTTGTTCGATGACCTGGCCAACAACCGCAGTCGGCATTCCCGCTACCGGGCCATGGGCGACAAGTTGCTGTCGCATGTGCTGTATGCCCCACACCCTGGGGTGTTTCTGCTGCGTGGTGGCGATGGTGACCTGCGCCTGTTGCGCAATGAGCTGGCGTTGGCCGAGCACTTGCGCGCCACCCGCGGCTTTCGCATCGTCGACCCGCTGAAGACCGATGTACCAAGTATCGTCGCGGCCTGCGCCGGGGCACGGGTGGTCATTGGTGTAGAGGGTAGCCAGCTGGTGCATGGGGTGAATGTATTGCAGGCCGGCGGTTGCCTGCTGACCTTGCAGCCGCCAAACCGGTTTGTCAGCTACTACAAGTACCTGACGGACCGTGACCTCCAGCATTTCGGCTTTGTGGTCGGGATACCCGAAGGCGATGGTTTCACGATCGATATTGGCGAAGTGGAGCGGACGTTGGACCTGTTTCCGCGATAAGCGTGTAGTATCCGGGCGCATGGCAGCTGCGAGCGGGGTGAGGGATGATCGAGGTATCACGGTTCTGGCGCGACCCGGCGCTGCCCTTCGTCGAAGCCCGGCGGGTAGGGGACGGGCGGCAGGTGTGCTACGCCGCGCATTCCCATGAGAGCTTTTCCATCGGGGTGATCACGGGTGGGCACAGCACCTACCTCAACGGTGACCAGCGTATCAAGGTGGAGGCCGGTACCACGGTGCTGATGAACCCAGGTGTGGTGCATGCCTGCAACCCCATCGCCGGGGAGCCGTGGTCCTACCTGATGTTGTTTGTCGATATGCCTTGGTTGCAGGCGCTGGGGTTTGCCTTGCCGGCCCAGACCTGGAGTAGCTCGCCGGCGTTGTACCGGTGCCTGTTGCAGGCCTTTGCCGACCTGTTCGACGCCAGCGTGCCAGACCGGGAAGCCCGCCTGGCGGCGCTGTTTGGCGCACTGCCGGATTTGCTTGACGGTAATGTTGGCGTGAACGACGAGGGCAACCCGCGGCTGGACGCGGCGGCAGCGTTCATACGCGCCCACCGTAGCGATCCGCTGAGCCTGGACGACATCTGCGCGGCCTGCGGCCTGTCGCGCTCGTACCTGATTCGTGCGTTCCGCCAACGCTTCGGGCTGACGCCGCATGGCTACCTGCTCGATCAGCGCGTGCAACTGGCCAGGGCGCAACTGCGCCTGGGCCGGGCAATTGCCGAGGTTGCACATGAGGCCGGGTTTGCCGACCAGGCGCACCTGCAGCGGGCCTTCAAACAGCACCTGGCGGCGACGCCGGGGCATTACCGCAACGCATTCGGTTGAATTGCCCTGTTGGCCGTCATGGCCCTATCGCCGGCAAGCCAGCTCCCACAGGTACTGCACAGGTCTTGAGGGCAGCGCGGCCGGGGGGGGGCTGGCTTGCCAGCGACAGGCCGGTGTGCAGCCAGCCTTAAATGACCAGGTAAACCGCGCTGCCCACCAGCAAGGCCGCCAAGCCCCGATTCAGCAGGCGCATGTGCCGTGGGTTGCCCAGGTACTGACGAACCACGCTTCCGGCCCACGCCCAGCTGGCCACCGAAATGAAGCAGATCGGCCCGTAGATCCAGGTAAACAGCCACAGCAACTGCTGCTCACCGCCGGTGTAGGCACCCACCCCGGCCACCGCTGCCAGCCATGCCTTGGGGTTGAGCCATTGCATCGCCGCGCCGTGCCAGGCCGAAGGGGCCTGGGTGGGATGTGCGCTGCCGAGCTGCCCGTCGTCGCTGGCCAGCTTCCATGCCATGTACAGCAGGAACGCCACGCCGCCCCAGTGCAACAGCAGGCCCAGCAAAGGCCAGCGCAGCAGCAGTTGATGCAGGCCAAGCCCGACCAGCACCAGCAGCAGGCAGAAGCCCAGCGTGGCACCGGCCACATGCGCAAGGCTGGCACGCAGGCCATGGCGGGCACCGCTGCCCAGCGCGACGATGTTGACCGGGCCGGGGGAGATCGAGGCCGCCAGTGCGAAAGCGGCCATGGACAGGGACAGGCTCATGAGGGTGATCCGTGTGGTTGAGGGGGGCCTCCATGCTCGGGTATCGGCAGCCTGTGGTATTGAAGAAAAGTACCCACTCCGGACCAATGCATTTCCCTGTGGGAGATTGCCCAGCCCTTTGGGCTGCGCTGTCGCACAGATAACTGAATTCGCAAGCGATCCTCGTACTCTGTGGGAGCGGCTTTAGCCGTGAAGAATCCAACGCGGTGCATGGCACCGGCTGCGCCGGTGTTCGCGGCTAAAGCCGCTCCCACAGGGTCCCCGCTAATTCAATGAGTTATGTGCAGTTCTATGAGAGCGTGGCTCCGAGATGTTGTTACAGGTTTTGTAATAGTTTTGCGCTATCAGGGAATGCTGCAGCGCTTGTAGGATCATTCTTCCTATTTGCTATCAAGGTCTATATGAGCACCTTCGCGGAGCCCCCCAGTCCCCGGCCTTTACGGCCTTCCTTCTCCCGTCCACGTGACGCTGCCCTCGTGAGTACCCGCTAATGGAATGGCTAGCCGACCCCACGGCCTGGCTGGGCCTGTTGACGCTGATCGTCCTCGAGCTGGTGCTGGGTATCGACAATCTGGTGTTCATCGCCATTCTTGCCGACAAGCTGCCGCCGCACCAGCGCGACCGCGCGCGGGTCATTGGCCTGAGCCTGGCGTTGATCATGCGCCTGGGCCTGTTGGCCAGTATCTCGTGGATGGTCACCCTGACCGCGCCGTTGTTCGAGGTGTTCGACAAGAGCTTCTCGGGCCGTGACCTGATCATGCTGTTCGGTGGTGTTTTCCTGCTGTTCAAGGCCACCATGGAGCTGCATGAACGCCTGGAAGGCCACGTCGCCCAGGCCAGCGGTGTGGTGCGCCACGCTGCGTTCTGGCCGATTGTCGCGCAGATCGTGGTGCTCGATGCGGTGTTCTCGCTGGACGCGGTGATCACCGCGGTGGGCATGGTCGAGCAGTTGTCGGTGATGATGATCGCGGTAATCTTCTCGATCGGCATCATGATCGTTGCCAGCAAGCCGCTGACCCGCTTCGTCAACGCCCACCCCACGGTGATCATGCTGTGCCTGGGCTTCCTGATGATGATCGGCTTCAGCCTGACCGCCGAAGGCCTGGGCTTCCATATCCCCAAAGGTTACCTGTATGCGGCCATCGGCTTCTCGATCCTGATCGAGCTGTTCAACCAGCTGGCCCGTGCCCGCCGCAAGCGCAGCCTGCAGCAGCACCGACCACTGCGTGAGCGCACCGCGCATGCGGTGCTGCGCCTGCTGGGTGGCCGCCGGGTCGAGGCTGACGAGGTGGGCGAGGAAATCGCCGACCTGGTCGAAGGTGGTGAGGAGCAGGTGTTGTTCGACCGCCGCGAACGGGTAATGATCAGTGGCGTGCTGAACCTGGCCGAGCGGCCGATCCGCACAGTGATGACCGCCCGCGCCGAGGTCGATGTGATCGATCTGGCGCAGCCGGCCGACGCCGTTGCCCAGGCCCTGGCCCATTCGCCGTACTCGCGCCTGCCGTTGATCCGCGATGGCCGCGTGGACGAGCCACTGGGCTTCGTGCACAAGAAGGAACTGCTCAAGGAACTGCTGTCAGGCAGCCAGCCCGACCTGGAGGGCATGGCGCGGGTACCGCTGAACCTGCTGGAGAGCTTCAGTATCCTCAACGCCCTTGAGCAGATGCGAGCCCAGTCGACGCACATCGCCTTCGTCGTCAACGAGTTCGGTGACTTCACCGGCCTGCTGACGATGACCGACATTCTCGAATCGATTGCCGGTGAGCTGCCGGATGCCAGCGAGGTCGAAGGCCCGGGTATCGTCCCGGAAGGTGAAGGTTTTGTGGTCAGCGGTGCGTTGAACCTGAGCCAGGTACAAGCGCGTACCGGCTTCAGCGCCCGCGCCACCGAGGACTACCAGACCCTCGCGGGGCTGGTGATGAGCCTGCTCGACCGCCTGCCCATGGTGGGTGACCGCCTGGCCTGGAATGGCTGGACGCTGACCGTGGAAGCGGTCGAGGAGCGGCGAGTGCGCCAGGTTCGGCTTACACCGAACGGCGGCGTTGACGCAGCAGGTGTTTGAAACCTTCGATCACCAGCACCAGCACCGCGGCCCAGATCGGCAGGTAGGTCAGCCACTGGTCCGGGCCGATGGTTTCGCCCAGCAGCAGCGCCACGCCGACCAGTAGCACCGGTTCGACGTAGCTGAGCAGGCCGAACAGGCTGAACGGCAGCAAGCGGCTGGCCAGCACGTAGGCGATCAGGGCCGATGCACTGATCGCCCCGAGGATCGGGATCAACGCATACAACCCGGGGTGTGCCTGCAGATCGGCAGGAGAAAGCGGGCCTTGGATCACGAAGTACAACGCCCAGGGCAACAGCAGGCACATGTCGCACCACAGGCCACCCAGGTGCTCGGTGCGGCAGCGCTTGCGCAACACGAAGTAGATCGGGTAACCGATCGTCACCACCAGGGTTTCCCAGGCGAAACTGCCATGCTGGTACAGCTCGTGGCCCACGCCCAGCGCAGCGCAGGCCACGGCCACCTTCTGCAGGCGTGACAGGCGCTCGCCATACACCAGCCGCCCGGTCAGGACCATGGCCAGCGGCAGCAGGAAGTAGCCCATCGACACTTCCAGGCTGCGCCCGTGCAGGGGGGCCCAGAGGAACAGCCATAGCTGCACGCCCATCAGCCACGATGTGCCGACCATGCCCAGCAACAGCAGCGGCGTGCGTCTTGCCCGAGCGAGCAGTTCGCCCACCCGTTTCCAGTCTTTCGAGACAAGCATGAACAGGGTCAGGCAGGGCAGCGTCAACAGGGTGCGCCAGCCAAAGATCTCCTCGCCATCGAGCGGCGTGAGCAGAGAGGTATAGAAGTACATCACGGCGAACAGACAGGACGCCATGACCGACGAGAGAATGCCTTTTGACACGAATGCCTCGAATAGGGAATTGAGCGGGTGGATCAGCCGCGCATGATCTCAGGGGGCGCGGCTTGCGGCAACCGCGATGCAGCCGGGCGTGCCGCCAGCGCCTCGAGGAACTGGGCAGCCGGCATGGGCCTGGCGAACAGGTAGCCCTGCTGGAAGTCCACCTCGTGACGGGCCAGGTAATCGCGCTGTGCTTCGGTTTCCACGCCTTCGGCAACGATGCCCAGGCCCAGCTTGGCCGACAGCTCGATGATGGTCTCGAGGATGTGTACCGACAGTGCGTCGGCACCGATCATGGCAACGAAGCTCTGGTCGATCTTCAGGTAGTCGACCTTGAACTGGCGCAGGTAGTTGAGGCTTGACTGACCGGTGCCGAAATCGTCCAGGGCGATCTTCACACCCATGGCGTTGAGCTTCTCGAACAGTTCCAGGGCCACCGGTGTGGCCTCGATCAGCTTGCGCTCGGTCAGCTCCAGGGTGAGCACCACCCGGCCTGGCGGGAAGTGCTGGAGGAACGTGCGGCAGTCGTCCAGCAGGCTGAAGTCGCGGCAGTGGTCGGCAGTGATGTTGATGCCGATATGGAAACCGTCTTCCAGCAGCCCGGCATAGGGTGCAAGGTTCTGCGCGGTGTGCATCATCAGCGCACGGGTCATGGCGACGATCTGGCCACTGTGTTCGGCATAGGGGATGAACAGGTCGGGGCGTACCAGTCCTTCGCGCGGGTGGTTCCAGCGCATCAGTACTTCGGCGCCGGCCCAGCGGTAATCACCCTTGCGCACCACCGGCTGGAAATACGGCAGGAACTCGTCGGCTTCCAGGGCCCGTTGCAGTTCGGCGCGCGGGGAGGTGGCGCGACGAACCTGCCAGCGGCACACCAGGGCGGCCACCGCACCCAGTACCAGCAGCAAGCCGAACAGGGCAGGGTAATGGCTGCGCCACAGCAGCCCCTGCTGGTCGGCGCCATAACCGCCATGCACGCTGAACGGGTAGCGTGTCGAGCCCAGCAGCACATTTGCGCTGGCTGCCGCAGGTGGCACACCTTTGTGCACGATGCCATCCTTGCCCATCCAGGCATCACCCACGCGGATCTGCAGGACTTCATCGGGGCCGATCAGGCGCAGTGCCGTCAGCAGGTGTTCGCCATCCACCGTACTGATCGCGCCGCGGTCGCCGTCGCTGGCCCGATAAACCAGCAGCGGGTGGCCAGGGGTGACCGAGTTGCCGTCCATCAGCCACAGCTTGCCGTCGACGTAGTCGCCGGGGTTGACCGGCTCGTCGAATGCGCCGAACAGCGAGGTGCAATAAAGGGCGTTGTGCCGGAACAGGTTGGTCGAGCGCACGAAGGCGTTGCGCGTGACCTGGGCGCGCAGCATGAGCTGAGCCTCGTCGCACGGGCTGTCGACAAGCGGCAGCAGGGCATTGGCAGCGCTGGACAGGTTGTCGAGAATGCGCTCGACGTGCTCCACCACCTGGCGGGCGGTGGCCTGGCTGCTGGCCTGCATTTCGCGCTCGATCTGCCAGTTCATCACGGCCAGGCCGCACGCCACCGGCAGCACGCCGACGACCCAGGGCAACAGGGTGCGCCAGCCGAGGCCGGCGCGGCGTTTGACGGTAAGGGGCATGCTGACCTGATCTGTAGAAAGGATTACGAGAGGATAGCCGCTTGTCGGAACCCATGAGCAACTAAAACGCGACAAACCATTTTACGCAATGTAGAATCGATTTACGAATACAACAATAAGGTCCTTCGATACCGAAGGATCAAGCCCGCCGAGAATGGGTCCACATGACATACCATGGGTTCAAGCTGATAATAGGTGACTTCCTCGCCCGCAGCGTGCGGGGTATCCCGTGCTCACCACCATTTACGTCCCACATCCCACGCAATCAATAATTTTCGCTGCAGATGAGGACACGAACATGGCTGATATCTTCGACAATCCAATGGGCCTGATGGGCTTCGAATTCATCGAACTGGCTTCGCCGACCCCTGGCGTACTCGAGCCGGTATTCCAGATGCTGGGCTTCACCAAGGTGGCTACCCACCGTTCCAAGGATGTGCACCTGTATCGCCAGGGTGACATCAACCTGATCCTGAACAACGAACCCAAGAGCATCGCCTCGTACTTCGCCGCCGAACACGGCCCGTCGGTATGCGGCATGGCGTTCCGCGTGCGCAACGCCCATGAGGCCTATGCCCGCGCCCTGGAACTGGGCGCCCAGCCGGTGGAAATCGAAACCGGCCCGATGGAGCTGCGCCTGCCGGCGATCAAGGGCATCGGCGGTGCGCCGCTGTACCTGATCGACCGTTTCGAGGAAGGCAGCTCGATCTATGACATCGACTTCAAGTTCATCGAGGGTGTGGACCGCAACCCGGTGGGTGCCGGCCTGAAGATCATCGACCACCTCACCCACAACGTTTATCGCGGGCGCATGTCGTACTGGGCGGGCTTCTACGAGAAGCTGTTCAACTTCCGTGAAATCCGCTACTTCGACATCAAGGGTGAGTACACCGGCCTGACTTCGCGCGCCATGACCGCACCGGATGGCATGATCCGCATCCCGCTGAACGAAGAGTCGTCCAAGGGCTCCGGGCAGATCGAAGAGTTCCTGATGCAGTTCAACGGCGAAGGTATCCAGCACGTCGCCTTCCTGACCGATGACCTGCTCAAGACCTGGGATGCCCTCAAGGGCTTCGGCATGCGCTTCATGACTGCACCGCCGCAAACCTACTACGAGATGCTCGAAGAGCGCCTGCCAGGTCACGGCGAGCCGGTAGACCAGCTGAAAGCGCGCGGCATTCTCCTTGATGGCGCCTCGCAGCCTGACGACAAGCGCCTGCTGCTGCAGATCTTCTCAGAAACACTGCTCGGCCCGGTGTTCTTCGAGTTCATCCAGCGCAAGGGTGATGACGGCTTTGGCGAGGGCAACTTCAAGGCCCTGTTCGAGTCCATCGAGCGCGACCAGGTGCGCCGTGGTGTGCTGAGCACCGACTGATCCCCTTGGAGTACCGCCGCCGTCATGCATGGTTGGCGGCGGTACCACGCCGGTTGACCCGCGCCCTGAACAGGGTCAGATAGACAATCGAGCCTGTCACGATCCCCACCAGCATCAGCGAAGGCATGATTTGCAGCATCGACTGGCGGGCTTCCCGAGCGGTATAGCCTTGGGCGTAGCCACCCTTGACCTGATATCCATATTTGGCCGAATGCGCGCTTGCAGTGAACTCGGACTGAGAGGGACGTTGCCTGTCGCGGCTGTCTCCGTGGCTCCAGATGTACCGGTCGCCAAACGCCAGCAGCAGCGTCAAGCCATCCTGAAAAGCGTCCAGCTCGTTGCGCAGTTGCATGGCATAGGCGGTCACTATGACACCGTTGTCCTTGCCACCCAGGTAAAAGTTGACCAGCAATTTATTGGCCACTGACCCTGGGCCGTAGGCCAGTTCGACCTGGCGGCCGGACAGGGCAAAGGCCGACAACTCAGCCAGTGAATCCGAGGTGGTGCTGCAGTAGGCCTGGTCGTCCTTGAGCAGGGACAGCGAACGCACCATGGAGCGGCTGGCCACCTGGTCCCGCAACGTGCCGATGACGTCATTGCAAGGTTTGCCCGCAAGGGGCAGGGCCTGAAGAGCGGTTTCGTGCATGCGGTCCAGCGCTTGATCAACGCTGAAAACTGCCTCCTGGACCGAAATGTTCGCGTTTTCCGCGAGTTTCGTTTCCAGTTGGAACACCATCACCAGCAACCCTGAAACCACGGGCACCAGGCCCAAGGCGATGAGCAGCAGCAGTTCCAGCAAGCTGCGCCCGGCGTGCATGATTTTCGACATAGGCCAATTGCTCTCCGGTCCGAAACTGTTCGTGGTGAACAGTTGAACCCTGAGCCTATGTATTCAATGACCGGCCGGCTGTAGGCCGGGTGCAGTGCGCGTTATGGGAAATCCGAAAGCCCGGCGTAGGCCGCTAGCGGCCCTTGAGTTTCGCGAGCACTTTCTCGGCCAGCAATTCTGTGGAGGCAGGGTTCTGCCCGGTGATCAGCCGACCATCGGCAACCACATACGGCTGCCACGGGTCATCATGCTTGCTGTAGTTACCGCCGCGGGCGCCCAGCTCGTTTTCCGTCAGGAAAGGGACCACCTTGTCCAGTTCCACCAGCTTTTCCTCGGTATTGGAGAAACCGGTCACCTGACGGTCCTTCAGCAACAGGCTGTTATCGCTGAGCTTGATGTTCAGCAGGCCGACAACACCATGGCAGACCGCAGCGACAATGCCCTTGTTCTCGTAGACCCGGCGTGCCAGCTCTTGCAGCGGCTGATTGTCGGCAAAGTCATACATTACCCCGTGCCCGCCGGTGTAGTAGATGACGCTGTATTCTTCGGCTTTCACCTGGCCAGGGCTCAAGGTGTTGCCCAGGCGGCTCATGAAGCGCTTGTCGTCATACCACTGCCAGTCCAGGTCGGGGGCCATTTGCAGGCTGTGCGGGTCGACGGGTACGTAGCCGCCCTGCGGGCTGACATAATCGACCGTGTAGCCGGCATTTTCGACTTTTTCGACAAAGTGCACGGCTTCCCCCAGCCACAACCCGGTAGCCCGCTTGAGGGTCGGATACTTGGCTGTATTGGTCAGCACCACCAGCATTTTCTTGCTCATGACCACGCTCCCGTCGGCAACCTGAATGGGCCGTTGCTCCCTGGCCCGAGGGAAAACCTAATGAGCATAGCTGTCAGGTGCGAGTACGCCATTATTGCGTGGCGTGTGTTGTGCTAACGTGAACGGCATCCACGGGCGCGCCCGTGCGCTTTCCTGAACCCTGCTGGAGTCATGATAGTGGTCGCAAACGGTACGCCGCGCGAGCCTGCGCCGCAGGTTATCCTGCAAGCGCCTGTGTTGGCGCCGGACATGATGGCCGAGCGGATTGCACGCTTCGACTGGGGGCGCACATCGCTCGGGCCATTGCCGCGCTGGCCGGCCTCGTTGCGCATTGCCGTCGACATGATGCACTTGTCACCGTTCCCGTGTGCTGTGGTCTGGGGGCCGGACCTTAGCGTGGTCCACAACGATGCCTACCGGGCGTTGCGGCCGGTTGCCCTGGATGCATTGGGCCTGGCCTTCGATGCGCTGTGGAGCGATGTATGGCCGGCGATGGGGCCTTGGGTATTCAAGGCGCTTGAAGGGCACTCGAGTTTTGTCGAGGACCCACCACTGCGTATTGCCTGCGGCGAAGGCATGGACCCGTTTTGGTGTGCGTTCGGTTATGCGCCGCTTCGTGATGAGCTGGGCAGCGTGGCGGGCTTTCTGCACACGGTGATCGAGACCACCGCGAGCATTGAGGCTTACCACCATTGGCGCGAGCAGGCGCAAGGCTTCGAGCGACAGATCGAACAGCATGTGGCCGAGCGCGAGCAGTTCTGGCAGTTGTCGCGTGATGCGATGATGACGGTTACTCCCGAGCTGAAGGTGCATGCCGCTAACCCCGCCTGGTACCGCATTCTGGGTTGGGCCGAGGAGCAGGTACGGGACGTTCCGGTACTGGAACTGGTGCATCCGGCGGATCGCGCCGAAGTACAGGTGGCCGTGTCCGGGTTCCTGCAGTACAGCAACACCGAGCAGTTGGAGACCCGCCTGCGTCATCGCGATGGCCATTACCACTGGTTTCGCTGGAGCGCGCGCTTCGATGGCACCCTGCTGACTGCGGTTGGCCGGGACATCACCGAGGACCGTGAAGAGGCTGCTCGTCAATCCGAAGCCCTGATGCGCAACAACGAACGCCTGGAGGTGGTTGGCCAGTTGGCCGGCGGCGTGGGCCATGAAATGAACAACTTGCTGTCCGGTATCGGTGGCAGCCTCGAATTGCTGCAACGGCGCCTGCAGGAAGGGCGACTGGAGCGGGTAGAGGCCTATGTCGCGGTGGCACGTGACTCGGTGCAGCGCGCCATGGAGCTGACCCATCGCTTGCTGGCGTTTTCTCGTCATCAGCCTTTGGCTCCCAAACCGCTGGACTTCAACCGGCAATTGCGGCTGAGCGAACCCCTGTTGCTGCGTACGCTGGGCGCCGAAATGCGTTTGCACTGGCAGCTGGATGTTACGCCGTGGGCGGTGAACCTCGATGTTTCCCAGCTTGAAAATGCCTTGATCAATCTTTGCGCCAATGCCCGTGAAGCGTGCCTGGAACGTGGCAATGTCACGCTGCGTACCGTCAACAAGCGGTTGAAAACGTGTTTTCCGGATGAGGACGGCCTGCCGCCAGGCGACTACGTTGCCTTGCAGGTGGAGGATGATGGCCATGGCATGTCGGCGGTAGACATTGCCAGGGCCTTTGAGCCGTTCTTTACCACCAAGCCCATCGGGCGTGGCTCAGGGCTTGGCTTGTCGATGGTGTATGGCTTCGTCGGCCAGTCGGGGGGGTACGCCTGGATCGAGTCGGCGCCAAACCAGGGCACCAAGGTTTCCATGCTTTTTCCAAGGTGGCATGACCCGGTACCCGAGGCGCCCGCGCTGGCGCCGCGCTCGCACCGCATGGCCGGGGGGGAACGCCTGTTGCTGGTCGATGACGAGCTCGGTTTGCGTGCGGTGATGCGCGAGTACCTGACCGAGCGTGGTTTCGAAGTCACTGAGGCGGGCGACGCCAATAGTGCGCTGGAGCGCTTCCGCCATGGCGGCCCGTTCGATCTGGTGATCACCGACATCGGCTTGCCGGGTGGTTTCAGTGGTCGCCAGGTGGCCAAGGCCATGCGCATGCAGCTGCCGCAGCAGAAGATCCTGTTCATCACCGGTTACGCGGATCAGCCGATCGAAGCGCAGTTGCTCGAACAGCAGGGCACGGCATTGATGAACAAGCCGTTCTCGCTGGCAGACCTTGCCGACCAGGCGTTACGCATGCTTGAGGCGTAATACGTTTCAGGGCTTGCCCAGAATGTGGGTCACCTGCGCCTGCAGTTGCTTGAGTTCGAAGGGCTTGCAAATCAGGTGCATGCCCGCCTCCAGGAAGCCCTTGCGGGCCATTGCCGTTTCCGCGTAACCGGTAATGAACAGCACCGGCAAGCGGGGGCGCAGGCTGCGGGCAATCTTGGCCAACTGGCGGCCATTCATGCCGGGCAAGCCGACATCGCTAACCAGCAAATCCACCGGTTGTGTCGAGCGCAGCACCTTCAGGCCCTCGTTGGCGTCGGCGGCACTGTGGCAGGCGAGGCCATCCTCGCGCAGGGCCTGGCACAGCAATTGGCGGACATGCGGGTCGTCCTCGACCACCAGCACGTGATGGCCCCGGCTACCTTCCACGGGCTGTGCGGGTTGCGTGGGTTGCACGGGTTTGCCCGGTGGCTGGGCCTTGCCGGCGTGGCGTGGAAGGTACAGGTCCACCCGGGTACCTTGGCCGATCTGGCTGTGCAAGGTGACATGGCCGTGGGACTGCTTGCTGAAGCCGTACACCATCGACAGGCCCAGGCCGATGCCCTGGCCAATCGCCTTGGTGCTGAAGAACGGCTCGAAGGCATGCTCCAGCGTGCTTTGCGCCATGCCTTGGCCGTCATCGATGATGCGCAGGTGCACATAGTCACCGGCGCACAGGGCGCCACCGGCAAATTGCCCGGTGCCGATGTGCTGGTTAGTGGCCTCGATGCGCAGCTGGCCGCCATTGGGCATGGCTTCGCAGGCATTGAGCAGCACGTTGTCGAGGGCTTCCTGCAACTGCTGGGCATCGGCTTCGACAGACCACAGGCCCTTGGCGATGTGCACCTGCAGGGTCACGGCCGGGCTCAGGCAGGCCTTCAGGCGCTTTGCCTGAAGCAGGCCGTGCAGATCGACCTGCTGGCTGTGCAGCGATTGCCGGGAAGAGAAGGCCAGCAGGCGGTGGGTCAGGTGGGTGGCGCGTGACACCGCCTCTCGGCCCATGCGCAGCACGGTGTCCAGGCCATCGCTGCGGCCCTGGCGCAGGCGCCGGTCGATCAGCTCGAAGCTGCCGCCAATGCTGGTGAGCAGGTTGTTGAAGTCATGGGCGACCCCCCCGGCCAGTTGGCCGATGGCTTCCATCTTGCGTGTCTGGTGGCGGGCGAACTCGCTGCGCTCGTGGTCTTCGCCCGCAGGCGCGGTCTGGGCGTCCAGGCGTTGCTGCAGGTCAAGCAACTGGTCGCGCGCCAGGTACTGCCGGCGCCGGTTGCGCAGGGCTGACTGGGCCATGTGCAGCAGTTGGGCGTTTTCGAACGGGGCAACCAGCAGTACCAGGTTGCCCACCGGATGGTTGGTCGAGCCCATGGCCGCTTGCTTGCCCTGGCTGAGCAGCACGATGGGCAGGTCCGACCAGCTCGGTTGCTGGTCGATGAATGCCTGCAGCAATGCGCTTGGGCCCTGGTTGAACACTTGCTCGTCAATGATCGCCAGGCCTGCGCCTTCGGCCAGGCAGGCTTGCAGGTTGGCCAGGTCGATCGCGCACAGGCTGTCGATGCCGGCGCAAGCGAGCAGGCGAGCAGTATCCGCGGCTAAAGGCGGGGGCGCCAGGATCAACACGCGTTCGTCCAGCGCCAACGAACTGGCCAAAACGATTCTCCTGCAAGGTGGTCTGATATCCACTGGACCTTGGGCGCAGTCCCAGGGTTCAACAAATTTCGGGCGTTGCCTACAGGCCCTGTTGCAGCACGGGATCGTCCGGGTTCTGCCGCTCCAGCTCGGCCAGTAGCACCTGCACGTTCTGCAACTGGCCGGTTTCCTTCCAGTACTGGATCAGCAATACCCGTGCCCGGCGATTGGCCGGCTGGCGGCTTAGCACGGTTTCCAGTTGCTTTTGCGCGGCGTCGAGTTGTTCCAGTTCATGCAGGGTGACTGCCAGTGTATAGCGGTAGTCGGTGTTGTCCGGGTCCAGCTCGACGGCACGGGACAGGGCCAGCAAGGCGTATTCGCGCTGTTCGTGGCGGATCAGCCAGAGCCCCAGTTCGTACTGCAGAAAGGCTGAATCGGGGCTCAGCGCCAAGGCTTTGCCCAGCACCTGGCGCGAAGCGTCGTGATGACCCTGGCGCTCAAGCAGGCGTACCTGGGTAGCCAATGCGTCGAGGTTGCCGGGGGCGACGGCCAGCGCTCGTTGCAGGGCGTTGGCGGCTTGGGTGAAGTCGTTTTCGTGCAGGTACAGGCGCGCCAGGTGCACCTGGGCGTCGGCATCCTCGGGTTGTTGCTCCAGGGCCTGCTGGTATTGCTCCAAGGCAACCTGTAGCGGGCCGAAATACAGGCCTATGTCATCGGGGGCAAGGCCGAGCAGGGCATCTACCGCGGCAAAGCGTACGCTTTGCTCGTCGTCGTCCAGCAGCGGGCCGAGTACCAGGCTGCGCTGCGCTGCCGGCAGCAGGCGTCGGATACCGGCAATGGCAGCACGGCGCACCAGCGGGTCGGCATGCTCCAGGTCCTGACGGGCGAGTTTCAATGCCTGCGGCGAGGGGTAGTTGGGCAACTCGGCGTACAGCGCCGCGCGGCGGATGGCGGGCAAGTCGGTGCGTTGCAACTGTTGGTACAGCACCCGGGCGGCACCGGGCTGGCCGTCATGGGCCTGACGCAGGGCCTTGGCGTAGCTGTGTGCAGGCAGGGTTGGCGGTGCTGACGGGGCGTCGCGCCACAGGTAGCCGAACAGGGCCGATACCAGGATCAACAGCAGCAGGGCGATCAGGTAGCGGTTGCGTCTGGGCATCGGATGATCCGTGGCGGCGGGAAGGGCAGAGCTTGGGCTAGCTGGGGGGTAAATGCAACCGAGTGAGGGTTGCGTGGCGCCTGCCTCGGGTTTTGCGGTGGGGCATAAATCGAGCGCCGCCCGCGCGGCGCACGGTCTCACAGGCAATGAAAATATTGTGGCGAACACCCACCCCGAAACACACTTCCAAAAACATAAAAAAGCCCCGCGGACCAAGGCCTGCGGGGCAAACGGTTGGGGGAGGAGCCAACCAAAGGAGTCGTTGAAACGGGGGTATCAGTGCGCGCTGGCGACAGTCTCCGGTTGCCAGCCGCCACCCAGGGCCTTGTAGATCGAGACGATGCCGCGGTACAGCTCGACCTCACCCTGGGCTTGCGCATCTTCAGCGCTCAGCCGCTCACGCTCGGCATCGAGCAGCACCAGGTAGTCCACCGTGCCCTCGCGATAGCGAATCGAGGCCAGTTCCGCCGCCTTGCGGCTGGCGTCGCTCTGGCGCATCAACGACAACAGCCGCTGCTGGGTCTTGTCGTAATCGCTGAAGGCGTTGGCCGATTCTTCCAGGGCCAGCAATACCTGCTGTTCATAGTTGGCCAGCGCCCCTTCGGCATCGGCCTTGGCACCGCGCAGGCGGGCGCGCACGCTGCCCAGGTCGAAGGCGGCCCAGGTGATGCTTGGGCCCAGCGCCCAGGCATTGGCTGCCGAGGAGCCTATCTGCGAGCCGCGGGCGGCAGTAAAGCCAAGGAAGCCGCTGAGGCTGACACGGGGGAACAGGTCGGCGGTGGCCACGCCAACATTGGCGGTGGCGGCTGCCAGCTGGCGTTCGGCGCTGCGGATGTCCGGGCGGCGCCGCAGCAGTTCACCCGGGTCACCCACCGGCAACGCCTTGGCAATCGCCGGCAGGGCTTTGGGCGACAGGTCGACGCCAAGTGCATCCGGGCGCTGACCGAGCAGGGTGGCGATGCGGTGCCGCGCGCGTGCCTGTTCCGCCTGCAATTGCGGTACGGTGGCTTCAACACCGGCCAGGCGCGCATCGGCACGCACCACATCGAGATCGTTGCCCACGCCGGCATCGCGCAGGGTTTCGGTGATGGCCCGCGATTCTTGCTGGGTCTTGAGGTTGGCCAGGGCGATCTTCTCGCGTAACTGCGCGCCGCGCAGCTGGCCATAGGCATCGACCAGCTCGGCGATCAGGCTGACCTGCAACTGCTGCAGGTCGGCCGCTGCCACCGCTTCCTGGGCTTCGCTGGCTTCGATCTGGCGCTGGATGCGGCCAAACAGGTCAAGCTCCCAGGCCATGTCCAGGCCCAGGTCGTAGCGCTCGCTGTTCACCCGTTGCGTGGTCTGGCCGGGGATCTGGCCCTTGCCGATGTCGCTGCTGGCGCGGCTGGTGACCACCGGGAACTGATCGTTCTCGGCGTCTTCACGGATCGAACGGGCCGATTTCAGGCGGGCGAAGGCCACGCGCAGGTCCCGGTTGCCGTCCAGCGAAGCCTGCACCAGCTGGTTCAGCACCGGGTCGTCGAACTGCCTCCACCACAGGCTTTCGAAGCGGCTACGGTCGTAGGCCTTGGCCTGTACATCGCTGGCCAGCTGCGCGGGCTCGGTGGCCGGCGCCTGGTAGTCCGGGCCTACCGCGCAGGCCGCCAGGGCCAACGCCAGCAGGCTCGGGGTCAAGGGTTTGAGCAGGTTCATGCATGGTTCTCCAGCACTTGAACGTGTTCGGCCTTGCGGGCCTGGCGACGCTCGACGAAACGGCGAATCAGGAAGAAGAACACCGGGGTCAGGAACAGGCCGAACACGGTCACGCCGATCATCCCCGAGAACACCGCCACACCCATGGCATGGCGCATTTCCGAGCCTGCGCCGGAGCTGAACACCAACGGAACCACACCCATGATGAAGGCGATCGAGGTCATCAGGATCGGCCGCAGGCGCAGGCGGCAGGCTTCCAGTACCGCAGCCAGCGGGTCGAGCCCCTTGGCCTGTTCGTCCTTGGCGAACTCGACGATCAGGATGGCGTTCTTGCACGCCAGGCCTACCAGTACGATCAGGCCGATCTGGGTGAAGATGTTGTTGTCACCACCCGACACGATCACCCCGGTGATGGCCGACAGCAGGGTCATCGGCACGATCAGGATCACCGCCAGCGGCAGGCTCCAGCTTTCGTACTGGGCAGCAAGCACCAGGAAGGCCAGCAGCACGCACAGCGGGAACACGAACAGCGCGGTGTTGCCCGAGAGGATCTGCTGGTAGGTCAGGTCGGTCCACTCGAAGGTCATGCCGTTGGGCAGTTCCTCTTTCAGCAGCTTCTCGATTGCAGCTTCCGCCTGGCCGGAGCTGTAGCCCGGTGCCGCGGCGCCGTTGATCTCGGCGGTGATGAAGCCGTTGTAGTGCATCACCCGGTCCGGCCCGGAGGTGTCGCTGACCTTGAGGAAGGTCGCCAGCGGGATCATCTCGCCAAGGTTGTTGCGCACCTTCAGCTGGCCGATCTGCTCGGCATCGAGGCGGAACTGCTGCTCGGCCTGGACGTTGACCTGGTAGGTGCGGCCAAAGCGGTTGAAGTCGTTGGTGTACAGCGAGCCCAGGTAGACCTGCAGGGTGTCGAAGATGTCGGTGATCGCCACGCCATGGGTCTTGGCCTTTTCCCGGTCGATGGCGGCATCGACCTGCGGCACGTTGACCTGGTAGCTGGTGAACAGGCCCGCCAGCTCCGGCACGTTGTGGCTCTTGGCGATGATGTTCTGGGTTTCCTTGTACAGCGCTTCGTAGCCCAGGTTGCCGCGGTCTTCGATCTGCAGGCGGAAGCCGCCGATGGTGCCCAGGCCTTGTACCGGCGGGGGCGGGAAGATCGCGATGTAGGCGTCCTGGATGTCGGCGAACTGGGCATTCAGTGCAGCTGCGATGGCCGCCGCCGACTGGCTCGGGTCCTTGCGCTCGTCGAACGGCTTGAGCGGGGTGAACACGATGCCGCTGTTGGGGCTGTTGGTGAAACCGTTGATCGACAGGCCAGGGAAGGCTACCGAGTCGGCCACACCAGGCTGCTTCAGGGCGATTTCGCTCATGCGCTTGATCACCGCTTCGGTGCGGTCGAGGCTGGCCGCGTCAGGCAGCTGGGCGAACGCCACCAGGTACTGCTTGTCCTGGGCCGGTACGAAACCGGTCGGGGTGGACGAGAAGCCCAGGTAGGTCAGGCCCATCAGGCCGGCATACACGAACAGGGCGATGCCGCTGGAGCGGATGACCCGGCGCACGCCACCGACGTAACGGTTGGAGGCGCGGTCGAAGAAGCGGTTGAACGGGGCGAACAGCCAGCTGCCCAGCAGTTTTTCCAGGAACCGCGAGAAACGGTCTTTCGGCGCGTGGTGGTCCTTCAACAGTACGGCAGCCAGGGCTGGCGACAGGGTCAGGGAGTTGAACGCCGAGATGACCGTGGAAATGGCGATGGTCAGGGCGAACTGCTTGTAGAACTGCCCGGTCAGGCCGGAAATGAACGCAGCAGGCACGAACACGGCGCACAGCACCAGGGCGGTGGCGATGATCGGCCCGGTTACTTCGCCCATGGCCTTTTGCGTGGCTTCCAGCGGTTTCAGGCCCAGGCCGATGTTGCGCTCGACGTTTTCCACCACGACGATCGCGTCGTCCACCACGATACCGATGGCCAGGACCAGGCCGAACAATGACAGCGCGTTGAGCGAGAAGCCGAACAGGTGCATCACGGCAAAGGTACCGATCAGCGATACCGGTACGGCCATCAGCGGGATGATCGAGGCGCGCCAGGTCTGCAGGAACAGGATGACCACCAGCACGACCAGCACCAGCGCTTCGAACAGGGTGTGCACCACGGCCTCGATGGAGCCACGGACGAACACGGTCGGGTCATAGACGATGCTGTAGTCCATGCCCTCGGGGAAGTCCTTCTTCAGCTCGGCCATTTTCGCCCGTACTTCGTCGGAGATCTCGATGGCGTTGGAGCCTGGGCGCTGGAAGATCGGAATGGCCACTGCCGGCTGGTTGTTCAGCAGCGAACGCAGGGCGTACTGGCTGGAGCCTAGCTCGACCCGGGCGATGTCCTTGAGGCGGGTGATTTCGCCATCGGCACCGGCGCGGATGATGATGTTCTCGAACTCTTCCTCATTGACCAGGCGGCCCTGGGTGTTGATCGACAGCTGGAAGCTGGTCGAGCCCGGGGCGGGCGGGGCGCCCAGCTGGCCAGCCGCCACCTGGCGGTTCTGCTCGCGGATGGCAGCTACCACATCACTGGCGGTGAGGTTGCGCGAAGCGGTCTTGTTCGGGTCCAGCCATACACGCAGCGAGTAGTCGCCCATGCCGAACAACTGCACATCACCCACGCCGCCCAGGCGCGCCAGCTCGTCCTTGATGTTGAGGATGGCGTAGTTGGACAGATAGAGCATGTCGTAGCGGTTGTCCGGTGAGGTCAGGTGCACGACCATGGTCAGGTCGGGCGAGGCCTTGTCGACGGTGATACCGATGCGGGTCACTTCCTCGGGCAGCTTGGGCTGGGTCCGGGTGACGCGGTTCTGCACCTGCACCTGGGCGTTGTCCAGGTCGGTACCCAGGGCGAAGGTGATGGTCAGGGTCAGCTTGCCGTCAGCGGTGGACTGGGAGGACATGTACAGCATGTTCTCCACACCGGTGATGGCCTGTTCCAGCGGCGCGGCGACGGTTTCGCCGATGACCTTGGGGTTGGCGCCGGGGAAGTTGGCGCGCACCACCACGGTGGGCGGCACCACTTCGGGGTATTCGCTGATCGGCAGCTGGAACAGCGAGATCGAACCCGCGATCAGCAGCACCAGCGACAGCACCGCGGCGAAGATCGGCCGGGTAATGAAGAATTTCGAGAAGTTCATCGGTGTGGTCCCTTAACCGCGTGGCGCCTGGGCGCTGGCGACTTTCACGTTGTTGCCCGCCACCTTCGGCGCCGGGTTGCTGGCCTCCAGGGCCTGGCGCTGCTGGGCGAGGGCGGCGAGGGTCTGTTCGCTGGCCATCGGTGTCTCTTCCGGGGTGACCGGTGAGCCAGGGCGCACGCGCTGCAGGCCCTTGACCACGATGCGGTCGTCCTTGCCCAGGCCGCTGCGCACGATGCGCAGGCCTTCCAGCTTCGGCCCCAGCTCCACGGCGCGGTAGGCGGCCTTGTTGTCCTTGTCCATGACCAGCACGAACTTCTTGCCAAGGTCGGTGCCTACGGCTTCGTCGTTGATCAGTACGGCCTGGTACTGGGCGCTGCCCACCAGTTTCAGGCGTGCGTACAGGCCCGGGGTGAACTGGCCGTCGCTGTTGTCGAACACCGCACGGCCACGGATGGTGCCGGTGCGCGGGTTGACCTGGTTGTCGACGAAGTTCATCTGGCCCAGGTGCGGGTTGCCGGTTTCGTTGGTCAGGCCCAGGTACACCGGGGTGCTCTGGCCACGCTGCCCTTCGCGGGCCAGCTGGGTGTACTTGAGGTACACGCGCTCGTCGGCGTCGAAGTAGGCGTAGACCTTGTCGGTGGAAACCACGCTGGTCAGCGGGGTGACATCGGCGGTAACGATGTTGCCGGCGGTGAACTGTGCGCGGCTGACACGGCCGCTGATGGGGGCGGTAACGCGGGTGAAGCTGAGGTTCAGGCGTGCCAGGTCGAGCTGGGCCTGGATCGCGTCGACCCCGGCGCGGGCTTCGGCGGCGGCGCTGCTACGCGATTCGGCCAGTTCTGCGGAAATGGCGTTGCTGTCACGCAGGCGTTCGCCACGGCGGGCTTCGTTGGCGCTGCGGATGGCGGTGGCCTTGGCCTGCTGCAGTTGGGCTTCGAGGCGGCGGACCTCTGCCTGGAACGGGCGTGGGTCGATCTGGAACAGCAGGTCGCCTTTCTTGACCTGGGCGCCTTCAGTGAAGGCTACCAGGTCGATCTGGCCGGAGACCCGTGGCCGCACCTCGACGGTTTCCGGGGCTTCGAGGCGGCCGGTGAACTCATCCCATTCGTTGATCGGTTGCTCGATCACCTTGGCCACACTGACCTTCGGCGCGGCGGGAGCCTGCACCGCGTCGGGGGTTCGACCGCAAGCGCTGATCACCACCACTGCCAGGGCAGCGAGGGGGAAGCGCAAGGGTTTGAGTGATTGTTCCATGGAGAACTCCGCCAATGTATTAGTAGTGGGCGGAGTGTGAGTGTGTTGCGCGTGATGCACGAATCGAACGGGCCGAAGGTTATTATCACGATGAATGATATGTGTGGATCAATCATCGATCTTGGGCATGTGTCGGGCCCAGGCCTTGCGCCGCGTAACCTGTGCGCGCGGCAGTCTGGGGCCTGGCGCTTCAGTGAATGCTCGAGGCCAGTTCGAAGATCGGCATGTACATCAGGATCACGATCAGGCCGATCAGCAGGCCGATGAAGGTCATCAGCAGCGGTTCGAACAGCTTGACGAACCATTCCACCCAGCGGCCGATTTCCTGGTCATGGAAGTCGGCGCAGCGCTCCAGCATCTCGCCCAGGTTGCCGGACTGCTCGCCGGCCCGCAGCAGGCGCAGTGATACCGGCGTGACCAGTTGCCCGGCCTCCAGCGCGTCGGACAGCGGCAACCCTTCGCCGACCCGCTGGCTGGCCTGCTCCAGGCCCTGGGCTGAGGCACTGCCGAGCAAACCACGGGCCATGCCCATGGCGGTGAGGATGGGGATGCCACCTTGCAGCAGGATGCCCAGCGAGCGGTAGAAGCGCGCCAGTTCGTATATCATCAGGCGTTGGTGCAGTGCCGGCAGGCGCCGGACCTGGCAGGAAGCCCAGCGCCGCACCCGTGGCTGGCGGCGCAGCAGCCACAGCGCCGTGACCGCGCCAAGGCTGCCCAGCGCCAGCGGCAGCTGCTGGGCATGCAGGAACAGGCCGATCTGCATCAGTAACCGTGACAGCCAGGGCAGTTCGGAGCCCATGCCCTCGAATACCTGGCTGAAACGCGGCACCACGTAGCCAAGCAGGAACAGCACCACGCCACCGCCCACCAGCAATAGCAGCAACGGGTAGACCGAGGCACCCACCAGTTTCTGCCGTACCAGGTCCAGGCGCTGGCGGTAGCTGATGTAGCGGGCGAGGGCGTCGCCGAGCGCGCCGGTACGCTCACTGGACTGCACCAGCGCCACGTACAGCGGTGGGAACACCCGTGGCTGCTGGCCCAGGGCCTGGGACAGCGAGCGGCCTTCGTACAGTTGGCGGACCAGCTCGGCGAGCACTTTGCGCGTTGCGGCTGCGGGTGCCTTTTCCGCCAGGCTCTCCAGCGCATCGATCAGCGGCAGGCCGGCGTTGAGCAGGGTCGAAAGTTCCTGGCTGAACAGTACCAGGTCAAAACTTGCCTCGCGGCGCCAGGCCATGCCGCGCAAGGCGCCGCCGTGGCCACGCAGGCTGAGCACGCGCAGGCCCTGGTCCTCGACCTGGCGGCGGGCCTGGTCGGCGTCCTCGGCGTCGATCTGCAACTGCACCACACCCTGCCTGCCCAGGGCCTTGAGGCTGTAGCGCATGGCCGCTCCCCCTATTGCCAGCTGGTGATTTCGGCGTTTTCCCCATCGCCACCGGGCTGGCCATCCTTGCCCATCGACAGCAGGTCGTACTCGCCGCCATTTTCGCCGGGTTGCCGGTAGATGTACGGGCGGCCCCACGGGTCCTGCGGCACGGCCTTCTGCAAATACGGGCCGGTCCAGCGGGCTTCGCCACTGGGGGCAACCACCAGGGCCTGCAGGCCTTGCTCACTGTTGGGGTAGTGGCCGACTTCCAGGCGGTACAGGTCCAGGGCCTTGCTCAGCCCCTCTATTTGCGCCCGCGCCACCTTGGCCTCGGAGCGACCGAGCTGGCTGAAGTACTTGGGCGCGACGATACCGGCCAGCAGGCCGAGCACTACCAGCACCACCAGGAGTTCAAGCAGGGTGAAACCATGTTGGGGGTTGGTTCTGCGCTGCATGGTGAAGCCCTCCGCTGCATGGGGACAAGCTTTTGCAGGCCCCATGCAACAGCCGTGCACGCCTGCCTCGGGGCCTTGCAGCATGCGGTACGGAAAGCGGCACAGTGCTTGCGTCGTGGTCATTGACCGCGGATTTTCCGGGGCATATTCCCCAACATTGGGGGACCACGAAGAGGCGACCGACATGCGTGGACTCATTCTCGGTTTGATCTGGCTGGTGGCAGGTGCTGCCCAGGCCGATGTGTACATTTCCATCGATGCCAAAGGCAGCTACATACTGACCAACGTCCATCGACCCGGGCGCCTCTATGAAACGGTGATCAGCGAGCCGAAGACCCTGGCCGGCCCCGCCAATGCGCAGCTTATAACCGGCCGTCCGTACGCCAAGCTGGTCGCCGCCGCGGCGCGCACCTACGATGTGCCCCCGGCGTTGCTGCATGCGGTGATCAAGGCCGAGTCCGGCTACAACCCCAAAGCCCGTTCACCGGCGGGCGCGGTGGGGTTGATGCAACTGATGCCGGATACCGCCCGCGAGATGGGCGTGGAAAACCGCCTGGACCCGGAAGACAACGTGCAAGGCGGGGCCCGCTACCTCAAGCGCATGCTCAACTTGTTCGACAATGACATCACCTTGGCCGTGGCGGCCTACAATGCCGGTCCTGACGCGGTACTGCGCCGTGGCGGGGTACCGCCGTTCGCCGAGACCCGGCGCTATGTGCCCAATGTGCTGCGGGAGTACCGCAGGTTGCAGGGGGTGGTGGGTGATTAGTCTTTGCAACTTTCCCTGTGGGAGCGCGCCAGCATCTGGGTTTTCTACCTGGCAGGCGCACTCGCAAAAAAAGAGAAGGAAACAATACCCTTCGGCGGATGCCGCCAAGCTAACCCGATGGTTTCCCCAACTGTGGGCTATAACCTTCTGAAGGTGCCCAGTTGTGGAGTCCGCCATGGACATCGCCCCTCGTTCCGACACTATGGAAGTACTTGCCGGTAGCGAGTTGGCCACCCCACGCAAGCCGTTCAACCTGCTGCGCTGGTACGCCTGGGTCAGCCTGGCCATCATCCTCTCGGTGGCGGCCGGGCTGGGTCTGATTTCCAGCCGTTTCATCATCGACGAGAGCATCGAGCGCGATGCTTTGCTCACCGCACAGTTCATCACCTCCATCGCCGATGCCGAAGTGCGCCATGTGTCGATCCCAAATGTGCGCACCATGGGTGAACTGCTCGATCCGCGCACCGACCGCGCCAACCTGCTTGATGTCGACCCGGACGCCCGGCGCAGGGCGCGTGGCGAGTTCCTCGACCACATCGCCCACCTGCCCGACATGCTGCTGGCCAACATCTATGCCCCGGACCGGACGGTGATCTGGTCCAGCAACCCGGCGCTGGTTGGCAAGCTGATCGAAGGCGACGAAGACCTGGAGCAGGCCTTCGAGTACAAGATGCGAGTCTCGGCCAGCTACCACAACTTCGAACAGGCCCGCGCCGAGCAGAAGTTCGTCAGCCCACCTGAGCAGTTGTTCATCGAGAACTACATTCCGCTGTTCGATGCTGATGGTGAGCAGGTCACGGCGATGGTCGAGATCTACAAGGAGCCCCATGACCTGATCGAGCGCATCGAGCATGGCCTGATCCTGATCTGGCTGGCGATCACCGTCGGCGCCGGCCTGGTCTTCGTCGGCCTGTACGGCATCATGCACCGCGCCGCGCGTCTGCTGGCGGTGCAGCAGAAGCGATTGATCAACAACGAAACCTACGAGGCACTGGGTGAGGTGTCCTCGGCGGTGGCCCATAGCCTGCGCAACCCGCTGGCCAGCATCCGCTCCAGTGCCGAACTGGCCCAGGCGTTCGACGATGGCCCGGCGCAGCGCAATGTCAACGACATCATCAGCCAGGTCGACCGCATGTCGCAGTGGATTCGCCAGATGTTGCAGTCATTGCGCCCGCTCAACGATGAGGCAGTGGCGGTGGATTTGCCGCTGGCATTGCAGGAAAGCCTGCAGACCTATGCGGTGCCGCTTGCGCGCAGCGGCGTGAGCCTGGACCTGCAACCGTTACCCGCGGTGCAGGTACTGGGGCACCCGGCGTTACTGCGGCAGATTTTCAGCAGTCTGATCGCCAACGCCCTGGAGTCGATGGAGCAGGGTGGGCGGTTGCGGGTCGAGGTGGTGCGCCATGACCGGCGTAGCCTGACCCTGCGCCTGTCCGACAACGGCAAAGGCATGACCGAAGAGCAGCAGCGCATGGCCTTCCGGCCTTTCTTCACCACCAAGCAGGGAGGGTTGGGTGTAGGCCTGGTGTTGGTGAAGCGCATCATGGAACGTTTCGGCGGCACCGTCCGGCTCAGCAGCAGTGAAGGCCATGGCACCCGGGTTTTGTTGAGTTTCCGGTTGTTCAAAACTCATGATTTACATTAATTAATGCATATATCTTATTGATTATAAAGAAATTATGTTTTTTGGGTAAAAACCCCCAAATGTGGGGGTTGTTCCTCCATGTCAATTTATGAGTTGTTTGTAAATGATTGAAAAATAACAATAAAAATGATTTGTCAGATGGCTGGCGGAGTTCTTGCAATGGACCAGGCAGAGCGCAACACACGACAAAATGGCAGCTGCGGCTGCACGGGTGGAGTGCTATCAATTGGCTATTGTTCGTAGCCTTGATGCATTTCTGAACGGACGCCCTGCGCGGGAAGCATGCGATGCAGATGCTGGAAAACAAAGTTCCCGACAACGCCAGTACTACCGCCACCGGTGTGGCCGTGCCCTTGCGCGAATTCAATCTGCTGCGCTGGTTTTCGGTCATCAGCCTGCTGATCATCGCTTCGGTGGCGGGCGGGCTGGGTTATGTGTCGACACGTTTCGTGGTACGCGACAGCGTCGAGCGCGATGCCATGCTCACCGCCCAGTTCATTCAGGCTATGGCCCAGGCCGAGGTGCGCCATTCGCAGCTGCCGCCGGGCACCACCATGGGCGAGTTGCTTGACGCGCGCCTGGACCAGCAGCACTTGCAGTTCACCCCGGCGCTGGCCGAATCGACCCGGGTCGAGTTCCTCGACCATGTCGAGCACCTGCCGGACATCTTGCTGGCCAACGTCTATGCCCGCGACCGCACCATCGTCTGGTCGACCAACCCGGAGCTGATCGGCGAGCGCATCGAGGCCGATGGCGACCTCGACCGCGCCTTCCGCTCGCGCAAGGCGGTGTCGGCCAGCTACCACCAGGCCGAGGATGATCGCGAAGAGCAGAAGTTCCAGCGTGAGCCACGCTATCTGTTCATCGAGAACTACATCCCGCTGTTCGACAGCCAGGGTGAGCAGGTGCTGGCCATGGTGGAAATCTACAAGGAGCCGCAGGACCTGGTCCGGCGCATCCAGCGCGGCTACGTGCTGATCTGGGCCTCGACCCTGGTGGGCGGGGCGCTGATCTACTTCGGCCTGTTCTGGATCGTGCGCCGCGCGGCGCAGTTGCTGCACTTGCAGCAGGACCGGCTGGTGGCCAGTGAAACCTATGTGGCCCTGGGCGAGATGTCCTCGGCGGTGGCGCATAGCTTGCGCAACCCGCTGGCCAACATTCGCTCCAGCGCCGAGCTGGCCCAGGAAATCGCCAACCCCGCGGCGCAGAAGAACATCACCGACATCATCAGCCAGGTCGACCGCATGTCGCGTTGGGTGCGGGACCTGCTGGTGTCGTTGCGCCCGACCAGTGACGAGGCCGAGGCCGTAGACCTGGTGACGGCCATAGAGGATACCCACCTGGCCTTCGCCCAGCAGATCGAACGCAACGGCGTGCGTTTCTGCTACGAAGGGCCCGGGTCACAATGGGTGGCCAGCCAGCCGCTACAGCTCACGCAAATTCTCAACACCCTGTTCTCCAATGCCCTGGAAGCCATGCCCGAAGGCGGCATGTTGCGCGCCCAGGTCAATGCGCAGGATGGGCAGCGTGCCGAATTCGTCCTTAGCGATACCGGCAAGGGCATGAGCCAGCAGCAGGAACGGATGGTGTTCAAGCCGTTCTACACCACCAAGCAGGGCGGCCTCGGCGTAGGCCTGGCCCTGGTCAAACGCATCATGGAACGTTTTGGCGGCTCGGTCAGCCTGAGCAGCCGCGAAGAGGAAGGAACCCGCGTAAGCCTCACATTCAATATCGCAGCGGGAGGGGACCATGGAGCACAGCATCCTGGTAGTCGAGGATGATGAAATTCTCGCCGACAACATTCGCACCTACCTCAGCCTCAAGGGCTTCGAGGTCACCGTATGCAACAGCGCGGAGCTGGCGCTGGAGCAGATCAAGCGGGCCCAGCCCGATGCGGTGCTGACCGACAACTCGCTGCCGGGCATGAGCGGGCACGACCTGCTGCGCACCTTGGTGGCGCAGGTACCGAACCTGAAAGTGATCATGATGACCGGCTATGGCAATGTCGAAGATGCCGTGCAGGCAATGAAGGAGGGTGCCTTCCATTACCTGAGCAAGCCGGTGGTGCTGGCCGAGCTCAAGCTGACCCTGGACAAGGCGCTGGCCGCTGAACGCATGGAGCGCACGTTGTCGTTCTACCAGGAGCGCGAGGCGCAGAAGTCCGGTTTGCAGGCGTTGATCGGCGAATCACCGGCGATGCTCACCCTCAAGCACACCCTGCGCCAGGTGCTGGATGCCGAGCGGCGCATGGCCAGCGACGACTTGCCACCGGTGCTGATCGAAGGCGAGACCGGTACCGGTAAAGAGCTGGTGGCCCGCGCCTTGCACTTCGATGGGTCGCGCAGCAAGGGGCCGTTCATCGAGTTCAACTGCGCCTCGATCCCGGCCAACCTGCTGGAGGCCGAACTGTTCGGCCACGAGAAGGGCGCCTTTACCGATGCCAAGGAGCGTCGGGTGGGCCTGGTGGAAGCTGCCGATGGCGGCACGTTGTTCCTCGACGAGATTGGCGAGATGGACCTGGTGCTGCAGGCCAAGCTGCTCAAGTTGCTGGAAGACCGCAGCATCCGCCGGATCGGCGCGGTGAAGGAGCGCAAGGTCGACCTGCGGGTGATCAGTGCTACCAACTGCAACCTGGAGCAGATGGTGCAGCAGGGCAAGTTCCGCCGCGACCTGTTCTTCCGCCTGCGCATCATTGCCCTGAAGGTGCCGCGCCTGTATTCCCGCGGGCAGGACGTGCTGCTTCTGGCGCGGCATTTCCTGGCCCATCATGGGCGGCGTTATGGCAAACCGAACCTGCGCTTTTGCGCCGAGGCGGAAAAGCTGATGCTCGGTTACAGCTGGCCAGGCAATGTGCGCGAACTGCGCAACATGCTGGAGCAGACCGTGCTGCTGGCACCGAACGAGGTGGTACAGGCGCATCAGCTGAACCTGTGCATGACCCTGATCGACGAGCCGCTGGTGCAGCAGGCGGCGCCTGCGGTGTTCGAAATGCCCCGGCACGAACCGGAGCTCGGCACCAGCCTGCCGGACATGGAGCGCGATCTGGTCTGCAAGACCCTGGACCGCACGGACTGGAACGTGACCAAGTCGGCGCGCATGCTCGGGCTGTCGCGGGACATGCTGCGTTACCGGATCGAGAAGCTGGGGCTGACCAGGCCGGACAAGCGCCAGTGGTGAGCATCGGCTAAAGGGGCGTACAGGGCTGCGCATAACCCATTGAACCAGCAGGGCCCCTGTGGGAGCGGCTTTAGCCGCGAACACCGGCGCAGCCGGTGCCATGCACCGCGTTGGATTCTTCGCGGCTAAAGCCGCTCCCACAGGGGCCGCGAAACATTCAGGATCATTGATCAACGCTGGGTATCGGCTGCTCCCTGCCGCCCGGTACCTTCCGAGCCACTGCCATCCATCCCCGGCAAATCCCGGTTGTCATTCTGTTCAGCTGGCGGGCTGTCCGGGTCGTTGCCCTTTATGCGTGGGTCGGTATCCCGCGGCATGGGCTTTTCGATCGGGTTGAGGGTGCTGTCCGCGCCCGGCTTGGGCGCCGGGTTGTGCGGGTCGTCGGGGTAGGTGGGGCCGGTGCCGGCAGCCAGGGCCAGCGGCGTGGCGAGCAGGGCAATCAGCAGGATGCTTGAGCGGGGCATGGCAGGCTCCTTTGCTTCTGGTAGGGCTGATACTTACCTTCGGCCCTACCCGAAGCTTCAAGGTGCCATTACCCCGATCAACGGTTACACCACCAGCGACAGCAACATGATGAAGATGATGCCGACGATCGACAGGATGGTCTCCATCATGCTCCAGGTCTTGAAGGTTTCCGCCACGGTCATGTTGAAGTACTGCTTCACCAGCCAGAAGCCGGCGTCGTTGACATGGGACAGGATCAAGGAACCTGCACCGGTGGCCAGCACCAGCAGTTCACGGTTGACCCCCGGCACCAGGTCGATCACCGGTGCGACGATGCCCGCGCCGGTGATGGTGGCGACCGTGGCGGAACCGGTGGCGATGCGGATTACCGCCGCTACCAGCCAGGCCAGCATGATCGGCGAAATCTCCGCCTGCACGGCCATCTGCCCGATCACATTGCCCACGCCAGTGTCCACCAGCATCTGCTTGAAGCCGCCACCGGCACCCACGATCAGCACGATCGCCGCGGTCGGAGCCAGGCTCTGGTCAAGCATCTTCATGATCTGCTGGCGGTTGAAGCCACGGGCCGCGCCGAAGGTGTAGAAGGCCAGCAGCAGGGCGGCGAGCAGGGCGGTGATGGGGTGGCCGATCAGGTCCATCCACTGGCGCACGATGTGCTCGGCGGGCAGCACCACGTCGGCGAAGGTCTTCAGCAGCATCAGCACCACCGGCAGCAGCACGGTGACCAGGGTGATGGTGAAGCTCGGCAGGTTGCCCTGGTCGGACTCCTTGGCGATCTGGTCCATCAGTTCCTGGGACGGGGTACCCGGGATGTAGCGGGAAATGAAGTTACCGAACAGCGGGCCGGCGATGATGGCGGTAGGCAATGCCACGATCAGGCCATAGAAGATGGTCTTGCCGATGTCGGCATGGAAGATGCCGATCGCCAGCAGTGGGCCCGGGTGCGGGGGCACCAGGCCGTGCACCACCGACAGGCCGGCCAGCAGCGGAATGCCGATCTTGATCAGCGACACGCCCGAGCGCCGGGCGACGATGAACACCAGTGGAATCAGCAGCACGAAGCCGATCTCGAAGAACAGCGGGATGCCCACCAGGAAGGCGGCGAACATCATGGCCCAGTGCACGTTCTTCTTGCCGAAGGCGCGGATGAGGGTTTGCGCGATCTGGTCGGCGCCCCCGGAGTCGGCCATCAGCTTGCCGAGCATGGTACCCAGGGCGAGCACGATGCCGACGAAGCCCAGCACGCCGCCAAACCCATCCTGGAACGATTTCATGACCTTGGCCACCGGCATGCCGGAGGTCAGGCCAAGGAAGCCGGCCGCGATCGTGAGGGCGACGAAGGGGTGAACTTTGAAGTGGGTGATCAGCAGGATCAGCCCGACGATGGTAACCAGCGCGTCGAGCAGCAGGAAGGTATCAGTAGCCAGTCCGAACATGGTTTGAAGGCCTCGGTCTTATCGTTGTTTTGGCGTAGCTTTTTTGGAACTTTGCGCGCGTTTACGGGGCAGGGTAGCGCTGTCTTTAGTGAACCAGGAAAGTCGGCAAGGTCAGGCCGTTTGTGCCAGGCCCCGCTCACCGCGGCCCTTTAGCCAGCTGTCCACCGCTTCGGCAAGCGCTTCGATGGGCTGGGTGGCGTCAAGCGCCAGGGTCAGGGGTTCGCCGTGTGGCGGTTCCAGCGCAGCGAACTGGCTGTCGATGAGGCTCGCCGGCATGAAATGCCCGGGGCGGGCCAGCACGCGTTTTTCGGCCTCGGCGGGCGACAGTTCGAGGAACACGAACACCAGCCCCGGCATGGCATCGCGCAGGGTGTCGCGATAGCGGCGCTTGAGGGCTGAACAGGTCAGGATCGGACGGTCCCCAGCCTGGGTCGTGGCTTGTAGTTCCTGACCAAGACGCACCAGCCAGCCGGCACGGTCGCTGTCGTCCAGAGGGATGCCAGCGCTCATCTTGCGGATGTTTTCGGCAGGGTGGAAAGCGTCGCCTTCGATCAGGCGGCCGCCACTTCGGGCGGCAATGGCAGCGCCGATGCAGCTTTTGCCGCAACCGGCCACGCCCATCACCACGATGGCGGACAGGGGAGAATTCATCAGTACCTCCTGCGGGTGAGACAGCGCTGTCTCGTCGTCGACGAACAGCCACCTCCCCGGTGTTATTGATCTTGTCCTTACGCAGTATGGACGCTTGGCGGCGAGCGCGTGATGGCGGCTACCAAAGATTACATTGCCTGCGTCCTGAGACAGCGCTACCTTAGTGGCCGTTCCCTTTCCTTGCAAGTAGTAAAATTACAACACTCATGTCCCGCACCGGCTCCCGTACCACAGGTCGTCCCACCCTGGCAGAAGTTGCCAAGCTTTCCGGGGTTTCCCCGATTACCGCCTCGCGCGCCCTGCGTGGGGTCAGCACGGTCGCGCCAGAGCTGGTCGAAAAGGTCGTTGCGGCTGCAGCGAGCCTGGGTTATGTGGCCAATCCGGCGGCCCGGGCCCTGGCTTCGGCACGCAGCCAGTCGGTGGTGGTGTTGATTCCGTCGCTGTCCAACCAGCTGTTCATCGACACCCTGGAAGCCATTCATGAGGTCATGCGCCCGCGCGGGCTCGAGGTGCTGATCGGCAACTATCACTACGACCTTGCCGAGGAAGAGAACCTGATCCGCAATTACCTGGCCTACCAGCCTTGCGGCATGCTGCTGACCGGTTTCGAGCGCAGTGAGGGATCGCGGCAGATGCTGGCGGCCAGTGGCGTGCCCTGCGTGCACATGATGGAACTGAATGGCGAGGCCGGGGCCTTGTCGGTCGGCTTTTCGCAGCAGCAGGCCGGGCGCGCTGCGGCCCGCCACCTGATCGAGCGCGGGCGCAAGCGCCTGGCATTCATTGCCGCGCAGCTCGACCCGCGGGTGATGCAGCGTGCCGAGGGGTTCCGCCAGGCGTTGGCCGAGGCCGGCTTGCAGGCGGCCGAGCTGGAGGTGCTGGCGCCGGAGCCTTCTTCCATCGCCTTGGGCGGCGCGCTGTTCAGCCAGCTGCTGCAGCAGGCGCCGGATGTCGACGGTATCTTCTTCTGCAACGACGACCTGGCCCAGGGCGCGGTGCTGCAGGCATTGCGCCAGGGCGTGGAGGTACCGCGACAGGTGGCGATGGTCGGTTTCAACGACCTGCCGGCTTCGGCGCACATGGTGCCGCGGCTGACTTCGATTCGCACGCCTCGGGCCGCCGTGGGGCGCGGCGCGGCTCAGGCGCTGCTGGCGTTGCTCGATGGCAAGCGGGTAGCAAATGCGCAGCAGGACCTGGGCTTTGAGTTGATGGTGCGAGAGAGTTCCTGAGCTCGTCTTGAGGGGTGGGGTGGTTTCGAGACCGAGCGCCGCCCGCGCGGCGCATCGCGAGCGAAGCTCGCTCCTACATCTGTTTCGGGCCAATTATTCCTGAGGCAGAGGCGCGCGGCCCTTTGGCGTCCACCTCGATATCGTGCGAAACAAACAAGGCGGTCGCGCGCGCTGGTGCAGGCGTTACTGGCCCGAAACAAATGTAGGAGCGAGCTTCGCTCGCGATGCGCCGCGCGGGCGGCGCTCGATTTCACAGGCGCCACAAAAAACACGACTTACACCAGGCGAACTATGCTCAGGACACCGCGCATACAGGAGCCCGGCGTCATGTTCGATTTCCACCGCAAGTCCGACCTGGTAGAGATCCAGCGCAGTCATCAGGCCTTGGCCAGCTTGCAGGCCAAACTGGCGGCGATCAGCCGTTCGATGGCGATGATCGAGTTCGCCCCCGACGGCACAATACTCGATGCCAACGAGCGCTTCTGCCAGGCCATGGGCTACAGCGCCGATGAGTTGCGCGGCAAGCACCACCGGCTGTTCTGCGATCCGGACTACGCGAAAAGCGCCGAATACCAGCAACTGTGGCGTGAACTGGGGCAGGGCAAGGCTATCAGCGGTACCTTCGAGCGCATCGACAAGGCTGGCCGCGAAGTCTGGCTGGAAGCCAGTTACATGCCGGTACTGGATGAGCAGCGCCAGGTCAGCAGTGTGATCAAGGTGGCATCCGACATCAGTCAGCGGGTGGTGGAGGAGCACGAGAGCGAAAGCCTGCTAAAGGCCATCAGCCGCTCCATGGCGGTGATCGAATTCACGCCGCAGGGCCGGGTGATCAAGGCCAACCAGAACTTTCTCGACACCATGGGCTATCGCCTGGACGAGGTGGTCGGCCGCCATCACGGGCTGTTCTGCCTGGCGCATGAGCGCGAATCGGCCGAATACCGCGAGTTCTGGGCGTCGCTCAACCGAGGCGAATACCATTCGCACCGTTTCCAGCGCATCGACAAACATGGCCAGACGGTCTACCTGGAGGCGTCCTACAACCCGATCTTCGACAGCAAGGGCCGCTTGTACAAGGTGGTGAAGTTCGCCAGCGACATCACCCGCCAGGTCAGCACCCAGCAAAGTGCCGCCGATGCTGCCCATGCCAGTTCGGTGCAGACCGACGCCTGTGCGCGCAAGGGCACCGAGGTGGTACAGCAGGCGGTGCAGGTGATCGAGCAGATTTCCCATGAGCTCGACGACGCTGCACGCAGTATCGATGCGGTGAGCAAGCAGTCGGATGTGATCGGGCAGATCGTGTTGACCATCCGGGGCATTGCCGACCAGACCAACCTGCTGGCCTTGAACGCAGCCATCGAGGCGGCCCGCGCCGGCGAGCACGGCCGCGGTTTTGCCGTGGTGGCCGACGAGGTGCGCAACCTGGCGGCGCGAACCAGCAAGGCAACCCTGGAAATCGTCGATGTGGTGAGGCAGAACCACGACCTGTCACTGTTGGCTGTAGCCAGCATGCAGTCGAGCCTGAAGCGCACCGGTGATGGCGTGGCGCTGGCCAACGAGGCTGGCACGGTGATCATGGAAATCCAGCAGGGTTCACGGCACGTGGTGGATGCCATCAGCCAGATCAGTTCGACGCTTCAATTGAACTGAGCGCATCACCCAGCTCGTCCAGCAAGGCCTCCAGGCTGGCTTGTAATTGCAGGCGCAAGTCAGCCGTCGACAGGCCTTGGCCGTGGGCCTGTTCGATGGCTTCGCAATCCTTGACCAGCGTGCGCACCTTGAGCATCTTTGCCCCACCCTTGATCCGGTGAGCCAGTGCGCGCACCGCCTCGCCGGGGGCGTCTGCTGCCAGTGCACGCAAGGTGCCCAGGTCTTCGCTGATGCTTTGCGACAGCTGTTCCAGCAAATGCCGAATCAGTTGTTCGTCGTCCTGGGTCAGGTGGCGCAATTCGCTCAGGTTGAAGCCGCTGCCGGGCCGCGCCGGCGGCTGTTGCCGGGCAAGGGCCTGGGGCAGGTGGGTCTTGAGCGTGCGCAAGCCAATCGGTTTGAACAGGCATTCGTCCATGCCGCTGGCCAGGCAGCGGGCACGCTCTTCGGCCTGGGCGTTGGCGGTGACGCCGAGAATCCGGCATGCCGCCAGGCCGCGCTCGCCCTCGAGGTTGCGGATGCGGCGGGTCAGTTCATGGCCATCCATGACCGGCATGCTGCAATCGGTGATCACCAGGTCAAAGCGCGCTGCCTGCCAGCGCGCCAGAGCGATTTCGCCGTTTTCCGCCAACGTCACGTGGTGCCCCAAGGTCTGCAGTTGCCGCTCCAGCAGCAGCAGGTTGGCGGGGTAGTCGTCGACCACCAGTATGTTCAACGGGCCGCTGCTGCTTTCCAGCACCGGGGCGTGCAGTTGCACCTGCTCCGGTGCTGCGCAGGCGGGCAGTTGCAGGTTGACCTGCACCTTGGTGCCAACGCCTTCGACGCTCTGCAAGCCCAGGTTGCCGCCCATCAGCTCGGCCAAGGTGCGGCTGATGACCAGCCCCAGGCCGGCGCCCTGGCGTGCTCGAGGGCCGTCGGCCTGGACGAAGGTATTGAACAGCCGGGCCTGGTCGGCCGGGCTGATGCCGATGCCGGTGTCTCGCACACTCAGTTCCACTGCCAGGTGGTCGTTGTCGGGGGGCGTGGGCAGCAGCAGGCTGGCGTGGACTTCGCCGCGATCGGTGAACTTGATGGCGTTGCTGATCAGGTTGGACAAAACCTGCTTGAGTCGTAGCGGATCAGCCAGCACCCAGACCGGCGCAGCCGGCAGTTCGCTGTGCAAATGCAGGCCTTTGGCCCTTGCATTGCCTTCGAACACCCGCACGGTGGCACGTACCAGTTCGACCAGGTTGGTGGGCACCGGCTGCAGGGTGATATGCCCGGATTCGATGCGGGAAATGTCGAGAATATCGCCAATCAGTTCAAGCAGGCCGATGGCCGAGTCATGGGCGGTCTGCAGGGTCTGGGTGTCGCAACGGCCGCCGCGGCTGTCTTCCAGGGCCAACTCCAGCAGGCCGATCACGGCATTCATCGGGGTACGGATTTCATGGCTCATGGTGGCCAGGAAGGTGCTCTTGGTCTGGCTGGCCTGTTCGGCGTCGTCCTTGGCCTGGCGCAGTTGTTCGAGCAGGCCGCGGCTCAGCGCCAACTGGGCTTGCAGCGCGTGCTGGGCCTCGGTGCGCTGGTTGATCAGCTTGCGCAGGTAGCTGTTCCAGAACACCACCCCGGCCAGCAGCAAGGCCGACAGCACCAGCACCTGCAGGGCCAGGGTGCGGTAGTCACGCCAGAGGCTGTCACTGACCAGGGTACTGGTGCGCCAGCGGTTGACCAGCTGGTCCAGCTCTTCGGGTGGAATGCTCAGTAGTGCCTTGTCGAGGATTGCCTGCAGCTGGGGTTGGTCCGCGGCCACGGCGAAGGCGGCGACAGCCGGGTCGTCGTCGAGCACACTGGCGATGCGCAGGCGGTCCTTGAATACATGGCTGATGTAGTAGGCGGCATTGATATGGCTGCTCAGGGCGACGTCGGCGGCACCGTTGGCCACGGCTTCCATCAGGCCGAGCGGGTTGTCCACTTCGACCATCCTGGCCTGCGGGTAGCGTTGTTGCAGCAGGGCCCGTTGCGGCGAGCCGCGCACCAGGGCGATGCGCTGGCCATCCAGCGCCTTGGCCTGCGCCGGTGATGCGTTGTCGCCGCGGGTGACCAGCACCCGCGGGCTGACCAGGTAGGGGCGGGTATAGCGCAGTTGTTTCGAACGGTCCGTACCGTAGCCCAATGCGCCGATCATCTGCGCATCGCCGCGTGCCAGACGCTCGACCATTGCCTGTGCCGAAGTGCTTTCGACCGGCTTGAAATGCAGCCCCGTGCGCAGCGAGATCTGCTTGAGCAGGTCGAGGGTAATGCCACTGGGGTGGTGCTGGGCGTCGTTGAAGGTCAGCGGCGCCAGCGATGTGTTGACCAGTACGCTGATGCTGGGGTTGGCAGCGATCCAGGCTTCTTCTTCTGCGGTCAGGTCGGTGACGTGGCGCTGCAGCAGCAGGCTGGTGTTGCCGCTGCCCCAGCGGCGCAGGATGTTCAGGCGTTCGCTTTCGCTGATGCGCGCCAGCGCCTTGTCGACCAGTTGGCGCAGGCGCGGGTTGTCACTGGCCAGGGCAAAGGCAAACGCCCCAGGGGCGACCTGGCAGAAATGGTCGATCTTCAGCGTGCCCTGGTAACTCTTGCCAATCGCGAAGTCGGTACTGATGGCATCGCCCAGGTAAGCGTCGGCCTCGCCCAGTTCGACCGCGGCCAGCCCGGCCAGGGTCGAGCGATACAGGCTCAATTGCGCCTTGGGGTACAGGGTGCGGACGCTACTGGCTGGCAGGTAATGATCGACCATGGCCAGGCGCAGGCCGGCAAGGTCGGGCGTGTTTTTCAGGCTGTGCCCCTCGCGGGTGACGATGACCGGCAGGTCGTCGGCATAGGCCGCACTGAGGCTGAGCTGGGCATCCGCCGCCTCGAAGGCGTTGGAGCTGCCCAGCAGGTCGATTCGGCCCTCGCGTAGCGCAGCGATGGCTTCGTGGCGGCTGTCGTAGCGTCGCACTTCGATAGGGATGCCCAACTGTTCAGCAATGATGCCTGCGTAATCGGCGCTCAGGCCTTCGTAGTCGCGCTGGCTGATATTGATTTCGAGCGGTGGGTAGTCGGGCCGCGAACTGCCCAGCACCAGGTGCTGGCGTTGCTGTAGCCATTGCCGCTCGTCGTGGGACAGCGCGAGTGGGGCGGCGGCGCTGACCGAGCGGGCCAGCAACTGGCGAGGTTCGCTGTTGGCCAGCAGCGCGCCGGAACCGGCCAGGCCGATGGCCAGGAGGGCGCTTGCCAGCAGGCGCTTCATCGCCGTCAAGTGCTCAGCAGATGCCGTTGCGCTTGGCCAGGTCGACCATTTCAACCAGCGATTCGGTCTTGAGCTTTTCCATGATGCGGCCCCGGTAGGTGCTGATGGTCTTGGCACTGAGGTTCATGCAGGTGCCGATATACTTGTTGCTCTCGCCGCGCGCCAGGCGCCGCAGCACTTCCATTTCCCGGTTGGACAGGCTGGCCAGGCGCACCGGCTCGCTTTCCAGCGAGTTGCTGTTGACCGACATCTGCGGGAAGGTCGAGTAGCCCTTGACCAGGGCCTTGAGGGCGAACAGCAACGCCTCGTGGTCTTCTTCCTTGGTCACGAAAGCGCCGATACCGGCATCCAGACAGCGCCGGACATACAGGTCGGTGGCCTGGCCGGTCAGTACCATGATCTTGGGGACCGGCTCCAGGCATTGCAGGCGCTTGATCACTTCCATGCCGTCCAGGCCGGGCAGGCCGATGTCGAGAATGACCACGTCCGGGCGCAGTTCGCGGGCCACCTGCGCCACCTCGCTACCATTGCCGACCTCGCCGATGACATGGAAGCGCTCGCGTTCGAGCAACATGCGCAAGGACAGCCGGACGATGGGGTGGTCGTCGACGATCAGCACGGTAGTCATGAGGAAAACTCCTGTCGGGGTGTGGTCCGCTTCCTGGATCACTCAGGAATACGTCTGCAAGTGGGGTTATCGGAAGCGCTGCACGATACGACCATTCCCGAAATTTGGTAATGCCGAGTATAGAAGTGTTGAAAGTCCTCGCGCTTGTTGTTGAAAAGTCCTACAAAAAAGGGGAAAGACATCACCCTACCAAAGCGGCAATGTCTGTTTTTTGAGGTCGGTCAAGCGCAGGCGGAGTGCGATTTGCTCACGCGCTGGGTCGAGGCGGGGTTGTTGGCCAGCGCCTGGCCGACCCGTGTCGGGCGTGCCACCAACTGGCCAGTGCAGTTCGGGCAACGGCCCTGGAAACGGGTTTCGGCGCAGGTACGGCAGAAGGTGCATTCGAAGGAGCAGATCAGCGCGTCGGGGCTGTCACCCGGCAGGTCGGTATCGCAGCACTCGCAGTTGGGGCGTAGGTCGAGCATGGGCATGACTCCTGTTTGCAGGCGGGAACCTGGAGTCTGCTACGTCCGCGGCGAAGCTGGCAATGCCTGGTCGCCAGGGCGATACAGGTGGGCGTGCCCCGCGCGGTACAAGGCTGATTCGGCAAACGGTGTGTCGCCCAGTACGTGGCCCACCAGGATCAGCGCGGTGCGCCGGAAGTCTTTGGCCGCGACACGTTCGACGATATCGCCGAGGGTGCCGCGTGCCCAGTCCTGGTCCGGCCAGGTGGCGCGATGCACCACCGCCACCGGGCAGTGCGCGCCGTAGTGCGGCAACAGTTCATCGACGATACGCGACAGGTGCTTGACCCCCAGGTGAATCGCCAGGGTGCTGCCGTGGCGCGCCAGGTCGCCCAGTTGTTCGCCGGGCGGCATTGGCGAACTGTCGCCATAGCGGGTGAGGATAACGGTCTGCGCGACCTGCGGCAGGGTCAGTTCGCAGCCGAGCAGGGCGGCGCTGGCCGCCGTGGCGGTGACCCCGGGGATGATCTGGTAATCGATGCCCAGCGCCTGCAGGTGGCGGATCTGCTCACCGATGGCGCCGTACAGGCTGGGGTCGCCACTGTGTACCCGGGCTACATCCTGACCTTGCTCGTGCGCGCTGCGCATGGCGGCAATGATCTGTTCCAGGTGCAGTTCGGCACTGTTGATCACGGTCTCGGCCTGGTGGCCCTCGAGCACGGCGGCCGGCACCAGCGAACCGGCATAGATGATCACCGGGCACTGGCGGATCAGCCTTTGACCCTTGACCGTGATCAGTTCCGGGTCGCCGGGGCCGGCGCCGATGAAGTAGACCGTCATGGAAAGTCCTTGCAAGAAAGAGGGGGAACGTTCAACAGGCCAGGGCGAGGGTGGCCGGGCCCAGTACCTGGCGCGTCAGCAGCAAACTGGCCGTGCCAAGCCGCTGACTTGCCAGGGCCAGCGCCGCACTCTCGGCCACGCCCCAGCAGCCGCTGTGGGTATGGGCTGTGGCGGAACGGTGGCTGAGTTGGTGTTCGTAGGGTTGCAACTGCGCGGTATCGTACAACACCAAGGGCACGTCGAGGCGTTCGGCCAACTGCTGCAAGCCGGCTTCGTCGGCCTTCAGGCCGATGCTGGCGATGCCATGCAGGTCGGCCAACGCCAGGCCCTGGTTGTCCAGGGCCTGGCGTAGCAGGGTTTCCAGCGTATCCGCCGGGCAACCCCGGCGGCAGCCGATGCCGGCGTAAAAGGCTGGCATCAGGCCTTGCTGGAGCGTCGGAACAGCCAGGCGCTAAGCAGGCCCAGGGCCAGCCAGAAGGCAGCGTTGGTCAGCCAGGAGGCCACTTTGAACTGGGTTTCCAATGCGGCAGGGGCCAGGCTCTCGTGCACCTCGGGTTGCGGTGCACCGATTACATGGGGAATGACCAGCAACACGGCACCCAGCGCCTTCAGCAACCAGTGGCGGGCGAACACCAGCAGGGCCAGGCCCAGCGCAGTGGCACTGGCGGTGCCGACCCACCAGGCCTGGCGTTGTCCCAGGTCGGCGGCTGCGGTACCTGGCAGTTCCGGCGGCAGGCCCAGGGTCGGGGCCAGGCAGAACACGGCAAAGCCGGCCAGGCCCCACAACGCACCGGTGGCGGCACGCTTTGGTTCGCGCAGGTTGTAAAGGGCGGTGAGGATCAGGGCGAAACCGACCGCGACCACCAGGTTGCCGCCGGTGGTGGACAGTACCCGCTGCCAGCCGTCTTCCGGCGACCAGGCTTCGGCGCTGTGTTCATGGGCGGCCACTTCGCCAGCATGTTCGTGCTGGGCGGCCGGGGCCGCGGACTCGTAGGTTTCTGCCTCAAGAATCAGCGGGGCGACCCAGAAGCTTTGCAGCAGGGTCAGCAGCAAGGCCGCCAGTAGCCCGCTGAAGCCCGCGGTACGGGCAATGCGTGTGATCATCGGGCGTACTCAGTGGCAGGGGAAGGCGGCGCTGTGGCGGGTGTCGTGGGCGGCGTTGTGCACGGCCTCGATGTGCGAGAAGCCGGCGAAGTACACCAGGCACAGGCCCAGCAGGCTGGCGCCCACGGCGATGACGACACGCTGGCTGAGGGTGACGGGGGTGGTGATGCTATGTTGCTTGGCGCTGGTGACGGGCATGACGCGTTCCTCTGCTTTTTGTGGGCAATGGGCAAGCGCGGCAGCCCCGAGCGTGGCGGCCCAGGGGAATGCAACAGCGCCCGCCCACCGCGGGGTGTTCATGAACGCCAGGCCGGTCTCCGGGCTTGCGAGGAGGAGCCAGGCTCCTGGAAGGCGTCACCTTCCCATGCCGGGTGACCGGGCACAGTGGCAAAGACGCTTCGCTCGCTTACCGTTGCGGGGGCAGCACCGGCCTTGTCCGGCCCTGCTGGAGGGCCTGCGACGCACCGGTTTCCCGTTTCACCCCCATGGGGGGCACCTGAACGCGAGGCATAAGGAGAGCATGGGGCGGGGCTGGCGTCAATTGCCAGAATTGAGTTTGCGGGGGCTCCGGGCATCCTGTGGGAGCGGCTTCAGCCGCGAAGAATCCAACGCGGTGCATGGCACCGGCTGCGCCGGTGTTCGCGGCTGAAGCCGCTCCCACAGTGCCCCTGCCGAGTGATGCGCAGTTCCAGGAGAGCGGGCTTGACCGGAAACCGGACGCAAGCGCCCCCGGTTATCCCCGGGCAAACGCCGCCAGCTTGTCCCCATCCAGCCGGTAGCGCACCCACTCATCCTGCGCCTCGGCCCCCAGCTTCTGGTAGAAGCCGATCGCCGGTTCGTTCCAGTCCAGCACGCTCCATTCCAGCCGCCCGCAATTATTCGCCACTGCCTCGCGGGCAATGTGTTGCAGCAACTGTCGCCCGGCGCCGTCGCCGCGTTGCTCAGGGGTGATGTACAGGTCTTCCAGGTAGATGCCGTTGCGACCTAGCCAGGTCGAGTAGCTATAGAAATACACAGCAAAGCCGATTGCCCGGCCATCGCGTTCGCAAATCAGGCTGTGCACGGTGCTGCCCTCGCCAAACAGGCTGTATTCGATATCGGCAACGCTCGCGATCACCTCGTGGCGGGCGCGTTCGTACTCGGCCAGCTCGGTAATGAAGGCCAGGATCTGCTCGGCATCGGCGCGTACGGCAGGGCGAATGGTGAGACTCATGGTGACGGCTTCCTTGGTCTGGTGGTAGCGGTACAGCGATGTGTATCTACATAATTTAGTAGAACTGTACCGGTCGCAGAGGAGGGCGACTCCATTAGTGTGACAGGACCCATAAAGAATGTGGAATGCCTGCCATGCTTGCCTCTGCCGACCTGCTGACCGCCTTCGTGCTGTTTGCCTTTGTATCTTCCATCACGCCTGGCCCCAACAACACCATGCTGCTGGCTTCGGGGGTGAACTTCGGCGTGCGCCGCTCGATCCCCCATGCCATGGGTATCAGCGTCGGGTTCATGGTGATGGTGCTGGCTGTTGGCCTGGGCCTGGGCGAGGTGTTCAAGGCCTGGCCGCCACTGTACACGGTTCTGCGCTACACCGGCGCCACCTACCTGTTGTACCTGGCCTGGAAGATCGCCACCTCCGGGCCGGTCGGCACAGCCTCGTCCAGTGCCCGCAAACCGCTGGGCTTCTGGGGGGCGGCGGCATTCCAGTGGGTAAACCCCAAGGCCTGGGTGATGGCAGTGGGGGCAATCACCACCTACACGCCGGCGCAAGGCTATGTAACCAACGTTATTGTCATTGCCGCCTTGTTCGCCTTGGTCAACCTGCCCAGCGTGGGGGTGTGGGTGATGTTCGGCAGTGCCCTGCGCAACCTGTTGCAGAACCCGCGCTGGCTGATGCTGTTCAATGTCCTGATGGCCTTGTTGCTGGTGATTTCACTGTACCCGCTGCTGTTTGTAGAATCGGCGTTTTCCTGACCTGCGAGTACAGTAAGCCGATGCAGTTGATTCCCTGGTCCCACGAATGCGCCGAAGGCTTCACCCTGCGTGGTTGGCGAACCCCGGCCAGTGGCAGGCCGCTGCTGCACTTTCTGCACGGCAACGGCTTCTGCTGCCTGGCCTACCAACCGTTGCTGATGCGCCTGGGCGAGCATTTCGACCTGTGGCTCAGCGATGTCCAGGGCCATGGTGACAGTGACCATGGCGGGGTGTTTCGTGGCTGGAACCGTACCGCTGCGTTGGCAGTGGACGCTTTCGAAGCCGGACGAGGCGAGTATGGCGACGTGCCGCGCTTTGCCGTGGGCCACAGCTTCGGTGGCGTACTGACCGGCCTGATCCTGGCCAGTGAACCGCAACTGTTCAGGCGTGCGGTGCTGCTTGACCCGGTACTGTTCAGCCGGCGCATGCTGGGTGTAATGGGGGTTGCAGCCCTGGTCGGCTTGCACCAGCGTCATGCCCTGGCGCGCAAGGCCGCCAGCCGTCGCAGCCACTGGCCTGACCGCGAGGCAGCCCTGGCTTCGCTGCAAGGGCGGGGGATCTTCAAGGGTTGGACCGATGCGGCGCTGCGGGCCTACATCGAGCATGCCATTGGCGACTGTGGCGAAGCGGTGGTGCTCAAGTGCCGGCCCAGCCGCGAAGTGGAAATCTTCAGTTCGTTCCCCAAGCGCATGTGGGCAAGCCTTACGGCGATCCGCACGCCCACGCGGGTGCTGTATGGCGAGCACACCTACCCCTTCGTGCCCCATTCGGTGAACCGCCTGGCGGCGCTCAACCACAACGTGACCGCACAGCAGGTTGCCGGCGGGCACTGCTTCATGCAGGAAGACCCGGCCACGGCTGCCGAACAGGTGCTCGGTTTCTTGCAAGGCTAATTGTTCCATTGGTGGAACGATGAATGCCAATCCAGCCAGCTACCGCCTGATTGGCGTCATTGATAAGGTTGTCTCAACCAAGAGAGGAGCCTTCTCATGAAAACGATTCTGGGTGTTCACCGCAGTCCTCATGCCCACTGGGTAGGTGATGGCTTCCCGGTGCGCAGCCTGTTCACCTACGACAACCTGGCCAGCAAGATCAGTCCGTTCCTGCTGCTGGACTATGCCGGCCCTCATGACTTCACCCCCACCAGTGCGCGGCGCGGCGTTGGCCAGCATCCGCACCGCGGCTTCGAGACCGTGACCATCGTTTACCAGGGCGAGCTGGAGCACCGTGACTCCACCGGCGCCGGTGGCTTGATCGGCCCCGGTGACGTGCAGTGGATGACGGCTGCCAACGGCATCATCCATGAAGAGTTCCATTCCCCGGGTTTTGCCCGCAGTGGCGGTACGCTGGAGATGGTACAGCTGTGGGTCAACCTGCCGGCGCGGGACAAGCGCGCAGCGGCTGGCTACCAGACGCTGCTGGCCGAGGACATCCCGGTGGTGGCGCTGGACGGCGAGGGCGGTAGCCTGCGGGTGATTGCAGGTGACTATCGTGGCCACTCTGGGCCGGCGCGGACCTTTACCGCCATGGATGTCTGGGACCTGCGCCTGAATGCCGGTGCAGCCTTGCAGTTGCCGGTGGCCGCCGGGCGCAATGCGGCGCTGGTGGTGTTGCGCGGCAATGTGCGGATCAACGGCGAGCGCGAAGCCGGCCCATCCAGCCTGGTGCTGCTTGACCGGAGCGGTGAGGACGTTGCCGTCGAAGCGCTGGAAGGTGCCAGCCTGCTGCTGCTCAGCGGTGAGCCGATCGACGAGCCGATCGTGGGTTATGGCCCGTTCGTGATGAACAGCCAGGCAGAGATTGCCGAGTCGTTCGACGACTTCCATGCCGGGCGGTTCGGGCAGATGCAGGATGCGCGGGACGGTGCGGCGCATTGACCCTGGTTGATTGAATGGCTTGTCCGGCCCTGTCGCACAGATAACCGAATTTGCAAGCGATCCTCGTACCCTGTGCGAGCGGCTTCAGCCGCGAAGAATCCAACGCGGTGCATGGCACCGGCTGCGCCGGTGTTCGCGGCTAAAGCCGCTCCCACAGGGGCCCTGCCAATTCAATGAGTCATGTGCAGTTCCATGAGAGCTGGCTTGCCGGCGACAGGGCCGGCACAGGCATTAGATTTGCTGGCATGATGAAGCCATGCCCAAGCTAACTCCTTTGCACGCCGTGCGCCGATCATTGCCCACCCCCGGCCACCACACCCTGTGGCTGCGCTACCGTGCTCCTTACCACTGGCCCTCGACCCTGGCCTTCCTTGCTGCACGCTGCATCCCCGGCATCGAGACCTGCTTCGATGGCACCTACCGGCGTACCCTGGTGGTTGCCGGCCGCCACGCCGTGCTGCACGCGACACCTTCGGGCAGCCAGCACCTGCGGGTCCGCCTTGAAGGCGTCCCGGCGCTTGCGCTACCCGGCCTTGTCGCCAGGCTGAGGCGGGTCTTCGACCTCGATGCCGACCCCGCTCGCATCAATGCCGAACTGTCCCGCGATCCACTGATGGCCTGCCTGATACAGCAGCGCCCAGGCCTGCGCGTGCCACAAGGCTGGGACGCCTGTGAGCAGGCCATGCGCACTGTGCTGGGCCAGCAGGTCAGTGTGGCCGGGGCAATGACCCTGGCCGGCCGCCTGGTGCAACGCCACGGCGTGGCCCTGCGCCGGTCCGCACCGGGCCTGAGCCATGTGTTCCCGGCGCTGCCGGTATTGGCAACTGCGCAGTTCGACGGCATGGGCATGCCGCGGGCGCGCGCTGCCACCTTGGGCACGCTGGCCAGTGCCTTGCTGGCCGAACCGGGGCTGCTACGCAGCGGGCAGGTGCTGGACGAATTGCTACGCAACCTGTGCCAACTCAAGGGTATCGGCCCCTGGAGCGCGCACTACCTGGCGCTGCGCCAGGCCGGCGCGGCCGATGCCTTGCCGCTGGGCGACGTGGCGCTGGTCAAGGCGTTGCGCTTGCTCGAAGGCGATGACGCCCAACTGGCGCAAAGAGCCCTGGCCTGGCGACCGTGGCGGGCCTATGCGGCCCAGCACCTGTGGGCATCGCTGGGGCCTGCCGGGACCGCTCGTCGTTAAGTCTGCCATTGCGTTCGAACCCTCCGCCTGCGCAAGCGATCTTCCACTAAGGTGCTAGAGGATTCCCCGCACGATCATTGCCCCGGCGCATGGACGCCTGCCCGGGCATGCGCAATATCAATTGGCGCCTCGCCTGACAAAGGCGTACTCACACAACAGGCCATCCCACAGAGAGGGTCGTACCATGTCGTTGATAGGAGTTTCGATGCTAGAAATGCGGCAGATGATCGAGCAGGCCTGCCTGCCCGACCGTTGTGAAGTCAGCTGCCCGGACGGCGCCAACCTGACCATCCGCCTGGGTCAGGGCCAGAGTCTCGATGAGGGCGTGACCCTGAGCGGGGTTCCGCTGCAAAGCCTCAACAGTTGCCGTGACCTGGTCAACCTGGTCGGGCAGCTGCACGCGCTGCGTGACAGCCACCCGGCGCCGCTCAAGGCGATTGCCTGAGCACGCCCACCGCGCCCTGCTCAGCCCACAGGCTGGCCGGGCGCATCTATCCGCCAGTTGTGCGGCACTGCCCATGCTCAGGCACACTCGCCGATCGCCTCACTGCAGCTCCAGCAGCAGGTTCAGGCCGCCATCACCGCATTTTCCCTGGTCGCGGACCACACCGTGGTAGCTGCGCCCGTCCCAGACAAAGGCCACGCTGTGGGCACGGTCAACCTTGTCAGGCAACGGCGGGCAGATGTGCAGGCGCAGCCCCGGCCGGCCTTGCAGGTTGAGGGCGGCGAGCTGGCATTGGCACACCACGCTCTGCGCCACCGGGCCGAACAGGGTGTCGCGTACGTAATCGAGTTGCAGCGAGGCATTGGGTGCGCGGCAGGGCATTTTCATAGGCGCGCGGCTCCGCTGTGTAGGGTCGGGGAACAGGGCTTGCAGGGCATGCTGGGCTCCAGGCTGAAGAGGGCGTGGCTTATCGTTTGAAGCTTGCCTGGCCAAGATGTTCAACGTGTTTCATGTGCGTTCATCCTGTTTGCGCCGGGTGACGGAGCGCGGGGCCGATTCAGCCACCGGCCTTGCGCAAGGTCAGGTTGATCCGCCGCTCGCCCAGGCGCGGATGCACGCCAGGCTTGATCGGCAGCACGCCGTGAAAGCGCAAGCGGTCTTCGCCACCCCAGACCAACACATCGCCATGGCTCAGCGGGATGCGCCGGGTCTTGTCGACGCGCTGCAGGCCACCGAACAGGAACACCGCCGGAAGCCCCAGCGACACGGACACGATCGGCTGGCCGAAGTCCTGCTCGTCGCGGTCCTGGTGCAGGCTCAGGCGGGTACCCGGCAGGTAATGGTTGACCAGGCAGGCGTCCGGCACGAAATCGTCGAACCCGGCCATGGCCGCGGCGCGGGCGGCCAGGTCGAGCAACACTGGGGGCAGGGCAGGCCACGGTTTGCCGCTGAGCGGGTCGCAGGGGCTGTAGCGGTAGCCGTGTTCATCACTGACCCAACCCAGGGTGCCGCAGTTGGTCAGGCCGACCGCCATGCGCAGGCCGCCCGGGGTGTGCATGTGCCGGAACGGCGCGGCACGCAGCACCGGACGCAGGGCGTCGAGCAGCGCCTCGATATCGGTCAGGGCGAAGCCGGGCAGCAGCACGGTGTGGCTGGCCAGGCGTTGCGGCTGGGGGCCGAACAGGTCGAGGTCGGACTGGATCATGGGCTTTGTATCGGGTTGGGTGGGGTCCATTGTAATGCCCTTGGCAGGCTTGGCCTAATTCGCGGGCACGCCCGCGCCCACCAGGTTTGCACAGGCTTTGACGGCAGTGGAGTACCTGTGGGAGCGGGCGTGCCCGCGAACAGGCCGGCAAAGAAAAGGAAGTTCTGACGAGAATAAAAAGGAACCGCGGCACCAGGGAGAGGAGCACCGCGGTTCAAGGGGGGAGCGATCTACTGCTGGGTCACAGTGGCCAGGTTCGTGCTGCCCAGCTGGCTGATGGTTGCGGTCTGGTTGACACCGCTCTGGTCGACGTACGCTTTGTTGCCCTGGCCTCCCTGGGTCACATAGGCCATGTTGTAGCTGTCAGCCTGCTTGATGGTGGCTTCGTTGCCGCTACCGTACAGCTGGTTGGTGTAGCTCTGGTTGCTGTAGCCGGACTGGTCCAGGTTGATGACGTTGTCCTTGCCCTGGCTGTTGCCGTAGGCATAGTTGTCGGTGCCACGCTGGTCGGCGATCAGGAGGTTGTCAGTGCCGTTCTGCTCGAAGTACAGCTCGTTGTTCATCTCGGACTGTTTGGTCTCCATCTGGTTGCCGGTGCCTTTCTGGGTCAGCGTGGCCAGCTGGTTGTCACCGTTCTGGGTCAGGTTGACGCCGTTGCCATTGCCGTCCTGGTTGATGGTGGCGTTGTGGTTGGTACCGAACTGGCCGCCCATCTTGGCGCCTTTCCAGTTGCTGGCGGTGATGCTGTTGCCATTGCCCTTGGTGTTGATGGTCAAATTGAGGTTTTCACCGTTCTGGTAGGTGAAATGCAGGTTGTTGCTACCGGTCTGGGTGATGGTAGTGGTCGAGTTGTTGGTCTCGAACTGGTCCGACCAGCTGGCGTTGGCCGTGCCCTGTTGTGACAGGCTGACCTTGTTGTTCATGCCGAAGCTCTGGTCGATATAGCCTTCGTTCATCTGGCCGGACTGGGTCACGAATGCCTGGCTGCCGGTCTGGGTGTCCTGCCACACTTCCACCGAGTTGCCGCCACCGTACTGGCCAATGCCGATGGTGCCGCCGGTGCCGTCACGCTGGTCGCCATACGCCCAGTTGCCCTGGCCATCCTGGTAGATCTGGATATCGCCATCGACGTGGTTCAGGTGCTCTGCGGCGGCATAGTTGTCCTGGCCGGTCTGGTTGATGCTGCTGCGGTTGTTGCTGCCACCAAAGGTCTGCTCGATGAAGGCTTCGTTACGCTGGCCGGATTGCCAGGTGGTGGCCTTGCTGCCTTCCTGGCTGTCCTGCCACACGGTCGAGGTGTTCTCGGCGCCTTGCTGGGTTTGCAGCGATTCGTTGCCCAGGCCCAGCGACTGGCTGGCGAAGGCATCGTTGTAGCTGCCGCCGGCGTGCTGGGTGATATGGCTGCCGTTCTCGAACAGTTGCTCGGCGTAGCCGGCGTTGTACTGGCCGGTGGCGCTCTGCCGGATATCGCTGGTGCTTTCGGCCTGCACCGCCATGTGGTTGTGGCCCTTGCCGGTCTGGGTCTGGGTGGCCGAGGCGTAGGGTGCCAGGGTCTGGCTGACTTCGGCGATGTTTTCCTTGCCGTCCTGGGTCTGGGACGAGGTACTGTCAGCAGCCATGGCCTGACCTGCAAGGGCCAGGACGATAGCGGCACTTAACGGAGCGAGCTTGTACATGGTGGTGCCTCCAGGTCTATCGGTATTGGGTGATCTGAACATGCTGGCCACTGCCGGCCTGGGTCACGGAGCTGTTGAGGCCTGTGCCGGACTGCACGATGCTGGCGCTGTTGTCGTTGCCGATCTGCTCGATGGCTGCGCTGTTGCTGCTGCCGCTCTGGCGGATCGACGCGCTGTTGCCATTTCCCTGTTGGCTGATGATGGCCATCAGGTCACTGCCTTCCTGCAGGATGTACGCTTCCTGTGCACCACCGGCCTGGACGATGCGGCCCAGCAGGGCCTGGCCGTTCTGGTCGATGGCGGCGCGGTTGCCCGAGCCTTGCTGCCCGATCACCGCAGCCTGGCCGGCACCGGCCGGCAGCAGGCGGATGATCACCGGTTCGCCGAGGTCGTTGCCGGGTGCGAGGTCGGCATTGTCCATCAGGTCCTCGGCCCAACTGGCCTGGCCTGCCAAGGCCAGGCTGAGCAGCAGGGAGTACAGGCGTTTCATTGCAACCTCCGGCCTTCACTGCACCACAACGTTGACGGTGCGCGTGGTGCCTTGGCTGGTGGTGATCGTCGCCGTTGGTGCCGCGGTCGGGATGATCGTGGTGCTATTGCTGACTGCCAGGCGCCAGCGACCGGTCAGCGCTACCGTGGCGGTGCCAAGGGTCTGCACGCCGGTCGTGGTGGTCACCCGTACGGTCACGGTGTTGCCGGTGGTGACCGACGAGGTGCCGCTGATGTCCCAGTTGTAACGGTTGTTGGAGCGCGCCGTGACCGTGGCTGCCGTGACCGCGAAGGTTTCGGCCGCAGGCCGTGGCGACACGTTGACAGTAACGGTGCCGGGGTTGGACAGCGCCCCCAGCGAGTCACGTGCCTGGTAGGTGAAGGTGGTGGTGAAGGCCGTGGTTACCGTAGCCGGTGGGGTGTAGGTCACCGTGGTGCCGTTGGTGCTGACTGTGCCCCGGCCGGCAGCCGGCTGGGTGAGGGAGGCAGCGGGCACCGTCAGCGGCAGGTTGCCTTCCGGATCGGTGTCGTTGGCCAGCACATTGATGGTCAATGGCACGCCCAGGGTGGCGACGGTTTCCGGGTTGGCGGTCGGTGCCCGGTTGGGCGCGACGTTGATGGTGACCGTTGCCGGTTCCGACTTCAGCCCTTTGGCGTCCACCGCCCGATAGCTGAAGGTGGCCACCACCGGTTGTGTGGCTCCGGTTGGCGGGGTGTAGGTGACCGAGGTGGTGCCGTTCATCACCACGCCGCCAAGACCTGTACCGGGCTGGGTCAGGTCGCTGATGGTCAGCGGCACGTTGCCGTCCGGATCGCTGTCGTTCTGTAGCAGGTTGAGGGTGATCGGGATACCGACGCTGGTGCTGCCGGTATCGGCCTGGGCCAGCGGTGGCTGGTTGGCCGCCTCGACCGGAGCGTTGCCGACCACGACCACTGGTTCGACATCGCTGCCGCCACGCGCCGACTTGACCGTGATGGTGGCCGGTGGCTGCGGCACGTCGTTGACGGTCAGGCTTTGCAGCGTGCCTGCCTTGGACAGGCGACCGTAGCCCTGGGCGAGCAGGTCGGGGATTGCCACCTCGTCACTGGAACTGGCTTCGATCAGCAGGCGCTTGTTGGCCCAGTCATAGCGTGCGGTGCTGACCTTGACCACATCGGTGAGCTTGCTCGACAGCGCGGTCGGCTGGGTGCCGCCGGCGCTGTTGCTGGCGGTGACCACCACCAGCGCAGGCGGTGCGACCTGGCCGAACTGCTGGTGGAAGAACAGCCCGTTGTTGTCGGCGGTGAGGGTGTACTGGCACGGCGAAGGCGGGGTGCCGACCAGGGCGATGCCATTGCGCATGCACAGGCTGGCTGCACTGGGAGCCTTGGCGAATACTTCAGTACGGGTGCCGGTGGCGTTGCGCGAGTAGGTGGCGCGCTCCAGGGTGACCGGTGTTTGTGCGCGCGGGTCCAGCACCTTGCCCGAGACAGTGAAGGCGTTGGTCTGGATGGTGCCAGCGGGGCCTTGAATGCGCACGAAGTTGGTATTGAAGGGGCTGCCCGTCACCGCTTCGGTGATGTTGGGGTCGCCGATGTAGGTTTCGGTGGCGCCAGTGTCGGGATTGACCTCGGTGTAAGGCCCGCCAACCCCCTTCAGCCAAGGGCCGATCGCCCCCGCCAGTGCTCCGCGGAAGTTGCCCGGCGCGCCGATGCCGATGTCGCGGGTGATGTTGATTGCCCGTCGGCCTGGTGTGGTGACGTTGACCGTCTCTACGCCATAGGGGTGGGTGATGGTGTAGGTACCGGCAGTGGGCACCGACACGCGGATACGGATGCGGGCGAAGCTCTGTTGGTCTCCATCCACCGGGTTTTCGGCGGCAAAGGCTGCTTCCACGCCAGCGACGTAAACTTCCAGTTCATAGCCGCTGTTGCCCACGGCCGGGATGGAGGTCTCGGCCAGGAACCAGAACATTTCCGGTGGCCAGTTGTCCGGGAACACCAGCGGCAGGGTGTCGTCGTAGATGCCGGGTTCGGGCAGCAGGGTGCACATGTAGGCCGGTGTACCCGGGGCGCCTGCGGCCCGCGAACTGACGGCACGTGACTGGCACAGCTCCAGGGACTGGTCGAGGCTGTCCTTGTACCACATCGGGAAGCCACCGGTGGCGAAGGTGTAGGGCCCCGGGTCGACATCAGACAGCGCGGCAAAGGCAGCGCTGGTAACGGTAAGGGAGAATCCGGCGGCCAACAGCGCACGGCGCGACCAAGTGTTCATGCTGCCTCCTTGAAGGCTGAGCCTTTGTCTGTTCATGGCACCAGCACCACGTCTTCGGTGTCGCTACCGCCATTGGCACTGGTGACCTGCACCTTGGCCGGCGGGATGGGTGACAGGCTGGTGCTCAATGTCTTCACGGCGCCGTTGCCGCTCAGGTTGCCGATCAGCGTGCCGTTGCCGGTGTGCGCGGTGAGTACCGGCGGCGTGGTTTCGTCGCTGGTGCTGGCCACCAGGGTCAGCTCGCCGGTGGACAGGCGGTACTGGGCCTGGGTAATGGTGACCAGGTCGGTCAGTGGCACGTTGGCGGTGGTCGGGCTGCTGGTGGGGATCGCCACGCTGTTGTTGGCGGTCAGCGTCAGGATCGTCCCGGCAGCCGGGTCGAGGACCGACTGGGCGTACCAGGTGCCAGTGCCGTTGGCCTCGGTGAGGTTCAGGTTGGGAGTCTGGCTGGTCAGGGCGACGCTGGCCGGTGGCGGCGGGGCCATGACGAAGATGTCCTGCTGGGCGCGCAGGTCGCCGTTCTCGGTATGCCGCGAGTAGGTACTGCGTTGCGGCATCAGCGGGGTTGGCAGGGCCACTTCGGAAAGCTTGCCCGAAATCGCGAACAGCTCGGTGCGCAGGTCGATGCCGCCGGGGCCTTCGATGCGTACATAGTTGGTGTTGAACGGGCTGCCGGTCACCCGTTCTTCCAGGTTCGGGTCGCCGATGAAGCGCTCGCTGCCCTCGGTGTAGGGGCCGTTGACACTGCGCAGGAATGGCCCGACATCGCCTTTGAGGGCGCCGGTGAAGTCGCCTGCGCCGCCAATGCCGATGTCGCGGGTCATGTTGATCGCCCGCCGCCCGCCGGCTGGCACGTCGAATACTTCGACGCCGTAGGGGTGGGTGATCACATAGGTGCCGGCGGTAGGGACATCGACCCGGATACGCACCCGGGCGAAGCTGACCTGGTCGCCATCGACAGGGTCTCCGGAGCTGAACGCAGCTTCTATCGCCGTGCCATAGCCCAGGTTGATGCCGCGCGCTGCGTCGACGATGGTGGCGTCGGCGGTGAACCAGAACGCCTCATCGGGGAAGTTGCCGGGGAAGGCGATGGGTTGGGTATCGTCGAACACGCCGGGTGTGGGCAGCAACGTGCACATGTACGACGGTGCGCCGGGCGCGCCGGCGACCCTGGAACTCACCGCCTTGGTCAGGCACAGGTCGAGGGTGCGACCGTGACTGTCCTGGTACCAGGCGGGGAATTTACCGTTGGCGGGTACATAGGCGCCTGGATCGACAGCATTCAAGGCAGCTTGCGCCGGGAGCTGGAGCATGCCGGCGATAATCGCCACTGCCAGCGGGTGGGGTATCGGTCGGTGCATGAGTCATTTCCTCCTGCAAACGGGCCCATGGACTTGGGGCGTCTGGCAGGAGATCGGCAATAGGCGTGCCAAACCCGGGAAAATGTGCTGTAGCCCTTGCAGGGCAAGGGATCCAATTCTCTTGCAAGGGGATTTGCAGGCGTTTGCCGGTGGGCACCGTGCCCCCAAGGTTGGGGGACTGGGGCAGGTCGTGTCGACCCAATCCTGACATTTGCGTGAACGCGGTCGCTGTAGCAGCGGGCGTGCCCGCGAAGCAGGCGACACGGTGCCTGGCACCGGCTGCGCCGGTGTTCGCGGCTAAAGCCGCTCCCACAGGTATTACGCGAAGTCCGGAGCCCGCGTACTACCTATCGCAGGGCTGTGCTCCGGTGCTTGCAAAGCGATGCGCCCATAGAAGAACAACGCAGTTATCCAGGTGGTAAACCAGACAAAAATACCGGCCCAGAACGTATGGGACATGTAGTGCCAGCCCTGCAACACCCGGGTAGTACCGTACACGAACCCGATCAGCAGAATCGCCACCAGGAGCTTGCGGGCATGCGCCCAGCGGTGACGCAACGCCACGAAATACAGCGCCAACAAGGTAAACCCGCTGGAGGCATGGCCACCCGGCCAGCAGCGGCCATCACCGGCCTTGCCCCACCAGGAGAAGTTCTCGAACCATTCGACCCGGGCGTGCGAGCCGCCATACAGCGTGGTTTCCACCGGGCAATACACACTGGTATGGCTTTTAAGGTAGTGAATCACCGTGGTGCTCAGGGCGAACGCCACCACCACGAACAGCAGGTCGCGGCGGTGGTTGGTGGTAAAGCGTAAGGCCGGTGCGATTCGGGATTTTTCCAGTAACCGTGTCAGGCACGCTTGCGGGCGGTTGGCCAGGCGTGGCCAGATGAACGAAAGCACGCTGCCGATGACCGCCAGTTCACCGGTCCAGTCCGGCAGGACCCTTGGCCACTTGTGGGTGACTTTCTCGAACCACTGGTTGTGCAACAGCGGGAACTGGCCAGTGACCGGGTCGAGTAGCAGGTTGCTGATCCAGCGATCGAGCTCTGTGAGGTCGAATGCCATGAACACGGTAGCGGCCAGCAACAGAGGCAGCAGCAGGTTGTTGCGGTAGAAAGCGGCGCGCGGTGGCATGTTCAGAGCTCCTTGCTGTCGACGAGTTCGCGCCATTCACTGGCAGCCATCTGGCCCAGCAGCTTCTCTTTGCCATCGCTGCCCTGGCTGATGAACAGGGCGCTGGCATAGCCGTTCAAGCGCGCGCTGCCAGGCACTTCAAGCGTGCGCTCCAGTTGTTCCATACAGCCGCTGTGGCTGACCAGCACCAGGTTGTGGCCGATTCGCTTGTGGGCAAAGGCGGTCTCGGCAAACTGGCCATCACACTGCTTGAGCCAGCCCTGCGTGGCAATGGTTTTAGCGAACATGGCGTGTGCAGTCTGCTGGGTACGCACCTCCGGGCTGGCCCATACATCGGCTTTGCCCAGGCCAAGGCGTTGCAGGCCGTGACCTACATCGGCGGCCACCCGGCTGCCCGCGACCGTGATACCGGTTGGGTCACCCAGGCAGGCTCCGCGCGAGCGGTCGCAGCGTTCGGCATGGCGCAGCACCACAATCACCGAGCCGTTCGCCCAGGCGGCCTCGAGCCCACTGTGCTGCAGGTGATGGGGGTTGCCCAGGTCGGGGATGGCCATGCGGGTATGCGCCCAGGCTGCCGCTGCGCCAAGGATGAACAGCAGGCACAAGACTGCGAATAGCGCCGTGCCCCAAGGCAATCGGTATACCTGGGCAAGCCGTGAGGCGGGGAATTTGTCGATAACGCCTTGCAGCATGTTTGCCACTCCAGTCAGCTCGCTCCACACAAGAGCGTCGGCACTGTAGGTAGCGGGATGTCGGTAGAGAGTGAGGCAGATGTGAAAAAAGCCTTGGCCCGACAGCAGTGCGGAAGTGGCTTAGGCAGTGGGAAGTCAAGGATGAAACCGGTTTCAAAACATTTCTGAACGCGCTAGATTATCCGGCTGTTTTCTTGATGACCTATCAAGACCACCCCCCACATTGAAAATCAGATGGCGCTTTTCAAGGCCGCACACAGCCGATGAGGACTCGCAATGCCTGAGCATGCCCCAGACAACCCGCGCAGGGATTTTCTGCGCAAGACCTTGACCTTGATCCCTGTGGTCACCGTGGCCAGCGCGGGGCTTGGCGTGGGCGCCGGTCAGCTGCTTGCGGCCCCGCAACACGAACCCAAAGTGCCTGCCACGCCGCCAGCGGGCAAGTACCAGCCGACTTTCTTCACTGCCGAGGAGTGGGCCTTCGTGCAGGCGGCCGTCTCGCGCATCATCCCGGCCGACGAGCTTGGCCCCGGCGCACTGGAAGCCGGCGCTGCCGAATTCATCGACCGGCAGATGAACACCCCCTATGCAACCGGCGCGCAGTGGTACATGCAGGGCCCGTTCAAGGCCGACGCCGCGCCCGAACTGGGTTACCAGCTGCAACTCAGCCCACAGCAGATCTACCGCCTGGGCATCGCCGCCGTGGACGGCTGGTGCAAGGCCAACTCCGGGCAAGTTTTTGCTGCGCAAGATAGCGCTACCCGAGACCATGTTCTGAGCAAGGTCGAAGCTGGAGAGCTGGTTTTCGACACCGTGCCGGCCAAGGTGTTTTTCAGCTTGCTGGTGCAGAACACCCGTGAAGGGTTCTTCTGCGACCCGATCCATGGTGGCAACAAAGGCATGGTTGGCTGGACCCAGATCGGCTTCCCCGGCGCTCGCGCCGATTTCATGGATTGGGTCGAGCGCAACGAGCCTTACCCGTTCCCGGCTGTTTCGATCCGTGGCGAGAGGGCCTGAGGCATGGCGACCGTGATGAAGAAAGTGGATGCGGTGATCGTCGGGTTCGGCTGGGCCGGCGCGATCATGGCCAAGGAACTGACCGAGGCCGGGCTGCAGGTGGTGGCCCTGGAGCGGGGGCCGATGCAGGACACCTACCCGGAAGGCAGCTACCCGCAGGTGATCGACGAGCTGACCTACAGCGTGCGCAAGAAGCTGTTTGTCGACGTGTCGAAGGAAACCGTCACCATCCGCCACGGCATGAATGACGTGGCACTGCCCAATCGCCAGCTCGGTGCCTTCCTGCCGGGTAAAGGTGTCGGTGGCGCAGGCCTGCACTGGTCGGGCGTGCATTTCCGGGTAGACCCGATGGAACTGCGCATGCGCAGCCACTACGAAGAACGCTACGGGCGCAAGTTCATCCCTGAAGACATGACTATCCAGGACTTCGGTGTTACCTACGAAGAACTGGAGCCGCACTTCGACTTTGCTGAAAAGGTTTTCGGTACTTCTGGCCAGGCCTGGACCGTCAACGGCCAGGTAGTGGGTGAAGGGAAGGGCGGCAACCCCTATGCGCCGGACCGTTCCAGCCCGTTCCCGCTGCCTTCGCAGAAAAACGTGGTGTCGGCCAGGCTGTTCGAAAAGGCGGCGGCCAGCCTGGGCTACAAGCCCTACAACCTGCCATCGGCCAACACTTCCGGGCCGTACACCAACCCGTACGGGGCGCAGATGGGGCCGTGCAACTTCTGCGGTTTCTGCAGCGGCTACGTGTGCTACATGTACTCCAAGGCCTCGCCCAACGTGAACATCCTGCCGGCGCTGCGCTAGGTGCCAAACTTCGAATTGCGGCCCAATGCCCATGTGTTGCGGGTGAACCTGGACGACAGCAAGCGCAAGGCCACCGGTGTGACCTACATCGACGCGCAGGGGCGGGAAGTGGAGCAGCCGGCGGACCTGGTGATCCTGGCGGCGTTCCAGTTCAACAACGTGCGCCTGATGCTGTTGTCCGGCATCGGCAAACCGTACGACCCCGTCAAGAATGAAGGCGTGGTCGGGCGTAACTTCGCCTACCAGAACATGGGTACGGTCAAGGCGTTCTTCGACAAGGACACCTACACCAACAACTTCATCGGCGCCGGTGGCAACGGCATTGCCATCGATGACTTCAACGCCGACAACTTCGACCATGGCCCGCACGGCTTCGTCGGCGGTTCACCGATGTGGGTGAACCAGGCCGGCACACGGCCGATTGCCGGTGGCGCAACTCCGCCTGGCACACCGGCCTGGGGTAGCGCCTGGAAGAAGGCCACTGCCGATTACTACACCCACCAGGTGTCGATGGACGCACACGGCGCCCACCAGTCCTACCGTGGCAACTACCTGGACCTTGACCCGACCTACCGGGATGCCTATGGCCAGCCGCTGCTGCGCATGACCTTCGACTGGCAGGAAAACGACATCAGGATGAACCAGTTCATGGTCGACAAACTCAGCCAGATCGCCCAGGCGATGAACCCAAAGACCATTGCCGTGCTGGGCAAGAAGGTCAAGGACCATTTCAACACCGCCAGCTACCAGACCACACACCTCAATGGTGGCGCGATCATGGGCACCGACCCGAAAACCAGTGCATTGAACCGCTACCTGCAGAGCTGGGATGTGCACAACGTGTTTGTCCCGGGGGCTTCGGCGTTTCCGCAAGGCCTGGGTTACAACCCGACCGGCCTGGTGGCTGCGCTGACCTACTGGTCGGCCCGCGCCATCCGCGAGCAGTACCTGAAAAACCCTGGCCCGCTGGTCCAGGCTTGAGGAGCGATGCACATGAAGACAATGTTGATCGCAACCCTGCTCGGTGCCAGCGTGGCTGCTCAGGCCGCGCCCAATGACGATGCGCAGGTGCGCCAGGGCGAGTACCTGGCCCGCGCAGGCGACTGCGTCGCCTGCCATACCGCCAAGGGCGGCAAGCCGTTCGCCGGTGGGCTGCCGATGGAAACGCCGATCGGTACGGTGTACTCCACCAATATCACCCCGGCGGCCAGCGGTATCGGCCAGTACAGCTTCGAAGACTTCGACCAGGCTGTGCGCAAGGGCATCGGCAAGGACGGCAGCACCCTGTATCCCGCCATGCCATACCCGTCCTATGCACGCGTCAGCGAACAGGACATGCAGGCGTTGTATGCCTACTTCATGAAGGGCGTGCAGCCGGTCGAGCAGCCGAACAAGGCCACCGACATTCCCTGGCCGTTGAGCATGCGCTGGCCACTGGCGATCTGGCGCGGGCTGTTCGCGCCTGAGGCCAGGCCCTGGCAGGCGTCGGCGGCGGCCGACCCGGTAGTCAACCGCGGTGCCTACCTGGTCGAGGGCCTGGGGCACTGCGGCGCGTGCCATACGCCGCGAGCGCTGACCATGCAGGAAAAGGCACTGAGCCCACAGGATGGCGAGCAGTTCCTGGCTGGCAGTGCACCGCTGGAAGGCTGGATTGCCAAGAACCTGCGTGGCGACCACAAGGACGGCCTGGGTAGCTGGAGCGAGGAGCAGCTGGTGCAGTTTCTCAAGACCGGCCGTAGTGACCGCAGCGCCGTGTTCGGTGGCATGAGCGACGTGGTCGAGCACAGCATGCAACACATGAGCGACGCCGACCTGACCGCTATCGCCCGCTACCTGAAGACGCTGCCGCCGAGCAACCCTGACGACCAGCCGCACGTCTATGACAAACAGGTGGCGGATGCGCTGTGGAAGGGCGACGACAGCAAGCCCGGAGCGGCGGTGTACATCGACAACTGCGCGGCCTGCCACCGTACCGATGGCCAAGGCTATACCCGCGTGTTCCCGGCCCTGGCCGGCAACCCGGTGGTGCAGACGGCGGATGCCACATCGCTGATCCACGTGGTGCTGGCGGGGGGCACGGTGCCGGCGACGCACACGGCACCGTCCAACTTCACCATGCCGGCGTTCGGCTGGCGCCTGAGTGACCAGGAGGTTGCCGAGGTGGTGAATTTCATTCGTACCAGCTGGGGTAACCAAGGGGATGCCGTCACCGCCAGTGATGTGAAAGCCCTCCGTTAACTGCATCCCTTTGTCTGCACCCCCAATCCACTGTGGGAGCGGGTTTACCCGCGAATGCGTCGGCACATTCAACATCGCATTCGCGGGTGAACCCGCTCCTACAGGGTTTCGCATGTACATTCCTATACATATCAGTTAGTTAAAACGTATTCTTGTTGTATTTCCTACGCATCAATATCGCACTCCCGACCAACGGCAGGTTGACGAACGCATGTGATTTTGCTGTATTGAAACCGGTTTCATCGCGATCACAACAATCATAAGGACAGCCCATGACCGACGCGCCTGCCCATGCCCGCGAACGGGTCACCATCAGCGAAGTAGCGCGTGTCGCTGGCGTTTCCAAGGCCACCGTTTCCCGTTACATCGGTGGCGACCGCCAGTTGCTCGCCGAAGCCACCGCCAAGCGCCTGGAAGAGGTCATCGAGCGCCTCGGTTACCGCCCCAACCAGATGGCCCGTGGCCTGAAGCGCGGCCAGACACGCCTGATCGGCATGCTGGTGGCCGATATCCTCAACCCCTATTCAGTGGCCGTGATGCATGGTGTGGAAACTGCCTGCCGCCAGCACGGCTACAGCCTGGTGGTGTGCAACACCAACCGCGACGACGAGCAGGAGCGTCACCACCTGGTGGCCCTGCAGTCCTACAACGTCGAAGGGCTGATCGTGAACACGCTTGGCCATCACCCCGGCGAATTGCTCAACCTGCAGCGCGACATCCCCATGGTGCTGGTCGACCGCCAGTTACCCGAACTGAATGTCGACCTGGTGGGCCTGGACAATGCCGACGCGGTCGAGCAGGCCCTCGACCACCTGCAAGCGCAAGGCTACCGCGACATCCTGGCGGTAACCGAGCCCCTCGATGGCACCAGTTCGCGCCTGGAACGGGTGCAGGCTTTCAGCGCATCGGTCAGCCGTCGCCCCGGCATGCGCCAGCAGGTGCTGGAAACCGGCACCGGGCTGGATGGCCAACTGGCTTCGTTCCTCGCCGGCAGTGGCCATGGCCCGCAGGCCATCTTCACCTTCAACGGCGTCGCCACCCTGGCCGTGAGCCGGGCCCTGCACCAGGCAGGGCGCAATCTGTTCGCGGACGTCGGGCTGATCGCCCTCGACGACCTCGACTGGTACCCCTTGGTCGGCAGTGGCATCACTGCACTGGCCCAGCCCACCGAGCGAATCGGCGTGGCAGCATTCGAGAGCCTGCTTGGCCGCCTGCGCGGCGACAGCGGGGCAGCCCGGCGCATCGACTTCAAGGCCGAACTGATCATCCGAGGTTCAACCCAGCCACAGTAATCACAAGCAGGCACCTGCGTGCCTGCTGTCATCAAAAAATGAAACCGGTTTCATAAGGACAACAACAATGCACTCGAACCCCGTTTCCATCAGCCTTTCCAGCTACGGCGCCGACTGTGTCCGGCAACGTGGCCAGGAGCAGTTCCTTGACTTGCTGGCTGCCGCTGGCGTTACCCGCGTGGAACTGCGCGAAGAACTGTTCACGTGTGCGCCAGACACTGCAGCGCTGTCTTCAGCCATTGCCGCGCTGCGCCTGGAGTGCCTGTATTCCACGCCCCTGGAGCTGTGGACCGCACAAGGCGTGCCAGACCCGCAATTGGCGCAGAAGCTGGACACCGCCCGCGCCCTTGGCGCGGTCGCGCTCAAGGTTTCCCTGGGCCACTACCATGCGGGCTGTGACGTCGCGGCCCTGGCGACGCTGTTGCCGGCGCACGGGCCGTTGCTGCTGGTGGAAAACGACCAGACCGCGCAAGGTGGACGAATCGAACCGCTGCGGCAGTTTTTCCAGCGCGTCGACGAACTCGGGCTGGCCCTCGGCATGACCTTCGATATCGGTAACTGGCAGTGGCAGGGCGAGCCTGCCCGCCACGCCGCACGCCAACTTGGCCGCTGGGTGAGCTATGTGCATTGCAAGGCCGTGCGGCGCCGGTCCGATGGTCGCCTGGTAGCCGTCCCGCCAGAGACTGCGGACCTGCAGGAGTGGGCTGAGCTGATGGCCGAGTTCACCCCCGGCGTGGTGCGTGCTGTCGAGTACCCGCTGGTGAGCGACGATCTGCTGGCGCTGACCCGTGCCCAGGTGCGCGACCTCGCGGCGCTGGGGCAGGGCGTATCGAGTGAGGAGCTGAGCCATGCATGAGCATGACGTGCTGTGTTTCGGTGAGACCATGGCCATGTTCGTCGCCGAGCAGGCTGGCGACCTGGCCAGTGTCGGCCAGTTCGCCAAGCGCATCGCCGGTGCCGACAGCAACGTGGCCATCGGCCTGGCGCGGCTGGGCTTCAAGGTCCGCTGGCTGAGCCGGGTGGGCGACGATTCGCTGGGCCGGTTCGTGCTCGACAGCTTGCGCCGCGAAGGCCTGGACTGCTCCGGCGTCGAGGTGGATGCCAGCTACCCCACCGGCTTCCAGCTCAAGGCCCGCTGCGATGACGGCAGCGACCCGGCGGTGGAGTACTTCCGACGTGGTTCGGCGGCCAGCCGACTGTCGCCGGCGCTGCTGCGTCCGGGCTCACTGCAGGCCCGCCACTTGCACGCCACCGGCATTCCACCGGCGCTGTCGGAGGGCTGCCGGGCGCTGTCCCACGCGTTGATGGACGCCATGCGTGCCGCCGGGCGCAGCATTTCGTTCGACCCCAACCTGCGCCCCTCGCTGTGGCCTGACCAAAGCAGCATGGTGCGTGAAGTCAATGCCCTGGCGGCCAAGGCCGACTGGGTTCTGCCCGGCCTGGAAGAGGGCCGCCTGCTGACTGGCCAGCACACTCCGGCAGACATCGCCGCGTTCTACCTCGACCAAGGGGTGGAACTGGTGGTGATCAAGCTGGGCGACGCCGGTGCCTACTTCCGCAGCGCCAAGGGTGAAGGCCAGGTGGCGCCAGTGCCGGTCAGCCATGTGGTGGACACCGTCGGCGCCGGGGATGCCTTTGCCGTTGGCGTGCTCAGCGCGCTGCTGGAGGGCCGCCCGGTGGCCGAGGCAGTGGCGCGTGGCAACTGGTGCGGCAGCCGCGCCGTGCAGTCGCGTGGCGACATGGAAGGGTTGCCGCTGCGTCATGAACTGCAAGCCCACGAACTGCGCAGAAGCGCGTGAACACTTGACCCCGAAACACCTGTTGCAACAAAAACAACAAGCTCAGGAGAAACGAACCATGCAAAGCCAAAGCCTGGCACCTCGCCGCTGGTGGTACATCATCCCGATCGTGTTCTTCACCTATAGCCTGGCGTATCTGGACCGTGCCAACTACGGTTTCGCCGCCGCGTCCGGCATGGCTGAAGACCTGCATATCACCCCCGCATTGTCTTCGCTGCTGGGAGCACTGTTCTTCCTCGGTTACTTCTTCTTCCAGGTGCCTGGCGCCATCTACGCCGAAAAGCGCAGTGTGAAGAAGCTGATCTTTGTCTGCCTGATCCTCTGGGGGGGCCTTGCCACGCTTACCGGCGTGGTCAGCAACGTCTACATGCTGATCGGCATCCGCTTCCTGCTTGGGGTGGTGGAGGCGGCAGTGATGCCGGCGATGCTGGTGTACCTGTGCCACTGGTTCACCCGTGCCGAACGTTCGCGCGCCAATACCTTCCTGATCCTCGGCAACCCGGTGACCATCCTGTGGATGTCGGTGGTGTCGGGCTACCTCGTCAAGCATTACGACTGGCGCTGGATGTTCATCATCGAAGGCCTGCCAGCGGTGATCTGGGCGTTCTTCTGGTGGCGCCTTGTGGATGACCGCCCGGCCCAGGTGAACTGGCTGAGCGAGCAGGAGAAGGCCGACCTGGAGCAGGCGCTGGCCGCCGAGCAGCAAGGCATCAAGCCGGTGAAGAACTACCGTGAGGCGTTCCGCTCGCCGCAGGTGATCATCCTCGCGCTGCAGTACTTCTGCTGGAGCATCGGTGTGTATGGCTTCGTGCTGTGGTTGCCGTCGATCCTCAAGCAGGCGGCGAACCTCGATATCGTGCAGGCCGGCTGGCTGTCGTCGGTACCTTACCTGGTGGCGGTGCTGGCCATGGTCGGCGTGTCGTGGGCGTCCGACCGCCTGCAGAAGCGCAAGCGCTTCGTCTGGCCGCCACTGCTGATCGCCGCCGTGGCGTTCTATGGCTCGTACGCCCTGGGCAGCGAGCACTTCTGGCTGTCGTACGCGTTACTGGTGGTCGCCGGCGCCTGCATGTACGCACCCTATGGCCCGTTCTTCGCGATCGTGCCCGAGATCCTGCCGGCCAACGTCGCGGGCGGTGCCATGGCGCTGATCAACAGCATGGGCGCGCTGGGCTCGTTCGGCGGTTCGTGGCTGGTGGGCTACCTCAATGGCGCCACGGGTGGGCCCGGTGCCTCTTACCTGTTCATGTGCGGTGCGCTGCTGACTGCAGTGGTGCTTACCGCCGCACTCAATACTACCCAGACGCCTGGCCGGGCCAAGCGCGGCAGCTCGCGTCTGGCCATGAACCATTAGGAAATCTTTGCAATGAAGAAGCGAATCGTCCTGTACAAACGCCTGTCCGACGACTTGATGGCACGCCTGCAAGAGCACGTCGAGGTGACCTGGGTGGATACGACCCAGCCCGATGGCCTGGCGCGTCTGCGCGACGCCTTGCCGGGTGCACACGGGCTGCTGGGGGCTAGCCTGCGCCTGGACGCCAGCCTGCTCGACCTGGCGCCACAACTTGAAGTGGTGTCCAGCGTTTCGGTCGGCGTGGACAACTACGACATCGCCGAACTCAGCCGGCGCGGCGTGATGTTGACCAACACGCCCGACGTGCTGACCGAAACCACCGCCGACACGGGCTTTGCCTTGATCCTGGCCACTGCCCGGCGGGTGGTGGAACTGGCGAGCTGGGTGCGAGAAGGTCACTGGCAGGCCAACCTTGGTCCGGCGCATTTCGGCAGCGATGTGCACGGCAAGACACTGGGCATCGTCGGCATGGGCCGCATCGGCGAGGCCCTGGCCCGGCGCGCCGCGGCTGGCTTCGGCATGCGGGTGCTGTATCACAGTCAGCGTGCCAAGCCTGATGTGGAAGCGCGCTATGGCGCGCGTCAATGCAGCCTGGATGAACTGTTGCAGCAGGCGGATTTCGTTTGCCTGACCGTGCCGCTGAGTGCCAGCACCGAAGGCCTGATCGGCGCGCGGGAACTGGCGCTGATGAAGCCAGAGGCCATCCTGGTGAACATTTCCCGCGGGCGCGTGGTGGATGAGCCGGCACTGATCGAAGCGTTGCGTGCCCGGCGCATACGCGGCGCCGGCCTGGATGTGTTCGTGCAGGAACCGTTGCCGGCGCAGTCGCCGTTGTTGCAACTCGACAACGTGGTGGCGACCCCGCATATCGGCTCGGCGACCGAGGAAACCCGCCAGGCCATGGCGCGCTGCGCAGTGGACAACCTGCTCACTGCGTTGGCCGGCGAGCGCCCGGCGAACCTGGTGAATGGCTAGCGCCAGATCCAAAAGCCGGCGCGGCCCCTGTGGGAGCGGGCATGCCCGCGAAGCAGGCGACGCGGTGGATGGCACCGGCTACGCCGGTGTTCGCGGGCGCGCCCGCTCCCACAGGGTCCCTGCTAACTCATTGAGTCATGTGCAGTTCTGTGGGAGCGGCCTTGTGTCGCGAAAGGGCTGCAAGGCAGCCCCCGAAGTCAATGCGATTCTGAACGCTGCGCCTGCGCTGGCGCTGCGCTCTCCACCGGCTCCAGCGGCGGATGCTCCTGCGCCGCATGCATCAGGTCTTCGGTCACCCGCAGCTCGGCACCGGTCGGCGAGAAGGTGGTCGAAGCGGTGAACGGGGCCGGGTGCTCTGCCGCCGGGCGCTTGCCTCGGCGCCACATGAAGAAGCACACCATGGCCAGGTTGACCACGGCAAAGGCCCAGAACAACCCGGCCTCGCCAAACTCGGTCATCATCGGCGAAATCGCCACCGGCGCCATGGCCGAACCCAGCGAGTTGATCAGCAGCAGGCCCTGGATCATCGGCACCAGCGCATCGGACGGCGCCCGGTCGGCCGCATGGCTGACCGCCACCGGGTACAGGGTGAACACACCACCGCTGAGCAGGAACAGCATGGCCGGCAGCAGGATCGAGTCCGACGGCAGGAATACCGTGACCAGCGACAGCAGCACGCACAGCGCGGCCAGGGCGATCAGCACATCCTGGCGGTCCTTGCGGTCGGACCAGCGCCCGACCGGGTACTGCAGCAGCATGGCACCCAGAATGACCCAGGCCATCATGTTGCCGACTTCACCCACATCCAGGCCAATGCGCTGCAGGTACAGCGGCAGCAGGGCATAGATCCCGGCAATGGCCACACCCGAACCGAAGCAGCCGACCAGCCCCGACGGTGCCACGCCCAGCAATTGGCGCGGCTTGAGCGGTTCGACCTGGTCCAGCAGCGGTGACACCCGCGGCAGGATCACGATGGGCAGCACCGACAGGGCGGCGAGTACGCCGGCCAGCATGAACGGTGCGGTGTCACCCATGTGGGTGATTTCGCCAAGGCCGGCCTGGGCGATTACCCCGGCGCCGTAGAAGGCGATCATGTACAGCGCCAGCAGGCGGCCGCGGATCTTGGCGTCACCGGCCAGCAGCAGCCAGCTTTCGATCACCAGGAACACGCCCACCGCCGCCCAGCCGTTGATCAGGCGCAGCACAGACCACCAGGTGACGTCGTAGAACAGGCCTTGCAGCAGGATGGTCACGCCAATCAGCGAGGCGAAACTGGTGTAGGCGCGGATATGGCCGATGCGCAGGATAAGCCGGTCGTTGAAGATGGCACCCAGGGTCAGGCCAATGAAGTAGGTCGAGGAAACGACACCGATGGTAGTGGCTGACTCACCGGCAGCGCCCAGGCGCAAGGTGGTAAGGGAAGACATGAAGCCGTTGCCCAGGGCAATGATGAACAGCCCGAGCAGGGGCGCCAGCGCCATGGCCAGCAAACGCGGAGACATATGTACCTCTAGTTGGATGAGCGGAATGAGCGCCTTTTCGGACGCGCACACCGGCTCGACCCGAACGGGGCCGAGGGGCTGCACGGAGTGCCTGGGCTGGATGCGACTATCATTGCTGCCGGTTGCCACCGTTCAAGGCGACAGGCGAAAAGGAAGCGCGATTCTACGGGCTTCAGCGGTTTTGCCCAAGAGCCCTGGGTGTGCGACGAGACGCCGCAGTCTGCGGCATAATGCTGGGCCCACCCCCAAGGAAGGCCCCTATGTTCGCGTCACTGTTCGCCGTCCTGGCCCCGGTTTTCATCGTCGCTGGCATCGGCTATGCCTGGGCCCGCAAGGGCCTGGAATACCCCACCGAATTCATCGCCCGGGTGGTGATGACCGTTGGCACCCCGTCGTTGGTGCTGTCCACGCTCAGCCGCACCGAACTGGACCCGAACGCCTTCACCAGCATGGCCATGGCCTGCCTGCTGTGCACCCTGGGCATGGCCCTGGCCGGCTTGCTGGTGTGTCGCGCTTCAGGCCGGCACTGGCGGGTGCTGTTGCCGGCGTTCATGTTCCCCAATACCGGCAACATGGGCCTGCCGATCAGCCTGTATGCCTTTGGAGAACACGGCCTGGCCCTGGCCGTGGCGTTCTTCCTGACCCTGTCGATCGTGCAGTTCACCCTCGGCATGGCCATCTCCGGTACTGCGGCTTCACTCAAGGCACTGTTGCGCAACCCCATCGTGATCAGCCTGGCCGGCGCCATGCCGATCATCTTTCTCGATTTCGAATTACCGCGCTGGCTGGCCAATACGGTAGGCCTGCTGGGCGGCATGACCATCCCGCTGATGTTGCTGACACTGGGCGTTTCGCTGGCCAGCATTCGCCTGCGCCATGTGGGCAGCGGCATGCTGCTGGGCGGTTTGCGCATTGGCCTGGGGGCTGCCGTGGGCTGGGCAGTCGGCGCCGCGTTGGGCATGGCCAGCCTGGAGCGCGCGGTGCTGGTGGTGCAGTCGGCGATGCCGGTGGCGGTGTTCAACTACCTGATGGCAGTGCGCGCCAACCGCGAACCGGAGCAGGTGGCGAACCTGGTGATGTGTTCCACGGTGCTGTCGTTTGCCTGGTTGCCGGTGGTGCTGGCCTGGTGGATGTAAGGCTGTACCGGCCCTTTCGCGGGTAAACCCGCTCCCACAGGTACAGCGCAGGTCTCAAGGCCAGTGGTGCACCTGTGGGAGCGGGCAAGCCCGCGAAAAGGCCGGTACAGCAAACGGCTATTTGTCGTGTAACCGCCAACCCTGGCTGGTCAGCACCATTTCCCGGGTGTCCTTGAGCGGCATTTCATTGCTGGCCACCGCCTTGCCCAGTTCTTCAACGCTGGCCTTCACTTCTTCATTGGCAGCCCAAGCCGGCAGCCCGGTGATCTTGTAGGCATAGGTCACACGCGACATCTTCTGCCCGGTCGCTTCGCTCGGCTCACTGAAATGCTCGATGGCCGTGACTTGTGCCTTGCCGAAGCACAGCCCGTTATCCGCCTTGTAATACTTGCGGCCTTCGTCGGTGAGGTCGTAGGCGTAGTAGATGTCCGTGCGTGCCGCTTGCCACAGGCGGGCGGGCACCTCGGTGCGCGAGATCTCCTTTTCGCTGACCACGCCTACCTGGGCCAGGGCATGCAACGCCTTGTTGGTGCCATGGAGGTCGAAGTCCTGGGTTTTGGTGGGGAATGAGCTGATGACGAAGCAGTGCGGGTATTGGGTATCGAGGTAGGCCTGGGCAGCCTTGTGGAAACTGGCCTCGCTGGTGTCCTCGCTGTTCGAGCAACCGGCCAGGGGGGCCAACAGCGCCAGCGGCAGGATCTTCCTGTACATGGTGACACTTCCTTGAGTGACAAAGGCAAACGGGTCGTGCGCGATTAGAACCTACGGACTAGAGCGGCGCAATCGTGGCAAGACGGCATCTCGGTATGTGCTGCGGTGGCCTCTTCGCGGGTAAACCCGCTCCCACAGGTTCACCACAGACCTTGCAAGCTGTGAGTACCCGCGAAGAGGACGGTGCAGGCGCTACAAGGCCTTGGTCAGAAACGCCGCAGTGCGGCTTTCAGCACATCCGGCCACCACTTGCGGCGTGCCGCTGACCACCACCTGCCCCCCGGCATCCCCGGCCCCCGGCCCGATGTCGATCACCCAGTCGCTCTGCGCCACCACCCGCATGTCATGCTCGACCACCACCACGCTGTGCCCGCCATCGACCAGGCGGTTGAGCTGCACCAGCAGCCGGTCGATGTCCTGCGGGTGCAAGCCGTTGGTAGGTTCGTCCAGTACATACAACGTCGCCCCACGGGCCATGCGTTGCAGCTCGGTGGCCAGCTTGATGCGCTGCGCCTCGCCGCCGGACAGTTCGGTGGCCGGCTGGCCCAGGCGCAGATAGCCCAGGCCGATGTCCTGCAACACTTGCAGGCAACGCCGCGCCGCTGGCTGTTCGGCGAACACCTGCAGGGCCTGGTCGACCGTAAGCTGCAGCACCTGCGCAATGTTCATGCCTTGCCAGCTCACCGCCAGGGTTTGCGGGTTGTAACGGGCGCCATGGCAGGTCGGGCAGGGCGCATAGACGCTGGGCATGAACAGCAACTCGACGCTGACGAAGCCTTCGCCTTCGCAGTTCTCACAGCGGCCCTTGGCAACGTTGAAGGAAAAACGCCCGGCATCGAAGCCTTGTGCCTTGGCCTGTTCGGTGGCGGCGAACAGCTTGCGCACGTGGTCGAACAGGCCGGTGTAGGTGGCCAGGTTGGAGCGGGGCGTGCGGCCGATCGGCTTCTGGTCGACCTGCACCAGGCGCCTGATGCTGCCAAGGCCCGCGCTTACATGCCCGCTGCTGGCCTGTTCGGGTTCATCTTCCAGGCTCTGCTCTTCGGGCTCGTTGCGCTCCTCGGCATGGCCCAGGTGCGCACCCACCAGCTCCAGCAGGGCCTGGCTGACCAGGCTCGACTTGCCCGAGCCGGAAACACCGGTCACGGCGGTGAAGCAGCCCAGCGGGAACTCGGCGCTGAGGTTGTCCAGGTTGTTGCGGCAGATGCCTTCGAGCTTCAGCCAGTCGTGGGCCTGGCGTGGCGTGCGTGTGGCCTGTGCCGCCGTATTGAACAGGTAGGCCCGGGTGCATGACTGCTCGACCTGGGCCAGGCCCTTAGGTGGCCCGCTGTAGAGGATGGTGCCGCCATGTTCGCCAGCAGCAGGCCCTACATCCACCAGCCAGTCGGCGCGCCGCATGGTGTCCAGGTCGTGTTCCACCACATACACCGAGTTGCCAGCCTGCTTCAGGCGCTGCAGCGCGTCGAACAGGGCTTCGCTGTCGGCCGGGTGCAAACCGGCAGACGGCTCGTCGAGCACGTAGATCACGCCGAACAGTTGCGAGTTCAGCTGAGTGGCCAGGCGCAGGCGCTGTAGTTCGCCAGAGGACAGGGTCGGGGTGCTGCGCTCCAGGGCCAGGTAGCCCAGGCCCAGGTCGAGCAGGGTGTCGATGCGTTCGAGCAGTTCGTTGGCGATGCGTTGCGCCGCCAGGCGCTTTTCCAGGGTCAGGTCGTCCTGCTGTTGTGCCAGGTAGTCTGCTGCCGCCACTTTGCGGAACACCTCGGCCAGCGCCTGCAGCGACAGGTGCGACAGCTCGGCGATATCCAGGCCGGCGAAGGTCACCCCCAGCGCTTCGCGCTTCAGGCGCTTGCCCTGGCACAGCGGGCAGGGGCTGGGGCGCATGAACCGGGCCACGCGCTTGCGCATCTGCGCGCTCTGCGAGTGCATGAAGGTGTGCAGGACGTAACGCCGGGCACCCATGAACGTGCCCTGGTAGCTGGGCTCCTGCTTGCGCTTGAGGGCGGCGCGGGTCTGCGCCGGGGTCAGCCCGGCATACACCGGTGCAGTGGGTGTTTCTTCGGTGAACAGGATCCAGTCGCGCTGCGCCTGTGGCAGGTCGCGCCAGGGGATATCGACGTCATAGCCTAGGGTCACCAGGATGTCGCGCAGGTTCTGCCCCTGCCAGGCCATGGGCCACGCGGCCACGGCGCGCTCGCGGATGGTCAGCGACGGGTCGGGGACCATGGTCGCTTCGCTCACTTCGTAGACCCGGCCCATGCCATGGCATTCCGGGCAGGCGCCCTGCGGCGTGTTGGGCGAGAAGTCCTCGGCATACAGCATCGCCTGGCCGGCCGGGTAGTGGCCGGCGCGGGAATAGAGCATGCGGATCGAACTGGACAGGGTGGTCACGCTGCCCACCGAGGAACGTGCACTCGGTGTGCCGCGTTGCTGCTGCAGGGCCACGGCCGGTGGCAGGCCTTCGATGGCGTCGACATCCGGCACGCCGACCTGGTCGATCAGGCGCCGGGCATAGGGCGCGACCGATTCGAAGTAACGGCGCTGGGCTTCGGCATACAGCGTCGAGAAGGCCAGCGAGGACTTGCCCGAGCCGGACACGCCGGTGAACACCACAAGTGCGTCACGGGGGATATCGACATCGATGTTCTTCAGGTTGTGCTCGCGGGCGCCACGGACGCGGATGAAGCCGGTGGGGGCGGGTGAACGTGGCGGCATCTGAGCGGTCCTTGGCGGTTGAGAGCACTCACGTTAGCAGTATTTGCGGTGGCTGTACTGGCCTCTTCGTGGGCATGCCTGCTCCCACAGGCATGCGCAGTGTCCAGGTTGTAGGCGGTCCCTGTGGGAGCGGGCGTGCCCGCGAAGAGGCCGGTGTGGCCGATACAGCATCAGGACCTTGGCTCGCGGGTACCCAGTACATCGCGAATGTTGTCCACCACGTTGCTGTCCTTGATCACATCGCTCAGCCAGCCTTCCAGCGGCATGTTGCCCCACTTGATGGCGCGTTCGATCAGGTAAGGCACCGGGCTTTGCGGTTCGCTCTGCTTGAAGAACTGGGCGATGCCCGCAAGCATGGTGAACGCCTCGTCGCGGGTCAGTGGGGTAGTGCGCATGGGCGCAGGCGCGGTGGCCTGGACGGGCGTGTTCATCGGTTCACCTGCTTCGCTGGCGGGGGCAACGGTGGCTTCGGGTTCTGCAACCGCCACGGCTGCAGGGTGCAGTTCGACGCCGCGGTCCTTGAGCAGCTTCTCCGCCAACTGGCTGGCGCGCGACAGAATGTCGGCGAGGCTGGCAAAGCTGGGCGCCTCATGGCCGAACAGGCGGTCGGCACTGGCTTGCAGGCGTTTGCAGGCCTGCAGGCTGGCACCGATCTGCAGGGCCTTGGCGCGCAGGTGTTCGGTGTCGCTAAGCGCCACCGAACGCTGGAAGATCTCGGCGTTGATCTTGCCTTCGTTCAGCGCGGCCTGCATCGCCTTGGGGTTCTGCAAGGCGAGGTTTTCTACGTGGCGTGATTCGTCATAGCGCAACACGCCAAAATTCTGCCCTTGGGTAATGGGCAAGCCACCGGCGATGTCGGTGAGCGTGGTCTTGAGCCAGGAAAGCCGGGCGGCGCGTTCGTCCAGGCCGTCTTCGAGCGTTGGATACAGGGTGTCCCAGAATGCTTCCAGGATCTGTTCGGTCAGCTGGAGGCCAAAGGTAATGCCTTCGAAATGTTCTCGCTGGGCCAGCCCTTCGCTGAGCCAGGCTACCAGCATCAAGTCTTTGCTTTGCTGCGCCAGCCCCTGGGCCGACAGGTCGATCACCTGCTCCCAGTCGGCGGTCTTCAAGTCGGTTTGCCAGTCGCCCTGGGTCAGGTAGTCAGGGTCCGCCCGGCGCGCCTCCTTGATCTGGTCGAACAAGGCAGAGAAGCTCAAGTCTTCGCCACTGCCACCCGCGATAGGTGCGGCCAGCATGGCCTGCGAGAGGTCATTGAGGATTTCAGGCATAAAACACTCTGGTCAGGCGGATGAACAGCGTGCCAGATCACCTGGCACGCTGTGGGATGTGGGCCGCCGTAGCGGCCCCCGGGCACACTGGTTATCAGGCAAACACTTTGTTCGCGGTGCGGTCCCAGCCACCGACGATGTTGCCGCCAGCCTGGCCGTCGGTGCGGTTCTGCTGGGTGTAGGTGGTCTTGATACGGGCGAAGTTGAAGCTGATTTCTTCGATCGGCAGGTCGCTCACAGCCTTGTCTTCACCACCCTGGTTGCCACCGGCGACGAAGCGCACCGAGGACACCACGACTTCTTCCATGTCGATGGTCAGGTAGGTGACCTTGTCACCACCGGCGCGGTTCACGTTCAGCTTCAGCTTGGCGATGTGCTTGCCGGTGCAGCAGTGTTCGAACAGCTTGGCCGAAGCCTTGTCGACCGCCTTGCGGATCTTGAAGTCGCTCAGGGCAACACGCTCGGACGACGCACCGCCCGAGGAGCTGGCGGTAGCCGAGGTGGCCTGGGTGGCGCCGTACTCGTAGCCCAGCACTTCGATCCAGTCCTTGTGCTTTGCATCCAGTACTTCGCCCGGGATGCCGTCGATTTGGATATACGCGTCAAATGCCATTGTGAAACTCTCCATTAACAACATTTAAAGGGTTGCTCATGCGCCCCTTGGTTTTGACCTCGCCGAATACCTCGGCAGAGGTAGCTTTCCGCCACCCGGGCCTCCTCCTGTGAGGCCTGGGTGGCCGGTTCTTGCAGCGGGCCTCAGTTGAGCCCGCGGACTTCGATTTCCACCCGGCGGTTGGGCTCCAGGCACTTGATCAGTTGCGCCCGTGGCTGCTGCAGGTCGCAGTTGACCAGCGGCTTGCGGCTGCCTTCGCCTTGGGCGACCACCAGTTCGGCGGGTACGCCCTTGCCGACCAGATAAGTGCGAATGGTCTGTGCCCGTTGTTTCGAAACTTGCAGGTTGCCTTGGCTGTCACCGAGCTGGTCGGCATGGCCGGAAATGATGATCTTGCCGATGTTGGGGGTGTTCAGCAGTTTGCTGGCGATCGCGCTCAGCTGGCTCTGGCCTTCGCTCTTCAGGCTTTGGAAGTCTGCACGGCCAAAGGCGAACAGGGTGTCGGACTCCAGCGTGATCGTCTCGATCGAACGCAGCGACTGGGCGCGCAGGCTGTCGATGTAATTGCGCGAACTGGACATCAGGAAGGCGTTGTCGAGAATACGTGGCACATCCGGTTCACGGATCTGGTCGCTATAGAAGGTGATCTGGCGGCTGGCGTACAGGTAGTCCTGGTTGCCGCCGGCCTCGCTGGCGGCGGCGGCCATGCTCTTGCCGGTGTGGCGGGCGATGGCCGGGTACCAGTAGTCCGGCAGGCGCGCCTTGAGCAACGCCGGGTCGGCGCTCTCGCGGCGGGCGGGCGAGAGCATCACGTAGGTGTCCAGGGCCGCCTTGCCGAAGTCGGCGATCGACTGCGCGCGGTTGTCATGTGGCAGTGCCTCGGCCTCGACGCTATCGACGCCGCTCACCGGTTGCAGCTCGCGGGTGTTGCGCTGGTAGACCTTGAGGGTGGTCAACAGGTACAGGGTGCGGGTCAGGTTGTCGGCCGTGGGCTTGAGCATCACGTTCTGCAGCGTGGCGAAGTAACGGCTGCGCAGCAGCGGCTCGACCTCATGGCCCTGGTACAGGCCCAGGCGCATGCCGAGCGGCACGCCTTGCTCGTGGTGTTGCTGATAGTAGTGCGCGGCCCAGAAGCGCAACCGGTCAAGGCTGCGCCAGGCAGTGTACTGGCCGCTGGCAGCCTGGTCGTCGGCCTTGGCCTGGGCCAGTTCGCCGGCAATGCTGGCCAGGGTGGCGCGGTTGTTCAGGTACGACCAGCCCCACAGGCTGCACAGCACCAACCCTGCGAGGCCTGCAGCGCCAATCCAGCCAGCCTTGCGTCGGCGCTCCCGCTGGTTGCTGGTGTACAGCGCCACCAGGTGCTGGTCGGGGATGATCACCTTGCGGAACAGGCTGTTGATGAACAGCGGTGCCGGCTGGCTGCCGGCCGTGGCAGTTCCTTCGGCGTGCTCTAGGGCGAAGCGTTCGGCCACATGCTGGCCATGGCTGCCCCACTGGGCTTCGTCAGCCTGCAGCGCGGCGGTGAAATAGAACCCGCGCAGCATTTCGGCATTCTGGTAGGGGTTGGCACGCAACAGGCTGTCGACGAACTGTTGCAGGCGCGGCTTGAGCGCGGCCAGCTCCAGCGGGAAACGGTAGGCAGCATTGTTTTGTCGGGTGACCTGAATGTCCTGCTGCACCAGTTGCTGGCTCGCCACGTGCTGCCAGTAACCGGTCAGCTCGTCCATTGCCTTGCCGAAGCGCTGGCCCCAGTCGGCCTGCTCGTAACCCTTGTGCGAGAAGGTCTTGCCCAACACTTCACCACGCGCGGCGTCGTCCAGCTGGCGATAGAACGGGGTGAAACCGGGGATCAGGTCACACTTGGTGAACACCAGGTAGATCGGCAGACGCACTTCCAGCAGCGCGCAGCTTTCCTGGATGCGTTCGCGCAGGCGCTTGGCCACGCGCTCCTGGTCCTCGGCCGAACCATGCAGGATGTCGGCAATGCTGACGCTGACGATCAAGCCGTTGAGCGGGCGGCGTTGGCGATGCTGGCGAAGCAGTTGCAGGAAGCCGCGCCACTTGCCGGCTTCTTCGGGGCTGTTCATGTAGCGCCCGGCGGTGTCCAGCAGCACCGCTTCGGAGCTGAAGAACCAGTCGCAGTTGCGTGTGCCGCCAAGGCCCGCCACCCGTGCGCCTTCGCGCTCGGCATAGGGGAAGTTCAGGCCCGACTGCAGGATCATGGTGCTCTTGCCTGCAGCCGGCTGGCCGATCACCAGGTACCAGGGCAGGGCGTAAAGCGCATCCTTGGCCGAGGTGCCGCGTGGCTTGTTGCTGTGCAGGCGCTCGATGCTCTGCAGCAGGCGCTCGCGCAGCAGGCTGACTTCTTCACGGTCTGCCGGGGTGGCGTTGAGAACCGCCTGGTCGGCGTCGTCGCGCAGCAGGCCTTCGAGGTTGTGGTGCTGGCCGGCGCCGCGGTACAGCAGCAGTACATAGCCCGCCGACAGCAGCAAAAACACACCGATGCCGGCCAGCAGGCTATGCAGCGAGGCAAAGCCCAGGGCGCAACCGATGGCCCAGACCAGGAAGATCGCCAGGAAGAACGCCACTCCCAGCAGGTAGGGTTGGTAGCGCAGGCAGTAGTACTTGATCTTGTTCATACAGGCGTCGCATCCAGCGCATCGACGAACTGGTCGATGACGTGTTCAAGAGGGCGGTCGTAATCGTGCTGCCATGGCGCCACGGCCAGCGGGCTGAGCAACTCCAGGTGCTGGCGTGCGTCGGCGCAGCCACTGAGCAGGCGGTAGGCACAGTTGGCGTGGCGCGACGGGAAGCAGTACAGCCGGGGGAGCATGAAGTCGTCGGCCAGCAGGCTCACCGCCGGCACGCCGGGGTGTCGGCTCATGCGGGCCAGCCAGGTCAGCCAGAGGTCGGCCGTGGGGTTTTTCAGGCCGCGTTCGGCCGGCAACGGCAACTCGATACCACCCTCGAAGTCGCCGTGCAGCACGGCCCGGCTTGCCTGCAGCCCTGCCAGCGCAGTGGCACTGTCGAAGCCGGGCCAGGAACCGTGCAGGGCACGGGCGATATCGCTGAAGCTGAAGTCATGTAGGAACTTGGCATGTACCCTGCGGAACAGGTCCAGGTCCTGGGGCTGTAATGGGCGCAGCGCCTTGATCCGTTCGAACAGGTTGGCGCAGTCGGCCCCTTGCACAGCCTGGTGCAGCAACGGCTTGATCTGCGTGCTGAACAGCTCGGCGAGGGTGAACGGGTTCGCCAGCGCCGCACCTTCCTCGCCCTTGAGCAGCTGGAAGATGAAAAACGGGTAGCGCCGCTGGCTGGCATCGCGCGAGCTCAACAGGCCGCCCAGCAGCCAGTTGCCATTGCGTGCGCGGTAATTGAAGAAGCACATCGGCAGTGAGTCGAACAACGCCTGCCAGTCCTCGCGGTGGCGCATCGCCGCCAGCGCGGACTGCAGCCAGGCGTCGAACTCGCAAACTTCCTCCGCCGCGCCATGCAGGCTGACGAAGTCTGCGCTCGACGGCAGCTTGCCGAAGCAACCGATCATTGGGCGCCCCTGTCGTTGAGGGCACTCAGGGCCTTGACGTCACCCAGGTCGGTCAGTTTCACCCCACCGAAGTTGCGCACTACGAGGCTCACCCGGCCATTGGCGGTATTCCAGCTGAAGCGCTGCTGAATGCCGTCCAGGTCGTCGACGCGGGCACTTTCGTTCATGCGCAGCAGGCCCCAGCGCCCCGGGAAGTCGAACACCGTGACCCGCGCGCCACTCAGGGTGACCACGTCCAGGCGGGCGCCGGGGGCGTTGCTGGTGCCCGGCCAGGCGAAGCGGTTCCAGCTGCTGCGGCCGTTGCGGTAGTGCTGCTCCTGGCCATCGAGGGTGAACACGATGTCGGTGAAGTTGGCTGAAGGCTCCAGCATGATTTCGAAGCCGTTGTCACGGTCCGACAGGCTGGCGATCACCTGGCCCACGGAGCTGGCCTTGTCGATGCTGTTGAGCATGCCGGGGTTGACCAGCGCCGGCCCCTTGCCATCGCCCACACCCAGGCCTTCACCACCGGCCAGGTTGCCGATTTCGTTGCGCTTGAAGGCAGGGAGCAAGCCGCTGTCAGGGTCGACGAAGCGCTGCAGGTCTTTCACCGACGCCTCGTTGCGGCTGCTGCCGGCAATCGGGTAACGGTGTGCCATGACCTGTTCCCAAGGCTTGGCGATCTGCTGCGCCCAGGCCTTGGCTATCTGCTGGCCAGCCGGGTCGCGCAGGGTTGCCCAGGCATACTGGATAGGCAGGCTGAACAGCCCCTGCAACGCGCGCGACAGGCTGTCCTGGCTGGTGTCGACGCTGCTTTCCACGTAGTTGCGCACGGTGGTGACTTCGCTCGGCTGGCCTTCCAGGGTCTCGCTGATCAGCTGCTTGCTGCTCTTGCCCACATCCTGCGAACGCTGGATGTTGTTCATGCGCACCTTGAGCTTGCGCAAGGCGGCCAGGTAGCGGTCCATGATGGTGCTGTCGGCGCCTTCGGCGTTGTTTTCGGCAAATACCCGCGCCACCGGCTCGAAGCGCTTGGCCAGGCTGCCGTCGTCCACCGCCGGCAGGGCCGGTGCGACGTTGGCGGGCAGGGCGTCCTTGGTGTCGAGCAGGCCGCTGACCTTGCTCCAGAAGCCGTCATCGCGGGTGCTACCGGGGGCCGGGATGGCGTGCTTGACCGGCAGGTCCCACTGGGTGTTGTCATTGACTGCCGCCAGCAGGTTCTTCACCGGCGAATTCTGCACGTCGCTGAGCAGCCCCAGCTGCTGGGTGGCCGAGGCCAGGTCGGCGAAGTGGCGCACACCCACGCTGCTGACCATCTTGTACCAGGCCTGGGTGTAGTCGCGCTTGTAGCGGGTCATGAACTCGCGCACGAAGTTGGCCTTCTGCACGATGGCATCGCCGCCTTCGCCGTCCAGCACCCAGTCCGACTCGTTGCGCAGGTTGCCCGACACCAGCTTGATCAGTTCGGGTTTGACGAAGGTGTCCCAGCCCTGGCGGGTATAGATTGCCGGCACGCCGGCGGAGCTGTACAGCAGTGCGCGGCCAGGTAGTGGGACCAGGTCGTTGAGGCTCAGCGCCGGGAACTGGCGGCTCGATTCGAGTTGCAGGCGCAGGTACTCGCGATCGACCAGCGAGCTGGAGATCATGAACGACTTGAGGTTCTGCCGGGTTTCGTTGATCAGCTGTTCGTTGCGCGGCAACGACGGCGCCTGGCCCTGTTCCAGCAGCTGCACGTACAGCGGGGCATTTTCCGCGATCACGGCTGCGTCGGCCGGGGTGCCTTCGGCGGCGGCGCTGGCCCAGGCCTGGGGCAGGCTGGCAGCGACGAAGGCCGGGTCGGGATGGCCCTGGGGCTCGGTCAGCAACAGGTACAGCTTGAGGGTGTTGTAGGCATCGATGATCGAGGCCACCTGCTGCTCGTCGAGGCGCCCGAGCATTTCTTCGGACAGTGACAGGCCACCGGTGGTGGCGGACAGCTCGGCGGCATCACTGGCGGTGGCCAGGTTGACCTTGGCGGCATAGGCGCCGGCGCGGGTGTTGCCCAGCGCGGCTTGGGCCTTGGCCGCAACGGCCGGGGCCAATGGCTTGCCATTGCGTTTTTTCGGCAGCGGCGCTGGGGTGAATTCCAACTCCTGGTTGATACCGCTGGCGAAGGTGTTGAACGCCCGCATCTGCACCTGCAGGCTGCGGGCGATCGGTTCCAGCGCCTGGCTGCGCAGTTGCGCCAGATAGGCATTGCGAGTCACCTGGTGGATTGCCTCGCCATGGTACAGGCCGCCACCCAGTTGCAGTGGCACACCCTGCAGGCGATGGGCCTCGACGTTGGCCATCTGTTCACGCAGTACTTCCAGGCCCTTGCCTGCGGCCAGTTGCTGCTCGCGGTCTTCTGCCTGCTCGATTTGCGCCAACTGCCCGCGCAGGCTGTCCAGCCATTGGCGGTTATTGGCGAACGACAGCGCCTGCCAACCGATGAACAGCAACCCGGTGGCGGCAGCAAGGCCAAGCAGCAGCGGGCTGAAAGTGGCCTGGCGGCCCAGGCGCGACTGGTACAGGGTCAGGTCGCGATCGGGGAAGATCACTTGGCGGAAGGTGTCGGTTATGAAGAAGCTGCGGTTGCCCACGGCCTTGCCGACGTTCTCGGCGTGCTCATCGTACGCGGCTTGCAGGGCGAATTCGTCGGCGATGACGTCCTCATAGACCTGCCCCAGCTGCTGTCCGGTCTGCAGCGCACTGGTGAAGTACAGGCCGCGCAGCAGCAGCGGGGCACCGCCGCGATGGCCGCGGGTGAAGTGTTCGAGGAACTGCTCGAGGACACCGCTGAGGGCGGCGAAGTACTGCGGGAAGTTCAGCAGGGTGCTGTCGGCTTCGGCACCGAGGGCGATCACCTGCGCGTCGACATGCTGGCGAATGTGGCTTTGCAGATTGCCCAGGCGGGTCTGGAGCACGGCGTGCAGGCCGTTGTTGCGGACTTCCGACAGACCGAAGGTCATGCCCAGCGGCTGCTGGCGCTCGTGCAGGTCGAGGCCGTCGAAGGCCTGGCTGAAGCCCGGCAACTGGTCGGTCTTGCTCAGCATCAGGTAGACCGGCGGGTTGGCATCGAGGCACTCGGCGTACTCTTCTACCCGCGCCACCAACTGGGCCGCTAGGGCATTGCGCTCATCGCCGTTGGCCGCCAATAGCTCGGGCAGGCTGACCACCATTACCAGGCCATTGATCGCCGCCTTGCCGCGCTGCTTGCGCAGCATGCGCAGGAAGGCCGAGAACTCACTGGCCGACTGGTCATCGCGCAGATAGCGGCCGGCGGTGTCGATCATCACCGCGTCGGGGCTGAAGTACCAGTCGCAGTGCTGGGTGCCGCTCTCGCTGTCGTTGGCCGTGGCAATGCTGGCCGACAGGCCGGAATGGGTCAGCAGCGAGGTCTTGCCGGCCGCCGACATGCCGACCACCAGGTACCAGGGCAGGTCGGACAGCGCCGCCTTGCCACCGCCACCGGCGGAGCGGTCGGTGCGCAGCATGGCGATGGCATGCTTGAGGCGCTCGCGCAGCACCTGCTGGTCACGGAACTCGCCGGTGGCATTCCACGACCGATCCACTTCGATCTGCAGCAGGTTTTCCAGGTTGTGCTCGGCGCGAATGCGCTGGTACTGGCGTAGCACGATCACCAGCAGGAAGCAGGCGCTTATGATCGCCAGCGCTTCGGGGACGTGCTGGTGCAGCCACGGCAGCAGCGGGGCGACCAACCAGCAGGTCAACAGGCTCGCCAGCCACAGCAGCAGCAGGAGAAACCAGAAGTTCTTCAAAAGGCGCAGTAATGTTTTCATGTCTTCCTGACTCGGCTACCTGAAGTGCACTCAGGCACTGAACAGCTGGCGGATTTGTTCGGAAAGGGCGGCAACGTCCTTGTCCAGCAACCAGTCCAGCGTCAGGTACACGGCGACGCAGACCAGCGCGATCAGCGCCAGGTACACCCACAGCGGCACCTCATGGCGCAGCATCTGCGACACCTGATCGGGCAGCGCCCAGTCCGGTGACAGTGCTTTGGGCGCCTTGCGGTAACGGGCAATATCCTGACCCAGGGTATTGGCCAGGTAGCGCAGCTGGTCTTTCTGGCCGAGGCTGAACTTGCCCTCGAAACCCAGGGCCAGGCACAGGTGGTAGACCTCGAGCACATCGATGTTCTGCTTGACGTCGGCGCGCAGCGCATCGACCTTCTCGAAGAAGCCTTCACCAGCCAGGTGCACGCCGAAGTAGCGGAACTGCAGTGGCTGCAGTTCGAAGTGCTGGCGCAGTTGGTTGTCGCCAGCGCGCAGCACGCTCTCGTCGAGGAAGGCGCACAGCGCGTACTGGGTGTCCTTGACCTGTTCGACGCTGTAGTCGGCGGCGCGGGCTTCACGCTCCAGGTTGGCGAAGAAACGTTCCACGCTCCCTTCGAAGGCCTGCACCGAAGTGACCTGACGGCCACGACGCACGATCAGGGCCATGCTGATGAAGTCCTGGACCAGGTCCTTGAGCGTCGGTTTGTCGTTGGCGGCCGCGACGGCGCCCTGTTGCAATACGGCTTCGGTCATTTGAGCACCGCCATCAGTTCAAGCTTGAGGTTGGTAAAGGCGCTGGGCGCGTAGAAGCAGATGGTCTGGGCATTCATCATTCGCTCGTAGACATGGCCGTGCGGCTCGATGGCGAAATACTGGTTGTCCAGGCGCACCGGGATCGCATTGGGCAGCCGTGCGGCATGGTTGAGGGTGACGCCGGGCATGGCGCTGTTGACCACCACCTCGATGTCTTCCGGCGAGCCGACCTTGAACGCCCGCGGCACCAGTTCCAGCAGGCTGGCGCCGGGCATGTCGGCGTGTACCGAGATATAGAAGTCGGCCTCGGTCAGGCGCGGGTCGCGCAGCTGGCCCTGCCAGTACGACGGTTTGTTCTGGGTGAGGTTGATGACGATGCACTGGTTGGGCACGACGTTGTCGAGCATCACCCGGATCATCTCGTCGAGCTTGACCAGCGACGCGGCCGGGTCGTGGTGGTCGTACTCGGGGATGTTGCTGAGCTGGGTGTCCAGGGTGAAGGTCAACAGGCCACCAGCCAGGTCGGCAAGGAACAGGTACAGGCGTTCCGGGTGCAGGCGCGGGTGGGCCAGCAGATGGGCCAGTTGCGGGTGTGCGCGGTTGACGGTGTTCAGCAGCCAGAACAGGGTAACGTCGCTGGAGCCGAACTCGGCGATCTGGTCGGCACGCTCGCGGCGCCGGCCGGACAGGGCCTTGCTCTTGGCCTGCAGGGCGCCGAGCAGGCGCTTGCCGATGCCGGCCAGGGTCTCGTGGCTGCCCAGGTGCAGGGTCGGGTGGACGAAATGCGGGTCGAGATTGAAACCACCCATGCTGTTGCGGGTCAGCTTGGCCAGCGGGCAGTGGCTGTAGCCGTCCAGGCTGTCACCGTCCACCAGCAGCACCACGTTCAGACGCAGGCTGGTGATTTCGTTTTCCAGCTCGCCCTCGTTGAGGTCGGGCAGGGTATCGAACTGCTTGCGGAAACGCCGCGCGGCCTTGTGTTCCTGGCCGTCCTCGACGTAGTTCAGGCCAAACGGCTCGGGCAGCTTCAAGGCGGCATAGACCTTCAGGTCGTTGGCCTTGAGCAGGTCCTTGAGATCGCGGGCAGCCGGCAGCGGGTCGTGCTGCGGTGCGTCGTACAGGCTGCCATCGGGGAACACCAGCTTCAGGCGTTTGAGCTGCAGCGAACCACTGGCCAGGGCGTCCTCATCCACCTGCAGTGCCTGCACACCCCAATGGAACGGGGTAGTGCGCAGGGTCGCCTCGGCCAGCTGGTGCTGGTGGAACTCATCCTGGTACTGGAAGTGCTGGGGCAGCAGGAACATGCCTTCCGACCACATCACCCGGCTCTGCTTGCTCATTTGACGCTATCCACTAAAGAGTTGAAGGTTGAATCCATGGCGTTCTGCGCCGATTTGCCGGCGGCATCGCTGGCCTTGTCGAGCACGGCGTCCTGCACCTTGTCGGTGAGCGTCGGTGCGTTGTCCCCGGCCTTCTGCGCGGCTGCCAGCTGGTCGGCGGTCGGCGGTTTGTTCAGTACGTCCACGCCACGCATGGCGCTGATTTCGGTGTTGTCCACCAGCACCCGCAGGCCGTCGGAGGAGAACCAGATACCGTCCTTGCGCAGCGAGTTGGCGTCGAAGGCGACTTTCCAGCGCGCGTCCTGTTCGTCACGGAAGAACGCTGCCACGCCGACGTAGCGCGCGCTCTTGGCCAGCGGCCACTGGTCGATCTGGCCGATGCCCGGCAGCAGGGTGATTTCGCGGGCTTCCACCAGGGTGTTGCCCAAGGCCTTTTCCGGGGTGTCCCACAGGGTCTCGGCATCGGTCGCGGCGAAGCGTTCGAGGTCGGTCAGCTGGTACACGCGCATCACCACCGACAGCGGCTTGCCCTCGGCATCGGGGTTGAGCTGGTTGCCGCCGTCGGAGGTCAGGATGACCTTTTCGCTGTCGGCCAGCATGTCGGCCGCCCAGCTGTCTTCCATGCGCTTGCCGATACGGTCGGTGACCCCGCAGCCGGCCAGCGCCACTAACAGGGCAGCTGCGGTCAGGCGTTTGAGGGTGGTGTGCTTGTGTTGCATGACGGCAAAACCTCCGGGTACTGGTCAGGCCAGGCGATAGGCGAAATCGCCATCGCTGCCCAGCTCGATCGCAAGGCGCTCGATCGGCGCGTCCTGGGCCATGCGCTCGAGCACGCGCTGGGCGAGTTCGGGCATCAGGGTCTGGGACAGGATGTTGTCGATGTTGCGCGCACCGCTGTCGACCTCGGTGCAGCGCGCAGCGATGGCCTTGACCAGCGCCTCGTCGTAGCTGAGCTCGGCCTGGTGGTTGCGGGCGAAGCGCTTGGCGATGCGTTGGAGCTTGAGGGCGACGATGCGCTCGAGGATCTGGTCCTGCACCGGGTAGAACGGCACGATGCTCAGGCGGCCGAGGAAGGCCGGCTTGAACACATGGTTGAGCTGGTCACGCAGGTCTTCGACGATCGCTTCGGGCGTCGGCAGCCCGGTGGCGTTCAGGCAGGTCTGCATGATGCGCTCGGTACCGGTATTGGAGGTGAGGATGATCACCGTGTTGCGGAAATTGATCTCGCGGCCTTCGCCATCGTCCAGCACGCCCTTGTCGAACACCTGGAAGAACAGTTCGAGCACGTCGGGGTGGGCTTTTTCCACCTCGTCGAGCAACACCACGCTGTATGGCTTGCGGCGCACCGCCTCGGTCAGCACGCCGCCTTCGCCATAGCCGACATAGCCGGGTGGCGAGCCCTTGAGGCTCGACACGGTGTGGGCTTCCTGGTACTCGGACATGTTGATGGTGATCAGGTTGCGTTCACCGCCGTACAGGGTATCGGCCAGGGCCAGGGCGGTTTCGGTCTTGCCGACGCCGCTGGGGCCAAGCAGCAGGAACACGCCGATCGGTTTGTTCGGGTCTTCCATGCGCGCCCGGGAAATCTTGATGCGCTTGCCGATTTCGTGCAGGGCGTGGTCCTGGCCCAGCACGCGTTCACCAAGCAGGGCCGGCAGGCGCTGCACGGTGTCGATCTCGTCCCGCAGCATCTTGCCCAGCGGGATGCCGGTCCAGCCGCTGATGACCTGGGCGATGGCGCCGCCGTCGACCAGGGCGTGGACCAGTGGCTGGTCGCCCTGCACGCGTGCCAGCTCGGCACGCAGCGCCTTGAGCTGGCCGGCATCGGCGTCGCTGGCGACGTCCAGCGCCTTGAGCTGTTCGACCAGTTCCAGTTCCCGCTGCCACTGCGTGTTCAGCTGGTGCTCCTGCTGCTGTTCGGCCTGCAGCGCGGCCTGCAGCTCACCCAGGCGGCGGGCGTGGTCGTGGCCCTTGCCGGCTTCGTGGCCGAGCACGGCGATTTCGGCATGCAGGTTGTCGATCTGGCGGCGGCAGTCTTCCAGGGCGCCAGGCTGCGACGATTGCGCCAGGGCAATGCGCGCGCAGGCGGTGTCGAGCACGCTGACCGCCTTGTCCGGCAGCTGGCGGCCGGTAATGTAGCGGTTGGACAGGCGCACGGCCTGCACCAGCGCTTCGTCCATCACCGCTACCTTGTGGTGCTCGCGCATCTTGCCGAGCAGGCCGCGCAGCATGTGGATGGCCTTGTCTTCGTCGGGTTCTTCCACCTTGACCACCTGGAAGCGGCGGGCGAGGGCGGCATCTTTCTCGAAGTACTTCTTGTATTCGGCCCAGGTAGTGGCGGCGATGGTGCGCAGCTCGCCACGGGCCAAGGCCGGCTTGAGCAGGTTGGCGGCATCGTTCTGCCCGGCCTGGCCACCGGAACCGATCAAGGTGTGGGCTTCGTCGATGAACAGGATGATCGGGTGCAGGCTGCGTTTTACCTCTTCGATCACTGCCTTGAGACGGTTCTCGAACTCGCCCTTGACCCCGGCACCGGCCTGCAGCAGGCCCAGGTCGAGGGTGTGCAGGGCTACATCCTTGAGCACCGCCGGTACGTCACCCTGGGCGATGCGCAGGGCCAGGCCTTCGACCACGGCGGTTTTGCCGACCCCGGCTTCGCCGGTAAGGATCGGGTTGTTCTGCCGGCGGCGGGTAAGGATATCGACCATCTGCCGTACTTCGAACTCGCGGCCCAGTACCGGGTCGATGCGGCCTTCGCGGGCGCTCTGGGTGAGGTTGACCGTGTACTGGTCCAGCGCCGGGGTCTTGCCGCCGGCCTTGCTCGTACTGTTCACTGGCGCTGCAGGGCTGGCCAGCGGGCTGGCCTGCCTGGACTCGGCGCTGCCTTCCACCAGCGCGGTAAGGTTCAGGCGCAGGTCATCGGCGTTGATTTTCTCCAGCTCCGGCGCCGAGGCGATCACCACGCGACGCAGTTCGGCATCATCGAGCAGGGCCTGCAGCAGGTGAGCGCTGCGCACCTGGCCGACGCCGTATTCGATCGATGCCAGCAACCAGGCTTGTTCGATCATGCGGGTGATGTGCGGCGACAGCGCCGGGGTGCGGGTATTACCTTTCTTGAAGGTGCCCAGGGCTGTGACCAGTTGCGCCTGCAGGCGTTCGGCGACTACCTCGTAGTGGCGCAGGATCGGCGCCAGGTCGCTGTCGCTGTTGTCGAGCAACTGCAGCAGCAGGTGCTCCACCTCCACGTCGTAATGGTGCTCCGACAGGCACAGGGCCGCCGCGCTTTCCGTGGCCGTGCGGCTGGTTTCGTTGAGCTTGGCGAACAGAGACTTCAGGTTCACAAGGCGACCCCATCGTAAGGAATGTGGAAGACGGCGCAACGCGAAGGCTCCGCGTCACGACCAGGGCGTTTGAGCCAGCCCAGCCAGCCCAGGGCGACATTGCCGCTGCGGCCCAGCTGGGCGCGTGGCACCGCCTCGCGCTTGAGGCGCGGGGCAATTTCGAAATCCAGTTCGGCGCCTATATAGAAGCGCACCAGTTCGACCAGCTTGCGGTAGCACGCGGTGCCCGGCTGGAAGCGCTGGTAATCGGCCAGGCCGAGCGGGCCCAGCTCGATGCGGATGCACGACTGGTAGTCCCACACCCGGTTGCCGGCTACGGCGCTGTGGCCGAGCTGGGCATTGCGGCGGCCGAGCTGGGTGCATTGTTCGGGCTGCAGGTGCAGCCAGCGCCCGGCGAACTGGCGGACCTTGATCGGCAGCGAGAAATAGAAGCCGAGCATGCGTTCGAGGTTCAGCGCATTGCGCGGCTTCTGGCTGAGCAGGCCGGCAAAATAGCTGAACAGCTCGCGGCGCAGCGCCATCGGTTGCTGCTCGAACTTGAGTTGCTGCGCGCGCGGGCCGAGGCCGACCAGGTTGAGCAGGTAGCCATCGAAGCCCGAAGTGCCATTGCGCTCGTGCTCGATATGGAATTTGTACTTCTGCCAGGCCTCGTAGAACAGCGTGGTCATGCGGTGCGAGAAGATGTCGAGAAACGCATGGGCGGCATCGTCGCGATACTGCACGTGGCGTTCCAGCAGCAGCTCTGTGTACGGGCGCGGCAGCACGCCCGACGGCCCGACCAGGCCCATGAAGGTGACCTGCACTTCCGACAGCGGCAGGCCGGCCGGCGACACCTTGCCTTCGCGCTCGAAGTGCAGGTCGCTGACCTCGCTGGCCGGGAACGCCAGCGACAGCTGGGTACGAAAACGCAGCGGGTCTTCGTGCGGCCGGGTTGCCAGGTCCATGCGCCCGGTGCGGCTGTAGTGCAGGCGGAGCAGGCGCACCAATTGAAAGAATTCGAATCGGTGCGGCTCGGCTCGGGCCTGATCGATCAGACCAGGGGCTGATCGCCGGTACGTGCTGGCCATTGGACGACTCTCTTTTCTCGTTGTTGGGTGCGCAGGGTCAGTTGGGTGAAGCTGTTCATCGAGCAGTACTGGCCGAAGAAGTGGTCCAGCACCATGCCGAACAGGAACACGCCGCTGCCGGTGAACTGGCTTTCGTCCAGGGTCAGGGTGATGCCGACGCCACGCACGAAGTTCGGCCGTGGGTGGCCGATGCGTGCGACCACCGGCTCGCTGCTGATCGCCTTGATGCCGTTGATCTGTTTGCGAATGGCGGAAACATTGCGGTAGTTGTACAGCGACAACAGCTCCAGCAGTACTTCGCGGCCCTGGCTGACCAGCGACATATGGTTCAGCGACAGGTGGGCAATCAACCGCCAGATCAGGCCCTTGCCCAGGGGCACACGCACCGTGGCGGTGGGCTTGCGCAGGCAGCGGATATCCTTGATCACCGAGTTGGCGGGAATGTTGAAGTCACCACGTTCGCCGCCGAACGGCAGCATCAGCGGTACATCGCGGTTGCTGCAGGTAAGGCCGATGCTGAGGGTGTCGCTGCTGGCGTCGATCAGCTCCAGGTCGCGGTCGACCACGCGGATGCTCATGGCAGTGGCGTCGCCCTGGTTGCGCCGGCGCGCCACCCAGAAGCTGCTGTGCGGGTCCTGCTCGCCACGGGGTTCGAAAAACGGGTGGCAGGTGGCGACCTGGTCGATGCCGCCGAGTTTGCGCACCCGCCGTACGCGGTCGATCGAGATCACTTCGGCAGCGTTGTGCAGCCGTGTATCGGGAGTGACCGGGTATTCGTGCTGGGTGTGGGTCAGCTTGATCGGCTCGGCTTGCTGGCGGAACAGGTTGATGATTGGTGTGCAGTTGAGCTTGAAGTTGTTGCGCCCGATGTTCTGGGTCAGCCGCGCCAGGCGCTCGCTGAGGTCGTAGTCGGAGAAATAGAAGTTGATCTCGACCTGCTCGATGGCCTTGCCCTGCAGGATGCGGGCAAAGCCGCTCAGGTCGAAGAACATGAACTTGTCGGGGAAGGTGAAGTACTCGTGCAGCAGGCGGTAGCCCAGGAACGAGCGCTCGGAGTAGTCCACCAGGCCTTCGTCACGGGCGTAGCCCACGGCTTTTAGGGCATTGGTCGGCAAGGCCACTTCGCGGCTGCGGCCCTGGTCCTGGAAACTCAGGGTGGCCTTGGCCAGGTTGTTGAACAGCAGCTCGTACAGCTGCAGCATCAGGGTCGCTTCGCCGTCGAGGAAGAACCGCAGGCGGTCCAGTTCCATCTGCCCGAACAGGGCATCGCCGGTGGCTGCCAGGCGGATGCGCAGGCGTGCGACCAGGTCGGCGCTGTGACCGTTGAATGCCGAACGCTCCAGTTCGGCGAACGAAGCCTGCTGCACGGCAATAGGCCACAGCTCTACCGGGTAGCAGGTGCGGAACTTGCACACCACACCTTCCACGGCATTGGCATGCATCTCGGTATGGCGTGCCACCCGGTAGGCTTCGGTGACTTTCTCGTGCTTGCCCAGGCTCAGCTCGGCAATCGACATCGACGGGGTAGGGCGCAGGTAGTGCGGGTACAGTACCTCGAGGAAGGATTCGACGATTTCCGGAAACTCGTCATCGAGCTTCTTGTGCACCCGCGCAGACAGGAACGAGAACGCTTCGATCAGGCGCTCGGTGTGCGGGTCTTCGCAGTTGTCGCCTTCGATCAACAGCCGCGAAGCGATTTTCGGGTACTGCGCAGCAAACTCCTGGCCGAGGAAGCGCAGGTGCGACAGTTCCTTTTCGTAGTAGGGCAGCAGTTCGTCGAGCATCAGTTGAGGTTCTGCACTTTGTATTCCTGGGTGTTGACCTGCAGCACGGCGTCGAATGACACCTGGCGGCTGATGTCCTGCAGACGCAACACGGCGTCCACGCGGAAGGTCAACATGCGGTGGCCGTTCTGCTGGGCCAGCAGCTGTACGCGGACACGGCGAAAGCGCCGGTCCCCTGTGCTGATCGCCCGCTCCAGTTGCTGCTGGATCAGGTGGCGATCATGCGGGTCGAGCACGCTGCGGCTGATGAAGTCGGGCATGCCGTATTCGAGGATGGAGCCACCGAGCTGGCTGAAGCCCTCCAGCTCTTCGGCGACCAGGCACTGGCGGGTGTTCACCAGTACCTCGAGGTCACGGACGATGCTGGCCTTGTACTCGCTCAGCGAGCAGGTGCGTTGCGCGGCTGGCTCGGCCGACTGGTACGGACGGTCGTCCAGCAGTCGGTCGAGCAGCGAGGGCAGCAGGCGGGCCTGGTTACTCATGTGTCATCCCTGTACACACCGGCCTGTCAGCCGCGCGCGCCCTGTGGCAGCTCGGCAACCAGGCGCAGCGAAGCAGTCAGCTCATCCAGCTGGTAGTGCGGGCGCAGGTAGGTCACGGCCTTGTACACACCTGGTTTGCCTGGCACTTCGAACACCTCGGCGCGGGCTTCGCGCAGCGGGAACTTGGCCTTGGCCTCCTGGCTGGCGGTGTCGTCGAGCAGCACGTAGCTGGCCAGCCACTGGTTGAGGAAGCGCTCCACATCCATGCGCGAGGCGAAGCTGCCGATCTTGTCGCGCATGATCGCCTTCATGTAGTGGGCAATGCGCGAAGTGGCGAAGATGTACTGCAGCTGGGCCGACAGGCGCGCGTTGGCGTTGGCGATGTCGGTGTTGTACTGCTTCTGCTTCTGCGCCGACTGGGTGCCGAAGAACGCGGCATAGTCGGTGCCCTTGCAGTGCACCAGGGGGATGAAGCCCAGGTCCGACAGCTCTTTTTCGCGGCGGTCGGTGATGGCGATTTCGGTCGGGCACTTGAGGGCGATTTCGCCGTCGTCGGTCTTGAAGGTGTGGGTTGGCAGGCCTTCGACCAGGCCGCCACCTTCCACGCCGCGGATGGCCACGCACCAGCCGTAGCGGGCGAAGGCATCGGTAACGCGGGTGCCGAGGGCGTAGGCGGCGTTCATCCACAGGTACTTGTTGTGGTCACGGCCATCGACGCTTTCGACGAAGTTGAATTCTTCCACCGGGGTGGTGTCCGGGCCATACGGCAGGCGACCGAGCACGTGCGGCAGGGTAAGGCCGACGTAGCGCGAGTCTTCCGAGGCGCGGAACGACTTCCACTTGGCGTATTCCACGGTGTCGAAGATCTTTGCCAGGTCACGCGGGCCGGACATCTCGGTGAACGAGTCCCAGCCGAACAGCTCGGGGGAGGCGGCCGATATGAACGGGGCATGGGCTGCTGCGGCGACGTGCGAGATCTCCTCCAGCAGGTACATGTCTTCGGGGTTGCGGTTGAATTCGTAGTCACCGATCAGCATGCCGAAAGGCGCGCCACCGAAGGTGCCGTACTCTTCTTCGTAGACCTTCTTGAACAGCGCGCTCTGGTCGAATTCGCTGGCGGCCTTCAGGTCGCGTACCAGGTCTTTCTTCGAGGCATTGAGCAGGTGGATCTTCAGCGTAGTGCTGGTCTCGGTCTGGTCTACCTGGTACTTCAGGCCGCGCCAGGAAGCTTCCAGCTGCTGGAATTCGCTGGCGTGCATGATCTCGTTCATCTGCTCCGAGAGCATCGCGTCGATCTCGGCGATACGCGAATCGAGCACGGCGATCAGGTCCTTGCTCGGGGTCATCTCGCCCTCGAGTACCTGGTTCACCAGTTCGCCAATCAGGTCGCGGGTGCGGTTGCGCTCGGTGTCGGAGCGGGCCACGCGGCTTTGCGAAATGATGCTGTCGAGCAGCGAGGGCTGTGGCGCGAAGTTTTCCACTTCGACCAGGTCGCCGGCCTGTTGCGGTGCGGTTTGCTTGTCGGTCATGTTCGGGCTCCTGCTCAGGCGTGATCGCTGCTGGATGGGTCTTTCACTTCGGCTTCACGGCCGAATTCCTTGCCCAGGGTCTTGAGCTTCTCGGTGTTCTGCAGCACGTCCATCAGCAGCTCCTCGAGCTTGTCGTTGCCGCCCATCTTGTTGCGCAGGTCGGCCAGCTTGTTGCGTACCTCCAGCAGCTTGCGCAGCGGCTCGACCTGCTTGACCACGTTCTGTGGCTCGAAGTCTTCGAGGCTGTTGAAGTTCAGCTCCACGCCCAGCTGGGTGCCGTTCTTGGCCAGGGTGTTGTCGACACGGTAGGTCAGACGCGGCTTGATGCCCTTGAGCACGCCGTTGAAGTTGTCACGGTCGATGTAGACAAACTTGCGGTCCTTGAGCTTGGGCAGCGGCTCCAGCGGGTTGCCGGAAAAGTCGCCCATTACGCCGACGACGAAGGGCAGCTCCTTTTTCTCGATGGCATCGCCGATGTCCACGTCGTAGGTGATATGGACCCGAGGCGCGCGAACGCGGTCGAGTTTGTGCTGAGTGCTTTCCTTCTTCGCCATCGTGTTCTCCAGTGCGAGCAATTCGCTGCGAATCATTGCGCGGCCCGTTGCCGGGCGCTGCGCGTTACAGTCCTTCGATCGTCAGCAGCAGGCGCTGACGGATTTCGTCGTTCATTTCCAGGATGTTGTCGCGGCCCACCAGCTCTTCGAAGCTGGTGTTGCCGGCAATCTGCGTGCTGCTGCGGATGACCGAGTCGTCAGGCAGTTCAGAGCGCACCGGCGAGCTGATGACGCAGAACGGCAGGTCGCCAAAGCCCTTGAGGCGTTCGAAGCTGAGGCTGTAGCGCAGGCCCTCGAACAGCCGGCCAAGGCCAGGCGACTTGCTCAGGCAGTAGAACAGCACCAGGTAGTGCACCACGAAGCGGTACAGCTCGGCGCTGCTGCGGTTGGGGTCTTTGATGACGTTGCGAAACCGCGCCAGGTCGAAGGCGTGGAAGCCCACCACCCAGCGGGTCGGGCTGGTGATGCGGATGACCTGGCCGCTGTGTTCCAGGGCCTTGTCGTATTCCAGCGGGAACAGTTCGGGGGTGGTGCTGATCAGGTTGAGCGGTACTTCCAGTTCGGTGACCAACTGGAACGGCGCAGCCGAGCCGATACGTTCGTAGAGTTCGACCAGGGCCTGGAAATGGCCCTGGGTTTCGCGCCCGCTGCTGCGCTGGGCGCCTTGCAGGTATTCGCCAAACAGGGTTTGCGGACGGATCAGCGGTGCCACGGTGGCGAGGTAATCCGCCGCCTGCGCCTTCAGCGCATCGGAGATCGCCCGCGTCTGGCTACGCAGCTTGATCAGTGCTTCGACATCGAATGTCTGTGTCATCGGTGCATCGTCCATGTGCCTGCTTGATCGTCCTGAAACGCCAATGGCGTGGACCTGAAATTGCGCCTCTCGACGGCGGCAAACTTGAGTGCTGGCACATGAATATCGTGTTGCCAGCAATGCCGAGTAGGGCACCTCGCTGCGGAAGAAGTTCCGGCGAGGAAGGCAATTTTTTCCCCGCTTTGTGATGTGACGCAATGATGGCGTCGTGATATTGACTGGGGTTTCGGGCGCGGGAAATGGGAGTTCAAGCCCTAAAATTTGGGTGTGCGAGGGGTATGAGCGTGAGAAAATTTCTTTGCAAAAGTTTTTTGCAAAAAGTGAATCCGGTCTCATTTTTTGCGCGGATCGTATTCTCCGGAGGTGTTGCCAAAGCACGTCTGGATGATGGCAGCGCGACGGAATGCGCCGCGCGCAAGGGTGTTATCAAGCGTGGTCCATCCGTTTGGATGGCCTATGCCGTACCTGCAGAGGCAACGGTCTGGTCAATAACCTTGAAAACGAGCATGATCACTATGGGAGCGGGCACGCCCGCGAAGCAGGCGACGCGGTGGATGGCCGCCTGCTCCGGTCGCGCAGGGGCAGGTCAGTGACATGGTCTGCGGTGGGCCTTTCCACCTCGCGCCAGGTGGATGAACTCGACGAGCTGGCTTGCGACAGCCATTGATGGCCACGCTACGTCGGCTAATGAAAAGTGACGGGTAGAGTCGAGTTCCATGATCACTACTGAACGTTTTTTTGGGGGCATTTGGGCGTTCTGGTTTTTGCTGCTGATGATTTCAGTGTTCATGCTGGGGGTGGCGCCAAAAATTGTCTTCGTGCCCATGGCAGTGGCGACAGTCATGACGTTCTGCTGGTGCGTGAAATGCGCTCATCGTTGACCCAGAACAATTGCCAGGCAGAGCCCGATATCACCAGCTTAGGACAGGGCGAGTAGCCTCTGCCAAGCAGCGCAAGGGTCGTCAGAACCATAACGGCAGGGACGACGTAGAGCAGCGTCTTCAGGGAAAGCCCGAACATCAGCGCCTGGAAGCGGTGCAGTCGTGTGCCTGCGGGCGGGTCGAATTTTTTCCCGGTCCAGGCACATATCGCACAACCAACCAGCAGAATTGCCACCGCCGGCGGTGCCATGAGCAGGCCGAACGCGAGGTAAGGTGTTTCCACGACAGGCGCGCCACGCAGTAATCTGCCGTACAGCGGGAACAGGTAGTTGATGTAGGCGTAGACCGAGAAGGCCGCGACCAACAGCATGGCGATGATCATGCCGACAGCCAGCAGTCTGATATTAAGGGGCGATGATACAGATGAAGTTTATGAGTATCGAATTTTCATCTATAGAGCCCTGCTGTACTAGTGTTTCTCACTGCTGTCCATCAGCTTGCGTGCAAATAGCTCGATTGCCAACACGCTTGCAGGGTTGCTCGTCGCTGTTGTAAAAATCAGGTTTGAAGCAATATCGCACATCATTGACCCAGTACACCTTCCAGGCCGACCCTGAAATCAGGAGTTTCTGGCACGGGGTGTACCCCTTCGACCACAGGCCAAAAGTCACGAGTAATGCCAGCGCCGGCGCAATATAGATCATTGACCAAAGTGTCAATTTGTATGAGTTATGTTGAAAGCGGAACATCCGGGAATGGGGGGGCGGGTCGAATTTTTTCGCGCGCCAGCAGGCATGCAGTGATGTAACAACTATGATTGGGGTGACCGTACACATGGCGATGAGCATAAACACCAGATAGGGCGTCACCACGATTGGGGCATTCGTTAAGAGCCTTCCGAACAAGGAGAGTAGATTGCTCCCAAGCCAATAAGCTGACAGAATGCCCAATATCGAAGTTGCTAGGCCAGTCGCGAGGGCCATGAGACGAAACAGGTGGGGAGAGCGCTCGTGGAGCTCATGAGGTTGAATAGTCATGGTTAAAACTTTGGAAAGTTGAACGTCGGGAGTGAGGGCATAGAGGGAAGTTCAGGCACAGTAGGCCATCCAGGCAGATTGAGGTCTCCTGGCTGAAGTTTTTGCAGTGCCCAGCGCTTGGCCTCGTTATAGAGAGTGTCTGCCACCTCGCTAGCAATATTGGTGATTTGTTTCTCTGCGTATTTTTGCAAGTCCTTGGTACTAATCTGCATGGCCTGCTGGCCCAAATATTCAATTTGGTCCACGGCATACCGAAGGCCCGCTTTAACCGAGTTTTTTATTCCATAGCGGACATCAAGCTCGTTAAGCCCAACGCCAACTGCGAATACAACGGCAGCCCCCAGGATGACGGGTGCGGCGGCGAAAGTGGCCATTGAGCCAATGGCCAGCCCGAAAGCATACCCGATCGCCGAAGCTATACCGGCTTTGATCAGCTCAACGCCAATACCGCCAAACAGGTCGCTCATCACATGCTCGTCGGCAAATACCCATTCTGCGACTTCGATGGCTACCGCCACATAACACGAAAGCTTGAAGCCTTTGATCGACGAACCGCGCACACCGTATTTGCCGATGCCCATGCTGACCAGCTTGGCGTTCTGGATGCCATAACGGGGAGCATTTAGCGTCTTGCGCAGGCCTGGGTAGCCGGTGAGGATCACGTACTGCTTGCCGTTGCGTATGGTGTAGCGCACCTTTGTGCCCAGCCCGTTCATGTCGCGAATGAAACCGGCAGTATTTTTCATGTCCCATGCGGCCATGGCCGTGGGCACGCCCCAGGTCGTATTGACGAAGGTGTGGGGCAGGCCGTTGTAGGTGGATTTCACGCTCTGCCAGGTGCCGGTCAGCATGTCGCCCTGGGTGCGTGTGCACACTTGTGGAGCCTGCGTTGCACCGTGAGTTCTCTGGGCGAACTGGGCTTGTGCCTGAAAGTCCTCGATCGACATGATCACCATCTCCCGGTGATTCTGGTCCATCTCCCGGTCCAGTTGGCTGAGTTGGTTTTCACTCACGCTCATGGCGATTCTTCTCCCTGAAATTCGCAGTGTATTGCCTCTCGGCTGAGCGCAAGGAGCGTACACCCCCGATGACCGACTGATCAAACCGATGGACACAATACGATGCAATTAACCAAAAAACCGCCTGCTGCTCTACAGTCCGCGATACTGCTTCCCGTAGAAGCATTTTGACGTCAGCTTGATGGAATCTGGCGTATCGCCATCATTTGACAGCCTCTTTTAAGCGCGTTTTCATTGCAAGATTTCCAGCTTGATGCAGGATGCATTGACATGATTACGGACGCCCTCGAATCGATCCTCACGCAGCATCAACGTCTGTTTACCTTCGACTCGCCGCTGCCGCCCGAACAAGAACTGCAACTGCTGAGCTTCAGCGGCCGCGAGGGGATTTCGGAGCTGTTCAGTTTCCAGGTGCAGCTTATCTCCCAGGATGCGCGCATCGAGCTCAAGAAGCTCATCGGCAAGAAAGTGACGGTAGGGATCGCCCTGGCTGATGGCAGCACACGCTACATCAGCGCGCACGTGTCGGACTTCGTCCATGCTGGTGCCGACGGCGGCATTGCCAATTACACTGCCGAACTCGTGCCGTGGATATGGATCCTCAGCCGTCGCCGCGATTCGCGGATATTCCAGGACAAGACCACCGAGCAGATCGTCAAGGACGTCTTTGCGTACTACCTGACCCTGGCCGATTACGAGTTTCGTCTGAGCCAACCGCTCAAACCGATCAGCTACTGCACCCAGTACCAGGAGTCGGACCTGAACTTCGTGTTGCGCCTGCTCGAGCAAGAAGGGCTGTTTTTCACCTTCGAGCACTCCCAGGAAGGCCATCGCATGATCATCAGCGATGACAGCAGCATGCTTCCGCAGCTGGAGCGCCAACCGCTGATTCGTTACCACAGTGCTTCAGTCACCGAAACCGCAGACTCGATCACCAAATGGTCTTCGGCGCGGCGGATGCAACCAACGCGCCTGGCCTTGAAATCCTTCGACTACAAGCAACCGGGCAACCCACACCTGGTGCAGTTGAATTCCGTCAACCAGCAGGGCGAGGTCGGCCAGTATGAAGTCTTCGAATACGAAGGTCTCTACGGCTACGCCGATGCCGATGAAGGCGTGCGCAAGGCGCGGCGTCGGCTGGAGGCGATGGAAGTGGACGGCAAGACCTTCCATGGCGAGAGCAACTGTCGCGTCATGGAGCCTGGCTACTACTTTGAATTGAGTCAGCATTACGATCACGACAATGACGCCCCGGATGACCGACAGTTTCTGCTGCTTTCGGTTACCCACTGGGGGCAGAACAACTACACCAACGACGGTGAGGCGGGCTACCGCAACAGCTTCAGCTGCATTCGCCGGAAAATTCCGTTCCGCCCTGCATTGAACACGCCTAGGGCGGGCATCAGCGGGCCGCAGACTGCCATCATCGTCGGCCCCCCCGGCGAAGAGATCTACACCGATGAACTGGGCCGGGTGAAGTTACAGTTCCACTGGGACCGCAACGGCGAGTTCAACGACCAGAGCTCCTGCTGGGTACGCGTCGCCCAATCTGGTGCCAGCGGTGGCTTCGGCAGCATCCAGATCCCACGCGTGGGCGACGAAGTGGTGGTGGTGTTCCTCGATGGCAACCCCGACCGCCCGCTGATCATGGGCAGCCTGTACAACAGCACCAACACCCCGCCATGGTCGCTGCCGGCGAACAAGACCCAGAGTGGTTTCCTGACCCGGTCGATGAAGGGCGACGGCGGTACCGCCAACTTCTTCCGCTTCGAGGACAAGGCTGGCGCCGAGCAGATCATCATGCATGCCGAGCGCAACATGGATACCGAGATCGAGCTGGATGAAACCCATGATGTGGGGAACAACCGGACGATTACGGTGGGCGGCACGCACACCGAAACGGTCAAGAAAGACACCATGGTGCAAGTGACCGAAGGTTCCTACACCCTGCAGGTCGACAACCAGTTCATACAGGTGGCTGCCAAGCAGCACATCATCCTGCAGGTGGGCGACAGCAGCATCACGCTGACCCCGGAAGGCATCGAGATCAAAGGCAAGGTCATCGTGACCACCAGCACCGACACCACCCAGATCACTGGCGCTGCAGTGCGGATCAACGACTGAGGCAAGGTTCATGTACAAGCCCTCGATCTACGACCGCATCTCTGCCAGGCGCGAAGCGCAAGAGGAGGCTGCGCGGCTGGCCAGGTTGGCGGAAGCCGCTCATGTGCCTGAGCCTGTGCCCGAGCCGGAACCGGTGCCAGCCGCGTTGCAGGATGTGGGCAGCGGTTTCACCTTCGCAGGCTTCACTCTGCAGTTTCCGATCGGCTTTCGCTTTCGCGACATCCAGACCACCATCGAGCATGAAGGCGAGCCGATCAGCCTCAGCATCCGCCGCCGTGATGTACGCGCCAGGCAGCCGCTGGAGCAATTGTTCGAGGGCGCGATCCAGGCCTTGCGCGAATTGAACCCGCAACTGCGCGTGATTCGTCAACGTGATTCCCACCTGGCTGGTAACCCGGCCAAGGTCCTGGATTTCCACTTCAATGCTGGCCACGAGCCCCGGCACGGTCGCCTGGTCGGCGCGCTGGTGCCCATCGCCGGCAGCGAGTCGCTGCAATGGCTGGATATTTCCAGCGTGATCGACCCGAGCAAGCCGGGCCTGAGCCAGTGGCTGGCCGAGTTCGACCGCATGCTCGATGGCTTCGCGCAGGGCTGAACCCCGATTTTTTCGCTATCAGGAATTTTCATCGCATGGATTACGAGTTGCAGGAAGGCGGCATCGCGCTGCCGGCAGGTTTCGAGGACCGCACGGTCAACATGTTCGTCTTGGGTGCCAGTGTTCCAGCACCGTTGAGCATCACCATCTCGCGTGACACCTTGCTGCCGGACGAAGCGCTGCAGGCCTATGTCGATCGCCAGGTGAAGATGCTCACCTCCAAGCTGCGTGGTTACACCCGCATGGGCAACAAGGCCGTCTCGCTCTCGGCTACCGCACCCATTGCCGGCATCCAGATCGACGCCTACTACATGAACCAGGGCCGCCCGCTGTATCAGCGCCAGGCCGCCTTCATCATCAGCCCCGGGCGTGCCCTGATCTTCTCGACCACCGCACAGGCTGACTTCAGTGCCCAGCAGAACCAGGACTGGGACAACTTGCTGGCCAGCTTCACCCCGCGAGCCCCGTCCGTAACCAGCGCCGAGTACGGCGAACAGGAGTAACCCCTCATGTTCGAAGCGGCCAGGTTCGGCGACGAGATATCGCACACAAGCGCGCTGGGGGGCTTCCTGATCGGGGCCGCCCTGGGGATCGCACTGGTGGCTACGGTGGCCATCGCCACCTTCACCTGCGGGTTCGGCGTGGCCTTGCTGGCCGGCCTCGCAGCCGGCATCGGGGGCAGCTTGCTGACCGCCGCCGGAGAGGCGATAGGCAGTATGTTCTCGTCCCCTTCAGGGACGATAACCACTGCCTCACCCAACGTTTTCATCAACAGCCGCAAGGCTGCCCGCGTCGAAAAAAGCATCGGTGCCTGCGACAAGCACCCAGGGCCGGTGCAGATTGCCGAAGGCTCGACCAACGTCTTCATCAACAGCGTCGCGGCTGCACGCAAGGGCGACAAGCTGACCTGCGGCGCGACCATTTCCGGTGGGTCGGACAACGTCATCATCGGCGGTGGCACCTATCGCTACCTGCCAGTGGATGACGAGATCCCGGAGTGGCTGCGCACCACCGTGGATGTGCTGATGGCCATCGCCGGTGCCGCAGGCGGTATCGCCCAGCTGATCAAGGCGGGTACCCAGGCCGGCATGAAAGCCGTCATGCCTTGCGCCCTGAAGTTCACCGCCGGCTTCGTCGCCGGCGAGGTGGCCAGCCGCTACGTGGTCGAACCCGTCGCCCGCAGGGCCATCGGCGGCCTGGTCGGCAACCCGGTCGACCTCACCACCGGCCGCAAACTGATCCCCGATGAAATCGACTTCAGCCTGCCTGGCCTGATGCCGATCGAGTGGTCGCGCTTCTACGCCAGCGACCTGACTGTCGACAGCGTGCTCGGCCGCGGCTGGGTACTGCCCTGGGAGCAGAGCCTGCGCCGGCAGGGCTCGTTCATCTACCTTATCGACAACCAGGGCCGCGAAGTGCCGTTCGTGACCCTGCAGCCGGGCCAGCGCATCTACAACCCGCACGAACAGGTGTACCTGGTGTGCACCGAGGGCGGCCACTACATCCTGCAAACCCTCGACAACCTGTTCTTCTACTTCGGCGAAGTGCCGGACACCAACAGCGAAGTGCCGCTGCAACGCATCGAAAACGCCCTCGGTCACTTCCTGCATTTCACCCGCACGCCTGACGGTACGCTGACCGACATCAGCGCCACCGGCGGCACCCGCGTGCACCTGCACTACGACAACCCGCTCGGTCGCCTGACCGACATCAAGCGCGTGGTGAACAACCAGGCGGTGGAAACGCTCACCCAGTACCGCTACGACGAACACGGCCAGCTGAGCGCGGTGATCAACCGCAACGGCGACACGGTGCGCAGCTTCAGCTACGCCGAAGGCCTGATGGTAACCCACAGCAACGCGCTGGGCCTGGGCTGCCACTACCGTTGGGAAACCCTCGGCGACAAGCCGCGCGTGGTCGAGCACTGGACCAGCGATGGCGAGCACTACCACTTCCGCTACGACCTCGACGCCCGCACCAGCTGGGCCACCGACGTGCTCGGCCGCGAGCTGGAAGTGCAGTACAACGCCGATCACCGCGTGGTCGCCAGCCGTGACTACGGTGGCGAACGCTACGCCATCGAGCTGGACGAGCAGGGCAACATGGTTGGCCTGGATTTGCCGGACGGCAACCGGCTCGCCTTCAAGTACGATGAATACGCCCGCCTGCTGGAAGAAACCGACCCGCTGGGCCGCAAGACCACCTACGAATATCACCACCTGACCACGCTGGTGACCCAGGTCAGCTATCCGGATGGCAGCACCTGGCGAGCGCGCTACGACGACAAGGGCAACCTGCTCGCCGAAATCGATGCCCTCGGCCAGATGACCGAGTACCTGAACAGCGATGACGGCCTGCCGCATACCATCATCGATGCAACTTACAAGTCCAAGTACCTGTGGTGGAACACCCTGGCCCAGGTCGAGCGTTATCAGGACTGCTCGGGCAAGAGCACCTGGTACCGCTACGACGAGCGTCAGCACCTGGTGGCGGTGACCGATGCGCTGAACCAGACCACCACGCTGGAGCGCAAGCCGGACGGTGAAGTGCTGCGCATCAGCCACCCGGACGGTACTGCGGAAACCTTCACCTACAACGTCTACGGCCAGGTAATCAGCCACACCGACGGCAAGGGCCAGACCACACGCCTGATGCGCACGGCCCGTGGCCTGCCGAGCAGCCGCCAGGATGCCAAGGGCCAGCGGGTGCGTTACGAGTACGACAAGGCCGTGCGCCTGACCGCGCTGGTCAACGAAAACAACGCTACTTACAGCTTTGCCTACGACGCCTCGGACCGGCTGACTGAAGAAGTGCGGGTGGATAACCTGACCCGGCGTTTCAGCTACAACGTCGGTGGCCATCTGACCCGACTGGATGAGATTGGCTACGGTGAAAACGCCGAACGCCCGGAACGTCATACGCTGTTCGAGCGCGATGCCATTGGCCGGCTGGTCGCCAAGATCAACCGCGATGCGAGCCAGACCTTCGCGTACGACGACGGCGACCGGTTGCTGAGCATCGAGCGGCAGCCGACCGGGATCGGCAAGCAGCTTGGGATCGGCGAAGAAAAGCTGGAGTACGCCTACGATCTGCTGGGCCGGTTGACCAAAGAAATTACCCCCGACGGCACGCTCGGCTACGAGTATGATCCACTCAGCAACCTGACCACATTGACCCTGCCGGACGGTCGCAAGGTCAACCACCTGTACTACGGCAGTGGGCACCTGCACCAGTTGAACCTGGATGGCCAGGTCATCAGCGATATGGAGCGTGATGACCTGCACCGCGAGGTGTACCGGACCCAGGGCAAGCTCACCAGCTGCTTTGGCTATGACGCCATGGGGCGCAAGGCCTGGCAGTTTGCCTCGAACTTGCCGGCCGACAAGCTCTCGCAGGTGCACAACACCGGTATCAATACCTCGTTGCTGGTGGAGCATGCGTACAACCCGATCCACCGTCGCTATCAGTACGACCCGGCAGGTGAATTGGTGCGCACGCTGGACAAGCTGCGGGGCGAGATCAAGTACGAGTACGAAGCCAACGGGCAGTTGCGCAGCCGCGATACCGGCTCATTGGTGGGCAGCGAGGAATTCCGCTACGACGCGGCAGCCAACCGGCTGGACTTCAATGCGCGACAGTTCGACAAGGTCAAGGACAACCGGATCAAACAGTGGCGGGATCAGGAGTACCGCTACGACCCGTGGGGCAACCTGATCGAGAAGCGCTCGGGGCACAGCAAGCTGCAGAGCTTTAGCTATGACTGCGAGAACCGGCTGGTGCGGGCGGAAACGTTGGTCAATGGCAAGCTGGAGAGTACCGGGCACTACCGTTACGACAGCCTGGGGCGGCGAATAGCCAAGCAGACGGAAATCAACGGCGAAGTCGAGCAGAAGCGCTTCCTCTGGCAGGGCTTGCGGATGCTGCGGGAGGAGACGCCGGGGCAGAGCATCCTGTACCTGTATGAGCCGGGTAGCTATGCGCCGCTGGCGCGGGTTGATCAGGCGGAAGGGGAGGAGCAGAAGGTCTATTACTTCCATACTGACCAGATTGGTACGCCGCTTGAGTTGACGGACAGTGATGGCGAGATCGTTTGGCAGGCGACGTATTGTTCTTGGGGTGCAATAGATAGTCTGCCGGTCAAGGATGTCGAGCAAAACCTGCGGTTCCAAGGTCAGTATTTTGATTGCGAATCGAGCCTGAATTACAATACTTTTCGGTTCTACGATCCAGAAATTGGGCGATTTGTCACTCAGGATCCAATAGGTGTCAGAGGCGGTGCTAATTTATATGTTTATGTGCCGGCGCCGACTACTTGGGTTGACCCTTTGGGTTGGGTGCCTTGGGAGAAAAACGGGTTTGATAGCTGGTTTAATAGCGCCTCAGTTCAAGATATTGTTGATAATAAAAAAGCTGTAGAAGCCGCCCTTAGAAATCCGGGAGGTAAACATGAGATGTTCCCTGTCTCTATAGCGTCGAAGGCAAAAGAACTTGGCTTTACCGCTCAAGAGCTTAAAGAAATGACAGTGCCAACCAAAGATATTACTTTTGTGGGTGTGACAGACAAACATGGTAATCCTGTGCCGGACGGTCCGCACCATGGTAGTAGGGCTGGAAGGCTGTTCCATAATAATTTAATTAAAGACCTGAATGGCGCGCAAAGCAAAGCTCAAGCGCTTAGCGTGATCGATTCACATCACAGCAAACACATGAAGCTAGGAGCATGCTAGATGGACTCTTATGATATTGATCGGTATGAAAAAGTTCATGTTTGGGTAGGTACAAATTTCTCTTCGGAGGATGAGTATCTAAAGTATTTTGAATTAGACTATTCTGTGGATTTGGATGATCCAGCATATAAGATTTGTGGGTTTTGCAAAGATATTGGTGTGAGATGGTATGACGAGGATTTCATAGGAATTATACCAAGAAAAGCGGAGGAGGTGAATTTAGAGGAGATCTTGCTTGAATCTGCGGTTGATTCCAGTTGCATTGAGGATCTAAAGGCGGAGTGTTTGAGACTTGGAATTACTAAGGCTAATGCAATTTTCTGGTACTCTGATGGTGGCACGGTAATTTCCAAGCCGCTAAAGTCGAATTATAATGGGTTGAAGTATGTTGGGTTATATGAGGGCGAATAAGCTCGACGAAGGTCCAGAGGAACCTGGAATTGGCGCTCTGCGTCAACATTTTTTAGTGTTTGGATCTGATTTTCGATGTGCGGTTATGTGTTGTTTTTAATTTAAAGTTTTTGTTGTGAGCATTGGGGGAATAAGGATTCGATCTTTAATAACGAATGGTTTGTTTGGCTCTGCCAAAGTATAGGTAGAGCCGATATTCTTTCACTGCATGTGCCGCCGGGCGCATCTACAACCCGCACGAGCAGGTGTACCTGGTGTGCACCGAGGGCGGCCACTACATCCTGCAAACCCTCGGCAACCTGTTCTTCTACTTCGGCGAAGTGCCGGACACCAACAGCGAAGTGCCGCTGCAACGCATCGAAAACGCCCTCGGCCACTTCCTGCATTTCACCCGCACGCCTGACGGTACGCTGACCGACATCAGCGCCACCGGCGGCACACGCGTGCACCTGCACTACGACAACCCGCTGGGTCGCCTGACCGACATCAAGCGCGTGGTGAACAACCAGGCGGTGGAAACGCTCACCCAGTACCGCTACGACGAACACGGCCAGCTGAGTGCGGTGATCAACCGCAACGGCGACACCGTGCGCAGCTTCAGCTACGCCGAAGGCCTGATGGTAACCCACAGCAACGCGCTGGGCCTGGGCTGCCACTACCGTTGGGAAACCCTCGGCGACAAGCCGCGCGTGGTCGAGCACTGGACCAGCGATGGCGAGCACTACCACTTCCGCTATGACCTAGACGCCCGCACCAGCTGGGCCACCGACGTGCTCGGCCGCGAGCTGGAAGTGCAGTACAACGCGGACCACCGCGTACTCGCCAGCCGTGACTACGGTGGCGAACGCTACGCCATCGAGCTGGACGAGCAGGGCAACATGGTTGGCCTGGACTTGCCGGACGGCAACCGGCTCGCCTTCAAGTACGATGAATACGCCCGCCTGCTGGAAGAAACCGACCCGCTGGGCCGCAAGACCACCTACGAATATCACCACCTGACCACGCTGGTGACCCAGGTCAGCTATCCGGACGGCAGCACCTGGCGAGCGCGCTACGACGACAAGGGCAACCTGCTCGCCGAATTCGATGCACTGGGCCAGATGACCGAGTACCTGAACAGCGATGACGGCCTGCCGCATACCATCATCGATGCAACTTACAAGTCCAAGTACCTGTGGTGGAATACCCTGGCCCAGGTCGAGCGTTATCAGGACTGCTCGGGCAAGAGCACCTGGTACCGCTACGACGAGCGTCAGCACCTCGTCGCGGTGACCGATGCGCTGAACCAGACGACCACGCTGGAGCGCAAGCCCGACGGTGAAGTGGTACGGATCAGCCACCCGGACGGCACCGCGGAAACCTTCACCTACAACGTCTACGGCCAGGTAATCAGCCACACCGACGGCAAGGGCCAGACCACCCGTTTGATGCGTACGGCCCGTGGCCTGCCGAGCAGCCGCCAGGATGCCAAGGGCCAGCGGGTGCGTTACGAGTACGACAAGGCCGTGCGCCTGACCGCGCTGGTCAACGAAAACAACGCTACTTACAGCTTTGCCTACGACGCCTCGGACCGGCTGACTGAAGAAGTGCGGGTGGATAACCTGACCCGGCGTTTCAGCTACAACGTCGGTGGCCATCTGACCCGACTGGATGAGATTGGCTACGGTGAAAACGCCGAACGCCCGGAACGTCATACGCTGTTCGAGCGCGATGCCATTGGCCGGCTGGTCGCCAAGATCAACCATACGTGGATAATGTTTCCGCTCAGTAGGTCTGGGAGTTATTAACGCATGTTCATGCGTGTTAGTGTGGTTTGGCAAACACAACAACCAGAAACTTACAGTCATGAAAACTTCGACATTACTCGCAACTGATCCGCAATCATCAATTCATGCAGGTAATAATTTCCCAGTCCATCTATATACACCCTATGGCTATTGGTTAGTCCAAACCGGCCCTTTATTGGCCTTTATCGGAGAACCAGGAGCATCATTGCCGCGCTGTTACCTGTTGGGCAATGGTAAGCGTGCGTATGATACCGTGTTGATGCGCTTTCATCGCCCGGACATATTCAGCCCGTTTGGTCGGGGAGGGCTTAATGCCTATGCTTATTGCCAAGGAGACCCTGTCAACAATGTAGATCGCGACGGCCATTCGATAACGCGTGTAATCGGCCAGTTTCTCGGGGGTATAACCGGTACTGTGGGAATGTTCTCATCCTTGGTCAAGGCTGCTAAAAACATTGTTCGCCGGTCAAAGGCAAACATCAACAAACAGCCGGTACCCAAGGAGTTCGATTCGCGCAGCCGCAGAAATAACGCAATCGTCTTCAATGCTGGCTTGGTCAGCACAGCCTTGAAGGTACCAGGTGTTGCAACGGCATTTGGCTTTCCCGCTGCATCCCTGAGCGCTGAGGTGTTGACCTCCGCTGGTATCGTAACTGCAGGCGTCGGTGGCACGGCCAAGTTCGATCAGTTGATCTTTGACAGTACCAGAGCCATTAAAACCGCCAGGGAACTGAGGCTACCGCTGGGTACGTTGTTGAGAGCGTCGCTAATGGAGGCCAGTGGGTGGTATCTGCTCAGAGGCAAAGAGTCGCCGCTGATCGCACCCAGGGACCGGGTCGTGCAGGGGCGCGCGAGGTTCAGAGAAACCTCTGTGTGATCCGAAGCAGGCAGGCCAGGTAAGCCAAGGCCCCAATGCCTGTCAGATCGCGTTAACGCGGCTGCTACGCTGCCCATCGCAGGCAAGCCAGCTCTCATAGAACTGTACATAACTCATTGAATTGGCAGGGACTCTGTGGGAGCGGCTTTAAGCCGCGAACACCGGCGCAGCCGGTGCCATGCACTGCGTTGGATTCTTCGCGGCTAAAGCCGCTCCCACAAATTACGCGGATTGCTCGCAAATTCAGTTATCTACGCGACAGCGCATCCCAAAGGGCTGGGCAAGCTCCCACGGTGACCGCGTAACTGGCAGGCATTAGCCCAGGCCCTGCTTTTATGTTCCACAGCATGAAACCAGATTCGATTGTGCTTCATCGCTCCTCGCGCTTATCTGTCAGCCAAGCACGACCTGCCTCACCCGTCGTGACCTCTAGGCGAACAACAAGAACGGGAAACCACCCGCGCGAGGAGACTCTACATGTCCCGACATCAGCATATCCTGGCCTGGCTGAACGATGTGGCCAGCGACCTGCACGCAATCCGTCACGATATTCACGCTCACCCGGAGCTGGGTTTTGAAGAAAGCCGCACTTCAGCGCTGGTCGCCCGTCTGCTCGAAGAATGGGGCTACGAGGTACATGCCGGTATCGGCAAGACCGGCGTGGTCGGCGTACTGCGCAATGGCAGCAGCCCACGCCGCCTGGGCCTGCGCGCCGACATGGACGCGCTGCCCATCCACGAGGCTACCGGCGCCGCGTACAGCAGCCAGCACCAGGGCTGCATGCACGCCTGCGGCCATGACGGGCATACCACCATGCTGCTGGGCGCCGCGCGCTACCTGGCAGCGACCCGGCAGTTCGACGGCACGCTGACGCTGATCTTCCAGCCGGCCGAGGAGGGCCAGGGTGGCGCCGAGGCGATGCTGGCCGACGGTCTGCTGGAACGCTTCCCTTGCGATGCACTGTTCGGCATGCACAACATGCCCGGGCTGCCGGCCGGGCACCTGGGCTTTCGCGAGGGGCCGATGATGGCCTCGCAAGACCTGCTCACGGTGACCCTCGACGGGGTTGGCGGCCATGGTTCGATGCCGCACCTGACCGTCGACCCGCTGGTGGCGGCGGCCAGTGTGGTGATGGCCCTGCAAACCGTGGTGGCGCGCAATATCGATGCGCAGGAGGCGGCCGTGGTTACCGTCGGCGCCTTGCAGGCCGGCGAAGCGGCCAACGTGATCCCGCAGCAGGCGCTGCTGCGCCTGAGCCTGCGCGCGCTGAACGCCGAGGTGAGGGCGCAGACCCTGGAGCGAGTGCGCGCCATTATCGTCAGCCAGGCCGAGAGCTTTGGCTGCCGCGCCACTATCGAACACCGCCCGGCCTACCCGGTGCTGGTCAACCACGCCGCGGAAAACGCCTTTGCCCGGCAGGTGGGAGTGGAGTTGCTGGGTACCGAGGCAGTGGATGGCAACACCCGCAAGCTGATGGGCAGCGAAGACTTCGCCTGGATGCTGCAACGCTGCCCGGGCGCCTACCTGTTCATCGGCAATGGCGTATCGCGGCCGATGGTGCACAACCCGGCCTACGACTTCAACGACGACATCCTGCTGACCGGCGCCGCCTACTGGGGCGCGCTGGCAGAGCGCTGGCTCGCGCCCGCCTGACCTTTCCTTTTGACGACTGCCGCTGGAACCCGGGCGCGACCGCGCCTGGGCGATCACCCAATCATTGTGTGGAGTGTTTCCTATGCAGACTTCGAGCACCGGCGTGTCGCGTACCCGGCAAGTGGTCGCCGCCGTCATCGGCAACGCCCTGGAGTGGTATGACTTCATCGTTTACGGCTTTCTGGCCAGCATCATCGCCCGGCAATTCTTCCCCTCCGACGACGAATATGCCTCGCTGCTGATGGCCCTGGCCACCTTTGGCGTCGGCTTTTTCATGCGCCCGGTGGGCGGTGTGCTGCTGGGCATGTATTCCGACCGCAAGGGCCGCAAGGCGGCGATGCAGATGATCATCCGGCTGATGACCGTGTCCATTGCCATGATCGCCTTTGCCCCCGACTACCTGGCCATCGGCATGGCCGCGCCGATGCTGATCGTGGTGGCGCGCATGCTGCAGGGTTTTGCCACCGGCGGCGAGTACGCCAGCGCCACGGCATTTCTGGTGGAGAGCGCGCCGGCCCACCGCAAGGGCCTGTATGGCTCGTGGCAACTGGTGGGGCAGTGCCTGGCGGTGTTCTCCGGGGCGGCGATGGTGGCGCTGGTCACCCACCTGTGCACGCCTGCGGCACTGGACAGCTGGGGCTGGCGTATCCCGTTCGTGCTCGGCCTGCTGATCGGCCCGGTGGGGCTGTGGATTCGCAAGCACATGGAAGAACCCGAGGAGTTCATCGAGGCGCGCCGCCAGGCCAAGGGCCAGTCGCCCAGCCTGTGGCAGGTGCTGCGTGAGCACCGGCGCAGCCTGTTGGTATCGATGGGCCTGGCCTGTGGCGCGACGGTGTCGTTCTACGTGGTACTGGTGAACATGCCGACCTTCGCCCACAAGAACCTTGGCCTGCAGCTGGACCAGGTGCTGCTGGTGCAGATGCTGGCTGTGGGGCTGATGACCGTGGTGATCCCGCTGTCCGGGGCATTGTCTGACCGGCTGGGTCGGCGCCCGGTACTGATGGCCTTCACCCTGGCGTTCTTCGTCATGGTCTACCCGTTGTATGTGTGGGTGGCTGCCGCGCCGTCGCTGGAGCGCCTGCTGGTGATGCAACTGCTGCTGTGCACTGCCATTGGCGGCTTCTTCGGGCCGGCGCCCACGGCCTTGGCCGAGCAGTTCCCGGTCGAGGTGCGTTCTACCGGTGTGTCGGTGGCCTATAACGTGGCGGTGATGGTGTTCGGCGGCTTCGCCCCGTTGATCGTCACCTGGCTGAGCAAGGTGCTCGGCACTCCGGTGGCGCCGTCGTTCTACGTGCTGTTCGCCTGCCTGCTGACACTGCTGGGCACCTATTGCCTGAAAGAAGCCCCACGCGCGGGCAAAGCTGCCGCGTTCAACCTGGGAGTAGAACCGTGATGTCGCTAGCCATCGACCCCATCGTTGCCCTCGATGCCGAGGCATTGTCCCAGGCCATCCATGCCCGCCAGATATCGTGCCGTGAGGTGATGCAGGCCTATCTGGCGCATATCGAGCGTTTCAACCCGCAGGTCAATGCGCTGGTGTCGTTGCGCCCGGCCGAAGTGCTGCTGGCCGAGGCTGATGAGCGTGACCGCGAGCTGGCCCGTGGCCATTCGCGGGGCTGGATGCATGGCATGCCCCAGGCGATCAAGGACCTGGCCGCTACTGCCGGGCTGCGCACCACCCTGGGCTCGCCGCTGTTTGCCGAACAGGTGCCCGAGCAGGATGCGATCAGCGTGGCGCGGGTGCGGGCCAGTGGGGCGCTGATCGTGGGTAAGAGCAATGTGCCGGAATTCGGCCTTGGTTCGCAGACCTACAACACCCTGTTCGGTACCACCACCAATGCCTATGACCCGGACAAGGTGGCCGGGGGCAGCAGCGGTGGGGCGGCGGCGGCGCTGGCCATGCGCCTGCTGCCGGTCGCCGACGGCAGCGACATGATGGGTTCGCTGCGCAACCCGGCGGCGTTCAACAATGTGTATGGCCTGCGCCCGTCGCAGGGCCGGGTGCCCCATGGGCCGGCGCCGGAACTGTTCATGCAGCAGCTGGCCACCGAGGGGCCGATGGGGCGCAGCGTGGTGGATGTGGCGCGGCTGTTGTCGACCCAGGCGGGCTTCGATGCGCGGGCGCCGTTGTCGCTGGGGGAGGACCGGCGCGATTTTACCGCTGGGTTGCAGCGCGATTTCCGCGGCGTGCGGGTTGGCTGGCTGGGCGACTACGACGGCTACCTGGCGATGGATGACGGGGTGCTGAGCCTGTGCGAAGCGGCCCTGGCGGACTTCGCCGAGCTGGGCTGCCGGGTCGAGGCCTGCCAGCCGGCGTTCGACCTGGCGCGCTTGTGGCAATGCTGGCTGACCCATCGCCACTTCCTGGTGCACGGCAACCTCGGTGCGGCCTATGCCGACCCGCGCAAGCGCGCGCTGCTCAAGCCCGAGGCGCAGTGGGAGGTGGAGGGTGGCCTGCAACTGAGCGCGGCTGCGGTGTACCAGGCTTCAGTGGCCCGCAGCGACTGGTACCGTGCGCTGGGCAAGCTGTTCGAGCGTTACGATTTCCTGCTGTTGCCATCGGCCCAGGTGTTCCCTTTCGATGCACGGCAACCTTGGCCAACGGTGGTCGGGGGGCGGACGATGGACACCTATCACCGCTGGATGGAAGTGGTGACAGGACCGACCCTGGCCGGTTTGCCGAGCATCAGCGTACCGGTCGGTTTCAATGCTGCCGGGTTGCCCATGGGCCTGCAGATCATCGGCCCGGCCCAGGCCGACCATGCGGTATTGCAGCTGGCCCATGCCCATGAACAGCTCACCCGTTGGGTAGCGCGGCGCCCACCCCGGAGCCTGCAAGCGCCATGAAACCGCTGGGCAGGCGCGGATCTTGCTGGCTATCCTGACCATCCAGCTACAGGGAGGTCACACACATGGGCATCACGGCAGACAGTGGCGGCGTGCGCTCGGTAGAACGGGCGCTGGCCATCGTCGACCTGCTGGGCGAACACCAGGCGCTGGGCCTGGAAGAACTGCATTACCTGACGGCGCTGCCCAAGGCCACGGTGTCGCGCATGCTCGCCACCTTGCAGGAACAGGGCTGGGTCTACCGCGGCCTCAGCGACCGGCGCTACCGGCTGTGCGCGCAGCGCCTGTTCGGTGACCGCCAGTTGCGTTTCAAGCGGCGCCTGGTGGAAAGCGCCGCGCCCATGTTGCTGGAGTTGAGCGAGCGTACCGGGCTGGTGGCCGACCTGTCGTGTTTCGACGGCGAGCGGCTGGAGGTGATGGAAAGCGCCATCCCCCAGGTACTGCGCAAGCGCTACCCGCACACCTGCCAGATCGTCGGGCACCATGCCAGCCTGTTCCACTCGGCGATGGGGCGGGCATGCCTGGGAGAGTTGGCGGTCGATGAAGTGCAGCGCCTGGCGACCCATGAGCAGGTGGGCGACGAGGCAGTGCTGCGCGACATCGAGGAGGAAGCGAACAAGGGGTTCGGCCAGCGAACCGAAGGGCACTGGGAGTACCCGGTGCGCTTGCCGTTCCTGATCCGCGCGATTGCCCTGCCGGTGCATGCCGAAGGGCGCCTGGCCGGGAGCATTGCCTTGCACTGGCCGTTGGACCAGGCGCCGGTGGAGCGGGTGTTGAACCTGCACCTGAACAGCCTGGCTACAACGGTGGGCGAGGTGCAGCGGGCCTTGGTGGTTTGAGTCAGCCTGTACCGGCCTCTTCGCGGGTAAACCCGCTCCCACAGGGGAAGTGCATTGCCCGAGGCTCGCTCGGTATCTGTGGGAGCGGTTTTACCCGCGAAGAGGCCAGTCCAGCAAACAACAAAAAGAAGCTGTGTCCGAGGCCCCTCAGCGCTCCAGGCTATACATCCGGCACTCCGCCAGCAACGCCAGCAGGTTCGGCTCCCGCTCCCGCGCTTTCAGGAACACCACGCCGATATGCTGCTGCAAGCGATATTGCGGCTTCAGGGCTATCAACCGGACCCGGTTCTCGTACACCGCCGCGATACGCCCGGGCAGCAGGGCAAAGCCCACGCCCGAGCTGACCATGCTCAGCAGGGTGAAGATATCGTTCACCTGCATGGCTACCTTGGGTTCGAAGCCGGCCTGCTGGAACACCCGGGCGCCATCGCGGTGGGTGGCGAAGCCCTGGGTCAGGGTGATGAAGGTGGAGTCGGCCAGGTCGGCCAGGTCCACCTCGGCCTGCTCGGCGAAGGGCGAATCGATGGGCACGGCAAGGAAGATGTCATCGGAGAACAGCGGCAACTGCTCGCAGGCCGGGTCGCTGACACTTTCGTCGAGCGACACGAGGATGGCCTCCAGCTCGTGGTTCCTCAGGCGCTGCAGCAGGTCGACGTTGGAGCCCAGGGTCAGGTCGATGTTGAGTTCGCTGCGGCGCAGCTTGAGGCCCATGACCAGCTTGGGCACGGTTTTCACCGTCAGCGAATAGAGCGCGCCCAGGCGGAAGCGCTCGGCGTAGAAGCCGGCGGCTTCGCGGGTCTGGCGGACCATCTGCTCGGCGTCCTGGATCAGCTGGCGGGCTTTCTTTTCCAGCACGTAGGCGCTTTCCAGCGGGATCAGCTGACGACCTTCATGCTTGAACAGCGGGCAGCGCAGTGCGCTTTCCAGCGAGTGGATGGCGCGGTGCACGCTGACGGCGCTGGTGGCCAGCTCGGCGGCTGCGCGGCCGAGGTTGCCGGTGCGCATGAAGGCGAGGAAGGTTTCCAGCTTCTTGAGGGTCAGTTCTTCGTCGATCAGCATGGGTTGACCTGGGTGTGCACAATGGCAGGGGCGTGCATGTTGCCTGGAAATTCTGGGGCCGCTTCGCAGCCCATTGCCGGCAAGCCAGCTCCCACAGGGATGGCGCATGGCTTGAGGCCGATGCGGCCCCGCATGCTCATTGCATGGATCCGATCAAGGCCCACAACGCCGGGTCGTTGAAATCATCGATCACCAACCTGGCCCCCGCCGCCAGCAACCGCTCCGGTGTCTGCGTAGTGGCCACGCCCACGGTAAAGATCCCCGCGCCACTCGCTGCCGCCACCCCCGGCAGCGAATCCTCGAAGGCCAGTGCCTGCCCGGCCTCGGCACCCAGCCGTTGCAACCCGGTCAGGTAGGGCAACGGGTCCGGCTTGGCCCGTGCCAGTTCCTCGGCCACCAGCACATGCGCGAAGCGCTGGCCCAGGCCCATGGCGTTCAACATGTGCTCGGCGTTCAGCCGCGGCGCGTTGGTCACCACGCACATGCCGATGTCTCGAGCCTGGGCATGTTCCAGCAGGCGCACAAGGCCCGGCATCGGCTCCAGAGACGGTGACATGTCGCGGAACAGCGCTTCCTTGCGGTCAGCCAGCTCCCGGCACTGTTCGGCACTGGCACCGGCAAACAGCTCGGCGAACAGCTCGCCGTTGGCACGGCCGCTGACCTGGGCATCGAACTGCGCCTGGCTCAGCTCGCGGCCGTCATGCTCGCGCAGCAGTTGGCGGAAAGCCTGCAGGTGCAAGGTGTCAGTGTCGGTGAGGGTTCCGTCGAGGTCGAACAGCAGGGCAGTCAGCATTGGGTATTCAGGTCCAGAAATCGTGGGCGGGCCAGAAGGGAGATTCTTTGCCTTTGGCGTTACGTGAACTTCGCGAATTCCTGAGTGTACTGGAGTACGGCAGCCTTGGCAGAGCTGTGCTCGAACTCGAGGTTGGCGCCTGCGCATCGAGTCAGCAACTGCCAAAGCTGGAAAGCCAACCAAGTAACCGGCCGTTGGCACGCTCCGGCTTTCGACGTTTGGTCATCAGTTCTGGTTGGCGTAGGTGGCTGGGCGCAGGTAGCTGATCTTCTGCAGCTTGCCGTCGCTGTCACGGTAGGTGAGGGTGGCGGTGTCGGCGTGGCCGGTGGCCTGGCTCGAGCCCTCTACCGCGATCACTTGGGCGATGTCCAGGTCCATGCCGTACTGGTAAGGGGAGGCGGTCTGGGCGAAGGCGCCGACGCTGCTGCCAAAGGTCAGGGTGGCGATGGTGATTGCTTTGATGATGGTCATGATCATGCTCCGTTAGCTTGGGTAGTGGGATCAGCGACTGCTTGCTGCCTGGGGTTAATACTGCGCGATAATATTTAGCGCGCAAAATATATTTCCACTATCTGGCCTATTGGCGCGCTACATATTGATCGCAGTCGCCAAGCCGACGACGAAGGGGGCTGTTCAGCGTGCTCCGAAAAGAGTACAAATGTGCTCCATGGACAATCTAACCCCAAAACGCCGCGCCATCTTCGAGTTCATCCGTGAGCGCATTGCCGATCACGGCCAGCCGCCGAGCCTGGCCGATATCGCCACGCGCTTCGGTTTTGCCTCGCGCAGTGTCGCGCGCAAGCACATCACCGCCCTGTGCCAGGCCGGCTACATCGACGTCACGCCGAACCAGGCGCGGGGCATACGCCTGGCCGAACGGCTGCGCCGCCCGGAAATCCTCGAAGTGCCGGTGCTCGGCCAGGTGGCGGCAGGCGCCCCCATCGGCCCGGACCTCGACATTCACGAGCAGTTGCTGCTCGACCCCAGCCTGTTCCGCCGTACCCCCGACTACCTGCTGAAGGTGCGTGGCGACTCGATGATCGACGACGGCATTTTCGACGGCGACCTGGTCGGCATCCTCCAGCAGGCCGACGCCCGCGATGGCCAGATCGTGGTCGCGCGCCTGGACGGCGAGGTGACCATCAAGCGCCTGCAACGCCAGGGCGGCAATTACCGGCTGTTGCCACGCAACCCGGCCTATGCGCCCATCGATGTGCGACCTGAACAGGAGTTCTTCATCGAAGGCGTGTTCTGCGGCTTGCTGAGGCGTGACTGATGGGCGCGGTGGTCGACCTCGACAGGCTGCTCGACCAGCGCCGGGTATGGCGCGGCCGGCAGGCCCAGGCGCGGCCACTCGGCCTGCAGCCCACGGGCCATGTTGCCCTTGACCAGTGCCTGCCGGAAGGCGGTTGGCCGGCGTCTGCGCTCAGCGAACTGTTGCTGGCCAGCCCCGGCTGTGGCGAATTGCAGCTGCTGTGGCCAACCCTGGCCCGTTTGAGTGCCGAGGCCAGCCGAATCGTACTGGTGGCACCGCCATTCATTCCTTACGCCCCGGCCTGGCAGGCCGCGGGGGTGGACCTGCGCTGGCTGGTACAGGTGGCCGCCGAACCTGCAGATGCCCTGTGGGCTGCCGAGCAGTGCCTGCGTTCCGGCAGTTGCGCAGCGGTGCTGTGCTGGCCGGAGCGTGCCGATGACCGCGCCCTGCGGCGCTTGCAGGTGGCTGCCGAAACCGGCCAGGCGCTGGCCTTCGCCTGCAGGCCGCAACAGGCGGCGCATAACCCTTCACCTGCAGCGCTGCGCATTGCCATCGACACCCGTCCGGCACAATGGCGCGTGCTGAAAAGCCGTGGCGGCATGCCACCGGCGCTGCCCATCGCCTGCCCGGGGCGGGGCTGATGCAGCATGCTCTGGGCCTGCATCCTGTTCCCTCAGCTGGCGCTGGACACGGTCCTGCGTGAGCGTGACGACCCCGATACACCTCTGGTGCTGCTTGGCGGGCCGGCCCAGCGACGCGTACTGCAGGCGGTCAACCCGGCGGCGGCCGCGCTGGGCCTGCGGGCCGGGCAAACCCTGACGGCGGCACGTGCACTGGCCGATGGCTTCAGCTGCGTCGAAGCCGACCCCAGGCGCATCGACCAGGTGCAGCAGTTGCTGGCAGCCTGGGCCTACCGCTTCAGCGCCCAGGTCAGCCTGCACTACCCACGGGCGCTGTTGCTGGAGGTGGGCTCCAGCCTGCAGCTGTTCGGCCCCTGGCCGCTGTTCGAGGCACGCCTGCGCCAGGAGCTGGCGGAACTGGGCTTGCGCCAACGCATCGTCCTGGCCAGCAACCCGGTGGCGGCGCGCATGCTCGCCAACGGCCACGATGGCCTGGCCGTGAGCGATGCCGACGCCACCCGCGCGGCGCTGCAGGGTATGCCCATCGAGCGTATCGGCTTGCCTGGGCAGGCTGCCGAAGCCTTTGCCCGCATGGGGCTGCGTCAGTTGAGCCAGGTGCTGGCCTTGCCCCGCGACAGCCTGGCCAGGCGCTTTCCGGCCCAGGTGCAATTGCACCTTGACCAACTGCTCGGCCTGCGCAACCTGGGGTTGGACTTCTACCAGCCTCCGGACCGTTTCGAGACCCGGCTGGAGCTGAACTTCGACGTCGAATCACACCAGGCCCTGCTGTTCCCGCTGCGGCGCATGCTCAACGACCTTGCCGCGTTCCTCGCCGGGCGTGACTGTGGCGTGCAGCGTTTCTGCCTGCACCTGGAGCACGCCGAAGGGCCGGATACCTTGCTGAAGGTGGGCCTGCTGGCCGCCGAACGCGATGCCGCGATGCTGTTCGAACTGGCGCGCGGGCGCCTGGAACCGCTGCGCATTCCCGCACCGGTGCGCAACCTGCGGCTGGTCGCCGAGGACCTGCCACCCTTTGTGCCGCAACACCAGGCATTGTTCGACCCGCGTGCGCAACAGGCGCAACCCTGGGAACAATTGCGCGAACGGCTACGTGCGCGCCTGGGCGATGAGGCGGTCAAGGGCCTGAGCGCGGCAGCCGATCATCGCCCCGAATGTGCCTGGCAAGCGGTAGAGCAGGGTGCCCAGGGCAACATGCCGGTGGCTCCTGGCAGCCGCCCTGGCTGGCTGCTGTCGGCCCCCGTGGCGCTGGACGAAGCCGGCTACCGCGTGCAAGGCCATGCCGAGCGTATCGAGTCGGGCTGGTGGGATGGCGGCGATGTGCGTCGCGACTATTACCGCATCGAAACCCGTGATGGCCTGCGCGGCTGGGCCTACCGTGACCTGGGCAAGGCCGGCCCGTTGTGGCTGCAGGGCTGGTTCGCATGAACACCCCGGGTTATGCCGAGCTGCATTGCCTGTCCAACTTCAGTTTCCAGCGCGGCGCGTCGAGCGCCGACGAGCTGTTCCGGCGCGCGCGTGAGCAGGGCTACCAGGCGCTGGCGATCACTGACGAATGCACCTTGGCCGGCATCGTCCGTGCCTGGCAGGCGGCGAAGGAACATCAGCTGCGGCTGATCGTGGGCAGTGAAGTGCAGTTGCAGGACGGCCCCAGGCTGGTGCTGCTGGTGCAGGACCTGGCCGGCTACCAGAACCTGTGCGCCCTGATCACCCGGGGCCGGCGACGGGCGCAGAAGGGCGAGTACCAACTGTTTCGCGATGACCTGCAGCAGCACCATCAGGGCCTGCTGGCATTGTGGGTGGCCGATGACAGCGGCGATGCCAGCCCCGGGCAGTGGCTGCACGGCGTGTTCGGTGAGCGCCTGTGGCTGGCCGTGCACCTGCACCGCGGCAGTGACGATACCTTGCGCCTTGAACGCTTGCGCGGCCTGGCGGCAAGGGTCGGCATCCGCGCCGTGGCCTGTGGCGACGTGCACATGCACGTGCGCGGTCGCCGCGCCTTGCAGGATTGCATGACCGCCATTCGCCAGCATTGCCTGGTGGCCGAGGCCGGGCGCTTCCTGTTTGCCAATGGCGAGCGGCACCTGCGCAGCCAGGCGCAACTGGGCGAACTCTATCCCGCCGACCTGCTGGCCGAGACCCTGGCCATCGCTGCGCGCTGCCAGTTCGAACTGAGCGAGTTGAAATACCAGTACCCACGCGAGCTGGTGCCTCAGGGGCATACCCCGGCGAGCTGGTTGCGTGAGTTATGCCAGCAGGGTTTGCCGTTGCGTTGGCCAGAAGGGCCGAGCAGCAAGGTGCGGGAGGTGCTGGCAAAGGAGCTGGCGCTGATTGAGGCGCTGGGCTACGAAAGCTACTTCCTGACGGTGCACGACATCGTCGCCTTCGCCCGCAGCCAGCGCATTCTGTGCCAGGGCCGGGGTTCGGCTGCCAACTCGGTGGTGTGCTTCGTGCTGGGCATCACCGAGCTCGACCCCATGAAACATCACCTGTTGTTCGAGCGCTTCCTGTCGCGCGAGCGCAACGAGCCGCCGGACATCGACGTGGACTTCGAGCACGACCGGCGCGAGGAGGTGATCCAGTATGTGTTCCGCCGCTATGGCCGGCACCGGGCGGCGCTCACTGCGGTGGTCAACACCTACCATGCCGCCGGTGCGGTGCGGGATGTGGCGCGGGTGCTGGGGCTGCCCGCCGACCAGGTGGACGCCCTGGCCAAATGCTGTGGCCGCTGGAGCGATCGCATACCTGATGACCAGCGCCTGGCCGAGGCCGGTTTCGAGGCGGGCAGCCCTTCGCTGCGGCGGGTGCTGGTGCTGGCCGGCGAATTGATCGGCTTCCCCCGGCACCTGTCACAGCACCCGGGCGGCTTCGTTATCTCGCAGCAACCCCTGGACGAGCTGGTGCCGGTGGAGAATGCCGCGATGCCGGAGCGCACGGTGATCCAGTGGGACAAGGACGACCTGGACATGGTCGGCCTGCTCAAGGTCGACGTGCTGGCGCTGGGTATGCTCAGTGCCCTGCGCCGTTGCTTCGACCTGCTGCAACACCACCGTGGCCGGCACCTGACCCTGGCGACCATTCCCGGCGAAGACCCGGCCACCTACGCCATGATCAGCCGTGCCGAGACCATGGGCGTGTTCCAGATCGAGTCACGCGCGCAAATGGCCATGCTGCCGCGGCTGCGGCCCGCAAAGTTCTACGACCTGGTCATCGAGGTAGCCATCGTCCGCCCCGGGCCGATCCAGGGCGACATGGTCCACCCTTACCTGCGTCGGCGCCTGAAGCAGGAGCCGGTGACGTATCCTTCACCGCAACTGAAGGCAGTGTTCGAGCGCACCCTGGGCGTGCCGCTGTTCCAGGAACAGGTGATGGAGCTGGCGATGGTCGCGGCCGACTACACCCCGGGCGAGGCCGACCAGTTACGCCGCAGCATGGCTGCCTGGAAGCGCCACGGTGGCCTGGAGCCGCACCGCGAGCGGCTGGTGCAGGGTATGTTGCGCAATGGTTACGAGTTGGCGTTTGCCGAGCGCATCTTCGAGCAGATCAAGGGCTTTGGCAGCTATGGTTTCCCGGAGTCGCACGCGGCCAGCTTTGCCTTGTTGTGCTATGCCAGCAGCTGGCTCAAATGCCATGAACCGGCGATTTTCACCTGCGCGCTGGTCAACAGCTGGCCCATGGGCTTCTACAGCCCCGACCAGTTGTTGCAAGAGGCCCGGCGCCAGGGCATCGAGGTAAGGCCGGTGGATGTGTGCCACAGTGACTGGGACTGCACCCTGGAGCCTGAGCCTGGAGGGGCCCTGGCCATCCGCATGGGCTTGCGCCTGGTGCGCGGTCTTGCCGAGGCCGATGCCAGGCGCCTGGCGCAGGCCAGGGCGCAGCGGCCATGGCGCGATGTCGAAGACCTGTGCCTGCGTGCCGGGCTCGATTCGCGTACCCGCGCTCAGCTGGCCGATGCCGGCGCGCTGCGCGCCTTGGCCAGCGACCGGCACCAGGCGCGCTGGCAGGTGGCGGCGGTGCAGCCGCAACTGCCTTTGTTTGCCGACGTGGCAGCCTTGCCGGAAAGCACCGTTGAGCTGCCTGTCCCCAGCGTGGCGGAGGACCTGATGGCCGATTACCAGGCCCTTGGCACCACGCTTGGGCCGCATCCGTTGGCCTTGTTACGCTCACGTCTGCGGGCGCTGGGCTGCCGCAGCTCATGCGAACTGCAAGGTGTCGGGCATGGCGACCACATTGCCGTGGCCGGGCTGGTGGTGGGCCGCCAGCGGCCCCAGACCGCCAGTGGCGTGACCTTTGTCACCCTGGAGGACGAGCACGGCATGGTCAATGTGGTGGTGTGGCGGGATCTGGCCGAGCGGCAGCGGCGGGCGCTGGTGGGGTCGCAGTTGCTCAAGGTCAGCGGGCGGCTGGAGCAGGAGAATGGCGTGCGCCACCTGATCGCGCGGCGGCTGGAGGATGTGAGCCCGCTGTTGCAAGGGCTGGATGTGCGCAGCCGGGATTTCCATTAATCCCCGGCACCCTGTGGGAGCGGCTTTAGCCGCGAACACCGGCGCAGCCGGTGCCATGCACCGCGTTGGATTCTTCGCGGCTAAAGCCGCTCCCACAGGGTGCCAGAATTGCTTGCGAGTTCAGTTCTGTTACACCATCGCCAACCGCTGCTTGCGTGTCGGTGCCGGGAACGCCCGGTCGATCGCCCGCAGGTCTTCGCTGGTCAGGGTCAACGTACCCGCAGCCGCATTCAGCCGCACATGCTCGGGCGCCACGGCCTTGGGGATGGCTATCACCCCGTCATCCCGGGTCACCCAGGCCAGGCTGACCTGGGCCGCTGTGGCCCCATGGCGCTCGGCGATTTCCGCCAGCACCGGGTGCTGCAACAGGCGCCCGGCCTGGGCCAGCGGGCAGTAGGCCATGATTGGCAGGGCGCGCTTTTCGCACCACGGCAACAGGTCGAACTCGATGCCACGCTGGGTCGGGTTGTACAGCACCTGGTTGGTGGCGCAATCGGGGTTGTGCAGCTCGCGCAGGTCGTCGACGTCGAAATTGGAAACACCCCAGCGCTTGATCTTGCCTTGCTCGCGCAAGCGCTCGAAGGCGTCGACGGTTTCCTCCAGCGGGTGCTGACCACGCCAGTGCAGCAGGTACAGGTCGATGCAGTCGGTGCCCAGGCGCGTCAGGCTGCGCTCGCAGGCGGCCGCCATGCCGTGCCGGCTGGCATTGTGCGGGTACACCTTGCTGACCAGGAACACCTGGTCGCGGCGCCCGGCAATGGCCTGGCCAACGACCTCTTCTGCGCCACCTTCGGCATACATCTCGGCGGTATCGATCAAGCTCAGGCCAAGTTCGATGCCCTGTTGCAGGGCCGCCACCTCGGCAGCCTTGCGGGCCGGGTCTTCACCCATGTACCAGGTGCCCTGGCCGATGGCCGGAACGCTCGAACCTGCCAGTTTCACGTAACGCATGTCACCTCCGGGATCCGGGTATTGGAAAGCAGTACCTCGAGCAGCGCTTGCGCCGCCGTGGAAAGCTTGTGTTCGCTGAGGGCAATCACGCCGATGCGGCGCTCGACCGTGGGCTCGACCAGGGTTACGCAGCGGGCACCAAGCTCCTGCATCTGGTTGATGCACAGCGCCGGTACGGCACTGACCCCCAGGCCACTGGCGACCATGCGGCCGATGGTCGACAGCTGGTGGCTCTCGAAAGCCACCGCCAGCTTGCCGTGGTGGGCGGCCACGTTCTGCTCCATCAGCAGGCGCACCGCCGAAGGGCGTTGCAGGGCCACGAAGTCTTCGGCCAGCAATTGTGCCCAGCTGACCTGGGGCAGCTGCGCCAAGGGCGAATCGGCGGGCACCACGGCGACAAACCGGTCCATGTACAACGGGTGGAAATCCAGGCCATCGATGTTGTCCGGTTCGAAGCCGATGCCCAGTTCGACGCGGCGATGGCGCACCAGTTCCAGCACCTGTTCGTTGATCACATCGTGCACGGTGACGTTGACCTTCGGGTAGCGCTGGCGAAATACCTTGAGCGAGTGGGGCAGCAGGTTGCCGGCAAAGGCCGGCATGGCCGCCACCGAAACCCGGCCCAGTTGCAGGGTGAAACGCTGGCGCAGCATCTCTTCGGTGTCGTCCCAGTCGGCCAGCAGGCGCCGCGCCAGCGGCAGCAGCACCTCGCCCTCGGCAGTCAGGCTGACGCTGCGCGTGGTGCGGCTGAGCAGGGCGCCGCCAAGGTTCTCTTCCAGGGCCTTGATGGTCAGGCTCAGGGCGGGTTGCGAAACATGCAGGTGTTCACCGGCCTGGGCAAAGCTCTGGTACTTGGCCACGGTGACAAAGGCGCGCAGTTGCTTGACGTTCATGACAGGCCTGTTGGTTGTTTTGCAAAGTTTATCAATCGATGATGAAAACAAAATTAACAAATCAGTCGCTTGCGGTGAAGATGTCCCCACACGCTCACCGACAGCCTCGTCGGTTCAACAACTACAAAAGGCGGATCAGCATGGCCGGACTGGACAAGCGCGTTGCAACCTATGAACAGGCCCTCGAAGGCCTGACCGACAACATGACGGTACTGGCTGGTGGTTTCGGCCTGTGCGGCATCCCGGAAAACCTTATCAGCGAAATCAGGCGCCGTGGCGTCAGGGGCCTGACTGTGGTCTCCAACAACTGCGGTGTCGATGGCTTTGGCCTGGGCGTGCTGCTGGAAGACCGGCAGATCCGCAAGATGGTCGCCTCCTACGTGGGTGAGAACGCCGAGTTCGAACGCCAGCTGCTGAGCGGTGAGCTGGAAGTGGAACTGACCCCGCAGGGCACCCTGGCCGAAAAAATGCGCGCTGGTGGCGCCGGTATCCCGGCCTTCTACACCGCCACCGGCTACGGCACCCCGGTTGCCGATGGCAAGGAAGTGCGCGAGTTCAACGGCCGCAAGTACATCCTCGAAGAATCCATCACCGGCGACTTCGCCATCGTCAAGGGCTGGAAGGCCGACCACTACGGCAACGTGGTGTACCGCAACACTGCGCAAAACTTCAACCCGCTGGCGGCCACCGCCGGCAAGATCACCGTGGTCGAAGTGGAAGAGATCGTCGAACCCGGCGTGCTGTTGCCCAGCGAGATCCACACCCCGGGCATCTACGTGGACCGCGTCATCGTCGGCACCTTCGAAAAGCGTATCGAAAAGCGCACCGTCAAGGCCTGAGCGCCATCCACCAGAACAACAAAGAGATCCTGACCATGGCACTGACCCGCGAACAGATGGCGCAACGCGTCGCCCGTGAACTGAAGGACGGCTACTACGTCAACCTGGGCATCGGCATTCCGACCCTGGTGGCCAACTACGTACCCGCCGACATGGATGTGATGCTGCAATCGGAAAACGGCCTGCTCGGCATGGGCGAATTCCCCACCGAAGGCACCATCGATGCCGACATGATCAACGCCGGCAAGCAGACCGTCACCGCCCGCCGCGGCGCCTCGATCTTCGATTCGGCACAGTCGTTCGCCATGATCCGTGGCGGCCACGTCGACCTGACCGTGCTCGGCGCTTTCGAAGTGGATGTGCAGGGCAACATCGCCTCGTGGATGATCCCGGGCAAGCTGGTGAAGGGGATGGGCGGCGCCATGGACCTGGTGGCCGGCGCCGAGAACATCATCGTCACCATGACCCATGCCTCCAAGGACGGCGAGTCCAAGCTGCTGCCGCAGTGCAGCCTGCCGCTGACCGGCGCCGGCTGCATCCGCAAGGTGCTGACCGACCTGGCCTACCTGGAAATCGAAGACGGCGCCTTCATCCTGCGCGAGACCGCGCCGGGGGTGAGCGTTGAAGAAATCATCGAGAAGACCGCCGGCAAGCTGATCGTGCCGGATGATGTGAAGGAAATGACCTTCTAACGCATCATGCGATCCTACCCTGTGGGGGCGGGGGGGGGGGGGGGGGGGGGGGGGGGGGGGGGGGGGCCGGGGGGGGGGGGGCCCCCCCCCCGCGCCCCGCCCCCCCGCCCGCCACCCGCGCCCCCCGCGGGGCGCGCCCTGAGCG
>NZ_JBIWEM010000003.1:0-370437 GCF_044762545.1 Pseudomonas sp. NPDC096925 | reverse complement strand
TTTTTGTTACTAATTACAAAATAACATCAACTATCCCACGACGCGGGGGCGGGGGGGGCCCGCCCGACCTGTGGTGTTCATACTCCCCCCCGCTGCCGCCCCCCCCCCCGCGCCCACAGGGTTTTTGCGTTGTCTGGCAGTACTGCTTCACCTCATAAAACCAATAAAAGGAATTGAACCGTGGCCGCTGAAATCCAAGACAGCCGCTCCGCCCGCTTTGCCTTGCGCTGCTCCAACTGGGCCGAACGCTGGTTCCCTGACTCCTGGGTATTCGCAGCCCTGGCGGTGATGCTGGTGGGCATCGGCGCCCTGGCCATGGGCGCCAAGCCGACCGACACCGCCAAGGCCTTTGGCGATGGCTTCTGGAGCCTGATCCCGTTCACCATGCAGATGGCCTTCGTAGTCATCGGCGGCTATGTGGTGGCCAGCTCGCCGCCCGCCGCGCGGCTGATCGACCGCCTGGCACGCATCCCTGGCAATGGCCGTTCGGCGGTGTGCTGGGTGGCGCTGATCTCGATGCTGGCGTCGCTGCTCAACTGGGGCCTGTCGCTGGTGTTCGGTGGCCTGCTGGTGCGCGCCCTGGCCCGGCGCACCGAACTGAAGATGGACTACCGCGCCGCCGGTGCCGCCGCCTATCTGGGCCTGGGCGCCGTGTGGGCACTGGGCCTGTCTTCGTCGGCGGCGCAACTGCAGGCCAACCCGGCCAGCCTGCCACCGTCGATCCTGTCGATTACCGGCGTGATCCCGTTCACCGAAACCATCTTCCTCTGGCAGTCCGGTGTGATGTTGGCGGCGTTGGTGGTGGTCTCGCTGGTCATCGCCTACGCCACGGCCCCGGGCCCGAACAGCGCGCGTAGCGCCCAGGACTGCGGGGTCGACCCCAGCTTCACCGCGCCACCGGCACCCCAGCGCACCCGCCCGGGCGAGTGGCTGGAACACAGCCCGATCCTGATCCTGATGCTGGTGGCCCTGGCCGCTGGCTGGCTGTACCAGGAGTTCGCCACCAAACCGGCGATTACCGCCATTTCCGGGCTGAACACCTACAACCTGTTGTTCATCATGCTCGGCGCCTTGCTGCACTGGCGCCCGCGCAGCTTCCTCGATGCGGTGGCGCGCGCGGTTCCGACTACCACGGGGGTGCTTATCCAGTTCCCGCTGTATGGTTCGATCGCTGCCATCCTCACCCAGGTGAAGGGCGTCGACGAGCAGACCCTGGCCCACCACATTTCGCTGTTCTTCACCCAGATCGCCACCCATGACACCTATGCCGTGCTGATGGGCGTGTATTCGGCGGTGCTGGGCTTCTTCATCCCTTCGGGTGGTGGCAAGTGGATCATCGAGGCGCCCTACGTGATGCTGGTGGCTAACGACCTGCAGTATCACCTGGGCTGGGCGGTGCAGATCTACAACGCCGCCGAAGCCTTGCCGAACCTGATCAACCCGTTCTACATGCTGCCGCTGCTGGGTGTGCTGGGGCTCAAGGCTCGCGACCTGATCGGCTTCTCGTTCGTGCAGTTGCTGGTGCACGTGCCACTGGTGCTGGTGTTGCTGTGGGCATTGGGTACGACGTTGCAGTACATCCCACCGGTGATGCCGTAAAGTCGGGGGCCGCTGCGCGGCCCATCGCCGGCAAGCCAGCATTTCCTTGGCAGTCCACGTATGATGGCCAGGCTGCTTAAGACTGGAACCCGCGTCGCATGTCTATCCGATTGAAACTGCTGCGAAAGAAACTGGGGATGACCCTGGAACTGCTGGCCGACAAGACCGGCATGACCAAAAGCTACCTGTCCAAGGTCGAACGCGGCCTGAACACCCCCTCGATCGCCACCGCGCTGAAGCTGGCGCGGGCACTGAATGTCAATGTCGAAGAGCTGTTCGCCGAAGAGCAGGCCGGCCAGAGCCGCTACAGCCTGGTGCGCCATGACGAGCGCCAGGCCCTGGTGGGTGACGGAGCAGGGCCAGGGTACGCGGCCCTCACCAGCCAGGTCGGCCAGCGCAGCCTGCTGCCGTTCCTGATCCAGCCGCCGTCGGAGTTCAGCGACCCCACGTTCAAGGAACACCTGGGCGAAGAGTTCCTGTTCGTCCATGCCGGGCAGGTGGAAGTGGACTTCATGAACGAGCGGGTGCTGCTGGAGCAAGGCGATGCTCTGCATTTCAATGCCCAGATTCCACACCGGCTAAGATCGGTAGGACCGCTGCCGGCGCAGTTGTTGGTCGTGGTACACCACGCAGACGAGTAAATGATGGGGGCGCCCGTGTGCCCCCACGTTTTTTCTCGCCGATGAAACGCTGGCGCCACTGTCGGCAGAGCTTTCATGCCAATCTGTCCGTCGTTATTTTGACGATATCGTCCATTGCTGATTGAATTTTATTATAGTGTCGAATCATTGACGCAATGTCATTGTGCCCATAAGCTCAATTCAACAGCGAAACAACTCCCGAACACCGCGCCAACAAATGGTTGATTTTCCTCTTTAAAGGAGGGGCGTATGCGCACGGCCCTGATTATCAAGTCGATGTCTTTGCTGGTGCTGTTAAGTGGTGCGGCGCGCGCGGCGGATGCGTATATCAATCAGAACAGTATCATTCCTGTTTCAACTGCAGGGTGGTTCTTTGCATTTGCTGTCGTTGGCTTCGTGGCAGTCGCCAACAGTGGAAGGATCTGAGTCCGTCAGCCTGAGTGTTACCCTGATGCAGCGGCCCGGGGCTTGGCTTGTCAATTTCCCAACCGTTGCTATATTGCCAGTAGCCCGTGTAGGTCCACGGTTGCAGGCAGCACAGCCAGGCTGCACAGCGTCAAGGTAAGGCCTCCAGGAAAATCGAGGCCATCGCGGCGGGCATATGCCGCGAAGCGGAGCGAGAGTTGGTGTGCTGTTCTCATTCAGTGCTCTTTGTCGGGCCTTTTGGCCGGAGGGACCCTCATGGTGCGTTCAATGTTTGCTGCATTCTGCATGCTGATGGTGTGGTCCGGTGCCGGTAACGCCGACCCGAACAGTACCGCCTACCTGCTCAGCCCCGGCGATGTGGTGATGGTTTCGGTGTGGCAGGAAGAGAGCCTGCGCCAGGAAGCCACCGTACTTCCCGACGGCAGTATCACTTTTCCCCTGGCCGGGCGCATCGATGTTGCCGGGCTGGATGTAACGGCAGTTGAAAAACAAGTGGCTGCCAAACTCGAAAAATACCTCCCCGACCCGAACGTCAGCGTTGTTGTCAAAAGCATCGCCGGCAACCTGGTCTATGTACAAGGCAAAGTGATCAAGCCCGGGGCGGTACAAATGGCGGGCCCTACCGCAGTGCTGCAGGCCCTGAGCATGTCGGGTGGCCTGGACAAGTTTGCCGATGAAAGCGAAATCAAAGTGGTCCGCGGTACCGGCGCTTCCCAAAAAATCCTGCCCGTGCGATACAGAGACCTGGTGTCTGGCCGGGATATGTCCACCAACATCCAACTTCAGGCTGGCGATACGCTGGTCGTTCCTTGATCTTGCCTTTAATAAGAACACTTAATGCCTCTTCTTAGAACAACTAGCATTACAGCGGCAATCTTGATGTTGCCGTTTACGGACACGGTCCTGGCAGCAAATTGGCAATCTACGGTGGTGGTACCGACATCCGTCGAATACGACAGCAACCCCTTGCTGCTGTCGTCGGGTGAAAAGGGCATAACGCGCACGATCATCGCGCCGGATTACACCCTGATCGGTACCTTCGACCGTGACGAATTGAGGTTGGGGCTGGGCATGCATGTATTGCGCTCGTCCGACACGGCGGTGGTCGACAATCGTGAGGACCCCGATGTAAGCCTGGGCTGGCAGCGTCAGACCGAGCGCGGGCGTTTTGGCCTGCTGGCGCGCTACAACGAAAGTTCGACGCTGTCGGGAACGGTGCTGGATACTGGCGTGGTCACCACCGATGGCACGCAAAAGCTGTATACGCTGACCGGCAACTGGAGCCAGGCGGTTACCGAACGCAGCACCTTGAGCAACGAAACCACGTACAACCGTGCCCGTTATGACATCAGTACGCTGACGGGTTACGACGAACTGGGCAACGTGTTCACCTGGACCTACGCCTGGAGCGAGCGGGCTGATGTGTATAGCCGCTTTGGCGCCCGGCGCTATGAGCCCGAGCAGGACCAGACGGCGACGGCCTCGAACAGCTACAGCCCGGCGATCGGGGTCAAGTATCAGTTCTCCGAACGCCTAAGCGCCGATGCGCATGTGGGCGTCACCGAGGTTTCCGGCGACGAGGGTGGACAACGCGGGGAGGGTGGGGTTGCGCTGCTGTACACCGGTGCGCGCGCCGACGCCAGCTTCACCGCCGAACGCAGCACGGTGGCCAGCGCCGAAGGCGGCTTCGCCGAACTGGACCAGGTGCGCGGTGTGTGGAGTTACGCCGTCAGCGAGCTGACCCGGGTGGGCGCGGACGCTGCCTGGCAGGACAGCAAAGGGCAGACCCCCAACACCCTGCAGACTTACAGCGTGTGGGCCAGCCGCCAGTTTTCGCCATATTGGGACCTGCGCCTGTCGTTGATGTACAAGGAGCGGCAGCAGGATCACGAAGCCGATGCGAACGCTACGATCGTGGGTTTGACGTTGACGTACAGGTACCCCGACATCTGAACTTCAGGCAGGTGGCCCCATGAAGTCTGACTACGAGCTCTCCCTCAGAGATTACATCGCCATAATCAAGGACCGAGGCCTGATATTGGGGGTGAGCATCGTAGTCATCCTGGCCGCGACCGTTGCTGTCGCAGTGATGGTGCCGCCGATCTACCAGTCGACCGGCACTATCCTGGTGGAGTCGCAGCAGATTTCGCCCGAGCTGGTGTCGACCAACAACACCAGCTTTGCCGATGAGCGTATCGAGGTGATTCGCCAGCGGGTGATGACCCGCGAGAACCTGCTGCGCATCATCGGCAAGTACAACCTGTTCCCCGACAAGCGCTTCAGCGAAAGCGACAAGATCGACCACATGCGCAGTGCCGTCGTGGTCGAGACCCTGACCACCTATGTGCGCGGGCGCGGTGAAGCGACCGTGGCGTTCAATGTGTCCTTCGAGCACAAGCAGCCGGAAGTGGCCAAGGAAGTCGCCGACGAACTGGTGACGCTGTTCCTCAACGAGAACCTCAAGCAGCGTACCGAGCGGGCCAATGAAACCACCGAGTTCCTCACCCAGGAGGCGAACAAGCTGGGGGCCGAGCTGGCCAGCCTGGAAAACCAGCTGGCGGATTTCAAGCAGGCGCACGCCAATGCCTTGCCCGAGCACCAGACCCTGCGCATGAACATGCTGTCGCGGTCGGAGCTGGAGTTCCGCGAGGTCGACCGTGATTACAAGGCCGCCCAGGAAGAACTGCGTTACCTGGAACTGGAACTGTCCGCGGCCAATGCCGGGCTGGCCACCAAGACCGGCGAAGGCCCCAGGGCGGCCAGTGCCGAACAGCCCCAGGACCTGCCCAGCCTGAAGGCCGAGTATGCCCAGTTGCTGAGCCGCTACAAGGAAGCCCACCCCGATGTGGTGGCGGTCAAGCGCAGGATCCAGGCGCTCGAAGCCAGTGGCAATCGCACGGCGGCGGCGTCCACGGTCGGCCTCGATGTCGCCCGCGTGCGTGCCAAGATGAGCGCGGCACAGGAACGCATTGCTTCACTGGCCGAGCAGAAGCGCGAGCTGACCCGCAAGATGGAAGGCTATGAGGCCGAGATCCTCGAGGCGCCGCAGGTCGAGCGTGGCCTGGTGACCTTGATGCGTGACCACGACAACGCGCGCAAGAAGTACGAGGAAATCCGCGCCAAGGAAATGGGCGCGAAGATTACCGAAAGCCTGGAGCAGGAGAACAAGGCCGAGCGCTTTGTACTGCTGGAACCACCGCTGATGCCCGAGAAACCGATCAAACCCAACCGCAAGAAAATCGCCGCGCTGGGTCTGGTGCTGGCACCGGCAGGTGGCGGTGCGCTGGTGATGTTGCTGGAAATGTTCAACCAGCGTATTCGCGGCGTCGGAGCCCTGGAAAACCTGCTGGGCAGGCGGGTGCTGGTGGCGCTGCCATACATCGATACCAAGGCCGATGTGGCCAGGCGCAGGCGTTGGCGCAACTGGCTGATCCTGGCAGCGCTGGCGCTGGCGGCTATCATGGTAGTGCTGGTGCACGTGTTCTACATGCCACTGGATGTGCTGTTGTTCAAAGTCATGTCTCGGTTTGCATAGGGAAGCAGTGATGGACAGGACCAAGCCGGCTGTTGGCAATAATCTTCACCCGGTTACTCCGGGTACCCCTCAGGCCTTGTCACCTGCCCCTGGTACGGCGCTGACGGAAGTGCCTGGCCAGTTCGATTATGTGAACACCAAGGTGGTGCCGCTGCGCGCGGAGCACCTGGAACGTCACCGCATCGTCGCCTACAACAAGAACTCGCACATGAACGGGCCGATCGACCTGCTGCGCACGCAAGTGCTCAGGACCATGGAGGAGAATGGCTGGCGAACTTTGGCCATCACCTCGCCAACCCCGGAAGCGGGCAAGACGGTGCTGGCGGTCAACCTGGCCATGAGCATCGCCCACCACACCACCAAGACCGCGTTGCTGGTGGACTTCGACCTGCGTCGGCCCAAGGTCGGCAGCACCCTGGGCCTGCCCATGGATCAGGCGCTGAACGAGTTCCTGACGGACAAGGCCGAGCTGCAGGACTGCCTGGTCAACCCGACCTTGCCTCGGTTTGTGGTGTTGCCGACGCGCGTACCGGTGCCGTTGTCTACCGAAATGCTGTCGTCGCCCAAAGTGAGCAACCTGATCAGCGAACTGCGCAACCGCTACGAGTCGCGCATCTGCATTTTCGATTTGCCGCCGCTGCTCAGCTCTGACGATGCGATCACCGTGATACCCAAGTTCGACTGTGTGCTGCTGGTGGTGGCCAACGGTATGAACAACAGGAAGGAAATCGAGGATTGCCTGCATCACCTGGCCAGGGTGAACCTGGTCGGGACGGTATTGAACAAGGCCGACGAGCAGCCACGGACCTATTACTGAAGCTTCAGATCCCGGGGCTGCTTTGCAGCCCTTTCGAGACACAAAGGTACAGCGCATTCCTTCAGCTGGCGGGGATCCTGTAGGAGCGGGCATGCCCGCGAAGCAGGCGACACGGTGGATGGCACCGGCTACGCCGGTGTTCGCGGGCGCGCCCGCTCCTCCAGGTATGGCGCATTCCTTCAGCTGGCGGGGTCCCTGTGGGAGCGGGTTCACCCGCGAAGCAGGCGACGCGGTGGATGGCACCGGCTGCGCCGGTGTTCGCGGGTGAACCCGCTCCCACAGGTATGGCGCACTCCTTCGGCTGGCGGGGATCCTGTGGGAGCGGGCATGCCCGCGAAGCAGGCGACGCGGTGGATGGCACCGGCTGCGCCGGTGGTCGCGGGTGAACCCGCTCCCACAGGGAGGCGCAGCGCCTTCCGAACCTCAGGTCTGGCGCGCAGTCCAGGGATACTGCAACTCCCACTGCCACGCATGCCGCACAATTTGCTCCAGCGAGGCAAACTCCGGCCGCCAGCCCAGCACCTGCAGCGCCTTGCTCGCATCTGCCACCAGCCGTGGCGGGTCACCAGCTCGGCGCGGCGCGTCAAGGGCTTTGATCTGCCGACCGGTCACCGCCCGGGCCGTATCGATCACCTGCTGCACCGAAAAGCCCAGGCCATTGCCCAGGTTGAACGCAGTGCGCTCGCCACCCGCCAGTAGATATTCCACCGCCAACGCATGCGCCGTCGCCAGATCGGCCACATGCACGTAGTCACGGATACAGGTGCCATCCGGCGTATCGTAATCCCGACCAAAAACCGTCACCGCCTCACGCCGGCCCGAAGCAGCCTGCAGGATCAGCGGGATCAGGTGGGTTTCCGGGTCATGGCACTCGCCCAACTGGCCTTCCGGGTCAGCACCCGCGGCATTGAAGTAACGCAGGCATACCGACTTCAAGCCGTAGGCCCGGTCGAAGTCCTCGAGAATCTGTTCGACCATCCATTTGCTCAGCCCATACGGGTTGATCGGCCCCTTGGCATGCGCTTCGTCGATCGGCACATACTGCGGGTTGCCGTAAACCGCAGCACTGGAAGAAAACACCAGGTACCTGATACCGGCATTCACCATGGCCTGCAGGAGGGCAAGGGTGGCCGCGACATTGTTCTGGTAGTACTTGCCGGGCACGCTGACCGACTCGCCCACCTGGATGAACGAGGCAAAGTGGAACACGGCATCGAAACGGCAAACGCCAAACAGCACATCCAGGGCGGGTTCGTCGGCGATGTCCAGTTTCGCCCACTGGATGCCGGGGCCGGGCGAGACCAGGTCCGCCACCACTACCTCATGGCCTGCACCGAGCAGGTGCTTGACCATGTGCGAGCCAATGTAGCCTGCGCCACCGACAACCAGAAACTTCATCCATGCCTCCTGGACTCTGCTGTTGTACAGCCGCGCTTTTCAGCTACAGGTCTGTTGTGAGGGTAGATGGCCATATACCCTATTTCAAGAACAGCCAGTTGGACATGTACTTGCCGTCGAACGTGATGCTGTAGCGCCCATCCTGGTAAGCCATCGGCAACGGTTTCAACTGTGCCTGTGCATCCCGGGCGAACAGCTTCAGGCCAGCAGGCGCCTTGATGCTCAGGGTGCCGGCAAGCGGCTCGACGTTGAACGGTGTCTTGTCATCGGCCTTGGGCACGGCACGGGTGCCCAGCGACACCAGCAGCTCGCGCGACTGGCCCAGGGGGTTGCCGTCCAGGCTTTGCACGACGACGCTGGCGTACGGCGTTTGTGCTTGCACCTGGATGGCGCCGAGGCTGATCGAGCGACCTCCCAGCCAGCCGGTCGCGGCCTGGGTCAGCGGTGTGTCGATGGTGTAGATGCCCTGTTGCCAGTTGCGCTTGAGTTCACCCGTGTCACTGACTGCCTCCGTGGCGTCGGCTGGCAGCAGGGACTGCCCCGGGTCGTGCAGCACCTGCGCACCGGCGGGGATGGCGGCGGGTTTCAGCCAGGGCAACTCCGGCGTCTGTGGCAGGGCGATCTGCAGTTGGCCCTTTTCCATGGCCGTGCGCAGCAGCGGCGAGTTGCGTGGGGTGACCTCCTGGTTGTACAGGGTGGCGGGCGTCGGCGCGAACACGTAGCGGGTAGTGGCAGGCTTCACATCCGCACGGCGATAGAGCAGGGCGGCAGCGGGCAGGGTGGCGATCATCGCCGGGTCGTTGTACGCGTGCCAGTTATCCGCCGTACGCCAGCCTGGGTTGAAGGCCTGCTGGCTGTAGGCGTACTGCAGCATGGCGTCCCAACCCTGGTGAGCGGCGGTGCCGGCCACGTACAGCGGCAGCGAGTGGCGGTCGGGTAGCGGGAAGGGCTCGGCGTTCCACTCGGTGACAGTCAGCGGCTTGCCGACCACCTGGGCCGCGGCGATCCAGTCGATCATGCCGTCGCTGCTCAACGGGTTCTTCTCCAGTTGGCCATTGGCGCCGTAGCTATGGGCGTCGATGATATCGCCTGCGGTCAGTGCCGGCAGCGCGCTCAGGCCATTGCCGCCCCAGGTACTGGTGGTGGCGATCGGCACTTTCACACCGAGGCCGCGCAGGTGGGCGATCATGTCGGCGTTGAAGCGTTGTTCCAGGTCGTTGAGGAACAGCTTTGAAGGGCCATGCTCCCAGGCGCGCCAGGTGAGATCGGTGGGCAGGTCATAGCGTTTGGCGAAGGCTTTGGCCGCCTCCATGTAGCGCCCGCTGTGACGCGGTACGTCCTTGTTCGGCATCAGGGCGTTACCATAATGCTGGGTGAGGTCGTTCTCATTGGTGAGCAGCACGGCAGCGATGGCCGGGTCGTCCTTGTAAGCCAGGCCGGTGTATTCGTTCACATGGGTCAGGTACTGCTCGGCAAAGCGTTTCATCGCGTTCTGGATACTGTTGTTCACATAGGCGTAACCCTTCAGGTCAACGCGTTCCTCTCCCTTGGCCAGTTCCTTGAAGTCATCGATGTGGTCATTGGCGGTAAGCGCACGCTGCACATGCATGTCCAGCCAGATATAGACGCCTTCGTCCTTGAGTGCCTTGATCCACAGGTCGAGCTTGCGCAGCGATTCGGCACTGAGTTGCTGGGTATCGCGCACCAGCGAGCCGTCGCCAAACACGTTCGGGCTGACCCATGGCGAGTCGTGGTGGTGCAGGCGCACCAGGTTGAAACCCAGTGCCGACAGGCGCTTGGCCTGTTGGCGGATTTCTTCGTCGGGGCTCTTGAACAACGAATAGGCGGACAGGTTGGTGCCCCAGAAGCGCACCGGGGTGTTGTCCTCGAACATCAGCTGTTCGCCGACGGCCTTGACGAAGCCGCGCTTGCCGGCAGGCTTTTCCGCGGCATTGAGGAACGACAGGTCCACTGGCGAGGTGCGCCAGTCCAGTTGGTCGTCGGGCCAACCGACGGGGTCGACCAGGCCGAAGCGTTCGCTGGGCGTGGGCCCCAGGTCGATGTCGCCGGTGATGTTGAGCACCGCCTTGATCTGCTGCCGGCCAGCGCTGATCGGGTCGCTGTAGATGAACGCACGCAGTTCGGACGGGTTGCCGCGCTCGAAATACACCTTGGCCAGTGGCGGGTCGAAGCGCATTTCGATGCGCCGGCCCTGTTCAGTCTTGCCCCACGACCAGCCACGGTTGCCGGGCAGCAGTTGCGGGGCGCCCATGTCCCCGGCAATTTGCGCCGGGTCGAACTGGAACACCATGCCGCCACCCATCACCCCGGCCTGGCGGCTATGGGCGTCGAGGTCGAAGGCCCAGCTCAGGGTTTGCGCCTGTGCCTTGCGGATATCCGCCGCCAGGTCGAAGTCCAGCTCTTTGTTCTTGCCTTGCAGCGTGTAGTGGTAGGGGCCATTGACCTTGAACGCGGTGGCGAAGCCCGTCCAGCTCCAGTTGGCCGCCCAGAAGTCGAACTTGGCTTTCATCACCGGCCCACCACCGTGGGTCACCATGGGCAGGCCATTCTGTTCATCGACGCTGACTTGCCACGCCGATGCCCAGCTGGTGAGCGGCAGCAAGGCCAGGCCAGCAATGGCCGATACTCGCAGCAGGGTTGGAAAACCTGGGCAGCGCAGGGTGAGCACGTTCATGGGCATTACCTGGGTTGAAGGCCGGGGTCGGCCAGCGCGATGGCCTGGCTGTTCTGCAGCCTGCGTACCATCTGGACGTAGGCCACGCCCAGCCCGGCGACAGACCAGTACACCACCGGGATGAAGGTGATGCTGCTGACGGTGAAGATGATCACCAGGATGCCGATCAGTGTCGCCAGCAATACCCGGCCGAGCTGGCGTCGCTCGTCGTCCTTGTCGGGGAAACTGCGCATGGCCTTGCGGATGCCGTGCAGTACGGTGGCGAAGAACGCCACGAACAGGCCAAGCCCGACCAGCCCGATCCGCAGTGCCAGGTTGATATAGGTGTTGACGATGTCGATGATGCCTTCACCCTGGATCATCGATTGCATTTCCGGGGTGTTGCGGAAGTCGAACGAGCCGAACAGCGGGTTGCGCTGGATGACGATCCACGAGTTGTCCATCAGCCGTTCGCGGTAGGTGATGTTCTCCTTTTCGAGGCTGCCAATGAACGGCAACAGGTCCAGAACCTTGTCGCCACCGGGAACGATGGTCAGCAGGGGCAGGGCCAGCATGCCGGCCGCGGCCAGCAGCGCAAGGCGCCTGACCGCACCTTTGCCCAGGGCGATGAACACCACCACGATGACCACGGCGCCGATCCACGGGCCACGGGACAGTGGCGCGAACAACCCGGCGGCCAGCAGCAGGGCGCCCAGCACCCGCTGCAGGGTGCTGCGCACATAACCCTGGACGAACAGGAACAGGCCGATGGCCACGCTCATCACATAGCCCAGGGCAATCGCCTGCCCGGTGGTGACGCTGGCACGCAGCGAGCCGCCACGGCTGAGGTAGCCGGACATGCTCCACGGCACGCCCATGGCGTCGACCAGGGCACTGTACAGCAGCCAGTGGCGCACGTACTCGGCCACGCCGATCAGGGCCAGGACGAAGGAGGCAAGCACGAAGGCCAGCAGTGTGTCCTTGAAGTCGCTGATCTGGCGCAGGCCACGGCTGGCCACGTAATACGGCAGGAACACGTCGACATAGAGGTACAGCGTCTGGCGCAGGGTGTCGGTCAGGGTGGTTTCGCGCAGGTACAGCACGCTCATCAGTAGCAGGCCGGCCGCCAGCAGTCTGTCGGGCCAGGTGCGGCCGAAACGCAGGGTGTCGCCTTGCCGGCGCAGAGCCAGTGCCGCCGGCAACAGCACGCACAGGGTCAGCAGGCGGATATGGTTGAGGTCGACCAGGTAATTGACCACGCCAAACCCGGGCACTTGCACCGAAGCTGGCGGGATCAGGAACAGCAGCATGTAGAACAGCGCCATGGGGTTGTGCTCGCGGCGCCCGGCGATAAACAGGATGACGGCGCCCGCACCCAGGTAAAGCCAGAAACTGTGCGAGACGAAGGCCAGCAAGGTCAGCAGGAACCACAGGTTGCGCCGGCGCTTGAAGTCACTCAGCGGGATCAGGTCGGTAGCAGGCCGCCGCGCCAGCAGGAAGACCACGCTTGCCAGAAACAGGATGACGATCAACGCACGAAAATGTTCAGGCATTGGCTATGTACACCTTTGCGTCGGTGGGCAACGGCTAGCATCGTGGCTGATTGAAACTATAGTGACCTTTTAGCCAATCAGTCAGAGATTGACGTCATGCCGTCGATTGATGTGTCTGCCACCGCGAGCCTGCGCAAGCGGGCCCTCAGGGCCGGGTCGTGGAACCTGGTTGCACAGGTGGCGTCACAGGTGATGCGCCTTGGCGGCAACCTGGTCATGGCCCGCTTGCTGCTGCCGGAAATGTTCGGGGTGATGGTCATCGCCACCACCGTTTCGGTACTCCTGCATTTGCTGTCCGATGTCGGCCTGCGCCAGAACATCATCCAGAGCCATCGCGGTGACGATCCGCATTTTCTCAATACCGCATGGACCGTGCAGATCATCCGCGGCTTCGTGCTGTTTGCCCTGACCTTGCTGCTAGCCCTGGGGGCCTGGCTTGCCCAGCTGGCCGAGCTGTGGCCGGCGGGCTCCACCTATGCTGAACCGGTGTTACCGATGGTACTGGCGGCGACCGGGCTGTCGGCGGTGATCTGGGGGTTCCAGTCCACCAAGATAGATGTGGCGGTACGAACTTTCCAACAGAAGCGTGTGGTGCTGGTCGACCTGGCCTCGCAGCTGGTCGGCCTGGTGGTGATGCTGGTGTTGGGCTACCTGACGCACTCGGTCTGGGCGCTGGTGATCGCCGGTCTGGTGTCGGCCCTGGCCTGGACCCTGCTGGGCCACACTGCCCTCAAGGGGCACAGCAACCGCCTGCAGTGGGACCGCAGCGCGCTGAACGAACTGATCGTGTTTGGCCGCTGGATTCTGCTGTCGTCGATGGTCGGCGTGCTGGCCATGTACGGTGACCGCATGTGGTTTGGCGCCAGCATGACGGCGGCACAACTGGGGGTGTATTCGATTGCCGTGCTGATCCTCGGTGCCGTGCAGACCGCGCTGATGAAAATTTTCGGGGCCGTGGCGCTACCCGCCTTCAGCGAAGCGGCCCGGGCCGACGACAAGGAACGCCTGAAGGCGCTGTATCACCGCTTCCGTCTGCTGGTCGACCTGCTGGTGCTGTTCATCTGTGGCGGCTTCCTGACCGCCAGCCCGCTGCTGATCAGCTGGATGTACGACGACCGCTACCGTGAAGCCGGCCCGATGCTGGCGATTCTTTCGCTGTCGTTCCTCACATTGCGCTATACCTTGGCTCATCAGGTGTGGATTGCCCTGGGCCTGACCAAGTACCAGGCCATGGACAACATCATCCGCCTGGTCTCGCTGTGGGGGCTGCTACCGCTGTTGCTGGCGATTGGCGGTGTGGACTGGGCGATCTGGGGGGTTGCCCTGCATGCCGTGCCAACTCTGGTGCTGATCGTGTATGTGAATTGCAAACTGGATATCTTCAGCCTCAAACGTGAGCTGGTGGTGCTGCCGATGCTACTGGTCGGGGCGCTTTGCGGGGCGCTGCTGACAGCCTTTTTCAACTGGCTGTAATGCGGCTTGCTGGGTGAAATTTTCAAAGATACAGGTAACAGGATCATGGGGAAGCTTACTTTTTGTACTGCGCAGTTGGGTCGTAGAGGCTTTCTCCAGAGTTGTGTCTTGCTGGGCGTTGGTGGTGCGGTGTTCGGCGCTAAGGCAGCCGTTGCCAGTCAACCTGCCGACAAGTCCGGGTTCGTAGTGATCAACGGCTGGGTATTGCCGTCCCGTTACTTCCGGAACGAACCCGCATGATCAAGGACTATCAGCAGCAGAAGGTACTGCGCGACAGCTACGATGTCTGCATCATTGGCGCCGGCCCGGCGGGTATCACCCTGGGCTTGCGCCTGGCCGCCGCCGGCTGGAGCGTACTGCTTGCCGAAGGCGGCGGGCGTGAGTACTCGGCGAATTCGCAAGCCTTGTACGCCTGTGCGTCTACCGGCCTGGAGCTGTATGCCAAGGAGGCTCGCCTACGTTACCTGGGCGGAACATCCAACCATTGGGCCGGCCGTTGCCGCCCGTTCAGCCCCTCGGACTTCTCCATACCCCCCCTTGGCGACTTGCCTGGCTGGCCCATCCCCTATTCGGAAATCGCGGGCTACCTGCCAGCAGCCATGGACATCGTCGACCTGCCGCCCGGGTCGGATTTTCAGGCGTTGAATACTGGCCTGGACGGCGGTGACTTCGAGCCAGACCGCTTTCTGCTCAGCCCGCCAACGCGCTTTGCGCAAAAATACGCCACGGCCCTTGAGCAGACCCAAGGCCTGGATGTATTCATCAACTGCAATTGCGTGAACCTGGAGTTTGACCAGGCCTCCGGCCACCTGGCTGCAGTCGTACTGTCCGATTACGAGTGCAATCGCCAGCGCCTGGTTGCGAGAAACTTCGTGCTGGCCACCGGTGCCATCGAGAATGCCCGGCAACTGCTCAACAGTGAGTCGTTGGTGGCGGCCGGGGTCGTGAGCAAGGATGGGCTGGTTGGCGGCTGCTTCATGGAGCATCTGAACATTGACCTTGGCACCTTCATCCTCAAGTCGGGGCTGGCCCCTGAGCCGCGCGAGTACTACACCACCGATGCCTTCGTTGACGAATACAAGGCAGGTAAAGGCAATGTCCGGGCCGCCTTGCTGGCCGATGTGCAAACCTATGGTCGTACTGCCGAGGTCAAGCATTTTCTGGAGAGCCTGGCCTGTGACATGGGGGTTGCCAGCAAGATCGCCTTCGTGGCCAGGTTCAGTTGCCCCGGTGACGGCGTGATCAGCACCATGATCGAGCAGTTCCCCAACCTGCACAGCCGCGTTTCGCTGCTGGATGAGAAGGACGCACTGGGCGTGGCCAAGGTCAATGTCAATTGGGCACTGACCGCAGATGACCGCCACACCATCAAGTGCATTGGCAGCGAACTGGCCAAGCAGTGGGCTGACATGAACCTGGGCTTCGTCAAGCTCAACGACTTCGTTTATGACACCTCGATACCGCTGAAGTTGTCGCCGCATGCCCACCACATGGGAACCACGCGCATGGCATCGTCGGCGCAATTCGGTGTTGTCGACAGCAACTGCAAGGTGTTCGGCACCGAGAACCTTTACGTCGCCGGCAGCAGCATCTTTGCCACGGGTGGCGCTTCCAACCCGACCATGCCGCTGCTGCAGTTTGCGGTACGCCTGGCCGACCACCTCGATGCCAGGATGAGTTCGGCCAGGGACGCCGTGGCGTGATGCAGGTTGTACATGGGTTGAGTGCGCTGCGGTCAGCACCCACAAGAACGAGACCGGATGCGCCTCAGGAACAGTCCAGATTGCTTTGATTGCGAGGCGGGCAGCATGAAAGGATGGATACGCAAGGCAGTGACGCACTATGTCCACGCAACGGGGCGAGGAAGCTCGTTTTACAGGAAGTTCTGCAAGCCTTCCGGGCTTGAGTGGGGGGCCTACCTGACGCGCTGGGGCAACTTTCACTCGGTAGGCAGCAACTTCTATGTCAATACAGGCTGCAAGTTCCTCGACCCCTCGCTGGTTCGCATCGGCAACAGTGTGGGCCTGTCCGACTGCACGCTGATCGGTCACGACGGGGTGGTATTGCTGATCGAACATCGCTTCGGCAAGCATCTGGACTCGGTCGGTTTCATCGACATCAAGGACAATTGCTTCATCGGCCATGGTGCGATCGTCATGCCCCGCGTGACCATCGGCCCTGAGTCGATCGTGGCCGCCGGTTCCGTGGTGACCAAGGACGTGCCGCCGGGCACGGTGTTTGGTGGCAACCCGGCAGAGTTCATCTGCACCACCGAGGCGTTGATCAAACGGGTCGAGGCACGTTGCGAGGCCTACCCGTGGATCGACCTGATCAAGCAGCGCAATGGCGCCTATGACCCGCAGCTGGAGCCGCTGCTGATGGCGCAAAGGCGCCAGTACTTCTTCGGGGATGGCAACCATGGCTAGCAAACCTGTGGACGTCATGGTGGTCAACTTCAACACGGCCGGGCTGCTGCGGCCGATGTTCGACGCGCTGCGCCGGGCCGACAGCGAACGGCTGGCCAGTTACCTGGTGGTGGACAACGCCTCGGTCGATGACTCGCTGCAGCGCATGGCCGAGGTGTGCCCGCAAGCGCTGCTGCTGAGCAACAAGCAGAACGTGGGGTTCGGCCGGGCCAATAACCAGTTGCTGGCGCACCTGAAGGGCAAGTACGCCTTGCTGCTGAATACCGATGCCTTCGTCGCCCCAGACTCCCTGCAGAAAACCCTCGACTACATGGACACCCACCCTGAATGCGGGGTGCTGGGGGTGCGCCTGGAGGGCCGCGACGGCGACCTGCAGCCCAGCTGCCGCTACTTTCCCACACCGCTCAACGTGTTCGTCGGGCGTACCGGGCTGGGGCGCTTCTTCCCGGGCTTGAAGATGGTCGACGAAATGAACTGGGACCACGCCTCGGTCCGTGAATGCGACTGGCTGCCTGGCTGCTTCTACCTGGTGCGCCGCGAAGTGCTGGACCAGGTGGGCCTGTTCGACCCGCGCTACTTTCTTTATTACGAGGAAGTCGACCACTGCAAGCGGGTGAAGGCGGCGGGCTGGAAAGTGGTGTTCTACCCGCACACCACGGTGGTGCACATCGGTGGGGAAAGTTCCAGGTCGGTGGCCGAGCTGGAGGCGGCCAGCCGGCAGATCTCGTCATACCAGATCGAAAGCGAGCTGCTGTACTTCCGCAAGCATCACGGGCTGGCGGGGCTTGCCCTGCACATGCTGCTGGTCACCCTGGGCGACCTGGTGCTGGCACTCAAGGCGCTGTTGAAACGACGCGGGCGGGGCGCAATACAGGCCTGCTGGCGTCACTGTCGGGCGACCTGGTCACTGTTGTTCAAGACCCGGTACGCCAGCCAACCGACAAGGTAGGTGGAGCCATGTTCGAGAATGTACGTGCCGACCTGCGTGCCCATGGTGGCGACTGGGGCGCCCAGGGCTTCTGGGTGTTGTTGGTGTACCGTTTCGGCCGCTGGCGCTATGGCGTGCGCCCGGCACTGCTGCGCAAGCTGTTTTCGCTCATCTACAAGATCCTTTACAAGTTCGTGCAGATCATCACGGGTGTGGAGCTGCCGTGCGAAGCGGTGATCGGCCGCAACTTCGTCATCGACCATTTTGGCGGCATCGTCATCAGCGGCTATGCCCGGTTCGGCGATGACTGCCGCATCCGCAATGGCGTGGTGGTGGGCCTGAAGAACGTCAGCGAACCGGTTGCACCGGTGTTCGGCAACAACGTCGATATTGGCACCGGGGCCAAGGTGCTGGGTAGCATCCGCATCGGCAACAACGTGATCATCGGTGCCAATGCCGTGGTGCTGGTGGATGTGCCGGACAACTCGCTGGCGGTGGGGGTGCCGGCGATCATCAAGGCCAGGCAACCGGCCGCCACGGTGCCCGTCGAGTGAGGCCCATGGCGAGCGGGATCGGTGTGGTGGTGATTGGCCGTAATGAAGGCCAGCGCCTGGAGCGTTGCCTGCGTTCGCTGCTGCAGGGTGCGGAAAAGGTCCTGTATGTCGACTCGGGCTCAACCGATGGTTCACCGCACTTGGCCCGCAGCCTGGGGATGGAGGTACTGGCTCTGGACATGGGCACCCCGTTCACCGCCGCGCGCGCGCGCAACGAAGGCTTTGCCGCCTTGCAACGGCTGCTGCCGTCGATGCACCTGGTGCAGTTCGTCGATGGCGATTGTGAGGTGGATGCCGGCTGGCTGGCCACGGGGCAGGCATTTCTCCACCAGCATCCTGAGGTGGCAGTGGTGTGTGGCCGCCGACGCGAGCGCTTCCCCCAACGGTCGGTGTACAACCTGTTGTGCGACCTGGAGTGGGACACCCCCATCGGCGAGGCCAAGGCGTGTGGTGGCGATGCCCTGATGCGGGTAGATGCCTTCGCCGCCGTCGGCGGCTTCCGCCCCGAGCTGATCGCCGGAGAGGAGCCCGAATTGTGCGTGCGCCTGCGGGCGAAGGGCTGGAAGGTCTGGCGCCTGGATGCCGAGATGACCCTGCACGACGCTGCCATGACCCGTTTCAGCCAATGGTGGTGGCGTAGCCTGCGTGCTGGTCACGCCTATGCCGAAGGGGCCTACCTGCATGGTCACACGCCGGAGCGGCACTGGCTGCGCGAGTCGCGGCGGGCCTGGCTGTGGGGCCTGGGCATCCCCGTGGTGATCGTGCTGGCCTGCCTGCTGGTGGGCGGCTGGGGCCTGCTGCTGCTGCTGGTCTACCCGTTGCAGGCCGTACGCCTGGCCCGTCGTGGAGGCAAGTCGGTGCGGGAGAACTGGCTACAGGCGGTGTTTCTGGTATTGGGCAAGTTCCCGGAAATGCTCGGGCAACTGAAGTTCTTGCGCCACCGCATCGCGGCCGGCAAATCGGCGTTGATCGAGTACAAGTGAGAGATCATCCAGCCCTTTGCGGTGTGCTGTGGCGCAGAGAACCGAGGTCGCAAGCAGTCCGCGTACCCTGTGGGAGCGGCTTTAGCCGCGAAGAATCCAGCCTGGTGCATGGAACCGGCTGCACCGGTGTTCGTGGCTAAAGCTGCTCCCACAGGGCCTCTGCTAATTCAATAAGTTACGTGCAGCTCTATGAGAAAGAGGCCCAATGATGCTCGGCACGATCGTGAAAAGCGTGTTTACCTTGCAACCGGGCTACTCGTTGCGGGCGCTGAACAACAAGTACAAATTGACGCTGCAGATTGCCAGGCAATGGCCTGAGCTGAATGCGTTCCTGCAGCGCATGACCGCAGCCCTGGGCCAGCACGGTCTGCAGCGGCTGGGCGTGGATTGCATCGGTGTCGTGCAGTGGCCCTACCTCAGCAAATGCTGGGAAGCCCCGCAGCGCCTGGAGGTGGTGGCTTCGCACTTCGAAGTGCTGGCCGGGCAGTTCCCGGCGCTGTTGCTGCTGGGGCGGGACGAAAGCCTGACGCTGTGCGAACTGTCCAGCCATTCGCCGGGCTGTCGCCTGGTGCTGGACCGGCCGATCTGGTTCAAGCGCGAAGGCGAGCTGGTATTGAACCTGTTCCAGGGCGACCTGCGCGTGGCTTCCCTGGCGTTCAGCCTGTGCCGCAGCCAGGGCGAACTGTGTCTGTTCATCGGTGCCGTGCAGGGTATTCACAAGGGTGTCGACAGCGAAACCTCACTGGCCATCTACCGCGACCTGACCAAGGACTTCGAAGGGTTACGCCCCCGCAGCCTGCTACTCGAGGGGTTGAAGTGCCTGGCCAGGACCCTGGGCGTGGCGCACCTGTATGCCGTCAGTGATGCCTGCCGCCACCATCGGCACGCGTATTTTGGCAACGACAAAGGCCAGGACCTGGCAGCCGATTACGACGTGATCTGGCGTGAACACGGGGCTTCTGCGTCGAACCATGCAGACTTCTTTGCCCTCCCGCTGGCCGCAGTACAGCGGGCGCTAGAGGACACACCGGCGAAGAAACGGGCGATGTACCGCCGCCGCCAGGCGTTGCTCGACGATGTTTTCGCCCGCTTGCAGGCCGCGTTACCAGGCAGCGGTGACAACCTTGAGCTACAAGGAAAGCAGGGGAGTGCACCTGACGAGGTGGCATCGGCGGGAGCCTGAAGTAACGGCTGACGCTGCCGCGACAGGGCTGAGGGTTCATTACGCGGGTCTTGATCTGGATTCCTATGCGCATTGCTTATTTCATCAACCAGTACCCGAAGGTCAGCCACAGTTTCATCCGCCGTGAGATCCTGGCGCTGGAGCGCCAGGGGGTAGAGGTGCAGCGTATCGCCCTGCGCGGCTGGGACGCCGAGCTGCAGGACGCCGAGGACACCAGCGAGCAGGACAGGACCCGTTATGTGCTGCGAAGTGGCATCAAGGGCTTGCTGCCACCGGCCTGGCAGGTATTGCGCACGCAGCCGCGGCGGTTCTTCCAGGCGCTGTGGCTGGCCATGCGCCTTGGCCTGCGGGCCGACCGCACCTGGCCCTACCACCTGGTCTACCTGGCCGAGGCCTGCCAGGTACTGCAGTGGTTGCAGGCAGGCGAGGCAAAACACGTGCACGCGCATTTCGGCACCAATTCCACCGAGGTGGTGATGCTGGCCAACGTGCTGGGTGGGCCAGCTTACAGCTTTACCGTGCACGGGCCGGAAGAGTTCGACAAGCCGCAGTTCCTGCACATGGGCGAGAAGGTGCGGCGTGCCGCTTTTGTCGCGGCGGTCAGCTCGTACGGGCGCAGCCAGTTGTTTCGCTGGGTGGCACACGACCAATGGGCCAAGGTGAAGGTGGTGCATTGCGGCCTTGAACGCAGCTTCCATGAAGTGGCACCGGTCAGCGTGCCCACGACGCCGCGCCTGGTGTGTGTTGGCCGCCTGTGCGAGCAGAAAGGGCAGCTGCTGTTGCTCGAAGCCACGCGGATACTTGCCGCCCGGTCGATCGATTGCGAGCTGGTGCTGGCCGGCGACGGTGAGATGCGTGGGCAGATCGAGGCGTTGATCGCCCGGCACGGCTTGCAGCAGCAGGTACGCATTACCGGCTGGATCAGCAGCGCGCAGGTGCGCGAGGAAATCCTTGCTGCGCGCGCGTTGGTGCTGCCGAGCTTTGCCGAGGGTTTGCCAGTGGTGATCATGGAGGCCATGGCTTTGCGCCGGCCAGTGCTGACCACCTATGTGGCAGGCATTCCCGAGCTGGTGCGGCCGGGCGAGAACGGCTGGCTGTTCCCCGCCGGTGCCGTGGACGAGCTGGCGGTGGCCATGGCCGAGTGCCTGGCGCAACCTGCCGAAGTGCTCCAGCGCATGGGCGAGGCGGCTCGCCAACGTGTGCTGCAACGGCATGACATCGATACCGAGGCGGCCAGGCTGGCCGGCTATTTCAAGGCATCCGCATGATGAGTGTACTGGCTTGGTTACTGGGCGTGCTGGCGGCCATCGTCCTGTTGCCGGTACTGCTGCTGCTGTTGCAGGTGCTGATGGCCTGCCTGCCGGCGCGCGCGCCACCGTCGGGCAACAACGCTCGTCCGCAGGTGGCAGTGCTGGTGCCTGCCCATGACGAGGCTTCGATCATTCGTGCCACGCTGGCGAGCATTGCCCCGCAGTTGCGGCCTGGCGACCGCTTGCTGGTGGTGGCGGACAACTGCACTGACGATACTGCGCAACTGGCGCGCGAGGCCGGTGCCGAAGTGGTGGAACGTCACGACCCGCAGTTGCGCGGCAAGGGCTACGCCCTGGACTTTGGTGTGCGCCACCTGGCCGAGCAGCCGCCCGAGGTGGTGATCGTGGTGGATGCCGATTGCCAGGTGGGCGAGGGGGCGATCGAGCGCCTGGCGCGGTGCTACCGCGAGGTCGCTCGCCCGGTGCAGGCGCTGTACCTGATGCGCGCACCGGCAGGGGCCGGGCTGAAAGTGCAGGTTGCCGAGTTTGCCTGGCGGGTCAAGAACCTGGTGCGCCCGCGTGGCTGGGCTCGGCTGGGCCTGCCTTGCCAGTTGATGGGGGCGGGCATGGCGTTCGGCTGGCGTGACCTGGCCTTGATCGACCTGGCCAATGGGCACCTGGTGGAGGATTTGAAGCTGGGCCTGGACCTGTGCCAGCAGGGCAAGCCGCCAGTGTTCTGCCCCGAGGCGGTGGTCAGCAGCCAGTTCCCTGCCAGCCAGCGAGGCCTGGGTAGCCAGCGCACACGCTGGGAGCATGGGCACCTGGGCATGATGCTGGCCGATGCGCCCAGGCGTGCGCTGGTCGCAATCACCCAGCGTAACAGCAGCTTGCTGGCCATGACCCTGGACCTGCTGGTGCCTCCCCTGGCATTGCTCGCACTGGCCCTGCTCGGGCTTAACCTTGTGGCCTGGCTGGCGTACCTGCTGTTCGGCCTGGCGGCACCTGCGTGGATCGCCCTTTGCGCGCTGGCGTTGCTGGGCCTTGCCATCGTGCTGGCCTGGGCGCGCTTCTGTCGCGAACTGATCCCGTTTTCCGTGCTGCTGTACGCGCCGTTCTACGCCGCAAGGAAGGTCCCCTTGTATCTGGGGTTCCTGATCAGGCGCCAGGTGGAATGGGTACGTTCGAAACGGGATGAAGACTGATGGCAGAGTGGCAGAAACGCTGGAACACCCTGGTCGGCAAGCTCGAAGTGGTGGCTGATGCCGCTGCTGCGCAGCGCCTGCTCGCCCAGCTGGCCGCCCCGCAGGCCGCGACCGTGCTGGGCTTCGTAAATGCCCATGCAATGAACCTGGTGGTGCGCGATGGTGCGTACCACCAGGCATTGTCGGCGGCCGACGTGCTGTTGCGCGACGGCTCCGGCATGGCGATTCTCTATCGCCGGCTGGGGCTTGAACCTGGGCTCAACATGAATGGTACCGACTTCATTCCTCGGCTCATGGCCGCCTACCGCGGGCGACGGGTCGCGTTCTGGGGCACCCGGCAACCTTACCTGGACCAGGCGGTGCAGCGCAGCGCAGCCCTGTTCGGGGTGGTGCCGGTGTCGGTTCACGATGGCTTTGCCGGCATCGATACCTACCTGCAACTGGCCAGGGAGCAGCAACCGGAGCTGATCGTGCTGGGCATGGGCATGCCCAGGCAGGAGGCGGTGGCGGCAAGGCTGGCGGCCACTGGCGAGCCGTGCCTGATCGTGTGCGGCGGCGCGATCCTGGACTTTCTTGGCGGCAAGGTCAGCCGGGCGCCTGAATGGCTGCGGCGGTTTGGCGGGGAGTGGCTGTACCGGCTGATGCGCGAGCCGAAGCGTTTGTTCATGCGCTATGTAGTGGGCAACCCGTTGTTCTTGCTGCGCACCTTGCTGTACCGCCGGGGCGGAGGGGGCGCCAGGCGCACCGTATGAGTCGGTCGGCATCCGCGCGGGCGGTGATTCCGGCACACTGATAGCGGTTGGCTGCTACAGTGAGATCAACGGCTGGGGGCTGCACGATTCTGTTTCACTGGCTTTGCATGAGCCGTTGTCAAGACTGCTGTTTGATGCAAGGCAGTTGCTACGCGCAAATCGATGAGGTCTGAAATGGTTTTCGAACCCAGAAGCAGTCGTTCCTTACTGCAAAGAAGAAGCAGCGTAAGTAACGCCATTCAGGCCGGCCTCGATGGAATTGCAGTCACCAGTATTGCCTGGTACCTGATCTACGACCAGTTTGGCTACATCACTTCCGATTACGTGATCATGCTGCTGTTGCTGGTTGGCGCACTGGCAGTCATCTACGATCACTATGCAATCTACCGTACCAACGTCGGGCTCTCCATCAAGGCTTTCCGGCTGTTCAAGGCCTGGTCGGCAACCTTTTGCCTGCTGGTGGTCATGGCCTTCCTGACCAAGCAGAGCGAAACCTATTCGCGGCTATTGGTCGTGCAGTTGTTCATCATTGGCTACATCGCCCAGTTGTTCCTGCATTTTGCCGTGCGAGAGTTGCAAAAGCGTTTTACCGCCCATGCACGCCTGGACAACGCCCTGATCATTGGCGCCGGTGATCTGGCCAATTTCCTGTATCAGAAAATCAGTAACAACCCTTGGTTCGGTGAGCGGGTGCTGGGTTGCGTGCTGATTGCGGCCGAGGAGCCGGGGCGCGAAAGCCCCGAAGGCAAGCAGCGCCTGCCGGTGCTCGGGCATATTGCCGAGCTCGACGATATCGTGGCCCGCTACGGCATTCGCACGGTCTACCTGGTGACCCCATTGGGTGGCTCCGAGGTGATCAACGATGTGTATTTGAGGCTGCTCGACAAGTGCATTGCGGTGAACTGGGTACCGGATATCTTCTCGTTGCGCCTGATCAACCATAGCGTGCGGGAAATTGCCGGCATTCCTGTACTGACCTTGTCGGAAACACCGCTGACGGGCATGAGCCTGTTCCTGAAGAACCTCGAAGACAGGGTATTGGCGGCGCTGATCCTGCTGTTTGCATCGCCGGTGTTGCTGGCCGTTGCCCTGGCCATCAAGCTCGATAGCCGCGGCCCGGTGTTCTTCCGTCAGGAACGCACCGGCTGGACCGGGGAAGCGTTCCGTATCTGGAAGTTCAGGAGCATGCATGTCCACCAGCCGGAAGAGGGCGTGGTCAAGCAGGCGCAGAAGAATGACCCGCGGCTGACCCGGGTCGGCGCCTTTATCCGCCGCACCAGCCTGGATGAACTGCCGCAGTTGTTCAATGTGCTCACTGGGGAGATGTCGCTGGTCGGGCCGCGGCCGCATGCATTGCAGCATGACACGTTGTATTCGCAGGACATCGTCGACTACTTTGCCCGCCACAATATCAAGCCTGGCATGACCGGCCTGGCGCAAGTGCGCGGGTTCAGGGGCGAGACCAAGGATATCGAGCAGATGATCCAGCGGGTGGACTCGGACATCGAGTACATCAACAACTGGTCGCTGTGGCTGGATTTCGTGATTCTGGTGCGCACACTCAGCGCCTTTACCGGCAAGCAGGCCTACTGACACAGCACTGTCGGTAAAGGAGCAAATTTCGTATGCGCCCTGCGCACCCTGTGGGAGCGGGTTTACCCGCGAAGAATCCAACACGGTGCATGGCACCGGCTGTGCCGGTGTTCGCGGCTAAAGCCGCTCCCACAGGGTCCCTGCCAATTCAATGAGTCACTCGTAATTCCATGAAAGTGTGCAAGCGCTTTTGGCTGGCCTAGTCCTTGTTCAGCGGGTGCAGCTCCCTGAACCCCCGCGCTTCCTCCACCAGCCAGTCATGCACCGCCCGGGCCCCCGGCTGGTTCAACCCGCCCGGTGGGTAATGCACCACATAGCGCTTGTGATTGGCGATCGGCACCCCGAACGGCACGATCAGCGCACCGCGCTCCAGTTCGTCGTTGAGCAGCGTGCGGCGGGCAATCGCCACGCCAATGCCGGCAATCGCCGCTTCGATGGTCAGGTGGTTGCGGTTGAAGGTGTGCCCGCGCCGTACATCCAGGCCGGCGGCGCCGATGCCCTCCAGGTAGAACTCCCATTCGGCATACTCCGAACTGCCGCGCCAGGCCGTGATGTCGTGCAGCAGCGGGTAGTGTGCCAGGTCCGCCGGCCCGTGCAGCGGTGGGCGCCCGCGCAGCAAGGTGGGGGAACACACGGGGAAGATCTGCTCGTCCAGCAGCGGCGTCGAGAGCATGCCGGGGTAGCTGCCGTCGTTCAGGTCGATGGCCAGGTCGAAATCGCCCGGAGTCAAGGCCTGGGCACTGTCTTCGGCCACCAGGCGCAGCTCGATGTCCGGGTAGCGTTGCTGAAAGCGCGGCAGGCGGGGCGTGAGCCATTTGGCCAGGAACGACGGGATCGAGCGCAGGCGCAAGGTGCCGCGGATTTCACCGGCGTCCAGGCGCAGCAGTTCGGCTTCGATGCTGCCGTAGGCTTCGGCCACCGTCTGCGCCAGGCGTTGCCCTTCGGCGCTCAGTTCCACGCCGCGCGCGCGGCGCAGGAACAGCCGGTAGCCCAGGCGTTCTTCCAGCTGGCGCATCTGTTGGCTGACTGCACCCGGGGTGATGTGCAGTTCTTCGGCACAGCGGGTGAAGGACAAGTGCCGGGCCGCACAGGCGAACACATGCAGCCAGACGAACATCTGGCCATTGAGTTGTCGTCGCATCGTTTAGTTCCACTAAAGCCTTGCTTAGGAAGTTTCGTTGGTCATCCGTGAGCCAGCTAGGCAGTATCGCGCAAATTCGCAATACCGCTCAATTTTTCCAGATAACCGTGCTGCGGCTTCATACCCGGGTACGGTCAGGCATTAGCATGGCTATCAGTGTTTTCGACCTTTTCAAAATCGGCATCGGGCCGTCCAGTTCCCACACCGTCGGCCCGATGCGGGCGGCGGCTACCTTTGCCCAAGTCCTGCGTGAGCAAGGGCTGTTGGCCAGGGTAAGCCGTGTCGAGGTGCGGCTTTACGGGTCGCTGTCAGCTACCGGGGTTGGCCACGCCACCGATCGCGCCTGCCTGCTCGGCCTGATGGGGCAGTGGCCGGACCGTATCGACCCGGCCACTATCGAGTCGCGCATTGGCCAGGTGATGCAGGAGCACTGCCTGATGCTCGATGGCAGCCACCCGCTGGCGTTCGAGTACAGCCGCGACATGCTGCTGCTCGACGAGAACCTGCCGTACCACCCCAATGCCATGAGCCTGGAAGCCATGGACGGGCAGGGCAGCCTGTTGCGCCAGACCTACTATTCGGTGGGCGGTGGCTTTATCGTCGAGCAAGCCGAGATCGATGCGCCATCAGGCGAAGCGGACACGGTGGCGCTGCCGTACGAGTTCGACAGTGCTGCGCAGTTGCTGGCCTTGTGCAAGGCCCATGGCTTGAGCGTGGCGCAACTGATGATGGCTAACGAATGTGCCTGGCGCCCAGAGGCCGAAGTACGTGAAGGCCTGCTGCGGATCTGGGCCGCCATGCGTGAGTGCGTCGACAACGGCTTGCGCAATGAAGGCATCCTGCCTGGCGGGTTGCACGTCAAGCGCCGCGCGGCGCGGCTGCATCGCAGCCTGCAGGAACTGGGCAAGCCCAATGTGATCGGGTCCACCCTCAGTGCCATGGAGTGGGTCAACCTGTTCGCCCTGGCGGTGAATGAAGAGAACGCCGCCGGCGGGCGCATGGTGACTGCGCCTACCAACGGTGCTGCCGGCATCATTCCGGCGGTGCTGCACTACTACATGAAGTTCAACCCGGGCGCGTGCGACGCGGATGTGGTGGACTTCCTGCTGGCGGCAGCGGCGGTAGGCATCCTGTGCAAGAAGAACGCGTCGATTTCCGGGGCCGAGGTTGGCTGCCAGGGCGAGGTGGGCTCGGCCTGTTCAATGGCCGCTGCCGGCCTGGCCCAGGTGCTGGGTGCTACACCGCCGCAACTGGAAAATGCCGCCGAGATTGCTCTGGAGCATAACCTTGGGCTGACCTGCGACCCGGTGGGTGGCCTGGTGCAGGTGCCGTGCATCGAGCGCAATGCGATTGCAGCAGTGAAGGCGATCAACGCCGTGCAAATGGCGTTGCGGGGGGACGGCGAGCACTTCATTTCGCTGGATCGGGTGATCCGCACCATGCGTGATACCGGGGCGGACATGCACGCCAACTACAAGGAGACCTCGCGCGGCGGCCTTGCTGTTGCGTTCGTGGAGTGTTGACGGGACTGTTAAAAATGCTAGTTGCCGACTGTTGCCGATATTTCCATGATGGCCTCAATCATCCTGGATATCACCGCTATGAATGGCTTTTTGCAAAAGTACACAGGTAATTTGCTGTTTTACTCTGGCCGGGAACTGGTGTGTCAAACTGGAAAAGAAATGGCGCGTCTTTTGTACGCGAGTAGTCAATTACTGGTACAGCAGTCTGAAGACCTTAAACTCTTGCAAACCGCAGGTAACAATACGGTAATCGCGTCATGGGGAAGAGGTGGGGGAGAGCGGGCTACTTACTCCCCTTATGGCTTTTCATTGCTGGAGCAGGTATTAGCACTGGCAGGTTTCAACGGTCAATGGCGTGACCCAGTCGGAGGCGGTTATCCACTTGGTCTAGGAAAACGGTTTTTTAGTGTAACGCTCACGAGATTCTGTTCCCCTGATACTGAAAGCCCATTTGGCCGGGGCGGTCTGGGCTCATACAACTATTGCTCCGGGGATCCGGTAAATTTCCATGACCCTTCAGGGTGTTTTCGCTGGCCATGGCAATCTATAAAAGGTGTCAAGAGTGCGATGGATCGGGCAGGCTTGAAAGCTCCGGAGCTAAAGCATTTGATTAAAGCCGCTATAAAAGAAGATCCTCAACTGGAAGGCGGGCTGTATTTTCAGGTCGAGAGACCATTCGGGGCTATGGAAGTTACGCTGCAGAAGGGTAAAGGGACTGCTGGAGCTGCAGTTATCAAATGGGGAGCAGGCAGGTATCACATGAAGACCGAATATGGAGATTTGCCCGATGCGGCGAATAACCCACGTTTGCACTCGACTGGGCAAGGGGTTTTTGCTTCGGATAATAAAGCCATTGTCACTTCCATTTACCGAAAGGCAGCGTTCATTCGTGGGCCTAGAGCTGACTATTAGAGTTCGTAGCCTGGAGTAATGTACAAAGACGGGGCTGCAAAGCAACCCCGTTTGTCCATGGCTGGGTGCAAGACTAACGGTTCTTCTGTTTCGCTGCCAGGAAGCTCGCGCGCATGTCCTTGGCCCAGCCGTCCAGCACCGGCTTGACGTCATTCAAAGTCAGTTTCGTGGTCTTGTTCTCCAGTTCCTGCCCCGTGCCCTTGCGCACGACCTGGGCCAGCACCTTCTGGCTGGAACCATCGAGGAACGCAGCTTCCACACCGACATCCACCTCTTGGTCACGGCCGCCCATGGCAGTGTTAACACCGGCCGAAATCAAGGCGATCGGGATCACTTCATAGGGCTTGAGGCCCTCGTTGCTGGTCGACACTGCCGTGATTGCCGGGCGCACCACGATCACACCCGGGCCGGGGCCCTTGGCCAGCGGCACGACGCTGCCCATTTCACGGCGCAGCGCTTCATTGAAGTAACGGGTGATTTCCTGCAGCGTCTGCGTCGAGATGACCTCCGTCGGCTGCGGCTTGGGGTAGAACTGGCTGGGCTCGATGAATACCTGGCTGTACTGGTTGACGTTGGCCTTGGGGTCGATCCAGCGCATCACCGGGTCACCCGAAGGGCTCTTGGCTTCCTGCAGCCGGCTGTAATCCTTGAGGAAGCCGGAATAGTCCTTGGGGTCCACGCGATTGCTGGAGCAGGCGGCCATGGTAAGCAGTGCGGCGCACAACAGGGTAATGCGGGGCAATGATTTCATGATGAAGATGCATCCATGATAGGTCGGCCAGAACAACGCTAGCAGGTGCGTGACAGTTGGCCAGTGGGTAGGTTCCAATCCTTTGTGAAAAGGTAAAAAGTTGCGGCTGGAAGGGTTTGCCTGGAGGTTTTCTGCGGCTGTGAGACCGAGCGCCGCGCGGGTGGCGCTCGGTCTCACAGCCGCAGAAAACCTCCAGGCGCACTCAACCCAGCACCTCACGCAATCGGTACCACAACATCCCCAGCGCCAGCAGCGGCGAGCGCAGTGCCTTGCCGCCGGGGAAGGTCAGATGTGGTACCGCGCTGAAGACGTCCAGCCCCTGGCTGTGGCCAAGCGCGATGCTTTCGGCCAGCAGCTTCGCTGTCCAGTGGGTGACGTTGAGCCCGTGCCCGGAATAGCCCTGGGCGTAATACACATTGGGGTGCTGGCTGAGGCGCCCGACCTGGGGGAAGCGGTTGGCGGTGATGCCGATCATTCCGCCCCACTGGTAGTCGATACGCACGTTGGCCAGTTGCGGGAACACCTTCAGCACCTTGGGCCGCATGTAGGCGGCGATGTCCTTGGGGTCGCGGCCAGAATAGTGGCAGGCGCCACCGAACAGCAGGCGCCGGTCTGCCGTGAGACGGTAGTAGTCCAGGCCGACCTTCTGGTCGCACAGCGCCATGTTCTGCGGGATCAGGCTGCTGGCCAGTGCTTCAGGCAATGGCTCGGTGGCCACCACGTAGCTGCCGGCCGGCAGCACCTTGCCGCTCAGGCGTGGCTCCAGTTCATCGAGGTGGGCGTTGCAGCCCAGCACCAGGCTGCTTGCCCGCACCTTGCCGCGGGCCGTGTGCAGGGTCACGCGGGGGCCGTGCTCGATGCGCAGCACCGGGCTCTGCTCGAAGATGCGTACGCCCAGGCCGTGGGCGGCGCGGGCTTCGCCCTGGACCAGGTCGAGCGGGTGCAGGTGGCCCGAGCCCATGTCCACCAGGCCGCCGGCGTACTGGTCGCTGGCGACGATTTCATGCAACTGGTCGGCACTGACCAGGCGGGTTTCAGGGCGATAGCCGAGTGCAAGCAGGTCATCCTGTTCGTCCTTGAAGGCGGCGAACTGTGCAGGGGTGTTGGCCAGTTCGCAGAAGCCCCAGCGCAGGTCGCAGGCAATGCCGTACTGGGCGATGCGGCTGGCCACCAGCGCCACCGAGTCGATGCCGGCCTGCTTCAGGTAATGCACGCCGTCCTGGCCGACATGCCGGGCAAAGCTGCTGACGTCATGGCCGATGCCGCGAATCAGCTGGCCGCCGTTGCGGCCGCTGGCCCCCCAGCCGATGCGCCGGCCTTCCAGCAGCACCACCGAGAGCCCGCGCTCAGCCAGTTCCAGGGCGGTATTGACCCCGGTCAGCCCGCCGCCGACCACACACACATCGGCGGTCAGTTCGCCCTCCAGGCTGGGGTAGGGCGCCGCATTGCGTGCCGTGGCGGCATAGTACGAAGCGGTGTGTTGGGTAGTGAAAGACATGAGCGTTCTCGACTCAGCGGTTGGACTTGATCTTGCTCCAGGAGCGGGTCATGACGCGCATGATCTTCGGGCTCGGCGTGCTGGAAATGTACAGCTTGTCCAGCACGTCCTGGGGGGGGTAGATCTCGGGGTTGTTGACCAGCGACGCGTCCATGTAGGCCTGGGCATCGGGGTTGGCGTTGGCATATCCGACCGTGGCGCTGACCTTGGCGATTACCTTGGGGTCGAGCAGGTAGTTGATGAACGCCAGGGCCTGTTCGGGGTTGTTGGCGTCTTTGGGGATGGCCAGCAGGTCGAACCACAGGTTGCTGCCTTCCCTGGGAATGCTGTAGGCGACTTTCACGCCGTTTTTCGCCTCCACGGCGCGGTTGGCGGCCTGGAACACGTCGCCGGAGTAGCCGAAGGCCACGCAGACATCGCCATTGGCCAGGTCGGAAACATACTTGGAGGAGTGGAAGTAGGTGATGTAGGGGCGCAGTTCGAGCAGGCGGGCTTCCGCCTTGGCATAGTCAGCCGGTTTTTCGCTGCGCGGGTCCATGCCCAGGTAGTTGAGCATGGCCGGGAACAGTTCGTCGGGCGAATCCATGAACGCCACGCCGCACTGCTTGAGCTTTTTCAGGTTCTCGGGCTCGAACAGCACTGCCCATGAATCGATATGGTCGATACCCAGGGCCGCCTTGACCTTGTCGACGTTGTAGCCGATGCCGTTGGTGCCCCACAGGTAGGGTACGGCGTACTGGTTGCCTGGGTCGTTCTGTTCAAGCTGCTTGAGCAGCTTGGGGTCCAGGTGCTGCCAGTTCGGCAGCTTGCTGCGGTCCAGCGGCAGGAAGGCGCCGGCCTGGGCCTGGCGTGCGAGGAAGTGGTTGGATGGCACCACCACGTCATAGCCGGTGCGCCCGGCCAACAGCTTGCCTTCCAGGGTTTCGTTGGAGTCGAACACGTCATAGACCACCTTGATCCCGCTGCTGGCCTGGAAGTCGGCCAGGGTGGTGTCACCGATGTAGTCGGTCCAGTTGTACACACTGACCGAGGGGGTGGCCTGGGTGGTGGTGGCGAACAGCAGGGTGAATGCGGCGGGGATCAGGGCTTGCAGATGACGCATGGGGACACCTCGTTGGTCTTGTTCTTCGAGTTCGGTGCAGGGGCTCGTGCCCTGTGGGAGCGGGTTTACCCGCGAATACGTCGTTGAATGCACCCCAGCATTCGCGGGTAAACCCGCTCCCACAGGTACCGCGAAAGGTCAGACGCTCAGCATCAGGAATTCACGCTCCCACGAGCTGATCACGCGCTTGTAGTTCTCATGCTCGGCACGCTTGACCGCCACATAACCCTGGACGAACTGCTTGCCCAGATACTGCTGCACGGTCTCGCAGTCTTCCATGTGCTGCAGGGCGTCCTCGATGGTGATCGGCAGGCGCAGGTTGCGCCGCTCGTAGGCACGGCCCTGCACCGGTGCGCTGGGTTCGATGCGCTCGACCATGCCCAGGTAGCCGCACAGCAGGCTGGCGGCGATGGCCAGGTACGGGTTGGCATCGGCGCCCGGCAGGCGGTTTTCCACGCGCATCGCCTCGGGGCTGGAGGTGGGCACGCGCAGGCCGGCGGTGCGGTTTTCTTCACCCCACTCGACGTTCACCGGTGCCGAGGTGTCCGGCAGGAAGCGGCGGAACGAGTTGACGTTGGGCGCGAACATCGGCAGCAACTTGGGGATGTACTTCTGCAAACCACCGATGTGGTACAGGAACAGCTGGCTCATGCTGCCGTCTTCATTGGCGAAGATCGGCTTGCCGGTGGCGATGTCCACCACGCTCTGGTGCAGGTGCATGGCACTGCCCGGCTCATCGGTGATCGGCTTGGCCATGAAGGTGGCGGCCACGTTGTGCTTGAGCGCCGCTTCACGCATGGTGCGCTTGAACACGGTGATCTGGTCGGCCAGGTCCAGGGCGTCGCCATGGCGGAAGTTGATCTCCATCTGCGCCGGGCCGTCTTCATGGATCAGCGTGTCCAGGTCCAGGCCCTGGATCTCGCACCAGTCGTAGACGTCTTCGAACAGCGGGTCGAATTCGTTGGCGGCATCGATCGAGAACGACTGGCGGCCGCTTTCGGCGCGGCCGGAGCGCCCCAGCGGCACTTGCAGCGGCAAGTCCGGGTCTTCGCAGCGCTGGGTCAGGTAGAACTCCATCTCTGGTGCCACGATCGGCTGCCAGCCCTTGTCGGCGTACAGCTTGAGCACCTTCTTCAGCACGTTGCGCGGCGACAGTTCGATGGGGTTGCCTTGCTTGTCGAAGGTGTCGTGGATCACGATTGCGGTTGGCTCGATCGCCCACGGGATCTGGTACACCGCGGCCGGGTCGGGGCGGCAGACCATGTCGATGTCGGCGGCATCGAGCAGGTTGTAGTAGATGTCATCGTCAACGTAGTCGCCGGTGACCGTCTGCAGCAGCACGCTCTCGGGCAGGCGCATGCCGCGCTCGTGGAGAAACTTGGCGGTGGGCGCGATCTTGCCACGGGCGATGCCGGTCAGGTCGCTGATCACGCATTCGACTTCGGTGATCCGGTGTTCTTTCAGCCAGGTGGACAGCTGATCGAAGGGGGCGTTCATACAGACCTCTTGGTTGGGTTTTAGTGTGGGAGCGAGTGTGCTGGCGTAAACCGTTGTGTGGTTTCGAAGGCGTCCCGCTTCCCAGGTGACGCGCTGGAGACTATCTTGGTCGCAGCCAGCAAGGCTGATCTATCCACTTTCTCCGGCAATGAATGCACCAAAAGAGTGCAACTAGGACCGAGCGTGACAACCGCAAATGCCCTGCAAGTCCAGGCTTTCCACACCACCGACGTTACCGAACAAGTACGTGCCACCCCTGGCTGGCAGCAGCAGTACCGGCAAATGTCGCCCGGGCATTTCAGCGGTGAGCTGCGTTGCCTGGGGCTGGACGGGGTGGAGGTTTACGAAGAGCGGCTGAACACCCGGGTGGAGCAGTTTTTCCGCGCGCCGAGCGGTTCGCTGGCGTTCTGCTTCGACCGCAGCGAGAACAGCCTGTACCTGCTGAACGAACAGAGCCGCAACATCTGGATCACGCCGGAGAACTACCAGGAAGTGGCGGTGGTGTTCGATCAGGCCTTCCTGGCCCGCCATGGGCTTGACCCGCAGCGCCTGGAAGGGTTGTTCATGGTGCCGCTGGGCAGCGGGCAGAATGCGCTGTTCGGCAGTTGGCTGAGCGCGACGTTGACCCGCCTGGGCGAGGCCGATTGCCCGCTGCAGGGGCAGGCCCTGGCGGAGCAACTGCTGGAAGACTGCCTGTTCATCCTCGACAACGCCTGCCAGCGCCTGCAGGGCGTGGCGTTGGGCCGGCGTGACGAGGAACGGGCGATCATGCGCCGGGTGAGCGAGTGGGCGGCCGACTGCCCGGAGGAAACCCTGAACCTGGTGGAGCTGGCGGATGTTGCGGGGGTTTCCCTGCGCCAGTTGCAGCAGGCGTTCAAGGCGTTTACCGGTATGACGCCGGCGCACTGGCTGCGCCTGCGCCGGCTGAACGGTGCGCGGCGCGATCTGTTGCGTGGCGGTGGCGTGACCGTCGCCGAAGTGGCGATGCGTTGGTCGTTCTGGCATTTGGGAAGGTTTTCAGAGAGTTACCGGCAATTGTTCAAGGAGTTTCCCAGTGAGACCTTGAAGCGGGGCAGGGGCTGAATTTGGTGGTGTAGCTACTGGCCTCTTCGCGGGCTCGCCCGCTCCCACAGGGATCTCACAATGCCTGCCCCTGAGGTGAACCTGTGGGAGCGGGCAAGCCCGCGAAGAGGCAGGCCCAGACATACACAGCCCAGCATTCCACCGCGAAAATTGCTATCGTGCCGCCCTGATTCCACCCGAGGTGCCGATGTTCTACCTGCCTTTGCCCAGCGACCAGGCCGACCGCCTCGCCAGCGAGCCCACCACCGATTTCTTCACCACCGCCAGCGTCCTCGACGCCGCCGCAGTGCTGTTCGTGCAAAACCTGCCGCGCCAGCCCGCCATCGCCTCGGCGGATGCGCAGGAGCGCCGCTTTGCCGAAATCGTGCGTATTGCCAACGAAGTCGAAAGCGCCGCACCCGGCCGCTTCCAGGGCCAGGTGGCGCAGCACTTCGATCGCGAAGCCTTCGCCATGGGCCTGGGCATGCTGGGCGAAAACGGTATCGCACTGCTGTCGACCGAGGTGGAGTACCAGGCCGACGAGCTGCTGGACGCCGAGGGCCAGTGGAACTTCCAGTTCGCCGACAGCTACCGCCAGCGGGCAACCCCGCTGCACCCGGTGTACCTGCCGTCCCTGGCCAGCGACCTGATGCTCAGCGACCAGCAGAACCGCCTGTTGCGCGAATTCCTCAGTGGTATCGACGAGTCGGTGGCGGTACAGGGCTTTGCAGGCACCGGCAAGACCTTCCTGATTCACCAGTTCGCCCGCCTGCTCGAGCCGCAGCGTACGCTGTTGCTGGCCTTGACCGAAGGCCAGTTGCGCGCCCTGCAGGCACGGGTCAAGGACGCCGCCGCCTACACCGCGCTGACCTTTGGCCAACTGGCCGACGAGCTGCTCAACCGCGACCTCACCGGCAACGGCTGGCGCCTGCGCGACCCGTACCGTACCAAGCTGTCGTGGCGCCCGCAGGATGCGCAGGTGGTACGTTGGCTGGCCATCCCTGACATAGGCCCGCTCGCCGCACGCGATGTGGTTGCCTTGTGCATCCGCGCGGTGCGTACGTTCTGCCACAGCGCCGACACCCAGTTGCAGTTGCACCACCTTCCCTGGGCCGGGCCGGGGACCACGCCGCTGGACCAGGAAGTGTTGCTGGAAAAGGCACGGTTGTACTGGCAGGAGCTGATTCGCCCGTCGGCACGGGAAATCCAGTTGCCGGTGCGCGACTACCACCGGGTCAAACTGCTGTCGCTGACCGGTTATGTGATCGACAGCCGCTACACCCATGTCATCGTCGATGAGGCCCACGAGCTGTCGGCACCAATGCTTGCCGTGCTCGACCGCAGCCCGCAGTCGATCATTGCCCTGGGTGACGAGCTGCAGAACCTCAACGGTCTCAGCGCGCACCATGGCGGCTTTATCCGCCAGCGTTATATCGACCATTCACTGCGGGCCGGGCCAGCGATGGACAACGTGCTCAACCCGCTGATCCAGGCACACCCGGCGGCGATCCAGGCGGCCTTCAGTGGCAGCGCCGAGCATTACACCCGGGTCAGCTTCTTCGACACGGTGAGCGTGCCGGAACAGCCTACGGCGCTGATCGTCGACGATGAATGGGGCCTGTTTGGCTGGTTCCAGCGCCTGACCCACCAGGGCGTGCCGTTCGTGCTGCTGAAAAGCGCGCGCAAGGACTTCGAGTTGTTCGTCGAAGACTGCATCGAACTGTACCGCCATGGCACCCGGCCACGTCACCCGATGCTGTTCCGCTATGCCAGCTGGCAGGCGCTGGAGCAGGACAAGGGTGATGACAAGGCGTTCGTTGCCGTGGCCAACATGCTGCGCAAGGGCTACACGCCGGAGCACTTCGCCAGGGCCAAGAGCCGTTACCGCTGGGACAAGGCGCCCAAGCTGTTCCTGGGGCGGGTGCGGGATGTGAAGAACATGGAGTTCGCCCGGGTAATGGTGTCGCCGGAGCTGATGGTGGCGCCGCAAGTGGCGGGGAACCGCAATGAGCGGGCGCGGATGCTGGCGGGGTTGTATACCGCCTGTTCGCGGGCGCGGCATGAACTGATCGTGCCGGGGGGGATGCTGGACTGGGTCAAGGACCAGGTTCGCGATTGAGGCCCCTGGGGCTGCTTTTTCAGCCCTTCAAAATCCCTGTGGGAGCGGGTAAGCCCGCTCCCACAGGGCCGCAATGCGGCCCCTAAGCATCGGATCAGTTACGGTCCAGCCACACCGTCTGGGCATTGGTGAACTCACGCACACCAAAGTGCGACAGCTCACGCCCGAAGCCGCTCTTCTTCACCCCACCAAACGCCACGCGGGGGTCGGAAGCGCAATAGCCGTTGATGAACACGCCGCCGGTATCCAGCGCCGCGGTCATGCGCTCGGCCAGCGCGTAGTCGGCGGTGTAGATGGTCGAAGCCAGGCCGAATTCGCTGTCGTTAGCCAGCTCCACCGCATGGTCTGCATCCCGTGCGCTGATGATCGCTGCCACCGGCCCGAACAGTTCCTGCTTGAATGCGGTCATGTCCGGGGTAACGTTGGCCAACACAGTCGGCGCGTAGAAGTTGGCCACGCCATCGACCTTGTGGCCACCCAGCAGCAGGGTGGCGCCTTCGGCGATGGTCGCCTGGACCTGGCCATCCAGTTCGTCGCGCAGGTCGTAACGGGCCATCGGGCCGATGTAGGTGCTGTCTTCCAGCGGGTTGCCGACCTTCAGCTCGCGGGTCGCTTCAACGAACTTGCGGGTGAATTCGTCAACGATGCTTTCCTCGACGATCAGGCGCTTGGCCGCAGCGCAGACCTGGCCGGTGTTCTGGTAGCGGCCGATCACCGCAGCCTTCACGGCAGCGTCCAGGTCAGCATCGGCCAGCACGATGAACGGGTCGGAACCGCCCAGCTCCAGCACGCACTTCTTCAACGCGGCGCCGGCTTGTGCACCAATCGCCATGCCGGCACGCACGCTGCCGGTCAGGGTCACCGCGGCGATGCGCGGGTCGTTGATGGCGCGGGTGACGCCGTCCGGGGTCACGTTCAGCACTTCGAACACGCCTTCCGGCAGGCCGGCATCCTTGAACAGCTCGCCCAGCAGGTAGGCGCTGCCCATCACGTTCGGCGCGTGCTTGAGCACGTAGGTGTTGCCGGCCAGGATCGCCGGCACGGCGCCGCGCAGTACCTGCCAGACCGGGAAGTTCCATGGCATCACGGCCAGGATCGGGCCCAGCGGGCGGTATTCGATGCGGGCTTTCTCGACCTGGGTCGGCTCGGGGGCGAGCATGGCCGGGCCGTGCTCGGCGTACCAGCGGCACAGGCCGACGCACTTGCTGACTTCACCGCGCGCCTGGGCGATCGGCTTGCCGATTTCGTGGCTGATCATTTGCGCGAAGGCTTCAGCCTTGGCTTCGAGGGTGCTGGCCAGGGCAAGCAGGTACTCGCTGCGCTGACCCAGCGACACCTGGCGCCACTGGCGGTAGCCAACCTTGGCGCGTTGCAGCGCCGCTTCCAGTGCGGCGTCGGTGTCGAACGGGTAGGCGCCGATCTGCTCGCCGCTGTATGGGTCGAGGGAGATGGCGTGGGTCAGGCTGCTGATCGCGCTCATGGCGGGACACTCTCGTTGTCGTTGATCCGAGACGCCAGACTAGTGGGCTAGGGCTTTATTGAAAACTGAATAATAATGAGCGAAACATTCACGTTTGGAGAAAGACTGTGGACCTGGTGCAACTGGAGATCTTCAAGGCCGTGGCAGAGCAGGGGAGTATCAGCGCCGCCGCGCAGCACATCCATCGGGTGCCGTCGAACCTGACCACGCGCATCAAGCAACTGGAAGAGGACCTGGGCGTGGAGCTGTTCATCCGTGAAAAGAGCCGCCTGCGCCTGTCCCCAGCAGGCTGGAACTTCCTTGAGTACACCCGGCGCATCCTCGACCTGGTGCACGAGGCGCGGCTGACCGTGGCCGGTGAAGACCCGCAAGGTACCTTCGCCCTGGGGTCGCTGGAAAGCACGGCGGCGGTGCGCATCCCGGCCTTGCTGGCGGCCTACAACCAGCGTTACCCCAAGGTCGACCTGGACCTGTCCACCGGGCCTTCCGGGACCATGCTCGAAGGCGTGCTGTCTGGCCGCCTGGTGGCGGCGTTCGTCGATGGGCCGGTGCTGCACCCGACGCTGGAGGGCATGCCGGTGTTCGAGGAAGAAATGATGGTCATCGCGCCGCTCAACCACGCCCCGGTAACCCGCGCCCAGGACGTCAATGGCGAAAGCATCTACGCCTTTCGCGCCAACTGTTCGTACCGCCACCACTTCGAGAACTGGTTCGTCCAGGACCAGGCCGTGCCGGGCAAGATCCACGAGATGGAGTCGTACCACGGCATGCTGGCCTGCGTTAGCGCCGGTGCCGGCCTGGCCATGATGCCGCGCAGCATGCTCGACAACATGCCCGGTTGCAGCACCGTCAGTGCCTGGCCGATGTCGGAGGATTTCCGCTACCTGAAAACCTGGCTGGTGTGGCGACGGGGTACGGTGTCGCGCAGTTTGAGCATGTTCGTGAAATTGCTCGAAGAAGGGCGCGCAAGCTGATGTTCTAACGCAAAACCTACGCCATTGATGCAAATTTCATCCCGACAACCATGCATCAGCACGAACGCCGTTACGCCCGAAGGATCAGATAATAGGTAAGCCATCCTCGAAAGGAGGGTCGTACCATGCGTAACCATCACTATGCCCTCGGCGCGGCGCTGCTGATCGCCCTGGCGCTGCCATGGACCCTGGCCGCCGCCGCCGACCTCAATGCCCCGATCAACATGCAGGCCGTGCAACTGCAACAGCAGGAGCAGAACGGCATCCGCTACCTGCAAGGTGGCATCGGCCAGGATGAAGCCAACGCCCTGCGCAAGACCCCGGGCTATGACCTGCACGTAGAGCTCTCCACCGGCCCGGAAGGTGAGTTCCAGAGCGGTGCCAACGTCGACATCCAGAATGCACAGGGCCAGTCCGTGCTCAGCGTTGTGGATGCCGGGCCGCTGCTGTACGTGCAGTTGCCTCCCGGCAAGTACAAAGTTACGGGCAACGCCCAGGGTGAGACGGTGCAACAGTTGGTGACCGTGAGTGGCAAGGCCCCCACGACCGTTAGCTTGAACTGGCGTTGATGGAAAAACGGGCAGGAGTACGGATGTGCTCCTGCCTGAAAGGAGCGCATCGCCATGAGCCTGGACCTTCAACTGGAGATGTTGGACGAGTGGGGCTATGTGTTGCTCCCCGGTGTGCTCGAACCCTTGCGTATCGCCTTGTTGCGCTGCGCCATCGATGACCTGCAGCCCATCCACTGGGATTACCAGGGGCTGTTGGAACACTACAAGTGCGTGTTCAACCGCAACCCGTTGTGGTTGCCATTTCTCGACCTGCCGCCGCTGATTGCCCTGGCCGAAGCGGCATTGGGCGCCGACTGCCATGTGATCGGGCAAACCGCCTGGCGCAGCCACCCGGGCTACCCCGGTGTGGCCCTGCACCTGGACCATCTGCCCATGCAGTTGCCCGATTGGCTCAGTGAGCGTGGCGACTTCACCCAGCCCGCGCAGATCCTGACTGCGCAGCTGTACCTCAGCGATATCGACCATCACATCGGGCCGACCTGGGTTGTACCGGGCAGCCACCGTGCGGCGCGGCCACCGCGGGCTGGCGAGCAACACTGGCAGGGCCATGAGGCCCAGCCGGTGCTGTGCAAGGCAGGGGACGCGCTGGTGTTTCGCAGCGATGTCTGGCACAGCGGCGGGGCCAACTGCACCCAGTCACGCGAGCGCGACATGCTGCAAGTGCATTACGGCCGGCGCATGGTCGCGCAGAAGTTTTCGCCGTACCTGAACTGGCGTTTCAACCCTCAGGTGCTGGAGGAGGCCACACCCAGGCAAAGGCGTCTGCTGGGCGAACACGAAGAAGCGGAATACGACTGAGTCCTGCTGTTCGGCAGGCTAGAGGCTGGCAGACGGAATTAGCCAATAGTGGCAACTCGCTTTCAACTTTCTGGTTATCTGGTCGATAATCAGAAAAGTATTACTTCGCGTGACCGGTCCGGATGCAACCGGTCACCGCATAAGATCGAGGGGCCCAAGCCCCCACTTGCCGTGTAGACCATCAGGAGAAGTCATTGATGAAAACCCGACTAGCAGCTTCGCTGGCTGCTGCAGTGCTGGCCTTTGCCGGAGCGAATCTGGCCCAGGCAGCGCAGGTGACCGGCGCCGTTGGCGCCACTGGCCAAGGCGACATGACCTACCGTATTGGCCTGTCGTTCGACTGGGACAAGAAATGGCTGGAGAGCAGCACCGGTTATCTGACCGGATACTGGGATGCGGCCTACACCTATTGGGAGGGCGGTGAGGCCAGTGGCGCGCACTCGCTGTCGTTCAGCCCGGTGTTTACCTATGAATTCAGCGGTTTTACCTATACCCCGTACATCGAGGCCGGCATTGGCCTGGCGGCGTTTTCCAAGACCGACGTGGGCGACCAGCGCCTGGGCTCGGCGGTCAACTTCGAAGACCGCATCGGCTTTGGCCTGAAATTGCCGGGGGAGCAGAAGGTGGGGATCCGCGCGATGCATTACTCCAACGCGGGGCTCAAGCAGCCTAACGACGGCATCGAGTCGTACTCGCTGTTCTACAGCAAAGGGTTCTGAGACCGGGGGCCGCTTTGCGGCCCATCGCGACACAAGGCCGCTCCCACAGGTATGCGCCTGACTTCTGTGGGAGCGGCCTTGTGTCGCGAAAGGGCTGCGAAGCAGCCCCGGCAATTCAGAAGGTATACGAAACCCCAGCCTGCACCGTCCGCGGCGCTCCTGGGTAGGCGTAGAAGTTGAATGCTCCCTCGTCGTATTCCTTGTTGAACAGGTTCTTCAGGTCCAGGTTGAGGCGGATGTTGTCGTTGACCTTGTAAAAGGCCAGCAGGTCAACAACGGTGTACTGGTCCATGTTGTAAGTCACTGCCTCGGTCTGGCCATTGCGGTCATCGACGTACTTCACCCCAACCCCCAGCCCAAGGCCTTTGGCCAGTCCGTCCTGGAATTCGTAGGTGTTGAGCAGGCTGAAGCTGTTCCTAGGAATGTTCGCCAGCCGGGTGCCAGTGGGCAGGCGGTTGTCCTTGGTCACTTCAGCGTCGACGTAGGCGTAGCCACCGATCACCCGCCATTCTGGCGTGACATTGCCGGCGATGTTGATATCCAGACCACGGCTACGTACTTCGCCAGCGGCAAGGTTGTAGTTGGGGTCCGCCGGGTCGCGTGTCAGCACATTTTCCTTGACGATGTGATAGATCGCCGCGTCAACGCTCAGCTGACGGTCCGGCGCTTCCCATTTCATACCCAGTTCGTACGACTTGCCTTTCTCCGGGTCGAAGCCCGAACCTTGCAGGCTGGCGCCGCTATTGGGCTTGAACGAACGGGCGGTGTTGGCATAAACGGCGACAGAGTCGGTCAGGTCGTAGATCAGGCCAAAGCGCGGGGTGACGCCGTTCTCGCCTTTGCTGAAGTCGCGGTTCGCGGGCCGCTTGTCGTCGTAATCATGCTCGAAACGCTCGAAGCGTACGCCTGCAAGTGCCTTCAAGCGCTCCGTCAGGGCCACCTGGTCCTGGATGAAATACGCCCAGGTCTCGAGCTTCTCGCTGTCCCAGGTAGTTGGTACCGCTGCCAGCTCCGGCCTCGGCTGGCCTAGTACCGGATTGTAAATATCGATCGTGTAGGGCGCGGTGGAACGGCGAATGATCGAATTGTAATGGTAGTTCTCGTACTCGACGCCGGTCAGCAGGGTATGGCTGAACGCACCTGTATCGAAATGCCCGGTGAGGTTCAACTGCCAGTCGCGGTCGGTCCACTCCAGCTTGCGGTAATTGAAGTTGCGCTGCAGGGTACGGCCATCTGCTGGGGCAATGGTGGCCTCTACAGCATTGCCTTTGAGCGAGCCATCGAGATACTGGAAGCCTCCACCCAGCGTCCAGTTATCGTTGAGCAGGTGTTCGAAGCGCACCTGAGCCATGTTGTTGTCATTGTGCAGCAGGTTGTCGCTGCCTTTCTCCCAGATGTAGGTATCGCGTGAAGCGCTGCCGGCCTGGGTCGGGTAGCGGGTCAAGCCACGGTCCAGCGGGTGGTTGTTGCGCATGAAATCACCCTCGAAGACGATCTTCGTACTGTCGTTGACCTGCCAGCTGAGCACCGGCGCCACGTCATAGCGCTCGCTTTCAACGTTGTCGCGGAAGCTTTCGCCGCCTTCGCCCAGCAGGTTCAGGCGGTAGGCCAGCGAGCCGTCCTGGTTCAGCGGCCCGGTAGCGTCCAGGGTTGCGCGGTGCATGCCCTGGTCATCGAACTGGCTGCCCAGGGTGACCTTGGATTCCGGCAGCGGCTGCTTGCTGACCACGTTGAAGGTGCCGCCGGGGTCGCCACGGCCATACAGGCTGCTGGCCGGGCCACGGATCACCTCCAGGCGCTCGACCGTGTTGGCGTCCGGGGCGTTGGGGTAGCCGCGGTTGATGGGGAAGCCGTTGCGGTAAAACTCGCCGGTGGTGAAGCCGCGCACGGTGAAGGTGGTCAGGCCCTGGCCGCCGAAGTTGTTGGCGCGCCCGACACCGCCGGCGTAGTCCAGGCCGTCCTGCAGGCGGGTGGCGCCAGTGTCCTGCAGGACGTCCCTGGGCACCACGCTGACCGATTGCGGGGTCTCATGCAGCGCGGTGTCGGTGCGGGTGGCGCTGGCCGAGCGGGTGGCCTTGTAGCCGTCGACCGGGCCATCGGCACGTTCGCTATCAGCACTGCTGGTAATGCTCAGGGCCTGGAGTTCGATCTGGGCGGGGGCGCCGAGCGGCTCGGGCTCGGCAAAGGCCAGCGGGGAGACAGCATGAAGCACACAAAGCGAAACGAACGTGCGACGCATCGACGGGACGATCCTGGAGTAAGGCGCTGAGGGGTAGGGTGGGCAAGCGCCAAGAAACTACTACGAATCATTATCAAATGCATTCTTTTTTAGTGGTACTGGTGTGCCAGGTACCAAAGGGTGAAATCCGAACCGCCGTCTTTGCGGGCAAACCCGCTCCCACAGGGGGGCCACTGGCCTGAGGGCAGTGAGGTACCTGTGGGAGCGGGTTTACCCGCGAAGAGGCCGGTCCAGGTTACCCAGCCTTCAGCGGACCGCCTTGATCGCCAGCACATTGCACAGCGGATGCTCCAGCACATGCGCCGTGGTCCCGCCGAGGAACGTCTGCATGGCGTCGTGCCGGTGGCTGCCCATCACGATCACATCCGCCCGGCTGTGCCCGACGAACTCGGCAATGGCCTTGATCGCTGCCCCCTCCAGGAAGTGCCTGCGCTCCAGCGGAATCTGGTGGTGGTCGCCCAACCGGTTGAACGCCGCCCGCTGCGCGGTCCGCACGCTGCCATCGAAGCCAGGCATGGTCACCGTACCGGCGCCGAAGTCGGCAATGTGGGTCTTGGCCGCGTCGCACACGTGCAGCAGATGCAACTCGGCATTGCACTGCAGGGCCAAGGCATGGGCGCAGTGGATCACCTGCTCATCCAGGTGCTCGCCAGCGCCATGGCTGTTCAGGTCCACCGCGGCGGCAATCTGCCGGGGCAGGGGCAGGCGGATATCGCTGACCAGGTGCACGGCCACCGGGCTGTCCTTGAGCAACTGCCAGTCCAGTGGCGTTACCAGCAGGCGCTTGAGTACCGGTTCATGCTGCACGTCCTTGATCAGCAGGTCGCAACCCAGCCGTTCGACCCGCTCCAGCACACTGCCCAGCGGGTCGCGGGTCAGCAGCAGTTCGGTAGACACATCCAGGCCGGCGTTGGCCAGTTGTTCGGCTTCGTCCGCCAGCCATTGGCGGTTGTCGCTGAGCAGCCGCTCACGCTCACGGCTATCGCTCATCAAGCCAAAGGTGTCGACATCGTCGACGAACACATTGATATCCAGCAAAGCCCCGCTGGATTCCGCCAACGCCGCAGCGCGTTGCAGCGCCGGCGTGTGGCGCATCTGCGGGCCAAGCATGACGAACAGACGCTTGAACTGGCTCATCTCACACCTCCACGTGTGACAGCCCCCCGGTGATCTGGTCTTGTTCAGTCTAGACCGCGCAGGGCTGCATGAGCACCTGACGGAGGCTGGCGCGGCACGGCGTGTCGGGTATGATGCGGGCCCCATCATTTTCACGAGGCCCGCCCCATGTCCCTGAGTGCTGAACAGATCGGCGAATTCCGCGCCTTTGCCGAGCAGTTGGCCGATGCTGCCGCTGTGGCGATCAAGCCATACTTTCGCGCCAGCCTGGAGGTCGAGGACAAGGGCGGGCGCCTGTACGACCCGGTGACCGTGGCCGACAAGGCGGCCGAGGACGCCATGCGCGAGCTGATCCAGGCCCGTTACCCCGAGCATGGCATCCTCGGCGAAGAAGCCGGTGTGGCAGTCGGCAGCAGCCCGCTTACCTGGGTGCTGGACCCGATCGACGGCACCCGCGCTTTCATCACCGGCCTGCCGCTATGGGGCACGCTGATTGCCTTGAACGACGGCGTGCGCCCGGTGGTCGGGGTGATGAACCAGCCGTTTACCGGCGAGCGCTTTGTCGGCACCCCGGAAGGTGCCTGGCGCAGCGGTACGCCGTTGCAGACCCGCGCCTGTGCCGACCTGGCCTCGGCCACGCTGATGTGCACCACGCCGGACATGTTCGATACCACCGCGCGCAAGGCTGCGTTCGAGGCCGTTGCCGGCAAGGCGCGCCTGATGCGCTACGGTGGCGACTGCTATGCCTACTGCATGCTGGCTTCCGGGTTTGTCGACGTGATCGTCGAGGCGAGCCTGCAGCCTTATGACGTGCAGGCGCTGATGCCGATCATCGAAGGGGCGGGCGGGGTGATCACGGCGTGGGATGGCAGCAGCGCGCAGAATGGCGGGTGTGTGGTGGCCTGTGGTGACCCGGCGCTGCATGCACAGGTGGTGGAGATGTTGCGTCACGCCATGTAAGTGTTGTGTCGCCTGTACTGGCCTCTTCGCGGGTAAACCCGCTCCCACAGGTACTGCACGGTTTTCAGGATTTGTGGTGATCCTGTGGGAGCGGGTTTACCCGCGAAGAGGCCGGTACAGGCTTACTATCTTCCCAATCACCGCACTTTTTCCAATTTCCGGGCTCTATGCTTGGCCAGGCCGCTCTGATCCCCGGTGCGGCCGCCGAATATCGACCCGGTGCCGATGGTTGCAAGCAATCCCAATGTCTTCTCCCGCCTGCTGCTGGCAGGCGCCCTCACATGCCTGTGCGCCTGCACCCAGCAGCAGGGTCGCGACATGGTCAACCAGCTCGGCAACGGCAAGCCCAGCGAACTGTTCCAGACCAGCGTCGACCGCCTGGCCACGCTGTCCATGCGCGACAACCTGCAGAGCTTGTACCTGCTGATGAACAAGCTGTACCTGCGCAACCCCAACCAGTGGAAAATGTCCGGTTATGTCGACGCCGCGACTGCCGAGCGGCAGATCCGCATCGCCATCGAACAACGCCAGCCGTTGGCGCAACTGGGCAACCGTCGCGATCTCGCAGCCTTGAGCTATGCCCTGAGCCCCGAGTTTCGCGGTGATCGGGTCGGTGCCTTCATCTACGCCATCGGCAGCATGCTGATCACGGCGCACGGTGGCCGTACCGAGTTCTACATGACCGATACCATCGACCCGCTGTTCGTCAACAACGCCGCGCGCAATATCGAGAAGGCCACCTGGATGTTGAGCCAGCGGCAGGATGCCAATGGCGTGCTGCTGTTGTTCTCCAACGAGATCTCGGAAGAGGGCAGCAACCTCAGTTTTGCGGTGGAGTTCGGCAAGATCGTGGCGCGGCTGGATTTGCTTGCGGAATTGCTGGATGAGCGGTATCGGCGGATTGGTTTGAATTACGCGCAAAGCCTGTTGCTGATGAACTTCCTGCCTGTACAGTGAAGTGAGCGGTACAGGAAAGACCGTTCGATAAACGAACACGGCCACTGTCCCGTCTGTCCGCTATCCGCCCATCCATTCCCAAGGTTGCATTGCCCAACCCCCGCCTTTTTGCTTAAGTGTGCCCATCCACCGGTTGTCGCCTGCCCCCGCGACCCGCAGCCGGCTCGATAGAATGACCGTGACGACCGCAACCACAGCCCACCGGGCCGTAGGACGCGGCGACCAGAACAATAACGATACCGAGTGCCTTGCCTATGGAAAGCCGCCTGCTGAGCGAGCGCAGTAGCGTGTTTCATCACGCCGACCCCTATGCTGTGTCCGATTATGTCAATCAGCATGTAGGCCAGCATTGCATCGGTCTGTCCCGCACCACCCATCCGCAAGCCAGCCTCAGCCACCGCAAGTTCGCCGAACTGGACCTGTGCCGCATCAGCTACGGCGGCAGCGTGCGGGTTACTTCGCCGGCGCTGGAAACCATTTATCACCTGCAGGTGTTGCTCAACGGCAACTGCCTGTGGCGGGGGCACAAGCGTGAGCAACACCTGGTGCCGGGCGAGCTGTTGCTGATCAACCCCGACGACCCGGTTGACCTGACCTATTCGGAAGACTGCGAGAAATTCATCCTCAAGGTGCCGACCCGGTTGCTGGATTCGATCTGCGATGAACAGCGCTGGCACCGGCCGGATGGCGGGGTGCGGTTCTTGCGCAACCATTATCGGCTGGAGGAGCTGGACGGGTTCGTCAACCTGCTGGCGATGGTTTGCCACGAGGCCGAGGTAAGCGACTCACTGCCAAGGGTACAGGGCCATTACAGCCAGATCGTAGCCAGCAAGTTGCTGACCCTGATGAGCACCAATATCCGTCGCGAATGCCTGAGCGCCCCTCAAGTGGGCCTTGAGCGCATTCTCGATTACATCGAGCGCAACCTGAAGCTGGAGTTGTCGGCTGAGGTGCTGGCGGAGCAGGCCTGCATGAGTTTGCGCTCGTTGTATGGGTTGTTTGACCAGCATCTGGGCACCACGCCCAAGCATTACGTGCGCCAGCGCAAGCTGGAGCGGGTGCATGCATGCCTGAGCGACCCGACCTGTGGCGTGCGCAGTGTGACGGAGCTGGCCCTGGATTACGGTTTCCTTCATCTGGGGCGTTTTTCCGAGGTCTATCGGCAGCAGTTTGGTGAGCTGCCGTCGCAGACGTTCAAGCGGCGGGGATGACACCCGCCCGCTTGGCCACCTGATATTTCTGCCAGTTGTTTGCATTTCATGCACAACACACCATTTGCCTTATCTCAGGTAAAAGGTGGCAATCATGTCGACTTCATTGCAGTACACCGTTTATGGGCATGATGGATACAGTCAATACCCATCAGTGCTGCGTTTCAGCGGGCAGAGAAAAGAGTCTGCAACAGGCCACTACTTGCTGGGGAATGGATACCGTGCGTTCAATCCGGTTTTGATGCGGTTCCACAGCCCTGACAGCTTAAGCCCAATGGGTGCCGGAGGATTTAATTGTTACGCCTACTGTGCTGGGGATCCCGTTAACAATACGGACCCGAGTGGTCACCGCCGGCTCCCGGGCATCAAGCTATCGAGCATCAGGGACAACGTAGGAAACGCCAAAGGCGGATATAGCTTCAATCCGGATTTCAAGGCCGGCGGGCTTGATCGGCAGGTGGTAAGCCCGAGCACTGTAGGTACGGTAAATACACTAGGCCGTGGTTATGGCTCCCAAATAGAGCCAATTCTTAACGCCGCTGTATGGACTGATGCTGAAAAACTATTGGTGCAAGGAACCACACTCAAGCTGATTAGCAATTATGGCGAGAATTTGAAACGGGCTCGCGGTCTGAGCGTCGATCCAGCCGCAACCCCCATAGGGTCTCAAGGCGAATTGATGGAGGCGCTCAGCGTGCTCGTTCCGCTCAACAATAAAATGCAAGCAGCCGAAACCCTCTTTCCACGCGTCAGTTGGCTTCATGATCCTAAACGGCTAGTCCCAGCAGTGAGAAGGCCGCATACCGCTGGATAGCACTCTGCACAATCCGGATAGTCCCCCGCCAGCCGTCTCCCTAACCTGACCAGGTCTAAACAATAACAAGGGAGACCCTGGCCATGTCCCTGGGATTCGACTACCTCAATGCCTTGCTCGAGGACGACCGTGAAAAGGGCATCTACCGCTGCAAGCGCGAGATGTTCACCGACCCACGCCTGTTCGACCTGGAGATGAAACACATCTTCGAGGGCAACTGGATCTACCTGGCCCATGAAAGCCAGATCCCCGAGAAAAACGACTTCCTCACCCTGACCATGGGGCGCCAGCCGATCTTCATCGCGCGCAACAAGGACGGTGAGCTCAACGCCTTCCTCAACGCCTGCAGCCACCGCGGCGCCATGCTGTGCCGGCACAAGCGTGGCAACCGCTCCAGCTACACCTGCCCGTTCCACGGCTGGACCTTCAACAACAGCGGCAAGCTGCTCAAGGTCAAAGACCCCAGCAATGCCGGCTACCCCGACAGCTTCAACTGCGACGGCTCCCACGACCTGACCAAGGTGGCGCGCTTCGAGTCGTACCGTGGCTTCCTGTTCGGCAGCCTGAATGCCAACGTCAAGCCGCTGGTCGAGCACCTGGGCGAGTCGGCCAAGATCATCGACATGATCGTCGACCAGTCGCCGGAAGGCCTGGAAGTGCTGCGCGGTGCCAGTTCGTACATCTACGAAGGCAACTGGAAGCTCACCGCCGAGAATGGCGCCGACGGCTACCACGTCAGCTCGGTGCACTGGAACTACGCCGCCACCCAGAACCAGCGCAAGCAGCGTGAGGCGGGTGACGAGATCAAGACCATGAGCGCCGGCGCCTGGGCCAAGCAGGGCGGTGGCTTCTACTCCTTCGACCACGGTCACCTGCTGCTGTGGACCCGCTGGGCCAACCCCGAGGACCGCCCGGCCTACGAGCGCCGTGACCAGCTGGCAGCCGACTTCGGCCAGGCCCGTGCCGACTGGATGATCGAGAACTCGCGCAACCTGTGCCTGTACCCGAACGTGTACCTGATGGACCAGTTCAGCTCGCAGATCCGCATCGCCCGGCCGATTTCGGTGAACAAGACCGAAATCACCATCTATTGCATCGCGCCGAAAGGCGAGAGTGCCGATGCCCGCGCCAAGCGCATTCGCCAGTACGAAGACTTCTTCAACGTCAGCGGCATGGCCACCCCGGATGACCTGGAGGAGTTCCGCTCGTGTCAGACCGGCTACGGCGGCGGCACCGGCTGGAACGACATGTCCCGCGGCGCTGCGCACTGGGTGGAGGGTGCCGACGAGGCGGCCAGGGAAATTGAACTCAAGCCTTTGCTGTCCGGTGTACGCACCGAGGACGAAGGCCTGTTCGTGCTGCAGCACAAGTACTGGCAGGACACCATGATCCAGGCCCTGAAGGACGAACAGCAACTGATCCCCGTGGAGGCCGTGCAATGAGCCTGTATGAAACCGTGCGCGACTTCCTCTACCGTGAAGCACGTTACCTCGACGATGCCCAGTGGGATCAGTGGCTGGAACTGTACGCCAGCGACGCCAGCTTCTGGATGCCGAGCTGGGACGATGACGACACCCTTACCGAAGACCCACAAAGCGAAATCTCGCTGATCTGGTACGGCAACCGTGGCGGCCTGGAAGACCGCGTGTTCCGCATCAAGACCGAGCGCTCCAGTGCGACCGTGCCCGACACCCGCACCTCGCACAACATCAGCAACATCGAGATCGTCGAGCAGGGCGAAGGTGAGTGCCAGGTGCGTTTCAACTGGCACACCCTGAGCTTCCGCTACAAGACCACCGACAGTTACTTCGGCACCAGCTTCTACACCCTCGACCTGCGCGGTGAGCAGCCGCTGATCAAGGCCAAGAAGGTGGTGCTGAAGAACGACTACGTGCGCCAGGTCATCGACATCTATCACATCTGATCCAGGGTTTTTGCGAGCGCTGCCCGGTGCGTCCTGCGACGCGCCGTGGCCAGGCTCGCCCGCGAGGTGCAACATGAGCTACCAGATCGCACTGAATTTCGAAGACGGGGTTACCCGCTTCATCGAAGCCGCCGGCCATGAAACCGTGGCCGACGCCGCCTACCGCCAGGGCATCAACATCCCGCTGGACTGCCGCGACGGCGCCTGCGGTACCTGCAAGTGCAAGGCCGAGTCCGGCCGCTACGACCTGGGCGACAACTTCATCGAAGACGCCCTGAGCGAAGACGAAGTCGCCGAAGGCTTCGTCCTGACCTGCCAGATGCGCGCCGAGAGCGACTGCGTCATTCGCATCCCGGCCTCGTCGCAGCTGTGCAAGACCGAACAGGCCAGTTTCGAGGCCGCCATCAGCGATGTCCGCCAGCTGTCGGCCAGCACCATTGCCCTGTCGATCAAGGGCGAGGCCCTCAGCCGCCTGGCCTTCCTGCCAGGCCAGTATGTCAACCTCAAGGTGCCAGGCAGCGAGCAGAGCCGCGCCTATTCGTTCAGCTCGCTGCAGAAGGATGGCGAAGTCAGTTTCCTGATCCGCAACGTGCCGGGCGGGCTGATGAGCAGCTTCCTGACCAACCTGGCCAAGGCCGGCGACCGCATGACCCTGGCCGGGCCGCTGGGTAGCTTCTACCTGCGGCCGATCCAGCGCCCGCTGCTGCTGCTGGCCGGTGGCACCGGCCTGGCACCGTTCACGGCGATGCTGGAGAAGATCGCCGAGCAGGGCAGCGAGCACCCGCTGCACCTGATCTACGGCGTGACCAACGACTTCGACCTGGTCGAGCTCGACCGCCTGCAGGCGCTGGCGGCGCGCATCCCCAACTTCACCTTCAGCGCCTGCGTGGCCAACCCGGACAGCCAGTACCCGCAAAAGGGCTACGTGACCCAGCACATCGAGCCGCGCCACCTCAACGATGGCGATGTCGACGTGTACTTGTGCGGCCCGCCACCGATGGTCGAAGCGGTCAGCCAGTACGTGCGCGAGCAGGGCATTACCCCGGCGAACTTCTACTACGAGAAGTTCGCGGCGGCGGCTTGATCCCTTTCATCCGAACATGACACCGCTTCTGTGGGAGCGGGTTCACCCGCGAAGAGGCCAGCCGGTACAGCGGTTTTGTCTTGTCGGACGCATTCGCGGGTAAACCCGCTCCCACAGGGACAGCGGGCAAGTGGAGATTTGCATATGAACAACCGATTCCAAGGCAAGGTCGCCCTGGTCACCGGTGCCGCCCAGGGCATCGGCCGTGGCGTGTGCTGGCGGCTCAAGGCCGAAGGCGCGCAAGTGGTCGCGGTAGACCGCTCCGAACTGGTTCACGAACTGGCCGGCGAGGGCATGCTCACCCTCACCGCCGACCTTGAACAACATGGCGACTGCACCCGGGTCATGGCCAGCGCGGTTGAAGCATTCGGCCGCCTCGACATCCTGGTCAACAACGTTGGTGGCACTATCTGGGCCAAGCCCTTCGAACACTACGAAGTGGACCAGATCGAAGCCGAAGTGCGCCGCTCGTTGTTCCCCACCCTGTGGTGCTGCCATGCCGCACTGCCGTACATGCTCGAACGTGGCAGTGGCGCCATCGTCAACGTCTCGTCCATCGCCACCCGTGGCGTCAACCGCGTGCCCTACGGCGCGGCCAAGGGCGGCGTCAACGCGCTGACCGCGTGCCTGGCTTTCGAAACCGCCGGCCGTGGCATCCGTGTCAACGCCACCGCCCCCGGCGGCACCGAAGCGCCACCCCGGCGCGTGCCGCGCAACAGTGCCGAGCAGACCGAACAGGAAAAGCACTGGTACCAGCAGATCGTCGACCAGACCCTCGACAGCAGCCTGATGCACCGCTACGGCAGCATCGACGAGCAGGTGGGCGCGATTCTGTTCCTCGCCTCCGACGAAGCCTCGTACATCACCGGCGTGACCTTGCCGGTAGGGGGCGGTGACCTCGGCTGAGCGACACCCCAAAGGCAAGAGCTTTCTTTCACAACAAAAACAAGAGCGACAGATGCCATGCGAACCCTTGACGTACACCCGATCATCGATAACGCGCGCTTTACCCCGTTCCACTGGATGGTCATGGCCTGGTGCGGCCTGCTGCTGATCTTCGACGGCTATGACCTGTTCATCTACGGCGTGGTACTGCCGGTCATCATGAAAGAGTGGGGCCTGACCCCGCTGCAGGCCGGTGCGCTGGGCAGCTATGCGCTGTTCGGCATGATGTTCGGCGCCCTGGCATTCGGTAGCCTGGCCGACCGCATCGGGCGCAAGAAGGGCATCGCCATCTGTTTCGCCTTGTTCTCCGGGGCGACCATCCTCAACGGGTTTGCCAGCAGCCCGAGCGAGTTCGGCATCTACCGCTTCATCGCCGGCCTGGGCTGCGGCGGCCTGATGCCCAATGCCGTGGCACTGATGAACGAGTACGCGCCCAAGCGCCTGCGCAGCACGCTGGTAGCGATCATGTTCAGTGGCTACTCGCTCGGCGGCATGCTCTCGGCGGGCGTCGGCATCTTCATGCTGCCGCGTTTCGGCTGGGAATCGATGTTCTTCGCCGCAGCGGTACCACTGCTGCTGTTGCCGGTGATCCTCTACCACCTCCCGGAATCGATCGGTTTCCTGGTGCGCAAGGGCCGGACCGACGAGGCCCGCAAGCTGCTCAAGCGGCTGGACCCGGATTGCGACGTGCAGGCGGATGATGTGCTGCAGGCAGCCGACCGCAAAGGCAGCGGGGCGTCGGTGCTGGAACTGTTCCGCAACGGCCTGGCCATTCGTACCCTGGCGCTGTGGCTGGCGTTCTTCTGCTGCCTGCTGATGGTCTACGCGCTCAGCTCCTGGCTACCAAAGCTGATGGCCAACGCCGGCTACAGCCTGGGCTCGAGCCTGTCGTTCCTGCTGGCGCTGAACTTCGGTGGCATGGCTGGGGCGATCCTCGGCGGCTGGCTGGGCGACCGCTACAACCTGGTCAAGGTCAAGGTCGCGTTCTTCATGGCTGCCGCGCTGTCGATCAGCCTGCTGGGTGTCAATAGCCCGATGCCGGTGCTGTACCTGCTGATCTTCATTGCCGGCGCCACCACCATCGGTACCCAGATCCTGCTGTATGCCGGCGCTGCGCAAATGTACGGGTTGTCGGTGCGCTCCACCGGGCTGGGCTGGGCCTCGGGCATCGGCCGCAACGGTGCCATCGTCGGCCCGCTGCTGGGTGGTGCACTGATGGGCATCAACTTGCCCCTGCAACTCAATTTCATCGCCTTCGCCATACCTGGCGCGATCGCCGCGCTGGCCATGGCCGTGCACCTGGCCAGCGGCCGTCGGCATGCCCAGGCCATTGCAGCGCAGGCGTAATTCCAGAACAACAACATGAGGTGACCCACCATGACCGTGAAAATTTCCCACACTGCCGAGGTGCAGCAGTTCTTCGAAGAGGCCGCAGGCTTCGGCAACGATGCCGGCAGCCCACGCCTGAAGCGCATCGTGCAGCGCGTGCTGCAGGACACCGCGCGACTGATCGAAGACCTGGAAATCAGCGAGGACGAGTTCTGGCATGCCGTCGACTACCTCAACCGCCTGGGCGGGCGCGGCGAGGCCGGGCTGCTGGTGGCAGGGCTGGGCATCGAGCACTTTCTCGACCTGCTGCAGGATGCCAAGGACGCCGAGGCTGGGCTGGGCGGCGGTACCCCGCGCACCATCGAAGGCCCGCTGTACGTGGCCGGTGCGCCCATCGCCGAAGGTGAAGTACGCATGGACGACGGCAGCGAGGAGGGCGTGGCCACGCTCATGTACCTGGAGGGCCAGGTGCTCGACCCGGAGGGCCGGCCGCTGCCAGGTGCCACGGTGGACCTGTGGCATGCCAATACCCGCGGCACCTATTCGTTCTTCGACCAGAGCCAGTCCGAGTACAACCTGCGCCGGCGCATCGTCACCGATGCCGAAGGGCGCTACCGCGCGCGCTCCATCGTGCCATCGGGCTATGGCTGCGACCCGCAGGGGCCGACCCAGGAGTGCCTGGACCTGCTGGGCCGCCATGGCCAGCGCCCGGCGCATGTGCACTTCTTCATCTCGGCGCAGGGGCACCGGCACCTGACCACGCAGATCAACCTGGCCGGGGACAAGTACCTGTGGGACGACTTTGCCTATGCCACGCGGGATGGGCTGGTGGGCGAGGTGGTGTTCGTCGAGGGTGAGGCGGGGCGGCATGCCGAGCTGAAGTTCGACTTCCAGTTGCAACGGGCCCAGGGCAGCGCCGATGAGCAGCGCAGCAGCCGGCCACGGGCTTTGCAGGAGGCCTGATCCACCAGGTTGGTTTCTTGGCGGGCGCGCCCGCTCCCACAGGTACGGCGCAAATGCTGAAACCTGCGCAGTCCCTGTGGGAGCGGGTTCACCCGCGAAAAAGCCAACACCAGAACAAGAGCCAGCCACAAAGGCCGGCCGCTGCCTTGCGAGAAGCGTCATGAAAACCCTGATCAAGGACTGCTCCCTGTCGGCCATCGTCGCTGGCTGCATCGCCACGATGATCTCCTACGCCGGCCCACTGGTGATCATCTTTCACGCCGCCGAAGCCGCCGGCCTGTCTCATCGGCAACTGTCCTCCTGGGTCTGGGCAGTGTCCATGGGCAGCGCCGTGCTCGGCGCGCTGCTCAGCCTGCGCTACCGGGTGCCGGTGGTAATCGCCTGGTCGATCCCTGGCTCGGCGCTGCTGGTCACCGCCTTGCCGCTACTGGGCCTGGAGCAGGCCGTGGGTGCCTACCTGGTGGCCAACCTGGTCCTGTTGCTGATCGGCATCAGCGGGGCCTTCGACCGCATCATCGCGCGCCTGCCGGGCTCCATCGCCGCCGGCATGCAGGCCGGCATCCTGTTCAGCTTCGGCATCGAGGTGTTCCGCGCCTTGCCGGTGCAACCACTGCTGGTACTGGCAATGTTCGTCACCTACCTGCTGATGCGCCGGGTGCAGCCGCGCTACGCCGTGGCGGCGGTGCTGTGCGTGGGCACGGTGATGACCGTGGCCAGCGGGGCGTTTCGCAGCGAGGCGTTGGTGCTGGAGCTGGCGTCACCGCAGTGGGTCACCCCGCAGTTCAGCCTGGCAGCGGTATTCAGCCTGGCACTACCGCTGGTGCTGGTGGCCCTGACCGGGCAGTTCATGCCGGGCATGGCGGTACTGCGCAACGCCGGCTACCCCACGTCGGCCAGCCCGATCATCGGTGCCAGTGCCCTGGCCGGTGCCGCGCTGGCGCCGTTCGGTTGCCACGGGCTGAACCTGGCGGCAGTCACCGCCAGCCTGTGTACCGGCCATGAAGCCCATGAAAACCCACGGCGGCGCTATGTCGCGGCGGTGGCTGGCAGTGCGCTGTACCTGTTGCTGGGCGTCGCCGGAGCAACGCTGATGTCGCTGTTCGCGGCTTTTCCCGCCGCCCTGATCGCCGCCCTGGCCGGGCTGGCCCTGTATGGCGCCATCAGCGAGGCCCTGGCCCGCAGCCTGGCGGACCCGGCCGAGCGCGATGCCGGGTTGTTCACCTTCCTGGTCACCGCTTCGGGGGTGGCCTTCCTGGGCCTTTCGGCGGCGTTCTGGGGCTTGCTGTTCGGCCTGCTGGCCCATGCGCTGCTGAGGCTGGGCCAGCCACGTGCCCGGGAGGTGCTGCCCCGTACCCCCTGAACCGCTGTGTTTCCAACGCTTAACCCATAAAAACAAGATCAAGAGAGCTTCGGAATGAACCACACCCCTTGCGTCGCCCTGGGCCTGACTTTGCTCAGCCAACCGTTGCTGGCCGCCGAAGGCGGCCTCTTCGAGGATTCGAAGGCTACCCTGAGTGCCCGTAACTACTACTTCAGCCGCGACTTCTCCGACATTGTCGGGGCCAACCGGCAATCCAGGGCCGAGGAGTGGGCCCAGGGTTTCATCCTCGACTTCAAGTCCGGCTACACCCCGGGCACGGTCGGCTTTGGCTTGGATGCGCTGGGCCTGCTGGGCATCAAGCTCGACAGCAGCCCCGACCGCACCAACACCGGGTTGCTGCCGGTGCACGGCGACGGCCGCGCCGCCGACGAATACAGCCGCCTGGCACCCACTTTCAAGGCCCGCTTGTCGAAGACCGAACTGCGCGTCGGCGAACTGCAACCCAACCTGCCGGTGCTGACTTTCAGCGACATCCGCCTGCTGCCACCGACCTATCAAGGCGTCAGCCTGAGCTCTGCGGAAATCGACGGCCTGACAGTGCAGACCGGGCACCTGAAGAGCACCCACCTGCGCAACGAAGGCGGCGACGGCAAGATGAACCCCATGCTCGGCCATGTGCCGATGCGCCAGGTAGAAAGCGATGCCTTCAACTACCTGGGCGGGGACTATGCATTCAATGCCAACCAGAGCAGTGTCAGCCTGTGGTACGGGCAGCTGGAGGACATCTACGAACAGGGCTTTGTCGGCCTCAAGCACAGCAAGCCCGTAGGCAACTGGGTGCTCAGCGCCAACCTGGGGTATTTCACCGCGCGTGAGGATGGCGATGCGTTGCTCGGCAACATCGACAACCAGGCGTTCTTCTCGATGTTTACCGCCCGGCATGGCGGGCACAGCTTGCATGCCGGCTACCAGGGCATTTATGGCGACACCCCGTTCCCACGGGTGTTCGCCAACATCTCGCCGCTGGGTAACGAAGTGCCCACTTATGAGTTCGCCTATACCGACGAACGCTCATACCAGGTGCGCTACGACTACAACTTTGCGGCCATGGGCGTGCCGGGGCTGACCGCGACGGTGCGCTACATCACGGGTAACAATGTCGATACCGGGCTGGGTTATGAAGGGCGTGACCGCGAGCGTGACCTGGACATTGGTTACGCGGTGCAGAGCGGGGTGCTGAAGGGGCTGGGGATCCGGGTACGCAATGCCATGGCCCGGTCCAATTACCGCAGCGACATCGACGAGAACCGCTTGACGCTGGTGTATACCTGGCAGTTGTTCTGAGATGAGGGTAGTTTCCTGAAACCACCTTTTCAGGATCGCCACCCTTGGACTCCATCACCCAAGCCGTTCTCGGCGCTGCCCTTCAAGGCACCGTACTCGGCCGTATCCAGGGCCGCCGCTCGCTGCTGTATGGCGCGGCGCTGGGCACGCTGCCCGACCTTGACGTGATCATCCGCTACGCCGATCCGGTGTCGCAGATGACCTACCACCGTGGTTTTTCTCATTCCCTGTTCGTGCTCACCGGGCTGGCCTTGCTGCTGGCCTGGCTGGTCCACAAGTGCTGGCCAGGCAAAGGCTATACCTTGCCCAGGCTGTTCCTGGCGTTCTGGCTGGTGCTGGTCACCCACCCGTTGCTCGACGCCTTCACGGTCTACGGCACGCAGTTGTTCTGGCCCTTGCAGGCCACCCCGGAAAGCTGGGCAGCGGTGTTCATCATCGACCCGGTGTACACCGTGCCGCTGCTGGCGGCGGTGACCTACGCAATCATCAAAGGGCTGACGAGCCGGGCCACGCAGTTTCTGACCTTGGCCTTGGTGTTCAGCGCAGCCTACCTGGGTTTCGGCCTGGCCGGACGCATGGCGGCCGAGCAGCGTTTCCAGGCGGCCCTCGACCAGCAAGGTATTGCCGTCAGCCAGGTACGTGCCGTGCCGATCGCCTTCAACAGCCTGGTCTGGCGGGTGCTGGCCAAGACCCCGGACGGCGATTACTACGAAGGCATCAGCAGCGGGTTTGACCAGCAGGCGCCAGAAATGCAGCGTTTGCCGCGTAATCTGCAGCTGGCGCAAGCGCTGGCCGGGCACCCGTTGCACCAGCGCTTGCGCTGGTTTACCGATGACTGGCTGCGCTACGACCAGGTAGGTGATGCGCTGGTGGTCAGCGACCTGCGTATGGGCATACCGGGAAACTACACGTTCCGCTTCAGCATGGCCCACCGTGACAGCCAGGGGCACTGGATTGCCGATGTGCCATCAATGTGGAAGGGTGCCGGGCCAGGCTCGGCGTTCAATGGCGACGACCTGGTGCTGATCTGGCGACGGATCGTCGAGCAGCAGCCACCATTGCCACTGGCTGCCTGGACCGATCGCCACCTGGGGGCCGGCCCAGTCGAGCGCGGGCACTGAGGCATGCGCTCAGCCGGGCTGGACCTGGTCAAGTGGACGGCGATGCTGACCATGGTCGCCGACCACCTACGCTTCCTTTGGCCTGATGCCGATGGCCTGTTCGTACTCGGCCGGTTGGCATTTCCGCTGTTTTGCCTGGCGATTGCGGTGAATGTGGGGCGCGGCAGGGCAGAGGCGCTGTACACCCGCGGCAACCTGCGTTATGTGGTGCTGATGCTGGTGTTCGCGGGGCTGTCGGAGCCTGTGTATCGTTGGCTGGACAGTGGTTCGCCAACGTTCAGCGTGATGCCGACCCTGGTGTTGGGGTTGCTGGTCGCCTGGGGTGTGCATCACTCATTGAGATCGGCGCGAGTGATTGGCCTTGCCAGTCTGCTTGCGGGGTGGCTGTTCAGTGAACAGTTGATGTACGGGCTGGCGGGGGTGATGCTGCCGGGCGCCTGGTTGATGGCGCGCAGCAAGGGAGGGGCGGCCTGGTTGTTGCCTTGCCTGTTGGCCATGGGCGGGAACCTGACCAACAGCTGGTTAAGGGAGCATCTGCTGGCGCCAATTACCGTGCTGACGCTGATGGCCGCAGCCTCGGCGATTCCCCTCGGGTGGTCGCTGCTGCGCCATGAGGGTTGGCGGGTGCCTGCGGTGGGACGTTGGGGTTACCTGTTTTATCCGGTGCATCTGCTGGTCATCAAAGGATTATCCTGAACCAGTAATCGGGGCCGCGAAGGGCTGCAAAGCAGCCCCCGCTTGTATTTCACAGATTCATACCCATCTAGGCCGGCCGCACCGGACTCAGGAACCGCCCATGGAACCCAACCGCTTCGGCGACATCGCCGCCTTCGTCAGTGCGGTGAAGGCCGGCAGTTTTACCGCCGCCGCTGCCACCCTCGGCCTGACGCGCTCGGCGGTGGGCAAGAGCATCGCCCGTCTGGAAGCGCGCATGGCCGTACGCCTGCTCAATCGCACCACGCGCAAGCTGAGCCTGACCGACGAGGGCCTGGTGGCCTACGAGCGCTGGCGGCAGATTCTGGATGACCTGGACGAAGTGGAAAGCACCATGGCCCAGCGCCGTGGCAAGCCCACCGGCACCCTGCGCCTGACAGCCCCCCTGTCATTCGGCCAGCGCCATGTGTTGCCGATGCTTGACCGCTACCTGAAGCAGTGGCCCGAGCTGCGCGCCGACATCCGCTTCACCGACCGTTTCGTCGACCTGGTCGAGGAGGGTATCGACGTTGCGGTGCGTATCGGTGCACCGAAGGAAGACTCGCAACTGTTGACCCGCACGGTGGCCTGGCAGCAGTTTGTCACCTGCGCCTCGCCCGCTTACCTGGACGCGCGCGGCGTACCGCAGGTGCCCGGCGACCTCTATGGCCACGACAAGATCGCCTTCCTGGCCGGCGAAAAGACCATGCCGTGGCGCTTCCATACCGAAGCGGGGCTGCACCTGTGCGAAGACCCCGGGCGGCTGAACATCGACAGCTCCGAGGCGATGCTCGATGGCGCGCGGGCGGGTTTCGGGCTGATTCACCTGCCTACCTACATCACCGGCGACGACTTGCGCGCCGGCACCCTGGTGGAGGTGCTGCAAGCCTATCGGCCGCCAGCGGACCCGATTCGCATCGTCTATCCAAGCAAGCGCCATCTGTCGCCACGGGTACGCGGCTTCATCGACCTGCTGGTAGCCAGCTGGGAACCGGGCGTGCCCTGGGAATACTGATTGGGGACTGGCAGGCCCCTGTGCCGGGCCTGAAGCCGGGTTTATCGCTGGCTGCGCAGCAGGGAAACTGGCAGTCACCGAGAATCCCCGTGGAGACCCCATGACTGCACTGTCCGTACTGGACCTGGTCATGATCGGCGAAGGCAAGACCTTCGCCGACGCGATCGAAGAGTCCCGCCAACTGGCGCGCCATGTCGAGCAACAGCAATACAGCCGCTACTGGATCGCCGAACACCACGACATGCCGGGCATCGGCTCGGCCGCCACGTCACTGGTCATCAACGAAATCGCAAACGCCACCCGGCATATCCGCGTCGGCGCCGGTGGCATCATGCTGCCCAACCATGCGCCGCTGGTGGTGGCCGAGCAGTTCGGCACGCTAGACACCCTGCACCCAGGCCGAATCGACCTAGGGCTGGGCCGTGCGCCAGGCACCTCAGGGCCAACCGTGCGTGCCTTGCGTGGTGCCGCACCAGAGCGTGATTTCAGCCAGGACATCGCCGAGTTGCGCGATTATCTGGCCGACAACGGCAAGCGCCGGGTGCGTGGCGTACCTGGCAGCCACGATGTGCCGGTATGGATCCTCGGCTCCAGCCTGTTCGGCGCCGACCTGGCGGCGAAACTGGGCTTGCCCTATGCCTTTGCCTCGCACTTTGCCCCGCGCTACCTGCTGCAGGCCATCGCCCATTACCGGGCCAACTTCCAGCCTTCGGCACAACTGGCCAAGCCTTATGTGATGGTGGGCATGAACCTGTTCGCCGCCGACAGCGATGCCGAGGCGGACTACCTGGCCAGCTCCCATCGCAAGTGGATGCTGGACTTGCATGTGGGGCGCTTCGGCCTGTTGCCCAAGCCACAGGAAGGTTATGTCGAGAGCCTGCCGGACCATGAGCGCGCGGTACTTGAGCAAGTCATGGCCTGCACCGTGGCCGGTGGGCCGGAGCGGGTAAGGGAAGGGTTGCGCTTGCTGATCGAGCAGACCGCCGCAGATGAACTGATGATTGACTGCCGCATCCACGACCCGCTGTCGCGGCAGCGTTCGCATGCCTATGCCGCGCGAGCCTTGGCTGAACTGAGCTAAACCCTGCCGGCCTCTTCGCGGGTAAACCCGCTCCCACAGGGATTGCACAGGCCCTGAGGCCTAGGTAATCCTGTGGGAGCGGGTTTACCCGCGAAGAGGCCGGAACAGGAGGGTGATCAGCTGCGGGCCAACCGCCCAGTCACATAATGAGCCACATCATTGAACCCCGGCGTCGACGCATGCCCCGGCGTCACCAATGAATCGATGAACGCCTCATCCTCTGCCGTGATCTTCACCGCCAGCGCACCGCCATAGGTATCCCACTGTTCTTCCGTACGCGGCCCGACAATCGCCGAACTGACCAGCTGGTTGTTCAGCACCCAGGCGATAGCGAACTCGACGATACCCACGCCCTTGGCTTCAACATAGGCCTGGATCTGCCGGGCGGTGGCCAGCGACTCCTGGCGCCATTCCACCTCCATGATGCGTTTGTCCTGGCGCCCGGCACGGCTACCGGCATCTGGCACTGCGCCTGGCGCATACTTGCCACTGAGCACGCCCCGCGCGAGCGGGCTGTATGGCACTACACCAAGGCCGTGGGCAGCCGCAGCGGTGAGCTGCTCCGGTTCGGCCTGGCGGTTGACGATGTTGTACAGCGGTTGGCTCACCACCGGCCTCGGCACGCCCAGCCGCTCGGCAATGTGGCAGGCCTCGGCGATGCGCCAGCCACGGAAGTTGGACAGGCCCCAGTAGCGGATCTTGCCCTGGCGCAGCAGGTCGCCGATGGCCTGCACGCTCTCTTCCAGCGGTACTTTGTGGTCTTCGCGGTGCAGGTAGTAGATGTCCAGGTAGTCCATGTCCATGCGCGTCAGCGTGGCATCGAGGGCATTGAAGATGTGTTTGCGCGACAGCCCGCTGCGGTTGGGCAGGCCATCGGCCGGGCCGAAGCCGACCTTGCTGGCCACGATCCAGTCCTGCCGATGGCGGGCCACCGCTTCGCCGACGATTTCCTCTGCGCGCCCGGCGTTGTACACGTCAGCAGTGTCGATGAAGTTGATGCCCTGGTCCCAGGCCTTGTCGATGATGCGCAGGGCGTCCTCGGTGCTGGTCTGCTCGCCGAACATCATGCTGCCCAGGGTAAGGGCGGAAACCTGCAGGCCACTGTGGCCGAGGGGGCGGTAGATCATGCGCGTGGGTCCTTTGACAGTTGGCTGATCTACCTGTTTTACACACAACCGGGGCGCAATGAAAGGCGGCCTCAACCGATCAACGCCAAGGCCTCTTGCAGGCTCAACGGGCGCTTCAGGCGTTGTGACAGTGTCGCCATGGCATCGGAATAGCCCTTGGCGATGACCGCCTCGACCCGCTCATCCACGCATTGCAGGGCGATGAAGTCGCCTTTTTCCGGCTCGCCGACGAATTCGATACGGTTCCAGTCCCGTGCGTGACCCAGTACTTCGTAGGTGCGGCCGTGCTGGTAGGTCCAGAAGAACGGCACGTCGGCATAGCGGCGTTGCTCGCCGAGCATGTTGGCGGCGGCGATCACCCCGTGTTGCTGGGCCAGGCGCCAGTGTTCGATACGCACCGGGCGCCCGCTGAGCGGAAAGGTGGCGATATCCCCCGCAGCCCATAGGCCATCTGCCGCGCGCATTTCGGCATCGACTTGCACCGACTTGTCTTCGGTCAGCAGCACGCCCTGGATGAAAGTGGTCGCCGGTTCTACCCCGGTGCCCAACAGCACCAATGGTGTCTGTAGCCGCTCACCGTTGGCCAGCAGCACGGCTTCGACCTTGCCCTGGCCCTCGATCCGTTCGACCTCGGTGGGGCCGTGGAAGGTGACCCCCTTGCGTTCGTGCAGCTCGCGGATGCTACGGCCGATGCGCTCACCCAACTGCCGGGCCAGGGGGACTTCGTGGCGAGTGACCAGGTGCACCTGCAGGCCGTACTTGCGCAAGGCAGAGGCGGCTTCCAGGCCGATGAACCCGTCGCCGACGATCACGACCGGCTGGCCGGGCTCGGCAGCGTCCAGCAGGTGCGCGGCATCCTCCCGTGAACGCAGGGTAAATACCCCGGGCAGATCGACTCCCGGGATATCGGGCCGCAGTGCCTTGCCGCCGGTGGCCAGCAGGCAGGCGTCATAGTCGATCTGCTGGCCGTCGGCCAGAGTGACCTGGCGCTTCTGAGCGTTCAGGGTGCGCACCTTGCCATGCTTGCGCTGCAGTTGGCCCTTGCGCAGGGCGTCGGCGTCGAGCAGGGCTGGCACTTCATCGGGCGGCATCTGCCCGGCGATCACGAACTTGCTGAGGGAAGTACGATCGTAGGCCGGCTGGCGCTCCTGATCGACCCAGACCAGGTGGCCGGCGAAGCCATGGTCCAGCAGGGTGGCGACTGCGGCACTGCCGGCGGCACCGGCGCCGACCACCACGAAACAGCGGGCATCGCTGTGGCGGGGCGGCTCGGTTCTGGGCAGGGGTTGGTCGTCGACCCAGACCTCGTCGCCTTTTACCCAGGTGCTGTAGCGGCGCAGGTCGGCCAGCGCCGGCGGCTCGCAGACCGCGCCCTCGTCCACGGCGAACGCGGCCTTGTGCCAGGGGCAGACCAGCAGACCGCCACAGACCACGCCCTCATTGAGTGGTGCGCCTTCGTGGGGGCAGTTGCCCTGGTAGGCGTGCACCTGGTCGCCCTGGCGGATGAGGATGATCTCCTCGCTGCCGGCCTGGACGCGCAGGGGGCGGTGTTCGTCGAGCTGGGCCAGGCGGGCCACGGCGTACTGGGTCATGGAGGTTCTCCAAAGGGGGCTTTGGAACCATTTGACGCCTGGGCTGGGGAGGGGATGCGTTGAGCTGACGACCGGTGGAGGGTGTGGATTGTTGTGTGGCCTGGTCGGGCCTCTTCGCGGGTGAACCCGCTCCCACATGGATCCCACAATCGTCCAGTTGGTGGTGATCCTGTGGGAGCGGGTTTACCCGCGAATGCCTCAACTGGCCCGTGCAGTACTCAGCGCACCGGCCCGGGTTACCCGCAAGGCCACCAGGCTACCCAGCACGATCAACGCCGCCAGCGAATACAGCGCGGCATCGGTCGAGCCGGTCTGGTCCTTGATGAAGCCGACCAGATACGGGCTGAGGAAGCCGGCCATCTGGCCCACCGAGTTGATGATCGCAAGGCCGGCGACAGCTGCGCCGGCGCTGAGCAGCGCGGTGGGCATCGGCCAGAACATCGGCAGGCCGGTGAGGGCGCCCATGGTGGCAATCGACAGGCCGAGGATGGCGATGGCCGGGTTGCTGGCGAAATTCACCGCGATCAGCAGACCGATGGCGCCCATCAGCATCGGTACCACAAGGTGCCAGCGGCGCTCGTTGCGCAGGTCGGCCGAGCGCCCGCAGAGGATCATGAACACACCGGCCAGCAGGTACGGGATGGCGCTGAGCCAGCCGATCAGCAGCGGGTTGTCGAAGCCCATGTTCTTGATGATCGACGGCAGCCAGAAGTTGATTGCGTACACACCGCTCTGGATGCAGAAGTAGACAAAGCCGAAGGTCCAGATCAACGGGTTGGTCAACACGGCGAGCACGCTGTCGCCGGTGGTGCTCGGCTTGCTGGCGGCATCGGCGTCGAGGTCGGCGGCAATCAGCTGGCGTTCGGCCGGGCTCAGCCAGGCGGCTTTCTGGTAGCCGTCACTGAGCAGGAACACTGCCAGTACCCCCAAGGCAACGGTCGGCAGGCCCTGGATCAGGAACATCCATTGCCAGCCGGCCAGGCCGTGCTGGCCGGCGGCGAAGTGCTGCAGGATCCAGCCGGAGAACGGCCCGCCGAGCAGGCCCGACACCGGGATCGCCGACATGAACAGGGCCATGATGCGGCCGCGGCGGGCCGCCGGGAACCAGCGCGAAAGGTACAGCACCACGCCGGGGAAAAAGCCGGCTTCGGCGGCGCCGGTCAGCAGGCGCAGGGCGTAGAATTCGGTGGGTGTGGTGACGAACAGCAGACAGGTGGAGAGGCTGCCCCAGGCGATCATCATCAACGCGATCCAGCGCCGCGGGCCGAAGCGGTTGAGCGCCAGGTTGCTCGGCAGGCCGCAGAGCACGTAGCCGATGAAGAAGATGCCGGCGCCAAGGCCGTACACCGTTTCGCTGAACTTCAGGGCGTCGAGCATCTGCAGCTTGGCAAAGCCGACGTTGACGCGGTCCAGGTAGTTGAACAGGTAGCAGATGAAAATGAACGGAATCAGCCGCAAGGTAATGCGCCGGTACAGCGCGTTGCGGGTGGTATCCGTGCCTTGGTCAGGGGCGGGGCTGTATGCCATGATCGGGTTCTCTGTTGTTATGGTTGTCGCCGCGTCGCCTGTTCCGGCGCTCGCCCTGACGAGTCTCGGGGACTGCGGCGTGCCTGTCTTTGTGCTTTTGCACAGCACTTGCACCGGGCTGCTGTGCCCGAGCCCAAAACCTGACACCCAAAGGACCGTTCAATGTTCGAACTCGACCATGACCTGGCACAGGATATCGTGGACCGGGCGATGGCAATTCTGCCCTGCAACGTCAATGTCATGGACAGCCAAGGTTTGATCCTCGGCAGTGGCGAACCGGAGCGCATCAATACCCGTCACGAGGGCGCGCAGCTGGTACTGGCCAACGGCCGGATCGTCGAGTTGGACACCGACGCGGCCAAATGCCTGAAGGGCGTGCAACCCGGGGTGAACCTGCCGCTGATGCTCGATGGCCGATTGATGGGCGTACTTGGCCTGACCGGTGACCCGCAGCAAGTGCGCACCTATGGCGAGCTGGTGCGCATGACCGCCGAAATGCTGCTGGCCCAGCGCCATTTGCAGGCCGACCAGCAATGGCGACGGCAGCGCTGTGACGATTTGCTGGCCCTGCTGCTGGGCGGCAGCGGCGATTCTCCCCGGTTGCTCGACGAGGCTCGGCAACTGGGCCTGAAACCCCAGTTGCCACGGGTACCGTGCCTGTTCGAGCTGGCCTCGGGGCCACCCGCCGAAACGCTGTCGGCGTGGTTGATGAGCCGCTACCCGGACAGTTGGTGTGTCAGCCCGGCCCGCCAGTCGTTGTTGTGGTGTCGCCCGGCCAGCGTGGTGCTGGACGAACCGCGCCTGCTGGAACGCCTGCAACGCAATGGCTGGGAAGTGGAACGGCTGGCCCTGGGCGGTGCCGCGCAAAGCCTGGAACAACTGCGCCGGGGTTATCGCCGGGTGCGCGACCTGTTGGCCTATGGGCGCGAGGTACTGCCCGGCGAGCGCCTGCTCAGCTTGCAGCGCTACCGGTTGCCAGCCTTGCTGTGGCGGCATCGCAACGATGATGCGCTGGATGAATTGCTGGAGCCTTTGCAGCGAATTCGCAGCAAGGACAGTAGTGGGCAGTTGCTCACCACCCTGCGCGCCTGGTGTGCCCACGATGGCCAGAGCCAGGCCTGTGCCGATGCCCTGGGCATCCACCGCAACAGCCTGCGCTACCGCCTGGAACGGATTGCCGAACTGGGCGAGGTGGACCCGCTGCGCATGGAAGGCATGCTTAGCTTGTACCTGGGGTTGCAGCTGCTGCCTGCCGACTGAAGGGTTGCCTGCACCGGCGATAGGGCCAATACAGGCGAAAGGCATCTGCCCAAACAACCCGCCCGGCGTTTTGTGCATTTGACCGAGGCCACCTTGGCAAGCACCTGTCAGCATGCCGCTCATCTGGACAGGAGAAACCCCATGAAGATCGTCATTGCCCCCGACTCGTTCAAGGACAGCCTCGACGCTGCCGGTGTCGCCCGCGCCATTGCGACGGGCCTGGGCGAGGCCTGGCCGGAGGCCGAGCTGGTCGAGTGCCCGATGGCCGACGGTGGCGAAGGCACCATGGATGCGATTCTTGCCGCCAGCCACGGCGAACTGCGTTGTCAGACCGTGCGCGGGCCACTGGGGCAAAGCGTCGAGGCCGGTTGGGGCTGGCTACCGCAAAGCCGCACGGCAATCATCGAAATGGCCCAGGCCAGTGGCCTGCAGCTGGTGCCGACTGGCCTGCGCGATGCCTGTCGCAGCAGCACCTGGGGCACCGGCGAGCTGATTGCCGCCGCCCTGGCCGCCGGCGCGCAACGGGTAGTGCTGGCCATCGGCGGCAGTGCCACCAACGACGCGGGCAGCGGCATGTTGCGGGCGCTGGGCCTGCGCCTGCTGGACGCCGACGGGCAAGCACTGGAAGAGGGCGGCCTGGCCTTGGCCAAACTGGCCCGCATCGATGCCAGCGACCTCGACCCGCGTCTGGCCGAGGTGCAATTCGAAGTTGCGGCAGACGTCGACAACCCGCTGTGTGGCGCCAATGGCGCCTCGGCGATCTTCGGCCCGCAGAAGGGCGCCAACCCGCAGCAGGTGCAGGCGCTGGACCAGGCCCTGGGTCATTTTGCCGACCATTGTGCGCAGTTGCTGGGGGAGGATGTGCGCGACTACCCTGGCTGCGGCGCTGCCGGCGGCATGGGGTTCGCGGCCCGGGCATTCATGGACGCGCAGTTCCGTCCCGGGGTGGAAGTGGTAGCCGAACTGGCCGGCCTGGATGCCTTGGTGCAAGGCGCGGACCTGGTGGTGACCGGCGAAGGGCGCTTCGACGCCCAGACCTTGCGTGGCAAGACGCCGATGGGTGTGGCCAGGGTTGCCAAGCGCCATGGGGTGCCGGTGGTGGTGCTGGCCGGGACCTTGGGTGAGGGCTACCAGCAGCTGTATGCCCATGGGGTCGATGCCGCCTTTGCCCTGGCCAGTGGGCCGATGAGCCTGGAGCAGGCATGTGCCAATGCCGCCGGGCTTCTGCGGGCGCGAGCTTGTGATATCGGGCGCTTGTGGCGTTGCGCGAAGCAGATTTGAGCAGGTTGACCGGTGAGCGCTGTGGGAGCGGGTTCACCGCGAGCACCGGCGAAGCCGGTGCCATGCACCCATTGGATGCTGCACGGTGTAAATTCCCAAAGGGTATTGCCCGCTGGGGCGGTGTACCTAAGGAATAAGCTTTTGCGCCTGGCTGGCCGGTAGCACGGCCAGTTCGCCAAAGCGCTGCGCCGCGTCGATGTAACGTAACGCCGACTTGGCGTCTTTCCACCCCACGTAGCTCATCAGCGACTTCAACTCCCAGCCGTTGGCCGTGGCCCAGGTGGCAAAGCCACGGCGCAGCGAGTGGCCGGTATACAGCGCCGCTGGTACCCCGGCGCGTTCCAGCATGCGCCGCAACAGGCCGACCAGGCTGTTGCTGTTGAGCGCGGCGTCGCTGAGGTTGCCCCAGCGGTCGAGTTTGCGGAACACCGGCCCATGGGCGATGCCGGCGACTTCCAGCCATTGCAGGTAGGCGGTGACCGGGCACAAGGCCTTGAGGGCCGGGGTGCGGTGTTGTACGCCCAGGGCTTCGCGGTCGCCCTTGCTGCGCGGCAGGAACAGGGTAATGCCGACACCGGCCTCGGCCTGGATGTGCTCGACGCGCAGGCGTGCCAGTTCATCACCCCGAAAACCGCGCCAGAAGCCCAGCAACAACAGGGCAGCGTCGCGGCGCGCCCGGCGCAAGGCGGCCAGGTCATGGTGTTCCCGGGCCTGGCGGGCTTCTTCTTCAAAACATTCCACTGCGCTTTGCAGGTGCTGCAGCAACAGCGGCGCGGCTTGCCTGGGCGGTGCCGGGTGCAGGGTGCGGATGCCGCGTAGTACCTGGCGCACCAGCGGTGCCTTGGTCGGGTCGGGGAAACCTTGGGCCACGTGCCATTGGCTGAGCGCGGCCAGGCGCTGGCGCAGGGTGCTGACTGCATGCTGGTCTGCGTGATCGGCCAGGTAGCGGGCAATGCTCTCGGCCGTGGCAGGGAGAAAGCCGCCCCAGTGGGTTTCGAAATGCTCGATGGCGGCCTGGTAGCTGCGCCGGGTGTTGTCACGGGTGGCGGCGCGGAGGTAGCGCTCGATGTCGGTCATGGTGCGGGTGTCGGTGGGCGATGGGCACACGATAAACCGAAATGGGTTGCCTGTCCCGGCTGTGGTTTCAGCATGACTGATGGCGCGTTGCCTTTAAGGGTTTCCCTTTTCTGCCAGGGGCGTCTGCAGGCGTGCGGTTTCTTCCTCTATGTAGCTCATCAGCGCGCTGACTTCGGCATCGCCCAGGCGCATGTTGGGCATGGCCAGGCGGTTGTATTGTTCGTACAGAAGCATGGCCAGGGGGTCTTTCTGTGCCAGCATCTGGTCGGGTTCCTTAAGCCAGCGGGTCAGCCAGTTGGCGTCACGCTGGCGGGTCACGCCCAGCAGGTCAGGACCGATGCCGGGTTGCCCTGGCTCGGCGTTGCCAAGGGTGTGGCAGGACGAACAGCGGGTACGGAAAAGCTGCTCGCCGCTGCTGGGGGGGCGTACCTTGGGCGCCTGGGCGTAGTCATTGGCCATGGCACTGGCCTGTTTCCAGTTGTGCAGGCTGTTGCCCAGGCGGTCGGCGAGGATGTACGGGCTTTCGAAGGGCGAGGCCTTCATCCAGCGGCCGGTGGCCTGGTTGCCGATGATCAGGCTCAGGTTGTGGTCCTTGGAGCGGCCGTTTTCCAGGCCTTCGATGTACAGGCCGAGGCTACGGCGCAATTGCTCTATATCGGCCGGCTCGCCGGTGAGCAGCGTCCAGCCAGGGCCGATGCCGAACTTTTCGGCGTAGCGCTTGAGGGTGGCGGGGGTGTCGTTGTAGGGGTCGATGCTGATGGAATAGAGGAAGATGTCCTTGCCGACCCGATCACCGAGGATTTTCTGCACCTGGCGCAGGCGGGCGGTTTCCACTGGGCAGGAGTCGGAGCAGCCGGTAAAGATGAAGTTGATGGCGACCACCTTGTCCTTGATCAGGTCGTCGAAAAAATGCACTTTTTCCCCGTCCTGGGTGAGCAGGGGGATGTTGGGAAAGTAGTCGGAGCCCCAAGGGGTTGCTGCTTCCTCGGCCACGGGTTGTTGCGGTTGCAGCGGCCAGAACGGGATGCTGGCGGCGAACAGCGAGAGCACCAGCAGGAAACGCCATGAGCCGGACATGATGCGGTCCTCGTAACGGTATTGAGGCTGCCACGCAGCCCATCACCGGCAAGCCTGCACATCACTCATTGAGTTGGCAGGGGCCCTGTGGGAGCGGCTTTAGCCGCGAACACCGGCGAAGCCGGTGCCATGCACCGCGTTGGATTCTTCGCGGCTAAAGCCGCTCCCACAGGGTATGCGGACTGCTTGCAAGTGCAGTTATCTACGCCCCAAAGGGCTGGGCCAGTTTCCACAGGTACTGCACAAGGCTTGGAGCCGATGCAGTCGAGGTGGGAGCCGGCTTGCCGGCGATGGGCCGCCAAGCGGCCCCCGCTTTACCCTCACTTGTATCTGACTGGCGCGGTCACGCTCTGCCCCAGCGCCGATTTCACGGTCACCGTCGCCGGCGTGGCCGGGCCATAGCCGCTGGTGGTTGCCACCAACCGCCAGCTGGCACCGCTGCCCGTGGCGGTCATTGTGGCGGTGCCCAGGTTCACCGGGCCGCCGGTGGTAGCCACGGTCACAGTGATGCTGTTGCCCGTGGCCACCGAGGTAGTGCCTGCGACCTCCCAGGTGAAACGGTTGCTGCTGAGCACCTGCACCGTGGCAGTGGTGACCTGGATCTGGTCGATCGCCGCTGCGCCTACCGCGATGCTGACCGTGGCCGGTGTTACCGATTCGGCGCCCTTGGCGTCACGCGCCGAGTAGTTGAAGCTGGCGGTGAACGGCGCGGCAACCGTGGCCGGCGGGGTGTAGGTCACCGTGGTGCCATCGGTGCTGGTGGTGCCCTGGCCGGAGTCCGGTTGGCTGAGACCGACGACCTTCAGCGGCAGGTTGCCTTCCGGGTCGGTGTCGTTGGCCAGTACATTCAGGGTGATCGGCTTGCCGGCCGTGGTTGCGGCGCTGTCGTTGGCCGCGACCGGCGGCTTGTTGACCGGGTCTTCGCCTTGGTCTTTGGTGCGGAACGTCGGCAGGCCAACCGAAGCCACGTACTCCACGCCATCCCAGCCCGGCAGCGGGGTCGGCATCACCTGGAACTGGCCCGGGTGTTCCAGGTCCCAGCGCAGCAGCATCGAGGTGTCCTCATGCTGGGTGTTGTGGCAGTGCTCCATGTAGGTGCCGGCAAATTCGCGGAAGCGGATGGCCATTTCCACTTCCTCCGACGAATCGACATCCGGCCCGATGCGGTACACGTCCTTGCGCGCCCACTTTTCCCATTCTGGCGGTGCCTTGCCGTCGCGGCTGAGGATCACACCTTCCTCGAAGTGCACATGCACCGGGTGGCTCCAGCCATTGCCGCCGTTGACGATTTTCCACACTTCCAGGGTGCCGTCGCCGCTGAAACCGCCGTCGGTGGACTGCTGGGCCAGCTGTGGCGCCGCACCGATACGCCGTGGGTCCATGCTGTAGCCAAAGCCGCCATCGGTCTTGATGGTCCAGGGCTGGGTATCGGTACCGTCGGAGCGACCGAAGATGAACTCGCGGTGGCGGGCCGCCTTGAGCTTGGCCTGGTCGGTGGCAGAGTTGCGGTCAATCGGCAGTGGTAGCATCTTCAGGCCTTCGGCCTTGCCCGGTTTGGCCGGCTCATAGTCTGCGGGGTTCATGCTCAGGTCCTGGCCACTGTAGGGCTGTACCACAAGCTGCAGGAACTTGCCGATCCCTGGGTCGCCGTTTTCCCAGCGCGGGCCGCTGGTGGTCTGCTTGATCACTGGCTTGTACTTTTCCGAGAGCACGTCGGCCAGCGCGATGGCGCCTTCCGGCCCCTTGCCGCTCAGGTGCTCTTCCAGGTTGACGAAGTACAGCTTGTCGCCGACCTTGATGCCGTTCTTGGCGAAGTTGATGATGATGTCGTAACGCTCGGCGATACCTTGCAGTGGCAGGATGCCGTTGTTGTCCTGCAGGTTGCCGTCACCGTTGAGGTCCAGGGTGCCGTCGAACGGCACGGTGTGCTCCATGATGTTGCCGTCGTTGGCGATCATGTGGAACGGCACCCGCGCATACGATACGTTGGAGCCGGTCGGGCCTTTGAATTCGCCACTGGTGCCGGCAATTTCCCGCACCACGGCGAACTTGAAGTAGCGCGACACCGAGCCGTTGAGGATACGGAAGCGGTAGCTGCGTGCCCGTACCTTGAGCACGGGCCGGTACTGCCAGTTGACCAGGATCTGGTCGCCGAGGAAACCATCGGTGTTGAACGGGTTGAACCACAGCTGGCCGTTGGCATCCCAGGCCTTGTCGGCGATCACCAGGTTGACGTCATAGTCGCGGTTACCCCACGGCATGCCCGAACCACTGGGGAAGCGCAGGTTCACGCCATCCTGCAGCGCCTCGTTGCCACGGTCCAGGGCGCTGTAGTAGTTCATCATGGTGGCGTTGCCTTTGTAGACGTTCTGCGCCGTGAAATCCAGCATGTGGTCGTGGAACCAGTGGGTGCTCATGGTTTCGCGCCAGTCACCACGAATCTTGATGCTGCCGTTCTGGCAGGTTTTCAGGCCTGGCGAGGCGTCATTGACGAACAGGGTTTCACCCGGCGAGCAGGGGAACGCTGCACGCGGGTCCTGGGCCCGGGTGTTGATGGTGTCGTAACCGGCCAGTTGCAGCGGCCAGCGGTAGTCGTAGTACTGCCCTGGGAAGAAATAGGCGTTGGCAAAGCCGTCACTCTCGGCCGGTGAGTGGCCGTTGTGCTCGTGGGTCGAAAGGGTGTGCAGGCCAAAGCCGGCGTTGGCCGAAGGGTCGATCGGCAAGGCGTTGTAGTGGCGCATCAGGATCGGTTGGCCATAGCGCACCATCAGCAACTTGGGCGGGAAGGTGCCGTCGAAGGTCCATAGCGACTTGTGGTTTTGCAGTGGCATTTTCGGGTGGAAGCGGGTGTCGATACCCTTGGTGGTGCCCAGCGTGGTCGGGATGTCGGAGGTCTGGTAGTACAGGCCGCCCGGGGCGAACTCGCCAACCGCGTAGTTGTGCAGTTGCCTGCGGTCACGCAGGCCAAGGTTGATGCGCGCACCGGCCTGGGCGGTCTTGAACCCCGCCTGCGGGGTGAACTCGTTCCAGCGCTGGTGCGACCAGCCTTTTCCTGGTGGCCGGCCTTCCGCCGGCGAACCGACCGGCTGGCGGTTGAGGAACATCTCGATCTGCGCCTTCCACGGGTTGCGGTCGAGCACGTTGGAATACTGGGTCGGGAACGGGTACAGGCCCGGCTGTTTGAGGAAGGCTTCCAGGGCCGTGCCGCTGGGGCCGCTGCGAGCTACCACGTTAGGGTCCTGCGCCGGTGCTGCGCCCAAGGTGGGCACGGGGAAGGTCAGGGGGGGCGGCGGCAGCGTGGGGTCGAGCTTTTCCGTGCCGAATTCCTCGAACAGCAGCAACTGCTGGGTAAACGGCAGTGCCCCGAACAGCGGGCTGGGCTTGCCGTTGGTGGGGTATTTGTTACCGGTTTGCAGGGCCGGCGGCAGCACGTTGTTGGCGCGTACCGTGTCGCGGTCGCCGTACACGCCATTGGTCAGCTCCAGCGCACCTTGGTTGGTCGGCGGCATGTTGTAGAGGTCTAGCAAGGCCTGGGTCGGGTCGGCCGGCTGGTTGGTGTAGGCTGACGGGTCGGTCGGCGGTGGCATGCTGTTGTCGTCGAGGGGGGCGGCCATGACCGTGACCAGCCCTAGGCTGAGCATCAGCGCAGTGACAGAGGACAGCTGGAACGCATGCCTGGCAGGGTGGATCACGGCAGTTGTTTTCATAGCCTTGTGCCTCGCTCGCGGCCTTATGGCTTTACGCTATCGATGGCGTTTTGCCCGTTTATGGGGCTAGAGCAACGGTTGTGCCAACCCAAATTGGGGGAATACCTTTCCAAACAAATCCTTGTAGTGCCTGATGTGCGTAAAATGCCGTAGCGTCAAAAATGGGTGAAGGTCCCCACTAGTGGGTCACCCATTGCCCACTGATTGGGTAGTGACAGCACCGGCGCCCTGGGGTATACCTGAGCGCCACCAAGGGGCGCCCGGCAATGGGCTGATGAACCGCTGGACGCTGCAGCGCGGTGCCCCCACGAACCTGATCCGGATCAGGCCGGCGAAGGGATGTGCCTTGTAACCTGTCTTTTGCCGGCCTTGCTATGAGGCTCGTCCATGCCAAGGCAGTGAACCGGCCGACATACCAGGACTTCGTTGCCTTCCTGCAAGCCGAACTCGACCGCGTCGGCCCACAGGAAGCCGTGCTGGCCGGTGACTTCTGCCAGCGCACCGTGGCGCTGGAGCGGGCTTTCTTCAACGCCGTCTACCCGGAGGACAACTGGGCATGGATATCTTCGATCGCCTCAAGGCCGCTGCCACGCCGCAGTGGAACAGTTATGTCGACCACGACTTCGTGCGCCAGATGGGCGAGGGTACGCTGAGCGAAGCCGCCTTCCGCACCTACCTGGTACAGGATTACCTGTTTCTCATCCAGTTCGCCCGCGCCTGGGCGCTGGCTGCCTACAAGAGCCGTCGCCCGGCCGACATCCGCGCTGCGCAGGCCGGGCTGGCGGCGATTCTGGACGAAACCGAGCTGCACTTGCGCCTATGTGCACGCTGGGGCCTGACCCAGGCCGATATCGAGGCGGCGCCAGAACACCAGGCCACGGTTGCCTATACCCGCTACGTGCTGGACTGCGGCGCTGCGGGTGACCTGCTGGAGCTGCATGTGGCGTTGGCACCCTGCGTGATCGGCTATGCCGAGATCGGCCGAACGCTGTCCGAGCGCATTGGCGATTTGAGCAGTCACCCGTACCGTGAATGGATCGCAGAGTATGCCGGCGAGGGCTACCAGGGTGTCGCCAGCGCGGCGCGCAAGCATCTGGACGAGCTGGCAGCGCGGAGCATGACCGAGCAACGGTTTGCCGAACTGGTGGGGATTTTCGGCCAGGCGTCCAGCCTGGAGGCGGACTTCTGGCAGATGGGCTTGGACGGAGCCTGATTTGCTGCCTGCACCGGCGATAGGGCCAGTAGCAAATACCACAGGGCTTGCGCCACTATGCTGGTAGGGCCATCAGCCAAGCCCAGGGAGAAGCCTCATGAACATCATCAACGCACGCCTGCGCGGCAAGCCTGGCCTGTTCCGCATCGAACTGAGCGGCGAACGCATAGCCGCCATCAAGCCCCAGGCCGACGGGGTGGCGCCGCGCGCTGCCGATGACCTGGATGCCGGCCAGAACCTGGTGGTGGCACCCTTTATCGAACCGCACATTCACCTGGACGCCACGCTGACTGCTGGCGAGCCGCAGTGGAACATGAGCGGCACCCTGTTCGAAGGCATCGAGCGCTGGGGCGAGCGCAAGGCAATCACCACCCACGACGACATCAAGCGCCGCGCGAAAAAGACCATCGGCATGTTGGTGGACCATGGCATCCAGCATGTGCGCACCCATGTCGATGTCACCGACCCCACCCTGACCGCGCTCAAGGCCATGGTTGAAGTGCGTGACGAAGTGCGCGACCTGCTTGATCTGCAGATCGTCGCCTTCCCCCAGGAGGGTATCGAGTCGTACCCCAACGGCCGGGCGCTGATGAGCGAAGCGGTGGCCATTGGCGCCGATGTGGTCGGTGGTATCCCGCATTTCGAAAACACCCGCGACCAGGGCGTGTCGTCGGTGAAGTTCCTGATGGACCTGGCCGAGCGCACCGGCTGCCTGGTGGATGTGCATTGCGACGAGACCGACGACCCGCAGTCACGCTTCCTCGAAGTGCTGGCCGAAGAGGCCCGGGTGCGCGACATGGGGGCTCGGGTCACAGCCAGCCATACCGTGGCCATGGGCTCGTACGACAATGCCTACTGCTACAAGCTGTTTCGCTTGCTCAAGCAGTCGGGTATCAACTTCGTCTCCTGCCCGACCGAGAGCATTCACTTGCAAGGGCGTTTCGACAACTTTCCGAAACGCCGCGGTGTCACCCGCGTGGCCGAACTCGACCGCGCCGGGATGAACGTATGCTTTGGCCAGGATTCCATCGTCGACCCTTGGTACCCGCTGGGCAACGGCAACATCCTGCGTATTCTCGAGGCCGGCCTGCACATCTGCCATATGCTTGGTTACGAAGACCTGCAGCGCTGCCTGGACCTGATCACCGACAACAGCGCCCGCACCCTGAACCTGGGCGAGCGCTACGGCATCGAGGTGGGGCGGCCGGCGAACCTGTTGCTGCTGTCGGCGCCGGATGATTACGAGATGGTGCGCAGCCAGGGGCATGCGCTGGTGTCGGTACGCAACGGTAAGGTGCTGATGCAGCGGACGCCGGCGCAGGTCCAGCGCTTTGTCTGACGCCGGCGTGGTCTCAGGCGGCCATCGCAGCCAGGGCGCAGCTTGAGATCTGCGCATCCTGCACGGCTACACCGGTCAGGTCCGCCAGGGTGATCTGGCGATCATGCTCACGCCCTTTGGCGCGGCCAGCCAGCAGCGTACCCAGTTCGATCAACTGGCTGGCGTCGATCCGGCCGCTGTTCAAGGCGTGGGCAACCTCGCCGTACTGGCTGCACTGGGCCATCGAGTCGACGATAATGCGATCTGCCCTGGCCACCAGCGCCGGGTCCAGCTCCTGCTTGCCTGGCGCATCGGCCCCGACAGCGGTGATGTGCGTGCCGGGCCGGACCCACTCGCTGCGCAACAACGGCTGGCGGGACGGGGTCGTGCAGACGATCAGGTTTGCCGCCGCGGCGACCTCTGCAGGGTCACGCGTTGTCCGCACCTCGTAACCCAGCTCGCGGGCAAAAGCGCTATAGGCGCCCAGCCCGCTGTCGTGGCGACCCCAGACAACGACCCGGCGGCAGTCGGTCACCGCACCCAGCTGCTCAAGCTGCATCCGCGCCTGCATGCCGGTACCCAGGATGCCAATGGCGGTGACCTGTGCCGGCGCCAGCAAGCGCGCAGCGATACGCCCGGCCAGGGCTGTGCGCATACCGGTCAGCCAGCCCTCGTCCTGCAGCAGGGCCAGCGGCTGCCCGGTGTGTGCAGACAGCACCAGCATCAAGCCATCATTGCTCGGCAAGGCCTTGGACGGGTTGTCATAGAAGCCGGTCGAGAGTTTGACCGTGAAGGTGGCGCTGCCCTCTATATAGGCCGATTTGACGCAGCAGTCACCGTTGGCCCCGGGGAAGGCAAAGCCCTGGACTGGCGGGACCTGCGCCTTGCCCTCGGAGTAGGCGATGAAACCTTGCTCCAGGCAGCGTACCGCAGCTTCCCGGTCCAGGCTGGCGATGATCTGCGATTTGCTGAAGACCTTCATTGGACGGCCTCGAGGAACTTGTCCAGCAGGATGTTGCGGCCACACAGGATGACCGCGACGCGTTTGCCACGGTAGCGCTCGGCAAGCTTTTGCATGCCGGCGACAGCAACGCCGGCGGCACCTTCGATGATCCAGCGTTCACTGCTGGCGATATCACGCATGGCCGCCCTGATCTCGGCCTCGCTGACCAGCACGGTATCGGTCAGCAGCGCCTGGCACAGCGGGAAGGTGATGCTACCGGGCTCGACACCGCCGGCCGTGCCATCGGACAGCGTGTCAGTAGCGTCCACGTCGATGATTTCGCCGGCCTTGAGCGACTGTTGCAGAGCCGGATCATTTTCTGGCCAGCAACCGATGATGTCGGTGCCAGGTTTGAGTACCCGCAGGGCGGCAGCGATGCCGGCAATCATTCCGCCACCGCCCACGGCAACGAACACGGCGTCAAGCTCTGGCGCCTGCTCGAACAGCTCGATGCCGATGGTGCCTTGGCCCGCGATGACTTGCGGGTCGTTGTAGGGCGACACGAACGGCTTGCCCTGGGCCTTGGCCTGCCTGGCCGCCTCCAGCTCCGTACTCAGCGGGTCGGTGGGCAGGCAGACCACTTCGGCGCCCAGTGCACGCATGGCTTCCACCTTGTACGCAGAGGCGGAAGTGGTGGTGTAAACGGTGACGGGTACGCCAGCCCGCTTACCCGCCAGCGCCAGCGCTTGCCCGTGGTTACCGGAAGAGGCGGCAATCACCCCCTGCTGGTGTTGATCGACCGGCAACAGACGGATCTTGTTGCTGGCCCCACGAAACTTGAACGAGCCGGTGTGCTGCAGGTGTTCACACTTGAGCAGCACGTTGCAGCCGCTGATTGCTGACAACCGGGCGCTGTAGGTCAACGGGGTGATGCTGACGGCCGGGCGCAGCGCCACATGGGCATCCTTGATCGCTTCGTATAGCGCATCGAGGTAATCGGCATCGACAACGGTGGGGGAACCTGTGGCGGCTGGCATGGCTGCACTCCTGTCTATTCATGGAATATATGTCCACCGTAGACTAATGGTCTATTCATGGCAATAGGGCGAGCGAAACCGTCGGCGCCCCCATCTGGTCGCCAGCGCTGTGAAGTAAAGGGGGCTTAGGCCCGGAACTCCTTCAGGTATTTGTACACCGTGGCCCGGCCCATGTTGAGCACGCTGGCGATGTAGTCGGCGCCACTGCGCCCTTCGAACGCACCCTCGGCATGCAATGCCTGCACAAGGCTGCGCTTGTCTTTTATCTGCAGCGTTTGCAGTGACAGGTTGCGTTCCTGCAGCCAGGCATGCAGGAAGGTATTGATGCGTTCCTGCCAGTCATTGCGGAACAGTGAATCCGGCTGCGGCACCAGCCGGCTCATCTGGAAAAACGCATCCAGCGCCGCGCGGGCCTGCTCCAGTACCGACACATTCAGATTGATGCACAGCAGGTACTCGGCTTCACCGTCCTGATTGCGCAGCACGGTGCTGATGGAGCGGATTTTCTGGCCATTCCAGTTGAGCTTTTCGTAGGGCCCCAGGTTGGCACCGTTGAGCAGGTCCCCCAGTTCGTGATCGATCGCCGAGTCATCGCCCAGTTTGCGCTGGGAGAAATTGTTGGCGATGTGCACGACAGTCTGGCTGCGCAGGTCATGAACGATGGCTTCTGCGTGCGGGTACAGCAGCAGTGCGATGCTGTCGGCGATTGCCTTGTAGTTTTCCAGGGTCATTTTCTGTCGGTGATCGGGTGCTGGACACCCATGGTGGCGGCAAAGCGCAACTGACACAAGGCAGCTACGGGCAGGGCCGGTACGGTTGCCCGGTTCGAAAACAGCCCGATTTTCCATCTCACATGCGATAAGCCGTGATTATTCAACCTTAGTAAATGTTTGCAGGGGCGATTGCTTGTATTCATAATTGGTATGTAATTACATGGTACATAACACGGTACAAAATCGTAGGAGCAAGCATGGCCCGGGGCGGTATAAACAAGGTTGTAGTGCAGCAGGCGCGTCAGGCGCTGATTGCCCGGGGCGAAAACCCCAGCATCGATGCCATACGTATCGAGCTGGGCAACACCGGCTCCAAGACCACCATTCACCGCTACCTGAAAGAGTTGACCGGCCAGCAGCCCGTGGCCGCCGAGGGCGGCATTGCGCTGAGCGACGTGCTGAGCCGAATGGTCGGGCAACTGGCAACCCAGTTGCAGGACGAGGCCGACCTGAAGATCGAGCAGGCCGAAAGCACCTTCACTCAACAGCGCGAGCAGCTGGAAGCGCAGCTGGCGATCGCCCAGCAGGCACTGGCTGCGGCGCATCAGCAGCATCAGATCGATGTGGCCGCACTGGCCGCCGAATCGGAAAAACTGCTTTCCACCCAAAGCACCCTGCAAGCCGAACAGTTGCGCAGTGCCAGCCTCAACCAGTCGCTGGGCGAGCTGCAGGTGCGCCTGGCCGACAAGGACGAGCAGGTAAAATCACTGGAAGACAAGCATCGCCATGCCCGCGATGCACTGGAGCACTACCGCAACGCCAGCCGCGAACAGCGTGAGCAGGAACAGCGCCGGCATGAAGCACAGTTGCAACAGTTGCAAGTGGAAGTGCGCCAACTGCAGCAGGGCATGATCGTCAAGCAGGACGAGCTGACCCGCCTGCACCGCGACAATGAGCGTTTGCTGGGTGAGCATCGTCAGGCCGCCAGCGCCTGCAGGGCGCAGGATGAATTGCTGGAACAGCGTGATGCGCAGATCCAGGGCTTGCGCACGATCCTGGCCCAGGCGCAGGGTGCCAGCGAGGAAATGCGTCGGCAGCTGGATATGCAGGCACAGAGCCTGGAAGCGAGGCGCGACGTGTGCGCGGAACAGGCTCGCCAGTTACGGCAGCTTGAGGAGCAGCTCAAGGCACGAGACGAGGAGCTGCGTGAATGTCGGTCGCAGTTGTCTGCCGCTAACGCGGCGCAGTAAGTCACAGACCAGCGCTGTCTTTGCAGTGTCGCGATCGGGCCGCGGGGCAGCCCCGGCGATTTTTTGCGTCAATGTCGACATCGTAGGGCTGTTCCACAGCCCGATCGCGATACAAGGCCGCTGTTACCGAGCGCGCTCAGTCTTCGGCTTGTCTGGCTGCCTCCACACCTGCCGCCGATAGCTTGATGGGGTAGTTCACGCTGATTTGGTGGTCGCTGCTTACCGCCACGCTGCCATCCTGGATCAAGCCGGCTTCCTGCAGTGTCTTGAGCATGCCGGCCACCGCCTTTTCCCCACGGTAGTTGTCCAGCACTTCCTTGCCCAGCCCCTGAGGGTGGGCGTGCAGGAGGCGAGTCAGCACTTCGGTTTTCAATGCATCGTTACTCATGGAGGGCCTCACTTGCCATGCTTGGCCTGAAGCGCCTTGGCATGCTCCAGATGCTGTTCGAGCTTGGGCAGGGTTTCGCTCGCAAAGGCCTTGAGCTCAGCCTTGTCTGACGAGGCCGCCTCCTTCTTGAACAGCTCCACCGCCTTTTCGTGCGCATCGACCTGGTTGTTGATGTAGGACTTGTCGAACGACTCTTCTCGCCATTCCAGGATCACTTTCTTGACCTTGTCGGTCATTGCCGCCTCGTCGGGCACGGAAATGTCCAGCTTGCGGGCGATGTCCCCCAGTTTCTGGTTGGCCTGGGTGTGGTCAGTGACCATTTGCTGGGCGAATGCCTTGATCGCTGTATTCTGGCTTTTTTCCTGGGCCAGGTTGCCAGTGACCACCTCGGCAATGCCGGCCTCGGTGGCCGCCTCAACGAAGTCATCGGAACTAGCCGCCAGTGCGTGTACCGATGCCAGGCCCAACACCATGGAAAAACCGACGCGCTTGATGAAGAGACTGCTCATGCTTCACTCCTTAAACCTTGACGCGACCTCAGTGTCGCGTACGGTTGAGGGGGCACGGGCGGCAAAGGTTTAATCTTTTTCCTGGGCGGCAGCGCCCAGGTGGCGCTCAACTATAGTGAAAGACGGCAAACGCGGTATACCTAGGGATTTCAATGTGTGCAGCCAGGAAGCAGGATGAAGACGGCCTCTTTGCGATAACCGGCGAGGGCCGTGCCGTGGCGCTGTTCCGCCTGGTACTGGCGTTCATGCTGGTGGTGATGCTGGCCTTTGTCCTGGTGGAAGGCTGGCGTATCTGGCGCGACTACCGGCACGCCTTCACCAATGCCGAAAACATGGTTACCAACCTGGCCCGAGCCACGGCGCAGCATGCCGAAGACGCCATCCGCCAGGTCGACGTCATCACCGCGGCGCTGGCCGAACGCCTGGAAGGCGACGGCTTCGAGCACATCGACCGGCCGCGCCTGCATACCTTGCTGGTCCAGCAGAAGCGCATCATGCCGCAGTTGCACGGACTGTTCGTGTATGGCCCCGATGGCAGCTGGATCGTTACCGACCAGGCGGTAGTCCCGCCCAATGCCAACAATGCCGACCGCGACTACTTCATTTACCACCGCGACCATCCCGACCGTGGAGTACACATCGGCTCGGTGGTGCGCAGCCGCTCGACTGGCGACCTGATCATCCCCATTTCACGGCGCCTGGAATATGCCGATGGCAGCTTCGCCGGGGTGTTGCTGGGCACCATCAAGGTGGAGTGGTTCGTGCGTTACTACGGCGACTTCAAGATCGACGAACGTGGCGCGCTGGTACTGGCCAAGCGCGACGGCACCATCCTGGTCAGGCGGCCGTTCGTCGAGCAGGTAGTGGGCCGTAGCCTGAGCAACAGCGAGATCTTCCGCAACCACTTGCCGTATGCAACGGAAGGGGTGGCCGAGGCGGTCGCCGTGGTCGACGGCACGCCACGGCTGTATGGCTTTCGCGCGCTGTCCAGCTACCCGTTGGTGGTGGAGGCGGGCTTGTCGCGGGAGTCGATCGTCGCGCCCTGGCGGCAAGACGCAATCAAGTCGGTGTCGGTACTGCTGCTGTTACTGGTGGGGCTGGCGGCCTTTGGTGGTGTGGTGCTGCGCCAGTTGCGCGAGCGTATTGTCATCGAGCGGGCCCTGCACCAGGCACACCAGACCCTGAAGGCCCTGGCACTGACCGACAGCCTGACCGGGCTGGGTAACCGCCGGCGGCTGGATGCGGTGTTCGAGCCGGAGCTGCGCCGGGCGAGGCGCCAGGGCTATCCACTGGCGCTGGTGATGCTCGACCTGGATTACTTCAAGGCCTACAACGACCGTTACGGGCACCCAGCGGGCGACCAGTGCCTGCGGCGCTTTGCCGAGTTGCTGCAACAGGCGCTGAAGCGGCCTGCCGACCTGGCTGTGCGCTATGGGGGCGAGGAGTTCACACTGCTGCTGCCCGATACCGATGCACGCGGGGCGGAGCTGCTGGTGCAGGAAGTGCAACAGCTGTTGCGTCGGCATCTGCTGGAGCATGCAGGCAGCCCCCTGGGACGGGTATCGTTCAGTGCGGGGATTGCCGTGGGTGACCTGGCACGGGAGGGGGTGACGGCCGAGAACCTGATGGTGGCGGCGGATGCGGCGCTGTACCAGGCCAAGCGCCAGGGGCGGGATGGGTATTGTGTGGCGGGGCGTGTGGTAGTGGGAGGGGAAGAATGATTCCTTCAATTGCCTGCACCGGCAAGCCGGCTCTCATGGAACTGCACATAACTCATTGAATTAGCAGGGGCCCTGTGAGAGCGGCTTTAGCCGCTAACACCGGCGCAGCCGGTGCCATGCACCGCGTTGGATTCTTCGCGGCTAAAGCCGCTCCCACAGGGTTTGCGCATGGCTTGTGCTCAACGCTATCGAGGTGGGCGCTGGCTTGCCGGCGCCCAAGCGCTCAAGGCCCTACATAAAGGCGCATTGCACAGCGCCCCGTGAGCCCATGGGCAAGCTCCTTGGCCAGAATGCCCCGCAGCCGCGCATCCAGCAGCCCCTCATCAACCACCTCGAACCCGATCCGCGCATAGAACGGCGCATTCCACGGCACCTCGGCAAAGGTGGTCAAGGTCAGCTCCCGCCCACCCATCTGTCGTGCCGCATCGATCACCTGCCGCAGCAGCCTGCGCCCGACACCTTGCCCCTGGGCCTCCCGGCGCACCGAAATTTCATGAAGATGCAGCGCGTGATCCTCAAGGCGGGCACAGGCAAACCCCAGAATGCGCCCCTCCAGATCCTCAGCCACCCAGCTACCGCCTGCATCGACGAATGCCCGGTGTGTCTCACGGCTCATCACATCACCCTGCGCCAGCCATGCCAGCGCCGGCCAGGCGGCAAAGGCCTGGGCCGCCGAACGCTCGACGTCCGGGAGCCATTGAATGTCGCGCTCAAGGGTAGGGCGGATGCGCATGAGCCAGTCCTTTTCTAGTTGTCGATCCTAATCTGCCGCCAGCACTTGTGGCTGCAATTGCCAGCGCACCGAGCTTACACCTTTCTCCAGGCTGACCCGGCTGACCAACCGCTCCAGTTGCGCTGGTGCCTGCGCGGTGCCCAGCAGTTCGGCGCGCACTTCCAGGCGTGCAGGGTTGGCCAAATCTTCGCTGTGCAGTGATTGCAGGCGCAGTTGCGGGTCGCCCAGGCTGTGCAACATCAGGCTGCGAACCTGGATCTCGTCCTCGGCGCGGCAGACGATGCGCACTTCGAAGTGCTGCTCCGCCTCGCTGGCCGGCACCACTTCCTGGCGGTCCAGGCGCTGGGCAATGTCGCGCAGCAGGATATTGGCGCACAGCACCACCAGGCTACCCAGCGTCGCCTCCAGCAGCAGCCCGAGGCTGCAGAGTACGCCCACCGCAGCCGTGCACCACAGCGTGGCGGCGGTGTTCAGGCCACGTACGTTGAACCCGTCACGCATGATCACACCGCCACCAAGAAAGCCGATGCCCGACACCACATACGCGGCGATGCGCGACGCATCGGTGGGTGCCATGCCCGGCACTGCCTGGGTCATCAGCACGAACAGGCAGGCACCGGTGCTGACCAGTGCATTGGTGCGCAGCCCGGTCAGGCGCTGGCGCAGTTGACGTTCGGCGCCAATCAGCGCCCCCAGCAGCAGGGCGATGCTGACACGCAGCAGAAATACTTTCCAATCCATAGCAAACCTCTTCCACGGGCACACGCCCGCATGAACGCCATCAACTGGCGCGGTTGAAAAACCAGAAAATGCGCAGGACCACGAAGGGGAAGGAAGAAGAGGGGGTTACAAGAAACCACCGTCTTGCCAGGCCGGCCAGACAGTGCAGGACACTGCCGGACTAGCGCGCCACGTGGGCCTGTCGCATGCGACTGGGGCTACTGTCCAATGCAGGTCTCCTGTTCAGGGATGCAAAATTGCGTCGCGGACCTTACGCCCCGTGGCAGGCCAGGTCAAGGGTGAAAACATGACAACGGGCTTCATCCGCACCGGGCTTGCTACCGGTCACGCCTGCATGGAAAAAAACACGGGCAATCGGTACCCTTGCGCCTTCCCTTGCCATCACCCGGACCCTTCCATGCTGTTCAATCTCGCCGTGCTGTTCGGCACCCTGGTGGCCATGGAGGGCGTTGGCACGCTGGCTCACAAGTACATCATGCATGGCTGGGGCTGGTGGCTGCACCGCTCGCACCATGAGCCGCAACTGGGCATGCTCGAAACCAATGACCTGTACCTGGTGGCCCTGGGGCTGATCGCCACGGTGCTGGTAGCCCTGGGCAAAGGTGGTCATGCGCCCTTGCAGTGGGTGGGCGGCGGGGTGGCGGGGTACGGCGTGCTGTATGTCGTGGCCCACGACGGGTTCTTTCACCGGCACTGGCCGCGCAAGCCACGGCCGGTCAACCGCTACCTCAAGCGTTTGCATCGCGCGCACCGGTTGCATCATGCGGTGAAGGGGCGCACGGGGAGTGTGTCGTTCGGGTTCTTCTATGCTCCGCCGTTGAAGGTACTGAAGCAGCAGTTGCGGCGTAAGCGCAGCCAGTTGTGACAGGGGCTCCCACAGGGAACTCGCCTCAGTTCACTGTTTCACCCTTGGCTTGCACCGCCACATGCCCGCGGCTCACCCACCAGCCAAACCCCGCCGCCGTGAAGAACATGATCAGGCTGTACAGCGCCGCCGGCACCGCCATGGTGGCGTTGTTCAGCAGTGAAGGGCTCAACGCCAGGGCAATCGCCAAGGTCCCGTTGTGAATGCCGATCTCCATGCCGATGGCAATCGCCTGGCGCTTGGGGATGCTCAGCAGGCGCGGCACCCAGTAGCCCACGCCCAGGCTCAGCAGGTTGAACAGCAGCGCGGCCAGGCCCACCACCGGCGCGTACGCAACCACGGTCTGCCAGTCCTTGGCCAGGGCCAGGACGATGGTGAACGCCAGGAACAACGCGGCCACCAGCTTCATCGGCTTCTCCATGCGTGCGGCGAAAGCGGGGGCGAAGCGGCGAATCAGCATGCCCAGCGCCACCGGCAGCAGGACGATGGCGAACACCTGCATCACCTTGGCAAACTGCAGCGGGATGGCCTGGTCCGATGCCATGAACCAGCTCAGCGACAGGTTCACCAGCAGCGGCATGGTCAGGATCGCGATCAACGAGTTGACCGCCGTCAGGGTGATATTCAACGCCACATCGCCATGGGCCAGGTGGCTGAACAGGTTGGCCGTGGTGCCGCCAGGCGAGGCGGCCAGCAGCATCAGCCCCACCGCCAGGGCCGACTCCAGGCCAAACCCGTTGGCAATCAGGAAGCACACCAGCGGCAGTAGCAGGATCTGGCAAACCAGGCCTACCACTACCGGCTTGGGGTACTTCACCACGCGGGCGAAGTCGGCCAAGGTCAGCGATAACCCGAGGCCGAGCATGATGATACCCAGGGCCAGCGGCAGAAACGCGGTGAGCAAAGGTGAGGCAGTCATGGGCGGTCTCTCGGGCGAAGGATCCCGAAGAGTGTAGGCCGGCCCTGATTGATAGCTAATTGCAAAGCGCCAGCGCTTGGTAACCGGTTGTTACCAAGCGCTGCGGCCAGTGAGGCTGCATGCCGCGTTGCAGTAGGCTTGCGGGCGCAGTAGCATTCCTGTTTTAGCCGAGGATTAGCCTGTCATGCCTTTCCAGCAAGGTCTGCTTGCCACCCCGGTGCCGGCTCACGCCCGTCACCTGTTCTTCACCCTGCAGTCGCCCGAGGCCCTGCCTGCCGCCCTGGATGCCCTGCTGTCGCAGGTTGATGGCGAACAGCTGATCCTGGGTGTCGGCGCCCCGCTGGCCAGGGCCCTGGGCCGTGAAGTACCTGGCTTGCGCGCCTTCCCGCAGCTGGATGCCGCCGTGGAGAACCCCAGCACCCAACACGCCCTGTGGCTGTGGCTGCGCGGTAACGAGCGCGGCGACCTGCTGCTGCGTGCCCAGGCCCTGGAGCTGGCGTTGGCACCAGCCCTGCGCCTGGCCGACAGCGTCGACGGCTTCCTGCACCGTGGCGGCCATGACCTGACCGGTTATGAAGACGGCACCGAAAACCCGGTGGACGAAGAGGCCGTGCAGGCGGCCATTGCCGCCGACGGCTCCAGCTTTGCCGCGTTCCAGCTGTGGAAGCACGACCTGGAGTACTTCAAGTCGCTGCCCCAGGCCGACCAGGACAACATCATCGGCCGCCGCCTGAGCGACAACGAAGAGCTCGACGACGCCCCCGAGTCGGCCCATGTCAAGCGCACGGCCCAGGAAAGCTTCGAGCCAGAAGCGTTCATCGTCCGTCGTTCGGTGGCCTGGGCTGACCAACGTGGCGCTGGCCTGGCCTTCGTGGCCCTGGGCCACAGCTTCGAGGCATTCGAAGTGCAGCTGCGGCGCATGAGCGGCCTGGAGGACGGCATCATCGACGGCCTGTACCGCTTCAGCCGGCCACTGACCGGTGGTTACTACTGGTGCCCACCCATGAGCGAGGCGGGTGTCGACCTGAGCCTGCTGATGCAGGCCTGATCGCTACACATCCAGATACAGAAACACCGGCTGCAGCGGGGTACAGCGGCTAGCCTTGAAAGTTTCCGCGCCATGACGGAGCTTTCCATGTACGCACGTCGCGATGTCCTACGCGCGGGTGCAACCCTGGGCTTGCTGGCCGCCAGCCCGTGGTTGCACGCCGCCGCCCCGGCAGGTTTGCTGACCCGCAAGGTGCCGTCCACCGGTGAAGCGCTGCCGGTGATCGGTGCCGGTACCTCCGGCAGTTTCGAAGTGGAAGCCGGCTCGGTCCAATACCAGCAGCTGAAAGTCGTACTGAAGGCGTTCTTCGAAGGCGGTGCCCGGGTCATCGACACCTCGCCCAACTACGGCGGTGCCGACAGCATTCTCGGCCAGCTACTGGAAGAGGGTGGTTGGCACCGGCAGTGCTTCATCGCCACCAAGATCGCCGCCGACAGCCGGGCAGACGCCGAAGCGCAATGGGCCGGTAGCCTCAAGAGCCTGCGCACCGACAAGGTCGACTTGCTGCAAATCCACAACCTGCGCCACTGGCAGACCCAGCTGCCCTATGCCCGCGAATTGAAGCAGCAGGGCAAAGTCCGCTATGTCGGCATCACCCATTACCTGAACAGTGGCCAGGACGAGGTCGCCCGCATCGTGCGCAGCGAACCGCTGGATTTCATCCAGATCAATTACTCGGTCAATGCCCCCGGCGCCGCCCGCGAACTGCTGCCCCTGTGCCAGGACAAGGGCGTTGGCGTGCTGATCAACCGGGCTTTCGACGACGGCCGCCTGTTTGCCCGGGTCAAGGACCAGGCCTTGCCCGGCTGGGCCGCAGAGGCGGGTATCGGCAGCTGGGCACAGTTGTTTCTCAAATTCGCCATCAGCCACCCGGCGGTGACCACGGTCATCCCTGCGACCAGCCGGCCCGAGCGCCAACTTGACCAGCTCAAGGCCGGACACGGGCCGTTGCTGACCCAGCCTCAGCAACAGGCGCTGATCGAGCTGTTTGCCTGACACCATGGCAGGCTGGCGGCGGCGCCTGGACCAGGGGCTGAACATCCAGCCCGGCGAGGGGCCGGCGGTGATCGCCGGTGTGCTGCTGTTCTACCAGTTGTTCACTGGCTACTTCATGCTGCGCCCGGTGCGTGAAACCATGGGCGTTGCCGGTGGCGTGGACAACCTGCAATGGCTGTTTACCGGCACCTTCATCGCCACCCTGGCGTGTCTGCCGTTGTTTGGCTGGCTGGCCTCCAGGGTGCAGCGCCGGCACATCCTGCCCTGGACCTACGGCTTCTTCGCCAGCAACCTGTTGCTTTTTGCCGTGCTGTTCGCCCGCGACCCGGAAGCGCCATGGACGGCCCGGGCCTTCTACATCTGGTTGTCGGTGTTCAATCTGCTGAGCATCTCGCTGGCCTGGAGCGTACTCGCCGACCTGTTTTCCACCGCCCAGGGCAAGCGCCTGTTCGGCCTGCTGGCGGCCGGGGCCAGCCTGGGCGGGCTCAGTGGTCCCATCCTGGGTACGCTGCTGGTGGTACCGCTGGGCCATGCCGGTTTGCTGGTGCTGGCCGGGGCGCTTCTGCTGGGCAGCATCGGCGCGACGTTGTTCCTGCAACGCTGGCGAACGCGCCATCCACTGCCGGTACAAGCCGAGCGGCCGGACTCCCGACCACTGGGCGGCAACCCGTTTGCCGGTGCCACTGCCGTACTGCGCTCGCCCTACCTGCTGGGCATTGCGCTGTTCGTGGTATTGCTCGCCAGTGTCAGCACCTTCCTGTATTTCGAACAGGCGCGCATTGTCAGCGAAACCTTCACCGAGCGTACCCGACAAACCCAGGTGTTCGGCCTGATCGACACGGTGGTTCAGGCCCTGGCGATCCTCACTCAAGTGTTCCTTACCGGTCGCCTGGCTCGCCGTATGGGGGTGGGCGTGCTGCTGGTGGCGGTGCCGCTGGTGATGGCAGCGGGCTTCCTGTGGCTGGCACTGGCCCCGGTGTTCGCCGTTTTCGCGGTGGTGATGGTGGTGCGCCGGGCCGGTGAGTACGCGTTGGTGCGGCCGGGGCGGGAGATGCTGTTCACCGTGCTGCCCGCCGAGGACAAGTACAAGGCCAAGAACTTCATCGACACCGTGGTCTATCGTGGCGGCGACGCCTTGAGTGGCTGGCTCAAACGGGCGCTGGACGTGATGGGTGAGCATCCGCAACTGGCGATGCTGATCGGTACGCTGCTTGCCTTGGGTTGGGCGACGACCGGAGGTTGGCTGGGACGGCGCCAGGCGCGCCTGGATAGCACGCCGCGCGACTGACAGGCGCGCCAAATATGCTGGTGCCGCTTATTTAATGCCGCTGGTCCGAACGCTTCGCATTAAACCGAATCCGCCGGAATGACCGAACTCCCAACAGGTGTACGGCAGGTAATGCCGTGCATTCCGAAGTCATACGAGGTTTAAGACCATGGCCAACAAAGAGAACAGCCGCACCGGCAACCAGCAGGGCAGCCAAGGTGGCAACAAGAACCCGGGCAACTTTGCCAATGACCGCGAAAAAGCCTCCGAAGCTGGGCGCAAGGGCGGCCAGCAATCCGGTGGCGACCGTACCAGCGAATCGGGCCGCAAGGGCGGTCGTTCGTAAATGAGGCTACGCAGTGCCCGGGCGACCGGGCGCTGCGATCTTGCACAGAAGGAGAACCCCATGCGATTGATCCCTCTGATAGCCCTGGTGGGCACCCTTGGCTTGCTGGCTGGCTGTTTCGACCGGGATAACGACCACCCGGCAAAGGATGCCGACCAAAGCAAACCCTCGCTGCAGATGCAGCAACCCGGCGACAAACCTGCTCCACAACCTGCTCCAGACCCTGAACCGATGCCCGGTCAGAAACCCAGCCAATAAAACGTGGACAAGGACTACCGCATGACGGCAATGACCCGCAAGACCGACGCGGTGGTACCGGCTTCGGCAAATGGGCCAAGCCTGACCGAGCGTTACAAGACGTTGCTCGAAGGCCCCGACACCACGAGCGCCGCGTGGCTCAGCGAACAGTTGGCACGTGCGCAACATTTGCCGGATGACCTGCCTGCCGATCCTGCTCAACTGGACGCCTGGAGCGCTCGCCATGCCAGCCAGGTGGCTGAAGCCTATGCGTGTTACCTTGAGCAACGCCGCCAAGGTGCACCAAGGCGCTATTTTGCCAACCGCGCCCAGGCGCTGTGGTTCCTGCAACAGGTGGCGCCCACCAAGGCAGTGGACGGGGCATGGCTGCACAGCACCTTGCGACATTGGGGCGATCCCCGCTATCACGGGCTTATCCGCACCTACATGGAAGAGCTGGGCGGCGGCGATCCGCGTTGCAACCACGTGCTGATCTACCAACGGCTGTTGAGCCGGCTGGGTTGCCTGGTGCTGCCTGAGCTGGACGACCAGCGTTACCTGCAAGGCGCCTTGCAGCTGGTACTGGGGCGCTACGGCGATGATTTTCTTGCCGAGGTGATCGGCTACAACCTGGGCTACGAACAACCGCCGCTGCATCTGTTGATCACCACCTACGAACTGGCGGAGCTGGGCATCGATGGTCATTACTTTCAGCTTCACGTGACCATCGACAACGCGGCCAGCGGGCATGCGCATCTGTCCATCCAGGCGCTACGCCAACTCTGCCCGGTCGACGACGCTGGCCAGTTCTACCAGCGGGTGCGCAGTGGCTACCGCTTGAATGGCCTGGGGCTTGATACACCCAGCCTGATCAGCAGCTTCGATCTTGAAACCGAACTGCTGTCGGCACTGGAGCATAAGCGCTCCTTTGGCCAATTCATGCACGCCGACCATTGCCGCGTGCAAAAGCGCACCGTCAACCAATGGCTGGCCGAGCCCGGTGCCATGCCCGCGTTTTTGCTGGCCCTGCAGGCGCAGGGCTGGATCCGCCGCGGTGAGGAGCCTGCCAACAGCCGCTGGTGGGCGCTGATCGACGGCCCCTCGGCACCGATGTATGGCGTGTTCACCGCCTATGAAAAACAACTGTGGCACGACTGGATCGCGGCAGGCTGGCAAGCCCGGGGTCGCCGCGTGCTGCCTGGCAGCTGGGAGGTGCATGTGCAATTGGATGATGCGCTTACGATTCCTGCCCCGGACGCCGATATCGAGACCTTGATCGACACGCTGTCCGGTAACCGCCATGCGACACCGGAAGGACTGCTGGCCACCCGGCGCTACCTGCAGGCTACCGGCCTGATTCAGGAGGCAACCCGCTGATGCTGCTCGATCCACTACAGATCCAGGCTGACCAGGCAATGCTGCAATTGGGCAAGCGCCTGCGTGCCGACGGCTACCGCTTCACCAGTGTCACCCCGGCAACTCATGCTCGGGTGAATGCGCGCCCGGAAGCCGAGCAGGCCAGGACCGCACGCGACGTGTTCGGCTGGAACCGTCCGTTCCGTTCGTCATTGGTTTCTGCCGATGAGCTGGATCAGATGCGGCGTGCCCAGGTGCTGAAGGCGCACGGGGAGTTGCTACTCAGCACCGTGCGCTGGTCCACAATCGACGACCTGCTGCTGGTGCACTCCGCGTACCCCACCCAGGAAGCCGACGCGGTATTTTTCGGCCCGGACAGTTACCGTTTCGCCCAGGTCATCCATGATCATCTGCAACGCACTCCGAAGCGCGTCGAGCATGCCGTGGATATTGGTTGCGGCACTGGTGTCGGCGCCTTGCTGATTGCCCGGGCGGCGCCCCATGCCCAAGTCAGCGCCGTGGACATCAACCCGCTCGCGCTGCGTTACACCGCGATCAACGCGGCACTGGCGGGCCTGAGCAATGTGTCCGTGGAACCAAGTGATATCCTCGACGGCATTACCGGGCTGTTCGACCTTATCGTTGCCAACCCGCCGTACATGCTGGATGCCAGCGAACGTACCTATCGGCATGGCGGTGGTTCGCTCGGCGCGCAGCTGTCGCTGCGGATCGTCGAACAGGCCTGCGAGCGGCTGGGTTCAGGCGGCTCGCTACTGTTGTATACCGGCGTGGCGATCATCGACGGCCGGGACGCCTTGCTCGACGCGGTCCGCCTGCGCCTGGCGGGCCCGGCGTGGTCCTGGGTGTATCGGGAAATCGATCCGGATGTGTTTGGCGAACAACTGAGCGAACCCGGTTACGAGCAGGTCGAACGCATCGCCGCCGTGGTGCTTACAGTCACCCGCAACAGCTGAGGCAGCATGGCACGACCCTGCACGTTCGGCATCGAGGAAGAATACCTGCTGGTGAACCTGGACTCGGGGCGGGTGCCAGCCACGCCTTCGCCAGCCGTGGTCGGGCGTTGTCGCGAGGCGCTGGGCCAGCATTTTGCCCAGGAAATGTTCCGCAGCCAGATCGAAGTGGCCTCGCCGGTGTTTGCCAACCTGTTCGAGGCACGCGAGTTCTTCCAGCACAGCCGCCAGCGGCTGGGCACCGCGCTGGCCGAAGAGGGCATGGGCCTGTACGGCGCGGCAAGCCACCCCAATGCCGCCTGGCTGCGGCAGCAACCCGCCACCCCGGCGCACTACCGGCAACTGTTCGCGGACTACCGGCATGTGGCGCGGCGCAGCCTGCTCAACGGCCTGCACGTTCACGTGGGCGTTCCGCCAGGCTGCGACCGCATGCAACTGATCAACCGCGTACTGGGCTGGCTGCCCTTGTTGCTGGTACTGAGTACGTCATCCCCGCTGTGGGCAGGCCAGTGCACCGGCTACATGAGCTACCGGCGAGTGATTTGCGGGGAGTGGCCACACATGGGGCTGCCCGAGCCTTTGCCGGACTGGGCCGCCTACGAGCGCTACCGTGCCTTGCTGCAGCGCACCGGCTCGCTGGCCGCGGACGGCGACTTCTGGTGGGCGATCCGGCCTTCGCGACGCTTCCCGACGGTCGAACTGCGCATCTGCGATGGCTGCCCGCGGCTGGAGGACGCGCTGTGCATCGCTGCACTGTTTCGCCACCTGATCGAGCACAGCATCGTGTACCGGCATGACCCCGCGGCCTGCAACCGCGAGCAGCGCTGGATGACCCAGGAAAACTACTGGCGTGCCATGCGCCATGGGCGCCACGGTGAGTTCATCGGCCTGCACGGGCAACAGCCGGTTACGGCCGAAGGCTGGCTGGCCCAGTTGCAGGAGCATTTGCCGGTCGACACCGCAGACGCCGAACGCGCCTTCCACCATGCACACCACCTGCTGCGCGACGGCACCCATGCCGACCAGCAACTGCAGTGCCTGGCCCAGGCCCGCGCTGCTGGCCTGGGCAGGGCGCAGGCGTTACGGGCCGTGGTGGCCGCCGGGGCTTGCAATTAGCCGGGGTTGGCCGAAAATGGCCGCGCCTTTCGCAGCCACTCGGAACCACCTGCGCCATGATGCTGATCAAGCAATTCCCCGACATTTCCCTGGATGACACGCTGTTTGTCTTCGCCCTCGAAGCCGAGGCCGGCGAGGTATTCGCTGACGTCAACACCGTGTTCACCGGCATCGGCAAGGTCAATGCCGCCATCGCGCTGACCAAGGCCATTGCCACGCGCCGGCCCAGGCTGATCGTCAACCTCGGCTCGGCCGGCAGCCAGCGCCATGGCAAGGGCGAGGTGGTGTGCTGCACCCGCTTCGTGCAGCGCGACATGGACGTGACCCCGCTGGGCTTCGACCGCTACCAGACGCCTTTGTCGGACATCCCGGTGGTGTTGGAGCATGGTGCGCAGATCCCCGGCCTGGCCCTGGAAACCTGCGGCAGTGGCGACAGCTTCGAGATCAACCATGGCAATGCACCTTATGACGTGGTCGACATGGAAGCCTACGTGCTGGCGCTGATCGCACGCGGCGAAGGCATCCCGTTCGTGTGCCTGAAGTACATTTCCGATGATGCCGGCAGTGACGCGGCGCAGGACTGGGCGGTGCAGGTGCACCTGGCGGCCGAGGCTTTCCGGCGGGTGCTGTTCAGCCAGTCGTGACTGCTGGCAAGTCTGAAACGTGCCTTGGCCTGACATTCGGTATCTGGAACTCAGGCATACAGTACTAGTCTTAATATGTGGGAATATTTCCCACGCAAAGAGGCTGACTGGCTCTGAGGGATCGTGCGAAAACCGCAGTTGCTCGCTGACACTGCAGATCTATGGCCGCGCCGGTTGGCTGGCCGCTCCATGGGCGGTTGCGAACTCATTGGTCATTGCGTTTGTTACGGAGATGACGACGCAACGCCAAGCGGAGGTGCATCATGTTGCTCAAGAAATGTTTGTTGGCATTGGCAATTGGTGGCGTCCTGTCTGCATCGACCGTTCTGGTGCCCGACTACATCGGTAGTTTCTCCAGCGTGTATGCCAAAGACGGTGGCAGCGGCGGCGGTGGTGGTCACGGCGGTGGCGGTGGTTCTGGAGGCGGTGGCGGCCACGGTAATGGCGGCGGTGGCTCTGGAGGCGGTGGCGGTCACGGTGGTGGCAGCGGTGGCTCTGGAGGCGGCGGTCACGGTGGTGGTAGCGGAGGCAGTGGTCACGGTGGTGATGGCGGTGGCGGTCATGGCGGTCATGGCGGTCATGGCGGCCCGGGGGCCGGCGATGGTGACCATGGTGGCATGGCCGGCAAAGGCCCAGGCGATGCGCATGACAACGACAACGATGCGGCGGATGCCGCCAGGGACGCAGCCCGAGACGATGCTGATGCGGCCAGAGACGCTGCAAGGGCTGAGGCCGATGCCGCCCGGGATGCGGCAAAAGCTACTGCAGATGCAGCCAGAGACGCTGCCAGAGCCGAGGCGGATGCCGCCCGCGACGCCGCAAAAGCTGCTGGTGTAGCCGGCGCAGATGACGCCAGAGAAGCTGCCAGGGACGCGGCAGATGCTGCCCGCGACGCAGCCAGAGACCAAGCTGATGCAGCCAGAGATGCTGCCAGGGCTACGGCAGATGCCGCCAGGGACGAAGCCAAAGTCGCTGCCAATGCAGCCAGAGACGCTGCAAGGGCTGATGTGGACGACGCGCCAGACGCGCCAGATGCACCGGATGTGGACGCAGTTGAGGTACGGAACTAGTCGCTTTGAGTGACGTATCGACCGCTGGTCGGTGTATGGGCCAGTTGGAAAAAACCATCGATGGCGGTTTACCTCGAAATCGGTAGAGCGGCCTTCGCGGGCTTGCCCGCTCCCACAGGACTACCACCAGCTTCAATACCTGTAGGAGCGGGCAAGCCCGCGATTGGGCCAATACCGGTTTCACCAGAGGAGTGGCCCCATGTCCAGCAAACCCCACGACCAGTTCAGCATGCAGAACCCGCTGACCCAGTACCCGCACCCGCCATTCCCTGCCCAAGGCCAGCCGGCACCGGGGCTGGACGCCAACATGCAGCCCGAGCCAGACCACGGCGAAACCACCTACAAGGGCTTTGGCCGCCTGGCAGGGCGCAAGGCGCTGATCACCGGTGCGGACTCGGGCATCGGCCGGGCCGTGGCCATCGCCTTCGCCCGCGAGGGTGCCGACATAGCCCTCAACTATCTGCCCATCGAACAACCTGACGCGCGCAAAGTCATCAAACTGATCGAAGCCGAAGGCCGCAAGGTGGTGGCCATTGCCGGTGACCTGAAGGAGGAGCAGTTCTGCAAGGAACTGGTCGACCAGGCCCACGAGCAACTCGGCGGCCTGGACATCCTGGTCAACGTCGCCGGCAAGCAGGAAGCGCGCAAGGACATCAGCCAGATCAGTCACGAACAGTTCGACCACACTCTGAAGACCAATGTCTACGCGCTGTTCTGGTTGTGCCAGGCGGCCGTGCCGCTGATGCCGGCGGGGGCGACCATCATCAACACCGCTTCGATCCAGTCTTACCAGCCTTCAGCCACCTTGCTCGACTATGCCACCACCAAGGCGGCGATCGTCGCCTTCACCAAGGCCCTGGCCAAACAGGTGATCGAGCGCGGTATCCGGGTCAACGCCGTGGCCCCGGGGCCTATCTGGACAGTGCTGCAACCCAGTGGTGGCCAACCACCGGAGAAAATCCCCGACTTTGGTGCGCACACGCCCATGAAGCGCCCAGGGCAGCCCGCCGAATGTGCGCCGGTGTATGTGTTGCTGGCCAGCCAGGAGTCCAGCTATATCACCGGCGAGGTATACGGTGTGACGGGTGGCAACCCGCTGCCATAGGGCAGGGCAGCTAAACCTTCGCCGCCCGTTGCAGTCGATTCAGGTATTGGCAGGCAACCTTGGGAGCACCGCTAATGGCTCGGGCAATCTGGAAAGGCGCCATCAGTTTCGGCCTCGTGCACATCCCCGTGGCCCTCAATACCGCAGTGCGCACCGAGCGGGTCGATTTCGACTGGCTCGACAAGCGCAGCATGGAACCGGTGGGCTACAAGCGGGTGAACAAGGTCACCGGCAAGGAGATCGACAAGGACAACATCGTCAAGGGCGTTGAGTTCGAGAAGGGCCGCTACGTGGTGATCAGCGAGGAGGAAATCCGCAAGGCCCGGCCCGAGGCGACCCAGACGATCGATATCTTTTCCTTCGTCGAGGCCGGCGAGATCCCGCTGCAGTACTTTGATACGCCGTACTACCTTACCCCGGACCGTCGTGGCGGCAAGGTGTATGCCTTGCTGCGCGAAACCCTGGCCAAGACCGGCAAGGTGGCGCTGGCCACGGTGGTGCTGCACACCCGCCAGCACCTGGCGCTGCTGCGACCGCTGGATGACGCACTGGTGATGATTACCCTGCGCTGGCCGGAGGAAGTGCGCGGGCTGGAAACGCTGGAGCTGGACAGCAGTGTGACCGAGGCCAAGGTAGACAAGCGCGAACTGGACATGGCCAAGCGACTGGTGGAAGACATGAGCGGGCCGTGGAAACCGGCGGATTACCAGGATGTGTTCCGCCAGACCATCCTGGACCTGGTGGAGGAGAAGGCCAGCAAGGGCAAGATCGAGACGGTGGAGAAGGGCGAGGCGACGGAAGCGGGCAAAGGTGCAGATATCCTCGACCTCACCGAACTGCTCAAGCGCAGCCTGGGTGGCAAAAAGCCGGCGAAGAAGACACGCAAAGCGTCGTGAACCCTGGCGCTTGACGCAAGCCAGCAACGCAGGGCGCTGCACAGGACTTGTTGCGCTGGCAGGGACCTTGTGGGAGCGGGTTTACCCGCGAACACCGGCGAAGCCGGTGCCATGCACCGCGCTGGATGTTTCGCGGGTGAACCCGCTCCCACAGGGTGCGCAGGCCCGCCAGATATCGGCCAGGGCTTCGGCGGCGCCGTACCAGCAGGTCGCAATGCCAGCGCCGCCATGCCAGAACCATGGGCCTGGCTCCTTGTTCAGGCACTGCGGGCGCAGCGTTTCAGGCAAGCCCTCATCAGGCCAGCCCCAGCTGCTTGCGCATGCCCACGGTGATCGATTGCCTTGTCTTGCCATAATCGGCCCAGGGGTCGTCCACATCGTCCAGACGCTCAAGCACATTGTCGATGTTCCACTGGTTGGCGCCCTTGAGTTGCGGCAGTTCCTCGCGCCAGATCGGCACGGATACCGGCAGGCCTTCACGCGCGCGCAGGGTGTAGGCGCAGGCGGTGGTCGCGCCCTTGCCGTTGCGCAGGTAGTCGATGAAGATGCGCCCGACGCGGTTCTTGGGCCCGGAAACGGCACTCAGCCTGTCGGGGAAGAGCCTGGCCAGGTAATCGACGATGGCATGGCTGAACGCCTTGACTTCATCCCAGCTGGCCCGCCGGGTCAGGGGCACGACCAGGTGCATGCCTTTGCCGCCACTGGTCTTGAGGAACACCTTCAAGCCCAGTTCATCCAGCAACGTCAGGGCCAGTTGGGTGGCTTCGAGCATGGCCTTCCACGGCAGTGCCGGGTCCGGATCGAGGTCGAGGACGAAGCGGTCGGGCTTGTCGAAATCCTTGTCGGTGGCGTTCCAGGTGTGCAGCTCGAGCATGTTCATCTGCACCGCTCCCAGCAGGGTATCGGCGCGGTTGATGACCATCGCTGCCTGGCCGGCCTCGGCCTTGTCGTAGCTGAGCACGTGGGGTATATGCAGCTGGCCTGCGTTCTTCTGGAAGAACAGCTCGCCGGTCAGGCCGTCCGGCGCGCGCACCAGTGCCACCGGGCGATCCTTGAGCTGGGGCAGGATCCACTGGCTGACGGCGGCGTAGTACTCGGCGACCTCGCGCTTGGTCACGCCGCGGGTGGCGTCGATTATCCGCTCGGGGTGGGTCAGGCGCAGCTCGCCCAAGGCCTCTGGGGCCTTGGCCTGCTTGCGCTTGGGCAGGGTCTTGGCGGGCATGCTGCGCTCCAGGTCGATGGCGGTAGCCGGTTTGTCATCACGCAGGCCGTGGAACACCGAATGGCGCACGAAGCCGTCACGGGTCATCTGGGCATAGGCGACTTCGGCCAGCAGCTGCGGTTTCAGCCAGTGCACGCCGCGGGCTTCGGCTCCCGCGGGCGGCTTGGGCAGAGCCGGCGTGTCGATTTCCAACGGTTCCAGCCGGGCATGGATGCTTGCCAGGGTGGTGGCACTGAAGCCGGTACCGACCTTGCCGGCATAGCGCAACTCGCCGCTGTCGTTGTCGTGCAAGGCCAGCAGCAGTGCGCCGAAACCGCTGCGGCTGCCTTTCGGGTCGGTGTAGCCGACGATCACGAACTCCTGGCGCTGCTTGCACTTGAGCTTGATCCAGTCGGGGCTGCGACGGCCGCTGTAGGGGCTGTCGACGCGCTTGCCGATCAGGCCTTCGAGTTGCAGCTGGCAGGCGCTGTCGAGCAGGGATTCGACGGGCTGGTCAAAGTCGGCGGAGTACCGGAGTACGTCCGATTCATTGTGTTCCAGCAAGTGCTGCAAGGTGCTGCGCCGGTCCTGCAGCGGTAACTGGCGCAGGTCCTGGCCGCCGAGGAAGGGCAGGTCGAACAGGTAATAGGTGATGTGCTCGTCATGTTCGGTGTCGAAGGCGTTCTGCAGCGCCTGGAAGTCCGCCGCGCCGTTCTCGCCGGCCACCACCACCTCGCCATCGAGCCAGGCCGCGTCGATGCCCAGCGCACGCAAGGCGGCAGCCTGCCTGGGCAGCTTGCTGCTCCAGTCGTGGCCATTGCGGGTGAACAGGCGGACGTCATCGCCGTCGATGCGGGCAAGGATGCGATAACCGTCGAACTTGACTTCGTAGCGCCAGTCGCCGCCGGGCGGGGAGTCGACCAAGGTCGCCAATTGTGGCTGCAGTTGCGTCGGCAACGGCACCTTCCGGCCTTTGCTGGCCGGTTTGCGACGTGGTGCAGCGGCTTTTTTTGCTGCTGGCTTGCGCGGCACCAGCGTGCGGTCGCTGAGGACGCTGTCGGGCTGGGCGTCGACGATGCTGTAGTCGGCTTCGCTACGCGCCTGGCTGTCTTGCGACTTGACCAGCATCCACTGTTCCTTCTTGCCGGCCAGGTGGGTGCGAAACAGATTCCACACGCCGCCAAGCTTTTCGCCTTGCAGGCGGAAGCGCAACTTGCCCTTGGCATAGGCTTCGTGCGCATCGCCTTCGGGCTCCCAGATGCCCCGGTCCCAGACGATCACGTCGCCCGCGCCGTAATGGCCCTCGGGGATATGGCCTTCGAAATCGGCGTAGTCCAGCGGGTGGTCCTCTACGTGCACGGCCAGGCGGCGCACCTTCGGGTCCAGCGAGGGCCCTTTGGGGATTGCCCAGCTTTTCAGCGTGCCATCGAGCTCCAGGCGGAAGTCGTAGTGCAGGTGACTGGCGTCATGCTTCTGGATGCAGAACTGCAGCGCATGGGCCCGCTTGCCATGGCTGCGCTTGCCGCTGGGCTCGGGCGTGGCGTTGAAGTCGCGCTTGCGCGCGTATTCCTCTAGGGGCTTGGCCATGACGGCTCCGGGCGGTTCTGAGTCTCTATGGTGGGAGCCAGCGGCCCGGGCGGTAGTTCAAAAAACTCTGAATCTTCAACGATCAGGTGCAGTCGACCGAATGAAGCCACTTGACGGAGAACACACATGGCCCGAGCAGATGAACCGAAGCCGTATACCCCGATCGAAATCGACGACACCGAAGACCGCATGGGCAGCGTGCATGAACTGGACTTCGACGAGCGCCTGGATGAGCGCGAGGGGCGTGTGGGCGACGAGCGCCCGGCCGCGGACGTGGCCCGCGAGTTCCCGCCCCGGCGCGTGGCCGAAAGCGGCATGACCGGCGGCGAAGCGCTGAGCGACAGTTTGCACGAAGACAACGTTACCTACGACGACCTGAGCCCGGACACCCTGCTGGATGAGACCGGCGCCCGCGACCCGCATGAGCCTGGCAGCACCGGCGGACCGGCAGACAAGACCCTGCGCCGGGTGGAGGCCCATGAAATCGGCGGCGGCATAGGCCTGGACGAAGCCGAACTGGCCCGCTCCGCACCGCTGGATGGCGAACCGTGGACTGATGATGTAATCGATGACGAGGAGAGCAAGCCATGAACGAACTGCGTTGTGCCTGTGCGCATTGTTCCTGCACCGTGGATGCCAACGCCTTGCAGCTCGAAGGCAAGGTGTATTGCTGCGAGGCCTGTGCCAGCGGGCATCGCAATGGCGAGCCGTGCCGGATGCCGGATTGCCACTGTGGCGAAAAGACCGGGGAGAGCGCGGTGGACAATGCGCTGGACGAGACTTTCCCGGCGAGTGACCCGATTTCACCCTGAAACAACGCCGTCCCATAGCTTCTGCATAGGTTTATGGGGCGGTGATGGTCCTGTGGGAGCGGCCTTGCGTCGCGAAAGGCCGCTCCCTCACAAAGCAGCGCGCAGGCCTGCAGAATCAGTGAGTCTGCCAGATGCCGTTGCTACGCTCGCAATCGGTGCGGGCCTGGCCCAGGCTTGGGGTGTCGTAGTAATAGGTGATTACCCGCGCATCCTTGGGCAACGCCGGCTTGTCACCGCCAGCTGCCTTGGGGTTGGCCAATGCCTCCCGGGTCAACGGTGCGATGCAACTGCCAACGCTGCCGTCCGCGCAACGGGGGACCTTGTGCTTTTCGCTGTTGAGCATGTCCTTGCTCTCGTTGCTGCACGACCAGTTGATCGCTTCGGCGGGCAGGTTGCTGTAGCTGTAACAGCTGTGTCGCTCCACCGGCTTGACCGCCTCGCTGGAGGACCGCGTCAGCACGTTGCAGGCTTCGGCCAGGGCCTGGCCACTGACCAGGCTGGCCCCCATCAATATCAGGACAGCGACACGCATTTGCCACCTCCGGGGCCACAGGCCCTTGTCAGGTTCAGGCGGGCTTGTCGCGCCGGCGCATGGCTTTGGCGCGTTTCTCCAGGACCAGGTAGACAAGCACCGCCAGCAACAGCGGCACCAGGTAGTACAGCGTACGGTAGCCCAGCAGGGCCGCCACCAGCGAACCCTGGGCCAGCTGCCCGTGCAGCAGGGCCAGGAATACCGTTTCCAGCACACTCAGCCCGGCCGGGATATGCGCGACCACACCTGCCACGCAGCTGATCAGCAGGATGCCAAGTATCGACGGGTAGAAGGCTTCGCCAGGCAGCAGCCAGAAGATCAGCAGTGCCATCAGCGCCCAGTTGCTGGCACCCAGCACGACCTGGCACAGCGCCAGGCGCAGCGACGGTAGCGTTACCTCATGGTCGCGCCAGCGCCAGGTGCGCTTTTTGGCGAAACCACAGGCCAGCAGGTAGCCTGCGGAAATCGCCAGCAATACCAGGCCGATCAGTTGCAGGCCGGTGGCGCCCACCGCCCAGTTGGCGGGTAGCTCGACCAGGCGCAAGGCGAACACCGTGCCAGCCAGCAGCATGTAGCCCATCCAGTTGGTCAGCAGGCCCAGGGTGAGGATGCGGGTGATGGTCGGTGTGTCCAGGCCCAGGCGGCTGTATAGCCGGTAGCGCAAGGCAACGCCACCCACCCAGGTGGTGAAATTGAGGTTGAAGGCGTAGCACACGAAGGCCACCGGCAAAACCTGGCGAGCCGGCAGGTGGTGGCCGGTGTAGGCCCGCGCCAGCAGATCGTAACTCGCGAACGTCAGGTAGCTGCACCCGGCCAGCGCCAGGCCGATGGCCAGGTTGCCAGGCTTGTAGGCCAGCAACGACTGGCGCACCTCGTTCCAGTCCAGGTTGCGCGCCAGCAGGTACAGCAGCGCAGGGATCAGGATCAGGAATGCCAGGGTGAACAGCCGTTTGCCCCAGGTTTGCCAGTGTTTTCGCGCCATCAGGTCTTGCCCTCGTGATAGTCACCCTGTACCTCGGCCTCCGGCTGCACCGAGCGCAAGCGCTGGCGGTGCGCCGGGAACCAGCCGGCAATCCGCGGGAAATGGCGGATCACGTGGAAACACACGAAGATCAGCGGCGCCCGCCACCAGTAGCCACGGACCATGCGCTCCAGGGTGACCGGCTTGCATTGATCGCGGGCCAGCGCCTGCAGGTGCTGGTTGAGTTGATGGTTGAAGGCACGATCACGGATGAACAGGTTGGCTTCCAGATTGAACGACAGGCTCAACGGGTCCAGGTTGCTGGAGCCGACGGTGGCCCACTGGTCGTCCACCAGCGCCACCTTGCCGTGCAAGGGCCGCTGGCAGTACTCGTGAATGGCCACACCGTCGCGCAGCAGGTAGTTGTACAGCAGCCGCGACAGCGCCCGTACCCAGCGCATGTCCGGCTGACCCTGCAGGATCAGTTGCACCTCCACGCCACGCCGGGACGCATTGCGCAGTTCGCGCATCAGCCGGTAGCCCGGGAAGAAATAGGCGTTGGCCACCACGATGCGCTGCCGGGCACTGCGGAACGCCTGCAGGTAGTGGGCTTCTATATCGGTACTGCGCAGCCCGTTGTCGCGCTCGATGAGCACGGCGCTGCTGGCACCGGCAGGCTCGGTCAGCGGCCGCACCGCGCTGGGCGGCTGCAGCACCGGCGACATCAGGCGCTTGCTGGCGGCATGCACTTGCGCCACCACCGGGCCGGTGACTTCGACGGCATAGTCCTGCTTGGCCATGGCACCAAAGTCGCCCAGGTGGTCGGCGCTGTAGTTGATGCCGCCGATGAATGCCCGCTCACCGTCGACCACCACGATCTTGCGGTGCAGGCGCCGGAACAGGTTGGTGCGCATGCCCACCAGCCGCGGCTGCGGGTCGAAGGCGTGGAAACTGACCCCGGCATCGGTCATGGCGGCAATGAACGGCGCAGGCAGGTCGGCCGTACCGTAGCCATCCACGGCCACTTCGACACGCACGCCGCGCCGGGCGGCATCGATCAGTACCTGCTGCAACTGCTGGCCGACCTTGTCATCGAAGATGATGAAGGTCTCCAGCAGGATTTCCTCCCGAGCGTGGGCCATGGCCTCGAACACACGGGGGTAGTATTGCTCGCCATTGATCAGCAACTGCACGCTGTTGCCGTCTACCCAGGGTCGGTTCACAGGTTGATCTCCGCAGCCAAAGGGGCGTGGTCGGAGAGGTGCGACCACGGGTACTTCGACAGCACCCGGGCAGTGCCGGGCATGGCGTTGCGCAGGTAGATGCGGTCCAGGCGCAGCAGTGGCAGACGCGCCGGAAAGCTGCGAGCCGGGGTGCCGAAATGCTCGCCGAAGGCTTCTACCAGGTGTTCGCTCAGCACCGTATCGGCCTTCAGCCGCCAATCATTGAAATCGCCGGCAACGATCACCGGCGCCTTGGGCGGCAGGCTGTCGAGCAGGTCCAGCAGCAGCCTCACCTGGCGTTGCCGGTGCGCCTCGCGCAGGCCCAGGTGCACGCACACCGCATGCACCTGGTCATGGCCTGGCACCTCCAGTTGGCAATGCAGCAGGCCGCGCTGCTCGTTGCCCTGTACCGAAACGTCCAGGTTGTCGAAGCATCTGATGGGGAATTTCGACAGCAGGGCATTGCCGTGGTCACCGTGGGGGTACACGGCATTGCGGCCGTAAGCGTACTGTGGCCACATGCTGTCGGCCAGGAACTCGTACTGGGGCGTATCCGGCCAGGCCGGGTGGCGCAAGGCGTGTTGCTGGTGGCTACCGTGCACCTCCTGCAGGAACACCAGGTCGGCGCCGGTGGCGCGCACGGCTTCGCGCAACTCGGGCAGGATGAAGCGCCGATTGAAGAAGGTGAAGCCCTTGTGCACGTTCAGCGTCAGTACATTCAGCCGATGCACGGCGGTAACCTTGTCGAAGATGCAGTGCGGGGCAGGCAGGGTCCTGTTCACAGCGCCACCTCCGGCACCACGCCAGGCTCGGTCATCAGCTCATGGTCCAGCGACAGCTTCTGCAGCAGGCGCCGGGCGTCATAGGGTGCATGGACTTTCTGGTCGTTGTCGAAATAGCAGTAGACGTCACGGGTCGCGCGCCGTGGTGGCGGCCCCGGCACGACCAGCTGGGCATCGTCGGCCTGCCGCCCCTGGCTCCAGTGCTGGATGCGCTGCTTCCAGCGCCGCAGCGCCTGGGCGGTATAGCCACTGCTGTACAGCTCGACATCGCCATGCAGGCGCATGTACACGAAGTCGGCGGTGACATCTTCAACGTAAGGCCATTTCCCGGCGCTGTCGGCCACCACCAGCGCCACCCGGTGTTTGCGCAGCAGCTTGATGAAGGCTTCGCACAAAAAACTCTCATTACGAATTTCCACGGCGTGGCGTAGCCGTGCGTTGCCCTTGATATCGGTACTGCCGTTGTCCCTCAGGCGTTGCGCACACCCCAGCGCGCAGTCGCGGGCGGCCTTGCGGCTGTGTGGCAGCAGCTCGAGAAAACGGCTGAAGCGGGCCTCGTCGAACTTCATGTTCGGTGGAAACTGCCAGAGGAATGGCCCTAGCTTCTTGCCGAGCAGCAGCGGCCCGGAAGCGAAGAAATTGGCCATGGGTTCTTCGATATCCCTTAGCCGACGCACATGGGTGATGTAACGCGGGGCCTTGACCGCGAACACGAAGCCGGGCGGGGTGTCGTCACGCCAGCCCTGGTAGCGTTCGGGCGTTTGCAGGCTGTAGAACGAGCCGTTGATCTCGATGCTGTTGACCGCCCGCGAAGCGAACGCCAGTTCGTCGTCCTGGGGCAGGCCCTTCGGGTAGAAATCCTTGCGCCACGGACCGTAGCGCCAACCGGAGATGCCGATGCGGATATCGCTCACGCTGCCTTCCTCATTACCGGGTCCTTGTTCGGTCACTCTGAAGGTGCGACTGGTGAACAGCGGCCAGGGTTCAGCACGGTTGACCAACGGAAAAGGCCATACCGCGTTGAACTTTGCAGCGCGCGACGTTTCCACCGCATATCTGCTGCGGAGGAAGGGCGCCAGGATGAAATTCGACCGTTTTGCCCAGTGGCTGGCCAATTGGTCCGGCCGCCCGCTGACCTTCGGCATCGCCTGCCTGCTGATCCTGAGCTGGGCATTGACCGGGCCGTTGTTCGGCTTCAACGACACCTGGCAACTGGTGATCAACACCTCGACCACCATCATCACCTTCCTCATGGTGTTCCTCATCCAGAACACCCAGAACCGCGACAACGACGAACTGCACATCAAGATCGACGAACTGCTGCGCACCACGCAACGGGCGCACAAAGCGCTGCTGGACCTTGAAGACATGGACCCGGCCGAGTTGCATGCCTTGCGCAAGCAGTACCGGCAGATGGCCGGGCAGGGTGACGATGCGCAGAAGACCAAGGAATGACCTGCCACCCTGGAGGCAAGCATGGCCAGACATATCGTCCACTTCACCGGGCCGATCAATTCGTCCACCTGTGGCAACCTGATCAACACCTGTTCGCGGGCGTTGCAGCAGGGCGCCGAGGTCCTGCAGCTGAACATCGCCACCATGGGCGGCGAGTGCAGTTACGGGTTTACCTTGTACAACTTTCTGCGGGCATTACCGGTCGAGGTGCATACCCACAACCTGGGCACGGTGGAATCCATGGGCAACATCCTGTTCCTGGCCGGGGACCGGCGCACGGCGTGCAGTTGCAGCAAGTTCCTGTTCCATCCTTTCCACTGGACCTTGCACGGCTCGGTGGACCATTCACGCATGGCCGAATATGCGATGAGCCTGGACTATGACCTGCGGCTGTATGCACAGATCGTCGCCGAGCGGACCAAGGGCGCGGCCGAGGTACTGGATGTGCCGCGCTACCTGATGGCCTACCCGCGCATACTCGGGCCACGGGAAGCCCTGGAGAGCGGCATGATCCAGGCCATTGACGAGATGCCGATCGAGCTGGAGGCGTGTCATTGGAGTGTGCATGCCTAGCGGTTGCCTGTGCTGGCCTCTTCGCGCGCAAGCCCGCGAACGGTCGCCGTGGCACCAATATTGTGCCCGCATGTGTTTCGCGCCACACGTCGGCTGAGGGCAAAACCATTGAGCAGAGCCAGCGTTCGAGTGTTCGGAACCAAGGTAAGGCGCAGATCCATGCATCCCGCCAAACCATCGCAAGGAGAAACGACATGGCGCAGGACCAAGACCGCACCAGCCACCGTGGCGGCAACAAGGAAACCAACCCAGGCAACTTCGCCAACGACCGGGAACGGGCTTCCCGCGCCGGGCACAAGGGTGGTCAGGTTTCTGGCGGCAATTTTGCCAATGACCGCCAGCGGGCTTCGGACGCCGGCCGCAAGGGTGGGCAAAACAGCCACGGCAAAGGTCGCCATCAGTGATTTTTTGAATTTTCGGCGCATACCCCGATCAATCAGGGTGTCATCCATGGAGAAGAGGAGGCCCCTGCGATGCCTAGCCCACAGCTCTACATCATCGATTACCAGCTGCATGGCCAGCCGCGCAGTTTCATCATCCGCCTGGAGCAGCTGGACAATGTCGAGGCCTGGCATTGGGCAAGTTGCGATGCGGGCATCGGCATCATTCCCAGGTTCGGCCGGGAGAAGATAAGGAAAGTCAGCAGGCCAATGGCAGAGCGCTACGGGATTACCGCAGTGAGCTGGCGGGTGTCGGGGAGCAAGCCGAACCCGTCGGCGGGGGGGCCGGCGGCGACAATGTGATTCCCCGAGCTGCACGACCTTGCGCGGCCCCTGTTGGAGCGGCTTTAGCCGCGAACACCGGCGTAGCCGGTGCCATGCACCGCGTTGGATTCTTCGCGGCTAAAGCCGCTCCCACAGGAATGCTTGGTGCTCATTGAATGAGAGTGGCAACGGCCAGGTGAGGTCGGTTGAATGCCGACCGCCCCTGACCAACGGCCGCGTCAGGGCTTTTTCAGCACCAGGGTGAGGATGTCGTAGCTGGCGACCAGTTCACCCAACTGGTTGGTCACCTCCACATCCCACGCCACCACGCCCTGGGGCTGGCCCAGCGGGCTGGTCTTGCCCTGGTCGATCTTGCGCTTGCAGGTCAGGCGTGCCTGGATGGTGTCGCCGATGCCCACCGGGTTAATGAAGCGCAGGGTATCCAGGCCGTAGTTGGCCAGTACCGGGCCTCCACCTGGCGAGACGAACAGCCCGGCCGCTGCCGACAACACGAAGTAGCCGTGGGCGATGCGCTTGCCGAACTGCGATTGCTTGGCGGCGATCTCGTCGAAGTGCATGTAGAAATGGTCGCCCGACAGGCAGCCGAAGTTGACCAGGTCGGCTTCGGTCACGGTACGGCGGTGGGTGAGCAGCGACTCGCCGATGCGCAGTTGCTCGAAATAGCGGCGGAACGGGTGTACTTCGGTTTCGATCACTTCGCCACCGCGCACGTATTCGCCGGTTACCGCCGTGAGCATGCTCGGCGAACCCTGTACCGCAGCGCGTTGCAGGTAATGCTTGACCGCACGCAGGCCACCCAACTCTTCACCACCACCAGCGCGGCCCGGGCCGCCGTGCTTGAGTTGTGGCAATGGCGAGCCATGCCCCGTGGATTCCTTGGCCGCCTCGCTGTCGAGTACCAGCAGCCGGCCATGCCAGGCAGCGGCCACCGGGATGGCCTTGGCCGCTACGCTACGGTCGGCGGTGACCAGGGTCGCCACCAGGCTGCCTTTGCCACGCGCGGCCAGCGCCAGGGCTTCATCGAGGTCGTCATAGGCCATCAGCGTGCTGACCGGGCCGAACGCTTCGATATCATGGGCACCGCCTTCGGCATGCGGGTCACGGGCCTGCAGCAGGGTCGGGGCGAAGAACGCGCCCTCGGCCACACCCTCGCCACGCGGTGCGAAACCGTCGCTGGCGCCGAACAGTTGGTCGCAGCTCTGCAGCAGGCTGCGCACCCGCTCGGCCACATCGTGTTGCTGGTCGTGGGAAGCCAGGGCGCCCATGCGCACACCCTCCAGCGACGGGTCACCGACCACCACCTTGCTCAGCCGCTCGCGCAGGCGTGTGGCAACGGCGTCGATGTGCCTGGCCGGTACGATGGCGCGGCGGATGGCGGTGCATTTCTGCCCGGCCTTGGTGGTCATTTCGCGGACCACCTCCTTGATGTACAGGTCGAATTCTTCGCTGTCCGGGGTCACGTCCGGGCCGAGGATGGCGCAGTTCAGCGAATCGGCTTCGGCGGTGAACGGCACCGAGTTGCGGACCAGGTTCGGTGTGACACGCAACCTGGCGGCGGTGTCGGCTGAACCGGTGAAGGTCACCACGTCCTGGCCTTGCAGGCGGTCGAGCAGGTCGCCGGTGCTGCCGATCACCAGTTGCAGGCTGCCTTCGGGCAACAGGCCGGATGCGTTCATCAGCCGCACCACGGCCTCGGTCAGGTAGCTGGTCGAGGTCGCAGGCTTGACGATGCACGGCATGCCCGCCAGGAAGGTCGGGGCGAACTTCTCCAGCATGCCCCAGATGGGGAAGTTGAAGGCGTTGATGTGCACCGCCACGCCGGCGCGCGGCACCAGGATGTGGCTGCCGGCAAAATGGCCTTGCTTGCCCAGCGGGATCGCCGGGCCTTCGTGCACCAGGTTGCCCGACGGCAACTCACGGCTGCCAATACCTGCATAGGAGAACAGCGTGGCGTTGCCGCCTTCGATGTCGATCCAGCTGTCGGCACGGGTGGCGCCGCTGTGGTGGGACAGGGCGTAGAGCTGTTCCTTGCGCTCGGCCAGGTACAGGGCCAGCGCCTTCAGGCGGGCAGCGCGTTGCTGGAAGTCCATGGCCATCAGCGCGGCCAGGCCACGGCCGCGGGCAAAGTCCACGGCCTCGGCGAAATCCGGACGTTCTTCGTGGCTGTAGGCCAGGACGTGGCCGTCCAGGGCGCTGCGCAGGGCCTGGGCGCCTTGCTGGCCAAGCCAGCGGCCAGCGATGAAGCTTTGCAGGGTAGGGGCGGCAGACATGCTGTTCTCCAATGTAGAGGGGCGCTGTTACCACAGCGCCACGGTATAGCCGATGATCAGGCGGTTTTCGTCCACGGCGTTGGTCAGGCCATTGCCGGAACGGAAGGTGACGTTGCGCCAGCGCAGGCTGACGTCCTTGAACGGGCCGCTCTGGATGACATAGGTGATGTCGGTGTCGCGCTCGCGCTCACGGCCATTGCTGACGGTGGCGGTTTCGGCGTGGCGGCCATCGGTGTAGCGGGTCATGAAGCTCAGGCCGGGGATGCCCATGGCGACGAAGTCGTAGTCGTAGCGCACCTGCCAGGAGTCCAGCCCGGCGCGGGTAAAGGTGTTGTAGGTGACCAGGTTGACGGTGAACGGGTCGCCGCCGTTCACGAACGGGAAGGCACTGTCGCCGGACATCTGCTGCCAGGTGGCGGTGAACTTGTGGGCCCGTACGCCGAGGGTGAACATGGCGTTGAAGTTGCGGTTGTCGATGTTGCCAGCGCGTTCGGCACCGTCGTTGCGGCTGTCGAAGTAGCGCAGGTCGGTGCGCAGGCTCAGGCCTTCACCCAGCGGGCGGGTATCGATCAGGCCGACGAACTGCTGGCGGTAGATGTCCTCGAGCTTGGCGTAGTAGTAGCTGACGCTGGTTTGCGGGGTGAGGGCGTAGCTGCCGCCGCCGAAGTCCAGGTGGTCGCTGCTGGCGGCGCCATAGCCGATGTCGTCGCGGCCCGAGGAATCACGCAGGTTGGCCTTGGTCAGGCGGCCGGCGTTGAAGGTCAGGCCGGCCAGGTCCTGGCTGGTGAGCAGGCCGCCCTGGAAGGTGGAGGCGAGCAGGCGGGTGTCGTTGTACACCACCACCGGCAGGATCGGTTGCAAGGTGCCCAGGCGCAGGGTGCTCTTGGACACCCGCACCTTGCCGGTCAGGCCCAGTTCGCTGTAGTCATCGACCGGTTCATGGCTGTTCGGGCCGAAGGGCAGCAGGCCGGTATTGCGGCGGTCGCGGCTGGAGTCGAGCTTGATGCCCAGTTGGCCCATGGCGTCGACACCAAAACCGACCGGGCCTTCGGTGAAGCCCGACTCCAGCTTGGCGGTAAAGCCCTGGCCCCATTCCTCGGCCTTGGCCTGCGGTGCATTGCTCTGACGGAAGTCGCGATTGAGGTAGTGGTTGCGCAGCTCCAGCCGGGCGTGGCTGTCGCCGATGAAATCCGCCATGGCCGGCATCGGCAGGGCGAGGGTGGCCAGCCAGGCGGCCGAAATGAAGTGCGTGCGGTTCATTGTTGTTGTTTTACCCGACATGGTTGTTCTTCCCTGGTAGTCAGTGCTTGCTGGCGCCGGCAGCGCCGATTCCGGTCATGGAGCGGATGAACTGGGCCAGGTAGCGGCCACGTTCCTGATTGGCGCGTTCGGAACTGTCGGTGACGGAGAACACCCAGGCGCCGAGGAAGGCCAGGCTCATGGAGAACAGCGCCGGGTTGCTGTAGGGGAACAGCGCCTTTTCGTTATGCAGCACGTTGACCCACACCGCCGGGCCCAGTACCACCAGCAGCACCGCCGAGACCAGGCCAGCCATGCTGCCGCACACCGCGCCGCGGGTGGTCAGGCCTTTCCAGAACATCGAGAGCAGCAGCACCGGGAAGTTGACCGAGGCGGCCACAGCCAGCACCAGGCCGGAGAGGAAGGCGATGTTCTGCGATTCGAACATCAGGCCGAGGATGACCGCCAGCAGGCCGATCAGCAGGGTGGCGATACGCGACACGCGCATTTCTTCCTGTTCGCTGGCCTTGCCCTGGCGCACCACGCAGGCATACAGGTCGTGGGAAACCGCCGAAGCGCCGGACAGCGCCAGGCCGGCGACCACCGCCAGGATGGTGGCGAAGGCCACGGCGGAGATGAAGCCGAGGAACAGATTGCCACCTACCGCCTGGGCCAGGTGCACGGCGACCATGTTGCCGCCGCCGATGATCGCGCCGGTGGCGTCACGGTAGGACGGTTCGGTACCGACCATGACGATGGCACCAAAGCCGATGACGATCAGCAGCAGGTAGAAGTAGCCGATGAACCCGGTGGCATAGAACACGCTCTTGCGCGCTTCCTTGGCATCGCTGACGGTGAAGAAGCGCATCAGGATATGCGGCAGGCCGGCGGTACCGAACATCATGCCCAGGCCCAGGGAAATAGCGTCCACCGGGTTGGACAGCAGGCCGCCGGGGGCCATGATCGCCTGGCCCTTGGCATGTACGGCCACGGCGCTGGCGAACATCGCCTCGGTGCTGAAGCCGAAATGCTTGAGCACCATGAAGGCCATGAAGCTGGTACCCGACAGCAGCATCACCGCCTTGATGATCTGCACCCAGGTGGTGGCAAGCATGCCGCCGAAGGTGACGTAGGCGACCATCAGCACGCCCACCAGCATCACCGCGTACAGGTAGCTGATGCCGAACAGCAGTTCGATCAGCTTGCCGGCACCGACCATCTGCGCCACCAGGTACATCAGCGCCACCACCAGGGTGCCGAAGGCCGAGGTCAGGCGCACCGGGGTTTGCGCCAGGCGGTAGCTGACCACGTCGGCAAAGGTGTACTTGCCCAGGTTGCGCAGGCGTTCGGCGATCAGGAACAGGATGATCGGCCAGCCGGCCAGTACGCCAAGGGCATACAGCAGGCCGTCGTAACCGTTCATGAACATCATTGCCGAAATGCCCAGGAACGAGGCGGCGCTGATCATGTCGCCGGCGATCGCCAGGCCGTTCTGCATGCCGGTCAGGCCCCCGCCGGCGGTGTAGAAGTCGCTGGCCGAGCGGGTGCGCATGGCAGCCCAGCGGGTGACCAGCAGGGTGAAGCAGACGAACACCATGAACATCGAGATGGCGGTCCAGTTCATTGTGCGCACTCCTGCTTGACCTTGTCGTTGAGCGGGTCGAGCACGTTGTTGGCGCGGTGCACATAGATGCCGGTCAGGGCGAAGGACAGCAGTACCATCAGCACGCCCACCAGCATGCCTACGGTGGTGACGCCACCGCTGAGGGACTGGCCGAGGGTGCTGGGGGAAAACGCCACCAGCAGGACGAAGCCGTAGTAGATCACCAGCATGGCCAGGGTCAGGCTGCCGTTGAGGCGGCGTTTGCGCTGCACCAGGTGCTGGAAGTCGGGGTGGTTGACGATGCTTTCGATGCGTTCGGGTGTCATGGGTTGCGATCTCTGGGTGTTGTAATTGTTTTGTTGAGGTCACGCGGGTGTTGCGGTGTTGCTTAGGGCCTCTTCGCGGGCATGCCCGCTCCCACAGGTGCGGCGGTGTGCTTGAGACTTGTGCTATCCCTGTGGGAGCGGGCGCGCCCGCGAAGCAGGCGACTCGGTCTCAGAGCTGGTCGAAATCGAGCACTACCTTGTCGCTCACCGGGTAGGTCTGGCACGACAGCACATACCCGGCCGCCACTTCGTAGTCCTCCAGGGCATGGTTGCTGTCCATCTCCACTTCGCCCTCGATTACCCGGCACTTGCAGGTCGAGCACACGCCGGCCTTGCACGAATAAGGCAGCTCGGCGCCGATGGCATTGCCGGCGTCCAGCACGTTCCGGGTGTTGCGTGGCAGGTCGAAGGTGAGGGCGCGGCCGTCGCTGATCACGGTGATGTGGCTGAGCGCCGAGTCCACCTGGCGCGCCGCCTCGCGGGCTTCACGACGGGTTTCGCTGCCGGCGGCGGCAAACAACTCGAAATGGATGCGTTCCTTGGCCATACCATTGGCCCGCAGGCTGTCGCGCACCGTCTCGGTCATCGCCTGCGGCCCACAGATGAACGCGGCATCCAGGCTGGCAACGTCCATCCAGCGGGAGAACAACTGGCCGCACTTGTCGGCGTCGATGCGGCCGTTGTACAGGTCGACATCCTGCTGCTCGCGGCTGAACACGAAAATCAGGTTCAGGCGGTCGAGGTAACGGTTCTTCAGGTCTTCCAGCTTGTCGCGGAACAGTGCGCCGGAGCTTGAGCGGTTGCCGTACAGCAGGGTGAAGCGGCTGTGTGGCTCGCTGGCCAGGGTAGTGGCGATGATCGACAGGATCGGGGTAATGCCGCTGCCGGCAGCCACGCCCAGATAGTTGCCCTGGCGGGCCGGGTCCAACGGCACGAAGAAGCTGCCCGATGGCGGCATCACTTCCAGCTGCTGGCCGGCCTTGAGCATGTCATTGGCAAATGCCGAGAAGCGCCCGCCAGGCACCCGCTTTACCGCCACACGCAGCTCGCCGTCCTGCACGGCGCTGCAGATGGAGTAGGAACGGCGGACTTCTTCGTTGTCCAGCCGGGTACGCATGACCAGGTACTGGCCCTGGGTGAAACGGAACTGCGCCTGCAGGTGCTCGGGCACGTCGAAGGCAATCGACACCGCATCGCGGGTCTCGTTGCGCACTTGCTTGATGGTCAGGCTGTGAAACTGGCTCATGGCGTTCTCCACGGCTCAAATGCATTTGAAATAGTCGAACGGCTCCAGGCACTCGCGGCAGCGGTACAGCGCCTTGCAGGCGGTGGAGCCGAACTGGCTGAGCAATTCGGTATGGGCGCTGCCGCACTGCGGGCAGCACACCTGGGGCGCCTCGCCGAGCAGGCTGCGCTTGCTGGTGCTGCCCTGTGGCGGGGCGATGCCATAGGCGCGCAGGCGCTCGCGGCCCAGTTCGCTGATCCAGTCAGTGCTCCAGGCCGGGGTCAGCCGGCGCTCCAGGGCTGGCGCGGGAAAACCGGCCTGTTCCAGCGCCTGGCGGATATCACCCTCGATCACCTCGGTGGCCGGGCAGCCGGAGTAGGTCGGCGTGACCACCAGGTGCAGGTGGCCGGCGTGCCAGTCGAGGTCACGCACGATTCCCAGGTCGACCACGCTGACCACGGGCACTTCCGGGTCCATGACCTGGGCCAGTACCGCCCAGGCCCGGGCCAGGTCGTCGCTTTGCTGTGCGCGGGCGCCACGGTCGCCGGCAATCAGCTCACCAGGTTGCATCGGGGTACGCCCTTGGCAGGAACTGCATTTCGGCCAGCAGCAGGCCGAGGTGCTCGGTGTGCAGGCCTTTGCGACCGTCCAGGTAAAAGTGGCCGGCGGCCTTGGGCAGCGGCAGCTCGACCGAAGAGAACGTCTCGCCAACCTGCTTGAGCCAGGCAGCGCCGACGGCAGCCGGGTCGGCGGCAACACCCGCTTGCGCCAGGTGCACTTCATTGTCGCTGCCGGCGGCCAACTCGACGGTGAAGCGCCACAGTGCAGGGATGGCCGCGAGCATGCGTTGGCGGCTTTCTTCGGTGCCACCGCCCAGGCGTTGCACCCACTCGCTGGAGCGGCGCAGGTGGTAGGTGACTTCCTTCAGGGCCTTGGCGGCGATACCGGCGATACGTTCGTCGTTCGAGCTGACCAGGCCCTGAAGCACGGCGTAATGCCAGGCGTCATAGAAAAACTGCTTGGTCATGGTCACGGCGAAATCGCCGTTGGGCTGCTCGACCAGCAGCAGGTTGCGATAGGCCCGCTCGTCACGACGGAAGGCCAGGGCGTCGGCGTCACGGCCGTCATCGAGCAGCTCGGCGGCGTACTCCAGCCAGTTGCGCGCCTGGCCGACCAGGTCGAGGCCGACGTTCATCAGGGCCAGCTCTTCTTCGATGGCCGGTGCGCGGCCACACCATTCGCAAAGGCGCTGGCCCTGCACCAGGGCACTGTCGCCGAGCAGCAGCAGGTAGGGGATAAGGGTTTCGTTGTGCATGGCCAACCTCACATGTGTCCGACTTCGTCGGGCAGTTCGTAGAAGCTGGCATGGCGGTAGACCTTGTCGTCCGCCGGGGCGAACAGCGGGTCTTTCTCGTCGGGGGAAGAGGCGGTGATCAGTGCCGAGGGCACCACCCAAAGGCTGACGCCTTCGCTGCGGCGGGTGTACAGCTCACGGGCGTTTTCGATGGCCATGGCGGCATCGGCGGCGTGCACGCTGCCGACATGCTTGTGGTTAAGGCCGTGCTTGCTGCGCACGAACACTTCGTAGAGGGTCCAGACAGACATTTTCGATCTCCGCATCATTCGCCGCTCAGGCGGCGTTCTTGTTCTGTTGCTTGCGCGCGTAGGCCACGGCGGCCTCGCGTACCCAGGCGCCGTCCTCGATGGCCTTGCGCCGGGTGGCGACACGTTCCTGGTTGCACGGGCCATTGCCCTTGATCACTTCGTAGAACTCGTCCCACTGGATTTCGCCGAAGTCGTAGTGGCCGCGCTCGGCGTTCCACTTCAGTTCGGGGTCGGGGGCGGTGCAGCCGAGCAGTTCGAGCTGCGGCACGGTCTGGTCGATGAAGCGCTGGCGCAGTTCATCGTTGGTCTGGCGCTTGATCTTCCAGGCCATGGACTGGGCGCTGTTCGGGGAATGCTCGTCGCTGGGGCCGAACATCATCAGCGCCGGCCACCACAGGCGGTTGATCGCGTCCTGGACCATGTCCCGCTGGGCCTGGGTGCCGTGGCGCATCATGGTCAGGAGGATTTCGTAGCCCTGGCGCTGGTGGAAGCTCTCTTCCTTGCAGATGCGGATCATCGCGCGTGAGTAGGGGCCGTAGGAGGTGCGCTGCAGCACCACCTGGTTGACGATGGCAGCGCCATCCACCAGCCAGCCTACTGCGCCCATGTCGGCCCAGCTGAGGGTGGGGTAGTTGAAGATGCTCGAATACTTGGCCTTGCCGCTGTGCAGCTTGGCAATTTCTTCGTCACGGTCGGCGCCCAGGGTTTCCATGGCGCTGTACAGGTACAGGCCGTGGCCGGCTTCGTCCTGGATCTTGGCCATCAGCTGCAGTTTGCGCTTGAGGCTTGGGGCGCGGGTGACCCAGTTGCCTTCGGGCAGCATGCCGACGATTTCCGAGTGGGCGTGCTGGGAGATCTGCCGGATCAGGGTCTGGCGATAGGCCTCGGGCATCCAGTTCTTGGCTTCGATCTTGATTTCGGCGTCGATCTTTTCCTGGAAGTTGCGCTCCTCGGGCGACATCTCTTCCAGCGACTTGACGCGCTTTACTCCGGTTTCCACTAGCTGTGCGTACATGTGTTCCGACTCCTGCTAAGGCATGAGTCATTTGTAAGCGATACAAAACATAACGTCAAACACATTTGTGTGTATCAAATAAGATTTGTGTATCACATTGGTGGCCCTTTCGCGGGTAAACCCGCTCCCACAGGTCATGTGCAGCCCCAGGCATGATGCGACTCCTGTGGGAGCGGGTTTACCGGCGAAGAGGCCAGCCGAAAAAACGCAAAAAAAAAGCCCCGGACGATGCCGGGGCCGAAAAGGCAGCCGAATGAATCAGCTGGCCAACCGTTTGTCGAACACGTGGCAAGCCTTGCCCTCGGAACGCTTGAGCGTGCCGCAGGGCTGCAGGCGCACCTGGGTGCTGATGCCGATATAGGTCTTGATCTGCCTGGTCAGTTCCGCGGTCAACAGCTTGCGCTGGCCTTCATCGAGGTGCTGGCACTCTGCGCGCAATTCCACATGCACCTCGACGCTGTCCAGGTTTCCATTGCGATACAGATGAATCTCATACATTTCTGAAAGCTGTTTTATTTTTAGCACCTGCTCCTCGATCTGGGTCGGGAACACGTTGACCCCGCGAATGATCAGCATGTCATCGCTGCGGCCAGTGATCTTGCCGATCCGGCGCATCGGCCGTGCGGTACCGGGTAGCAGACGAGTGAGGTCGCGGGTGCGGTAGCGCACCATTGGCAGCGCTTCCTTGCTCAGCGAGGTGAACACCAGTTCGCCCAGCTGGCCGTCCGGCAGCACCTCGCCGGTGACCGGGTCGATGATCTCGGGGTAGAAATGATCCTCCCAGATGGTCGGGCCATCCTTGGTTTCGATGCACTCCATCGCCACCCCAGGCCCCATGATTTCCGACAGGCCATAAATGTCGAGGGCATCGATACCCAGCCGTTGCTCGATCGAGCGGCGCAACTCGTCGGTCCATGGCTCGGCGCCGAATATGCCCAGGCGCAGCTTGAGGTCGTGCGGGTCGATGCCCTGGCGCTCGATCTCGTCGGCCAGGTTGAGCATGTAGGAGGGGGTGACCATGATGATGTCGGGCTGGAAGTCGCGAATCAGCTGCACCTGCTTCTCGGTCTGGCCACCGGACATGGGGATCACCGTGCAGCCCAGGCGCTCGGCACCGTAATGCGCGCCAAGCCCGCCGGTGAACAGGCCGTAGCCGTAGGAAACATGCACCTTGTCACCCTTGCGCCCACCCGCGGCGCGGATCGAGCGGGCGACCACATTGGCCCAGGTGTCGATGTCGTTCTGGGTGTAGCCGACCACCGTCGGCTTGCCGGTGGTGCCGCTGGAGGCGTGCAGGCGCACCACCTCCTGCTGGGGCACGGCGAACATGCCGTAGGGGTAGTTGTCGCGCAGGTCGTTCTTGCCGGTGAAAGGGAACTTCGCCAGGTCTTCGAGGCACTTGAGGTCGTCGGGGTGGGCGCCACACTCGGCAAAGCGCTGGCGATACAGCGGCACGTTGTCATAGGCGTGCTTCAGGCTCCAGCGCAGGCGCTCCAGCTGGTGCTGGCGCAGGGCGTCGACACTGGCGGTTTCCATCGGGTCCAACAGGGCACGATCGGCATCATGGTACATGTTCATGGCTTCACTCGAATTGTTCTTGTACGCCGCGCGGTCCCGGTTGCAGGCCGCGTGGTGAGTGTCATGAGCGCAGCATATACGGCTGCGTTCGGTTCGGTAACAAGCCGATGGTCTGAACCGCTCAGAGGCGTTCGATGACCATCGCGATGCCCTGGCCAACGCCGATGCACATGGTGCACAGGGCGTAGCGTCCGGCAGTTTCTTCCAGCTCGTGCAACGCGGTGGTGACCAGGCGTGCACCGCTCATGCCCAGCGGGTGGCCGAGGGCGATGGCACCGCCGTTGCGGTTGACCCGCTCGTCGTCGTCGGCCAGGCCTAACTCGCGCAGTACCGCGAGGCCCTGGGCGGCAAAGGCCTCGTTGAGCTCGATGACGTCCATGTCGGCCAGCGACAGCCCGATAAGCGCCAGCACCTTGCGGGTAGCCGGCACCGGGCCGATGCCCATCAGCCGTGGTTCGACCCCGGCCACCGCCATGCCGACGATGCGGCCGCGGGCCTTCAGGCCATGGCGGTGGGCGGCGGCGCTGCTGGCCAGCAGCAGGGCACAGGCACCGTCGTTGACCCCGGAAGCATTGCCGGCGGTGACGCTGCCGCCCTCGCGGAACGGGGTGCCGAGCCTGGCCAGTTGCTCCAGGGTGGTGTCGCCGCGGGGATGTTCGTCGTGCTCGACCACTTTGGCCGGGCCTTTGCGCTGCGGGATCTCGACCGGCACGATTTCCCGTGCCAGGCGCCCGCGGGCCTGGGCGGCAGCGGCCTTGTGCTGGCTGCGCAGGGCGAAGGCGTCCTGGTCGGCGCGGGAAATACCGAACTGTTCGGCAACGTTCTCGGCCGTTTCCGGCATCGAATCGGTACCGAAGGCCGCCTTCATCAGCGGGTTGACGAAACGCCAGCCGATGGTGGTGTCGAACAGCTCGGCTGCGCGGCCGAATGCCTGCTCCGACTTGCCCATGACGAACGGCGCGCGTGACATCGACTCCACGCCACCGGCCAGCATCAGCCCGGCCTCGCCGCAGCGCAGGGCGCGGGCCGCATTGCCGATGGCATCCAGGCCGGAGCCGCACAGGCGGTTGATGGTGGTGCCCGGCACTTCGATCGGCAGCCCGGCCAGCAAGCTGGCCATGTGCGCCACGTTGCGGTTGTCCTCGCCAGCCTGGTTGGCACAGCCGAGGATGACGTCGTCGATGGCTTTCCAGTCCAGTTCGGGGTGGCGCTGGATCAGGGCCTTGAGCGGGATGGCGGCCAGGTCATCGGCGCGCACGCCGCTCAAGGCCCCGGCATAACGGCCAATGGGTGTGCGCACGGCGTCGATGATTAAGGCATCGGCCAGGGTGTGTTCAGTCATCTTGCGTCTCCTGCGCCAGCACAGTGCCGCGCACTTTGTAGGATTTGCCATGGAACATCGCCACCAGCTCACCGCGCTGGTTCTCGATGCGGACCTCGTACAGGCCGGTGCGGCCCTTGCGGCTGACCTCGCTGGCGCGGGCGGTAAGCACGTCATCGCGCAGCGCCGGGGCCAGGTAGTCGATGCTGCAGCCCAGGGCGACGGTGGCCTGGTCGTAACTGTTGCAGGCAAAGGCAAACGCCGAGTCGGCCAGGGCGAACAGGAAGCCGCCATGGCAGGTGCCATGGCCCTGGATCATGTCGGCGCGTACCGGCATGCGCAGGCATGCCTGGCCCGGGCCGGCTTCCAGCAGGCGGATGCCCAGGCCCTGGGTGGCCTGGTCGCGGGCGTACATGGCCTCGGCACAGGCTTGTGCCAGTTCGACTTCAGTCATGCAGGGTGCCTCCTTTGGCTTCGCAGCGGCGTAACAGCAGGGAAGGGCGGTAGCGGCTCTCGCCGTAGCTGCGCTGCAGGTTGTCGAGCACGCGCAGGGTGTGGGGGATGCCGATGTTCGCGGCCCAGGCCAGCGGGCCGCGGGGGTAATTGACGCCGGCGCGCATGGCCAGGTCGATGTCGGCGGCGCTGGCGACGCCGTGCAGCACCGCATCGGCGGCCTCGTTGGCGAGCATCGCCACGGTACGCAGCACCACCAGGCCGGGCAGGTCGGCGACTGCGGTTACCTTCAGGCCGGCACGCCGCAGCAAGGCCACCGCCTGGTCGCGGGCATTGTCGCTGGTGTCGGCCGACCAGCTGATGGCGAGGCGGGTGGCGGTGCCGTAGTCCAGGGCCAGGTCGAGCAGCACCAGGTTGCGCAGGCCATCTTCCCGGGCGCGCTGGCTGGCCAGGCGGCCATCGGACAGGGCCAGGGTGGCATCGCCCACCTGGATCAGGCCGCTGCCGGCGCGCTGGGTGACGGCGACGCCGCTTTGGCGCAGGCGCTGGACCAGCGGCTGCATCACCCCCAGGTCGCCTTCGACGACGCAGGCATCCACGATGGCGGCGCCATGCAGTTCGGCTGGTTGCGGGCGTTCGGCGCCTTCGGCATAGCTATAGAAACCTTGGCCGGTCTTGCGCCCGAGACGGCCCGCGTCCACCAGCTCTTTTTGCACCAGCGAAGGCTGGAAGCGGAAGTCACCATAGAAAGCATCGAAGACCGAGCAGGTGACGGCGTAATTGACGTCGTGGCCGATCAGGTCGGTGAGCTCGAACGCGCCCATGCGGAAACCACCGGCATCACGCAGCAGCGCATCGAGGCTGGCGCAATCGGCTGCGCCTTCCTGCAGCAGGCGCAGGCTTTCAGCATAGAATGGCCGGGCCACGCGGTTGACGATGAAGCCCGGCGTGGAGCGCGCGTGCACCGGCTGCTTGCCCCAGGCCTGGGCGGTGGCGTGAATGCACGCGGCAATGGCCGGGGCGGTGGCCAGGCCTGAGACCACTTCGACCAGGGCCATCAGCGGTGCCGGGTTGAAGAAGTGCATGCCGACCACCTGCTGCGGGCGTTGCAGCCCGGCAGCCAGGCTGGTGATGGACAACGACGAGGTGTTGCTGGCGAGGATGCAGTCAGCGCAGCACAAGGCTTCCAGCTGGCTGAACAGCGCCTGCTTGACCTGCAGGTTCTCGACGATGGCCTCGACCACCAGGCGGGCATCGGCCAAGGCATCCAGGGCGTCCACCGGGCACAGCCGGGCGCTGATTGCGTCCCGTTCGGTGGCCTGCAACTTGCCTTTTTCCACCAGGCGAGCAAGTTGCCGGTCAATACCGGCCACCGCCTGGGCTGCAGCGCCCGGGCGGTTGTCGTAGAGCTTTACCGGGTGGCCAGCCTGGGCCGCGACCTGGGCGATGCCTGCGCCCATGGCGCCCGCACCGATCACCGCCACCTGCGCATTGCTTGCGAGTGCGCTCATGATCAACGCCCCTTGAATGCCGGTGTGCGCTTGTTCATGAAGGCACTCACGCCTTCGCGGTAGTCCTCGCTGCGCCCGGCCAGGCGCTGCAGGTCGCGCTCCAGCTCCAGTTGCTCATCGAAACCGTTGTCGAAACTGGCGTTGAGGCTGCGCTTGATCAGGGCCAGGCCGTAAGTGGGCTGGGTGGCGAGCTGGCGGGCGAGGGTGAGGGCCTCGTCGCGCAGTGCGGCATCGTCCACCACGCGGTGGATCAGCCCCCATTGCTGGGCCTGTTCGGCGCCCAGGCGCTCGCCCAGCATGGCCAGGGCCTTGGCCCGCGCCATGCCTACCAGGCGCGGCAGCAGCCAGGTACCGCCAGAGTCGGGCACCAGGCCGATCTTGCAGAAGGCCTGGATGAAGCTGGCCGAGCGGGCGGCCAGCACCAGGTCGCAGGCCAGCGGGATGTTGGCACCGGCGCCGGCAGCCACGCCGTTGACCGCGCAGATCACCGGCAGCGGCAGGTCGCGCAGGGTGCGCACCAGCGGGTTGTAGAACGTGTCGATCGATTCGCCCAGGTCCGGCATCTCGGCGCCTGGCGCGACGTTGCGATCGGACAGGTCCTGGCCGGCGCAGAAACCTCGGCCTTCGGCAGTCAGCAACAACACCCGCGCTTCGCTGCTCTGGCGCACTTGTTTGAGCGCTTCGCGCACTTCCAGGTGCATGGCGGTATTGAAGCTGTTCAGCTGTTCGGGGCGATTCAACGAAAGGAGGGCGACGCCGTCCTCGATGGAAAACAGGATGTGCTGGAAAGTCATGACAGACTCGCTCCGTCAGTCGAGGGAAAGATGATCAGCGGCCTTGGAAGCGGGCCTGGCGTTTTTCCTGGAAGGCACGAATGCCCTCGTCGCGGTCGGTAGTGCCGGCCAGCAAGGTGAAGGCATGGCGTTCGAAGCGCAGCCCGCTGGCCAGGTCGGTATCGCCGGCCTTGAGCAGCGCTTCCTTGGCCAGGCGCACCGCCAGCGGGGCCTTGGCGGCAATGCTGCGGGCGATGTGCAGGGCGCGCTCTACGGTGAGTTCCGGCTGGGTGATTTCGCTGACCAGGCCGGCCTGCAAGGCATGCCGGGCGCTGATGGCCTCGCCGGTCAGCACCATTTGCATGGCCAACGGCTTGCCTACGGCCCGCAGCAGGCGCTGGGTGCCACCGGCGCCGGGGATAATGCCGAGGTTGATTTCCGGCTGGCCGAAACGAGCGTCGCTGCCGGCGATGACGATGTCGGCGCACATCACCAGTTCGCAGCCGCCACCCAAGGCGTAGCCATTGACGGCGGCGATCAGCGGCTTGGCGAAAGCGGCGATGCTTTGCCAGTGGGCCACACGGGGGTCGTTGAGGATTCCGACCAGGTCGCGCTCGGCCATCTCGCGGATATCGGCGCCTGCGGCGAATGCCTTGCGGCTGCCGGTGATGACCACCGCGCGGGTCTGCTCGTCTTGCCCGGCCGCTTCCAGTGCAGCGGCCAGCTCTGCCAGTAACTCGGTGCACAGGGCGTTGAGTGCCTCGGGCCGTTGCAGGGTAATGAGCTGGACGCCGTATTCAGACGCCTGCACATCGAGATATTGCGGCATGTCGGGTTCCTCTGGCTGCACGCACGGCACATCGTGGGGCCGGCATTTCTTGGAATTGTTTGCAGGGGCGTGATGCGGGATCACGTCCAGGTGGAACCAGTATATGCATCACGCGATACATCAATGCAACATTGAAAATTGTTTCATGTATCCCTTTTTGAGTTGATTGCGGTTTAGGCAGATTGGCTTTTACTTCAGATGAATCGCTTATTCATCTGCTTTTCAGCGAATTTCGGTGAATTTGCGCGAGTGCAATCACGCCAGCAAAAGCGATACACAAGCCTGGCAATTGACGCTCAATTACTTTGTGATACAAGATCGATGTGTATCTCAAATCATTTCAGGAGCTTTGCCATGCCTTGCTATCGACTGGACGGCCTGACGCCGGTGGTTCACCCGACAGCCTACGTGCACCCCAGTGCCGTGCTGATCGGTGATGTCATCGTCGGCCCTCGTTGCTACGTCGGCCCACTGGCATCGCTGCGGGGGGATTTCGGCCGTATCGTGCTGGAGGAGGGCGCCAACCTGCAGGACACCTGCGTGATGCATGGCTTCCCGGGTGGCGACACGGTGGTCGAACGCAACGGGCATGTCGGGCATGGTGCCGTGCTGCACGGCTGCCGGGTGGGCGAAGACGCCTTGATCGGCATGAACGCGGTGGTGATGGATGGCGCCCATGTGGCACCACGCTGCATCGTCGCAGCCACGGCATTCGTCAAGGCGGGCTTCGAATGTGCAGCGCAAAGCCTGGTGATGGGTTCGCCAGCCCAGGTCAAGCGCCCGCTGACCGAACAGGAACTGGCCTGGAAGCAGCGCGGCACGGCGGAGTACCAGCACCTGGCGCAACGCTGCATGAACAGCATGGTCGAATGCCCGCCATTGGCCGAGGTCGAGCCCGAGCGCCCACGCATGGAAGACACTGGCGTCAGGCCCAAAGGCCAGGCATCGGCATGAGCCTGGCTACCTCACGCAATGGCCAGGCGGCCCGCCGCGCAGGTATAGTCGGTGCTTTATCCGCGCACAGTTCGCCCATGAGCAATCTCGCCCCACTGAATCACCTGATCACCCGCTTCCAGGAACAGACGCCGATCCGCGCCAGTTCGCTGATCATCACCCTGTACGGCGATGCCATCGAGCCCCACGGCGGAACCGTCTGGCTGGGTAGCCTGATCAACCTGCTGGAGCCGATCGGCATCAACGAGCGCCTGATTCGCACGTCGATCTTCCGCCTTACCAAGGAAGGCTGGCTCACCGCCGAAAAGGTTGGCCGGCGCAGCTACTACAGCCTGACCGGTACGGGCCGCCGGCGGTTCGAGAAAGCCTTCAAACGGGTCTACAGCCCCAGCCAGCCTGCCTGGGACGGTGCCTGGACGCTGGTGTTGCTCTCGCAACTGGAGGCCGGCAAGCGCAAGGCTTTGCGTGAGGAGCTGGAGTGGCAGGGGTTTGGGGCCATGGCGCCGAACCTGCTGGGCTGCCCACGGGCAGACCGCGCCGACCTGGCCGCCACCTTGCGTGACCTGGAGGCCAGCGACGACAGCATCGTCTTTGAAACCCACACCCAGGAGGTGCTCGCCTCCAAGGCCATGCGCGCCCAGGTGCGGGAAAGCTGGCGTATCGACGAACTGGGGCAGCAGTACAGCGAGTTCATCCAGCTGTTCAGGCCGCTATGGCAAGGCTTGAAAGAGCAGCAACAGCTCGATGCCCAGGATTGCTTCCTGGCACGCACGCTGCTGATTCACGAATACCGCCGGCTGCTGCTGCGCGATCCGCAGCTGCCAGACGAGCTGCTGCCAGGGGATTGGGAGGGAAGGGCTGCGCGACAGTTGTGCCGTAACCTCTATCGCCTGGTGTTTGCCAAGGCAGAAGAATGGCTGAATACCGCGCTGGAGACGGCTGATGGGCCTTTACCTGATGTGAATGAAGGCTTCTACAAGCGTTTTGGCGGCCTTGTTTGAGGATTGGGTTCAGAGGCGGGCATTCATATGGCAGCCATACAAGCATGAAAGCTCGCCAACAGGTCTAGACCAGTAGCACGCAAGTGTTCAAAGCAAGCCCAGTTGATTATGCGGATCCAGGGGCAAGGGATCCGCAGGCAGGCTGCTGTCCAAAGACCGGCCATGCCTGCCCGTCGCAGGTATTCTGGCGTTCTTTGCAGTCGCGTGGCTGATTGTTACGCGATGTTACCCATTTCCCCAGTTCCGTTGCCGCAGCTCTGGCTGCAAAGTGCCTTTTTTGAGGGGTGAAGGCAGGGCATGGTGTTTGCATTACTCAGGCACCGAACCTCAACTGGACTAGACCATGCATTCCCCACTGCTCTGCTGCACCGTCCCGCCAGTTGCGGGCAACCTCGGCGTCCTGTCGGCTGCTGCCAGTGGGCTGGAGGGGTTCGTCACAGGCGTCGGAGGCGATATTGACCTGATACTCGGACGGGCCGGGGTCAATCCCGAAAGCCTGCGCCAACCCACGCTGAGCCTGCCGCTCACCAATTACTGCCAGGTGCTGGAAGAGGCGGCCCGCCAGTCGCACTGCGATAACTTCGGTTTGCACTACGGTCTGCAGTTTCAGCCCCAAGCCCTCGGGCTGCTGGGCTATGTCGGGTTGTTGTCCAATGTGCTGGAGGACGCCCTGCGCAATTTCGCGGCGGCGTTTCCTTACCACCAGCACGATACCTTGGTACGGCTGGTCGACTGCGGCGAGTGTTATCGCTTCGATTACCAGGTGCGGCACAGCGCCATTCTGGTGCGTCGACAGGATGCCGAACTGACCATGGGCATGGCGCTTAACCTGATACGCCACGTGCTGGGCAAGGACTGGGCGCCGTTCGCGGTCAGCTTCGAGCACGCTCGCCCACAGGACTGGCAAGTGCATCAGCAGGCGTTCGGCGCGCCTGTCTATTTTGGTCGCGGTTGCAACTCGATGCTCGTCCCCAAGGCTGACCTGAAAGATCAGCTGATGCCAGAGCGCGATGCCAATTTGCTGTTTCTGGTCCAGGACGTGCTCCAGCGCCTGGGCGCGCACGATCAGCGGCGCAACCTGCTGGATGAGGCGGACACTCAGGTGCGCCTTGCCCTGAGCTGTGGAGAGCCTTGCCTGGAGAGGATCGCGCAGGCACTGGAGCTCAGTCCGGCCGGGCTGCAGCGCCACCTGCGCGAGGCAGGCTTGAGCTTCAGCCAGTTGGTCGAAAGGGTCCGCCGGGATCTGGCGGTGCACTACCTGCGACAGCCCAAACGGCCGGTGTCTGACCTGGCGGGTTTGCTCGGATACTCCGAGACCAGTGCGTTCTCCCGGGCTTTTCGCCGCTGGTTTGGCGTAAGCCCGCGGCAGTGGCGTAGCGAAGACTGCTGAACTGAAAATTGACTTTGCACGTTGAACACGCCCGTGCAGGGTCAAGTCTTGGTCTAGACCAGGATATAAGATCAGGTTCGCAAGTTCCGGATACCTACCGGCAGGCGCCTTGATCGAGCAGAGCAGGGGTGCCAGGCCTACGTCGCGGTAATCAACAGAGGACAACAACATGTACAAGAGTCCTGAGAACGCCCGCCATGACTGGAAATCCCTTCGACACTGGCGCGTTCAGATATTCATCATCACGTGGCTGGCCTATGCCGCGTTCTATTTCACCCGCAAGGCCTTTTCGGTTGCCAAGCTGGGCATCGCCGAAGACCCCAGCTTTATGCTCGACAAAGCGGCCATGGCCAACCTCGACGCGCTGTATCTGGCCGCCTATGCCGTAGGCCAGTTCGCATGGGGTGTCTTCGCTGACCGTTACGGTACCCGCGTCGTCGTGCTTGGCGGGCTGGTGGTATCGGCCCTGGCCGCGCTGGCCATGGGCACCTTCGCGACGTTACCGATCTTCGCCAGCTGCATGGTGATTCAGGGGTTGGCGCAATCCACGGGCTGGTCCGGGCTGTGCAAGAACATCGGATGCTTCTTCGCTACCCGTGAACGCGGCCGCGTGCTGGGCTATTGGAGCACCTGCTACGCGTTCGGCGGCCTGGTCGCAACGCCGTTCGCCGGGTGGTGGGCGTACCAGATCTCCCATGATTGGCGCATGGCGTTCATCTCCTCGGCGGGCGTCGTGCTCGTGGTTGCCGTGCTGTTCTTCCTGCTGCAACGCAACCGCCCGCAGGATGTAGGGTTGCCCGCCGTCGAAGACGAGGCGCAGTCGGCCGGGCGCACCGACGTTCCACGGGAGAACTACTGGACGGCGCTGCGCAAGGTGCTCGCCAATCGTACGGTCCTGGTGCTGGGAATAGCGTATTTCCTGCTCAAGCCTGCTCGCTATGCAATCCTGATGTGGGGGCCGGTGATCGTCTACGAGCGCATGCCGAGTATCGGCAAAGTGGCTTCGGCCATTGTGCCGTCCGCGTTCGAAGTCGCGGGCCTGGTCGGCCCGATTCTGATCGGCATCGTCTCCGACAGACTGTTCGGCGCTCGGCGCATGCCGGCCTGCGTGATCAGCCTGCTGGCGCTGACCCTGTGGCTGATACTGTTCGTGCCGACAATGCAAAGCGGCAACATCTACCTGGTGGTCGGCTTGCTGTTCATGATGGGTGTCACGCTGTATGGCCCAGACTCGATGATCAGCGGCGCCGCCGCCATTGATTTCGGCACCAGCGAGTCCGCGGGCACCGCCACAGGCTTCGTCAACGGGTGCGGCTCGGTGGGTGCGATCCTCGGTGGGCTGCTGCCTGGCTACTTCGACACCCTCACTGTGTTCTTCGTCTTCACCGGCGCTGCGTTGCTCGCCAGTTTGCTGCTGGTGCCGTTCTGGAACAGCCGCCCAGCAAGTCAGGCGACTGTCAGTGAATTCAAGACGACGTCTGGCAGTGTCGCGACATCCGCGCAAACCACTCGCTGATCCCATTGTCATTTCACCCGGCGATGGCTGAAAAGGCCGTCGCCCCTTGATTCCGTACCTTGGAGGTGGCCAATGGCCCTCGCACTGTTTGATCTGGACGACACCCTTATCGATGGCGACTGTGCCAGCCTGTGGAGCAGCCATATGGCCGCGCTCGGTTGGGTCGATGGGCCGAGCTTCATCGAGCGCGACCGCGAACTCATGGCGCTCTATGCGCAAGGCAAGTTGGCCATGGAGGCGTACATGACCTTCAGCCTCTCACCCCTGGTGGGCCGTACGATAGAGGAGGTGGCCGAGGCGGTGGCTCCCTTCGTGGAAGATGTCATCACCCCGCGCATCCATAAAGACGCTGTTGCCTGCCTGGCGCGACATCGCGAAGAGGGGGACCGCCTGCTGATCATTTCAGCGTCTGCGCACTTCCTGGTGAGCCGTATCGCCAAACAACTTGGCGTAGAAGAAGTGCTGGCGATTGACCTTGAACACCAGCAGGGCGCCTATACCGGCAATACCAGCGGGATATTGACCTACCGGGATGGCAAGGTGACGCGGCTTCACAGCTGGCTGCAAGAGCAGGGCGAGGGGTTGGACGGTGCCTACTTCTACTCGGATTCGCGCAATGACCTGCCGTTGCTTTCGCTGGTCGCCAAGCCGCATACAGTCAATCCTGATCCCGTGTTGCGGGCGCATGCTGACGCGACGGGGTGGCCGATTCTGCAATGGCATTGAGAGTGTCAGGAGGGTAGATAGGACAAGCAATTTATATAACTAAACAAAATGAATATTTAGTGTAGTTATTCATTGGAGTCATATTATAAGGGCAGGGTAGCTCATCTGTTGAACCAGGGGTAGCTCATGCGTGATCGCTAACGCCCACGTTTGCACGCTAGCGTTCAAGAATGAGCTACCTTCGGCGGCAGTCACCATCAAGGAGTACCATACAATGACTCACTGTCCAGGCTGGATGCTTGAAAGCGCCCATAGCTAACTCAAGGCTGCTGAGCTTCTAGACGCCCAAAACCTCCCACATGTTTCCATGGTCAATGCAGCGATCGGTATGGAAATCCTGCTGAAATGCTTTTATTTCGGTGCCAGATCAGCACCAAGGGACGTCCAGCGAAACCTACAAGCTCGAAGTCGAAGCGCTCAAAGCGGCTCATCAGCACCTGCAGTCAATCGGTAAGATTCCACCAAAACAAAAGCATGACGCTCACGACTTGTTGACGTTGTTTCATGCCATGCCCGCAACCATTCGCCAAACCCTGGACAGCCAGGAAGGTTTATTCGAACGGTATCGGGAGGTGTTCATCAATAGCCGGTATCAGTACGAGCCGAGCAGCTGGAAATTTTCCGATCCAGTGCTGATGAGATTGTTGCGGTGGGCGTTGACCAGTGTGGTTGGCTGCTACAGGGAGCGAGGCTCGCAAGACCCGTTTGTGCTGCGTTACATCGCAGAGGTCCAAGCAAGAGCTGTAGCACAGTGATCGAGGCCAGGGACCTGGCTTCAAATCTGCCCACCCTCGGCCCCGGTAGCTTCATACGAAGATGCGCATAATGAGTATTATGTTAAACGACAGGTCATGTTGCGAATGTTCATGAGCCACGTAACTCGCTGAATCGACAAACCTGCTGCTTATGCGCCAATCGCGTTTTGAGTGGAAAGTCCCCCTCCAACACCCTCAAGCCCTTGTGTTCCGGAGCCTTAAGCACACCAGGCGCCCCGATTCGGCCGGATTTTTAACGAAATAAGTGGAAAAATTCTTTGTGCTGAAAATCGCAAGGCACTGATTTGTATGGGTTTTCCAAAAAGCGCTCCAAATGGAATAGCTCTCTCGGCCAAGGAGAAATTAGTGGAATCATTTTTGACGCGGTGAAACCCCGAAAGACCTGAACCCCTTGCAGGACAAGGGCTCCAGCGTCATTTGAAGATTTTAGTGGACATTCCGACCTACCAATTCCTGAGACGTAATGAGTGGACATTCCACGTGAACACCGACCCGCTCAACATCTTCTAACCAGCACTCAGCGGCCCTGGTCTGAACCAAGCTGAGCGCCCTAAGCCCAGGTCATCTGAATCTGCTAAATCGCCTCAACCTCCCGTGATACGTGGCCTGCACCATATCCACCTAAATGCGCACACGGATGCCCGCCGGCGCTCCTGGTCACCGCCAACACGCTCAACTGTACGCGAGTCGCCACAATGACGCTCTACAGCCCGATCGCCGTTTCCTGAAATTCTGCGGCCATCCTTTAAAACAATGAGTGGAAAATCCATACACCCATTTGCCCCAAAATCCCCTGAACCCCCTGAAATCCGTGCATTCCTCAGAATTCAAAGAAATTAGTGGACATTCCAAATGGTTTTTCCGTTTAAATCTTTAAATGGAAAAACCATTCGTGATTTTCCACTCATTGTTTGGCCCGTTGTTCTCGACTGAGGCCTTCAGCCACTAGATGGGTTACCCAAAAATTAGCACCGAACGGCTGCCTCGAACCGGCGTTTCCTCGCGGCCTTAACGCATCCACCTAGCACTAACACTCAGTATCACCCAGAAACTCCGGGCAAACCCGAAGCCCCCACCAGGCCTGAGGCATCGGCCCAAATCTGACAGCAGACAATATTTACTTAAATGCTTATATAGGGCAAAACCCCACAGCGCAGTGGGCCGATGATCAAGGTTTTACAATTAACAGCTAAAATAACTAGAAGGCGAAAATCCCAAGAAGCCAAAAAAATCAGAAAACGAAAACCACACCTGCAGAAAAATTTGTGGAAAAACCATGCGCCCAAATAGTCATGCTCAAATCATTTGTCAAGCGATAACTGGAACTCAGGCCGCTGAGCAGGGAAAGTTGCAGCGGAGACCGTCAAGGGCTAACATCGATCAATGTCAATCAGTTTAGGTCAGGGGGGATGAGAAATGCAGAAGCAGATGCAGCCACCCTGCCCTAACTTCCAATTACTTCCATTACTGGAAGTTTCTTACTACAGCAAAACCACACGGTAACGCGCCACAATGTCTACGCAGCCAATGCCTCTATTCGAGTCCTATGAAATCTTCACTGATTTGGACTTTAGCTTGCGTACACCTTGTATGGCATGCGTCCGTGATTACATCGAGAAATTTCCAGCTTCAGTAGACGCCATCAAGGGCTACCTTACAGCCCGTGACTTTCTGAGGGCCTTCTCGGATAACAGCCTGACATTCACTTCCTATAGAACTCATGTTGAGCGGCTGCTGCTATGGGCGCTTATCATCAAGCAGAAGCCTTTGGATCAGCTCAAACGCCAGGATGCCGAAGACTACCTGGAGTTCTGCCGGAATCCTCCTGCAGACTGGATTGGCCCGGTCGTACGCGGCCGTTTCGTGACCAGCGATCAGACCGAATCCGCTTGGGGTGACCCTGTCATGCCCAACGAGAAATGGAGGCCATTCAGCCTGAAGCAGTCCAAGGACTCATCGAATGACCTGAAGTCGGCGCCAGATGCCACCTCCGGGGATGCAGAGCCTGGCCTGGCCCTGAACGTCACGCGTTACAGGCCATCTCCGAGCACCCTCAGCCAGATCTATACGATCTGCAGCCGGTTCTTTGAGTACATGATCGAAGACGGGACAGCTGCGGCGAACCCTTTCCGGATGATAAAGAAGCGCACCCTCAACCGTGGAACGCCACAAGAGGAAGGCTCGAATCGCGCCCTGACGCCCTTGCAGTGGGACTATGTGCTGGAGACTGCAGAACGGATGGCCCAGGATGAGCCTGAGCGACACGAGCGCACTCTATTCATCGTCGCCACACTGTTTGCCATGTATCTCCGGGTCTCTGACATCGTTGGCCGACCGAACTGGCATCCGGTCATGGGTGATTTTCGCCAGGATCCAGAGGGAAACTGGTGGTACCACGTAATCGGGAAAGGCAACAAGGCCGGTAAGGTCGCAGTCAGGGATGAATATGTCTCCAAGTACCTGAAACGCTACCGCCGGTTTGTTGGCCTTTCGCCGTTGCCTGAATGGAACGAGCAGACGCCTCTGCTTATGACTCTTCGAGGTCGCTCAGGGCTGTCGGGGCGACAAGTACGCGCCCTCCTCCAATCAGTGTTCGATAACGCGGTCGCGCGAATGCGCGAGGAGGAGCGCGAAGAGCACGAGATGAATAGCCTGCGTGCAGCGTCTGCGCACTGGCTGCGGCATACTTCTGCAACTTTTGACGCGCCGCTGCGGAGTCCAAAGGATCTGCAGATGGACTTGCGCCATAGCAGTCTCAGCACCACTCAGAACGTCTATTACCACTCGCACGATCAAGAACGTAGCCTCTCTGTGCGTGGCGTGGGCATGCGCGACAGGGGTTAACAGCCCCATCGCGTCCATAGCACTTATCTCACCAGGCGGCATTGGATCTCAATCAGCCGTACACAGTCAGTTGCGACTGTGCTAACTACCCTTCAACAATAGAATGCATCAGTGCCATGTTGCTCAGGGGTAAGCTGGGCTACTTGGTGTCGCATTGGTGGATAGACTCGTAATGCAGTACTTTTGAGTGCATCTTAATCTTCAAGTTGCGCGTACGGCTGCTCCATACGTAATATGTCAGTATGCATATAATAACAGTAATGGAGGCATTTAAATGCCCGGCACAAAAACCACCTCATGCACCCGCGCTCGAACCCAAAAATGGTTCGGCACCCGCCCATTATCTGTCGCCCAGAAGAAACTTGTAAGGCTTAGCCAATTTCAAGCAATTGGTTGGTTTTTCGAGGCCGTCGACATCATGTCGGAAGGATCCTTGCTGGATCAACTGAACGGAACGTTTTGTTTCGACCGCGAAGTTGATCAACTGGGCATCGGAACTGACGCCCCAATACATCTACTATGCTCTGCTAACTGGGATGAGAGATTCTTCGTGGCTTGGTGCTTGATCGGTACGCGCGAGCGAGAGCTTGCCAAGCAACTGATTGCTGACAGAGCCCACAACTTCTGGCCCGACACGCGCTTCTACGAAGCCGGCTGGGAAGACCGTGTTCAAGCGTGGCTGGCTAATCTCCCGACGGGCGAACCTGATCACGCACAGTTTGAAATCGTGAGATTCGTAGGCCAACCGCCTCGAACTCCCCTCCAGTTCGCACAATAGAATCGAGGTGCAACGCGGCTCTGCTCATCTGATTGTTGAGTCTTCAGGATCAGGAACAGCGCCGATGATAAGCCCACCTGGCCATCCTGGAGCCACCGCCAGTCATGCGCTGCTTCGCGGTTCGATCTGTGCAGTGCATTGCTTGGCCCAGCCGGGAATTAAAAACTGTATATCTATACAGTTTTGGAAAATACGGCACCTCTTAGGCCCCAAGTGCAATGTTGGCCCCGGTGCTGGATTCCTGATGAGCCTCAAAAGCCCGGGGCACGGGGCCTGTAGCCATTTTCCATTCGCGACCACCCGCCATGCTCGACATTGTTAATCAGGTCATCCAGATGGCAGATTCTCGGGGGCACACATAAATCTGTAAATATATACAGTGTTCGGCCGGCCACGCCCGCACCAGGCACCCTGCCCTTGCCCTTTTCCGGACAAGCGCTAGCCGTTTACGCAGCTAGGGCAAAAACTAAGCTAGAGCTTAGATTCTCACCCCAATCGCCCAAAAATCTGCAAAAACTAAGGTGAACCTTGGTTTTCAAAGGCGTCTTGCAGTCACTGTCGCTTCACACAGATAGCTGTAAACCAACTTTCTGCACTGTAAACCACTACGGTTAACAGTATAAAAAATTGGTTTACAGCCTCTGCTCTATCCTTAAGAGGCAGGGAACAGCGCCCGTTGGGTGAGCAGGAGCAATCCCAGCAGGCTGGAGGCCTTGTTCTTACGGTTTTCGATAGCCTCCTCGAGCAGTGCCCGGGCGTCTTCCTGCGTGAGCTTCAGCGTACCGGTAGCAAGTGCAGCGGCAAACTCCAAGGCGGCATCGCCGTATGTCCGCTCCCAGCGGGCGAAAACCTTGGCGATGAACTCCTTCATCAGCTTGCTCAGCTCCGGGCTTGCTGAGTAATCAAGCTCTGAAGGGAGACACGCCCGGAGGAATGACGCCTGTAGGACGTTGTCGTTAAACCGGAGGAAGCACTCCGGTGATAACACCACGGATTCATACCCCGTCGGTTGCAGGCGCAGCTCATGATTTTCGTGCTCCCGAGCGAACTGCAGGACGGCAGCAATCGTAAAGAACACCGTGCTTTGCGGTACGTTTTGGCAGTCCTTGCCTACATTACTTGAGGGGTCGAAGAACAAAAAACCATCGGATAGGGCGAGCGCGTTGCCATTATGTTTTGGCAGGAAGCTGTGCCTGTGCTCCTCAATCAGCTCGGTGGCCTCATCAAGAGCCTGATGACGAACCTCGTCCGCGACTGCAGGTGTGAAACCGACGTCATCGACCTGCCCGGCAGAGACAGCCTTGGTCAACCGACTCCAGGCGTTCTCTTTCCCGTCATCTCCGATGGGCAGGCACAGCCAGTTAGAGAAGCCATATTCCCGGGGCGTGGGGTTCTTCATCAGGAAGGTTTTGAGCAGTGTCCAGGCTCTCGCGCTCTGTGGAATCCCGATCGGTGCAAGGAACCTGCGGGGCACGGTCGCTTCCATGTAGGCCCGCAGATCACGACTGATCTCTCTCAGGATACCGCCATCGCGCGCAACCACTGTCGCGACCAGCACCCCGGAGACGGTTTCGAAATCGACTTGATCGAGCTCGCTGTAAGGCACGCATCGGATTGACTTGGTTGCGTCCCATTTCTCGCTGAGCATCTCATGGGCCACCTCGCCGAGTTTCTTCGACCCGTCATCGTCGGCGTAGACGATCAGGTTTGTCGCCATGGAGACCGACCAGTCAATTTCAGCGGCCAGCCATTTTCTGAAGGCTGCGTCCGCCAGCAGCTCATCAGGATTGAGCGTCAACAGCTTGCGAGGCTTGCTCGACTTGTTGAATCCATCAATTCCTCCCATACCGAAGTACTTGTGGAATTTGGCCAGCCGCTTCGGGTCGTGCTTCAAGGATATCGTGATCGACTTGGGTGGCTTGGATTTCGCCGAGAAGTTCTCTCCTATGATCTCGATCAGCGTGCAGCCTTCCTCCGCCTTGACTGGCAGTGGGTAGTCAACGTCGTCCAGGGCGACCAGCACACCTCCGTATCGGCCATCCGCTGTGCGATCGATCAGTGTGGCTACGCACTCCTCTGCGAACCGCTGCTCCCCCATCTGCTTGGCCATACCGCCAGATGTGGAGGCTGATACCACGCAGAAATACTCACCTTCCGGCGGGTAGATGGTCTTGAGCCGTTCGTAGGAGTGGAAGCTCATGACTTCGGCTTTGCTGTCTAGGCGAGCGAGCGCATTTTTCACGAATGCATAGATGCCCATGGTGTCGATGTACACCTTGCCAGCCTGGCGCAGCCTGGCACCGTACTCGAGTGCAATTGCATACCCGACCACACACACCTCGGCCTCATCGCTCGCCAGTTCCCTGGTTTGGATGAACACGTTGTTTAGTGTGCCGGAGGGGTGCTTGAAGGAGTGCGCGGATGGCGCTGCATGAATCACGTTGTTCTTTTCGATCAGCGTTCTCAAACCATTCTTCAAGAGAGCGCTAGGATCATGACGGTAGACAAGCTCTTTGCCGCCCAGCACATGGGGGCTGAAGCTTGCGCCATTCCACTCCAGGAACACGTATTCATGGACACATACACGCGCGTTTTTCTCGCCACGCTTTAGGAGGTTGGCCAGGCGGTCTTGGTCGTCTGCCCAACCGCTCCTGAACACGGATAGCTGATCAGACGTTCCCAGGATGTAGACGCAGTCAGGTAGATGCCGTTGGGCCTTGAGAGCGACCTCGATATCAGTGAAGACATGCTGAACCGAGAGCTCGGAATCGTTGTAGCAGACGACCAACGCTTCATGACTGCCACTGGGGTCGCTGACAGCGGACATCCATTGATAGAAACGCTCCATTACATGCCCCTCAATGGAATCATGATGGTGACAACAGCCCCTGCAACGGGCGCCAAATCGGTGGTGTCCCAATCCCTGAAATCGTCAGGATGACGGTGCTGGTCGTTCTCTTCGAACTGGTTGTAGATGCACAGCCGACCGGAACGGATACGGATCAATCCGCCCACCTTGCGAAGCTCGTTCAGGATGGCCGGCAGGCCGATGCCCGCAGCGTCCAGAGTCTTGCTAGACTGGCGTGGCTGCAGGCATTTGAGTAGGTAGTCTCGCTCTTCCTGGAGCGACATCTCTTGCACCCTCCTGCCGCTAAGCCTGGAGGCGAATCCGGGGCCTGAGTCGAAGAAGCTGATGTGCAATGCGCGCAGGCTGGTCTTGTTGTTGTCGGTGGTGGACGACTCTCGCTGCCAGTAACGGCGCAAGTCCTCACTACCGTCAAAGTCTTCAGCGAAAATCTCGTCCTCAAGTCGCTTCCAGCCGACCATGACGCCTTCTACGTGGGCGAAATACGGGTGGCCCAAATGGTCTGAAGTCGCGTGTTCCTGGGTGTTGGATACAAGCTCAGAACAGAGCAGGCCCAAGCTTTCGAGGAGAGAGTCCGGAACACTGGTACGCCCGCTCTGCTTGTTGACGAAATCAATCAGTCTGCGCATCTCAGTGGTCATTTCGGACGCAGGCTTCACCTTGCCCTCCGCGCTAAACAGCGGTCGCAGGTGCTGAACCTTCGATCCTGCAACACAGATCAAATCGACGACTCGGCCGTTGACGACGTCTTCGTACCTGCCGGCGTCCATGGCCTGCATTCGTTCGACTGACTCCTGAAAGACCTCTCGCCGATTGAATGTCTGCTCGCCCAACCGGATACCCTTGGAAAGGCGCAAGGCTGCAATACCTGGCGAACAGTTAGCGAGGTTGTGCAGCAAGGCTTGAGCATCGGCTTGCGGGTTGAAGTCCAGGTAGTCGCTCTGCAACTGCTGCCGGGCCAGGGTAACGATCAGTTGCAGGCGTGCGGCATCATGCATGGCGCCATGCCGCGCACTGAGCATGTCTGCCTGAATGAGAAACCTCTCACCCTGGCTGTCGCAGATCTTGCGAATCGCCGCTTCGATGTCTTTGAGCGTACGCGTCTTGCCGAGGTTGATAGGTTTCAAGCCTGTCTCTCCAATCAAGCGTCCGCTTTGTCCCCAGCGCCAAGAAGCAAGGTTTTGATCCTGGGCTCTGGCTTCCAGTAATTCGGGCCTTTGAGGAACTTCCCGTTCTCGTCGTAGATCGGCTTTCCATCTGCTCCCAGTTTGCTTTCGTTGCTGTCCATGATGACGTCCAGGACGTCCTCCAATGGCAACCCGTATTTCAGGGCCTCAGACCGGCAGTAAACCATCACATCGCCCAGCAGGTCGGCAATAGCAACCTTGACATCGATCTCGGCTTCACCTTTCTCGATCATCTCGACGATTTCGTCGATCTCATGGACTTCAGCCATCAGCGTGGCCTTGAACTTCCTGAGCTTGTCCGCAGGATCGGCGAGAAGCGTCGGAGCGCTGTTGATCGGCAGCTTATACATCTGATTCATGGCATGAATGCGGTCCTCGAAAGGCTTACTCATGAATGCTTCCTTCTCGATAAGTCAAAAGTGGTGAGTCCGCTTTGCATGATGCAACACGCAGAAAATCAGAGGAGCGGCTTGAGCGTCGCGATGACGGGACATGAGAGTTGGACATGCGCGTGGATGTCTGGCTGGCATTGAGGCCGCGAGGTCACGCTGGGAATGGGCTGGGAACGGTTGGGTGTCTGGGCAATCCATGTGCGATTGAAAACTCATTGTCTCTCACTGCTCCATTAGCCCAGGACGCCGATCAAAAAATCAAGGTTCCAGAAGCATACCCCAGATATTTCGTCTAGCGCGCCTACGAGGTTCAAAACAGCTTTCACCTCTGCTCCACTGTGCATGGGTGAGGCATTATTTGGCACGCCTCTATAGGCAGAATGCTAGCCGTTGCAGGGCTTCTCTCATCCGGCCATCACGAGATGGCCCACGCTCTCGATGGCAACCTCAGGTAGGCCTTTTGCTATCAACGTGGAATGAAGCCCCGCTTTGGGCATCGCTGGCACGCAGGCTCAGTGAGGATTGGGGGCCGTCCTCGGGCATGTGGATTCCAGCCTGGCTCGAGGGGCATAGACGATCAGTCTGGTCTCATCTTTACTCCAAGATGGGTGCATGGAGTCGCGCAGACGCCTCCCCAGATGATCTGACATCCACCGTCACTTACGCATCCCTCAGTATGCCTGGAATGCCCTGCCCGCTTTGAGGCCACCGCATCAAATTTAGCCCCTTGAACCGGATGGCCACCCCTGAGTCCAGCCATCGAGCTGCTGAATCCCTGACTTCAGGTTCCGATTACTGATCCGGTTCACCGCGCCAGCGCCAGCTCGCGCTCACGGTGCCGCTCGACAGGCGGATGGGGAAAAATTCGACGATTTCACTTTGCCATCCTCGCAGATCGCCATGCTCCGGATTATATGCGAGGATTCGGTCAGAGTGATGGCTCAAGGGCGTGCTAGACGGTACTCAGGATATCGAGCCGTTGATTTCCTTGCTGTGGCGCTGGACGCCATCATGATGATTACAGGAGGTTGTACTAGAGACATGGCATTGGATGTGGCGTTTAGCCTTGAGGCTGGAGATTTTGTCGACCCCGATCGAGCCTATGACCTGTACTGGGCAGGAGTCATCACCAACAAACGTCTCTTCGTTTGTCCGGGCGCGGGCTGCATAGCCCAGGTGACCTGTGCGAATCTGGACTAGGACGTGCAGAGCATGCGAGTAGTGCCGCACTTCAAGGTCTACGGCGACCATAGTGAGACGAGCGGGGTCGTCAACGGGAAGGCGGTCGATCTGGAGGTTGAGCCGAACGGCCCTGCCGGGCAGGAGCGCAGAACTGTCGATCAATCCATTGTTGACGTCTTCAAGCTCGTGCGTCCCGACTCGTACTACGACGAACCCACCCAGGATCCCTCTGACGATGTGCATTTAGCGAAAAAGCGCGCTAAGAGCACCAGGCCATACACCACCAAGCTGGGTGAGTCTGGGATCGTTGGCCCCATCTACTCCATCCGTTCGGTGGTAAGTCGGTACATTCGCTATCGATCTGACAACACCCTGGAGTTTCGCCGCCTCAACATCGCGGGCCACGACGTAGCGTACGACAGCATTTTCAAATGCATTTGGGAGCAGGATCTGAACGACCTTCCCGACCACCCCGTCATCTACTACGGCTGGGCCTACATTGACCGCACCAGAAAAGACGATGCGTACCGGATCAAGTTCAAGAAATGCTTGATGCGGGGAACCGAAAGCCTCACAACCTCAAGCTTCGTCCCGGATGCGCTCGTCGACCGCTACAGGCTCAAGAACCTCATGGCAACCAGGCTTTCAAAGATCTCTCAGGAGCCTAAACCGACCGCATTCGTGTTCCTGTACGGACAGCCCACAGTACGTACATCGAATGGGACAAGCGACGCCAATTTCGAGCTGAAGAACTTGGACATGATTGACGTCAATTACGATTGTCCATTTCCTTCCAAATACGACAGGTAGCCCGCGACTCCTGCGCAGCCCTCCAGCACACGACGTTTGCTCGGTTGGGGCTGCCGTGCAGCTAGACCAGCTCGCGCCCGGTAACGCCAGTAAATCCAGCAGTGGGATGTCGAGGTCAAGGCGCAGTCGGTAGCTACGGTGTACCCAAAATCGCCGGAGGCGGCCCAGGATCGTCGACGGGGCGAGCCTGCCTGCCCACCGCCAGTTGCGCCCTACTCGCCTGCCTACCAGACTACGTTCGGATCGGAGTCGTCGGCTGCAAACAGGTCTTGGGTGCCAGCTGGCCGCGCGGCCGTCCCCGGCTCGTCCTCCTCATCATCGCCCTGGACAGCGGAGTCAAAGTACTCTTCATCCATGTCATCGAAGTCAAACTCGTCTTCGATGGCATCGTCGGAGTCGAAATCGAAGTCGTTGAGCGCTGATTGCTTAAGCTGGAAGATAGGTGGAAGCTGAGCCGCTTCACTGTAAAAGCCTACGCCAGCCGCCAGCATCGCGGCGAAGCATGGTTCTCCCTTGATGAATTCAAGGTTCGGGTCGGGCTCGGCAGTGGGTCTCGTGATTTCCGCGCCTGCGAACAATGTCATGGCGTCCCAGATGGTGCTGGACTTGCTGACAAAGCTCAGCACAATGATGTGGATGAGCCAAGCTTCTGCTGCGTGGCGGCGTCACAGCCGGGCCACTGGTTCATGTCGAAAATGGCCCTATGTTCGGCCCGGCGATGAATCGCGCTTACTACCTGGAATCGAAGCTCGCAATCGCTCCTCGCTTCCTGATTGACCGCCACTGCATCTAGCGCTACCGCGAAGTCGAAACGTTTGGGCTTTTCGAGTCCTTCATCCAGGAGCAGGATGGCGACTTTTTCTACGCATCCTTGGCCACTGCGTTCCGGCACATCATCAACGACTCCGCTCAAAGCACACTGGGCGAAGAATTCCTGGAACAATACAGGTTGGCAATGCTGTCTGCGCCTGAGGAAATTGAGCGCCTGATCGCCCATTTCAAAGACGAAACTGATATTTCGAAGAAATACATATGGTTGGCGGAGGAGTTCTCAGCGCGTATTCCCGAAGTGAGAGCGGCCTACGCCTCTGAAGAATGACCATCGCTGCGTGCGCCAATGTGTGGGCAGTATGATCAGAAAGCGGGTGGACGCCATTCGCTTTAAGCCCAGATTCCCTGCCAAGTGTTGGTCGCGCATCGTACCTGTCGCATGCCCATTGACGAGAAGGCGCCGGCGCATGTAGTGCAACGGGTGGATTCGCAGGGATATGCGCATTTCAATGCCAGGGTTGAGCACGTGAAAGCGGCTACGTGCCCATCACGCTAGAGCCCGCCGATTAGGCCTTCGAGATAGCAAACAAACACAAGTGTCAGGCGACAAAACTACGAACAGCCGAAGACCCAGCGTCTGATCCAGAGGGCACCTATAATCGCCCCGCTGCGCCGAAAACGACTCAACCAATACCACAACCCATTTTAGACCCTCGGGACGTCGAGAACTAACCATGATCACTTTCGATTTGAACACGAACGACACGGACGCCCTGCTCCGCCATTGCGAGCAATTCATCCCTCAATCGGACGACGCTCGGGAAGACCGTCGTTTAGAGGATGCTCTCCTCACCTTGGCGGAAGCGCTGAGGGCTCACCTCGAAGTAGTGGTACACGTTTAGCGACGCAAACAGTGGCACATGGCCGCACAGCAACTACGCTAAGAGACCAAGCCTGCCGTCCAAAGGGACTTCCCGACATGCACTCTCTGAGCAAAATACACATCAAGAACTTCCGCTCGTGCAAGCAAGTGACCTTACCTCTGGGTGATTTCACGCCACTGGTGGGTCAAAACAATGCGGGGAAATCTACTATTCTCGACGCAATCAGGCTGGTACTTGCACCAAAGGCATTTGCAAAAACTGATGCAAATGACCCAACCCAGCCAATTGTCATCAGCGCCTGCGTCTCGGGGATTACAGAAGATCTCATAGCTCAGATCCCTGAAGCTCGACACCAAGCTGCAATTACGCCCTACTGCATTGAGGGAAACCTTTGGATAAGGATATCCGCAGTGGGGACGGCCAGGCCATCTGCCGAAGTCTGGGAGAATGGTGATTTAGATGAGGATGGTCTCCCCACCTCCTGGCGTACCTACCCGACTGGCCTGCCCCAAGCAATTTCAGCTCTCTTGCCAGAAGCACTTCATATCCGCGCCATGGATGACGTGCAGGAAGACTTGGGTAAAGGAAAGGCCGGAAGCACTATCCGAGGTTTACTCGATGAGATCATGGCGCCGATCCTCACGGCCCATCAAGAAGTGCAAGATGCGCTCGCGGCAGTCAGGAATATCCTGGCCGCCGATGGTGAGAACCGCTCTCCTCTTCTCGCAGAGTTTGATACTAGCGCCAATAGCGCTCTCTCAAGCTTCTTTCCCGGCCTGGTCTTAAATCTCGACGTTCCGTCAATCGACGTAAAAGAATTTTTCAAGAGCGGTGATCTGAATGTAACTGATGAAATTTCTGGTGAAACTAGGCGATTCGACACCTTGGGCAGTGGTGCGCAGCGTGCGATTCAAATGGCTCTAATCCGTCTTCTAGCCGATATCAGAAGAACCCGTGATCAAGACCTCTCCCGCCGCCTGTTGTTGATTGACGAGCCAGAGATTTTCCTCCATCCACAAGGAGTCAGGGGCTTGAGGGAAGCACTTCGTGTGCTTTCCAAATCTGGCTACCAGGTCGTATTCACTACACATTCGCCCTTGATGGTAAGCAGGGATAACGCCCCTGACACGGTGATCGTCCGTAGATCACGGGAGAACGGCTCCGAGGTTCGCGTGCCGATGGGAGCCGCAGTTGCTCAAGCAATGGCGGAAGCGCAAGCCCAATCTCGAACTCTCTTCGAGCTCGGAAACATTGCCGAAATCTACTTTGCTGAGAAGGTGATCCTCTGCGAGGGTAAGACCGATCAGAGGCTGCTGCCACTCATTTACGAAAAACTCTATGGAGTAAGGCCTGAACTTGAGCGCATCTGCTTTGTTGCTCTCGGTAGCTGTACCTCCATCCCTAAGGGTTTTTCTGTGCTGACGGCAATGGGCATCAAATGCGGTGTGATCGCAGACTTGGATTTCGCATTCACTCATGCCAGGGGGCCATGGCTGCAGAAAGAATGTGAAGAAATGAATAAGGTCAAATCCGTACTTCAAACCATCAGCCAGGCTGAAGGCTTCCAACTGAGTGGTAACGGATTGCCTCAGAACTCGAGGAGCCAGTCAGCTGCTGACTGCTGGGCTGCCTTTGCAAAACATCCTGACGGCCAAGCACTCGCGAAGGACGCTCATGAGGCGATGAAAAATTTCACGACTTGGGTCTGGCCAATGGGTTGTATCGAGGACGCGTTGAACATCGAGGAAAAAGGGGAGGCAGCTATAATCGCTCAGGAAGACAGCATTAGGGTTTGGCAGCCAGAGGTGATTGATCAGGAGTATCCAGTTTTCCGTAGCACCCTAGATTGGATGCGAGCCATCTAAACGAGGAAATGGCATCACTGCATTTTTTCTAAAAAGCCCCCCCTCGGGGGCTTTAGCAGTCTACTGGTTAAGCGTTAGTGGGCGAGCCAGCCCTCAACCTCATCGGCACCGTACTGCGCTTTCCATTCCTTCAGCAGCTTGTGATTGCCGCCCTTAGTCTCGATGACCTCCCCGTTATGCGGGTTCTTATACTGCTTCACGTGGCGAGCACGACGCGGCGCCTTCTCCACAGCCGCAGGAGCAGCGGCACGGCGACCAGATTGCGGATCCAGAAGGTTGATAATGTCACGGAGGCTGAAGCCGTACTTATTCAGCAGATCCCGCAGTTTTGTCTCAAACTCGATCTCTTTCTGAAGCTCACTGCTGCCTTTCATAGCTTCCAGCTCAGCCAACTGGGCTGCCAATTTTTGCTCAAGCTGACGAAACTCTGCCAAACGCGACATGTGCATACTCCGTAATATTTAGATATTCTTAAGAGAAGACTAGCGCAGTTGAAGTTCAAAACCAAATGAAAAATTCATGGCCACCAGTCATCGACTTGCTTACTGCTGCTCCAGTAGCCGTATTCTGAGTTCGGCAAATCCACGGACATCTCGATAACTTTAGAAATATCCACTTTTAATGGATCAAGGAGCTCGACTTGTTGTGTAGCCCAGCTAACCCACATTGCCAACGCCATTTGAGTTGCCTCGTCCGGAGGCGAACCTTGAACCGTCGCCTGGATGAACGCTCGCAGCCGCTGGGCGCGCTCCCAGTTTTCTAGATTTTTCATTAGATTCTGACGCAGCTTGCCCAACCGACGCTGCTGGCCAATTCTCTCTGTGCGCACTCGCTCCTCCTCTGCCCGTCGACGGCGACTAGCCTCATCGGATGATCGTTGGGCTTTCACGGAAGCGGCAATGCTAACAAAGCCTGTAAGGATCTGACCAAGCTTCGATTCGAGCTTCCCTGTTTTGCTGTCATTCCAAGTTTTTTGAATGAGAACCTCAGATCGTGCATCGACGATGAGGGAAAATACGCCAGTGGGCTCCCACCCAAAGCGAGCCGCTCTCATCGCGGTAACGTCAGGCCTCCATTGCTGCCCAGACTTGAAAGGTTTCGGAGGGGGCGGTGGAATATCGAAGCGTTTTATCCGCTCCTGGATTGTGATCAGTAGCTCCTCCCCGTCAACTCGCACGAAGCTACCGTTACTACCAATACCCCAGGTGTACCCCGACGACTCACTAGCTTTGATCAAGCTGTCGTAGAGAAGCGCGCAGCGATCCACCTCATTCCGGGAGATGTGCGAGTTCAGTACCTTGGTTTTGTTCAATACCAGTGCACTGTTGAGCTCCAGGGCCTTCCTCGCTGCACCAAGCCAATTTTTTACCAATGGATGCGGGTCAGATAACTCCGTTGGCACGCTCAACATCTTAGGGTCTTTGACCACATTCTCTGGCTTCAGCCTGGCAGCCTTCTCGACATTTAGAACATGAAACGTGATAGGCGTGGTGGAGGCTGGGGGCTTTGGACGACGCGGGCGTTTCGGGGCTGGCTTGGCCCAGTGACCCCGAGTAGGCAAGGTGATCCCCGCTTTGCGGCAGGCCTTCGACAAGCCCACATCCGATACACCTATTTCCTTTGCGATGATGAGAACAGGTCGCTCCCACACCATTTCAAATAGCTGTTGAGGTGTGAAGGTCTTTTCGACGTACATTACTCACCCTTTGTGGCATCCAAAGCGTTGTATCAATCAGCGTATGGCGAAAGGTCTACCCGACAGCGATTGTAGTCAGGACTGCCGTCTTCCCACCAAACGGGGCCCCGCTCGCCCAGTCCCACTTTGGCAGCATTCACTCGCGCACGCGCCGATTTGAGCATGCTCGTATCGTCTGCGCGCTTGGCTCTTTTGACATCTCGTCGAGCATCCATCAGGGCATGCATAAGGCGTCGCTTCTCGCATTCACTCAATGAAGGATTCGTGCAGCGCCAGAGCTGACCTTTGACAACAAAATAGCGTCCGTCTGGTGTCGTTGATCCATGGCGCAAATCTCGTGGGCGATACATGAAGGACACCGGAGTTGACTCAAAGGCTGCATGTAGGGGGATAGATCGCCACATTGTCTGAACCGTCCTTCGTGGAGGCAACGCAACCTGCCGGCTGAATACACGATATGGAGCAAGTCAGCCTTCTCTAGCGCCGCGGAGCACATTTGTACTCCAGCCTTTTCCTGTCACCGCCCCCTACCCTGCGTGTTTTCCGGAGCCCCTTTGGTATAGGGTGTTATCAATGGCTGATCTTTGAAGGGCTCAGGCAGCGTATGACTGAACATAACCGGTACGACGTACCATCAGGCGCCTTAACGGCCCGGGACGTGAGCCGAGTGTTTCGAGAGGTGGTGTTCGGGCGCCGGACAATGACCAAGATTGGCAGCCAGTCCCGGGAGCAGGTGTACGCCTACCATTTCGAAGTGGATGTTGATGGATGGCGGATCACGATCTACAACGACTGTGACGAACTGGATCACTGCGAGCGGTGCGTTAGCCCGGATGGACAGCGCTGGGATTTCGATCCTGGTGACCGGACAGATCCGGCTGCTCTGTTATCGACATGGGAGCATCAGAGCTTGGAGCGCATGTTGAAAGCCTGGTAAAGCGTTTAGGTTGAGACCGCTAAGGCGGCTGCCGCTCCAACCAGCCTCACTCGGCTAAACTGAATGGAATGGGCGATGGAAGGTGGAAAATTGCTCGCCGGGCCCCTAGCCGGCCCCTTCTAAAAAGGACAGATATCATTTCGAGGGTGCAAAGGATATGCGTAAGAAAGGTCAATCATGGTTTCTGCCGCTGCTAGTTCTCCTCGTGATGATCTGGGCCATTGGCAAGAAGGATTCGCCTAAATCTGAGCCACCAGTCAGCCAGGTACCGGTTAGCACTTTGGCCGCAACCTCATCACCAGAACCACAACCTACACAAGCCTCGGCACCCGAGCATTTTGTCAACGCGGACAAGCTCAATTTGCGCGCTCAACCGGGAGGGAAAGTGATCTCCAGCCTCAAGCGCGGGGAGAAAGTTCAGGTCTATGAGCAGAAAGCGGAATGGGCGCGCATCAGCCTCGACGGCCAACCACAACGATGGATCTCCTACAAAAACCTCTGCAGCGGCTTGAACTGCTTTGCCACCTCACCACCGAAGAGAGAGCGCCCCGCTCCACTGCCAGCTCGCAGCACAACACCCGAATACGGATCATCGTGCCCCTGCTCTTCTGGTCGCATCTGTATAGGCCCTAGGGGCGGTCGCTACTGCATTACCTCTGGCGGGAATAAGCGGTATGGCGTGTAGCGGGCCTCTAATGGCTTGGCTCTGCTGGCCCACCGAGCGCTTGCAACTGATAGTCGGTGACCGCTTGAAACCGATGCTCCGCCATCAAACGCAGGCGCTCCAGTTCCGCCCCGTTCACACCGTCTGCTTGAGCCTGGTGGTACCGTTTCAAAGCATCCACTGCATCGGTGTACATCGGATGGTCTGGAAGCAAAACCTTGCTAAGATCCTTCTTCATCGTGATTACTCCGATGACCTGTGCCTGAGCATTTACGCTTTGGAAGCCAGCGCTCTAAACACCATTCAATCAGGAAACCATCTAAACGAGTGCATTAACCATCAAAAACAATCCACTTAATGGATGAAAGCGCTCGGAAGTTCTGTAAGGTAGGGAATCCGTGTCTGCCTTAGGGAGCGGACGCACGAGTGCTAGGGGACGTAGAATGCCCCACGATACGTTCACATCTGCTGAGCCCCTTCCCCCATTTTTCACGGTGGGCTAGGCACACTGAAGCCATCCCTACGTTGTAGATCTTGCCCGCCTGGCAGCGGCTTTCTTTTGCCTGTAGCCTCACCTGCCTACCGATCACCAACCGGGCAAGGCTGCAAATTCTGCACCGTCGGCTGAGGCACGAAAAATCGCTACTTTGAGGTCACCAACGAGATACTGGAGGAGTTCATCAGTAAGCCACATGAGAGTAGCTTGCTGTACTACATTCGCGCCATCATGAAGCCAGAGCTTGCCGACCGAGCGGCGACTCCCAGCCGGTGAGCAATCGGGATGCGGGCTCAGAAGTCCAGAGGTAAATAGCTTCAGGCTTGGCTTCCGGGCTAAAGTCTGATGTTGCGCAGCAAAGCCACCCGCCAAGCAAGCGACACACCATCTGCCTAGTGAACCAAGACCATGACTACACCTTCCCACCTGTACAAATACCAAAGCGTCACGCAGTACTCGCTGCAGTCCTTGGCCGACAAAAAAGTCTGGCTGTCCACCCCGGCCTCCTTCAATGATCCGTTTGACTGCGCCATTAACCTCGACCGCAGCAAGCTGGCAGAGTCCGTAGCCCACGCGGTCGAGAAAGCCACACAAAATGCTCTGGTGGAGGACTCACTGAAGGTGCCGAGCGAGGAGGATGAGCTTGCCTATGAGCGGCTTCGCGACGGACTCGGCGCGCTCATGCAGAACATTGGCGTGCTCTGCCTCAGCGAGGCACCCGATGAAATCCTGATGTGGTCTCACTACGCCGCGAACCACAGGGGCTTCTGCATTGAGTACAAAATCGATGAAACCTCCCCGCTGAGAACCATGGCCAGACCGGTGAAGTACACCGATGTATACCCGTCGCTGTCCGTGAAAAACCTGCCTGCCGGCGCCACGCAGACCTTTTTGGATGCCTGCCTGTTCACCAAGGCCAAGCAATGGAGCTATGAGAAGGAATGGCGAGCAATCATGGATGTTGGCGGGAAGCTTTATCAAGCTCCAGCACCCGTCTCCGCCATCATCTTCGGCGCGCGCATGCCTGTTGCGGATAAGCGAGATGTCTACGAAATTCTTCGCCTTACACCCGGAATCGAATTCCGGGAGGCGTTCCTCCTTGATAACTTCTTTGGACTCGGTTTCCGTCCGTACGTAACTGAAGACAACCGATAAGGTTGCTTTGGACCAGGGAAATGGAATCCCTGGCCTTGCTCAGGTGCTACCGCCTTTTTGCAGTAGACCGTCCATAGCTCATCAACCCGCGTCGTAAAGCTCTGGCTCATCATCTCCCGGCGCATGCCCCATGAGGGATCCACTGGCACGCTTGCCAGCCGCATCGTCCCTCTGCCTCACCTACCATTCACCGCATCAAGCACACCCATGAGCTTCTCGGTCGCCACCGGCTGGGCAGCCGCGAACAGATCTCCGATGATCTCGTTCCGATGGCTGAGGTCGAGCCGCAACACCTCCGCCTTGCTGTAGCGGAAGCCTCCCGGAACACCCGCTCCACGCCCTGGGGATTAGTCGGCTAGGAATGTTCCATGTCGCAGAGGATCTGAAAGCGGGTCGGCTCGTCGCGCTGCTCGCTGATTTCAATCCAGGGGACACCGAGGAGATCCATGCGATCTTCAATAACCAACGCTACATGCCGCAACGGGTAAGGGTCTTCATCGACTTTCTGGTTGAGCGAGTCGGGCCGTTGCTGAGGTCGCTTGACTAAAAGAAAAGGCCGCAGTCTGGGCTGCGGCCAAGAGATCCTGCTTGCGGTTTGAGCCTTGCCTCAGCCCGTCCGGCCTTACGAATTTGACTCAGGCCACCTGGTACATTTCATCAAGCTCGAACTCACCTATGCAGTGTCCAGCCGTTTGGCGAAATGCGCGTATGAACATGTTTCTTGAATCAATCGCCGAGCTAGGCTGCCAGGTGGCTATTGAAATGACGGCTTTTCGCCAATAGCCGCCTTGAGCGAATGGCAGCTATGGGTCGGTAGCAGACCAATACTCCCTCTTAACTCTTCGAAAGCTGGGCACATCTGTGCTGCATCGCTTCCAGCCCCCAAAGGATCTACGTTCGGTAAACCGACGAGCTCTAGTCATAGAGTGTTCATCCGTGAAACCTAGGTATGGATGTGCGATACCCATGGACGATGGTGTAGGCCCCAACCCAGCGAATAGGGTTTGCCTACCGGCAATTTGGCATTCGGAACGAGCGCAAAGTCGAGTCGAATCCAGAACCAGACCGGTCCCATTCGCCGCGCAAGCGGTACCCTGACGAGAGTTTTCACCATGACCGACGAGACCAAAGGAACCACCCGCCGCGCACTGATGAGCGCGGGCGTAGCCGCCGCGACCGTGGCGGTTACCGTCCCCATATTGGCGAGCCAGGCGAGCGCTGCTCAGGCACCGGCCGCCACGGGCGCGCGCCGCAAGGAGCAAGGGTCAGGATACCTCACACTGCGTGACGGCACCCAGCTGTTCTACAAAGATTGGGGCAGCGGGCAGCCCATCGTGTTCCACCACGGCTGGCCGCTCTCGGGGGACGACTGGGACAATCAGATGCTGTTCTTCCTCGCCAAGGGGTACCGCGTGATTGCCCATGACCGCCGTGGCCACGGTCGCTCCACGCAGACCGACAAAGGCAACGACATGGACACCTACGCCGCGGATCTTGCGGAACTGGTTGCGCACCTGGATCTGAAGAACGCCGTGCATATCGGCCATTCCACTGGCGGTGGCGAGGTTGCTCGCTACGTCGCACGCCATGGTGCCGACCGCGTCGCCAAGGCGGTGCTAATCGGCGCGGTGCCGCCGACCATGCTGAAAACCGCGAAGAACCCCGGCGGCCTGCCACTCAAGGTGTTCGACGGCTTCCGAGAAGCGCTCGCCGCCAGCCGTTCGAACTTCTACCGCGACGTCGCAGGGGGCCCCTTTTACGGCTTCAACCGGCCGGGCGCGAAGGTCTCCGAAGCGGTGATCGGCAACTGGTGGCGCCAGGGTATGAACGGCGGCGCCAAGGCCCATTACGACTGCATTGCGGCCTTCTCGGAAACCGACTTTACCGAAGACCTGAAGCAGATCGCTGTGCCGACCCTGGTGCTCCACGGTGAGGACGACCAGATCGTTCCAATCGACGACTCCGCGCGCCTCTCGATCCAGCTGCTGCGCAATGGCACCCTGAAGACCTACCCCGGTCTGCCCCACGGCATGTGCACCACCCACGCCGAGACCATCAACGCGGACCTGCTGGCCTTCATCAAGGGCTGACGCCGCTGCAAGCGAAAGCTCCGGGGCACAGAGCCCCGAGGCTTTTTCCATTCAGAGCTGCGACAGCCCGCCATCGACGCACAGGTCGACGCCGGTGATGAAGCTGCTGTCGTCCGAAGCGAGGAACAGCGCAGAGTTCGCCAGCTCTTCCGGGCGACCGAGCCGACCCAGCGGAATCAGCCCCGCCAGTTGCTTTTCGAACTCACTGAACTGCGCCTCGCCGATGCCCATCTTGCCGATGATCGGCGTCCGCACCGGGCCGGGGCTCAGGCAGTTGACGCGGATGTTACGGCCCTTGAGCTCCGCTGCCCAGCTGCGGGCAAAGGAGCGCACCGCCGCCTTGGTCGCCGCGTAGATAACGTGGGCCTCCAGCGCCTTCAGGTGGGCGATGGACGACACCAGCACGATGGAGCCGCCGTCACGCAGCAGCGGCAGCGCTTTCTGGATGGTGTAGAAGACGCCTTTGACGTTGATATCGAACTGTTCATCGAACTGCTCTTCATCGACCTGATCGCCCGGAGCCGGCCGGATGACGCCAGCGTTGGCGACCAGCACATCGAGGCGGCCGAAGCGCTCTCCGATCTGCTTGTACAGGTCATCCAGGTCATCCAGCCGGCTGGCGTCGGCGCAGATGCCCACGGCGTTTTCACCGATGAGCCCGACGGCCTCCTCCACCACTTGCCGACGGCGCCCGGTGATGACCACCTCGGCGCCTTCCTCGGCGAATCGTTGCGCGGTGGCCAGGCCGATACCGCTGTTGCCGCCCGTGACCAGGGCGACCTTGTTGCTTAGCTTTCTCATCATATCTCCAACGTGGCTTGTGAATCCGCTCGTTTGGGAGGCCGCAAATCGGGAGCACGCAGCAGGTCCTGTCGCAGGGGCAGATAGCGCTCGATCTTTTCCGCCAGGCGTTCGCGGCGCTCGGCCAGCTGGGCCTGCAGCGCGTCCAGGGCCACCAGTTTTTCCAGATGCTGCTGCAGGCAGGCGAGGAAGCCTTCGCTGTCCTCTTCTTCCTCCAGGTACTGCAGCAGGCCGTGAATCTGCCGGGTGCTGAAGCCGCACTCGAGCAGCTCGCGCACCCAGAGCACGCGTTGCACCATGGACGCGGCGTAGTCGCGATAGCCATTGTCCAACCGCGCCGACTCGATCAGCTGCTTCGACTCGTAGTGGCGAAGCGCGCGTGTACTGACGCCGGCGCGTAAGGCCAGCTCTCCGATTTGCATGTTGACCTCCAATGGGGAGCACTCTGGGGGCTTGACGCTAGTGTCAAGGTCAAGCGCCCTTTCGCTTTTTCAGTCGGCCGTTGCGGGATGCGCCGGCAGGGTGAACTGCACCGCCGCGCCACGGGGCTGGTTGGCGCTGGCCCAGAGATGGCCGCCATGGCTGTCGATGATCGAGCGGCAGATCGACAGCCCCATGCCCATGCCGGTGGCCTTGGTGGTATAGAACGGCGCGAAGATCAGGTCGGCGTTGTTCTCGGCGAACCCCGGGCCGTTATCGCACACCCTCACCCGCACGCCACCCGCGTCGGACTCGGAACAGACCAGCAGGTGGCGCTCGCCAGCGGGCACACCGCTCATGGCTTCCAGGGCATTGACGATTAGGTTGAGCATCACCTGCTGCAACTCTACCCGGTCACCCTCCACTTCCGGCAGGCCGTCGGCAAGTTCGACGCGAACCACGGCGCCGCACTTGGCCGCCTCGCCGCGGGTGAAGTCGACCATCTCGCGCAGCGCCGCGCTGACGTCCACGGGCTGTTTCTGCGGCGGTGTCTTGCGGATCAGCTGGCGGATGCGCCCCAGCACCTCGGCGGCGCGGTTGGCGTCCTTGATGATGCGCCCCAGCACCTGGCTGACTTCATCCAGCTCCGGCGGCTGTGCCCCCAGCCAGCGCAGGGCGGCATTGGCGTTGGTCACGGTGGCGGCGATCGGCTGGTTCACCTCGTGGGCGATGGACGCTGCCAGTTGTCCCATGGTCGCCACGCGGTTGGCGTGGGCCAGTTCGTTCTGCACCTCGCGATAGCGACGTTCGCCCTCGCGCACGCGCTCCTCGGCCTGCTTGCGCTCGGTGAGATCGAGCACGAAGGCCACCCCCTCCTGCTGGCTGGCCTCGAAGGCCGCCAGGCCGACGATCACCGAAACGCGGCTGCCGTCCTTGCGGATGTACTCCTTCTCGAAGGGCTGTGCATGCCCGGTCCGGATAGCCGTGGCGAGGTGCGCTTGACTCAGCGCGAAGGACTCCGGCGGTGTCAGGTCGTGCCAGCGCACGCGGCCGGAAAGCAGCTCATCACGCTCGTAGCCGACCATGCGCAGGAAAGCGTCGTTGGCTTCTGCTATCTCGCCGCCCGCATTCCAGACGATGATGCCGATGATGTTGGCGTCCACCAGCCGGCGAATCCTCGCTTCGCGTTCCGCGGCGTCGCGATAAAGGCGCGCGTTCTCCAGCGAGATCGCCGCCTGCGAGGCCAGCAGTCGCAGCACGGCGATCCGCGCAGGGCTGAACACGCACGCCGAGAGGTTGTTCTCCAGGTACAGCGCGCCGGTGAGCTTGCCCTGGTTCATCAGCGGCATGCAGAGGATCGAACGCGCGCGGTGCTGCCGGACATAGGGGTCGGTAGTGAGGCCCGGCTCGGCCATGGCGTCGTCCAGGCACAGGCTCTCGCCAGTGCGCAGCACCTGGTAGAGCACCGTCTCGGCCAGCGCCGCCGCGCGGATCGGTTCGTTGCACAACTGCATCGCGTCGTCGCCGACAGTCGCCAGCGCCGCTATGCGTGGCTCGCCCGCCTCGGCAAGAACTAGCACGCCACGCTCGGCGCCGGCCTGCTCGATGGCGGTGCGCATCACCATGTCGATCAGCTTCTCCAGGACGATCTCGCCCGAGGCTGCCTGGGATACCTTGAGCACGGTGGCCAGGTCCAGGTGCTCCACCGGGGTGGCGATGGTCGCGGTCGGGCCGGGCGCGGGCTCCTCGTTGCGCAGGTAGCGATGTTTCCCTTCCAGCTGACGCACCTTGCCATCGGCGCCCCAGCGCAGGTAGCCGTATCGCGCGTCCTGCAGGTAGACGCGGGCGATCTTGGCCAGGCCGCGCGCGCTGTAGAAGCGCCCCGCCAGCTCGTTGGCCAGCGCCTCGACCTGCGCGAAGCCGTTGTCCTGCGCCTGGCGGATGGCCTCTTCGTAAAGCAACTCTGCGTCGACCAAACGCCCTTCGGCCCGAGCGATTTCCGCGCCCACCAGAGCAACCCGGCAGGCGAACGATTCGCCGCACTGCCGTGCCCACTCCTGCAATTGCGCGTGATGCACGGCCAGCTCTCGCAGGCGCTCAGATTGCTCATCGACAGCCACGGAATCGAAAGTGGCAGCCAGCGTCAGCGCCGCATGGAAGTGGTATTCGGACTCCTCAGTAAAGCTCTCCACCACCCACAGCAGCGCCTTCGCCCGCGCCACACAGTGCATGGCCGCCGCGTGATCGCCCGCCATGCAGCGGGCCTGTAGCTTGCGTATCCAGTACTTGGCCGCTGCCAGCGCCAGGCCCGGCGTGCTGTCCAGGTGCGCCTCGAAACGCGCCTCGTCGAACAGCTCATCGTCGAAACAGCCAAAGGTCGGGGTCTGCCCGCGCAGCGTACGGATCAGCGCCAGCTGCGTGCTGATGAAGTCCACCACCAGGCCGAAGCGCACCTTCTGCGCATAAGCCAGTCCCTGCTCGGCCTCTTCGTGCACCTGCGCCAGCGGCTCGCCGAGGAACAGCACATCAGCGATATGGCCGTTACCGGCATAGGCGGCGTAAGCCAGATCGCCGACGCGGTTGGCCGCGACGAAAGCCCGGCGCAGCAGTTTCCGGCACTCGCGCACCGGGCGCATCCAGCGCGCCACGAACATCGAGAAGCACAGGTAGGTGCGAGCCTCATGACGATTAAGCCCGCGCCGGTCGACCAGGTCGCAGCCCAGGCGACCGAAGCGGTAGCCGGCTTCGTAGTCACCGAAGCGGCGGCCGGCAATCCTTCCTACGTTCGCATAAAGCATGCAGGAGGCATCGCAGTTGCCCCGCTCCAGACTCAGGCTGACGGCCTTGCAGATGGTCAGGCTAGCCAGGTTGGCGTCGCTCTGCAGCGCCGGGGCGAACAGTTTGCCGAGGGCATCGAGAGTCGCCAGGGAGGCGGCGTCCTCCATCAGCGGAAGGTCGATCAGTTGCTCGATCCTGCGCTCGCCCAACTGCGTCCAGATCTGCTGGTATTCCTCGCGCACCTGCTCGTCGTCCGGGTGCGCCGACCAGTGGATGCCGACTGCGTCCAGGTAGGCCAGGCATACGGCGACCGCCCTGTCGCTGCGGTCCTGCAACAGGCACACGTCCATCTGCAGGCAGGCCACCGCCGCCTGCTCCACCGTGGTGGTGGCGCGTGGCGTCAGCGCGGTGAGGCGCTCGTCGGCCTGCGCCAGCTGGCCCGTGAGGAATTCGCATTCGGCACAGTTGAGTTCCAGGGCAAAGCCCAGGTCGTGACGGCGTTCCCAGCAATCGCCGTCGAGCAGTTGCATGCCGGCTCGTAGGTAGGCCAAGGCCGAGGTGTAGGCGCTTGAAGCCTTGGCGCGCTGCCCGGCCAGCAGGTTGTACTCGGCCAGTTGCTCGCGCTCGGCGCGGGCCTCGATCAGCCGGGCGCCGCGGTTGAGCTGACCGACGATCTCGAAGATCGCTTCTTCGCGGCGTTCCGCCGGCGTCTGCTCGGCCAGCAGGCGACCGATGCGCAGGTGCGCCTCGGTACGGGCGGTTTCGGCGATCAGCGAATACGCTGCCTCGTGGATGCGGTCATGGACGAAAGCGCAGGCGCCTTCCAGGCGCTCCACCAGTTCCTGGCGCACAGCCGACCAGAGTATCGAATGCACCTTCGCCGGCGGCAGGTCGAGCACGCTCGCCAGGGTATCGATCTGCGCGGTGTTGCCCAGGCAGGCCAGCTGCTGCAGCGCCTGGCGGGTTTCCAGCGGCAGGCGCGCAAGCTTGCAAACCATCAGGTCGACGACGTTGTCGGTAAACCCCTTGGCGTGGATGCGCTCCGGCTCCCAGCGCCAGCGCCGCGCCTCGTAGTCGTAGGTCAGCAGCTCTTCCTCGGCCAGTGCCTGGAGGAACTGGATGACGAAGAACGGGTTGCCGGCGGTCTTGTCCTGCACCAGCCGGGCCAGCGCGACGATGCTCGGCGGCGGACAGCGCAGGGCCTCAGCGATCAGTTGCTCGATGTGCGCGCGGGCCAGCGGCGCCAGACGTATCTCGTCGATGCGCACGCCGGCCTTGCGGATGGCTTGTAGCTTGCGAGTCAGCGGATGGCTGGCATCCACCTCGTTGTCACGGTACGCGCCCACCAGCATCAGGTGGCGCAGCTCCGAATGGGTGAGCAGGTCTTCGAGCAGGTCGAGAGTCGCCGCATCCAGCCACTGCAGGTCGTCGAGGAACAGCGCCAGCGGGTGATCGGCGCGGGCGAACACGCCGATGAAACGGCGGAACACCAACAGGAAGCGGCGCTGCGCCTGTTGCGGCTCAAGATCGGGCACCGGCGGCTGGTCGCCGATGATCAGCCGCAGCTCGGGAATCAGGTCGGTGATCAGCCGGGCATTGGGCTCCAGCGCCTGCAACAGGTCGTTGCGCCAGCCCTCCAGCACGTCACCGCTCTTGCCCAGCAACGTGCGCACCAGCCCCTGGAAGGCCTGCACCAGTGTCGAGTAGGGAATGTCGCGCTTGTATTGGTCGAACTTGCCGGAAGCGAACAGCCCGCGCGGCGGGACCAGCACCTTGTGCAGCTCGTTGACCACCGAGGACTTGCCGATACCAGAATAGCCCGACACCAGCACCAGCTCCGGCGTGCTGCTGGCGACGATGCGCGCGAAGGCCTCGACCAGCACCTCCACTTCCCGCTCGCGACCGTAGAGTTTCTCGGGCACCAGCAGGCGATCGGGCGTGCCCTGTTCGTCCAGGCTGAAGGCTTCGATGCGCCCGCTCCGCTGCCAGTCGTCAAGGCAACGGCGCAGGTCGTGCTCGACACCGGCGGCGCTCTGATAGCGCTCCTCGGCGGTCTTGGCCAGCAGCTTGAGGACGAGTTGCGAGAGCATCGGTGGCACGCCGGCAACCCGTTCGCCGGGCGGCGTCGGCTTGCGCGCGATGTGGCAGTGGACCCATTCCATCGGGTCGCTGGCGGTAAACGGCAGCGTGCCGGTGAGCATCTGGTAGAGGACCACGCCAAAGGCATAGAGGTCGCTGCGCGAGTCGACGGAGCGGTTCATCCGCCCGGTCTGTTCCGGCGCCATGTAGGCCAGGGTACCGGCAATGGTCTCCGGCGGTTCGGGCGCCTGGCGCTCGCGCGGCAACCGCGAGGCCAGGCCGAAGCCGGTCAGGCGGGCCTGGCCATCGGTGCAATTGACCTGGATGTGATTGGGCTTGAGGTCTTTGTGCACCAGGCCGCGCTGGTGTAAATGGCGCAGCGCCACGGCGATGTCCACGGCCAGGCGCAGGCAGCTTGCGATGTCCAGCGGCTGGCGCAGCACACGGGACAGCGGCTCGCCGCCGGGGTCATCCAGCAGCAGGCGGGTCTTGCCGCCTTTACGGTGCAGCGCCTGCGGGCGCAGTGCCCAGGCGCTGTGCAGTTCGTCGCGCAGGCTGTACTCGTGGGCCAGCCGTTCCAGCGTGGCGGGCAACGGATGTTCAGCGGCCGGGCGCACCAGCAGCACGCTGGCGCCGTCGTCACCGGATGGACGGGCGCGGCACAATACCCGCTCGCCGTCGTCCCACAGGATCTTCTGTTTGCTGGCCATCGGCTCGGCAACCTCTGAAGGGTTTTCGGCTGCCCCCCAGTGGTGGTCAGCGACTGTTATGCGATACGCGTGGCGGCGCTCAGGTCGTCCGCTGCAACGGCTCGACGCCCAGGGCCTCGGCCATGCGCACCAGATCGGCGACCGAGCGGGCGGCCAGCTTCTTCATCACCTGGCCACGGTGAACCTTGACGGTCACTTCGCTGAGGTTGAGCTCGGCGGCGATCTGCTTGTTCATCAACCCCGCGACGACGTAGCGCAGCACTTCGCGCTCACGCAGGGTCAGCGCCTCGAAGGCCTGGCGCAGCGCCGCGCCGGACTGTTCGACCTGCAACCGCTCAGCGTCGCGGGCCAGGGCGCTGGCCACTGCGTCGAGCATGTCCTGGTCGCGAAAGGGCTTGGCGAGGAAGTCCACCGCGCCTGCCTTCATGGCCTTGACCGTCATCGCGATATCGCCGTGGCCGGTCATGAACACGATGGGCATGCGCACCCCGCTCTTCTCCATCTGCTCCTGGAACGCCAGGCCGCTCTCGCCGCGCAGGCGCACGTCGAGCACCAGGCAGCTGGGGACGTCACGCCGGGCAAAGGACAGAAAGGCCTGGGTCGAATCGAAGGTCTGCACCTGCAAGCCGATCGAGCGCAGCAGGCCATCGAGGGCGAAACGCATGGACTCGTCGTCATCGACCACATAGACCACCGGCTCCTTCGGGCCTTGCGGGGGATTGGAATGCGATGACGAGCTCATCTTGCCTCCATGGGGGACCGCGATACTCGCGGTGTGCAGATCAAAAAATTTAGTCCATGATGGGGTCCGCGGCAAAGTGCCAGCCCAATGGTCATGGGGCCGGAGCGATACCTTCGGGATATTGGCCATAACGCGCGCCATGTAGCACGCCATAACGCTGCTGCGCGCAAGGCTAGCCTGGCGAAGCGAAGCGCCGCCAGGCCAGAAACCCCTGAATATCGGCCACACCCTCGGCCAACCTCCGACCGGCCACCCGAACAGGCAGACCCCCAATGGCAAGCACCTTTGCGCCCCCTTACCCGCTCCCGGCAACGACGCCGATCACCGTCGCCTTCGTCGCCTACCCGCAGATGGGCCTGCTCGACCTGAGCGGCGCACAGACCGTGTTCTGGGCCGCCAGCAAGGCCCTGGCCCAGCGCGGCCTGCCCGGCTACCGGCTGCTGACGGCGAGCCTGCGCGGCGGACTGGTGAGCACCGTCGAAGGACTGTCGGTGGATAGCAGCGTGCTGGCTGCACTCGACCTCGCCGAGGTCGACACCCTGGTCGTCCCGGGCGCCCCGGACATCGGCGAAACCCTCGACAGCCACGGCGAACTGGCGGCCTGGCTGAGCCACGCGGGGTCCAAAGTGCGCCGGGTGGCCTCCGTGTGCAGCGGCGCCTTCCTGCTGGCCAAGGCCGGGCTGCTCGACGGCTGCCGCGCCGCGACCCACTGGGCTCTGTGCGACACCCTGCAACAGCGCTTCCCGGCTCTGGAGGTGGACGCCGACGCGATCTTCATCCAGCAGGGCGCGGTCTGGACTTCGGCAGGGGTCACTGCCGGCATCGATCTGGCACTGGCGCTGGTGGAAGCCGACTGCGGCCGCGATGTCAGCATGCAGGCGGCGCGCGAGCTGGTGGTCTACCTCAAGCGCCCCGGCGGGCAGGCGCAGTACAGCACTCTGCTGCAATTGCAGACCCAGGACAGCCCGGCCTTCGACGACTTGCACCTGTGGCTGGCGGAGAATCTGGGGGATCCGGGATTGACCGTGGAACGCCTCGCCGAGCAGGCGAAAATGAGCCTGCGCAATTTCTCCCGCGTGTACAAGGAACGCACCGGGCGCACACCGTCCAAGGCCATCGAACTGTTCCGCTTGGAAGCGGCGAAACGCCTGCTGGAGAACTCCTCGCGCAACATCGAGCAGGTCGCCCGCGCCTGCGGTTTCGCCGACGAGGAACGGCTCCGCAGCACCTTCCAGCGGCACCTGTCGATCTCCCCGCGCGACTACCGCAGCCGCTTCAGCCGCTGAGCCTCGCTCAGGCCACGGCCAGCGCCAGCGAACGCTCCGGCTGCAGCTCCAGATGGCGGGTAAAGCAGCCACGCAGCCAGCGTCCGCGCGGGTCGGCATGGCTGGTGCCGCGCCAGGCCATGGAAAGGTCCGGGCTCGACAGCGGCAGCGGCGCGTACTCGGCACGCAGGCTTTCCATCCGCGCCATCGCCTGGGCCACGTAGTCGGGCACAATGGCGAGCATGTCGCTGCCGGCCAGCAGCGCCGGCAAAGCGCTGAACTTCGGCACCGCCAGTACCACCCGGCGCTGTCGGTCATGGCGCGCCAGCGCGCGGTCGACGTCGTCGGTCACCTTGCCCAGCGCGGACACCGCCACATGGGGCCGCCGGCAGAATTCATCGAGGCTCATTGGCCCCGCAGCCGAATCCGCGCGCAGCAACATCGGCTGCACCGGGCGCAGGCTGCGGCAGTGGGCGCTGGCCGGCAACTCCTGCGCCTGGCCGATGCCCAGGGAGATGTCCCCGGCGACCAGCAATTGCGGCAGTTGCCAGGAGTCCACCCGGCGGACCACCAGGGTGATGTTCGGCGCTTCTGTGCGCAGCTGCTGCATCAGCCGCGGCAGCAGCGCGTATTCGACTTCGTCGCATAGGCCGACGTGGAAAGTCTCCTCGCTGGTGCGCGGGTCAAATTTCCTTGCGCAGCTCAGGGCCAGGGCGATGCCTTCCAGGGCTGGTCCCAGGCGCAGGTGGATTTCCTCGGCCCGCGCGGTGGGCTCCATCGCCCGCCCCGGTGCGGATGAACAGCGGGTCGTCGAACATCGTCCGCAAGCGGTTCAGCGCACTGCTGACGGTGGGCTGGCAGAGGAACAGGCGTTCGCCCGCCCGGGTCACGTTGCGCTCGCGCATCATGGTTTCGAAGACAACCAGCAAGTTGATGTCGGCATGTCGCAGGTCATTGCTGTTCATGGTTTCGCCCGCCTGGTGAAAGTTGTATTCGAACTGCCTTTCGCTGGGCCCGTTCACTTCGCCAGGCTTGCGATGTGATTGCAGATTATTCAGGCGTAACCGCTGAGTCAGTTGTACATGGGTGCAATATCGCCACCCGTTGGTTATCCGAACTAATACCTGGGTATTGTTCCGCTCTACTTCCTGCCGCGAATATCACTCACATCAGACGGCCAGCCGGAATATCCATACCCAGGTGTTGCCCGACTATACCTAGGTATACTTCTCCGACTTATTCGACGGCGTATCTTGCAAGTACGGCAGGCGCCGCCACGAGCGCTCCAGAGGATGCAAAAGACGCAAATGGGCATCAAGGCTGTCATTGCAGTAGTCGACGACGATGAATCCCTTCGCACCGCGCTGGAAGGCCTGCTGCGCGCTACCGGCTACCTGGCGCGTACCTACGGCGGGGCGCGCGAGTTCCTCGGCTCCGACGGCCCGGAACTGGCCAGCTGCCTGATCTCCGATATCCAGATGCCGGGCATGTGCGGCGTGGAGCTCTATGAAGCGCTGCGCAACCGTGGCCTGGACCTTCCGGTGATCTTCATGACCGCCTACCCCGGCGAGCGGCCACGCATCACCACGGACATGCCCGGCGTTATCGCCTGCCTGCCCAAGCCGTTCGAAGCGGAACAGTTGCTGGCCTGCATCGAGACTGCCCTGCTGCTGAAACCCTGAATGCGAAAATCCCCGCAAGCTATTCATGTCCTGATCACTGCACTGCACTGAAAATACTTCCCACGGCTCCCGTCGATACCTTCGTATAGTTCTCTTCAACACATGCGTAATTCCCGCACACCGATGTAGAAGTGCGCCAGGAAGTTCTCCTCCCTAGCATGGACTCACAGCGGATGACGGCAGACGGAACAACGCAAACCAAGGTTTTCAACTCCCCGTCAGCGTCACGCCGAACTTGAAGCAGTGACTTCAAGGAAATTCATCCATTCGAGTCAGGAGCACATGATGAAACAACAACTTCTGGTTATTGGCGCGGGCTTCGGTGGACTGTGGAGCGCACTGAGCGCCGCCCGCCTGCTGGACATGCACGGCCGCAACGATGTGGAAATCACCCTGCTGGCGCCGCAGCCCGAACTGCGCATCCGCCCGCGCTTCTACGAACCCGATGTGCATAGCATGTTCGCTCCGCTGACCGAGCTGTTCGAGGCCGTGGGCGTGCGCTTCGTCAGGGGCACCGCCGAGAGCATCGACGAGCAGTCCCGCAAGGTCGGCTACCGCGACGAAACCGGCCGCGCTGGCGAGCTGAGCTACGACCGTCTGGTGCTGGCCAGCGGCAGCCAGCTGTCCCGCCCGCCGGTACCGGGCCTGAACGAGCATGCCTTCGACGTCGACCAGATCGAATCGGCGGCGCATCTGGAAAGCCACCTAGTGTCGCTGCGCAACCAGCCGGCCGGTCGCGCACGCAACACCGTGGTGATCGCCGGCGGCGGCTTCACCGGTATCGAGACCGGCACCGAAATGCCGGCACGCCTGCGTGCGATACTGGGTGAAGATCAGGATGTCCGCGTGGTCATCGTCGATCGCGGCGAGCGCATCGGCGCAGTGATGGGCGAAGGCATCCGCCCATCGATCATCGAGGCCTCCGACAGCCTGGGCATCGAATGGATCACCGGCGCCACGGTCGCCGCCGTGGACGCCAACGGCGTGACGCTCGCCGACGGCCGCCACATCGAGAGCCACACGGTGATCTGGACGGTGGGTTTCCGCGCCAGCCCGCTGACCGAACAGCTGACAGCCCAACGTGATGGTCAGGGCCGCCTGCACGTGGACGGCAACCTCAAGGTACGTGGACTGCAGAACGTCTTCGCCGCCGGTGACGTCGCCTACGCCGCCACCGACGATATCGGCAACTTCGCCGCGATGTCCTGCCAGCACGCCATCAGCCTCGGACGCCACGCCGGCAACAACGCCGCCGCCGACCTGCTGGGCGTCGCCCCGACCCAGTACCGCCAGCCCAAGTACGTCACCTGTCTCGACCTCGGCGCCTGGGGCGCCGTGTACACCGAAGGCTGGGACCGCCAGCTGAGGCTGGTGAAGGCCGAGGCCAAGGAACTCAAGACGCAGATCAATACCGTTTGGATCTACCCGCCGGCCGCCAATCGCCGCGCCGCGCTGGCCGCCGCCGACCCGTTGATCCCGGTGGCCTGATCGCTCTGTCCACTTTATTCGCTCCGCCCGCACTCCCTGGCCCCGAGGGAGTGCCATTCGACTGACGGAGTCGACCTAACAAGCAACAGGAGAACCACCATGACCATGCACCTGAATACCTTCGCCCAGCCCAATGCCACCACCCCGGCCCAGGAACTGGTGCCTTCGCGCTACGCCCTGCGCGTGGGCGAGATCGACGTGCTGGTGGTCAGCGACGGCGTGCTGCCGCTGCCGACCGAAACCATGTCGACCAACGCCACGCCGGAAGAGCGCGCGGCGTGGTTCAAGGAGATGTACCTGGGCCCGGACATGTTCGATTGGGCACTGAACGTGCTGGTGGTGCGCAGCGGTGAGCAGACCATCCTGGTCGACGCCGGCCTGGGCAACCAGTTCCCCGGTTTCCCCCGCGCCGGGCAGTTCCCCAAGCGCCTGAAGGATGCCGGCATCGAGCTGTCGTCGATCACCGATATCGTGATCACCCACATGCACATGGACCACATCGGCGGGCTGCTGACCGACACTGTGAAGAACGGTCTGAGCCCTGAGGTGCGCATCCACGTCACTGCCACCGAAGTCGACTTCTGGAAGATCCCGGACTTCAGCCTGACCGAAATGCCGCAGCCAGTCCCAGATGTCCTGCGTCGCACTGCCAATGAATTCATGGCGCATTACGAAAGCCGGCTGCACATCTTCGAGGACGAACACCAGGTTGCGCCGGGCGTGGTGGCCAAGCTTACCGGCGGACACACCCCCGGCCATTGCATCGTCTACGTCGTTTCCGCCGGCGAGCGCTTGACCTTCGCCGGCGACGCGCTGTTCCCGGTGGCTTTCGACCACCCGGAATGGCACAACGGCTTCGAGCACGACCCGGAAGAATCGGTCCAAGTGCGCGTGCGCCTGCTGCGCGAGGCGGCGGCAAGTGGCGAACTGTTCGTCGCCACCCACCTGCCCTTCCCTTCGGTTGGCCGCGTAGCCATTGATGGTGATACCTTCCGGTGGATTGCAGGCTTCTGGGATTACTGATACCAAATGTTAAGTGTTGCTACCCCTGTTCCGCTGGATGCCTTTCAAGGACCCAGCGGGACAAGGGTTTTGATTTTCAATGTCAGTAACTGGTTAGTAGCAGCGGCGCATCTTCAGGTGCAGGCAAGTATTCAAATAGAAGAGTTTTGGATTCCGCTGGTAACTCCCCTCAAAAGGCTCCGGCCTGTATCCCGGTGCTAAAAGAGATAACATCGTCAAACCTCAGTCTGTTCCGCCATCTCCAGAGCGTCATCGACCTCAATGCCCAAATACCTAACGGTACTCTCAAGCTTTGTATGGCCGAGAAGCAACTGCACTGCTCTCAGGTTCTTCGTTCTGCGATAGATCAGCGATGCTTTGGTTCTACGAAGTGTATGGGTTCCGTAGAGAGTCGGGGCGAGACCAATTGTGGTTACCCAGGCTTTCACAATGCGGGCGTACTGACTCGTGGATATATGAGCTGAACGTCGAGCACGACTGGGAAAAAGGAAATCGTCGTTACGACGGCGAGCTGCACGGATCCAAGCTTCTACTGATGCTCTTGTCTGAGCGGTGATTTCGAATTGCACCGGCCGCTGGGTCTTCTGCTGCATCACGATCGCGCGCGTCGACACATGATCACCGTGAGCTATGTCTCTGACGCGCAGCTTCGTTAAATCGCAGGCTCGCAATTTGCTGTCTATGGCGAGGTTGAACAGCGCCAGATCCCGCTCCTTGTTTGCGATCTCAAGTCGCACTCTGATAGCCCAAATGTCCCTATGTCGCAGCGGTGCTTTCTGGCCGACCAGTTTGCCCTTATTCCAAGGTTCGCGAGCTTTCGTAGTGGGTGTGGTCATGATTCGTCCTCCACATGAGTGAAGGGATAGGGTGCATCGCTCGCGACCTCGGGGCCGCTTCCGGCCGATCTACGCGACGCCCGCTTGCTCATGGGCAAACGACTGAGCGCGCTGTGACATGACCAATACTACTAGGTAGTCACCGGTCTCGAAAGAAACTCTAAATCCGACAAGCCGAGGCTCCTGCTCAGTCGCAGTATCGAGCCCCCCTCGACGTCACGACCGATCCCTCCCTCCAGATGATCCGCCGATAAGCCAGCAAGGCTTTCTGAACAATGGAGATGAAGCAGCCGTACTCATCAACTCGCAGCCCTCACCGTGTCTCGGTATCGATACCCGCTTTGTAACATTTATTGGCTGACCTCTATGGGTCGATAGCTGCTGGTCGCGACTGACCGGAATCGACCCATAGCGGACACCTGTAACCGGGGCCGCTTCGCGGCCCATCGCCGGCAAGCGCGGCTCCCACAGGTACAGCTCATGCCTGAAGGCTGGTGATATTGCTGTGGGAGCTGGCTTGCCGGCGATGAGGCCTGCACTGACTACAGAGCTTTGGTTCGCTGTCCGCTATGGGTCGATAGCTGTCAGTAGAAAGCATGTGAGCGTAGGATGGAGGCTCCCCCATCAGGCCGCCCCTTATGTATAAGTCCTTAAGGACAACCGCCCGTGCGCCAGCTATTGGGGACTCCACTTCATGCTTCTTGTTCGCTGCCCAACGGCCCTTTGTAGCTCCATAATCTATCAGTTCCGCGTCCTGCCCCATATGAATCCCAAAGAATTCAAATGATGCATTTTGGATTCTGTTGCCGCACAATGGTCAGATTCAGGTACCGAGAATCTTCCATGAACCTTTCAGCCACCGACGAACGTCTGCTCAAGGCACTCGCCGCAGCAATTGTTATCCACCCCAGAGCCACGCTGAAAGAGTTGGCGGAAACGGCCGGTGTCAGCAAGGCGACCCTGCATCGCTTCTGCGGTACTAGAGACAATCTGGTCAGCTTGCTGGAAGGTTACGGCGAGCAAGTTCTGCGTCAAGTGATCGCCGATGCCGATCTTGAAAACAGTGAACCGCTGGCGGCATTGCGCCTGTTGATCGCCGAGCATCTCAAGCATCGCGAAATGATGGTGTTCCTGCTCTTCCAGTACCGCCCGGATACCTTTGACGGCAGTGAAGCCAACCAGGGTTGGCGGGCCTATGCCGACGCTCTGGACGACTACTTCCTGCGTGGTCAGCAGGCCGGGTTTTTCCGCATCGATATCAGTGCTGCGGTGTTCACCGAGATGTTCCTGAGTCTGGTCTACGGAATTGTCGATGCCGAACGCCGCGGTCGCGCGGCAAGTGCGACATCTGCATTGACGCTCGAGAATCTGTTCCTCAATGGCGCCGTGGCGGCATCTCGCTAGTTTACCGATGCCCAGATAAAAAAAGCCCCTGATCACTCAGGGGCAAAAGCGGTTGGCCAGACCAACCAAAGGATCGATGAGCTATCCCCGCGCAGGCCAGCCACCACCAAGGGCGCGGAACAGGTCGATGAGAGATTTTTGCCGCTCGATACTCGCATCGATAGCAGCCGCTTCGTTCAGGTAGCTGTTGCGCTGCGCATCCAGATACCGCAGATGGCTGTCCACACCACCCTCGTAGCGAGCCTTCGCCAGTGCCAGGCTCGCCCGGCTGGTGTCGGCCAACGCTTTGCGTGCGATCTCCTCACGCCGCAAGGTATCGCTGGCGGCAAGTGCATCGGCCACTTCCCGGAAGGCGGTCTGGATCGTGCCTTCGTAGGCTGCAACCGCCGAGTCCTTGCGCGCCTCGGCCAGGCTCAGGGCAGCCTTGTTGCGCCCGGCGTCGAACAGCGGCAACGACAGTTGCGGCATGAAGCCCCAACTGCGCGAGCCACCCTCGAACAACCCGGACATCTGCGCGCTGGAGGTACCGAAGCTGCCGGTCAGGCTGATCCGCGGAAAGAACGCCGCCCGTGCCGCGCCGATATCGGCGTTACGCGCCCGCAGCCGGTGCTCGGCGGCAAGAATGTCCGGGCGCCGCTCGATCAGTGCCGACGGTGCACCCGGGGCGATGTCCTGCAGCACCATCGGCGCCTCGGGCCGTTGGGCAGGGATCACCTTGGCCGCGCTGGCGCTACCGAGCAGCAGCACCAGAGCGTTGTAAGCCTGCTGCTGTTCACGCAGGATGGACTCCAGCTCTGCCCGCGACTGCTCGACCAGCCCCAATGCCTCCTGATGATCCAGCGCCGTCGTGGTGCCTACGGTGCGGCGCTGGCCGACCAGGGCCAGGGAGTCTTCGCGGCTGCCAAGGGTCTGGCGGGTCAGCGCCAGGCGTCGCTCGGCGCCATCGAGGGTCAGGTAGGCCTGGCTGACCTCGGCGATCAGGGCAATATGTGCAGCCCGGCTGACTTCCTCGGTTGCCAGATACTGCTCAAGCGCTGCGTCGCTCAGGCTTTTCACGCGGCCGAACAAGTCGATTTCGTACTCCGGCAGCGACAGCCCTACCTGATAAGTGCTGTTGACGCCTTCACGGCCATCGCTGGAAAGGTCCGACGGTAAATGCTGGCGATTGCCCGAAGCGCGAGCGTTCAACCCCGGCATGCGGTCGGCACGACGGATGCCATACAGCGCACGGGCCTGCTCGATATCGAGCAAGGCCTGGCGCAGGGAACGGTTGTTGCCCAGTGCGCTGCCGACCAGCTGGCGCAGCGTAGGGTCAACAATGAACGCCTGCCAGTCGAGCTGCGCCACCGCCTGGCCCTGCTGCCCGGTGGCATTGCCCCACTGCGTCGGCACCGGTGCCTCGGGGCGCTGGTAGGTCGGCGCCAGCGAACAGCCGACCAGGGCACAGGCCAGCGCCAACGGCATTGCAAGTTTACCCATGACCATCACTTCACCACCTCGACAGCGTGTTGCATTGGGGCCGGCTTGCGCTTGAGCAGCTTCAGCACCCAGACGAAACAGATCGGCACGAAGACCACGCCCAGCAAGGTTGCGCTGAGCATGCCGCCGATCACTCCTGTACCAATGGCGCGCTGGCTGGCCGCGCCAGCGCCAGTGGCGATGGCCAGCGGCACCACGCCGAGGATGAAGGCCATGGAGGTCATCACGATCGGGCGGAAGCGCAGGCGCGCAGCCTCGATGGCAGCGTCACTCAAGCTGTAGCCTTTCTCCCACAGTTCCTTGGCGAACTCGACGATCAGAATCGCGTTCTTCGCCGCCAGGCCGATGATGGTGATCAGGCCGACCTTGAAGTACACATCGTTGGGCAGGCCGGTGAGCAGTACCGCCCACACCGCGCCCAGCGCACCGATCGGCACGATCAGCATCACCGTCAGCGGGATCGCCCAACTCTCGTACAGCGCTACCAGCAGCAGGAACACCACCAGGATGGCGAGGGCAAACAGGCCGGCGGCCTGGCCGCTGGACACCTTCTCCTGGTACGACAGGCCGGTCCAGGCGTAGCCGATCCCCGGCGGCAGCTCACCGACCAGGCGCTCCATCTCGGCCATGGCCTGGCCGGTACTGTGGCCTGGCGAGGCGTCGCCAGCGATGCGGATCGATGGGTAGCCGTTGTAGCGCACCAGTTGCACAGGCCCTTCTTCCCACTGGGTAGTGACGAAGGCACTGAACGGCACCTGCTCGCCCTGGGCGTTCGGCACATACAGGCGCAGCACGCTTTCCGGGGTCATGCGCTCGCCCTGCTCGGCCTGCACCACCACGCGCTGCTGGCGCCCGGCGTTGCTGAAGTCGTTGATCACCGCAGAACCGAAGGCGGTGGCCAGGGTGTTGTTGATCGACTCGAAGTTCACGCCCAGGGCGCGGGCCTTCTCGCGGTCGATGTGCACGCGCAACTGCGGTGCCTCGGCCAGGCCTTCCATCATCGCGTAGAGAATCACCGGGTTTTCATTGGCGCGGGCCAGCAGTTGGTCGCGGGCGGCCAGCAATGCCTCGCGCCCCAGGCCGCCACGGTCCATCAGGCGCAGGGCGAAACCACCGGAGTTGCCCAGGCCGTCGATCGGCGGCGGCATGACCGCGGTAATGGCCCCGTCGCCGTTGGCGGCGAACTGCTCATTGACCACGGCAGTTTCAGCTGCTGCGGATTGCTCTTTACCACGCAACGACCAGTCCTTGTAGGTCGGGAATGCCAACGCGGCATTCTCACCCTGGCCCGAGAAGCTGAAACCAGTCACGACAATGGTGTTGGCGACAGCTTCCCGGGACATCAGGAAACCTTCCAGTGCCTGTGCAGTGTGATCAGTACGCACCCGGCTGGCACCCGGCGGCAACTGCACGTCGACGATGCCATAGCCCAGGTCTTCGGCGGGGACAAACGCCTCCGGTACTCGCACATAGGAGTAACCGAGGACCACAAGGATGCCGACATAGGCCAGCATCCAACGCCCGGCACTGGCCACCAGGCCACTGTTCATTACCGAGTAGCGTTCGGTCATGCGGGCGAATGTGCGGTTGAACGCCCCAAAGAAACCGCCCTTTTCATGATGCCCATGTGCGACCGGTTTGAGCAGTGTGGCGCACAACGCCGGGGTGAAGGTCAGGGCCAGGAAGCCAGAGAACAGGATCGACACCGCCAGCGACACCGAGAACTGCTGATAGATCACCCCCACCGACCCGGACATGAATGCCAGCGGCAGGAACACCGCCGCCAGTACCATGGTGATACCGATGATCGCCCCGGACACCTGCCCCATCGCCTTGATGGTTGCGTCTACCGGCGACAACCCTTCCTCGGCCATCAGACGCTCGACGTTCTCCACAACCACGATGGCATCGTCCACCAGGATGCCGATAGCCAGCACCATGCCGAACATGGTCATCATGTTCACCGAGAACCCGAGCAGCTTCATGATCATCAGCGTGCCGAGCAGGCACACCGGTACCACGATCGACGGGATCAGGGTATAGCGCACGTTCTGCAGGAACAGGAACATCACCAGGAACACCAGCACCATGGCTTCGATCAGGGTGTGGATCACCTTCTCGATGGCCACGTCGACGAAGCGCGAGGTGTCGTAGGGCACCGAATACTCGACGCCCTCAGGGAAGAACTCCGCAAGTTCCGCCAGGCGTTCCTTGACCAGTGTCGCGGTCTGGATGGCGTTGGCCCCAGGGGCCAGTTGCACTGCAGCTACCACGGCGGGTTTACCATCCAGGCGCGCAGACAGGTTGTAGTTCTCGCTGCCGATGGCCATGCGCGCGACATCACCCAGGCGCACGCTGGAACCGTCCGGGTTGGCACGCAGGACGATACCGGCGAACGCTTCGGGGGTTTCCAGGGTGCCTTGCACGGCCAAGGTCGCGGTCAGTTCCTGCTCGCTGGCGCCCGGCGTGCTGCCGAAGCTGCCAGCCGGTACCTGGACGTTCTGACCACGGATGGCGTTGCTGATGTCGTCGATGGAAAGGTCGTAGCCCACTAGTTTCTGCGGGTCGACCCAGACGCGCATGGCCGCTTCGGAGGCGAAGAACTGCAGCTTGCCCACGCCGGGTACGCGCAGCAGTTCGTTATTGATGTTACGCGCCGCATAGTCTGCCAACGCCGTTACGTTGCCGCGCCCACCTGTCGCACTGGTCAGGGCATACATCAGCAGGAAGCCCGAACTGGCCTGCTCCACCTTCAGCCCCTGGGTCAGCACAGCCTGGGGCATACGCGCCTCGGCCTTCTTCAAGCGGTTCTGCACATCGACCTGGGCCATGTCCGGCTGCGTACCGGGTTCAAAAGTCACCATCACCTCGGCGACACCGTTGGAGTTGTTGGTGGACTCGTAGTACAGCAGGCCCTTGGCGCCGTTGAGCGACTCCTCGATGATGCTGGTCACCGACTCCACCAGCACCTTGGCCGAAGCACCCGGGTAGGTGGCGGTGATGGAAATTTGTGGCGGCGCCACGCTGGGATACTGGGCCACCGGCAACGCCGGGATCACCAGCAAGCCGGCCAGGGAAATGAACAACGCCACGACCCAGGCAAAATTCGGCCGATTGATGAAGAACTTGGACATCTCGCTAACCTCGCCTTAGTGCGCCGCGGCCTGTTGCGCCTGAGCCGGCGCCACGGGCATGCCAGGGGCCAATCCGGCCGGGCTGCCGACAATGACCTGGTCACCGGCACGCAGGCCTTCGCTGATCTGCCAGCGCGAGCCTTGCATCACGCCAGTACGCACGCTGCGTACCTCGGCCAGGTTGTCGGTCCCCACGACCATCACCCGTGCCATGCCGTCGCTGCCACGCTGCACTGCCCGTTGCGGCACGAGGATGGCCTGCTGGTCGGTGCCCTGCGGGGTGCGCACACGCACATACATGCCAGGCAGGAGGATGCCGTCGCGGTTGTCGAAGCGCCCGCGCAAGGTGACCTGACCGGTGCCACGGTCGACCGCCACATCGGTGAACATCAGCGCGCCCTGGCGCTGATAGTCGGTGCCTTCCACCTGGGCGCTCAGAGCCTTGTCTTCGCCACCTGTCAGGGCACCTTGCTTGAGCGCCTGACGCAAACGCAGGGCATCGGCGGCAGACTGGGTGAAGTCGACATAGATCGGATCAAGCTGCTGGATACGCGCCATCAACGTGGCGTCGCCCTGCCCGACCAGCGCACCTTCGGTGGTCAGGGCACGACCGATGCGGCCGGAAATGGGCGCGGTTACTGTGGCATAGCCAAGGTTCAGGCGTGCGGACTGCACGTCGGCCTGTGCTGTACGCACAGCGGCCTGGGCACTGCGCAGCTCGGCAGTGGCGCTATCGAAATCTTGCTGGCTGACAGCTTCGATCTTGACCAGGGGCTTGTAGCGCTTGACCCGCGCCTGAGCCTCTTGATGTACCGCCTGAGCACGCGCCAGGTCGCCTTCGGCGCGAGCCAGGGCCACCTTGAATGGCTCAGGGTCGATCTGGAACAGCACGTCGCCGGCCTTTACATCGGCACCTTCTTCAAAGCGTTTGTGCAAGACGATACCGGCCACTCGGGCACGCACTTCGGCTACCCGCATCGGCTCGACCCGGCCAGGCAACGTCGAGGCCAGCGCCAACTGTTCGGTCGTCACCGTCACGGTCTCCACGGGCATAACCGCTGTAGAGGCGGCCTGTGGCTCCTCGCCCGCCCCGCAACCGGCCAACGCCACCGCAGCGGCTAGCAGCCCACTCATCCCTATCGCATGTATCTTGCCCATCACTCACCACAGCCTTGATTGAAAACGACCCGAATGATACCTTCGAGGCGTTAATGAGTCAAATATGTCTCATTAGGCTCATAAAAGGCCATGCGGCGTCTGATCTCAGCCGTGCCTCGTTAAAACGTCTTGGCGGCAGGCGTCGCGACCTGAGCCCCTGCGTTCTCCAAGGCGTAGCAAGCCGCCCACAGATAATTGCAAGCACAACAGAGGTACTGGATGAAAAACTTGTTTAGAGATGACGTCGTCACCATGAAAAGCGGTGGTCCTCTGATGACTATCATAAACATCAGACAGCTACGTTCAATTTCCGGCTTTCCGACAACGACCTTTGCTTTATGTCAATGGTTCGAGAATGGCACACTCATGGAGAAATGGTTTGACAGTGTCGTTCTGGAAACTGCAAAAAATGTGTTGTGGTATGTCCCGATAAAGCACCGGGAAACTGGCAAAAGCACCTAATACACTATTACCAAGGCTGAAACTTTGTGATCGATATTGCCAGCGTCGGCATCTTTCAGTCTGGATGCGACACCACGAACATGGCCGATTTACCACGCAATCGCCTACCCTATTACATCTTGTGCAACACCTCTAGATTTCCAGCGTGTCGACGTCGAACATGACGATCCTCCCGCGGCAGCAAAAGCAATAAGGCACTGGTAGGAGGGTCAACGTTATGAACGTTGCAATGGCAAGCTCGCCGATGAACGCATAGGCCATAGGCCCCTTGAAACTCTGAGGTGATGCGGTTGGATAGGTGTCCCAGTCGGCACAATCGCCATGACCATACCATCAAGCCGAACGGCGCCATTACCAGCGCCAGGAACATTCGCAAAACTACGTAACTGCACCATCAACAGCACGCACATTACCAACGCAGGCAGCCCTCCGCTCAATGCCATACACGACGTTTGGGCCAACTCTACTAACTGATTGGACCGGTGATCATGCTTGCTAGCGACGCGTGTTCCTTCGTCAATGGCGTAGTGTTACCGGTGGACGGAGCCATCACATTCGTTTGGCATAAGCGTATTCCAGAGCAACAGCTCAAGCGCAGCGGCAATCTGGATACGATGGTCGGCAAAAGAAACCGGCAACAGGCCTTGGGCACGCTCCAACCGGCGCAGCAGTGTATTGCGATGAGTACCCAATACTTCGGCGGTCTGGGTGATATTGCAGCCATTGGCGAGAAAAGCATGCAACGAGTGCTGCAGCACTGTAGGCTCCGTGGCCAACCGCCCCAGAGTACTCAAGACGAACTGCCTGGCCGCGCGGGCGTCTTGGGTCATCAGTGACACCATCCGCACCTGATCGATTGTGGCAACGGCGGGGGCTCCCGCCAAACGGCCCATCAGTCTCTGAGTGGTCAATGCTTCCATATGTGAGCGACGGAAGCCGTTCACACCTGTACCCGGGGAGCCGATTGCCACGCGGATCTTCGGAAACTGTCGACCTATGTCCTGCAGCATGCTCAAGTCCAGCGGTTTTGCTGCATTGCTCCAGACCCAGAGGGTAGCAGGCCCCGCGAACACTATCAGGGGCGCCACCGTGCCAGTGAGTTGAGCTAGTGTGCGCGCCACATCCTCCAGGGGGCGGATCTCCGCTTCCGGGCTTTCGCTCCAGATCAGGTAGGCACAGTGCTTTGGTAAAAGACTGTAGCCCAGGCGCCTGGCAAACTGCTCCGCATCTATATCCCTGCCGTCGAGCAACCGACTGACCAGGCTGCGTTTGTCGATCGGGTCGTCATGGGACTGGGCGCTCTTTTCTTCCAGGATGATCTGGGTCACCACCCGCATGTTGCTATCGATGAATTCCGAGATCGACTGCGACGAGACCTTCAGGAACTCTTCGAGCACCACGGGATCCTGCGTCAGGCTGAACGCCATTTTCATCCACAGTTCCCAGGCTGTGTTCTGCGTCGACCTTGCGACATTCATCAGCAGTTCGGACATCCCTCTGCGGGCGAGCTCCCTGGCCGTGTCCACCATGTCGGTCGAGACGTAGGGTTGCACCGGCTCTCCGGGACGCTGCATATTCGCGTTCGCCCAGTGCAACAACTCCGCCCGGTTTGCGCGTCGGCACGCTGCGAGGATCACAGGGTCCTCCAGCAGTTTTGCATCTTCCGGCGAAGACAAAAGCGCCTGATTGAGCCGCTCGACCCACTCCGGCGGCAGTGTCTGAGCGAGCTCGGCACCTTTACGCATGAGCTCACGAACAGCTTCCGACGGTCGTGGCCAAGGGGATGGGGTACTGCTCATGGAAGTCGCATCTCACTAGGTACATAATGCGGGTTGGCCGGTTGATAACTCCCGGCCAGCCCTTCACTCAAGATAGGGCATTACCCCGCGACGTGAAAACAGAACCGGCGTGCCGTCAGAGTTGAACAGCGCCGCCGTCAATGACAGACCATCAACCGACTGCGATTCCTCGAAACTGGCCCCTCCATTGCTGCTCTGCACTCTCAACCCATCCAGACCAACCGCCAATACCCGAGAGCCGGCTACCACCACCGAAGTGACAGAACCCTTGCCCTGCGTTGGCACTCTGCGAAAACGCTTGTCATCGGCAGAACCCAGCAGCAGGGTGCCACGTTGGCCGCCCACTAGCAGACGCCCATCGGCCAAAACCGCGCCCGACCACAGGGTGCCTTCGTAGCCGGTATCCAAGTAATGCCAATTTTTCCCGTGATCGTCAGAATGCAGCACCTTACCGTGCTCCGCTGTGGCATATACGGTGCCGCGGTTGTCGGCAAAAAGCCCCATCAGGTTAAGGTCAGCTCGCTTGGCCCCGGGGGGAGCTTGCACCGGCTGTTCGGCCCACGTCTGCCCCCCGTCTTCGGTCGTCAGCACCAACGACCAGAGGCCTACCGCAACACCCTGTCGGAGATTGAAGAAGTGCACAGCAAACAGGGGCCGATCTTCTTCGGTGGACAGACGCTGGATCTTCCACGATTCTCCGCCATCGACGGTGGCAAGGATCGCGCCCCACTGACCAACTGCCCAACCATGCTTGGCATCTACGAAGGAGACCCCCGTTAGCGGTGTGGACAGCGGTACCGAGCGCGCTTGGCGCCACTGTTTGCCCTGATCGTCTGATAACAACACCACCCCGTGATCGCCAACGGCAACTGCACGCGCCCCGGCCCACGCGGCGTCGAGCATGGTGGCCTGCGTGGCATTACTCGACAGTGTGGCCGGTACGGCTTCCAACGTCGCGGCCTGAAGCGGGAGCAACGGCAGGGCTGCGGCGACGATGACCGCAGTAAATGAACCTATCAATCGCATGCTTTCTCCTCAGTGCACCAAAGTGCCGATCATGCGTACAGGGCGTTTACGCGGGAACATCCGCTCCAACCAGACGGAAAAGGCAGGCAGCACGGTCATGGCCATAACCATGTTGACGATGAACATGAAGGCGAGCAGCTTGCCCATGTCGGCCTGGAACTTGAGCTCCGAGAACGCCCAGGTTGCCACGCCCACAGCCAGCGTAATCGCGGTAAAGATGGTGGCGACACCCACCTCGAGCAGCGCGTGTTCGACCGCCTTGGTGATTGGTTGCCCGAGGGCCTGGTGCAGCTGCAGGCGGTTGTAGATGTAGAAGGCGTAATCGACGCCAATACCCACCGCCAGCACCATCACCGGCAAAGTAGCGATGGTCAGGCCGATCTGCAGCTCTTTCATGAACCAGTAGCCAATGAATGTGCCGATGGTCAACGGCAGGCAACACACCAAAACCGCTCGTAGGTCGCGATACACGACGAACACCAGCAGCGCGATGGCGGCATAGACATAGAGAAGCATCGGAGTTTCGCTTTTTTCCACCTCCTCGTTGATCGCTGCCAGAACGCCGGCGTTGCCGGAAGCGAGCCGAACCGAAATGCCTGGCATCGGCTGCTCGCTGCGGAACGCCTTCACGGTGTCCACCACCTTGTTGATGGTCGTGGCTTTGTGATCGGCCAGATAAAGGTGTACCGCTGACATGCTGCAATCGGTCCGCATCAGCCCGGGCGTGCGAGCAACCTCGGTAGCCAGCGCCGCATAGTTCATCGGGTCGATGGGCACGGTTGACATCTTCGGGTTCCCTTCGTTGTAACCCTCGTTGAACTGACGCATGTTGGTCGAGAAGGAAGCGACAGAGAGTACGCCCGGCACCGCCTGCATGGTCCACACGAAGCGATCCTGATAGTGACCCAAGGCTACATCTTCACAGGCCACTTGGCCGTCTTCACCAGAAGCGGACTTGTTGACTTCGAAAACCACGCTGAGCCAGTCGAGGCCAATGTCGTAATTGCTGGCGATAGAGACTGCATCGCGATTGAAACGCGAGTCCTCTCGCAACTCCGGAGCGCCCGCCTGCAGCGTGCCGACCACACGGTCGTGACTTTGCCAGATCGACACCAGGAACAGTACCAAGGCCGCACCAAGCACCCACTGCGCCTTGCGCGGCTCGGCGAGTCGAGCGAGACCACGTAGCCAACGGGTGCGCCGCTGCCGGGAGGCTTCCTGCGCAGCAGCGTATTTGTCATCGACGCGAAGCATGGACGCTATCAACGGCAGCATCACCAGGTTGGTGACGATCTTGTAGGCCACGCCAAGCGATGCCGTGATAGCCAGCTCACGTACCATCGGGATCGGGATCAACAACAGCGTCACGAAGGACACCAGTGCAGTCACCAGCGCGAGCGTCCCGGGAACCAGTAACCCGGTGAAGCTCGAACGCGCCGCCTCTTCGGCGCTCTTGCCGATCGCGATCTCGCGGACGATGAAGTTGATTTGCTGCACGCCATGGGAAACCCCGATGGCGAATACCAGAAAGGGAACCAGCACCGCCAGCGGGTCAAGCCCGTACCCCATCAGGCGCAGGCTGCCGAACTGCCAGACCAACGAAGCCAGCGAACAGACCAACGCCAACAAGGTGAAACGCAGCGAATGGCAATACCAGTACACTGCCCCCGCCGTCAGCAGCAGCGCCAGCAAGCAGAACTCCAGCACCGCGGAAGCGCCATCGGCGATGTCACCGATCTGCTTGGCGAAACCGATGATCTGGATTTCAAAATTGCCATCTTCGAACTGCTGACGAATCTCTTTCTCCAGACGATGGTTGAACGCAACATAGTCCAGTTGGGCACCTTGGGTGTCGTACTCGTTGAGTTCTACCGTGATCATGGCGCTGCTCTGATCACGGGAGACCAGCGTGCCGATGAAGCCGCCCTGGGCAGTGGAGCTAGCGATCGTCGCGATTATCTGATCATCCAGGTGCTCGGGGGTAACCGTCCCTGGTACCAGTGGATCTGCACGAAAGCCCTCTTCAGTGATTTCATTGACGAAGGCGTTGGGTGTCCATAACGAACGCACGCTGCTACGCGAAATACCGGGGAGGAAGGTCACGGCCTGGGTGACGTCATACAGCCGCTTCAGGCCAGAGGGGCTCCAGATATCACCCTCTCGGGCTTTGACCACGATAGTCAGCCGGTTCGCCCCCAGCAGGTCGTTGCGGTAGGCCTCGAATGTCTTTATGTATTCGTGGCCTATCGGCAATTGTTTTTCGAAACCGGCATCCATGCGCAGTTGCATGGCAAACCAGCCCATGATCAGCGTGAACACCGCCAGGCTCGCCAGCACCAGCCTGTGATGCCCGAACAGTACACCCTCGACACGTGACAACAGGCCGCGTGCCGGGGCTTCAGATAGCTTTACAGAACCGTTCACGGCAGGCCTCACAAAGTGCGGGATATCGCGATGCCGACATAATCGCGGTCACGATAAAGCTGATCGTAGGGAGTCTCGCCGCCCATGAACTTCGCGTAGTTAAGGGAAATCTGCCAGCTGGCTGGATTTCGCACAAAGTTCAGGTACAGGTTCATGCTGCTCGCGTCTTCGGTGAAAGTCGCGCTCAGGTTCGGCGTTCGCCCGCCCAGTGAGCGCGAATAGAACACGCCTGGGGTAACCTGCCAGCCCGGTAGCAACGTGCCGTCATAGGTCAGGCTGAAGTCGAGGTTGATGCCTGACGAGGTCTTGTCACCCCGGGACTTGGGCGCTGTCGAAGGGTCCAGCTGCCAGGTATTCAGTCCGGCGGCGAGTGGCTCGCCATTGACCTCATCATGCAGCCCTGGGTATTTGATGACCACCAGCTCGGACAGCAAGGTGCCCGTGCTGGCCCCGGTGAAGTCGAGCAGTGTCGGGGAGTTGGAAGGCGTGAAGCTGTAAAGGCCGGTGAGGTGCCACTGCAACTTCTTTTCGTCCTTCCAGCATTTGCCACCATTGCTGGAGCACAGGTCGATGACTGGGTTGAGCATCACTGAATCCTTCGGCCGGTATGACAACTCCGTACCAACCGCCCAGTCACCGATCGGCATGTTGGCACTGATGCCATACATCATTCGATCTTCCTGATACTCCCAGGTGGGAGCTGCTGCGAAGGTGTTCGGGTCAAGGATGGCGACCCGTAACGACGGCAACTTGTCGTGATAGCGCATCACGTAGAAGCCATAGTTGATGTCGCTGTCCTCCGGCTGCCAGCGCAGCGAAAGGCCCCACTGGCCGCTATTGCGGGCGTCCTTTTCGGAGAACCCATAGTCCCCGCTGCCCTCACCCAGCGCATTGTTGTTGGACCAGTAGCTGCCTACCGGTGGTAATTCGCTCTTGTTCCACCGGAACTGATAGTAGGCCTCGATGTTCACTCCGGAGCCCAGGCCCGAGGCGACACTGAGCATCGGCGCCGGAAGCACGGCCTCCTTGAGCTGCACACCGGGGCGCGCCAAGGCTTGGTAGTCGTAAGCGTTGGTGTTGTTGATACCACCGGCCACGAACAAGCTTTCGCCCCAGTTGATCACCTGGTTACCCAAGCGTGCGCGGACCCGCTGGCCGCCCACATCGAAGCCTTTGCTCACCCACAGGTCCAGCAGGCGAGCCTTGAAGGCGAGCTCGTCGCGGGCATCGTCGCTGAGCCCGTTGCTGCCGACGCTCTCGGGGGTGTTGAACGACAGCGTGCCGGTGGTATCGGTTGCGGCAAAGTCACGGATCCAGGTGCCACGCGCCATGAAGGTGACGTCCTCGGGCATCTTCAGCAACAGCTCATGGGTGCCCTTGAGGTAGTTGGTGAACATATCGCCGCGGTCGTAGTTAAGGTCTCCCTGATCCGCCACGCCGGAACTCTGCGCCAGGCAGCCGGAGGGCACGTTGTGCCCGGTCGGCCCCTGGTTGATCAGGTTGCAGCCGCGCGACTCCGTACGCAGGCCCATGCCTGCGGTGATGGTGGAGTCGAACGAGCCATGGAGGGTTTCGGTTTCAAAGGTAAACCCCATTGCCAGTGGGGTTGCGCACACGATGACAAGGCCTGAGGCTTTGCTAATTATTCTTTTCATGCTGGCTCTCGATCTGACGTCGTTTTTTAGCGCTCGCTGATGGCTCGCAGGTTATCCGAGGTGAAAAAGTCGCGTTTCAGGCGTGGGCTGCTACCGTCCTCGGTGAGCCAGCGGATATCGTTCTTGCCGGCGCCAATCGAGGTCATATCGAACAGGTAACGGCCATCGACCAGGTTGTACTGAACCTGTGCCTGCACATCGCAGGTGCCGGTCTCGTACACAGGAATCGAGAATCCTTCACGGACTTTCCAGATCTGCCCTTGCTTGTCATAGTCCACCGCCAGCAACGGGTTCCAGCTGTCCTCGTCGATATAGAACATGCGCTTGGGCGCCTGGTGGCGCATGCCTTGACGGACATTGGCCTCGACCACCCAAACGCGGTGCAGCTCGTAACGTCGCGACTGCGGCGCGATAGAATCGTTGCCGGCGAACGTTTCCACCTTGGCGGCGGTGTCATAGGCACCGAACGCGTTGTACGGCACCAGCAGTTCCTGCTTGCCGACCAGCTTCCAGTCGAAGCGGTCCATGGTGCCGAAGAAGACGTTGCCCTCGTCGACCGTGTATTGGTTATCCAGGCCGATCTGCGGCGCGTCGTAGGAGTACGACGGCATGCGCCGCACGCGACGTTGGCCGGGGAAGTAGTAGAAGGTCGTGGCTTGCTCGCCGGCCACCGCCGTCTGCACAGCCGACTGGCCGGCCAATGCGGCAGGCTCCAGGTAATTGAAGAAGGTGGCGTTCTCCAGGCGCCCGACGGATGAGAAGAGCGTGTTGCCTTTCTTGCCCCATGGGGTGAAGAAGAAGGTGTCGGTGGACTGTCGCAGCCACTCGCCGCCTTTGCGCGGCGAAATACCCGAAATGCTTTTCGGGATTTCGACGCCAACGCCCCGATAGCGCATCTTCATGTTCCACATCACCTCTGCGCCGTTGCTCGGCATGGGGAATGGGGCACCGGGCAGATGAGCTTCCTCGAGGGCCAACCCACTGTCATCCAGCTTGGCAAAGCCAATGTTCTGCCGGGTGTTCTCAGCCACGAATTCCGGCACGCCGCAGGTACGGCGTGTCGGATAGACATCCATTCGGTAGCCTGGAATCTTCTTGAACAGTTCCAACTGAGCGGGAGACAGTTTGCTCGCATGCTGCGCCACGTTGCCCGCGTCGATGCTGTACAGAGGTTTATCACCCTTGAACTTCCAGTGCTCGCCTCGCACTTGACCATAGCTCCAGCCCGATCCTTGCGGGCCCGGGGCAGCCCAAGCCGGAATTTCCCCGCTTGAGCTGGCGGCGATCTCACCGCCCAGCGGTGTCAGCTTGGTACCCAGCGCCTCGGCCCCCTGGGATGCGGCCTGAGCCGTGCAGATCGCGGTCGAAGCCGCAAGGGTAACCAGCATCTGCCTGAACATACGGCGAGCGGACATTTCGCCTTCCGTCCGTGCTGTGACTTCTTTCATTGGGGAGATCCTCAAACGTTGGGCCTGGACTGGCCGCGCGATGTCCCGTCTGGGAAAACCGGTGGCCTGCCACATCTTGGTCACTAGACATAGTCAATTGACCATGTCATCTGATCATAAGGCAAGCTATATGCCAGATCACATGATTTGCGGTTTACACCAAAGAAATCAGCAATTTAGAACTGCATGGCGAGCTCTTATACACCAAACGCCTGCACCAATTTGGGAACTAAGGAAACACGTGTTACCCAAAGAGGCTCTTTTTGGGCGCAACACTTAATCGGTAGCGCAAATTAAGTTGAGCATGCCCATAAAGTCTGCCTGCAACTAAGCGCGTGAAGCGCGCCCATAAAAAAACCGCCCCTAAGGGCGGCAAAAAAGCAGGCCAGCGGCCCGCCATGGAGTAAACAACTACCAAGATTTAATTATTAGCCCGCCGGGCATGAATTTTACTTGGACATCAAAACTTCAACGAACCGGTATTGCAGAAGCAGAGACATTTTTTGAACGCTGAAGTGCACCATAGGCATAGAACAACTGCGCGATTGTATAAGACCAGGTCAGGAAGGCGCAGGTCATAAAGATCATCTTGGTGTCATCCCCCGGTATCGGGAAAAAGTCATAGCGCAGCGCAATCGTCAGCCCTGCCGCCGCGCCGACAAGCGTGGCTAGCGCGTGCAAACTTTCGCCGACCCGTAGCAATCGCCAAGTAAAATAGAGCAAGTACACCGTATAGAACGCCCACATCACTAGGTAAAAATAAGGCAGCACTACTTTGAATGTGTTCGACAAAAAATAGATCGCTGCGACAGTAAATGCTGCTAAGAATAAGATGAAATCCTTGGCCGGCGATGGCTTGTAATTATGAGTGACGGCCATCAAGCCGAGCACCCCGATGATCGGTACGCCAACTCCACGGGAAAACGCATCAAGAAAAATGGCAATGCTGTAGTTAGCCTGCCAGCCGGTGGCAATGAAGGTCGTGAAATTCGTTGCGGAAATACCCACAATCAAAAACTCCACCCCAAGTAGATAATTCTTACGCTTGACGAGTGCTGCACCATAACTAAGTCCGCACACGACCAACAACAGGCACGAGACCAACGCAATGACATCTATTAGTTCCACGATAACAGCCTCTGTCATCAGGCAGTGCCGCTTTTTTATACGAGCACTTGCCAATGGTATAGATTGAATTCAGCTTTTCCTGGCCCTGGCTCTGCGTACTTTCCTATCGGTCCAAGCATCCAGCAAACTTGCCGCCGCAAAGGCAGAATGAACAGCGCACCATTGCAACGGCTCTGGCAGCATTGATGGCGTCTTGTGCTGAAGCGCGGCCAGTAAATCAGGCGCCTTGCCGTTGATTTGCGCGGCAAAAAGCGATCCTACGAGCGATTGTGTGGCCAGCCCATGACCTGAGCAGCCGGTGGTATAGAAAATATTCCGCTTCGCGCCCATTGCACCGATCATCGGCAGGAAGTCATAGGCGCCACTGACATAGCCACTCCAGCAGTGCTGCACGGCAAGACCCTGCAAGACGGGATAACGCTCGTGGAGTACCTGTGCCAATGCCCGGTAGGCGCCTTGGTCGGGAACGTTAGGCGTCTTCGAACCATAGGCGTAGCCCAGTCTCTTGACGGTCAACAGCAGGGTGCCGTGCGCCGTCAGGCGATGGCTTTCCATGGTGTAGTGCGGCGTGATGATCCCTTCCCGCGCCTGCCACCCCAAGTCAGCGAGCTGCTGGGGGGAAAGCGGTTGCGTTTCTATTGCCGACACCCGAATCGCCGCGACCTTGTTGCGCAACACCCCCAGTTGAGGAGTGTAGGCATTGGTAGCCAGGACCATGACTGGTGCAGTCGCGCTGCCGTGCGCAGTCTTGCAGGTGATGACCGATCCCTCGCTGAATGAAAGCAAGGGCGTGCGTTCATAGAGTTTCACGCCCGCTGCGATGGCCGCACGCCGCAGACCACCGACGTATTTGCCGGGGTTAAGGGTACCGCCGCACTGCTCGGTGCCGAACAGAAAGGCCGGTGGAATCCCCCGCGTGCGCATCTCGGCCGCATCCACGAAACGGGACACCGCTCCCAGCTTCTGGCCCAGCGCCATGTTCTGCCGCAAGCGCTTTTCCTGGCAGGGATGAATACCTGCACGCAGCACGCCCGAAGGGTTGTAATCACAGTCGATTGCCAACGCCTTCAACCGGCCCTCCACATAGGGCACAGCCTCGTCGTAGAACCTGACGAACTGGGTAGCCTGTTCCACCCCCACGCGCTTGACGAACATATCGTACTCGATGCCCATGCTGCCCAGCAGGTAGCCGGCATTGCGGCCGCTTGCACCGAAACCGGCGAATTCCTGCTCCAGTATGATGACATCCGCTCCGAGCGCTCTCAGCTCCAATGCTGTGGAGAGGCCAGCGAAGCCGGCACCGACGATGATCACATCAGCCTGTGCATGACCTTCGAGCATTGGCTGCAGGTCGCTTGGCCGTTCCAACCAGCCGCCCAGGGTGCGAAATTTCAACGGTGCCGCGTCACCTTGGCCCGGGTTGTTCAACGCGTTCATCCATACACTCCCAGAATACCGCCCCCGTTATCACCACAGGTCACCCCATGGCGGCTTGGGATTGTCAGAACCCTTTGCCCGGCTCGGAGAAAGCGGGCATGCCCAGAAGCTCTTGCGGATCACGCATCTGGCCGTCAATTTCCACCCAACCAAGCAGTGTGGAACTGGCACTCCAGCCCAACAGGCGCTGCATTTCGGCCGGCAGTTGGCGAACCCGTTCGATAGGAAGAGACAGGAAGTGGTTTTCTTCCAGACGCAGGAAAGCCAAGTCATAGGCCATGGTAAGGCCGGTGCGGGCGTGCTCTGAGATGTTCGCCCCTCCACCGTGATACACCGAGCCTATCCACAGCAATGCAGAACCCGCCTTCATCTCTGCCGCAACGGTTTCTTCCTGGGTTGGCATGCGCTCGTCATCCCAAAGATGACTGCCGGGAATGACTCGTGTGGCACCGTTCTCTTCGGTGAAATCCGAGATTGCCAACATCATTTGCAACCGGGCCTCACGCCCGTACTGGGGATGACGCCAAAGCGACGTAGCATCGTCACGGTGCAAGGGCTGCAGTCCTTGGCCCGGTCCGATCTGAATTGCCTGAGTGATACTCAGTTGTATATCCGGCGCCATCTCGATCCGGTCACTGCCTACCCAGACGTGGGTAGGCGTTTGCAGGATCTGCCTGGCTGCTCCGAGGAACAGCGGGTTCATCGCGACCTCTACAGCCGTGTCGCTTCGCCCGATAATCCGAGCTACACGCCGGGTTTGCGTGCCCGCGAAATACGGGTCCACGCCGCACGGTGTGGCATTGAGGTAAACGTCGAGTTCATCGCTGAGGGACTGCAGCGTGGCTGGGGAGATCAGGTCGGAAATAATGACCCCACCGTCGCGGCGGATAACCTCAACCACCTGCTCGATGGGAGTTTCATTGCTGAGCGTCGAGAGTTTGCGTGTATCCATCTGCTTTGTACCTGTCTGGTTTTGTCATTGTTTTATCCAGCGAAGCTGGGGAACTCGGCTCAACCCACCAGTGCCGACCACAGCATCCCTCCAGATGCCCTTGCGCGATGCTGCGGTGTCCGGATGCGAATTCATGATTACCCAACATGGTCATTTGATCAAGTCGTATGACTAAACTATTTTCAGCGCTGCTTGGCCAGAAAAGATGGGATCGCATCGACTCATGGATCGCGGCGTGCCCTTGCGATAGCATTCGACACCGTCGGCGCTGGACGAATGAGCCGGCGACAACACCTTAAAGGGAGAACGCTCAATGGCTCGGATTGGCGCTGAAGAGCGCAGACAAGACTTTATCGAGGCCACCGTGAAGGTGATCGCGGAGCACGGCGTGGCTAATGCTACGACCCGGCGTATCGCAGCGGCAGCAGATTCTCCGCTGGCTTCGTTGCACTATGTCTTTCACACCAAGGACGAGCTGTTCTATGCCGTCTACGAATCGCTGATCAACATGCCGCAGCAATCGCTGCAGCATGTGCCGGCAGGTGCCACAGCAGCCGAATCGGTAAGCGAAATGCTGCGCCAACTGGTCAACTGGTTCACAGCCCACCCGGAAATGGCCACCACGCAGTTTGAATTGTTTTGCTGGAACCTGCGGAACAACCCTGAGATGGCGTCGAAAATTTACGCTGTGTCCATCGATGCGACCCAGCAGGCCATAGCCAAGGTCACCGACTCGACGCTGGACCACGCTGCGCTGACCACCATTAGCCGCTTGCTGATAAACCTCTTCGACGGCTTGATGCTCGCATGGTCCGCACACGGCGACCGTGCGCGCCTGGAAACAGAGACCGAGACGGCCTGCCAGGCAGTCAAGCTGCTGGTAGCAACTTACTGAGATGTCGTTCGGATTGCCGCGCTGAGCCGCGGCAATCCGCGCTCAGCAAGTGAGCCGGCCGCCGGCATATATCCCCTGCCCTCATCCTCATTGGCTAGACCGCTGAAGCCAGCCAGATCACTGATCGGCGCATGAAGAAGGTGCAAATCATCCCAAAACATTAGCTAGCCGGTGCATTTTGCACCTTGCTCCACTCGACTTGTCGCCCTATTCTGGTCAAATGATCAAGTCACTAGATCAGTCTCTATAACACTAAAATAGGAGGCGATATGTCCTCACACACTGCTCTTCCGGTTGAGCCGCTGGACATTCTGATCATGGGAGCCGGTGTGTCTGGCATCGGCGCGGCGGCCTACTTGCGGCGTCACCAACCGAACAAGACCTTTGCGATTCTTGAGTCGCGCGAACGCATGGGTGGGACCTGGGATCTCTTTCGATATCCTGGCATTCGCTCTGACTCGGATCTCTACACCTTCGGTTTCGACTTCAAACCTTGGACCAAGGCCAAGTCTCTGGCGGACGCCGCGGATATTCTCGAGTACCTGCGCGAAGCCATCGACGAGTATGAGCTGGGCCCGTTCATCCAGTACCAGCAGAAAGTCGTCTCGGCCGACTGGCAAAGCGACAGGGGCCTATGGACGGTGCGTATCGAAGACGGCCAGGCCGCTCAAATCCGCACGATCGAATGCCGCTGGCTTTTTAGCGCAGGTGGCTACTATCGCTATGACCAGGGTTTCACCCCTCGCTTCGAGGGAACTGAGCAGTTCAAGGGTCAAATTATCCATCCGCAACACTGGCCAGAAAATCTGGACTACACCGGCAAACGCGTAGTCGTCATCGGCAGTGGCGCAACCGCAGTGACCCTGATCCCAGCAATGGCTGACAAAGTCACAAGCATCACCATGCTGCAGCGCACGCCCTCCTACATCATCAATCAGCCCGCCAGTGATAGCGTGGCAGCATTTCTGCGCAAACTCCTGCCAGAACAGACTGCATATAACCTCACGCGCTACAAGAACGCCAAGATCACCCTGGCCTTCTGGGGCTTCTGCCAGCGCTTCCCTAAACTTTCGAAAAAACTGCTGCTCTGGCTGACGCGCAAGGAATTGCCGAAAGACTACCCGGTCGACGTGCACTTCAACCCGCCCTACAACCCATGGGATCAGCGTCTGTGCTCGGTGCCCGAGGGCGACTTGTTCAAAGCCATCAGCGCTGGCAAAGCAGATATCGTCACCGATCATATCGCGCGGTTCACCGAGTCCGGCGTATTGCTCAAATCGGGCAAGACGCTGGAGGCCGACATCATCGTCACGGCGACCGGGCTGAATGTACAGCTCTTCGGCGGCATCACCCTGCACAAGGATGGCACACCGGTGGTGCTCAGCGAGACCCTCGCCTACAAGGGCATGATGCTCTCCGGCGTGCCCAATTTCGCTTTCGCGGTCGGTTACACCAACTCTTCCTGGACCTTGAAAGTCTGCCTGTTGTGCGACCACTTCTGTCGCTTGCTTGGCTTCATGGCAAATGAGGGCTACAACGTCTGCGAGCCAAAAGCGCCAGCCGGAATCAAGACCCGACCGTTGCTGGACTTCGGTGCCGGCTATGTGCAGCGCGCACTGGACAGCATGCCACGGCAAGGGCCTTGCGAGCCGTGGGTGATGTCGATGGACTACTTCCGCGATGTCAAGTTGCTACGCCGCGGCAAGGTGGCGGACAAGTGCCTCTCCTTCAGTACAGTGCCCAACGAGCCTTTGCGCGCCAGCGTCAAGCTGCAACAGCAAGGTAGCCGTAGATGAGCCGCGATCACTTCTACGAGTTGCAGGGTAAAGGCAAGCTCTGCTATCGCAGCTACGGCCATGAGGCTGCCCCGGCAGTTCTGCTCATCGTCGGTCTTGGTCTGCAACTGACTTACTGGCCGCAAGAGCTCATTGCAGGCCTGGTCGAGCAGGGATTGCGCGTTATCATTTTTGACAATCGTGATTCGGGCAGGTCGTTCTTCACCGACGTAACGCCGCCCACACCCCTGCAGCAGTTCCTGCGCACGCGCACTGCCGGCTATGACCTGGGTGACATGGCCAACGATGTGATTGGGCTAATGAACGGCTTGAAACTGGAAACGGCCCATGTGGTAGGGATGTCGATGGGCGGCATGATCGCCCAAACCCTCGCCGCGCGCTATCCGGAACGAGTACGGACGCTCACTTCGATATTCTCGACTACCGGTTCACTGCGCGTAGGCCAGCCGGCGTGGCAGACAATTCGGCAGCTGCTACGCCGCCCGCCGCGCAGTGAGCAGGAAAGCATTCGCGACTACCTGGACATCATGCGCTTGATCGGCTCGACCCTCGAGTGGAATGAGCGCGCCTTTCATGACTATGCCCTGCTGGCTTGGGAGCGAGGGGGTGGCGAGGCCAGCAACATCGGCACTGCCAGGCAGATCGGCGCGATCATCAATTCAGGCGATCGGACTCAGGAACTGCAGCGGATACGGTGCCGGACCTTGGTCATCCATGGCGATAAAGACCTCATGGTCGCCACTAGCGGCGGGTACGCCACGGCGACAGCAATCCGTGGCTCCAGCCTAGTGCTGCTGCCCGGCATGGGGCACGACCTTCCGCGTTGCCTCTCCAGCACACTGGTGTCCCTGCTGACAGGTCACATGCGGTAGTGCAATCAACCTTTTAGGGGCGTGCAGCTTGGCCGCCCCTCTTTTTTTCACGAGGGAGGCCTTTTACCAGCCGCTTCAGCAGAACCCAAAACAACAACATGCTGGCTTGCACGATACGCCAGGCCACACATCACACGCTTGAGCTGTTATCCACGGCCTCACGCGAGTGCTCCTCTACTGCCCTTTCAACAATGACAACAATTGAGCAAGAGGTACGTATGGAATTCAAGTTTTTACTCCCCTGCAAAGTCGTGGTGGAACCCGGTCTGCGCGAACGCACCGGTGAGCACTTGCGCGCACTCGGCCTGGCTCGCGTGCTCATCGTAACCGATCCTGGAGTCAAGGCGGCGGGCTTGCTGGATAGCGTCTACGCCAGCTTGGACACCGCAGATATCGCCTTCGAGGAAGTGTCGGACATCAAGGCCAATCCGCGCAGCGAAGACATCAACCAGATCGCGCAGCAGTATCGTGGGCAAGGCATCGATGGCTTGCTGGCCGTCGGCGGTGGCAGCGCAATGGATGCGGCCAAGGCCATCAGCGTGCTGCTCACCCATGAGGGCCGGATCGAGGACTACGAAGGGTCGTTCATGCTCACCCGTGCCATCCCCCCTATCATCGCCATTCCGACCACCGCGGGCACCGGCAGCGAAGTGACCTGTTTCTCAGTGATAACCGATACCGCCCGCCATTACAAAATGAGCGTCCATGATTATCGGGTCGGGCCAGTACTGGCACTGCTCGACTCCAACATCCTCGACACGCTGCCCGCGTCGATTGCCGCCGCTACCGGTATGGATGCGCTCACCCACGCCATCGAAGCCTACACCTGCCGCGTGTCGAACCCGATCAGCGACGGCTTGGCGCTGCATGCGATCCGCCTGATCAGCCAATACCTGAGGGCTGCGGTGCTGGAACCGGACAATCTGCATGCCCGCGAGCAGATGCTGGTGGCCAGCCTCATTGCCGGTATGGCCTTCGGTAACGCGGATGTTGCCAGTGTGCATTGCATCTCCGAAGCCATCGGCGGCATGTATGACACACCGCACGGTGTAGGTAACGCGATCTTCCTGCCGTTCGTGTTCGGCCACAACCGCGATGCAGACATCACACGCCACGCCCAAGTTGCCTATGCACTGGGAATTGATTCCAACCTCTCGCCAGTCGATGCCGCACAAGCTGCGGTCGGTTACCTGTTCCAGATGAGCAAGGACTTGGGCATCCCCCGCTTTGCGGAAGTGAAAGGCGTACGCGAGGAAGACTTCCAGGCCATCGCTGAAAAGTCGAAGAAGAACTTTTCCGACGGCAGCAATGCCAAGCAGATGACCGTGGAGACCTACCGCGAAATCGTCACCACTGCGTATCACTTCGTAGCGTGAGGGATGTCAGTCATGAGCCAATCAACCTCTGGCGCTTCGTTGAAGCGCACCTTGGGTCCGTTTTCAGTGCTTTTGTTCGGCTTGGCGTTCCTCGCGCCGTTGATCGTGTTCGGCACATACGGCGTGATCACTCAGGCCAGCGGTAACACCACGGCGATGGCCTATCTGATCGCCGCAACCGGCGTGGTGTTCACGGCGCTGAGCTACGGCAGACTGGTCAAGGTGTTCCCGGTGGCCGGTTCGGCCTACACCTATACCCGCAAGATGCTGAGCGCGAACCTAGGATTCATGGTGGGCTGGGCCGCCCTGCTCGATTACTTCTTCATTCCGATGCTGATCTGGCTACTCGGCGCCAGCTACCTCAGCATGGCCTTTCCAGACGTGCCGCAGTGGGTATGGATTACCGGTTTCATCGTTTCCACCTCACTACTGAATGTACTGGGTATCCAGGTCGCCAACCGCTTCAACGTGCTGTTGATGATCGCGCAACTGGCCATCATCGTCGTGTTCATTGGCCTGTGCGTGCACTACATCGTGGCGGCCAACGGCCCTGGTGGACTACTGTCTGCCGAGCCGTTCTTCAACCAGGATGTACCGTTCGCTACCAGCATGGCCGGCGCAGCCATCGCCGCTTACTCGTTCCTGGGCTTTGACGCGCTATCCACCCTCAGCGAGGAAACCCGCGACCCGGGTCGCACGCTGCCGCGCGCCATTCTGCTGGTTGCGTTGATCGGCGGTTCGGTCTACGTCAGCTCTTCGTACTTCATGTACCTGGCGCACCCCTCCCCCACGTTCGAGCTTGTGGATGGGGCTGCTTTCGAGATCGCTCGCATGATCGGCGGTGATCTGTTCTTCGCCGTGGTATTGGCGGGGATCATCATCGCCCACTTCGCCGCGGGCATGTCGTTCCAAGCCAGCGTGGGCCGCCTGCTCTACGCCTTGGGCCGAGACAACCAGCTGCCGCGCAAGCTGTTCGGTGCCCTGCACCCGCGCTACAAGACCCCCGCCTTCAACATCTTGCTGTGCGGCATTTTCGGCACTGCGGGTTTTGGCTTGACGATCGCCACCGCGACGTCCCTGGTCAATTTCGGCGCGTTTCTGGCTTTCACCGCAGTCAACCTGTGCGCGTTGCGGCTCACCTTCGATGCACGGGTCAGGGACGGGGCTGGCCTTCTGCGTGGAGTGTTTTTCCCTCTCATCGGCCTAGTGACCGCGGCCTGGATGCTAGCCAGCCTGGACAATGACGCGCTGATCATGGGCTGTAGCTGGCTCGCCCTCGGCGCGCTTTACCTTGCCTGCCGGACCAGCTTTTTCCGCACCCCGGTGCCTGACGCTCTGACATAGCACCCGGTTTCCTTCGAATGCTCTGACAACAACCACAAAGGCAAGGCTTTGGTCTTGCCATTCAATGGGGACAATCGACATGCAATCAAAACTTCTGATCAATGGTGCGCTGGTGGCCGGCGAAGGCGAAGCGCTCGCCGTATACAACCCATCCCTGGGCAGCGTCCTGGTGCAGACTACCGAGGCCAGCCGCCTCCAGGTCCATGCCGCAGTACAGAGCGCGGATGCGGCCTTCGAGACCTGGTCGCAAACACCGCCCAAAGACCGCGCAGCACTGCTGCTCAAGCTCGCTGACAGCATCGATGCCCAGGCCCCGGTGTTCGCCCGCCTGGAAGCGGACAACTGCGGCAAGCCGTTCAGCGCCGTGCTGCAGGACGAACTGCCCGCCGTATCAGATGTGTTCCGTTTCTTCGCCGGTGCCGTGCGCTGCCTGCAAGGCTCGGCGGCGGGGGAATACATCCCGGGCCACACCTCGATGATCCGCCGCGACCCGGTGGGCGTGGTCGCTTCCATCGCGCCGTGGAACTACCCGCTGCTGATGGCCGCGTGGAAGCTCGGCCCGGCATTGGCCGGCGGCAACACCGTCGTGCTGAAGCCGTCGGAGCACACGCCGATGAGTACCTTGAAACTGGGCGAATTGCTCGCCGAGATCTTCCCTGCCGGTGTAGTCAACATCGTCCACGGCCGCGGTGCCTCGGTGGGTGAGCCGCTGACCAGCCATGCCCAAGTGCGCATGGTGTCGCTGACCGGCTCCGTGCGCACCGGCAGCCGGATCATCGAAGGCACCGCCGATAGTGTCAAACGCATGCACATGGAGCTCGGCGGCAAGGCCCCGGTGCTGATCTTCGATGATGCCGACATCGACGCCGCCGTCGAAGGCATCCGCGCCTTCGGCTTCTACAACGCCGGCCAGGATTGCACCGCTGCCTGTCGTCTCTATGTGCAGAAGTCGGTCTACCCGGAGTTCGTGCGCAAGCTTGGCGAAGCTGTCTCCAGCATCAAATGCGGGCTGCAGGATGACCCGACGACCGAGATGGGGCCGCTGATCACCAAGGAGCACCTGGAGCGCGTCGAGGGCTTCGTGAACCGTGCCAAGGAGCTACCTCATATCGAGGTGGTTACCGGCGGCAAGCGCGCCGCAGGGGATGGATTCTTCTTCGAGCCTACAGTCCTCGCGGGCGCTACGCAGGAAGATGAGGTGGTATGCCGTGAGATCTTCGGTCCGGTAGTGACGGTGTCGTCGTTCGACGACGAAGCCCAGGTACTGGCATGGGCCAACGACTCGGACTACGGCCTGGCCTCGTCGGTGTGGACCGCCGATGTGGGGCGCGCCCATCGCCTGGCGGCCCGCTTGCAGTACGGCTGCACTTGGGTCAACACCCACTTCATGCTGGTGAGCGAGATGCCCCACGGCGGTGTGAAGCTTTCCGGCTACGGCAAGGACCTGTCGATGTACGGGTTGGAAGACTACACCGTGGTGCGGCACGTGATGTTCAAGCACTGACCTTTCCGCAAACCAGGTTACCCACATCATTTTTATGAGGTTATGCATGAACAACATCGAAACGTTCGAGAGGCTCGAGTCTAACGTGCGGATGTACTGCCGTGACTTGCCGCTGGTGTTCGATACTGCCCAAGGCAGCAAGATCCGCGGTGAAGATGGCCGCGAATACCTGGATTTCTTCGCCGGCGCCGGCGCCCTGAACTACGGCCACAATGACCCGCGCATGCGCGATGCCCTGATCGGGTACCTGTCGTCCAACGGCGTGGCCCATGCCCTCGACTTGCACACCACCACTAAGCGCCAGTTCCTGGAAGCGCTCGAGCGGGACCTGTTCAAACCACACGGCTGGGATTACAAGGTCCAGTTCACTGGCCCGACCGGTGCCGACGCCGTCGAGGCGGCGTTGAAGCTGGCGCGCAAGGCAACCGGGCGCACCAAAATCGTATCGTTCTATGGGGCTTACCACGGCATGACGGCCGGCGCCCTCGCCGTCACCGGCAACCGCACCCGTCGCGGCCCGGGGCTTTGCACCGACGTGGTGTTCGTGCCGTACGAAAACAGTCCCTACGGCGAATTCGACAGCATTGGCTTCCTCGAGCGCCTGGCCGACGACCAAGGTAGTGGCTCGGAACTTCCCGCAGCAGTGATCGTCGAGTCGGTGCAGATTCAGGCAGGTGTCTACCCGGCGTCCAATGGCTGGCTGCAGCGATTGCGCAAGTGGACAAGCGATCACGGCGTGCTGCTTATCTGCGACGAGATCCAGGCCGGCTGTGGCCGAACTGGCGACTTCTTCGGCTTCGAGCGCTGCGGGATCGTACCGGACCTGATCACCTGCGCGAAATCGATCGGTGGCTTTGGTCTGCCGATGGCGATCGTGTTGATTCGTGCCGGGCTCGATGTCTGGCAACCCGGCGATCACATCGGCACGTTCCGAGGCAACCAGCTGGCATTTCTTACGGCACAGATTGCACTCAGCTACTGGCACGACGAGCAGTTCCTGAAACTGCTGGCTGTCAATTGCGCGGCCATGGAGCGTGCGGTTGCCGGTTTCGCAGAGCTTCCAGGCGTCGCGTCGGCGCGCTGTCGCGGCATGATCGCCGGCATCGACTTTGGCCGCGGCAACGTCGCGGTCGCCAAAGATGCCCAGCAGCGAACGCTGCAAGCGGGTGTGCTGGTCGACCGCTGCGGTCCGAATGGTGAAATCATCAAGCTGATGCCACCGATCAATACCCCAACTGACCAGCTCGAAGAAGGCCTGAGGGCCTTCGGTGAATCGGTCGCCGCAGCGCTGAACCAGTAACCGCAGAGAACTGCCCTGCGCCCCGTATCGATACCCGTGCGGGGCTACATAGGCCCGAACCGCTGGAGGATCATATGCGCCGATTGAGTGTGTTACTGGCCGTGTTGACGCTGGCAATTTTCCTGAGTGTACTGCTTGCCCCAAGACCACCTCTCGTCAATCGCGGGACGGCGCAGCGCATGGGGCATCCCGTCACCGGCATCGGAGACATCTTCAGAGGTTATTAGGAAAGTGTCGGGCGGCCGTTGGCACTCATCCGCTAACGGCCGCTGGCAACTCAGTGATCGATTGCACCGCTGGCGCCGAGTCCCGTCTGGCCCCGTACGAACTGATCGGCGAACGCCGCCCGTTCCAACCTGGCCCGGGCAGTCCGGTCCAGTCGGGAAACGGCATACGCGACCAGAAACGCCAACGGCATGGAGAACAGCGCAGGCTGTGTGTAAGGGAACAACGGCTCGGCGAAGTGCAACACATCCACCCATACCAGCTTGGAAAACATAACAAACCCCATCGCACTGAGCAGACCTGAGTAGCCACCAGCCAACGCGCCACGGGTGGTCAGCCCCGACCAGAACATCGACAGGAACAGTACCGGGAAGTTGGCCGAAGCCGCGATGCCAAAGGCCAGCGCGACCATGAAGGCCACGTTGACGTTTTCGAACACGATACCCAGGGCTATCGCTATCAGGCCAAGGCTCAGTGTGGCCAGCTTGGTTACCCGCAGCTCCTGCGCCTCGGTCGCTCCGCCTTTCATGATCACCCGCGCATACAGGTCATGGGCGATGGCGGATGCCCCGGCAAGGGCCAAACCCGAAACCACGGCCAGAATGGTGGCGAAGGTGACCGCCGACAAGAACCCCAGTAACAGGTTGCCGCCAACGGCCTGCGCCAGGTGCATGACCACCATGTTGCCCCCGCCCAGCAGCTTGCCACCCAGCTCCCCACCCTCGAAGAATTGCGGCTGCTGGCTGACGATAACGATCGACGCCAGGCCCAGCAGGAAGATGACGTTGAAGAAATAGCCAATGAACCCGGTGGCGTAGAGCACCGACTTGCGCGCCTCCCGTGCATCGCTGACAGTGAAGAAGCGCATGAGGATATGCGGCAGCCCGGCGGTGCCGAAAACCAGCCCCAGGCTCAGCGACAGCGCAGTCAACGGATCGGCCAGCAGGCTGCCAGGTGCCAGCAGGCGTTGGCCCAGGGCATGCGTGTTCATGGCCTTGCTGACCAGCATGTCATAACTGAAGTCGAACTCGCGCATCGCCAGGTACAGTACCAGCGAGCCGCCGACCAGCAGCAGGAATGCCTTGATGATCTGCACCCAGGTAGTCGCCACCATGCCGCCAAAGGTGACATACAGCATCATCAACACGCCGACGATCACCAAGGCGATGTGGTAGTCCAGGCCAAACAGCAGTCTGATCAACTGCCCGGCTCCCACCATTTGCGCCACTAGATAGAAGCACACCACCGTCAGCGAGCCGATAGCGGCCATGGTGCGCACCTTGCCTTGATCGAGGCGGTAGGAAGTGATGTCAGCGAAGGTGAAGCGGCCCAGATTGCGTAGCCGCTCAGTCATCAACAGCAGCAACACCGGCCAGCCGGCGAAAAAGGCAATGAGGTAGATGTAGCCATCCATGCCGGAGGTGTAGATGAGCGCGGTGATCCCCAGCAGCGTCGAGGCGGACATATAGTCCCCGGCCAGCGCCAAACCATTCTGCCAGCCCAGGATACCGCCACCGGCGCTGTAGAAATCCGCCGTCGAGCGGGTGCGCCGCGCCGCCCACCAAGTGATGCACAAGGTGAACAGCACGAACACCATGAACATGCCGATGGCATGCAAGTTCAATGGCTGACGCTGGCCGGCATCTAGCGCGGGGGTCGCCAACGACAGGCCAGAGTGCAGCAACAGGGCCAAAGGCAATAGTTTCTTCATGCGCCCTGCTCCTCGTCCAGCCCGGCGACCAGCGCCTGCGTCAGGCGATCGAACTCGCCATTGGCGCGGTACACGTAGAACGCCGACAGCGCACCGAAGAACACGAACAGGAAGGCGCCGGCTGCGACGCCGACGGTCATGTTCGACCCCTCGACCAGCCGCCTGGCAATCAACTCGGGCCAGAACGATACCAATGCCATGTAGCCATAGAACGTGGCCAGAACCAGCAGGAAAAGGCTCAGGGTAAAACGGTTCCTGCGTGCCACCAGTTGCTGGAAGCGGGCACTGGCGCGAACACGCGCGTATAACGGGCTGGACATGAGACACCTCGGTCAATGTACTTGTTGTTATGGGGAGCACGGGTGCTGCAACTCGATCAGTGTTCGGCGTTGGCGGTCTTTACCTCCTGTTGCCGTGCCCACTCGCGCAAAATGAACTTCTGGATCTTGCCGGTTGCGGTTTTCGGCAACTCCGTGAGTGACACATGCCGCGGCGCCTTGAAGTGCGCCAGACGCTCACGGCACCAACGGATCAAGTCATCTTCCGTAACCATTGCTTGCGCATCGACGCGCAAAGTCACGAAAGCGTGGGGCGTTTCCCCCCAGCGTGAATCCGGGCGCGCCACCACTGCGGCCTCGACCACTTCCGGGTGCTGGTAGAGCACCTCCTCGATTTCCAGTGAGCTGATGTTTTCGCCGCCAGAAATGATGATGTCCTTGGCCCGGTCCTTGATTTCGACGTAGCCGTCCGGGTGCAGCACGGCTAGGTCGCCGGTGTGCAGCCAGCCGTTGGCCAGCGCGGCACGGGTGGCCTCGGGGTTGTGCAGGTAGCCTTTCATCACGGTATTGCCTCGCACCACCAGTTCGCCAAGCGTACGGCCGTCGGCGGGAACCGCACGGCCAGTGTCGGTATCCAGCACCGTGGCCTCCTCGAGCATCGGATGGGCGACCCCCTGGCGGCTCATGAACTGGGCCCGGGCCTCCAGCGGCAACTCATCGACCCCCGGCTGCCACAGGCACAGCGTGCTGGGACCGTAGCTTTCGGTCATGCCGTAGGCATGCGTGATGCTGAAGCCGCGCGCCTCCATCGCGGCGATGACCGCGCTGGGCGGCGCAGCACCGCCGGTGATCACCGACACTGGCGCGGGAGGGGGGCTGGCATGCTCAGCGTGGATCAGCATCGACATCACCACCGGCGCGGCGCTCAGGTGGGTCACGGCATGCTCGGCGATGGCGGCATGGATCGCTTCAGGCTGGACCTTGCGCAGACATACGTGCGTTCCACCAGAGAGCGTCACCGCCCAGGTATGACTCCAGCCGTTGCAATGGAACATTGGCAAGGTCCACAGGTAGACGCTACGTGGCCCCAGTTGGAAGATCAGCGACCCGGCGCAGGCGTTGAGATAGGCACCGCGGTGATGCAGGACCACGCCCTTGGGGTCACCCGTGGTACCGGAGGTGTAGTTGATGGCGATCGACTGCCATTCGTTCTGCGGCGCACTCAGCGGGCGGCCGGGATCGCCCTGGGCCAGAAACGCTTCGTAGTCCAGATCATGCGCCAGGTCGGCGCACTCGGCGTGTTCATCGTCGATGCCCACCAACAACGGCGGAGTCTCGAGCATGGCCAGTGCCTGGCGGGCCACGGCACCGAACTCACGGTCGCAGATCAACACCTTGGCCGCGCAGTGCCGCAAGATGAAGGCGATGCTGCGCGCCTCGAGCCGAATGTTGATGCACACCAGCACCGCACCGGCACCGGGCACGCCATAGTGTGCTTCGAGCATTTCCGGGATGTTCGGGGCCAGTATCGCCACCCGTTCGCCCGGTTGCACACCGACCCGCTCCAGGGCACTGGCTAGAGCACGGCTGCGCTCGTGCAACTGACGATAGTTGTAGCGCCGCGTACCATAGACCACCGCATCTCGCTGCGGATATACCTGCGCGGCGCGCTTGAGAAACGACAGCGGCGACAGCGGCACATGGTTGGCGTCGTTGGGAGCAAGCTCGTGTTCGAGGGTTGGAACCATCATGGCAGGCACCTCATCGACACATTGCTCAGGCATTGCACGCACATACATACCTCCTGTTTCTTGTTGTTTTTATGTCAAGACGCGTTACAGGCTGCTGCACAAATGGCCACCGTCGACCACGATCTCAGTGCCGCTCATGGCCCGCCCGGCATCGCTGGCAAGCAGCAGCAGGGCGCCGTCCAGGTCGGCCGGCACGCTGAAGCGGCGAGTCGGGATTCGTGAGCGCAGCTTGTCCCCCGCCTCGCTGGCCAGAAAGGCCTCGTTCAGGTCGGTCATCACGTAGCCGGGCGCCAGGGCATTCACCCGAATGCCATGGCGCGCCAGTTCCAGCGCCATGGCCCGGGTCAGGTGAGCCAGGCCGGCCTTGGCCGCCAGATAAGGGCTCACGGCGCCGGCGACACGGCTCGCGAGGATAGAGGTGACGTTAATCACGCTGCCGCCCTTCCCTGCGGCGACCATCCGCCGGGCGCTTTCCTGAGCCACGGCCCAAGCGCCTTTGAGATTGGTGTCGAGCACACGGTCCCAGTCTAGGTCGTCGCAGGCCAGCAAAGGTTGGCTGTCGCTCACCCCAGCATTGTTGACCAGGACATCCAGTGGGCCGACGGCATCGAGTACCCGGCAGATGTCCTCACGGCTGGTCACATCGAGGGCAAAGGCTTGCGCCCGCCCTCCCGCCATTTCGATGTCTTCTACCAGCGCATCCAGCGGCGTCTGGCGCCTGGCGGTCACCACCACCTCGGCGCCTGCAGCGGCCAGGGTCATGGCGAAGTGGCGGCCCAGGCCGCTGGAGGCACCGGTCACCAGGGCACGGCGCCCATCGAGGGCGAACAGTCGGGTCAGGTCCGGTTGCATCAGCGGGCCTCCAATCGCTGGTCCAGAAGCTTCTTCGCCAGGCTCATGCGGTGCACTTCGCTCGGGCCGTCGTAGATACGGAACGGGCGAATATCGCGGAAGATCCGCTCCACAACGGTATCTCCAGTCACCCCACGCCCGCCCAGGACCTGGACACAGCGATCAACCACCCGCCACAGCGCCTCGGCACTAATCACCTTTGCCATGCTCGAATCGACATTGGCGCGATGGCCCTGGTCGAGCACCCAGGCACAGTGCCAGACCGCCAGGCGCACAATGTGCAAGTCCATCATGTTGTCGGCCAGCATGAAGCCTACGCCCTGGTGCTCGCCCAGCGGCTTGCCGAAGGCATCGCGGGTGCGCGCATAGTCGCAGGCGATGTCGTGAGCGCGGCGCGCGGCGCCGAGCCAGCGCATGCAGTGGGTCAAGCGCGCGGGTGCCAGGCGCACCTGGGCATAACGGAATCCCTTGCCGATCTCACCGAGCACATCGCTCGCCGGAACGCGCAGATCGTCGAAACGCAACTGCCCGTGGCCGCCGGTAAAACAGCTGTCAAGCGAGTCCAGTTGGCGCTCGTGGATGATGCCATCGCGCTTCATGTCGGTCAGGAACATGGTCGCTGTACCGTCCTCCATGCGCGCCATGATGATGCCAAAGTCTGCGCCTTCGGCCCCGGTGATCAGCCATTTGCGGCCATTAATCAGGTAGTCGTCGCCATCGCGGGTGGCGGTAGTGCGCAGCATTGACGGGTCCGAGCCGGAGCCCGGTGCAGGCTCCGTCATGGCGAAGCATGAACGAGTAAGGCCTTGAACCAGCGGGCGCAACCAGCGGTCCTTCTGCGCCTCGGTGGCGACCACGTCCATCAGGTGGATATTACCTTCGTCCGGCGCATGAATATTCAGCGCCACCGGGCCCAGCGGCGAATAGCCAGCTTCTTCGAAGACGATCGCCTTGGCCACATGGCTCAGTTCCAGGCCACCCATTTCACGGCTCGCATGGGGCGTCAGCAAGCCAGCGCTGCGGGCGCGGGCCACCAGCTCCTGGCGCAACGCGTCGCTGGGGCCGTGGCTGTTCTGGCGTGGGTCGTTCTCCAACGGGATTACCTGTTTGGCAATGAAGTCCCGGGTCTTGGCCTGCAAGTCGAGCAATTCGGTTGGGAGGGTGAAATTCATGACTGTCCTTCTTTGTTCTTGTCTGTCGTGGGATGGCTGACGCCGCTCAGGGCAAAGCCTTGGGGTTGCTGATAGCCAATCGAGCGAGAGTGACCTGGCGCAATGCTTCGACCAGGATGCGGCGGCTTTGCGGGGCGTCATGGCTGCCTTGGCGAATAGCGCTGGCCAGTTGGCGACGCATCTTGGGCAATGTCGACGGCGCTTCTTCGACCAAGGCGGCCAGCTGCGCCTGCTCTTGATCCTCGGCCTGAGTTCCCTGGCGGCTTTCGCGAGCTGCGATGGTCATGGCATTGGCGATCATCAGCGCCGGGTAACGCAGCTCACCGGGCAGCGCTGGCAGCAGCTGTTCCAGAAGCGTCGCGCGGGCGATCTCGAGCAGCTCATGGGCATTGGGCTGGGTCATGGCGCTTCGGCTCCGGTCATGTGCAGGATGTCGAGTTCAAGCTCCGGCAACAGGCGTGCTGTCAGTGCCAGTTCGAGGGAAGGTTCTTCACCGGACAGGTGACGCTGCCCTTGCTGCAGTGCAATCACCGCCCAGCGTAAAGTGGCCATGACCTGCCAGTAATGGAGCTGGCTGCGCTCGATACACAGCGAAGACACCTCTTGGTAGCCACGCAGGAAGTCCTCCAACTTCCCGATGCCACCGGCCTCCAGGTCTGGGCGAGTGAAACGCCAGCAGGGGGCAGTGAACCAGCCGAGATCCTCGTGAAGGTCGCCCCAGCCGGTGAACTCCCAGTCGAGCACGGCTTCCAGCCCCTGCTCGCTGGCCAGATAGTTGCCGGTACGGTAGTCACGGTGCAGCAGGCATAGGGTGCTGTTGCGCGGCGCGTGCAACTCGCACCAGCGCAGGCCCCACTCCAGCACCGGATAGGCGTCGGCGAGGGTGTCCAAATATCGACGGTAGGCGTTGATGGTCGCCAAGGCAGGCGGCCTTTGCGGAATGGATAAGAAATCCAGCGCGGCGCACGGCGGGCGGATCTGATGCAGACGCGCCAGATTGGCACCCAGCTGTTCAGCCAGAGGTGCGTTACCCTGGGTTCCTGCCCCTGCGCTGAGTAACCGCCCGGCGGCGACACCCGGCACATACTCCATCAGGAAAAAAGACCGCCCAAGAACGGTGATATCGCCACACAGCCACAGCGGGCGCGGCACCTTCACACCGGCCTGATAAGCCACCTGCAATACGGCGAACTCTTGTTCCCGGTCTAAGCTGGCGGGCAGCGCGGAAATCGCATCACTACGCAGCACCCAACGACGGTCGCCGGCCCAAACGCCGCCTTCTATCAGCAAGTCCAGCAACCAGTTTTCCTGAATGGCGCCGCCGCTCAGGCGCTTACGCGTTCGGATGACTACCCGCGCTGCCGAGGCCTGCTTACGGATGAATTCAACCAGGTGTTGATCGTCAGTCGTGGCCACGAACGTATCGCTGGCCTGAGAAATAGTTGGAGAACTGCTCATGGGTCTGTGGGCCCTGCCTTTGGTTTCAGAGTTGGCAGAACCCTAAGAGCAAAGCCTGGGCCAAATACTGGTGAATCAGCTGCAGCCCCCGTGCTACCTGGGTGTAGAGAAAGTGCCTTCGGGCTGAAGACTTATATTATGTTGCATAATTGAAACGTATTAATTCAATATCGAAACATTTCAACCTTGAACAGGTTCCGCCATGGAAGCTTTCGCCTCCCAAGTCGTAGTGCTGATTAGCCATTTGCAGCGCCCCAGCCAAGGGAGCCGTCTCGCCCACGTGGTGAAAGGCCTTACAGCTGACTATCCCGACACCCATATTGAGGTCCTCGACACTTCAGTGGTAGAAGCGCTTCAGACCGCTCGCGAGCTGGAGCAGGCCGGCAAGGTTGATGTTTTCGTCTGTGCCGGAGCCACCGCCGCCTACCTGCGCAAACACTTGACGCGCCCGGTACTGGCGATGCGTGTTGGAAGCGGCGACTTGCTCCGCGCATTGGGGCAGGCTCGTGAGCGTTCTTCGCAGGTAGCCGTGCTCAGCTACAACCATATCAACCATGATCTGCAAGCCATGGCCGCGCTCTTCACCATCCAGGTTCAGCAGGCCGCTTACACGTCGCTGGAAGGGGCTCGACAAGCCGTCGAGCAGGTGGCCGAGCTTGGCTGTAGCAGCATCATCGGATCGTCGACGGTGGTGGAACTGGCAGAGCAGGCGGGGCTGCATGGTGTGCTGTCGCTGAGTGAGGACACGGTGCGAAAGGCCCTTGAGGAAGCCTTGGGTATTCTTGACAGCCAACGTATTGAGATCGCTAAGCGAAGGCACCTGAATGCCGTACTGCAGCACATTCCCGCCGGTGTAGCGGCTGTCGACAACCAGGGTGTGGTGCAGTCGCTCAACCCCGCGCTTGCACAATTGCTGGATATGCCAGTTAGCGCAGCATTGGGTCGACCGCTGCAGCAATTATGCCCGGACCTCGACTTACAGCAGGCTTTGCAGGATGGTACCGGCGAAGAAAACCGTGTGATGCGGCTCGGCTCGCACGCTGTGGTCAGCAATTTACTGCCTATCCTGGAGAACGGCGAACGCACTGGTCTGGTGTTGACCTGCCAGGACATCACCGCTGTGCAGCGTGCCGACCAGCGCATCCGCTCCACCCGTCGCCCCGGTGCGTTCACTGCTCGTTACAGGCTCGACCAGCTGGAAGGCAACAGCACGGCCAATCGCGAAATGCTGCAGTTGGCCAGGCGTTTTGCCACCAGCCATTCGACCATCCTGATTACTGGTGAAAGCGGCACTGGCAAAGAGCTGCTCGCCCAGGGTATCCATAATGAGAGCCCACGCCGACAAGGGCCTTTTGTCGCTATCAATTGCGCAGCGTTTCCAGAGTCGCTGCTCGAAAGCGAGCTGTTCGGCTACGAGGAAGGTGCCTTTAGCGGCTCGCGCAAAGGCGGCAAGCCGGGCCTGATCGAAGCAGCACACCGCGGCACGCTGTTCCTTGACGAGATTGGCGACATGCCGGTATCGCTGCAAACACGCCTGTTGCGTGTCCTGCAAGAGCGCGAGGTACTCCGCCTGGGCGGCACCGAGCCGATAACCATCGACGTGCGCATCATCGCCGCCACCCATCAAGACCTGCGTGCGGCCATGGAAGATGGTGCGTTTCGTACCGACCTGTATTACCGGCTCAACATCCTGCGCCTGCAGACCACGCCCCTACGTGAGCGGCCAGAGGACATCGCTATGATCTGTCGCGGCATCAGCCAACGCCTGCTGGTTCAGGGCCAACCGCCAGGGGCCGCAGATATAGTGATCGCCTTGCAACCCTACTTGGTACGACATGTCTGGCCGGGCAATGTCCGGGAGCTGGAGAACGTGATCGAGCGCGCGATGCTCTCGGCCGGCGAACTCCTACATGAGCACGGTTTAGACGAGCAGTACCTGACCCGTGTGCTGCCGGAGCTGTGTGAGGCCCCGCAGCCGCAGCAGCCGCCTGCACGAAAAACGCCATCGCGCGAAACCGACTTGAACATGATCGGCAGAGCCGCGCAGCTACGTCATGTTCGAGAAACGCTGGAAAGCTGCCAAGGCAATCTAGATGAAGCTGCGCGTCGCCTCGGCATCAGCCGTACCACTCTATGGCGAAGACTTCGCTCCTCTCGTTAAACGAGGGATCTGAGCTATGCGGCACTCGTCGACTCATGGAACCAGCACAGCATTACCATAGGCAATACCACCTTCCATAACGGTACCTCTGCCAATTGGAATTCCTGGCTACTGAGCATCCAGTAATGCAGTAGTAGCGGAAAAACTCGACCTCAGGCCGCGACCTATGCGGCCTGCGAATCGAGCCTGTTTAAAACGGTTCGGCCAGTTCCGGCGACTTTCGCCCAGTAAAACCGAGATGCTTTTGAGCAGTTTAGACAGCCAAAACCACACACCTTCGGCGTTCTGCAGACCAACGCCCAATCCCTTTCAGATTCAGACTCATCAAGCGCCCATAACCTGGCTGCCTTGGCCAGCTTCAGCATATCCACCAGGTCGACAACGTCGATTTCCTGCCTACGGGGCGCGGCATAGACCATCTCAATGAGCACAGCCGCGCGACCATCGGGACTCGCGGCCAAGGTGGTTTAAGTGCCCTTTGCTTCATCATCCGTCAACGGGAAACGCTGAAGCGGTCTAGCGCCAAGGTGCGTTCGTAAATAGCTTCGTCTCGAGTGATCATAAGCAGGCTTGGGCATGCGCCTAAGAGGGCGTGCTCAGGTTGTAGATCCTCAATTGCAACCAGAATTCGTCGGCCTCGACGCCATCGGCGAAAGGATGTGCTAGGGAAGCCCCAACTCATCAGCAGCATGGACCCTGACGATGGTTCACACGCCTACATACGGCAGGACATATTTGAGCAGCTATTGAAAGATAAAGATTTGGCGTGCGTGTGGACGTTTGTAGCGGAGCGAGGCGTTTGGCCAGGCGGAGGAAATTCTCATGCAGCATGGAGACGGTCTGAAGGTGTAGTTTGGTTCGAACGAGGTAGGCCAAAAATGGAATCATGGAAGGAAGATGACTGTAATGGTGCAGAAGAAGGCTGAGCGCAGATTGTGTCGTTAGCGGCGCTGCATCGACGAAGGAAGGGAGGCGGCGAACCTAGTTTGTGATCCATGAGAGGTTCAGCCTCCACTCATTTCTTCAGCTTTTCCATCTGCCGGGCATCGCGGTGTATTCGCATGTAAAATCGGCAGGCTTTCGCACAGTTCGTCACTGGGGGCTTCGGCCTTTGCCGTGCTTTACCTAGTATGCGGACAGCGCCAACTAGGCGTTCAGAACTGACTCTATAATCGACTGACCGTTAGCTGCCCTCATGATCGGCTGCTTTTGGCCGATTTTTGCCGGTGGCGAACGGCAGCTTTGGGTCGATAGCAGTCGTTCGCGGCTAGCCGCTTTCGACCCAAAGCGGCCCGTCGCAAAGGGCCGAAATCGGCCCAGAGCGGACAGTCATGCTGCGGCTCAATGGAAATCTAATTGAGGCTTGAAAGTGACTAGGACGGCCGGGGCGATTCACTTCGTGCTTATCGGCTTAGCGCTGCCGCCGGCGCGCTGATCGCATGCCAAAGATTCGGCAGTCGTTTCAGGCCGCGTCCAGTTGCAAGACGAAATCGAGAAAAGTCCGCACTTTGGCCGGCGGGTTATGCCTCGACGGATACAGGGCGTATAGGTGATTTTTTACGATTTGGGGGAGCGAGCCCCCGTGACAGACAGCTTCGGGCAATTAAGCACGAGCGCGCCCCTGATGGATAGGGGCTCCAGACAGTTCCCCGGGAAGATGGAAATATTTGCGGGGTTTGATGACGCAGACGTGCGCGGCGGACACTCGTCTCGGCCGCTTTCGATCCATATAGGTTGTTTTGCCCAAGACCAATCATTGGGGAAGCGGGTTTTACCTGCGAACTCCGTCACAGCCGGGGCCATCCACCGTGGCGCCTGCTTCGCGGGTAAACGGAGCAACGCGTGAGGGATCGGCTTGCTGGACTGTCGCTAGGCGCTGTTGCTTGCCGCTTAATCCACCACCTGATCCCAAGGGGTGGGTGAGGGAAACAGCTCGCCGAGGAACTGGATAAAGGCCTTTACATTGGGGGCTGTCGCGCCGGCCTTCCGCCACAGCGCGGTAATGGGAAAACGCTCCAGGGTGAACCGCGGCAACACCGGCAGTAACTCGCCGCGCTTGACGTAGCGCGCGGCCACATAGCAGGGCGAAATACCAATGCCTCCACCGACGGCCAACACCGCCGGCACTGCATCACTGATGTCGATAGTGACACCTGCCTGCGGCGTCACTTCCAGCGTTCGTTCAACCTCCTCATACGGCCAGCGTAACGCCTGCCTCGAACTCTGATAGCGGAAGTGCACGCATTCATACCTCTCCTCCATCAACTGCAAATCGCGAGAACCATTCTGCAGCAGGCGAATGCGCAGCATGGTTTCCAGTGGATACGGCTTGCGGCCACCGCCAGCCTTTGGGTAGTAAGGCTCGATCACACTTGGTTGTACAGGCTCAGGAGCAGCTAAGACCGAAGTAGCGGCCTCCTTCACAAGAAAATTTTCCGCACGAGCTCCGGCCGATTAGCCCAGGAGGTATCCTTTCGAACGAACAACAAGGCGCTTGCCTGCTCACGCTTAATGAGGACATGCAACAAGCTGATCAAGCGCCAGTATGTCCCCGGTGGGATAACAGAGCGCTGGAAATGCACATTTTAGATATTTTTTGACCGGGAAAGTATTTTCGGTACTGATCCGAAATCATGCAACCGGAGGCAAAACCACCGAGTTGCCAAAATGGCAATTATTGCGCCACTTGTAGAAATACATACAGCATGAGAATATAAAGAAAACCACGGAATGTAAAATTATGAGTTACACAATCGACATGTGCTTTATGGAAGGACAAAGCGTTGCCAAAGTGACAATTCATGGCATAAGCGAGTTATACAAATCGGTACGAACAAGTCAGTTTCAGTGCATAGGCTGGATACTGGAAATCACTCGACTCGTCAAGAGTAAAGTGGACGGTGGTAGCGTCGTAAACCCCGAATACGCCGTTCAAGCGCTCATCAATATCGGTGGTTTGAGCGAAATCCAGGCAGAGGAGCTTATGCTGATTCAGGATGTGGAAGGACAATTTCGATATGTCTGGTCTTGCCTCGACGAGACTGAAAGGGAATGTGCCATCCACATGAACTTCGATCATTATGATAATTTTTGGCCGGGATTCGACTATTACAGCTGCGCTTGGTCCGAGTCGTTATGTCACATTGAAGCTCAGTCTCAAACCAAGAACCGTGCCCAAGTCGTTCCTTGATCAGACGCCGATATCATGGGCTAGCAGGTCTTTAACGAGCACCTCATTGCCCATACTGCTCGATATGAACTGTCGTTGCAGCCCTCTCACAACATGCCCCCAGAAACGAGAACGCAACTCTAGGTGCCAACCGCAATCATAGTAGCGGACATGTCGGCTAGGCACCGCCACCAAGGCGTACCTAAAAACGTCATATGAAGCCCGCCCAATGTTATTCAGCAGACACTCTTACGATCTCGTCTTTGCCCGGCTTGCGCTCATAAGTATCAATCAAGCTTACGAGGACTGCTTCAAGAACCAGCCCGTAGGCCGCCTCAGCGCTGGACCAAACCTGTCGATTGACTGCATCCTCAATTGCCTTCCCTGCCACCACGCACCACCAAAAACACTACTCAACGAGATAGCCTATCAATATACTCGGTAACCATGGGTATGCCATGCACATCTTCATTTGTACACAACGAACGCCATTGGCTAAGAGAGCTTGATTTGAAGGACATTCTTAAGCGCTTCCAGCACGTATGGGGTGACGACCCCGCTGGGCTGTTAGACAAGTATCACTATCAACCCGAGCTGACAAAAAAGCTCGATGCGTTGCATGCCGAGGAGCTCACCGAGCAGACTTTGCTTGAGATCATTTTATGGAAGGTCAACCGTTACCCTCAACTAGACCCTGATCTAATGGATGAGCTTCGAACGCTGGGAAATCTTCAGCCGCAACAACATCGCCAGGCTGAAGCGCTTTTGCGAAAACTGTTGTCCTCCCCTGGTATTCGTTTACCGATGGCTTCGACCATCCTGCGCTTCCTAAACCCGGAGGTCTTCCAGATCATCGACGACCGAGTGTTCAGGGTACTCATGCCGGGACAGCGACGCTATCCGGACAAACCCGCCAGTGGCGGTAGCCTTGTCAGCTATCTGAACAACTCAGTAGAGACCTACTTCAGCTATCTCGACGCCATGCATGAGGTCACCTCCGAAAAACTGCCTTTCCACCTGGCAGATCGAATTCTCTATCAACTCGACATAGAGTTGGGTAACCGTATAGGTGATCGATAAACGCGCGAAGCTATCTATAGATCGCCTCGCGCCGATTCGCTCTGAACTCCTGTCGCTATCGTCCTCAGACGCTAAACCCGTGAGATGCGAGCTGTGACCTCAGGAAACTGTCCTTGAGAACCTTGGGGAAACTTACAATCAATTTCCACATAACGTAGACGAAACCAACCGGTACGATCACTCCAAGGAAGCCTCCAAAAAGCAATGCGACCAGGCTCAACGGGATGAACAGCAACCCGAGGAAAGCGCCCATGACGCGCATTTTTTTGATCCACGTGGTAAAGCCGTCCGCCTCATACAGCTTCTCTCCCGCTGCCGTTTTGATTGCGTACAAAATGAAGCCTAGCTTCCCAAGCTTTACGAAGTGGAACTCACCTTCCACACCCGGCTTGAGATATGACGCGATGTAGTGACCAGTCCCAACTTTTTTGACCATACGCACAGCACCCCCTGGCTCCTTGAGGCGCAGATAGCCGTACTCGCTCCCTTCCGGAAGATTTCGGTGAGGGCCAACCACTTCCAGTACACCCTTCAGAACACTCGCATCCGACATTTCAGCCTCTCCATACGTCCACGCGCCAAACGCAGCGTGCTTACCCATTCGTCCATTCGGACTGCGATGTGCAGCGGGGGCATGCCCTCGCCGCGGTATTTTCCTTGGCCATGCGTGTGAGGCAGGCCTTACCAACTGAGATATCAGAATGATATCTCGTAATCGGCACTATATTGCATAGAGCGGGAGCCATCAACGTGGCTTCATCCTCGTTTTTAGCGAGGATGGTCAATGTCACTCATGCCGGCACTAGCCGCCTTGGTGCGCGTGATCAGACATGCCAAGGGGCTGACGCAAGAGCAGATGTCCGGCTCAGTCGAAGCGCGTCATTTGCACAATATTGAAAATGCCCGCTCCAGCATCACGATTGATCGCCTTGAAGCCGTGGCTGCTAAGCTGGAGGTCGATCCCGCCACACTCATTGTTCTAGCATCTGCGCTTAGTAAAGGGATAAGCGATGAGCAGCTCCTGGAAAGGATCGAACAGGAGTGCCAAGGTCTCAACAGCCGTGGGGCACTCGAGCGCATTGCTGATCACTACCAAGAGGGCAAGGTCACCCGGGTGCGACCAGGGAAACAGACTGATCCCCAGAAGCTGGCAGCCATTCGACTTGCAAAGGCCGCGGGAGAATCACAAGCCTCAGTTAGTGCGCGCCTGGGTATTCCTAAGTCAACGGTGGGCCGCCTCTGGCACTATCCAGAAGACTAAACCGCCTCAGCCTTGCATCATTGAGATGAGCCTAGACCTCGATGGTGAGGTCAGCTGAGAAGCCTGTACGTTCTCCTGGATAACCACGTGGGTTCGACACAAGCCGGCACCCTTTCAGGACTGTGTTTACCGCGTGATGGGTGTGTCCAAAAATCCACACGTCAGCTTGTGCCACAAGGTCGTGCCACTGATTGAAATACGCTGCGCCTAGATGACCTTCATGCCCCTCGCCGGCAACGTCTTGGATTGGGCAGTGATGAGTAATCACAATCGTCTTTCCCTCAAAGGGTTTGGCGAGCTCAGTGACGAGAAACTCACGAGCGGCGATGTTCCGACCTATGACATCAACGGGTCGAAGCTTTCTAAAATCCTCCCCTGCCCGGATCCTCCTGAAGTCGCTCATGAGCTCGACGCAGTCTCTCATGGCAGCTTTGTAGTCGCCCGTGGACGTGTAGTCTGTCCAGGCCGTCGTAACCAAAAACCGTGTGCTATCGATGATGAGAATTTGGTTGTCCATGACGAGTACATGCTCTGCTGCAGCCTCGCGCATTTTGATGAGCGTTCGGTCAATGTGGCCTTTGTAAAACTCATGGTTACCACACACGTAAACGACTGGGCATTCGAAGGTTTCGTTAGCCCAGGTGACCCCTCTGCCACGCACCGAGATGTCGCCGGCAAGGACAACCAAATCCGCGTCAACCTGTGGCGGTTCAAAGCTCTTGAATTCGGTATGCAAGTCTGAGTAGATCAAAATTTTCATCAGCTCATTTGTGCTCCGAGCGGCATTCTAGAAATAGCTCGTTCATGGCTTCAGGGAAACCATGAGGTCTGAGCATTACGCCCTGCCGTGCTCCGGCACGCTGCATTGTTGAGCGCAGCGGCGGCAGGTTGACTTACGAAGCTGCGCCCAGCCGGGACGGCCGGCACAACCCAAACTGTCAGCCGTTCAGGCATACGACTGTTGCGCATAGCCAGTCACCAGTTCTTTGCCAGGTGAGATCGCACCACGGCGCACCTAATGACCAATGGGCCTGGCTAACAAGGCGCCCCGAGGTCAGGTCAGGCGAGAACGACTGACGCCCTTTTCCAACGCGCTCGCCAGTTCATCGAGCGCATAACGCAAACGTTGATCCTCCTTTACGTCGCCAGAACTGGGCTGCAATTGACGAGCGTGCCTGATGAGCGTTTGGAGATGCTGCACACTGAGCTCCAGATCAATCAGCACGCGATTTTCAAATGAAAAGTCTCCAACTCGATCGAAGAAAACAGGTACAATACGTATCCCAGAGAAGCGCCCATCTTTCGGCGAACCAAGTAGGTATCCACAACAAATAGCGTCTTTAACTAGCACAACCATCAGTAGCTTATTAAGCTCGCGACGCCTCCCCCTAATCCAATCTTCGAGAAATCTTGGATAGCCGGTCACGTTAACAATATAGCTATCTAACTCGGCCATTGACTTAGGCCATACGGCTTCCGACCAACCCGTATCAACGGCAACGGGGACTAGTAAGCAATACCCTTCCCTTAAGCTAGCAATGGCCTCATCGCAGTGGAATGTAATGGGCAACGGGTCGATTTCGTAATATGTCACGAAATATAGCGTACCAATCATTAGCTTACCGCCAGAGAAATTGGCTGCCATTCGAAATTCCGCTGCCCCATCAAACTGGGGAAGGTCAACGTAGGCGGAAGTTAACTCTAAGGTTTCTGTCAGCTGTCGGCACCTCAGGCAAAAACGGCCCCACTCGGCATATACATCATTCATGTCGCCCCTCCGGGAATGATGAGCGCATTGAACTCAATGGCACAGGGTCCAAAAAATGAAAGTTTCGCCCTGATGTTTTCATCCAACTAGCAACCGTGCAACGCGCAATTTTACGTGGGGATTGCATATGGCTTAGGGCCCTCTGCTAACCGCACCCCGCGAAGACCCGACTAGGAGACGAACCCGTGTTCGATGCGATCTAGCACACCTATGACTCTTCTATCCCGCCTCATCGCATGCACACTCCAATGCTGTGGCGCCACTAAAAATTGTCCTAGGCTGCGACAACCAGATGTTGGCGTTCGCTTTGCTGCCAAACACCTGCTCGGCATGTCATCGAATCAGCTCCTCAAAATTCGTTTCCGTTTTCATGAACATGACTCCTTCACCCCTCAGCATTCATCTCTTGGGCGAATGGCGCACTGATTGAGTTCAGGCATTTTCCAAGGCCAGCAGCGCAGGAAGACTCACATGTTTTCGCACGCCAGGGCCGGCCAAGACAAAGCTGGTGTGCATGCTCTCAAAACTGCAGCCATCTAGCATGCGTTGAAAGCTAGAGCGAATGGCACCTGCTCGTGAGCCTTGAGCTCTACTGTCGTAGATCACGGTATGGGCAAAAACCACTGTTGGCTGTAGACCTATAGCTTTGAGATCATCTTCAACGTCACTAGGCACCATGATGTCGAGTAGGAGCCAGTCCCGTACGACATAAAACGGTCGACCCTGATTATTTGCCCATGCTGTCTCGACAATAAGCTCATCTGATTGGCCGTCCCCTTCCAAGGGAAGGCCGTGTTCGGATAAAAGGTCTGCTACCAACGCTGCTTCCACTGTACCTACCTGATTCGTCTTAGCGCGCTACATTTTGCATCGCTTCGTTGTGGGATATGCCGGCCTTAGTGAAGGGCGCCTTCGAACTGAGGGCTTCCACCTTCCAGCGCCCAGTCGCAAACGACATAGACGCTTCCATTTCTCGTCTCAAACAAATGGTGCGCACCATGCTCGATACGCCCCCTCAACGTAGAAGTACGGATTGTGGAACCATCTTGGAATCGACCGCGGCTCTCGCGATACACAATGCCCACCAGACAATTGATTGACTGGTCGTACACAGCGCAGCAGAGGAACCCCGTTATAGCGATGTCAAAATTTGTGGACATCGCCCTTTCTACACTGCCAGGCACCAACCCGGCGGGTGTCTCTGCGGGAGACTGCTGGCTTGCCAAAAAAAAATCAAAATTGCTGGACATCCCAGTGCACCTGAAAAAGGCTGAACATAAATTGATCGCCAGATCCGACTTGGTGCCCGTGCTTCAGCCCGAGCCCAAATTTGGTCTACTTACCCCTACGCACTACCCGCGATTCGTGGAAACCTTCCCACCCAACCTCAACGAGCCCTATACCGCTGAGTCCCCCATCACACTGAGATGCGAGTGATCCTCGGTAACCTCGATGTGACGAATTAGCGATATATTGAATGGGGCAGCTTTCTTTCCTCTCACACAGCCCCAAATCTCACGTCAGAGTGATGGCCAAGCCACCCAATCCCACATGGATGACTATATACATTTGTGTGAGAGCACGCAAACACGGCATACCCTCCGCTTTTATCAGGGCGGATGAAATGAACCTGCGTGAAGCCTATGCGGCAGTCCTCCAGATGCTTAGAGATCGGCAAGCGCTGACGCAGTACGACGTAGCCAACGGCGTAACCCAGTCGCAGGTCAGCCGGCTCGAAAGCCGCCAATCCAACCCAACGCTAGAAACCAGTAGAGATCTGGCAAACGCGTTGAACCTGCATCCTCTTGCATTCCTGGCCTTGGTACATGCAGCAGATGAGCAGAAGACGGCAAGAGAGCTCCTCGACCAGGTGTTCGCAGAGCTCAACCGCCTGGAAATGCTTGATGCTCCCCTGCCCCAAGCGCCTACCAAGAAGCCTCATCCTCGTACGCGCAGTGCTGAGGAAGGTCTGCGTAAGGTGCAGGCGCTCAAGGCTCAAGGTAAGAGCCAAGTCGAAGTCATCGAGCTGCTTGGAATGCCGCGTTCCACTGTCAGCCGCTATTGGAGAAAAGCTTGAGGCCGCAGGGCTTGCTCGCCTCTGATTCCGACCAACCTATACAGCACACGGTACTAACTCAGGGTGGATCCAATATCCCTTGCGCGAACAAGCGAAGCGTACTATGTTGTGTCTGGCCGCACCATTGAACACAACATGATGTGTTTCATGCCGTAGTTCAACAATGATTGAATCCTTATCGTAACCCACCAGCGATGCAGGAGTTTCTCATGACAGACCGTCGACCGCTCAACCCCAATGTCACCGTGCCAAAGCCTGGCGGTGGTGTACAACCTCGTTCGCGCAACCAGGACGGCCAGGTTCGCGACAAACGCAGCGATGCAGGCAAGCCTCGCAAAAAATGATGCATCTCAAGCCAGCAGAGCGGCGCGTGATGCTGGCTTTTTCTATCGCCAACGCATGCCATTCATTGAGCTAGCCGGTATCGTCCGCGATTTATTGACTTGAAAATTCTACTGACACCCAAGCTCTGCTGTCACCATTGATAGCCCCCTCGCCCATCTTACATACCGCCTCCGATTGGTCGTCCGATGCAGCAGGCGAACGCCCAAGCTCACCTCAAGCAAACGAATGACGGTTGCTGATAAAAGCAGCTATCCATCCGCCCCAGTGTCGACAGAATTCTCAAATGATGTTGAGATCGCTCTGCCCCGTAAGCTCAAACATGAGATCTCCGTAACTAGCCCTGGGCATGCCCGATGGGGACGAGCCCCCCCGGCCAAGTCTGGAAATTTCACGATATCACCTAGGACAAGCGCCACATCGACATTTCGTGTGCCCGTCCATCTTTCAGCCAGAGCACTTCGGTGTGGTCGTGGCGATCAACCTGGTCGGCGATATCACGTGCGACCTGAGCCAAGCGCGCCGGCACGATTGGTCTTACAAAGGCTCCTGGAGCAACGTGATCAGGATGCTCCCTACCAGGCGACGCACGTCGAAATTTTGAAAGCGATCAAAGTTTGTGCGTGCGGAAACTGAAGATCAAAGGGAGCGGATCGTATCCTAAACCTCACTGAGTTCCGGCGAACAGAACATCAACCGGCTGCTGCCGCACGCCGCCACCTAGTTTTGGTAGGAAGGTGTGCGTGTGCTCCGTAACCAGCGCTGTGGCTTCATCCAGCGCTGCATGACGAACCTAACCGCGACTTCGGGCGTGAAGCCAACATCATTGACTTGGCCGGCAGAGGCAACTTTGGTCAAGCGACACCAGGCGTTCTTTTTTCCGTCATCACAATGGGCAAGCACAGCCAGTTAGAAAAGCCGTATTCCCGTCAAATAGCAATACCAACTCCCGGCTCAGAAACGCCCTGGTGGCCTCATTCTTGGGCACCAGATCGGCCGATCGTTGTCTGCGGTAGTTCGAGTCGGCTCTGATCGTCCGTAAATCATTCATCTACCTAGCACAGGTCATCAATGCCGCGACAACTTCGATGCTCACTTCACGTTCTCATTTTCACTAAGCCCATTCACGTGGACTACAGCGTCATATCGCCGGAGCAGTTAACGAGATAATGCGTAGGTGATAACAGATCAGCTGTGAGGGGGCGTAGAACGGCTGGTCACGCCATTGGCATATTGAATAGCTGCGTCAATTCTTTGCAGCAAAAGGTTGTCAGTGAGGCGTATTGTCTTGTGAAGGTACGCAAGATGCTGGGCATTAAGGTCGTAAAATCCTTTCATAAGACTGCCGGTCAAACTAGCCAGCCTCGCTCTAGGCAGTTTTTGAACAATACGCCAAGGGCCTAGAGTGTCATAGTCCAGTCTAATGCTCCCCTTTAATCGCAAGACCCAGGCCGTCTGTGCGGCCATATTCCGTCTATCCGACTGCCACAACCAAAAGCGATTGGGATAATTCAAATCAATTAATGCAGGTTTGAATTCCCATTCAGCCCCCTCATCCACCCGGGTCGTATAAGCCAAAATCTTCCAATCAACTACATCTACTAACAACGCCACAACAAAATGATAGCATGAATAGGTGCCACGGCGATGCAAAGTGCAGCCTGGCACCCAATACAACGTGCAAATTTTATGCATTGCCCTAATGTTACGCATCATAGCGAGCCCTAATCAAATCAGGAATGTTTAGATCAGCAGTATTTATGTGGCGGGATTGATGGCACTTAAATTCTGAGATAATGAGCTTCAACACCCCGGGATGCTCATCCAGTCTCGACCATATCTGATAAGGACTTCGTGGAGCAAAATAGCTTTCATAAAGGGGCTCTCGGGCTTTCCTACTGGAAATCCATCCCAAAGCAACAGCGCTAAAATAAAGCGCGTAAAGCCTCGCCAAGCAAGTGCTTCTATAGATTTCCTGATAAAAATCACCATGAACGCCAAGGCTTTTGTAGGGATGAGTTTCACCCCAATTAGCGAATACCATCTTTGGATAAGCGTGGTGGAGAGAGGGCATCATCATCGCCCGCATCAGAGTAAGCAAGAACATCTGCACCTTAATACCCTCGCCTGACTTAGTGGCTCGCCTTATCAGCTTTTGGAATTGTTGTTGCGCTTTAAAAGCTAGGCCATGAGTCAACCGCCCAGTAATCCGAACATGATTAAGAACCTCTTTGAATTTTGGCTCATCCCAGTAAGAAACGAACGCTTGTACGGCATAGTCATCATGATTTATGAAAAGCTCTGTTGAATCGTGTAGTGGCACACCATGCAACTCACACATTGGTTTGGCCAGATAGCACCACTGGACTTTGCAGACAGGAATTCCGACGTGCTTGAAAGAGTCCATGAAACACTCTGAGCAAAACGCCCTCCGAAACTGGGCAGGTATTGCGGGCTGACTGAACTCCGGAAATCGTCTGACTAACCAAGCGTTAGAGATGCCTAAGGTTCCTTTGAGTGGTTCAATGAACGCGTTTTCAGATAATAGGTCGCGGTCTGCAAACCGTTCTCCCCAAAGTCCTAGCGTATCGCTTTTTACAATCTCGCCTTCCGACGAACCGAACCGTAGATTTGACATGAACGGAATCGGTAATGTTGAGTTAACTCTCCACACCCATGAGGATAGCGTTTCATCTAGGAGAGGTTCTGGAAAGGTTGATTTTGTTGGCTTCATGGCTTTACTCGTTGTTGATAGCCGTCACTAATTTCGCCGGCCATCTTCGCTCTTATAAACATTCACAGCTTTCTCGAACCCACTGCAGAAAAGCTCATTTCCACTGGCAGGTTACTCAAACGCTTCGTACTCAACGGCCTGGCGTAGTTCAGCTAACTCGCCAAAGCAACTCGATGAACTGAGACTGTCCCTGAGTCCTTTACGACTTCCGTCAAATTTCAGCGATACCTTAAGAAGCTCGGCGCAATAAAGCGCTTCAGACTCAAAGACGATACGGTCGATAGGCATGTCTACCACCCACTTCCCAAGTGGCGCCATGCCAAGTGGTCGAACGTCGGTGCCGTATTTCTGATTGCACCAATCGAAAAAATACTGAACTACCTCTCCAGTCATGGACGCCGGTATGAGTCCGGGGACTTGGATCAGTGTCGTTCGTATGCGCTTAATGGCTAAATAATCTCTCAACAATTTTTTGTTTCTCGTGGACATAATAATTGTAAAATTGCTTGGAAACCCGGCAAGCTGGATGAGCTGATCGAAGACGACCTTATACATAGCGTTTTGATTAGAGACGATATCCAGATCATCGATAATAATAATATTTCGATCGGGTTGACGGATTGCAATCAAACTATCAGGCACACACATGTAGTTACGAAATTCACTGAAAGGAAAAACCGCATGAAGGACTTGATCTATAAGATTAAGACGATGAGTGTAAATGCGGGGCCTCACGACAATCACCCGATCATGATATTTCGAAGCGAACGCCTCTAGCATTGAACTAATACCTACCCCTGCATGACCACTTAACATTATAAGCTTTGCGTCAGTAGCCTCTGCCGTGGCGTCAAGCGCGTCGTAAACCTCGGTACGTTCAGGCCAGCAGTACTGGAAGCCATGAAGGCCTTCCAGTACTGCGCGGGCGATCTCACGTCGTTTCCGGAGTGACAGATCACATTCCATTTTGTGCTTAACGTTCTTCCTCCTCAGATGGAACCTCTGCACTGCGCAGTGCATAGTTAAAGTTCGCCATGATTTCTTCGATGTTATCAAGATGACGATGATTAATGTGCTCGGAGCCATCAATGATGCTAGCCATCGCTGATGCCTGGAGGATTTTAACGACGTTATCGGTAATCCCCTGCCCCTTGTTCATGATCTTGAGGAACAGCATCTGGTCTTGGAAATTCGTTTTATTTTTCAATGGCAGATGGTGGATGTAGCTGGAGACGAAATTCCTAAACTCTGGGCCATTTTCCCAACCGTTGAGGGCCACCACAGGATATCGACGTTCAAGCTGAGGATCTTGTCGAAGTACGCGCGCGGCAGCCGGCACCCCGAACGCAAACACTGAAAGGCCGTAGGTAGAACCTGACAGGTTCTTCAATAGAGAAAGATTGATACGCTGCTGGAGCTCGGTCAAAGTAAGTGCATCATGAATTTCGTCAATCACAATCGCACGAATATTTTCCGTTCTGATTATGTATTGAAGTTCTGGGGTAATGTTATGGCCTTGCCGCGCCCTTCGACCGACCCCAAGTCCCAGCTCGGCCAGAATCAGATCCTTCAGTGAGTAGCCATTAGGGCTTTGGTGCATGGTTACAAAAATCATCTTGTTTACATTTGTAGCATTTCTAGCTTTCATCTCGGTAATCAACGCTGTCTTACCTCCTCCTCCAGGGGCTGTGACAAGCATGCTGGGTGCGTTAATTTTATTACGCATCTTCATAGCCAGCTCCATCCGCAGGATGATTTTCTGAGCACTAGGATGATGCACCCAAAAATCGTCGGAGCATGTAATCAAGCGAACATCATCCGGCTGATTGAAGTGGATGCGAGATGCTGGGTGTACATGAGAGTAGTCAGACACTTAGAATCGCTCAAATATTAGCGCATGCATCCTATCTCTCGCGGGTATTGCCCGAGTCTGTAGCCTGCGGACGCAGTAACTATTTCGTCGACTTAACTTGCGCGACAGGAGCTACGAGTACTGTCAAGCCTCCCGATAGCAGATGCAGGATCATGCGCACTGGTTTATCTAACAATTAGATTATGATTTGTTGCTGTCATAAAAAGTTGGAGGCTCGTCATAGTCAACGGACTCCGACTTCCTGAAAAAGCTACCAAAGTCCAATACATTGGTTTTGCTTGATCCCTTTCCATGGTTTTTGGGCTTACCACCGGATTGCTTTACACTGTCACTACTTACGCTGGAGTGAGCATTAGTAGGGCTGTCATGGACATTCGTGCTATCTAGCGCGTTGTCACCTCCCGCCTTATGCCCGTGCAAGGCTGCCTGTTTCTTGTAGTCAGCCTTCCCCTTTTTGGATTTCCGAGTACGTTTCTCTTGGGTAGTTAGCCTCACCTCCTGCTTCTTCTGTTTGATTACTTCACCATACGATTGAGCCCCCTCTTTCGTCATCGTGCCATCCCGGTCTCCCTTCTGCTGGCGCTGCCAGCGGTACATTTCATAATCAGAGCTCCTATTGAAACCATTGCGCACACAACGAATTTTTTCAAAGAGCTCGCCAAATTTTACGTATATGAAACTCAGGTCATATGGATCATATTTAACCGTGATCTTTTCCCGCACCAACTCCTTCAGGGAGCGCCCGTAGTAGAACCTGCGAAAGATCTCAATTCCACCGGGAACAACCTGCTTGTTCGGGACTTCTGGGTAGAACCGGTACTTGAAGTCGTCATGGTCTAAAACATCCAGAACCCGGTTGTGTGGTTTTTTGGCAAAATGACCCTCCCATGCTTCCGCCGGAGTCTTGCCCAGTTCTGAGTGTTTGGTCTGATGGTAAGCATGCAAGGTGTAAGCTACGATACGCCGGAGCCCCGCTAAACCGATCGCAGCGTTCTTATGACTCTTCAGATGCTTACCCTGCTGGGCATTGGAGCCTGTAGTGCCTGGCAGTGAGTGCATAGTCCTGAGCATCAACTTGCCAATGAGGCTCTCAATGTGCCCTCCCTGGTGCTTCGCGGGGATGTCCCGGTGCTCTACCTTGATGCCAAAATCCTCGGCATTGAGGACGAACACGTCTGAGACGAACTCCTTGGCATTGTCCGTGTGGATAACTTCCGGAAGCCCATAGTACGGAAGCAGGTGTTCCGGGACTCCCAGGCCTTGCAGGAACGCCGTCTTGGGCAAGGCGCAACTCTCCATCAGCATTGCCACCGAGACAGCGCTCGGCGGAAGCAGTGATACGTAGAACCCCAGTACGACGCGGGTATGCAGGTCGACGGCGACGCTTATGTAAGGGCGTCCGAGCACGATGGTTCGGTCGTCCTCATCCACCACCATCAGGTCTACAACCGTATGGTCGATTTGCACCCACTCTAGCGGCCTGGTAGTGACCTTGTACCCTGGCTTGGCCCCATACCTTTGCTTGTTCTGGTCTGCTTGATGAGTTAACTGGTGCAGTAGAGACTCGTTCTTAGCTTTGATCCACGTCGCAACGGTGTGGTAACTGGGCCTGAGCATCCTTCGGTTATCAGCTTGCGCTTGGCAGTGCTTCCATACTCCGGCCACCGTCTTGTACGCAGGGTAATGTTCTTCGAACATCTCTTCGATCAGCTTAAGCGTTTCAGGATGAATGACCGTGAGCCCTGGCTTTCGCCCGGACTGATCACACACCAACGCCCTGTAGCTTTTGGCGCCCTTCATGTACCTGAGCAGCTTGTAAAAGCGAGACTTCCTGACTAACAAGGTCTCCATCGCCACCTCAGCGCTGATCTTGCCGGCCAGGTAGTCCGTGAGAACGTCAAACCGATTGACCGCCTGCTGATGTCGCGCAATCTCGCCCACTTCACTGCCTTCGGTTAAGGCTGCTTCCATGCGGGCTCGGCGGGGGTTGTTGTGGCTCTGTACTTCGGCATACTTTTCATCTGACTTGAACTCAGCCATTTCTTCATTCTCTGATTTGTGGTCAGACGTAAAGCCTTATTGCATGTGCTATTACCGCATCATCGCTCATTCATTACCTCGTCCTGCGAGAATGCAATTGCCCCATGTAGGGATCTTCACAGAGCTAACCTTCACGACGACCACTTTCGATTTGTTAAAGAGCGGGTTGTATCTGCCCAGCGACTGAGCGGGGCGCAGTAGACCCAAATAAAATTCGATGGTCAAGAGTGCCGGCCGGCCATGCCAATATATAAATAAATCAATTTTTTACTTGGTATTTCTTACTGGCGAAACCCCAAAGGCCGCGTCCCACGCGACTTCCAGAAATTCTAGATAATTATTATGGATCGCTAATTCTCTAGCTTTTAAATGAATATTGACTTCCAGTTATAACTTCCAGTTAGCGGCGCACCCTCAAATCACGATGTTGATATTCCAAAATCGTCTAGATTTTTCGTGAGATTCGTAAGGGTGATGCTTTCGAGCACTGATCGTAGACTGCGACAGCATTTAAAGATAAATTGGCAAAGTAATTATAGATATATTGTCAATTGGTCATAGGCAGGGCGGGCGATGCTCAGCTTAATATTGGTAATATTGTATTGAGGCTTTATGGAGCTGATGGCAATCGAATGCATCTAAAGAAGGTATATACGAGCGTGTTCGAGCAAAAGCCACGAGGAAGCACCGGGCTGAGACGAGGCTGCGGTTTTAGAGGTTGCGGCCTCGTCGATAGCGTCCTCGGAGGTGACGTGGTCGTGCGTTGTCGATAGATGGGGGCCATTAGCCCATGATTGCATACAGGACAGATTGCTCACGCGCTCACCGTCGTAGCCATGCCCCTACATCATCTTGAGTGCCACCTCCTCCCTGCCAGAGAGGAAGAGCGCTTGCAGTGTGCCTTTGACGTATCTGAGCGCGCACATTTTTCTTGGCAGAGAGATTGCTGGTTTCAGCGCCATGGCTGTTCAGTTAATCATCCAGCCTTTCCCCTGTTCAGCCCTGCTACCACCGCGGAGCGCTTTTCAGTTGCCAGCTGCCGCTCACCTGCTCGACCTATAGCGCGGCCCCCAGGACAGTAGCGGTGACGTTTTCTAACGGTTCTTCACTCCGGTAGCCTTGATCATCGGAATCTTTGGTTCTTGAAAAATACTAGCGTGCGTAGATATCTCGACGACGAGCGTGCGTTGCGCAGCAATGCACCTGCTATTACTTCCCTTGATAAGCCTTGATATGAACACTTACGTTCCTTGAATAACCTTGATTAGCGTTGAAAAGCCTTGATATGCACAGGCCGGATTTTCTCACCGCTACATTGCTGTCGAACCATCTCCACCATTGCCTCAGCTTGCTGAAGCTCAAGTGCCCACCACCGCGATGTTTTGCCAGTTTTAGGCCTATACCTAAGTCTGTACAGTCCCACAAGGTTGGCATGCTCGATGTGCTTCATAGCGATGCCTAGAGCATCATGAGTTTGCGCCTCGAAGGCATACCCCTTTCCACCTGTATCCTCCAGCCACTGTATGAGGTCATACATGGCATCGCCGGTTCCATGCGGGCCTACTGGATAGATCAGCTCAGCATCGGGGTGCTGAGACTCAGCCATGTACCAGAAGCGCTCAATCAGCCCTAAATCCCTCAAAGGGCTAAGCACCACCCAGGCGCCACGGTTGCCGCGTTCGTCCTCACGATTTGCGTAGTCAGCAAACAGCCCAGTGGCGGCTGCCCGGCACGTCTCATTGCGAAATCCATACAGAGTGAATAATCCCACGGGGCAGATGGTGCTTCGCTCAAAGTGCGACCAGACCAGAGAACGGGGCAGCCCTCCATCGTTATCCAGGTCTTGCACGCCATACAACTCGATTAGCTTCTGCAAAAGCTCGATGTTTCCAGCTTCCCGGAGCTTTGTTACTGGCGGGATTTCTGCGCCTGCCCCGTCGATGAGCTCGTTTGGGAGCCAGAGCAGCTCGGCATCGTCTGTAGGCTTGTGCAGTTTGTACCTAGGCCTCTTCCCAGCCTGAAGAACCTCAACGAGCCCTGCGCCAATCAGTGACTCAATGGCTACCAGGGCTCTACGACGAGCCATACCAGTACGGGTGAATATTGACAGTGCGCTCCAAGAAGTTGTCGCGTTGTCCCTACCGGAGCCGCGGGCCATCACAAGAAGAGCTACGGCGCTGTTGATGCCTATAGAGCAGGCATGAACAAATTCCTTTGCACCAATGGCGAAGAAGTTTCCTTGAGCCACGTGTTTATCCTATTACCGTTTATAGAAGCCATTCCCTAGGATGAATGCTTTGCTCACGCTCATCCCAGATCCATTTGAACATTTTTTGTGCGAATTCCAGTTCGATGATAGCAAATGAAAACAGGCGTTACGCGGCCATCCCCGCCTGATTCATCAGCGGTATTTTCGGTTAATTGGAACGTACGGGAATCAGCGATTCGGAGTAGCGTCAGCGTTGGTACTAAGAGGCACGGGACGCGTCCGGCCATGCGTAAAATCATGCCGCGATCAGACGATCATGCTGAGGCGTTCCGGGATTGCTGGCAGTGGCTCTCGCAGGCTTTGTATTGGTCAGCCATCGTGCGCACGAGCTCGCGTAGAGGCTGCCAATGCGCCTTGAGCACGCCAGAGGTTACTCATATATTGATTAAAAAACGCTTAAATCAACAAGTGGAAAATCAAGAATCTGTTTAAAATAATGACTGGAAAATCACGATTTATTTTGTTTCTTCAGTGGAAAATCCATGAATCATTCCACTCATTTGTCGAAGGGCTCTGTTTGGCCTAGGAAATACGGGATTTTGGGGGGTTCCACTCAAATCGCGATTGGCGCAGCTTACGTCCACTCTCTTAAAGGGCCATGTCCTAGTGTTCATGGTGCGCACTTACACGGGATGACTGCCAATGAAGCTGATTCAGTGTCGTTTCTCGTCTGGTCAGCGCGTGCCACTGCTGGTGCAGGATGGTCTGGCGGCACCGTTGCCCATCCTCGTTCCATTCATCTACGTCCAGCTCAAGCTAAGGCATCGTGCCTACAACACTGCCGCAGCGCACCTGCGTGCGATCCAGGCTTTCTACAGCTATGCCCAAAGTCGAAAACTCGATATCGATGAGGCCATCTTGGACGGTCATTTTGAAGCGATTCTGGCACTACTGGATGGTTACGCAATCTGGCTCCAAAGCGGCCGCCAGACCGATAAACTGATCGCTCGAATCGGCACAGCTAAAATGGATTCTGCTCCGCAGATCGATCCGCGTACTCGTGACCAGTACCTGCGGCTCTTGAAGCAATACCTGTCCTGGTGTGTCTGCCGATACATCTCGCGCGCCCGTCAGAACTCAACCACCCAAGCAAACATCGAGGTAGCATTTGCAGATGTCGCTGACGTCATAGAGCGGCGCTTTGAGAGCCATATCATCAATGTTCGGCCCGACCGCACCCGTTACCGCAGCCTGACAGACACGCAACTCCAGATCATGCGGACACTGATAGTCCCCGGCGCTGCGAAGAATCCTTTTCCGGAACGACTGCAGTTGCGCAATTGGCTAATGATTGAATTGCTTTTGGAGACGGGTATCCGTCGCGGAGAGCTTCTAAAGCTCTATACCACCGATATCAATCAGGGTTCTCAGCATGCCTATATCAGCATCAATGACCGCGAACATGACCCAGGCGACCCGCGCGCTGAAGAGCCTGCACTGAAAACACACGGGCGGACTGTCGGTATCTCCACACAGTTGTATGAAGTCTACGAACGCTACATTCAGAGCGAGCGACGTCCACTGCGTAACGGCAAACCGATGAAATTGCTGTACCGCTATCTGTTCATCTCGGACCGAGGCCGCCCGCTGTCGATCCGCGCATTGTCTAACGTCCTCGACCGGCTGTTTCTGACCATTGAACTGGCTCATCCCGGTTTGTTGCCTACACTTTCTGCGCATGACTTCCGCCACACCTTCGCCGACCGTTTTTTGGCGTACCTGGTCGAACAGCGTGGACTTGACCTCGAACGCGCCACGGACGAACTGCGACGAATCTGCGGTTGGTCGGAGACTTCGGCGATGCCGCGCCGTTATGCCAGTCGTTATCTAGCCGAGTCGGCAAACCGCCATAACGCCCAGCGCACCTCGGCAGCCTGGAGCCGGCTTGACAGTTAAGGAGGCTCATTGTGACCAAATTAGTCGACCAAGAACACACGTTACCCTCCTCCTCCTTGCCGGCTTACGTATTCGAGGGGCCGGATCAAATTGCCATTCGAACTCGCACCAATGACCAGCCACGCTACGTCGACACTCGATTAAGCGTTTGGACGTGGTACGACGGTGGCCTTGCAATGAAAGTTGATTGGGCGGCACTGCAATTTAGTTCTGATCTCATGGAGATATGCAAAAGCTTTATGGCTTACGCACTTGAGAAATACGCCCCGAGAACGGCGCAAATGTTTGCAAATTTCCTTCAAAAGTTATCTAAAACAGAACTGGCAAGTGGCCTCCCTTGGGGTATACCCCTCATAGTCACCACCTTAGAACGTTTGAGAGAATCAAGACACGATCTCGTAGGATTTCGCAGATTCTATCGCTGGGCGGTTGGTAGAGGCATTGAAGGTTTTGACTTAAATACCTACCTGACAATCAAGGACGTCAAATCAAGCAGTGTTGATCCATATGCTAGAATCTACCTCTCACAGTCCAGCCTGGAAATATTTGAGGAGCTTCAACTACTCAAACGCATTGAGCAAGGAGATACGTCTGACTCATTGGAAAATATCCAGATTAATGTGTTGATTCACTTAGGATTTGAACTCGCACCACGCGCAATTCAGTTCCATTCACTAGATGTCTCAGACTTTGAGATCATCAAGGATGCTAATAATAATGTGTACTACACGCTATGGCTACCCATGGCCAAAAAGTTTGGGCAGCGCAGACCTGAGCGACGGCCCCGCAAAATAACAACCAAGCTGGGGGAAAAGATTTCCCAGCACGTTTCTGGAATTAAGCGCCGCTTTGGTGAAAACTGCGAACCAATGTTTGTAGGCTCTGATGGAAGTCGCATGTCTGTAACTGAGATTGGGGCATGCCTCAAGCACGAGCTACGCGAGGCTGGAATCGACAAGCCGAAGCAGGTAACCATGTTGCTGCGTCATCACCTAGGGCAAGGTTTGGCAGACCAGGGAACTCCGGTAGATATGATTGCCGAACTGCTAGGGCACAACAGCACGGTTGCGGCGCGTGCGTATTTAACCGCAACCCCCAACATTGCCCGAGTCAAAGAGAAAGCACTCGGCAAGAGTCCCGCCTATCAACGCATTATGCGCAGTTTCTTGACAGGGGAAGTCGTACAACGCCGCGATACACCTGCCGAAAGAGCGATCCGTGGCGTGATAGACACGCAGTACATCGGGGATATCGGTGCATGCGCCCTACCCGTGCATATGCACTGCCCCTACAATCCCGTCTACGCCTGCTACACCTGCAAGAAATTTCACCCCTTTGCTGACGGCCGTCATGAGCAGGTGAAAGAGGCACTGCAACAAGAAGCACAACGGTTCATAGACATGGCAGAACAAGCCGGAGATCTCATTCACAACCGGCCTGTCGCCCAGCACCAGACCACCATTCTGGCAGTCAGCGCTACGATCGAGCGCTGTCGGCAGCTTATGGAGAATGCCAAAGATGACACCGTCTAGGGCAAGACAGAGTCTCGAACGCTTCATAAATCAGGAACAAGCGATTTTTCAGTCTTTACCCGTTTCGACACCGTGGGAGCTACCGGTTTGGCGCGTTGAGTGCTGGTTACCACAAAGGGACAAGCAACATGCTCTTACCTTCGAAACGCATCGACAGTCTCTAGAGAAGATGGGATATCCTGCCCCACCTAAGGGGCCACTCCCCTTCATTTTCCAAATTTTTAGCAAAGCCATAATTGTATATTTACAACGAACTCGAAATTTAAGGTTTTCGATGGTGGCCGCATACAATATTGCGGTCCGACGCCTCTACAATCCTTTGTTTGAACGCGGTGCCTACGACCCCACGCACTTAACGCGAGCTGATTTCGAGCGCGTGGTAGAATTTCTCCGCGAAAGTGGCTACAAAAACCTTTACGACGCGACTTCACACCTTAAAGTAATAGCAGACACAATTGATAAGCTACAATTAACTGAGATCGCCATCCACTTTGAACATGATGCGAGACTGGAGAAGCGCCGCCACGACTATATATCTTTGCACGATACGGATCGAGCGGTAAAACAGCGAAAATCTGATGAACGCTTGCCCTCGCGCGAGGCAATGGAAGCCTATGCCCTATGCACAAATAACCCTGTAAGCGAAGGGGAAGAAATCCTACTGCGAGTTATTGATTTGTTGATCGTGACAGGCCAGCGCGGGAATGAAGTTTCAGTAATTCCGTATGACTGCTGGGTGGAACGCCCAATAAAAGGAGAGTTAGGCGAATTAGTGCTGGATGCTTATGGCAAACCAATCGCAGAGTATGGAATTCGTTACTTTGCCGAAAAACAATTTCAATCCCGTGTTCATTGGTTGGCTGCAAGCGATGTTCACTTAGCTAAGCGTGCGGTGGAGCGATTGAAAGCATTGACTATAGAGCAGCGCGAAGTTTCTAAATGGCAAGAAAAAAATCCAGGTCGAATCTGGTCTTATCCGCCTCAACAACTGATTTCAGAAGCTCAGGTTATGGAGTGGCTAGGCTTTAGTAACGAAAAAGAATACGGCAAACACCTCTATCTGTATTTATCCCGAAACGGTATTCACCCTAGCCACGAAGAATCTGATTATCACAACCGGAAGAAAGTAGGAAGACGATACGTTGCAGGTGAAATTGAGCATTTGATGGCCCCAAAGCTATACGGTCATGCGGCACTGACAGAAAATGTTCAGGGCCAGGTTCGCATCGTACTCAAAACCAGCGAAGTTCTAGCCATTGCCTTCGATGGCCAGTTTCGTTTTAAGGGGCGTGAGAATAATGTATTTCGCGCCATTCCAAGAAGGGTAACACTAACAGATATCAACCGAGCACTTGGTGCAAATCCTCGATACCCATCTATATTTTCCCGGCGATCATTGGTCGAAGCGGATGGAGCTCCAATTAGGCTGACAAGCCACCAGCCCCGTCATTGGCGAAACACGATCTATCACCTCACTGGCATGAGCGATGTTCAGCAAGCCCTGGCCCTAGGAAGAAAACGGCTAGAACAGAACAGGTTCTATCAGCACACCAGCATAGAAGAGGATATGGAGTCCCATCATAGTTTTCTAGCGTTCAAAAGCTATCAAGAGCGCATCGATTTTCTTCATTCCGGGATCAAGAAGGGGAAAATTCAGGGTGCACTCAGCGACAGCTATCACTCACTACTCAAAGAGAAAGGCCCAATTACAGCAGAAGCCTTCCTCACCGTACATGCCACGGCACTACACGTGACACCTTTTGGTGGTTGCGTTCATGATTTCTCCCAAGCCCCCTGCCCTAAGCACCTTCAGTGCTGGAACGGTTGCTCGCACCTACATCTGATGGGTACGCCATCGGAGCGAGCCAACCTTGAGCGCCAAGCTGATCAGCTGGCTAAAGTGATCACCATCATGCGCGACACGGGACTTGGTGAGGCGGGTACTGATGTTTGGCTGGAGGATCAAGAAAGTAAACTCGATAACCTCAAATCAATTCTCGCCCGTGGGACCAATTTAGGTGTGCAACGCGTTTTCCCCAACGGGCATCCAATGACGGTTACTGACACAAATAAAAGACACTGTTCAATTTCAGATGAATAGAGGTGACCATGACGCAGCGAAAAACCTTGAGAGGCGTCGTGTTGGACGAAGCAATTGATACCCTACTCGCCCAAATGATTAGTTTAGGGTTTGAAGTCGCACCGATCTCACGTTCCGAAGTACAACGTCGTTTAGGCCTGACAAGCCGTGCGACGTTTGTAGGTGATCGGGGTAAACGGATTGAGTCCGCCCGTATTGCACAATTGAAGGAAAGCGGAAGAGATTCAGGTGGGGCCCGGCAGCGGCGGAGCCTTGAAGAACGGATTGCTCAACTGCAGACGAACAACGCCGCTTTAGTAAAGCAGCGCGATAGTCTTTACGAAGCGCTAACTGTTATTGCACAAAGGTGCTTGTTGAAGGGCTTGGACTTAGAAGACATGATGGCGCCCTTGCGAGAGAAAATTAATTATTGAGCATTTATAACAGCAGTCTCTTGAGCCCATAGTACGTAGTCAATTCATGGGCAGCAATTTAAAGGCGGAAAATGGTCTCACCTCATGAGTGTGTGCTTCCAGCAATAGCCAGTCGCTCCTTAAACAATATATGAAATGACATCCTTTACGGAGCATCGCACCCTTTGTGAAAGGTAATCGGCCCATCAGCAAGCTTCAGAACCGTGGAGAGTATCTTGACCATTTCCCAAAACAGACGATACCACATCAATATACTTGCTTCAACTCCTTTCGCTCCAGCGCATTCAAAAGATCAACCTCGTGCCAGTTAGTAAACCAATACCTATTTTCCGTCCCTGCAAGGAATCGATTTATCACAGTCCTGGGTGGTGCTGAGATGTTAACAGCTCGATACAGACGCCTTACCCATTTCAGCCTGCGTACTACAGGAATGAATGGGCACGCTATTGCGTCTAACCACAGGCTAGCTTGCTCCGCTTCAACTGTTATATGTTTCAAGTCTCCAAGGCGTATATCGATATCAGCCACGATCGTCGCGCGTAGATCAGCATAAATCTCTTGACCTTTAATGTAAAAGAGACAAGACATTAAATCATGATAGGAGCATGCGGACTTTAAAAGTCGTTGCAAAACATCTGGTGGCAGCCAATAGTCCTGCCCAAGCTCACTGATTGCCAAAACTATATTCAAAGCCTCGAGGTATACGAATTTATCAACGGCAGTCTCGTATTTCGCTAGGTCTCCCGTTAGTAAATCCAGGGTCATTTGATAAAGGCGCTGCTTTATTGTGTGCTCGCTTTCTTTAATATGAGACTCTGTAAATCTAGTAATCAGAACCACTGAGGCTGCCAACTTATAAGATGAGCTGACTGATGGCGCAACCGAATAGAAGAAATAAAAAGAGTCTATAATTACCTCAAGTGCATCGACATACATCTGAACCCCAGTCTCACGCACTTGTGCAACATCTGAGTTGATAAGTCTTTTTGTTCTCTCGAAAAGTGCAGAGATTATGTAGGACGATACAGAGTCATAGCTAGTTCCGCTTTCCGTGCAGACCGACTTCACAGAATCGACGAAGCTTTGTCCTAACTTGAACTTCCTGTAGATTTTTTTCGGAACGAGCCTAAGATTTCCGTCCTCACCCTCAAGGAACTTCTCAGTAAAAGTGTTTACAGCAGCATCAATCTCCCTAACAACTCTAGATTTTGCAGAATAGAACGGTCTAGTGTAGCGCAATGATTTTGACGTATTTGAATGTAAATTATAAGACCTCAGCCTATCTGTATAAACCTCAGACACCAAATGAGCAGTGGTCACGTCCTGAGCAAAAATAAAAATATCATCAACGTATCTTTTAATATTGTAATCTTTTTCAAATATCTTTCCACTACTACTCAGATGAGCCTCCACCTGCGTATCTATGTCTTGAAAAATAATCTCTGCAAATATTCTACTTACCTCCGGGCCAATTAAAATACCGTTGGTTTCATTGTAGTTAGACTTTTGCATCAACCCATCAAAAACCTGCCCAAATGTTGAGCTTACACTTACCTTGTCTTTAACATGCTCTTTAGATTTTGTTGCCCATGCTATAGAGTGAGTATAAATACTATCGAAGCACTTCGATACATCAAGAGTCCAGAAGTGAGGAAATCGAGTTTCCAGGCGCATGAATTCCGAAGAGTTGTAAAACTTGTATAGTCGATCATAGCCCCTGTAGGCATAAAAAGATGAAGAGTGCTTTACAAACTCATCACTTTCCGCTTCGCTGACTCCTCCTCGCTTAAATTTACTAATGTTTTCCCAGGAGTTTTTATAATAGAATGCTGAGGCAACACTTTTGGGGGACCGGATCGAAAAATTGCTCTGGCTGGTATAGTGACAAATCAGACGCTCGTATCTTTGGTAAAATTCTCTTATTTCCCATTGCGAGATCGGATGAATTACTGATAGAGACCTAAACTCTGTTGAGTTTTTTTTGATTTTATATGTATACGGGATGCTGTACTTTTTTGATCGCTTATCACCCTTAATAAGACAACCAACTATGAAATTAAATATATCGCAGTCACTTTGTATGCTGACATTCCTATAAAGCCCATCATTGGAATACATAATGGGGGTTTCGTAAGGTATGGTTTCCGTAATCAGCACTCTATCATAGTCGGCTCGGCGAACTTTTCTTCTTCCGCTACTCTCAGACATACTTCCAGCACCTCTGGATTTCACTCATTTTTCTGCGCGAAAAATGTAAAAAAGTTTTTTCTACAAAGCCTCTCGTGAAGCTTATGCGCAATATCTTTCTTCTCTGCGATACTGTAGTGGTTGAGTGCAGCTTACTCGATATGCTCCCCCAACCTGACGATGCAACCTTTATTAAATATAAATCAATATCCTTAAGGCTTTTCGACTCCTGTGCATTTACGCGATGGTAATTATAGAAAATCCCAGCCATTCGTTTTCTATCTCTATCAGCATCCATCACGCTAAAATTACTGCTTAAGAATTTTAGTCTAGCCAATAGCAGTTCAAAGTTTCTATCTGAATTATAAGCCAAAAATGATTTCGCAATCCTGGTTTTGATTTTATTTACTTTTGACTTAGCAATGTCGAGCCTTACATCGCGATGATGCTGCCCAGGCCTCATGCCATTTATCATTTGAGGGGATGTAACTATAAATTGGTAGCCTAGATACTCAAACTCTAACTCTTTTGTAGGCGTTGCGCCCGCCTTGTGCGGCTTAACGTCTCCTGATGTTTCGCAGACTTTCTGTTTTTTGTTGTTTAAAGTTAATCCGACCGGAAGCGCTTGACGAACAAACTTTACAAACTTATGAGCCACTTCTTTTCTATTGGTTATAACTATAATATCATCCACATATCGGCCATAATAAAAAACATTGCTGTGTTGTTTTATTTTGGCGTCGAATTCTCTCATAACAACATTTGCCAACGTGGCGCTCAAGGACAAGCCTCTTGGTACACCGCTATACCCTCGCTTAATGTGTTCATCTAAAAAACCAAGCACAAACCTCTTGGTTGGCTGACTAATAAGCTGCGAGCAATCTAAGTGGCATTTAATCATTGAGTGATTGATTGATTCGTAAAAGCTTTTTATATCTAATCGATAGATTCGATACTCGACACCCTCACTAAGTAGCTCTCGTAGGTTTGCAATCACACTATCCCTGCTGTCATTGGTGGTGCCGAAATTCTTGTTAAGGTTGGTATTTATTTTTCGTACTAACAGCTCGTCACTGAATTCTGCCGGCCTGAAAACACTCTTCCCCTTCAGTAATGATTCAAGCAAGCAACCACCTATATCCCACTGACTGTTTGCCTTCTCGACCGCACTCTTGAGCTCTTGCGCTTTAACTGCTTCGGTTCTTAGTCTGGGTTTCTTGATAAAATCGCTTTTTCGCAGCTCGTGACTGAGTGTTCTGAGCGTAAAGCTTTGGTCATACATGCCTAGATCCTTAGGTTTCCCAACACATCACCGTGACAGCTATACTCGATTTCCCACCCCAAGTGCCAGGGTTCCAGCCATGCCCTACCTACCAACCGCAGATTTCAGCGACGATCAATGGCAAGCCTTCGCCGAGCAGCGCTGTGAAGAGCTATTGCCCCACTTAGCGGAATTCTTCGTAGATAGATTTGCCTACAAACCGAGATTCGTCCATCAGCATTTATGGCGATCGTTCACAACGGTCTCAGCACGCACCACGAAATACGACATCTACGTTCGTATGTTCAAACAACCCTATGCATTCTGGTCGCGAGAGTGCCTAGTGATGGCGCGGATCGGCTTCAAAGAGAGGCGTGTTGGCCATGGTCAGGCTTTGGTGGAGCTGTTTCTTGCATTAGCGCCCAAGCTTGGATATCGCTTTCTGGCAATCGAGTCTACTAATTGGCAATCTTCTGCGTTCGCCAAACGGTTGGGTTTCGTATCCTACGAGAATGGGGAGCACTGGGTGGGCTCTGTTGAGGCCATCGCACATGCACTAGGCTCAGGATTGAGCCGCTAGATGGGTTGTGGGCAGGATCGCCCTAGCCCCCCCGAAAAGCGTATATTGCTGCATGTGAACCTGCAGGAGCGACCTCATGAGTATGCACAACCCCTCGCATCCCGGCGCACTGCTCGCCGAGGACGCCCTTCCTGCTCTAGGCATCAGCGGCAATGATTTAGCTGCTCATCTGAGCTTTCCTGCGCACATTCTGCTAGATGTATTACAGGCCCGTGCGCCACTTAATGCTGATTTGGCTGTGCGCTTAGAGCTCGCAGGAATCGGCATGGCCCATAACTGGCTCGCTATGCAGATGGCTTTCGATCTCTGGCAAGCGCAGCATCGCACGCTACCAGTCGTCGAACGCTTGGTCCCATGACAGTACTTCCTTTAATCATGGTAACCAATAACCCATTCGCCCAATGTCAAATCCTCGCCTTCCCACTCAGTAGCCCAGTGCTTTCGCAGGAAACTGGCAATGCTACCGTATTCCAGCTCAGCCAGCGAAAGCCCCTTCTCTTCGAGGACGTCACGAACTCGCCTGGCGACAAGAGACGGTGTCCGATTTTTTGCAGCCTCCACGGCTATTGATTCACACCAGGAGCGAACGAAGCTTTCCCACGCCGCAGTGTCTTGCCTGAAACGTGGCATATCTGGAAACTCGTAACCGTTAACGTACCTGTTCCTGAAATCTGAGTCCTGCGCAAGGTGGAGGTCTTGTTCAAGCTTTTGGATGAAACGATCTCGGTAGATACCTGGATTCAATTTACCGTTCAGGCCTTCAAGGTAAAGCTCCGGCCGCACATCAGCGGCAACGAGGTCCGACCAGACCTGTTCTAACGCACTCAGCAGCGCAGCGATCCTTTCTTCTCGCCAGATCGCATCGCGGCCTTGCCCAAGAAGCCGAGAGACCTTTGCGTTCCGGGCTGACGAGGCTTTCGATTTCATACTTACTCGGTGACTTCGGTAGCACTCGTACGAAATCCAATCACCCAGATGAGTCCAAACGCCGTAGCGAGACTTCCAACGAGGGATTTCAAGATCGCTGCCATCCAGAGCCGGATCTTCGGAGCCGTTTAAATAGCCATAGCGTACGATATTGCGCTCACCTTTTTCAGTAAAGCTGCGATTAGCAAAAATTCGGGCCACCAAATCTTGAGGCAGTGCCTTTTTTAGCTGTATGTTGAGCGTCGCGAATTGAGGTGCGTTTCGGTACTGGGCAGCCAACACTCCTCTTTGCAGCCAAGTATCAAACCCTGAGGGAGCCTCCTCAGCTACCACACTTGTGAATTTAGGGAGGTAAAGGGTTGGCATTCTGCTGAGTTCTACCACAGCATACTCTACAACACTTGCGTCCTGCTTATTAAAGGTTGACAGAACGGCAGAAAAGTAATCAGCCACTTTGGAGTCCTCACTTATCGCGAGATTTGCTTCGGCGATTAGCTCGGCATTACGTTTGCCTTGAAAGGCTGCATCCGTGGCATTCGCAGACCCGAACAAAAGCCTGCGCTTTCTACGTTTAGGCGTACCTTCTCGAACAAATTCAAAATAGAACGCCTTCATATGCATCAATCCCCGAGCTCGGGCAAGCCGGACCTCTAGCTTAACTCGTCTGCGACGCTGACCATGAATCGCCTGCAGGTCTTCGGGACGTATACCGTCATCAACTAAAAGGCACAGTCTTTTTGGTCTCATCTGTGCCACCAACGTATCCATGAATTTTTGATCAACGTATGGCGCGACAATCAGAGCCACTTCCGTGCGGTAACCTTCTGGTACAAACAGTAAGTCGAAGCTCATTTCAGGTGCTTCCAGGCAGGTAACGATATGCTGAATTAATAATGAAAATTACAATCTGCGTACGATGGAGCCAGCAGCACTAGTTGGTGTTAGCCGAACATCAATACGGTAGCGCCTCTACTCATAGTAACAGCAGTCAATTGATCATTGCAAAGCGCCACTATTCTGTTGGTGGGCGCGGAGGAAAAATTCTTGTCCCTCCAAAGCTGGTAAGCTCAGTGGTTTGAATACAGAATGACTTGCATCGGCAGGCGCATTGCATCACGGAAGAAAAACGGAGCGGCCATGAACGTGTTTTCAAGAACATTCTGCTCGACATTATCAGCTAAATGTCATATTTTTTAAGAGGTTATAGGCACGATGAACATCTGATATGACCCACTTGTTAAACCAGATAGATAATGGGACTGGACGAGGACGAGGCTATTACTGAAGTTACATGAAACCTATGCTGTTGCTCTACTCGCTCAGCCGTTGACGGATATCAGCTCTGCACACTCCTAACTCAGGGACACGAACCGTCTATAGACTGGCAGACCAATTTCCCAACCCCTCTTGCGAGGTTTTGTGTGAAAGTTTCCAAGATTACTCCAAAACCATTGCTGGTAGCTCAATGTCAGCCTGAAGTTGCGCACAGGAACAGCCCTTATTGGTCATAGCAACACCCAAGGTGCCAGCGACATCCAATACTAAGCCTTGTCTATGCCTTCCTATATTTATCGAGCTGATCAAGCTCCCTGTCTACCCACTTGGCAAGCGGACGCTTGCCAAGTGGGTAGACAGGGATCCAGAATTTGACTCTTGCGTGTTTATTGAAAACGCAGAATATCTAGCAACTGCTTTGCACTTTTCTGGCACGTCGCACCCTTCATTTCCAGATCCATCAGATAATTAACGATCGTGCGGTCTTCCTTTGCAGGCAATTTTCTCCAGCCACCGCACAGGTAGATCTCCATGTACTCCCGGGAAATCACATAGTCGTTCGGATCGGCGATCAGGAACCGGCACGCTTCAAAATTCTGCGTGCCGTCCTTGTAATGTTTTTTGCCGAGCAGCGCCGGGCAACGCGTGTCGTAACGTGCCACCAGGCACAGCGTCATGTGCCGGGCATGGTTGAGTATCAACCCGTTCTTTGTACTCAGAGCATCTGCGTGATGATCAGAAACTTTATTTACGAAAAAATCCCTGGAGTCGTAATAGTAGAATGCTCGTGCATGTCCGGTCTCCGTCACGGCCTGTGCAAGTGTCGGATTCATCGCCGTATCCTGTGATTGCGATGGTCTCAAGGTGATTTCGAAATCAGTGCCGAAAAACCGCGGCCAACCTTTCGAGGACTCTGTCCGATAAAAATAGGAGCGCGAATTGTCACCCTCTGGAAGATTGCCAATGAAAGTTAGAGCAAGGTGGGGGGCATCAGCCTGTGCGGCCTGAGCATTGACTGGCGAAGGCTTTTCAAAAAACTTATCGAGAAACCGTTTCAAATACCACTCCGTAACTTACTGTTTTTTCTGAGCTTCCAAGCATAACAGAAATTCATCTTTCGACCCTCCAGGCGAGTTCGGCGTGCGCTGCTTGCGGAACATTGCACAAACAAGAATGGTGGCTAAGATGGTTCATTGACATCAGTGCGCCATCAGACAACCGGCGCCGGACGTCAATCATGGCACTGTCCACGGAGGGAGATCATGTCTGATGACGACCTGGAACGACGAGTACCTCCGTCAACAGCGAGCATTGCCAAGCTCAAGCTGGGGCGCCGCGCCTTCATAGTCGGTTGCGGAACAACCCCCCTGATCCTCTCCGGCGCTGCGTCGGCACAGGCAACTGAACCGGTATTCAGAAGAAACGGCAGCAGGATCGAGCTTATCTGGGAAACAGACACCAACAAGAGCGTCTGGCGGCTGGACCAGGGCTGGTTTTCCTCCTCGTCTGAAATCACGTTTGGCAAAAGTGAGATTTCAATAGCTGGGTACTTTGCCGGTACCAATCTCCTGGCTGCCTTCAAGATAAGCATCCGCAAGCAGTCCGGCCGCTGGGGAATCAAATGGGCGTATGGGGGGAACCTGGTCACCTGGATTGATCTTGAAGCCTGGTTCGCTGGCAAAGGCTTTCCCATCGAGATCAAGAAAACCTCTGGCAAGCACCAACCTAAAGGTTCGCTGGTGATTTCCGGGGCCCGAACCACCGCGATATTGCGTTACCCGTTCACCCTGGACCTACGGCCGATGAATGCAGCGACGATCGACTTCGCGCTGGGTGCCGACACTGGCAAGGCGACAGCGCTTGCGTTCGCCGTCTTCGATGATGATCCGGCCAGCGACGCGTCGGCTGGCAGCGCGCTGACCGGGCATGTGGCCGCGTTGCTGCCGGATGGAGTAACGCTCAAGGCCCGCGCCACCCTCGACGACCTCGTGCTGGGCAACTCGCCGGCAGGCTGGGCGGCAGGAGAAGTCGGAGGAAGCACACTGCGGCTGCAGCCAGTGCTGCCGAAAATCATCGTCGAAACCGTGCGGACAACCAACGGGCAGATGCTCATCGTTCAGCGACGCCTGGCGGACGGGGAATCGCGACTAAAAATCGGTAAGCCCGACCCTGCCAGGACAATGCAAGTTGAAGAGTTTGAGCTGATTGATGTGGTCAACGGCGGGCATGGACTGGCGCTGAAGCCGAGCAGTCGGCCAAAATTGATACAAGGGCGCCACTTCGCGGCGATCATTCGGGGAACATCAGCGACTTTTCACCGCAACTTCCGCGGGGGGGAGCGCATCACCTTGCCCGTGGTGTTACAGGTGCTGCATGTGCGCGGCGGTGATAACGCCCGGTACGATGTGGACTTCCGTCGCTATCGCAAGAATGGGGACTACCTGGAGCGATCTGCGCTTCTCTGGCCCAATGGGGATGTCGAAGGTGTCGAGGCTTCGCTGAGCGTTGGCCAGCCCGACCTGAGCACCTTGAAAGACTACCAGAACAGGCTCTGCCTCGGCGCCCACAGCCGCGTCGACGTGGCAATGTCGAGGAACGGCGCCGACGGCCTGGCAGAAGACTCGCCGGTGTTGAGGGTACGTCGGCACCAGGATGCCTTTGACCTCGGGTTCCTGTTCTACGCCTACCGGCTCGTGGTGAGCAACGGCGTCTCGTTACTCAAGCCCGATCTGTCTCCGCCCGGCCAGCCGCAGACTGCCCAACGCGCAGTGCGTTTCCATCCGCAGCACTTGCTCGAAGAAGTATTTACCGAGCCTGATAACGTCGATATCGCGCCCATGCCAGGAGCCTTCAACATCCTGCGCGACCACCTGGACGGGGTGGCCGCCGTTCTTGGCCTGGCGTCGACACCGGCGCCGTCCCGGGTGCTGGGCCAGCGTGCTGTGTATGCGGCCCCGGGCTACACGACGCGCCTGGCCAGAACCCGGGCTAGCGGCCCGAGCCGGATCGTTTTCAAGGCTGGCAGCGGCACACCACCGGATATCGCCCTGACCGTCGACGCATTGACAGACTGGAGGCAATTGGAACTCGCCGTTTCGGGCCGCGCGGTGGGAGACCTTCCTCTCGATGATCAACTGGCCAGACTTGGCATTGGTACTCACACCGGTATAACCGATGCGCAGGAGCTGGTTCGCAGATCGCTCCATGTTCCTTCTGCAGGCGAAACGGCGCTTGAATTGGTGACGGGCCTGATCTTCTCGCCAGACAACAGCGCCCGCTTCAGGACACCCCGCCGTGCGCCTGATGACGCAAGCGCAGTGTGGACGGCTCAACTCGAGCTGTCGCCGCTGGCCACCCGGACGACACCCGTGCCTGCCCAGACTCGGGTCCGGGCGATATGGGCAACCGGCCTCGATCCACAAACGCTCATCCCCTCCCCTGCGCCGGTGAAGCCTACGGACGACCCTGCCGACCCATTCAACACCTCCCTCAGTCCGGACGATCGCATCCAACTGGTGATGCTTTCCTCGGCCTTCGGCCTGGGAGCACTGCGTGCACTAACACGCCAGGGCCAGGATGTACCGCAGAGCATGGTTCGGCTACCCAGGGAAAAGTACGAGTACCTGGAAAAGCAAACGGTCCCCATTCCGGGTGACACGAGTGGTGGGCGGGTTCTCCCGGAAGGCGTGATGTCCCCCCTGCCTTTCACCCGCTTCGGCGCACGCCTGACCGGGTTCGGCGCCGATATCGACCTAGAGTGGCAGGGCGAACCTGCCGGCCCGCTGCCAACCAAACCCTTCTTTGCCAAACCATTCTCGATCGAGCGCTATATTCACCGGACCAGCCTGGGTAGCGACATTTTCGTCGAGGTGGTCTTCAAAGGCTTCCTGTTCCCTTATGGTTTCCGCGTTTCGCTGATCAAGGTGACCGAACGCGAGGCGTGGTCTGTTGCAGGCATGGGCGCGATGATGCCGTCGATCCAGCGGTTCTTCATTCTGCCCAAGCCGGTCGAGAAGACGTTCCCAGGTATCTACCAGCCATTCGAGGGGCGCGAGATTCCGGTACGCCATGCCAGGCTGATCAGCGAACCGAGTGCCGAACTGGACCAGGCATCAATGGGCCTGCCGCCCGGCTTTCCCAGCATGTCGCCTGCCCCTGGCATCGAGACTGGCAAGGTGTTCTGGCCCCGGGCGAAGGCGGGACAAACGCTCATCCACTTTGAATTCGAAGCAGATGATACGGGCGTTCGACGCTCGGCGCCGATGCTGTTCCTCGACAACATTGCCGTCAAGAACCCCGCCACGGTGCGGGCCACCTTGGAGTACTACAACAACCTTGCCGATGTGCAACACCGCACGGAAAACCACCATGGCGGGCGCACGGTCTTTGCACCGTCGACAACGGTGGGCGATACCGCATTCGAAACCGACCATATCGTCCTGAAGGCACGTAGCCGCATGGTCGAAGCGTCCCCCGGCGCGAACGTGACGCAGGATACGCCATATGAGATGGACGCATTCATGGAGGGGGCTGACGAACCGCCGTTCTACCCGGTCATGGTCCAGGCGAGCATTCACGTACAACCGCTGGATCGCCTGCTTGGAGAACCTCAAGGGCTGCAGCAGGTGGGCTTCAATGGAAACTACCTGCGCAAGGGATTTGACCCGCGGGGCAACGCAGCCGAGCTCTATCTGAACTTTCTCGATGGAAACCGCGTGATGAACCTCGCGGGGCGTGGCGAGGTTTCCGGTGGGTTGTCCCAGACGCCCACGCCGATCGCCGGCCTCAGCCGCAGCAATGCCATCGTTGGCGCGAAAGCAAAAGCGTTGGTACCGGATGTTGCAGCGGCGAAAGGCGCAACGCCCACCATTTCCCTGGAGCCGCCGGTGGGTTCGGATGGGCAGACCCCCTGGGACCTCAGCGAGGTCGTCAACAACGAGTTCAACCCTGGCAGCTTCTTCAAGGGCGCGAAATTGCTGGGGGTCATAGGGCTGGAGGAAGTGGTCCAGGCGGCGACGATGGAATTCCAGCCGAAACTGAAAGAGGTTTACGACTATTCGCTTGGCACCGCCGGCAACGGCGTAACTGCAGCATTGGAGGCCCTGAAGGGGGCGTGCGGGATAGCAAGCGCCGCAGTGATCGCCGCACTCGTCCAGGCTGAAGCCGCACTTTCCAAATTCCTCGATGGTGAAGCCCGCGTTTCTTCCCCGATGGGGGACCGTTACCCCAACCTAAGGCGCTTCTATCCCGACCTCACCCAAGGCCTCGAAGGCCTGGCTTACGAACTGGTCCAGCCGGTCGACCTGGCCAGGCTGCCCAAGTTCGCTTCCTGCGTGCAGTCACAATGGCGAGAGGTGCGCACGACAGTGGACGCGGTCATCGCCAATCCATCTCCGGAACCGCTGCGCAAGGTACTGGGCGAACTGCGCAACGTCTTCGACAAGCTGCACGGCAGCCTTGGCAAGGACCTGCGCGAGGCCGTTCAAGAAAGCCTGAAGACATTACAGAAGGAAATCGTCACCCCGCTGGTCAAGTCGATCCTCGATGCCTGTTTCACCGACCAGGTGTTGACGAACCTCTACCTCTTCGACGCGTTCTTCGGCGCATTGCGTCCACCCCTGACCGAGCCGCCGACGCTACCCGCGCAATTCACCCGCGACATGCTTCAGTCCCTGGTCGACGACCTGTTGAAAAACCCGTCGAATATCTCGGCCGCCGTATTGGCAGCCCCCCTTGCCGACGCATTCACCTTGCCACTGCTTCGTATGATGGCGGACATGCACAAGCTGGCCGAGGTCGTCGATCTCAAGGATTCGATGGTCACCCAGGTCGCGCAGATCGGAGCCAGTGCCCTGCATTCGGTGATACAGGCCATAGCGAATGGACAGGTGCTGCTCCAGATTGCCGACCAGGCAGCCAGCGATATGTGCAAGGCGGTGGCCAGCGCAGCGAAACCGTTGGTCCAGGTAGCCGAGCTGGCTTTGAATGCGGTGCCTTTGTCGGGTGCAATCGTCCAGGCGCTCAGGGTGATCGACGAGCGCCTGTTGGTGTTGAGCCTGCCCAATCTCGGCGCTTCACCACAAATCGACGCCGTGCGCGTAGCCAACGCCGGCCTGCGAACAGCCGTTCAGCAAGTGGCCAGGCTGACCGCTGAAGTGGAAAGCCAGCGTACGTTGTTCGCCGCTGGCCTCGACGCCTTCTGTGAAACCCCCGGCAAAATCCCCGCAATGATCGCCGGGTTCATCGATGTCAGGGCCCGCGTCCTGAGCGCCATTGACGGCTGCGCAGAGCAGGCCCTGCTGGTCAGCGTGGCGCTGGGTAACCTGGCCGCCGCTCAGGCGGGCGAAGCAATCATTGCGCTTCAGGAAGTACTCCGCGAATTGGCATTGATGTCGTTGCGCTTTACCTTGGCCAAGCTCGTCCAAGCGGCGAACGAGCCCGTCACCGAGCTTGCAAGCAGGCTGGACCGCGCGTTGGGCGGGCTCGACCCAGAGGTGCCGGCGCGGATAGCGGCGGTGCGGTCCAGGCTCTTCGAGCTCGGCAAGGAACTCAACCAACTGGTCGCCGATAGGGAAGCCCGGCCGAATCCGCCCGGTTTTACCGTCGACGACCTACGCACCGTAAACACGCTCGCTCATCAACTGGCCCTGGTTGAACGGACCCTGCTGGCTTCTCTGACGGACTTCACCGCACTTCCCACCAGCGTCAGAACGCAGGCGACCGCGCTGGTCGCGGGCCTGACAGGCAGTATTGGCGCCCCCCTGATCAAACTGCACAGTTTCGTACTCGAGTTGGCTGACGACTCACTCAAAGTGGTCGAGGGTGCGCCCGACCTGATACTGCTGCTTGCCGCTACGCCACTTGCGCAACTGAAAATGGCACGGGCCGCACTGAGCGAAGACCTGGTCAAACTGAAGGACGTCGTCAATGCACCGGAAACCGCAATTACCCTGTTGGCGCACTGGAACGACCATGAAAAAGGGCTGGTCATTACGGCGCGTGTCATCAGTGAGCTGTTCAATGCCGTGGCCCGCGGGCAGATTGGTGCAATCTTCAACCTGTCAGACGCGAAACGGGCGATCGAGGATGCGATTCGCCGACTTGTCCCTTCACGGGTAACGCTGAGCTACCAATGGAACGCGAAGCTCAAGCCGGTGACTCAAGCCAACCCGATCTTCCAACCGCGCAAGAACGCTGCGCTCAAGGATGAAGGGGACGAAAACCTGCCCGATCTGGTAATTGACACCCACATAGAAGTCGATCTGCTGCAGCCCAAGGACCGTTCCATGAGCATCAGTGGAACCCTGCAGCCTTTCGCCCTGCACCTGCTGGGCAATTCGGTGGACCTGATCCGGATCGGCTTCACCGATACGCGATTCGGGGCGTCGGGTGGCTCGGCGCCGAAATTCAGCACCCGCATCGCCACGGTCCAGACCGGCTCGGCACTTCAGTTCCTCAAGCTCCTCGAGCCCTTCATGGCACCCGGCGGGCGAGGCTTCTACATCACACCGAACCTCGATCCTCCCGGTGTGCTGGTGGGCTTTTCATTCAGCGCGCCACAGATCCAATTGGGCACGCTGACAATCATCAACACCGCGCTGGATATCTCGGCATTGCTGCCGTTCAACGACAGCCAGGCGATCTTCCGCTTTGCCTTCGCCAGCCGGGAGCGCCCGTTCGGCCTGATCGTCGCACCGTGCTACTACGGGGGTGGATTCGTGGCGCTCACGGCCAGTGCTCGCGGCATCGTCGCCTTTGAAATCCAGCTCGAATTCGGTGCCGCGACCGACATCACATTTGGTCCGTTGAGTGCCCAGGGCCGCGTGAGCTCGGGCATCTACCTGTTCGCCAAGGTGGACGGCACCCAGCGTCTCGAAGGTTTCGTGCACGCCGTGGGGGAAGGCCAGATCGCCTGTTTCGGTATCAGCGTGAACATCGAAGTGAAGATTGTTCACGACAATTCCACCGGCTCCGTCAAGGGCGCAGCCACCTACCGGTTCAGCTTCAGGGTCGGCCTGGTTTCTGTCGGCTATAGCGTCAAGGCCAGCTACAACATCGCCGGCGGCTCGGCAAAGGCACTGGCTGCCAGCGGAGTTCCGGAAAAACTGGGCGACTGGCTCGCCTACCGCGCCCATTTCGTCGAACAGTGGCCAGGACTATGAATCTTTTCGCCAACGTAGAATGCACCGCCATACCGGATGGTGTTGCCAAGGACCCACACGGTAACGCGTACCTGCGCCTGAGTGTCGTGCTACGGCCTGACCCTACCCAGGACTCAAATGCCGTGCCGCTGCTCGAGTGGCCAGCGGTTATTCCGACGCTGAACTTCGAGGTATCGATGGGCCCCCCCAACGATCTCCTGATCAAGCTTGAGGGAGTACCGCTCCCCGAATTTCTTCCGGCAGGCATGACGGCGCAGGACGCGGAAAAGTGGTGGCGCTGCGTCTGGAAAAGACCGGAGGTGGCTCACGCGTATCATCAGCTGATGATGCTCAAGTCTGGCCAACGCCCCGCGGATATCGAGTTCTTCAGCTATTCGATGCTCGCCCGCATTGTACGGGCGCAAGCACAAGCCGACGTAGAGGTCGCATTGAGGGCGGCGCAGTATCGCAGCATCCACGGCGTGATGAACGGCGTCGTGGAGGGCGATATCGCCGAAGCGAGGCGCAACGATCCCAATGCCGCCGCAGTGCGGCGTCACGATGCACAAGCATTGCTGGGTCGTGAGCTGTTCGCCGACACGCCATTTGGCGACAGCCTGGATCGCACGCGTTCGATAAGCGACAAGGACGGGATCGACACCGGCCTGGGCCTGGCGCCACTGACGCCCACTCAAGCCACCGCACTGCAAGACACCTTCAGGCAGGTTCGCCAGGCGATCGATGCGGCAGCCACGCCTGGGACTGCCGCAGCGCCGACCACGCCCTGGAACCCGTTTCTCGCGGAGGCAGAGCAAACGGAAGTTCCCAAAAGCGTTGACGACCTATTTCAGGACCCCTACTCCACATCGGTTTTCGGAACGGTTCGCCCGCAATCCCCGGTCTCTACCTTGGGCGCACCCGTCGACTCCGCCAGTGCTGCACCCGCCGTGGCCTGGGGCGTCAGGCAGGGAGTGGAAGCGTTCCGCCGTGCGATGAACACGGACGAAGAACTGGGGGCAGCCCCCGCCCCGGCCGCCCTCCATCAAGCAAGTACCCCGCTCAGCGATCAGGAGGCGCGGGAACTCGCCGCACGCCATGTCGCCTCGCTGCAGGCTCACCCGGCATTGCGCAAATTCGTCCAGTTGATCGTCGACTTCCGTATACCGCTGGACAGCGTGCCGCCAAGCGTTCGCAGCGCCGGGCGGGGCGTGGTTTCGGTTCAGCTGTCTGGCCGTGGTAAGTCCCCCCTTGTTACACACACCGCGTTCGAGTTGCGGTTCGAGTTGGATAACGACCAGGAGAACTTCTTCGAGCCTTGTCCTGAAAGCGTGTTCACAAAATCCAATCCGACGCTGGTTCCCTCGTTACCGCTTCATCGGGGCGTGGTTCGGTTGAACATCCCACAGGGCGGCAAGGACCACGGGCCCAAACGGTTTCGAATCGAGGTCATCGATGCGATCGCCGGGTTCCTCAGCCGTGTTCGCGGGCTGCAAGCCACCGGAGGTGCGCTGCGCATGGGGATGCCGATTGACCTGGTTCCTGCCGGCGAGGCTGGGCTGCGAACGCGAGGGCTGATGGTGCTGGACACCGAACCGATGGTCACTGCGCAAATCGCCGAAAAACGCCGGGCCACGCCGCCCCTGCCTGGCGAGCCGAAGCTGTACTATGCCGAGGACCTAGTCGAAGGCTACCGCGTCGACCTCGTCGCGCCCGGCGGCACGGTCTACCCTGCCGGCAACCGGAAGCTTGCCTACGATGTCATCTGCGAGGCGTTCAACCTACCGAAAGGCGCCATTTCGTACCCGCAATTCAAGGAGCGCGACGAAGGCTACATCCTGCCCGCCGGGCGCAGCTGGAGCGAGGACGTACCGGCAAGCACCACCGCCCCGCCATCCCAGCGCGATGTGCTCATGGTGTCGGAAGTGCTGGTCAGTTGGGACGGCAGCAACATCGGGCTTCCGGCTATACGGCAACAGGGCGGCCAGCCGCCAGAGCAGGATGACGAACTTCCGGTAGCCGTCACTTATGACTACGCTCCGGAACCTGGGCCCATACTGCGGGCCGGCGGGCGCTATCGTTTCATGTTGCGCGCGCGCAAACTCAATGGTTCAAGCGTCACCAGCGGGTTCGCAGAGAGCCTTGCGAAGGACCACGCCCTGGGTGATCCCGACGACCCGTGCGCCGATTACACCTTTGTGCCGGTGGAGCGTGCACCGGTACCCACGGTCCTGGTTCCAGAGGGACAACGCCTGGTCAGTCCAGGTGTGGATGATGACCTGCCGACCAGCCAGAACCTGATACTCAAGACCGGTGAAACGGCGGTGCGGATGCTCGTCTCGCCGAGAATCGCATTCGACCTCGCCGAGCAACTGGGGCAGTTCGACCCGGTGCGCTTGGGCGCCGAGTCAAGCCATGCCGCCGGTGAGCGAGCCTTGAGGCGGGTCAGACGTGGTTCCTATCTGATGCTGGAACGCGACAACGAGGGAGATTTCCCTTTGTACGGCGCGGATCAACCGATGCTCGCAGGCCAGCCGAAATATGATCGCGCGATGCTGTTCAAGCTCCGCGAACCACCAAAAACGGATCCCGCAGAGCCCTACTATGTGGACGGAACACTGTGTTTCCTGGGCACCCGGCTGCTAGCCAGCAAGGCCACCACCCCTTTTTCCATTGAGACGAGTTCGGCCGATGGCGAACTTTCCTTCTGGAGGTCCGAGGCGAAGGGAAAAGGCTCCAGCAGCCGCGGTTTCGATCCGGACAGGCTCAAACCGATCAAGCTCGAAGTTAAGGCCGTGCGCACGGGAAAAAGCCGAGTACGCAACCTGGGATACACGGAATTCAGGTCTGGCACTCAGGTGATCTCGGTTCCGACACTATGTGTTGAAGTGGCTCCTGCCGATACGCTGACCCTAGAGATCTGGCTGAACCGCACGGCCAAGATGGGCATGAATCATTCCATTGTGCGCGCCGCCATCGGGCAAGCCATTGCCCGCGCGAACCAGGCGGGAAAGGCCCTGACCTTGTTCCCCGACAGCATCGATGATCCGGACGTCCGTGAGGACTGGTGGCTTGAGCAATGCCGCGCCATGCGCATCAATACCTTGAGTGATGTGCTGCAGTTTCGTATCGAGCACGCCGTGGCCTTGCCGTTGCACGCCCCGTCGTTCCTGCAGCTGGGATGTACACGCACAATCGATAAGTCCACGTGGCAGACAATCGCCGTCGCACCGAGGGGTGCCGACCAGCGCGGGGCATCGTCCACCTTCGCCTGGGGTGCGGTCAGCGTTGATCGCAAGTCCACAAAGGCGGTCTGGGCAGAATGCATCTGGCTGAATTTCGACCCCAAGGTTGCGGTGCAAAGGACCACGGAGCACGAGTTGCCCTGGGAGATCGACCAGCAAGGGCTTTGGGCTTTCAACCCTGTGCTTACAACCGGGCGGTTGTTCACCATCGAAGCCCTTGCGCCGTTGGCACCTAAGGTCGCAGAAAACGAGGTGGCCTACCTCCAGCGCGCCAACGTCATCGACCTGATTACCGATGAGATGGGCAACCTGCGTAACCTTGCGGCAGACTTCCGTAGCGACGGAGCGCGTCGCCTGGTCGTGCGCCTGCTCGCCCGGTCGCGCTTCGAGGGGCCTTCCGCCGGGCCACAGGAAAAGGTCATCTCAAGCGCGAGTGCGCAGGACCTGGAGGCCTTCTTCAAGGGCGGTCCACGCCCGGAGGGTGTCGAGGAAATCTGGCTAATGGCGACCCGCCCACCCGCCCAGCCCACGCTGCTCAAGGACAAGGGCACGCTGCATCAGCGTCGCCTGGGCAGGTCTGTCGACCTGCCTGTGCCCGGCCATCAGGGCAGGGGGCGGACCCTCAGCCACATCTATCGCTGCTGGTTGGGCCCGGACTGGTTCAGTTCGGGTGAAGGCGAACAGCTGGCCATCATCTGCCGTGATCCCGCCCAGGAAAAGCATCCGGACTGGCTGCTGTCACAGCTCAGTCGCTGGGGTGGTGACATGACCATGGCGCCTGCCCAGGCCCTGGTGGTGCCACCCGCCGATCTCGCCAGCGCGACATTTCTCAGCCCGGCGCAGGTCGTGGGCACCGTGACGCAAAGGGCCCTGATGTATCGGGAACTGAAGGAAGATCAGGCAGAACCGCTGTCCGAATCCCATGGTGTATTGCTGGGTTTGCTGACGCCCCGTTTCCATACCGGCACCGGTCGTTGGTATTGCGATATGGAAATCACCCCCACCGCTGCCTACAAGGTCGGGGTGCAGCTCTGCCTTGCACGTTACCAGCCCAATGCTATCGAAGGCTGCAAGCTTTCCCGGAGCGTCCGTGCAGATGCATTCTTCCTGCATCAACCCTGGACCTTCTCGGCCATACGCAGAGGGGGCGAAGTAGAAGTGATCGCGATGGGGCCCGCCTACACCGAGAAGGCACCGATGACCGTGGGCCTCGAAGGTGCCGAAACAGCGAAGGATTTTGCCGGGCGCGCTGCCGAACCGCTCGTGGTTGTCGAGCTGGAGCGCCTGGGAAGCGACGGCGACAAACCGCTGATCGTCATCGACTCGAACGCGGACCCGGTCGTCACCACCAGCCTCGCTGCCAGCACAAGGCGCGAATTCGGCGATACCAGGCGGCCCGACATCCCCTCCGGCTGGACACGCTGGACGATGACCCTGCTGATCCCCAAGGAAGAGCCGGAAACCCGATTCGCAGTGCGCGTCAGCCTTGCCTCGGCACATGCGAACTCGCTCGCCGCCCCTGGTTCCGGTCAACCCCCCAGCGATGGTCCACTGGTCTATTTGCCAGAACCCATGGTCGTCCAGCTCGACATCTGATGACCCGACATGCAAAACCAACGGCTATACAGGAGCGGTGTATGAACAAACCCCAGCGGTTCCACCCATCCAGCGTCCTTGGCGTGCTGCTCATGCTCTGCGCCAGTGCTTCGTTCGCAGACGTTTCAGAGCACAAGAAAGCCTGCACGGATGTACAGGCAAAAGCTGCCAGCAGTGCTATTGCCGAAGCAAAGAAAGCCTTGAACAAAGCGATCAATACATTGAAGAGCCCGTCGTCTGGTGATGCCGCTCGCCAGATCAAGTGGTTTGGCGCCCTCGACAGCACCACCGCTGCGCAGGTCCGCGTGAAGTATGAAGCCGCCCTGGGGAATGTCGCGTTTGTCCAGGTCTGGTGTCCTGTGAGCAATGACCTGACCTTCAAATGGGACTCAGGCGACCTAGCCGCCGTTCACCCCAGCGCGCCTGGCGCGATCTTTCTGCCCCCCGACTTCTTCAACCTTGGAGCCTCCGGGGCAGACTCCCAGATGGGCACGATCATTCATGAAGCGACGCATCTTTCCGGTGTTGGATTGCATCCAGAGGTATACGGCGTCGCAAAAGCCAAAGCGCTGGCCGCAAAGACACCCGCCCAGGCAAGAAACAACTCGGACAACTATCAGTATTACGCCGAGGACACTGTGTTCACATTACCCTAGGGCGGTGGCCACCTCCCGCATGAGATCTGCACACGCAGTCCCTGTGGGAGCGTCGGTGCGGCGGTCCCGCGATAAGGACCTTCAGCCGACCTAAGCCTTGTGCAATGAAGGTCAGGATCTATTCTGGAAATACCGACTTACACGCATTCGTCGACACATTGATGCACCTCTACGTATAGACAGAGCAAGGGAGGATGAAGATGTCAAAGCGAAGCAGCAAAGCTCAGTCAAAGACTCCGGGGACAACGCCGGGGCCAAAGTTAAGTTTAGATTTGGAGGTTGCCGAGCCGGTTGGGGCCGCTAACACAGGACTTTCTGTCACTGGCTTGGATCGACTTACCTTCGATGGCTATAGCTTGACTTGGCATGGCTCCAACGCAAAAAGCTGGTCAGCATTTTCGGGGCCTGAAGACGAGAGTGCCGATGAGGCTACAAAAGATGTCGGCCCAACACCACAAGGCTTTTTTGCTATTGACCCTGCGGTTATAGAGGACCTCCAACCTACCCCCGACTGGGGTTCACACCGTGTTCGGCTGGCCCCTTATGCTTCCACCGTTGACAGGATGAAGTCTTGTCTGAAAGTGATCCGCACTGGTATGTACATCCATGGCGGTGAGCAGAAGGGCACCCACGGATGCATTGAGCTGAACAACGATGCAGATGAAACGGAGTTCTTCTCGCTCCTGAAGAAGTACGGAAAAAAGATCGAGCTTGAAGTCCGATATGCTGGGGCACGCGAAAAGAAATACGAGGTAAAGGCTTGTCCGTACCCGTAGTCCGCTGTGTCATTAAAACAGCCACTATTAACATTAGTTAGGTGTAACTGGTGGCACGCATCCGCATGATGCCACCGTTCATTCTGCCCCTCCTACAAAACTTGCACCTCCCTGGCCAGCCTCGCCCGTTTGAGCAGCTAACAGACTCTGTCTGCCAAAAGGCGGGGGGGCTCAAAGATTTGTTACGCCCTTTCAATGAGTCTCTAATGAACATGTGGCCATGAACATTCGCATCTAATGCTAAGGCTAATACCTACCTAGACCTGGGGTTAAGATGTTCATGAACGAGATACATCGCCTATAAGTTAAATGACGTATTTGGAAGTGCCCGTTCATGGAGCCCGTCAGCCTTCACTAGCGCCACGGAGCACATTTGTACTCAATCCTCTTGCTGTCGCTGCAACCACCAACTTCCCCGACCCTGCGTGCTTTCCTGAGCACCTTTGACACACATGGGATTATCGAAGGCTGGTCACTGAGAGGCTCAGGTAGCGTATGACTGAACATAGCCGGCACGACATACCATCAGGCGCGTTAACGGCCCGGGACGTCAGCCAGGTGCGGCTGCCGCTCCAACCAGCCTCAGTCGGCTAAGCTGAATTGTATCGACGATGAAAGATGGAAAATTGCTCGCCAGGCTCCAGCCGGCCTCTTCTAAAAGGACAGATATCATTTCGAGGGTGCAAAGGATATGCGCAAGAAAGGTCAATCATGGTTTCTGCCGCTGCTAGTTCTCTTCGTGGTGATCTGGGCCATTGGCAAGAAGGATTCGCCTAAAACTGAGCCACCAGCTATCCAGGCGTCGGTTAACACTTTGGCTTCAAATTCATCACCAGCACCACAACCTACACAAGCCTCGGCACCGGAGCATTTCGTCAAAGCGGACAAGCTGAATCTGCGCGCTGAACCGGGAGGGAAAGTGATCTCTAGCCTCAAGCGCGGTGAGAAGGTTCAGCCTATGAGCAAAAAGCGGAATGGGCGCGCATCAGCCTCGACGGCCAACCACAACGGTGGATCTCCTACAAAAATCTCTGCAGCGGCCCGAACTGCTTTGTCGCCCCGCGGCCCAAACGGGAGCGCCCTACTCCGCAGCCAGTTCGAAGCTCAACACCCGAATATGGATCATCGTGCCCCTGCTCCTCTGGTCGTGTATGCATAGGCCCAAGAGGCGGCCGCTACTGCATCACGTCTGGGGGAAACAAACGCTATGGCGTATAGCATCGCTAAAGCCTTTAGCTACACGACGACATCTGGATGCTCAGCGCCGAACGCCAAAAAGTTTTGGTAGAGGAGCCATTGAAGGGCTAGAACCTCTCGTAAAGCCATGGTTCCAAAACTATACGTGTTTTCTCAAATTCCCGAATAGCACCCGCCTTTAGTAACGTCATCCCCACTTCGTCCAAACCATTAAGCAAGCAATGCTTTCGGAACGGGTCGACATCAAACGGAACGCGGTTGCCATGGCCGTCTACAATCTCTTGTTTTTCAAGGTCTATGCTTATTTGATAACCTGGCAGCTGCTCAACTGCGACGAATAAATTTTCGACAGCAACCTCGTCCAGCACGATTGGTAGAATCCCGTTCTTGAAGCAGTTGCTATAAAAAATTTCAGCAAAGCTCGGTGCAATAATCGCCCTAATTCCCCATTCATGCAAAGCCCAAGGCGCATGTTCACGGCTAGAACCACAACCAAAGTTACCACGAGCCAACATAATTCCAGCGCCTTCATATCGTGGCTGGTTGAGTGGAAAGCTCAAGTTTAGAGGCCTTTTTGAGCAGTCCTGATAGGGTTCTCCATGGTCAAGATAACGCCACTCATCAAAAAGATGCTGGCCAAAACCACTGCGTTCGATAATCATCAGGAATTGCTTTGGTAGAATAGCGTCAGTGTCCACATTGGCGCGATCCAACTGCAAGATAGTGCCATTTGCCCTGTGCCCAGACGTAAGTGATGTCTCCACACCAGACCTGATTTGGAGCTTCGACATCAAACTCCCAACTGGCCATCAGCGATGGCCAGATTCCTGAACACGACAAATTTGCTTAGAAATTATGTAGACCTCGAGCCGAGAGATGGTGGAGGAGTCAGTCCTTACTTGCGTAAACCCGATCAGCAAACCTGGAAATCGCATCAGCCATCTCCTTCGGCCGTTCAGGTGCAAGGGCATGGCCTGCTCCGGCAATTACTTGGTGTTCCACTCGATCACCCAGCATCGACTTGAGTATATTGGGAATTACAACTGCATCCTTTTCAGCTTGAAGGTCCAGAATGGGCACTGTGTTACCAGCAGACCAGTAGCTCTCAACCGGTGTGCTATCTCGGGCGTGATCTTGAGCCACATGTGTTTTGTCATACCACCCGGTTAACCACGCTCGCGCATCATTGCCAGGGGCGAAGAATGCTAGCTCAAGGTATTTGATTCGCTGAGCTTCAGGTAACGCATAGTTGCCCGCTCCCTTGATCGCTTCAACCATCCTTCCATAGGGCTTCTCCGACGATCCCGGAGGCAACTTGCCAATGGATGCAGCAGCCAACACCACACCTTTCACAAGATCCGGACGATCAACCGCAAGCACGCGTGCGGGCTGGCTTCCCCAGGCATGACCAACGACAATTGCAGCCCCGGTGTGGGCCTTGTCCATCACTAACGCAACATCGGCAGCAAAATCATGCAACGTTGGCGTGTCCATGGGGGCCCGGCTTCCATTGACACCCCGAGGCTCTGGTCGAATCACGCGGTAACCATCATCAGCCAGGTAGCTGGCTACCTGATCGTAATCGTGAGCACCCCGGCCCTTAGACGGCAGGATGACGATGGTTTTTCCAGATCCCTGAACCAATGCCTCAATGTGGACATCCCCCTTGCTCGCAGTCAGGATGGAGACATCATTCTTGGCGTGAGCAAATTGGCTAGCCAAGCAAAAACTGAGCAGAGTTAGTGAAGTCGCAAAGTAGGTAGAACGCATGGTCTATGCCTCTTATTTTTATCTGGTATGCGAAGGCTGATACCTGCCCCGCTGACAGCAGACTATGCATTTAAAAAAAACTGACAAATACCGTGTATTGATAGCTGTTCATGACAATTGAGCATGGCTCTCTTCAATCCGCTCCCTCGGTGAAAGAACAGCATGCGAGGGCGATGTCTAGCACAGGACATACGTGGGTTTGAGCATCGCTGTCACTGCGCCAACCAGTGCGTTGCCTCTTTCCAAGCACCGACCGTAACGAGCTCTTCCAGGGTCTCCAGCAAGATTTTTTCATAGCTTAAGGCCAGACGAGAGCTACGTCGGTCGCGTAGCCGAGTCAATGACACGGTTGAGCGGATACCGGGCCGTTCAATTGCATGGCCGACCAGCGTGTGGCTGTTCATGTCCTCCTGAACAGCGGCATGGGCGAGAATGGAGTAGCCAAGCCCCTCAGCGACCAACCGCTTCGTCAAACTAACGCTATCGACCTCGAGCACGACATTCAGACGAACCGCGTTTTGTGCGGCAATCTGTTCCACCAGGCGACGGTTGCTATGAGGCAACCCCGGCAAGATCAAAGGGAAGTCGCCAAGCGCAGTCAGACGGACGTTACGCGATGCCTCGCCAGGTGGGCCAACCAGCACCATCCGTTCGCTGAACAATGGCCGCACATCGAATGCCTCGATCAAGGGTTGGTTATAGACAACCGCCACATCGATCCGGCCCTCCAGCAACCATTCTTGAAGCGATGTGCTGAGCCCCTCAAGCGCATGCAGCGATGCCTTTGGCCACCGTTCCTTGAAACTACGAATCAGCTGAGGGCCGACAATTGACCCAATTGCTGGGGGCAGGCCTATCGCCAAATGCCCCCGCTCCTCATCCGCAGTGTTGCGCACATGGTCTGCAGTTTCTTCCATGTAGCGCAGCATGATCTCTGCACGCTCCAACAAACGAGAGCCTGCTGCAGTCAGCTCAACACCTCTCCCATGTCGAGTGAAAAGCTCGACCTGCAGCTGCTCTTCCAACTTTGCAATCTGTCGACTGAGCGCTGGTTGAGCGATGAATAAATCCCTCGCAGCCCGACTGAATCCACCACATTGGGCGACCTTGACGAAGGAACGAAGCTCACGGATATCCATCTGAAACTCCATGCTTAACTGGCATAGCTTTTTATCAAAATAAGGTTTTTGCACCGATTACGCCAGATCTCTATGCTCAGTTCTAATAGCTATGCCGGTGGGATTGGCCATCCCAGCATGCGAATCACAAGAACAATGACGCCCATCCCGTGGGCGAGGAATTGCCATGAACCAGTTGAAGAAGCTCCACGTTCAGGTGCTGATAGCACTTGTCGCTGCCGTCATCCTCGGTTTCGCCGCGCCCACCTGGGCCACTGCCATGAAACCTCTCGGACAAGCCTTTATTGCGCTCCTGAAAATGATGCTCGCTCCAATCGTCTTCGTGACCTTGGTGCATGGCCTCACCCACGTCCAGGACATGCGCAAGCTAGGCCGGCTTGGCATGAAATCACTGCTCTATTTTGAAGTCGTCAGCACGGTCGCGATGCTCGTAGGCTTTGTGTTGGTGAACGTTGTCGAGCCAGGTGTTGGGCTGCATGCCACAGGGATGAACGAGTCTTCGGCTGCCATCAAGGCTACAGCCGCAGCAGGCGAGGTCTCGGTCATCACCTACCTGCTGAGCTTGATCCCGCACACCCTTGTGGATGCTTTCGCCAAAGGCGACATCATCCAAGTCCTGCTGATCTCAGTACTGGCCGGTATTGCTATCAACCGTACGTGCGGGCCAGAGTCCGTAGCAGTGCGCGCAATTGACGAAGCTCAAACCATCCTCTTCAAGATGCTCAGCTTCATCATGAAGCTGGCCCCCCTCGGCGCATTTGGCGCGATGGCCGCTGCGATCGGTAGCTACGGTGGCGACACCCTTCTTTACCTTCTCAAGCTCATCGCCGTCTACTACGCCGCCTCGCTCCTGTTCGTGTTCGGAGTGCTCGGCACCATCAGCTGGTCGGTTGGCCTGCCGTTCATGACCGTGCTGCGGTTGATCCGCGATGAAATTCTGCTTGTGTTCGGTACCGCTTCTGGTGAAGTCGCGTTCCCGCGGCTTATCGAGAAACTGAAACGTACTGGTTGTGATGAAGTGGTTGTTGGTTTTGTGCTGCCGGCCGGTTACAGCTTCAATCTGGACGGCACGGCGATCTATATGGCAATCGCTATCGGATTCATTGCGCAAGCCACCGACACTCCGTTCTCGCTCTGGCAACAGGCCGGCTTGCTGGCAATCCTCAGCATTACCTCCAAAGGCGGTACAACGGTTGCAGGTGGTGCTTTCATCAAGCTGGCAGCCACCCTGCAGTCTGTACAGACCCTTCCGCTGAGCGGCTTGGGCCTTCTGTTCGGCATTGATCGGATCATGGCGACAGCAACAGCCCTGACCAACATCGTTGGCAACACCATCGCCGTTTTCGCAATCGCCCGCTGGGAGGGTGCTTTTGATCCGGAAGCGTTCGAACGTGAAACGGGCCGTGCCCCTGGCCGCAGCCTGCTGCGCCCCTCGGATGTCAGCGCAGCTCAAGTAACTGCCCCCGAAGCTGTTGCGCAAGCCCAACCCCAGTCTCAATCGCAAACCCAGCACTCGTAACAGGAACGGCCATGAATCGCTTGCCTCCCATTGATCCGCAACAACTGAATGACGCCCAGCGTGTCGTTTACGACCGCATCGCCAACGGCCCACGCAAAGGCGTCCGCGGCCCGCTCGCCATCTGGCTACATCGACCAGAACTGGCTGAGTGCGCCCAGGCCCTTGGTCGCTACTGCCGCTACGACAGCTGCCTGGAACCGCGCCTCTCTGAATTGGCCATTCTGCTGATGGGGCGTCATTGGCTCGCAGAGTATGAGTGGGCGGCACATAAACCGTTTGCTCTGGAGGCCGGCCTGGCTCCCGAGATCATCGACGCCATACGCGATGGGAAAGAGCCGAGCTTTCAGAAAGCCGATGAGGCGTTGGTTTATCGCTTCGTTCGTGAACTGCACGATACCCGCGGCATTAGCGACGGCCTCTACAAAGAGTTCATTGAGCTGCTGGGTAACGACGCCGCAGTCGATCTCGTTGGCATTGCCGGCTACTACACGCTGATTTCCATGACTATCAAGGTCTTCGAAGTGCCGCCACCGGCTGGTGTCGCTCCCGAACTGCCTACCACGTTGAATTGAGGATTACCCCATGACTGAAGATATTCCAACCAGCGATCGCTTGAAAGGCAAGGTCGCCATCGTCACCGGTGCAGGTTGTGTGGGTGCCGGCTGGGGTAATGGCCGTGCCGTGGCAGTACTGTTCGCCCTTGCCGGCGCCAAGGTGTTCGCTGTCGATCGCGACCTCGGCGCCATGGAGGAAACGCTGGGCCGTATTCGTGAAGCGGGTGGTGAAGTGACGCCGTATGCCTGCGACGTCACCGACAGCTCAGCGGTAGCTGCCATGGTAGAAGCCTGCAAGCAAGCGTACGGGACTGTAGACATCCTGGTGAACAACGTCGGCGGCTCCGCCGCGGGTGGCGCAGTTGCCCTGCCAGAGGACAAGTTCGACGCCCAGATCGCTCTGAACCTGAAAAGTGTGTACCTGACCTGTAAACACGTGATCCCGGTAATGGAGGCAAAAGGCAGCGGCTCAATCATCAACACTGCTTCGACGTCTGGCATTCGGTTCACCGGCTCGGCGCAAGTCGCCTACGCCGCGAGCAAGGCCGGCGTCATCCAACTAGGCCGTGTTACTGCCGTTGAGTACGCCCCCAAAGGTATTCGCGTAAATACCGTGGTACCCGGTCAGCTGCATACGCCTATGGTCGAAGTCCGTCTCGCAGGGCAGCGCACCGGCGGCGACGTAAACAAGCTGCTCGACTCCCGCCTGGCTCGAATTCCACTGGGCTTCATGGGCGACGGTCGTGACACCGCTTACGCCGCGCTGTACCTGGCCAGTGATGAGTCGCGCTTCGTGACTGGTACCGAGATCGTCGTCGACGGCGGCATGACCGTTCGCTGCGGCTGATTTCTATAGGGGGCCGGCCATGGCCCCCCGTCCACCGACAAACAATAAGAGCAGGTCACTATGGACGATCTAAATCAAGTTCAGGCCTCACGACGCCTGTTCATCAAGCACACAGCCATCGCTGCAGCAGCTATCACCCTACTCGGCGAAGCAACCAGCCAGACATTTGGAGCCTCCATGTCCAGCCCAACCAATGCGCCTGGGATGTGGGATTGCCACACCCATATTTACGGCCCCTGGGATCGTTTCCCACTCCCTGCGAACGCCGCATACACTCCCGCCCCCGCGCCATTTTCAGATCTTCTGGCGTTGCATCAGCGCCTTGGCATTGAGCACGGTGTGCTTGTTCAAGCTGCACCCTATGGAACGGATCACTCCGCCATCCTGGCCGCAATCGCTGAGAGCGGTGGACACTACCGCGGCGTTGGTCTGATCGACGAAACAACCACCGATGAACAGCTGCAGGTTCTGCACGACGGCGGGCTGCGTGGCATCCGTTTCAATCTAATGGGGCACCTGCCGGGCGCACGGGATCCTCAAAAGCTGCGACAACTGGCCGAACGTGTTGCTTCATTTGGATGGCATGTGTTGGTTCACGGAGAACTACACACTTTGTTGCCGTTCCTGGACCAGTGGAAGGACCTGAAGACGCCTCTGGTCATTGATCACATGGCGCGCCCAGATTTCACCCAACCCCTCGATAGAGAAGAGCTTGCTGCTCTGAAGAAGCATCTTGAGCATTCGGCCCGATGGATCAAGCTCTCCGGTATCGATCGCGCCATGCAGGGTCAACCTGGCCCGTGGCCGCAGGCTCTGGATTACGTTCGCGAGTTTCTGGAGTATGCCCCGGAACGCGCGATTTGGGGCTCCGATTGGCCGCATCCAAACATCAAGGGCTCCCCTCCGGATGACCGCCAACTGCTCAACTTCATTCAACAGGTATGTGACAGCCCTGCATTGAAACAAGCCGTTCTGGTCGACAACCCGGCCCGCTTGTACCGCTGAGCTCTTTTGGTTTCAACACACTGACGGAAACGAATAATGGACGATAGAGATTGGCGTCCAAGCACCCGTGTGCCTGATCCGGCCGTACGGGAGCTTGACCCACGCTTTGCTCATTACCGCCTCGCCCACGCAAAAGTGGAACGCTTGGGTGGGGGAATGCGGTGGGCTGAGGGGCCGGCTTGGTTCGCAGATGGCCGGTATGTGCTGCTCACCGATCTGCCCAACGACCGCATCATGCGGTGGGATGAAGCCACCGGTGTCCTCGGCGTGTTTCGCCAACCGGCCAATCAGGCCAATGGGATGACGCGTGATCGCCAAGGCCGCCTGCTGGTGTGTGAACACGGTGGTCGACAAGTCACACGCACGGAATACGACGGCAGCATCACCGTTCTGGCGAGTCACTTTGAAGGCAAGCCACTCAACTCTCCAAACGACATCGTGGTGAAGTCGGACGACAGTATCTGGTTCACCGATCCGCCCTTTGGCTTGGTCAGTGACTACATGGGCCGTCAAGGCGAAGCAGCGCTGCCGGCTAACGTTTACTGCCTAACGCCGGACGGGAAGCTTCACTGCGTTGCCGAAGATGTCGAAGGTCCTAACGGACTCGCATTCTCACCCGACGAGAAAATACTCTACTTGGTCGAGTCGAGAGCTCGCCCACGCCGCATCGTCGCATACAGCGTCGATGACCAGAACCAGCTCAGCGAGCGCAGGGAACTCATCGATGCAGGCCATGGCCTGCCCGATGGCATACGCGTCGACGTGGACGGAAACCTGTGGTGTGGCTGGGGCGCTCCGGAGCCTGGCCTGGATGGGGTTCGCGTCTTCGCACCTGACGGTACTCCTATTGGACACATTGATCTGCCTGAGCGATGCGCCAACCTCTGCTTCGGCGGCCCGCGACGCAATCGCCTGCTGATGGCCTCCACAACCTCATTGTATTCGCTGTTCGTTAACACTCGCGGCGCCTGAAGTGCGCCCTTCCTAAGGTAGCTATATGAAAAAAACAAGATCTGCTCCGCTACTGCTCTCGACTGGCCTCGCCGGTCTTCTGACCCTCTCTGCCGGCGTTGAAGCATCCGAGCTCAAGATAATCGCGAGCGGTGCGCTGAAGGGGGCCATGGCCCAACTACAGCCAGCGTACGAGAAAGCCAGTGGCAACACACTCAGCATTAGTTGGGGACCTTCGATGGGAGACTCTCCTGAGTCCATCCCCCAGCGAATCAAACACAAGGAGCCTATGGACTTGGCCATCATGGCCAGCGAGACCCTGGATCTACTGGGACCTACAGGTGCTTTCGACATGAGCACTCGCCGAGAAATCGCCGACTCCCGTATCGGCATAGGCGTACCAAAAGGTCATCCTCACCTGGATGTGTCCACCGTGTCCGCTCTGCGTGCCGCGCTACTCAGCTCTGACAAAATCGCATATTCCCAAGGCGCTAGTGGTGTCTACATCCGGACAGAGCTGTTTGCTCGCTTGGGCATCACCGATTCGGTCAAGCACAAAACAGTCGAGATTCAAGGCAAGGAACTGGTGGGCACTGCGCTTGCTCGCGGCGACGCGGACATCGGCATGCAGCAGATCAGCGAACTGAAGGTAACCCCTGGCGTGGATTACCTAGGCCCGCTTCCCGAGGAGGTACAGAAAGTCAGCCGGTTTTATGCGGCCGTGGCCAGTACCACTTCTAACACCAAGGTTGCACGTGAATTCCTTGAATACCTCAACAGTGCCGAAGCTAACAAATTGCTTGAGGAAAGCGGCCTTGAACCTGCCCCATCACTCACTGCCCAAGGAAAAAAACAATGAAAAAGATTTCTCACTTCATCATTGGTGCGTCCCTGACGCTGGCTGCCTCCATCGCCATGGCTAGCAGCTCTGCCGCAACGAATGCAGTGCAACAGGAAATGGTGCGGTACGACAACGTCCAGATCGAGGTCAACTCCCAAGGTAAGGGTCCGATCATCGTGATGCTTCCCTCGCTGGGACGCTCGGGTCGTGACTATGACCAAGTGGCAAATTACCTGCAGCAAGATGGGTTCAGGGTGGTGCGCCCTGAACCCCGCGGCATAGGCCAAAGCAAAGGCCCGATGGAAAAGCTCTCAGTCCATGACTTTGCCCGCGATATCGCTGCAGTTGTCGAGCACGAGAAACAAGGGCCGGTAGTAGTGGTTGGGCACGCCTGGGGTAACTTCCCGGCTCGACAACTGGCGGCCGACAGGCCCGACCTGGTGCGCGGCGTGGTGCTCGCAGCGGCTTCTGCCGGCAAGGTTCCACCCGGATCGTCTGAGAAGCCCATCAACGCCGAAATGCGTCAGGCAATCGATGGGGCCGGTGACATGTCTCTGTCCGAAGAGCAACGTCTGGTCTACCTGCGCAAAGCATTCTTCGCCCCCGGCAACGACCCTCGTGTCTGGCTTGGCGGATGGCACGACGAAACGCATGAAGCTCAGTCCCATGCACGCAATACCACACCGGTCGATGACTACTTCGCCGCTGGCAAGGCCCCAATCCTGGACCTGCAGGGTGAATCCGACACAGTAGCCCCACGCAGGTTCTCAGGCGTTCTGCAAAGCATGCTGGGCGATCGCGTTCAGGTGGTGGTGCTCAAAAACGCCGGACATGCGATGGCGCCTGAGCAACCGAAGGCAATGGCCGACGCTATTGCGACGTTTGCCAAAGCTCAGTACGCGCATTGATGGAAACCAGGACGGGCGCCGCGAGGCGCCTGCCCTTGGTCTGCACATCCACGTTTCAGTGCCCCTGCCTGAGCGACGACATCACGGCGCATTTGCGCTTCGCAAAGCTAATCAAAGCCTGCCGCAGGTTCCGAAAACTCCTCACTTGAAAAAGTCGACACCCGGCCTGGCGCGCTCATCGACGCTCAGTGAAAACACATCGGGCCGCGAATAGTGGCCAACCACATCGAAGTCGTAGCGAGCACGCACCAACTCATCAAGATCGATTTCTGCCGTCAGTAATCCCTCTTCACCACGCAGTGGACCGGCGAGTACATCACCCAGCGGCCCGACGATGACACTGTTGCCCTGAATCAGGGGACGGTCAGGATCCCAGGCGGGTACCTCGATACCCAGTTCGAGTGGCGATTTCTGCACCTGACATGCACTAACCAAAAACATCCGCCCCTCATGAGCGATATGCCGCATGCTGGCCAGCCAGACGTCACGCTCATCGACTGTCGGCGCGCACCATACCTGCACGCCTTTGGCGTACATCGCAGTGCGTAACAACGGCATGTGGTTTTCCCAGCAGATCGCCGTGCCGAGCTTGCCGGCTGGTGAATCGACAACAGGTAATGTCGAGCCGTCACCCTGCCCCCAGATGAGACGCTCGGTACCCGTTGGCATCAACTTGCGGTGCTTGGCGATGAGTCCACCCTCTGGTGAGAAGAACAGCGCGGAACAGAACAGCGTGTTACCAGAACGCTCGATCACCCCGACGACCAGGTGAGCTCCCGTGCGTTCGGACAATGCAGCGAGCTCGTCTGTCTCCGCGCCGGGGATATCAATGGCATTCTCGAAATAGGCTTGGAATGTCTCACGCCCCTCCGGCAAGCGATATCCCAGGAAAGTGCCGAATATCTGCCCTTTTGGGTACCCGCCTAGGATCGCCTCGGGCAATACGACCAGTTTCGCCCCGCTCGACTTTATCTTGGCCTCATACTCGATGATGGATTTCAGCGTCTGGGCCTTTCCGAGTGGATGGGAGCCAACCTGTAGCGCTGCAACGGTGATACGGGACATGATGAGATCTCGCATGATGTAAGTGCAGGCAATGTTCGGCCCCGATCCGTTATTGAGCAATACTGCACCGACTCGATCTGATATCAATTACAATCATATCGTGACAGCATTGGGGGACTGCTACCTGTGTGCCTGGAAAGATTCCACCAATCATGAAAAAGCTGGACATCGCCTCTGTGGACCTGAACCTCTTCAAGGTTTTCGAAGCCTTGTATGAGGAAGGAGGCGCGGGCCGCGCCGCCATTCGCCTGGGCATTACCCAATCAGCGGTGAGCGCTGCTCTATCCAGACTACGGGCAGTGTTCGGTGACCACTTGTTCGAACGGACAGGACGAGGCCTTAAACCCACCGCAAAAAGCGAGGAATTGCGCCCTATCGTGGCCGCCGCGCTGGACAAGTGTCGTCAGGGGCTGATGTTGGCACTCCATGACGATGCGGCGATTCACGGGCGCGCCATTGCACTGGGCATGTCGGATGACTTCGAACTGGCAATTGGCAGGCTGTTGATCGACAAAATCCGGGAACAGGCGCCTGGTATCCGCCTAGTGTTCAAGCAAACCCACAGCTTGCTGGCAAGCGATGCTTTGATGAACCGGCAATTTGATCTTGCCTTGACATCGGGCGCCGTGGCCTCGAAGACGCTGGGGCGGCTGGCGCTTGCAACGGGTGACTACACCTGCCTTACTGCGGCCCGCGCTGACGCCACCCCGCTGACACCCGGGTCTTACCTTGAAAAGCGCCACATTCTGGTTTCATCGGGCGGCTATGTGGGCGTGGTTGATGAGGTGCTAGCTGCGCAGTCGCTGAATCGCACAGTGGAGGCTTCAACCACTCATTTCGCCGCGCTTCCCGCGCTTCTGCAGCACAGCGACTGCGTGGCCACCTTGCCGACCCATGCCGCCAAAGCCTTGGCCAGCGTCAGCAACGTCCAATGCCACCCATGCCCAATCAACCTTCCGCGCTACTCAATAGAACTGGGATGGCGAATCGACAATGCGCGTGATCCTGCCATTGGCTTGATCATTACCTTGATTCGTGAAGTCATCGCCCAATTGCCTGGTGTCGTGGTCGTCGGTTGATTCAAAGGACAGAGACGCTGCTGGCCCATTCAGGCTGGCGGTTTATGGTCCACCAGCACAGCAATATCTTTCTCTAGGTGACAGCGTCGATACGTTCGAAGGCCAGCGCCAAGCCTTGTCCCACCCCCACGCACATCGTGGCCACACCAAAGCGCCCCCCCGTCTTCTCGAGCTGGTGCACCGCTGTCAAGACCAGTCGATTTCCGCTCATCCCCAAAGGATGACCCAGCGCTATAGCTCCACCGTTGGGGTTAACTCGCTCACTGTCATCTGGCAAACCGAGCTCGCGCATCACTGCCAATCCTTGCGCTGCGAAGGCTTCATTGAGCTCAATGACGTCGAAAGCATCAATTGTCATGTTCAGCCGTTGCAGAAGTTTTCGCACAGCAGGGACTGGACCAATTCCCATTACTTCAGGCAAAACACCGGCGCTGGCCATTCCAAGGACCCGGGCACGAGGTTTTAGACCGAACTTGTCTACCGCATCAGCACTAGCGAGGATCATCGCGCTGGCGCCGTCATTCAGGCCTGAAGCGTTGCCAGCAGTCACCGTGCAATAAGGACCATTTACCGGTTTGAGTTTGGCCAGCGCTTCTGCAGTGGTTTCAGGACGGGGGTGCTCATCACACACCACAACGGTTTCGCCCTTTTTGCCGGGAATGATGACGGGAACAATCTCTTCAGCATAAAACCCGCGCTCGATCGCGCTAGCAGCTCGTGCTTGACTACGCAGAGCCATGGCGTCCTGATCCTCACGAGAAATGCCGTACTGCTGGGCAACTTTGTCACCGGTCATCGGCATACTATCGACACCGTACGCGCTTTCCATTGCCGGATTGATGAAGCGCCAACCGAGCGTCGTGTCTTCAAGTTTCTGCGTACGCCCAAACGGGCCGTCAGCTTTTCCCATCACGTAGGGCGCGCGAGTCATCGACTCAACGCCTGCGGCAACGGCCAATTCCATTTCACCATTAGCAATCGCCCTGAAGGCCGCACCAATAGCTTCCAGACCGGATGCGCACAGCCGATTCAACGTCACACCAGGTACCGAAGGAGAGAGCCCAGCGAGTAAAAGCGCCATGCGTGCCACGTTGCGATTGTCTTCACCTGACTGGTTGGCGCACCCCATGAAGACTTCGTCCACGGCGGCCCAATCGATACTTGGATTGCGCTCAATCAACGCTTTGAGTGGGATAGCAGCAAGGTCATCCGCCCTCACTGCAGAAAGGGCACCATTCAGACGGCCAATAGGGGTGCGTACTGCATCACAGATGAAGACATTGCGACTCATCAGAGCTCTCCATACAAGAGTGGTTAGCGCAGCCAATCGACGCGCGCCCACAGTGTCAAAGAGCACTTCGGCAGTGACAATGAGCTAGTTCCACTGACTGGAATCAAATCTCTGTGAAAAATCGCTTTCCGTCTGCCTTCAGCAGCTCGACCATCAGTCGCACAGCCGGTGCCAGATAGGCCTCCGCTCGCACTGAAACCGCGACGGTCCGAGTCATCGTCGTCTCTTGAATAGGGACCTCTCTTAGAGTGGATTGCCAACGTCCAGACACTAACGTTTCCCGGGCCAGAAAGCTCAGTAATTGCGTCTTGGCTATCAGCCTCGGCAACAGTGAAACGGCATTTGCTTCAATCTGCACCGTAGGAGCAGGCAACTGATGTGACCTGAATGCCTCGTCGATCCAGCGTCTGGAGGCGACTGCATCACCAGGCAGAACCCAGCGGTATTGGCATAGCGCTGCGATGCTGATAGGAGAAGAGAAGACGGGATGATCTGCGCTGGCCACGACGACAGCTTCATCTTGAAGAATCGGGAAGGTGAGCAAATGGGGATCACCAGCATTCAAAGGGCAAATAATCGCATCCAGGCGGCCGGAGCTCAGGGACTCCCTGAGAATGTCATCTTGGCCGATCGAGAGCTTCAATCGCAGCTCGGGAGCGCGCTCCAACAAGAAGGATGCCAACTGCGGAAGGAGGTGCTCGGCCATGCTCGCGGAACAGCCCAGGCGTATAGTCCCGATTTGCCCGCTCGCAAAGTCTCGTACTTCGCGCTCGGTCTCCGCAATGCTCAGTTGTAACTGCCGCCCGCGCTGGAGAAGGAGCTCGCCAACCTCAGTGAGCCTTATTCTCCTGCCTTCTCGTCTGAAAAGCTGCGCGCCTAAAGCCTCTTCGAGACGCTGAATGCTTTTGCTGAGCGCAGGCTGACTTTTGTGCAACAACTCTGCAGCTTTACCGAGATGACCCGTTCGGGCAATGGTCTCGAAGTAAGTGAGGTCCCTAAGATCCATGATTCATAACTCTCGGTAATCGGTTCATCAAAAACAGCAAATGGACCACGCCCATTAGCCCCTCGGATAATCATCTGGCCCAGCATCCGAGGATTCTCCAGTGCCAAACCCCTCTTCACTCTCGAAGCCCGCCCTGCTGCAGTGGCTATGCGTGGTACTCGCAGCCGGCGCTGCGGGGCAGCTTTTTCACTTCCTGCATATCCCTGCAGGTCTGTTCCTCGGGCCCATGCTCGCGGGCATTGCTTGTGGTCTTCTGGGCGTGACAATCCGTGTTCATCGTCATGCGTTTCGCTTCGGCCAAGGTTGCGTGGGTGTGTTGGTGGCTCACTCGATAACTTGGCCAGTCATCCAGACGCTCGCACAATCCTGGTATCAGATGTTGGGTGTCACTGCCCTGACACTGGCCATGAGCGCACTGGTAGGCCTGGGAGCTATCCGATTCAGTGGCCTATCTAAAGCAACTGCAGCTTGGGGAACAGCACCCGGTGCAGCATCGGCGATGGTGGCAATGTCGGAAGATTATGGAGCTGATGCACGTGTGGTTGCGACCATGCAGTACGTCAGGGTGGTTTGCGTGGTAGTTGTAGGAGCACTGGTGAGCCACGTGCTAGGTGCGCACACGCCTTCCTCAGGAGCCGCCAATATGGGCCAGACCGGAAACCTGTTGGATCTAGTTTTGAGTCTCGGGGTCATCTTGGTCGGTGTTGCAGCAGGTACGCGTCTGCCGGCAGGCGCACTGCTGGTGCCACTACTGCTTGGAGGCGGGTTACAGCTGTCTGGCGCCATAACGATTGATCTTCCCAGTTGGATCTTCAGCCTGGGCTACGGTTTGATCGGATGCTACATCGGACTCAGATTTGACCAACGAACCGTCGCGTACGTCTGGCGGCAAATGCCTGCAATGGTTCTGAGCGCTTCTGCCCTGATTTTACTGTGTGCCGGCTCTGCCTGGTTTCTTGCAAAGCTGATGCGTATTGATTTTCTTTCGATGTACTTAGCCACAAGCCCAGGCGGCCTGGACGCCATGGCGATTCTAGCTGTCGAGACGCACGCAGACACCGGCTTCGTGCTCGCCAGCCAAACGCTGAGACTGTTTTCCGTAGTATTGGTCAGCGTGGTGATAGCGCGCCAGGTTTTACGAAACGCGCCCGCAGATGCCGCAGAAAAAAAGGGGCAGCCGAAGTCGTGGTCATCGGCCGACCCAAAGTAAATCGGCAGCATTAACTTTGGCTGAGTGAAACACACTCCTTTGCTCTGGATTGAAGCAAAGCGCAGACATTCAATTGCCGGTCAGGATGCTTGAGAGCCCAATGCTCCAAGGCTTCGCCGATCTGAGTCAGCCCGACCTGATCTGCATAGTAGAGAAGCCCACCGCGGTAACGTGGGAAGCCATATCCGTGGATCCAGATGAGATCAATGTCATTAGGGCTGTCGACGATGCCTTGCTCCAACATGTGAGCGGCTTCATTGATCATTACGAATAAACACCGCTGCAAGATCTCCTCGTCCGAGATTACCCGCGGCTCCAGGCCTCTTGCTTGCCGGTGCTCAACAAGCATTTTCGCAACGAATGGATCAGGAGCCCCCTTGCGCTGGCCCTCTTCATACCGGTAGTACCCCGCCCCCGACTTCTGGCCGAGACGGCCCGCCTCGTGTAGCTGCTCGATCAGGTTGCATCGACGCTCGGCCTGAACGAGGTGTTCCCCCCGGCCTTTCCTGTTGAACCAAGCGATATCAACGCCGGCCAGATCACGCAGTTCAAAGGGGCCAATCGGGAAGCCGAAGCCACGTAGCACTCGGTCGACATCCTCTGGTGACGCGCCTTCCTCAAGCAAGAATGTCGCTTCGCGCTCGCGGACGGCCAACAACCGATTCCCTACAAACCCGTAGCAGTTCCCTACCGCAACCGCGGTCTTGCCCAAGCGCCCACCCAGTTGGAGCACGGTTGCCAGCACATCGGGGTGCAGGTGAGCGGTTTTCACAACCTCGAGCAGCTTCATGACGTGAGCGGGGCTGAAAAAATGCATACCGATGACGTTTCCTGGGCGATCGGTAACACTGGCAATCGCATCGACATCGAGGTAAGAGGTATTGGTTGCCAGGATCGCCCCGGGCTTGGCAAAACGATCCAGCGTTCGGAAGACGTCTTGCTTGACGGCCAAGTCTTCAAACACTGCCTCGATGATCAAATCTGCACCTGCGATCGCCTCAAGACTACCTTCGTACCGAATATGCCCAGCATGCTCAGCCGCCTTTTCTGCGGAGAGGCGGCCTTTCTCAAGCGCGCTGACATAGTAGCGCTCGACAGCCGCTCGTCCGCGATCAAGCGCCGCAGGCTGAGTATCGATCAGCACGGTCGCGATACCCGCGTTAGCCAAGCACAACGCGATACCGCTCCCCATCGTGCCCGCTCCGATCACCGCGACCGAATCAACGGCACGAACTGGGGCTTGTTTAGCTAATGTGCGGCGGCGAGAGGCAAGATCACGCTCGGCAAAGAAGACATGCCGTAAGGCGCGTGCCTGAACACTTTCACGCCGAGAAATAAAAAGATCTCGCTCCAGCGCCATGCCCTCGTTAAAGGGAACCTGCCAAGCTGCCTGCAGTGCTTGGAGCGCGAGAGGTGGAGCCTCCTGCCCCACAAGCTTATGAAGAATCGCCTGAGCCCGTCGCTGGAAAACTGCTGGATCAAATGCAGATACGGTCCGATTGCAGCAGCGCGGTATCGGCTGCCCAATAATCTCCTGGGCGAACTCCAAAGCAGACTCGAATACGGATGAGCGACTCAAGCGATCCAGTAAACCAATCTCCAACGCTTGCTCTACACCAACCTGCTCTCCGCCCAATACCATATCGAGCGCCGGGAGCATCCCGCACAAACGCGGCAGGCGTTGCGTTCCGCCGGCGCCGGGGATCAAGCCCAAACCCACTTCGGGTAGCCCGAACTGAGTGCCTGGACCTGCGATGCGGTAATGGCAGGCAAGCGCAAGCTCAAGGCCGCCACCTAGGACCGAACCATGCATCGCAGCGATAACAGGCTTCGGCGAGTTTTCGATTGCCGCCAATACATCAGGCAGGTGCGGAGCCTGCAAAGGCAGATCGAACTCTTTTATATCAGCACCGGCGATGAAGGTACGCCCCTCACACACGATCACTACTGCCCGAATATCGGCGTCACCCGCCGCCTGCTCGAGTCTCGCAAGTACCTTTTCGCGGACCTCACGCGAGAGGGCATTTACTGGCGGATTGTTGATGATGATCAGACCGACATCACCTTCGCGTTGAAGCGCTACGAGGGAGTGCATCGTTTCTCTCCTGGTGAGGATATTGATTACAGAAGCGACAACGGGTAGCTGACAATCACCCGCACATCATCGGCATCCCGAGCGAAGTCCGCGCGGTAGGTGGCACTGCGCAGACGCATGCTCAGCCCCTTCAGGGACCCGCTCTGCAACACGTACTGCAACTCGACATCGAGCTCGCGCTCGCCGTCCGAGCCGGAATCCACTCCGCGCACATCAGCTTGGTTGCCTTTCAGATATCGAGTCATGAAGGTCAACCCTGGGACACCCACGCTCGCAAGATCGAAGTCGTAGCGAGCCTGCCAGGAGCGCTCGTCCTTCTCGGCGAAATCGCCCACCTGCACGAAGTTGACCAGGTAGGGGTCAGTGCCATGCACGTAGGGGAATGCCGAGTCCCCGGACATTTTCTGGTAGCCGAGACCAAAAGCGTGGCCACCCAGTTTGTAAGTACCCATGACACTGAGTGCGCGGTTGTCGATAGGACCGCCGCGGGCTTGCCCCTGATCGTCGCTGTCGAACAAGCGGACATCACTCGTGAATGAGCCCCAGGTGCCCTTTCTACGATCAGTCAAACCGTAAAATCGCTGGGTATAGACGTCTTCGAGAACCGCGTACTGAGCCAACAAATCCGTACTATCAGCAACGTGGTACGCCACCCCCATCAGGTTGAAATCACCGCCATCAAGAGGACCGCTAAACCGACGGTTCTTATTGTTCAGTGCCAGCCCTGTGGAACCGGATTGATCGCGATATACAGTTCCCTGGATCTTCGCCCCGGTAAACTCCAAGGCTTTCCATTCGTTGATCTGAATCTGGGCACCGTCGAATGTCTGGGGCAACAAACGTCCGTTGTTAGAGACCAGGGTCGGCCATTTTGGTATCAACGTGCCGACACGGAGCTCGCTCTCGGACACCTTGACCTTGAGTGTCCCACCGGCTTTGGAGTAGCTGTCCGGCACATCACCATCATCTTGCACTGGCAGCAACCCAGTACCCGAACGACCCGGCCCTGAGTCCAGCTTGACCCCAAGCATGCCGATTGCATCGAAGCCAAAACCTATAACGCCAGGCGTGTAGCCCGACTCATAGCGCAGAATGAAGCCCTGGGCCCATTCCTGTCGCTTGGATTGCGCACTACCTTCGCGAAAATCTCGGCTCATGTAGAAGTTGCGCAGCTCCAGGGAAGCTTTGCTGTCTTCAAAGAAGCCTTGCGCGCCAGCAAGCGGCAGATACACGGCAAAGCCAACCCCTGCCGCGCAGAGCGGCATATTTTTTTTCATCATTACTGCTTACCAAGAAGTTGATCGTGCGCGGCGGTAGTCCGTCGCCACCGCGGTGATCAGGCAGGAGTTTGCAAGGCGCTTCAGCGCACCTGGGTCAGGTAATCTTCGGCTTTACCAGGGATTTTCTCGTTCTGAATATCACCCAGGAACTTGATCGCACGATTGACTTCCTCATCGGTGAGGTAAGGCGTCTGCGGGAACGACTTGCGATTGTTCTCCCACGCGGCTGCATAAACCTTGTCGTTCACGCCCTCGAAGCGGCTGCGAACTGACTTCATAGCTTCCTGAGGCTGCTCGTTGATGAGTTTCGTGGCATCGCTCAAGGCAGCCAGGAAGGCTTTGACTGTGTCCTGGTTCTCGGTCGCCCACTGACGACGAGCACTGAGTGCAATCGACGGGTAGCCATCAAGCTCAGGTACCATTCCTTCGGACATGTCGAGCAAGGTGTAGCCCTTGTGGTCGATTACGGCGCTATCGGACGCCGGCGACGAAAGCGCGAAGCCGTCGATCTTGTTTTGGGCAAATGCTGCAAGCATCGCCGCACCGTTGTTGAGGTACAGAAGTGTGAAGTCTTTTTCTGCATTCAACTTCGCTTCTTTACCTAGGAAGCGCACGAGGAAGTCTGCGCTTCCGCCGGCGCCGCTGACTGCCAAGCGCAGCCCCTTGAACGCAGCCAAACGTTGCTCAACCGTCGAGTCTGCTGTGAGGCCCAGGCGATCAGCGAGGTCTTGATGGATAACTATGTTGCTTGCGTATTGGCCGACCAAACGACCAAGCAGGGTGATGTCCGCCCCCTTCACCTTCGCGTTGATCGCATTCTGGATAGCACACGAGCAGAACTCGACCGAGCGACTGGCAAGCCCTGAGGCCGCCGCGCCGCCACCTTTGAATTTCACCAGCTCGACATCTAGTCCATGCTTTTTGAACATGCCGCCGTCCAAGGCTACGAACAAGGGCATGTGAACAAACCCCTCCGTACCCAGAGCAACTTTAACCGTTTCGGCAGCCTGCGCGTAAAAGCTGGTTGCACTCATGGCAACGCTCAACCCCAGCGCAGAGAACAGACGCTTGATAGACATGGCAAAGACCTCTTCTTGTTGTTGTGTTGGTTGCAATCAGACGGACAGTTCACGTTCTTCCTGATCTTTTTTCCAAGGCATCAATGACGCTTCCAGTTTGCGCACAGCGGCTTGGAGGATCAGCGCAAGCGAGATGATTGCAATGAGCGCTGCGAACACGCCTGCCGTATCCAGCTGCCCGGCAGCGTCCTGCAGCAGATAGCCCAAGCCTCGGTTGGCGGCCATGATCTCGCCAACGATGGCGCCGATCAGCGCGTACGGGACCGACATCTTGAGGCCGGTAAATACCCACTGAATTGCCGAAGGCAGGACGACTTTGGTAATCAGGTGATGCTCTTTGGCACCCATCAACCGCAAAATTTCCAATTGTTCGCGCTCCACAGCACGAACACCGCTGTAGGTGTTAAGGAACACCAGGAAGAAGACGATCGTGGCGGTAAGGATGATTTTCATCTCTATGCCGATTCCGAACCACATGATGAACAGTGGAGCCAAAGCGACTTTCGGCAGGCTGTAAATCGAGACAAGAATTGGGTCGAGCAATTTAGCCAGAAGCTCATTGCGACCGAGGATCAGGCCTACCGATATACCTGCGCAAGCGCCGAAGAAGAAACCCACGAGGGTTTCAACCACAGTGATCCAACCATGCGAGAACAGACGGCCACTGGCGACCAGGTCAATGAAGCGGCTCCCGATTTCCAATGGCGAACTCACGAAAAACGGGTCGATCAATGGGCCTGAAGCGAATTGCCAGGACAGAAAGAGCACAGCAAAAATGGCGACACGGCCGAGGAAGATTTTCATGTTCGTAATTCTCCGGAAGAAGGACCTTAGGCGTCATGAGAAGGAGTGATGAACTCCCAAAGATCGCCGCACAACTCGTGGTAACGCGGGTCCTTGCGTAGCTGGAGAATGTTGCGGTCATCACCTAGAGGGATGCTCACGTCGCGAACGATAGTGCCCGGTCGTCCAGAGAAGATCAGGCAGCGATCGCCCAATGCCACGGCCTCATCTAGGTCGTGCGTGACGAACAGCACCGTCTTGTTGAGCTGACGGCTGAGCTTGAACAGCTCGGTCTGCATGCGCATGCGCAGCTGTGCATCAAGCGCTGCGAATGGCTCGTCCATCAGCAAGGTTTCTGGGTCGTAAGCGAGCAATCGAGCCAGCGCAGCGCGCTTGCGCATGCCTCCGGAAAGCTGACTGGGATACGCCTTTTCATGCCCCTCAAGCCCAACAAGGGACAGCAGTTCGCGAATCCGCTCCTGTCGCTTGGCTTTCGGAACACCTTGGATTTCAAGCGGAATGGCGATATTGCCAGTCACATCACGCCATGGCAGCAAATGGTCGCTTTGGGTCATGTAACCGGTACGGCCGTTGATACCTTGAACAGCCTGGCCCCGGTACAGCACTTCACCTGTTGTAGGCGCGAACAGCCCGGCGACCATGTTCAAAAGAGTGGACTTGCCGCAACCGGAAGGACCGATGATGGTCACCACCTGGCCTTGTTGGATGTCGATATTGATGCTGTGGGAGGCTTGCTTGGCAACCCTCTTCACGGTGAATGACTTCGAAACCTCTCTGAACGAAATGACCGTCGGTGAGACGGCTTTTGCGCCGATAGGCTCGGGGGAAGCGGCACTTTTCAACACGGCGGTCATGGCAATACTCCCGGCACGAAGGTGGCGTTCAGCTCAAAAATCTTGACTGTCGCAACTGAAGTGGTCGAAAGAGCGATGCGCCGAGAAGTGGCGAAATAGAGACTGTTCATAGCGACCTACTTATTTTTATGAGTCAGAAATGAAGCGTTCTTTGATTATGCAATCGTGAGATACGAGGTCAAAGAGGCTGTTCCACAGAATGGAACAGCCGTTCTTTTCACGCGATGATCGTCAAGCCATCCAGAGCGATGACCCCGCTACCCGCGGGACGAACCAGGAGCGGGTTGATTTCCGCCTCGACCAATCGGTCGCCGAGCTGCATGGCCATTTGCGAAAACGCCACGATGCATTTTACTGCGGCGTCGACGTCTGCCTTTGGCATGCCGCGGAAGCCATCCAATAGCGGGTAGGTTTTCAGTTCACACAGCATTTCCCGGGCTTGCTCTTCACTCACAGGCAGAAGACGCAAGGTCGTATCCTGGAAAAGCTCCGCAGTGACGCCTCCCATTCCGAGCAGCAGCGCTGGGCCGAGCTGAGGGTCCCGGTGGAAGCCGAGGATCAGCTCCTGCCCACCAGTGACCATCTCCTGGACCAGGAACGACTCCGGGGTGAAGCCGACATGCCCGCCGACTTCATCGCGCATGCGCTCCAAACGATCCCCGATGGTGTCCGAAGTAAGATGCAACGCTACTCCACCCACTTCACTTTTGTGCGGGATCAGTTCCGAGAGCACTTTCAAGGCTACATGCCCGCCAAGTTCGCTCGCAGCCTGCGCTGCCTCCTGCCCGCTTTTCACCACCAGTTCGCGAGTGACCGTGATGCCAAAGCCCGCGTACAAGCGCTTGCTACGCTCTTCATCAAGCGGACCACTTGGCAGTTCTTCCACCCTAGCTGCTGCAGCTGACGGGGCTATATCGGCCGCACTTGCCGAGCTCCCCTGACCGCTCATGACCAAAGCCTTGAGCGCGCTGGCGCAGCTCTCAGGGGCGTTGAACGCAACACCACCCGAGCCGTTGATACGCTGAGCTGCTGCGGGGGCGTGGGGACTGATGTAGGCCAAGACCGGCTTATCCGAACTAGCTAGGCTGTCGCGGATAGCGTCCGCCATCAAATGAGGTTGAGCGACACCCGATGAGCCAACTACGGTGACCACAGCATCATAGTCATCGCTGTCGAGCAGAATGCCGATGGCGCTGCGCATCAACTCTGGCTGCAAGCCTGCCAGGGTCAAATCGATGGGATTACGGTCGAGCACCGCTTGGTCACCGATGTCCAAGTTACGCAGCTTCTCGGCAGTTTCCGGCCCAGGCGCAGGTGTTTCGAAACCGCTCATGCCCAAGTTGTCAGCGATCAGTGTGCCAGCTCCACCGGTCGAGGTCAGGATCGCCACTCGACGGCCATTCATTGATCTTCCGCTTGCCAACGCGAAGGGGATATCGAGCAAATCCGCGAAGGTTTCGGCGCGGATCACGCCAAGCTGCTTGAAGTAAGCGGAGTACAGGTCGTCAGAGCCAGCCAGCGCGCCCGTGTGCGAATTGGCCGCATGAGCACCTGCCTCGGACCGTCCTACCTTGTAAACCACAACTGGCTTACCAGCACTGCGGGCCTTGCGAGCTGCTCGAGTGAATTTTTCGCTGTCGCGCAGTCCTTCGATGTACAGCGCAATGACCGATGTGGTTGGGTCATCAGCGAGGTAGTCGACGAAGTCTGCAACGTCGAGATCCACTTCGTTACTGGTAGAAATGAGCTTCGAGAAGCCAATTCCAGCAGCGACACCGCGAGAAAGAAGCGCGCCCAGGATACCTCCGCTCTGAGAAACCACTGCGACGCGGCCGGGGAGCAGCTGGTCCATGTCCAATGCACCACTTGCAGAGAGGGTCACGCGCTCCGTGAGGTTAACCAGCCCGATAGTATTAGGACCAAGGATTCTCATCGAGCCTCGTGCCGCCTTGAGCTCTTCTTGCCGTTGAGCCCCGGTTGTGCCGGTCTCACCATAACCACCTGCCAGTACGATCGCTGCTGGGCAGCCGCGCGCAGCGAGATCGGTAACAGCCTGGTTGGCCCGCTCTGGACCAAGCAGAATGATCGCGACATCCGGTACTTCCGGCAAAGCATCCACGGAGGGGTAGCAGCGCAATCCATCAATTTCCTCGTACCGCGGGTTCACCGGGTACAGCCGGCCCTCGAAGCCGTGCTTGCGAAGAAATGCGATGGGACGGCCGGAGGTTTTTCGAGCATCACCCGATGCGCCGATGACGGCAACGCTGGCAGGGCTGAGAAGGCGTGCAATTTGGTCCATGATTTAGCTCCGCTCTGCCTTGCGAGCAAGGAAGGCGGCAACCGACTCCTGATGCTCGCTGGAGGTGTAGCAGATGCCCTGGGCTTGGCTGCCCATGGAGAAGATCTGGCTCTGAGTCAGCTCAAAGGTGTTGTTCAGGATCGACTTGCTCAGCGCCAGAGCAGTAGCCGAGCCAGCAGAGATCTGCTGAGCCCAATCCTGAGCTGCAGGGAGAAGGTTCTCATGCGGTGCCACGCGATCGATCATCCCGATCTGCTGTGCTTCGAGTGGCGAAACGGCGCGGCCGCTGAAGATCAACTCTTTTGCTTTGCTCAGCCCTACACGGCGTGGAAGGAAGTACAAACCACCGCCATCAGGGATCAGGCCCCGCGCGATGTAACTCATAGCGAACGAAGCTTGCTCGGAGGCGATGATGAAGTCACAGCTCAGCGCCATGTCGCAGCCCAGTCCGGTTGCCGCGCCATTGACTGCAGCGATGGTGGGTTTAGGCAGGTTATGGAGCAGAGACACTGCGTGGTGGACGCGCTGCTGACGCTTCCAGCCGTTGAAAGCTACCGAACCGGCCGGTGCACTCATTCGGGCTTGCATGCCCTTGATGTCGCCGCCGGCGCAGAACCCTTTGCCAGCGCCGGTCAGGATCAGCGCTTTGATGCTGCTGTCCGCCGCGACATGCTCAAGGTGCTCGATGAGCAGCGATCGCATTTCATCGCTTATGGCGTTACGTGCCTCTGGACGGTTGAGCGTCAGGGTTGCAATACCGTCAGTGACGGTAAGGTCGATCGGAGTCGACAATTCCGTGGAAGTCGTCATGCGGTGCCTCTCTTATTATTCGGTTGATTGACCGCCCAGCAATGAGCCAAGCTTGATTCCAATCTGAGGGAGAGTGATTTTCATGACAACGCGACCGTTCCACCTATTGGAACATGGCGAGAGCGGCCTTACCTCCCCTCACATTCCCGGGCAAGGCAAGGCACCGCTCAATCGCTCGCTGGAGCGCGGGCTAGATATTCTTCGCGCCTTCAGACCTGGCAGCGAACATCTGACCAATGGGGACCTGAGCGAGATCACCGGACTATCAAAGTCCACTGTCAGCAGGCTTACACAGACCCTCGTACGGTCTGGTTTCCTGGATTTCGACAGTATTTCCAGGGGCTACAGGCTAGCGCCTTCGGTACTTGGCATGGCTCACTCCATGTACCACGGCAGCTTTCTGCTTCAAGTCGCTACGCCTCTGATGGCCCAGGTGGCGCGAGACCATCAAGTGAATGTTGGCCTAGCCGCAGCGGACGGCGACGAGATGATCTACCTCGAGTCGATACGTTTTAGTAAACGCAAATCTCCGCGAAACGTACTGACCGGCCAGCGGCTGCCCATGGAAATGACATCTTTGGGTAGAGCCTATCTCTCGATCCTGAACGACGCGCAACGACGGCCCCTGATCGAGCTGTTCAGATCAAGACGATGCGAAGCCAGAGCTGAACAGCTCATATCAGATATCGAGGCCGCGATTACCGATGTAGAAAACAACGGCTATTGCGTTGCTTCATGGCAGCCTGAAGTCATCGCTATCGCTACCCCACTGAACCACCCGGTCTACAAGACACACGCTCTGAACATCAGCCTTTCAACGGTCGAAGCTCCCGAAGGAGTCATCGATCGGTATGCTCCAATCCTCCTGTCGCTCGCAGAATCCATCCGAGCATCACTCAACCAGCCCGGGGACGAGTGAGCGGAGAGCATAACTACGCGAGCACTGCCCTTTTGCCCAATCTTCATACAACCGACCAAAAAAAACCGCCTAGCAAACCCGCACGGTAGCTAAGCGGTGTGAGAAAGCCCTGGGCATTAACCAGATGTCATCACCAAGTACTGGAAAAACCTGCCCCTTCAGCGGAACTTAGCAGTTGGCATAAGCCCGATTTGCGAATTTAGCATTGGCATCGCCCATCTCCATTGGCTGTTCCAGAGCCATGACATGCCTGACGCTCCAGAAAACCTAGCCTTTGGCGTTCAGCTCAATCCCAAGCATGAATTTCAACATGTGGGGACCACAGTCCATAGTTAGTCTTGAAGCACCCATATTTTATGTTCATGGCTTGTCAGGGCGACCCGAAGGATAAGTAACAACAAAAAAACAACAAATGCTTTGTTTTCATAAGTAACGATACCAATTAAGCATGGTCCCGGCATGCCGAAAAGTTATAGCAAGTCATGGCTAAAAGGTTTTGGCACTGATCGTTTTCTCTGCTCTATGCTGCCCGACCCTGCCCCTACAAAAATAACGGTTACCTAAATGACAACCTTGACTGCACCCATCGCGCAGGAAAGAGATCCTGCCGAAATACGCGCGTGTAAAAAAGCTGCAATACGACTTATACCGCTACTAGCGCTTGCTTACTTCTTCAACTATTTGGATCGCACAAACGTAGGATTCGCTTCACTAACGATGAACGACGATCTCGGGCTCACAGCGTCGCAGTTTGGCTTTGCTGCAGGGATCTTCTACTTAGGTTACTGTATATTTGAGGTGCCAAGTAATCTGGCACTCTATAAATACGGTGCACGTCGCTGGCTTGCGAGAATCATGATTACCTGGGGATTGTTTGCCGCCGCCACCTCCCTTGCACAAGGCCCTACCAGCTATGCCGCGATTAGGTTACTTGCTGGGATTGCCGAAGCAGGTTTCTTCCCTGGCGTGATCTTCTTCCTTTCGTTGTGGTTCCCCGCTCATTACCGCACGAAGGTCATGGCTTGGTTTCTCTTCGCGATTCCAATGTCCTCCGTGCTCGGCGGCCCCTTGTCTGCCGCCATGTTGGAAATGGATGGTATCTGGGGCTTTGCAGGGTGGCAGTGGTTGCTTGTCTTGCAGGGTCGTCCGGCATGTTTCCTGGGACTCTTGTGTTTGCGTTTGCTGGCCGACAAGCCAGCTGATGCGCACTGGCTCACTCCTGAGGAGAAGCAGGCACTTCAGGCAGTTCTTGATGCCGAGCATGAATCTAAGAGCGCACACAGCTTTAAACAGTCGCTCAAGGATCCGCGGGTTTGGTTGCTCGCAGGAATCCTCTTCAGCTACATCATTGGTATCCTAGGTATCGGTGTTTGGCTTCCACAGATCCTCAAGAGTCACAACTTGACCAATATGCAAATCGGGTGGATCTCGGCTGCCCCTTATGTGATTGCAAGCGCAGCCATGTTGATCTGGGCAAAAGTGCTCGCCAGGAAAAGACGCTACATTCTGCACCTTGCACTAACATGCGGCACGGGCGCGGCTGGCTTCATTTTCTCTGTGGTTTACAGTGACTTACTTCCAGCTCTATTCGGGCTCACAGTAGCATTGATTGGACTCTGCTCCGTGCGGACCTGTTTCTACAGCATCCCGTCGACATTTTTGAGCAAGCAAGCCGCCGCTGGGGGTATTGCTTTCATCAACGCGACTGGCAGCCTTGGTGGCTTAGTAGGACCTTACGCAGTCGGCTGGCTCAAGGATGTCACTGGATCCTTCAGCGCCGGCTTGATGGGCATGGCATTCATGCTTTGCTTGGCTACCGTGCTGACCATCGTTCTTAGCTTCATGGTCAAGGAGAGAAAATAGACGGCTGACTAGGTGATACCGCATGCAGGTGGCCCATGAATAACCTGCATGCAGGGGAGCATTGACCTTACTGGCGACATCCTTCGAGGATGACCGCTTTCGACCCAGAGCTGCCTTTCGGAGGGTAGCTTACAATTCGAAGCTGGCGGTGACTGATACCGTAAAACTAGCGACTGGCAGTTGTCCTTTCTAACCAGTCAGCACGAGCCATCTCCCATATTTCGACCTCCATCGGACCAGATACAAAATCCCCTGCCCGCACGTAAGGACGGCGGAGAAGACTAGGTCTATGAACATCAGTCGATGAACAAGCACGTTAATCTCTAGAGCGGTTAGCCAGTAATTTCAGGCTTTTGAGCTGCTTATGAACACCTGACATCGCCCACTTGTTAAATGGAGTGTTTGTAAGTGCCCGTCCTCCTAGACCTTTTCAGCAATCACCGGCATCGTTGTCAGCATTCACCGAACCCTTTCGCTCTCAGCCGCTTAGCAACGCTTATGAACCCAAGCTCTTAGGAGTCAATTCACCAATCGCCGACTAGAGCGCTGCTCGGACAGATCCGATTGCTCTGCTATCGACTTGGGAGCATCAGAGCCTCAGTCGCTTGTTGAAAGCCTTGCAGAGCGTAGCGGGCGTGCTTTAGATCCATATGCTCTGCGACGCCAACGGGACACCGTTGCGCTTCCTCCTCTCTGGCGGTCAAGCCAGTGACATCAGCTATACCCAGCCATTGCTGGACGAGGTCAGCATTCCATCGAGCCAACGTGGCCGCCCGCGCAAGCGCTGTAAATGGTTGCTTGCCGACAAGGGCTACGACGCCGAGGCACTTCGCCGCTACTGCGACCAATACCGAATGCAGACCGTCATCCCGCTGCGCTCAATGAAACGCAAACCCAAGCCCGGCTTACCCAGACTGTTTGATCGGCCCAAATACCGACAGCGCAATATCATCGAGCGCATGTTTGGCTGGCTGAAAGAGAACCGTCGCATCGTGACACGCTTCGACAAGCTCGCGAAAAGCTATGCCGCCATGGTCTCTCTGGCTTGTTCCATGCGGTGTTTGCGACATCTCTTTTCGTACAGAGCCTAGGAAACCAGGGGCGATTCAACGGCGTCACCAGCATCATCGAACGTCTGAGCTTGAATCCAAGCCTTGAAATCGAATCGCAACCTAGGGCCGCTCCTGAGGGCGCCTCCCAAACCCTCAAGTTGAGGGGCAACAGTCAGCTTCGCGAGCTAACTCCGATCTATAACCTTTCGGCAATCTCAATCAAATTCAGGTCAGGATCTCGGATGTAAACAGACCTAATGGGGCCTGTCGCACCAGTGCGGGCAACGGGGCCCTCGATGATTGGCCAGGAATGCTCGGTCAGGTGCCGGATAACCTCATCCAATCCAACGCTCGCAATGAAACAGAGATCCAGCGACCCGGGAACTGGAAGATGAGCCTTCGGCTCGATCTCATGGCCTCGAACGTGAACATTGATTTTTTGTACGCCAAAATGAAAAGCCAATCTGTTTTGGCCAAAGCAATCAGCACGCAGCCCCAGAATTCGCGTGTAGAAATCTTTGCAGGCTTCGACATCGATGGTGGTCAAAACAATGTGGTCGAGGTGATCGATCATGACGTCTCCCTTGAGGGATCAAAAAAACAATTGTGTGTCACTGTCCTATCTACTCAGCATGTGTAACGCCAAGGCTTGGTGCGCCCAATCACTAACGACGTCCGCACGCGGCTCGGCACCCTAGACCCCACTCAGCGCGTCTCGGTCAGATGGTGTCGAAGTGTGGTTGAGGTCAAACGAAGCAGAATCGCGCCCCACCAAGCCGAACCTCGGCTCGAATACCCGCCGCCTCGGAGGAAAAGCCAAGAACATGCACCGGTTGACGCTCTTCATCCGAAAGCGATGGATTGCTCGCATTAAAGGACTACGTTCGACTGCGATTTCTTGGCACCCGAAGATGCTGCGTACCTCTTCGCCTTCTGCCTACGTTGGTAGGCGGCGGTACCTAACTGATACGCAGTCACCAAAAACACCAATACAGAGGCGCAAAGCCAGCCAGTGGAGGCCATAGCTGTGAAGAATCCGGCGAAAATAGGGATTGGCCAGACTTTTATCACACCGAAGCTCAACCAAGGTGCAATGATGATGTACAGGATCGGCGTCCAGAACCCCCAGAAAAGGATAGGTAGCAGAGGCTCTGCCCAGGCCACTCCGCCACCAGGTGATAACTTTTTATTTTTTGCCATGTTCGCTCCTGCTTCTGATTTGGGCGTAAAACACGCCATTCCGTTGAGTATTTGAGATGATCGGATGCCGTTGTCAGGTCACAGCCCATGAGGGTAGTTGGAATTAACCCTATAGGTAGCTGGCACCATCGGGCATCGCTCGCTACCCTGACCTCCCCTTCGCCTGACGGTTTCCAGGTCAAATCCCATTCCCCCAGACGAGCATGTCATGAAATCCCCCACAGGTTTGCTGCTGTCGGCTATCGAACTGGACCGTGCCAGTGCCATACCCCTGTACCGCCAGCTGTATCTGCAGATTCGCAAACAGATACTCAACGGCAGAATTCAGGGGGGCGTGCGCCTGCCGTCGACCCGGACCTTGAGCATTGAGTTGGGGCTGTCGCGGATCACCATTCTCAACGCTTTCGATCAGTTGATTGCCGAAGGTTTCCTGGCCTCGCGCACGGGTGCAGGTACGTATGTCGGTACTGAGTGGGAAAGCCGGAGCATCGAGGACGAGCAACCGCGCCAGCCACCTCGCCTGTCCGAACTGAGCCAGTCGATGCTGTCGCTGCGCAGCGATCACTTTCGCGGGGTGTCGTATGCCGACTGGGATCCGGCGACGCCGACCTCCTTCCTGCCTAGTCAAAGCACCTATGAAGAATTTCCGCAGGCCATCTGGCGGCGCCTGATGAACCGCCATTTGCTCAAGCCAACCAAGGCGATTCTGGGTTATGGCGAGCTACAAGGCTTGCAGGCGTTTCGCACCGCGATTGCCGAATACGTCTTCGATGCGCGAGGTATCGACTGCGATGCCGGGCAAGTGGTGATCGTTTCCGGCGCGCAGCAAGCGTTCAACCTGCTGGCCATGCTGCTGCTCAATCCGCAGGACAGTGCCTGGATGGAAGACCCTGGGCACATCGCCGCGCGGATTGCGTTGCAAGCCCAGGGGGCCCGGATAGTTCCGTTGCGGGTTGATGAACAGGGGATCGATGTGCAGCAAGGCCTTGCCGAGTGCCCTGATGCGCGCCTGGTATTTTGTACACCTTCGCGTCAGCATCCTTTGGGTGTCACCCTGAGTTATGAGCGGCGCCAGGCACTCATCGCCTGGGCTACGCAGCATCAGAGCTGGATCATCGAGGACGATTGCGACAGCGAGTTCCGCTACAGTGGTCGACTGCTCCCGGCACTGTATGCCTTGGACCAGATGGCCCGGGTGATCTACGTCGGCACGTTCAGCAAAGTGCTCTTTCCGTCACTGCGGCTGGGTTACGTGATCCTGCCGCAGGCTCTGGTCGAGCCCTTTTGCACCCTGCGTGCGGTCATGGACCGCAGCCCGCCCACACTGCTTCAGGCCACAACGGCGGACTTCATGCGCGAAGGCCACTTCCTGGGGCACATCCGCCGCATGCGTGCACTGTACAAGGCGCGCCAGCAGGCATTGATCGAACAACTTGAAGAGCAGATCGGCAGCTTTTTCAGGATCACTCCGACCGATGCTGGCATGCACCTGATCGCCTGGCTGCCCCCCGAACTCAGTGACACGAACATCGCCCGGCAGCTGGCCCAACACAACATTCATACCTATGCCTTGAGCGACTACCGCATCAAGCACGACCTGCCGCCTGCCCTGTTGATCGGCTTTGCCGGCACGCCAGAAAAGCAGGCCCGGCAGCGTGTCGAGGAGCTGGCCCAAGCCTTGCGCACGCTGGGTTACCTCCCGCCGACCACTTGATGCGAGGCAAGTGGCCTTATCAATTAATTGATAATGGATCTATCGAGCGTTCCTGACTGGCGCGATAAAGGCTGCGCCGGTAGACCCGGTGTCTGAACCAGGAACGACGCTAATGAACAATAAGATCCAGGAACGATTCAACGCCTTGCTCAGCCATAAGGTGGTCGAACACAAGGCGGCTCCAGTGCTGACCGAGGCACTGGCCCAGCGGTTGCTTGAGCGTCTCGGGCAATTGCGCCTGTTTGCCCACGCCTACCCGCTACTGACCAACCTCACCCACGGTCGTGTCACCCCCGCCGACCTGCTGGACTTCGCCTATCGCCACGAGCTGCAAGGTCTGAGCCTGCACTTGCTCGACGGCGAGGAAAACAGCCTGAGCCAGATGTCGCCAGAGCAGCTCCAGGCGTTTGCCAGCAAGGCCAAGGCGCTGGGGCTGGATGTGCACCTGGAAATCAGCAGCACGCTGAAAAAGGATGTCGACCAAGTGATCGCCATCGCCAAGGCCCTGGGGGTACGCAACATCCGTGTCTACTCACGTTACGAGGGCACGCTGTCGCGGGTCATGGACGTGATCGAGACCGACCTGCACTACCTCGCACAACAGGCCGACGCCAACGATCTGTACTTTGACTTCGAGCAGCATGAAGAACTCAAGAGCAGCGAAATCGCGCAACTGCTCAACCGCCTCAACCACCCTCGCCTGCATGCCCTGTTCGACTTCGGCAACATGATCAATGCCTGCGAACAGCCCCTGCAGGCCCTGCACAACCTGGCGCCGCACATCCGCCAGGTTCACCTCAAGGGCGTGCGCATCGTCCCCGAACAAAACGGCTTCGGCCATTACGGCGTATTGCAAGGCAGCGACGAAGACGATCTGCCCAGCGCTCGCATGCTGTTCGAACTGTTGATGCTGGGCGAAGCAACCCCACAGGTGATCGCGTTCATTCTTGAGCAGGAAAACCACTACGTGGCCCCGGCCTTCCGCCAGCGCCTTGAAGCCGCCGATCCATTCATTGCTTACCGGGAGATGAGCGAAACGCCGCTCCCGAAAGGCTACTCGCTCGAGCGCATGCTGGCCGACGAACACCGCTGGGCAAACAATCAGGTGGCCTATGTCCGACGCGTGCTGGGCGAACTGCGCACCTTGGCTGAACTGACCCTGGCCACCCCTTCCAACGCCTGAACCTGACGACCCGATTACGCCCGGAGAACAATAATGACAACTCAAAACAAGGCCAAATGGCTCAGATTCCTGATCCTCATCCTCGGTGGCGGCACCATTTACAAGTTGGCGAACCTCAAGGACGCCTTCTATGTCCCCATGCAGGAATTCATGGGCCTTAACCACACAGAAATCGGCATGCTGTTGAGTGCCAACGCGATCATCGCGACTGCACTGTTTGTGGTCGGCGGCCTGCTCGCCGATCGCTACGACACGCGCAAACTGATCCCCCTCGGCCTGATCGGGACCGGAAGCCTTGGGTTGTACCTGGCAACCTTTCCACCCTTCAGCAGCCTGCTGATCGTGTTCAGTCTGCTGGCCGTCTGTGCCGACTGCCTGTTCTGGCCATCGCTGCTCAAAGCCATCCGTAATCTGGGTGACGATCAGGAGCAAGGCCGGTTGTTCGGCCTGCTGGAAGGCGGGCGTGGCGTGGTTGATACGCTGGTGGCCTTTTCCGCACTGGGCGTGTTCGTCGCCATGGGCTCAGGGGAAACCGGCCTGAAGTCGGCGATCCTGTTCTACTCGGTCATCGACATTCTGGCGGGCACCCTGACCTGGCTCCTGCTCAAGGGCGGTAACGCGCAATCGGCCGCCAGGCCGAAAAACGGTCTGGCAAACCTGATGGAAGCGATCAAGGTACCCGGCATCTGGTTGGTCAGTCTCAACGTGTTCATGGTCTACATCGTCTACTGCGGCCTGACCTATTTCATTCCCTACCTCAAGGAAATGTACGGGTTGCCCGTGGCGTTGGTAGGCGCCTACGGCATCATCAACCAATACTTCCTGAAAATCCTCGGCGGGCCTGCTGGCGGTTTCATTGCCGACAAGCAGTTCAAGAGCACCAGCCGTTACCTGAAGTGGGCATTTCTGGCGCTATTGCCGCTGATGGCCGTGATCATGCTGATTCCTAAAAGCCCGGGCTTCATCTATGCGGGGATGGCGGCCACCCTCTCCTTCGCCCTGATTGTGTTCTCGATGCGCGGCGTGTTCTGGGCGCCCATGGGCGAAGTCGGCATTCCCCAGCACATCACCGGTTCGGCCTTCGGCATCGGTTGCCTGATCGGCTATGCACCCGGCATGTTTGCCTACGTCATCTATGGCGCGATCCTCGACCACTTCCCTGGTCAACAGGGCTACAACTATGTGTTCATCCTGATGAGCGTACTGGCCATTGCAGGCTTCATGGTGTCCAGCCTTCTCTATCAAGCGGTGCGCAAAAAATCCATGCCCACTGCTGGGGTCAGCGCGGTACAAGCCTGATCAATGAACCGGAGCGCCTAGAACTCCACCTTGCCCCGCCCCGCCTTGACGGTGCTGCGCCTGGCTTTGCCTTCAAGGCGGCGGGTCTTCGAGCCGAGGGTCGGCTTGGTGGGGCGGCGTTTCTTCTCGGTCTTGCCGGCGGCGATGATCAACTCGGCAAGACGCGCCAGTGCGTCAGCGCGGTTCTGCTCCTGTGTGCGGTATTGTTGTGCCTTGATGATCAACACGCCGTCGCCGGTGATGCGACTGTCACGCAGCGCCAACAGCCGCTCCTTGTAAAATTCGGGCAGCGACGAGGCGGGAATGTCGAAGCGCAGGTGCACGGCGCTGGACACCTTGTTGACATTCTGCCCACCTGCGCCTTGCGCGCGGATGTATGTCAGTTCAATGTCGGCATCTGGCAGGTGCACGTTATTAGAGATGGTCAGCATGGCATGGCCCTTGTGATTCCCCTCCATTATCACAGCCTTCGCTGCTCGCCCACAGAACAAAATACGGTTGACCTCAACCACACTGATCGAGGCACCCCACTCCGCCATTGCCGGTAGCCTCGACATCTGCCGCCTTCCTCAAGCCTTTTGCATAAATGCAACTATGCTAGGTCTGCTACCCGAACGGACCGAGCAGATCGAGCCTTCCGTCCATACGTCATGGCAAAACAATGGTAATGGGATTGATCCGCTTGTGTTGAATTGGCCATTGCAGCATCTCAAGGCAGGTCTGCCGGAGGTCTAAAGTTGCGAATCGCTTTTCTGGTGAACCGGGACGTTGAGAGCAATCTCACTCTCAATTACCTGTTACCCGAGATTCACGAGAGCACGGTGGGAATATTCCTCTCGGAGAGAGTGGGATCGGGCAAGAAGGTGCCACGCATGCTCGGACAACTGGCATTGATCGAGCAGGACTTCTTCAATGCCTTGCCCCCTGGGTTAATCAGATCGAGCGACCAGGTCAGCAGCGGGCTTCGATTCGGTTTTGCAGACCTGCAGCAACGCTTTGGGGTTCCTGTACAGGTATTGCCCAGCTTGAGGGATCCTGCGGGCCTGCAAATGCTGCTGGATGCGGGAGCGGATCTGTTCATCTCAATCCGCTTTGGTCAAATCCTGAAGAATGAAGCGTTGGCAATTCCGTCACGCGGCGTCCTCAATCTTCACTCTGGCCTCTTGCCTCAGTATCGAGGTGTTCTCGCGACCTTCCGGGCGCTGCTGAACGGCGCCTCGGAGATCGGCTGTACCCTCCACTGGATTGACAGTCCCGGCATCGATGTTGGTCGCATCATCGAGACTGCCCGGGTGGCAGTCGACAAGGAGCACTCCTTGCTGTGGCACATCCTTTCACTGTATCAACCAGGCGCGCGTCTCATCATGAACGCAATCAGGCGCCTGGAGCGCAACGAGCCTATGCCGGGGACCTTTCAAGATCCATCTGCCGGGGCCTACTACTCCTTTCCCAGCGAGGATGACCTGATGCAGTTCACGACACTGGGGTGGCGGCTCTTCGATCGCGAGGACGTTTGGGAGCTTTTCGAATCGTACGGATTTCCGTTGCGGATAAATACTCTTTAAGCGCTGAACCGCGGCAGCTGATGTGAAGGCGGCCGCGTTTCGCGGACCGCCACGGGTGGAATGAACTCAGCGCATCATACCCAGCTCGGCATCGTCCATCAGCGCCTTGGCCAATGCGCTCAGGTAATGCGCAGCCCAGATCATCATCGGCTTTTCGTCTATCAATCCGACAATCGTCAGTTCCCTCACGTACCCCATCAATTCCGAAGCCTGCTCCCGAGCGCTCTTGCAAGGAATGCCGGCCTCGATGCGAAACAGCGGATGGGTCTGGTTTTCACCTTGGTAGAACGTGGTCTTGCCTACGGTGGTTTTCTCGTTCGATTCGTCAGTAGTCAATTGCTTATTACCTTTATGAGTGCGCCACCTGACTGCTGTCAAACAGAAGGGTGGCAGCTGTACGTAGGTTGACAGACCGGCGGAATAAGCAAGTTCCGGCGCACGCAAGCGTGCCCCACGCACAGCCACCATAAAAGGAAAGCCGAATGCTTAAACCGTTGCGGCCTGTCAAAGCCGTGTCACTGATGAGCAGCGACAGGCCCAGACTAGAGCCCTGCCAGGGCACCCGCAACGGAAAATAGGCGGCAACAGTATCTTTGGGAAATGCCCTACAAGAAAGCGAAAAATTCTGATTTTTCGAGACAAGTTGTCATCCAGGACGCCGTCACTCCACCAGGCCGGCATGAGGTGTGGGGTTGCCCGCGAAGCGTGGTATTGATGTATGCAGCCCCATCACATCAGGCAATAGAGTTCCGTGACCTGCGCCACAATCTCTCCCTTCGCATCATAGAGCCTCGCCTCTGGTGTCATGGCCATGGAGCGGGCCTCGAGTACATAGCGCTGCCCTGCCTTGAAATGCGCGTAGTCGATGGTCAGGTAGCATTGCCTCACCGTGCTGCCCCCCATCAGGCTGATGCCGCCGCCACCATTGACTTCGTAGTCGAACCTGACGACCAATTCATGGCTGCCGGGGCTGACCTCGAAGAAGCGACCGTCGCGCAGGCGTTGTTTATCCAGGCGTTCGGCTATCAGCACACGGTCATTCGGGAATGGCATCGAAAGATCGACCCAGGCCATCTGTGGGTTGGCAGTGGGCATCGGCGCCTGGCAACCCGCAAATGCAGCGATCGCGAACAACAGTGTCAGCTTGCGCATGGTAGGTCCCCAAAGGCTCCCGGGCTCACTATTCAGGATAACGCCGACAAGTGCTGATGTGTGCATGAAGGGACGACCGAAGCCCCTCATTCCGCTTCATGCTCATGCTTGGTTCACGCAGCCCCTTCTCGTATGATCGTTGCAATCTGATTTGGAACGGATTTCGTGAAGTCGTTACCTGGAAATGTCCCAACTGCCCCCGCTGCCCCCAAGGACGTGAAATGGAACGCGAGTGAGGCTGCCAACCAGCTCTCATGGGACGACCTGCGGATCATCAAAACGCTCAGTGAGTGTGGCAATCGCGCTGCCACGGCCAAGAAGCTCGGCATCAACGTGTCCACCGTTTCCCGCAGGGTCTCCCAGGTTGAAAAGACACTTGGCGTAGCCTTGTTCGATCACCGCAAATCAGGCTACCTGCTCACCATCGAGGGCGCGGAATTACGTGCACTCGCCGAGCGCGTGGAGCTGGACATCGTCAGCGTGACACGGCGTGTCTCGCGTGCCGGCCAGGGGCCACTCGGCAAGCTTCGTATCACCACCAGCGACTCACTGCTTCTCTACTTCCTCACCCCCATCATCGCGGACTTCAAGGCCCTCAATGAAGGCATCACGATTGAGGTGCTGGTGGGCAACGAATCACTGAGCCTTGCACGAGACGAATCGGATATTGCGGTTCGAGCGACCAGGAAACCCGCCGAAAGCCTGGTAGGTCGCAAACTGGCCACAATCGCCTGGGCTCCTTACGGTAGTAGCCACCATTTAACGCCTGCTCCTCTGTTCACTGAAGGCCAGGCCTGGGTTTCCTATTCCGCAGCGCTACGCGGGCTCAAGGCAACCAGCTATGTCGAAAACAGGGTCGCTGCCGAGTGCATCTCGTACCGTACCGACTCGGTTGCGGCGGCGAGTGCTGCAATCGCGGCAGGCCTGGGGGTGGGTTTTTTACCCTGCATGTTGGGTGATATCACGCCTGGGCTTGAACGGGTCGGCCCGGTGGTACCGGAGCTGCAGGATGAGCTGTGGCTGCTGACGCACCAGGACATCCGCAAATCGTGGCGGGTCAAGGCATTCATGACGTTCTGTGCAGCGGCCGTTGCCAACCAGAAGCCGTTGATCGAGGGCCAATTGGTACTCCCGGTCACGTAGCGCGAAACCGGGAGTGCAGGTCACTCAGCGCGTGAGCCAAGTACCGCTTTGCAGGCGATTTCGATCAGCTGTGGGCGCTGGGCAAGCCTCGAGACGCCGATGATGTTACTGGCGCATTGAGGCCGTTCTGTACCGTAAGCGGCCTTGCGCACCGTGCCGACCACGGCAAAGGCCGCGTCCATGTCCAGTACGTAGAGCGTCTCTTCGACAACATCTTCAAGTGTCGCTCCGTACAGCGCGAGCAGCTTGGCGATATTGTCGTAGCAGGCGCGCATCTGGTCCCCCATCGAAGAGAAATCACAGGGCCTGCCGTCACGATCCAAGGGGGCCGGCGCGACCAGGTTCCCTTCTTCGTCATGATTGAACTGGCCCGATACGTAGATCTCGTTCCCTACCCGCCGTGCCTGCGTATACCCGTAAGCCTTCTCCCACGGAACGCCCCAATAGGCGGTTTGTTTGTTGAGTGGTTGTGAAGCTGCCATCGCTTTCTCCTGGCGCAAACCGGATCAGGTAGATCCGCGTTTGCGTGCGAATCCTAGCAGCAGGATGAACGAGCGCATGGCGCATTAATGCGCTTCTGAAAGCGCAGAAGTGCGCCACCGCTTCGCACTGCGATTCGCTAATCTTTGCTCGGACTCAAGCAACGGGCATCACTGAGGACGTCATCCAGTGCCTCAGCACAGTCTGCAGAAGGCAGGCGCCGTGACTTGTGCGATGACCATCATCCAGCTGACAGGGAACCAAAATGAACAATCCAAAAACTGAAGTCCTGACCCCGTTCAACAGCCAACTGATCTTCATCGATCAGCAGCCACAGATGGCCTTCGGCGTTCAGAGCATTGATCGCCAGACGCTGAAAAACAACACCGTAGGCCTGGCCAAGGCGGCCAGGATCTTCAATGTGCCCACCATCATCACGACGGTCGAGACTGAAAGCTTCTCTGGGCACACCTACCCCGAGCTGCTCGCCGTCTTCCCCGACGCTCCGCTGCTGGAGCGAACCTCCATGAACTCCTGGGATGACCAGAAGGTGCGAGACGCGCTGAAGAAAAACGGTCGCAACAAGGTCATCGTATCCGGCCTGTGGACGGAGGTGTGCAACACCACCTTCGCGCTGTCGGCGATGAACGATGCCGGCTATGAAATCTACATGGTTGCTGACGCCTCCGGTGGCACCACCAAGGAAGCCCACGACTACGCCATGCAGCGCATGATCCAGGCAGGCGTAATTCCGGTGACCTGGCAGCAAGTGCTGCTGGAGTGGCAGCGCGACTGGAAAAACCGCGATACCTACGATGCCGTCATGGAGCTGGTGAAAGAACACTCCGGCGCCTACGGCATGGGTGTCGACTATGCCTACACCATGGTGCACAAAGCACCCGAGCGCGTTCAGCACGGCCCAACCCTGGCCCCGGTTGCTGCCACTGTCTGACCATTGCCAGCCCCTGCCTCCAGGGGCTGTTCATTGACCCGCTGATGGGTACGCCGGCTGGCTGAGCCAGGCCATCGAATCGAGCGTTTATCGTCTGTAGCCCGCGCCGAGGCTGCAGTGGCCTGCTCTGCCCACTCGAAACGTGCGTGCCCACTTCATTGATGAATGGATTTGTATGAACAGTGATCACTGCACTGTGCTGGCGACTGTCGCACTGAAAACAACCGGGCTCCTCAAGCCCTGGCAGGTCACGACTGCCAAGCGGTTGATGCTGGAGAACCTGGACACCGGCATAACGGTTACGGAACTCGCCCAAGCCTGCTCGCTGTCGCGTAGCCATTTCACACGAATGTTCAGGGATACCCTGCAGGTGCCCCCGCAACAGTGGATGCGTGAACAACGGTTGCGCAAAAGCAAGGAACTACTGGGGAGCTCGGGAATGATGCTCGCCGAAATCGCACTGGAGTGCGGCTTCTGCGATCAGTCCCACTTTTGTCGCACATTCGTGAAGGCCGAGGGGATGTCGCCGCAGGCCTGGCAGCGACAAGCGTCCATTCAAACTGAGCCTTTGCTCATTTAGGGAGCACATTTGTACTCTATCGATGCCGCCCTACCCTCATGGTCAAGGCAGTCGCTACCAAGAGCATCATTCCACTGGCGATGAAGGTCGCCTGGTACCCAACACCGTCATAAAGCACCCCACCCGAAGTCGCACCTACCGTTATCGCCAGCTGTATCACCGCGACCATCAGGCCTCCGCCGGCCTCGGCGTCCTCGGGCAGCATCCTGGCTAGCCAGGTGAACCAACCCACTGGCGCACAAGTGGCAATCAAGCCCCAGCCACCAAGCAGCACCGCCGTCGGGACAATCCATGAACCAGTCGAAATCACAGCGAATGCGACGACGGCCATCAGCAGGGGAATACCTGGCAGCACTCTGAACAGATGCCGGCTTACGAGCGAACCAACCATCATCGTTCCCACCAGTCCCGCCACACCAATGATCAGCAGCAGCAGCGACAGCGTGGGCACGTCCACGTGTGTCACGGTTTCCAGGAACGGGCGAAGGTAGGTAAACAGCGTGAACTGCCCCATGAAGAGGAATGCGACTGCAGCCATGCCAAGCGCAACCTTGCTGTCTCCCAGCAAACGCAGGGGGCCGGTCACCGAAACCGTACCGCGCTCGCCAGGCATTGCCGGCAGCGTGAAGGCTTGCCAGATCAACGCAATTGCAGCCAAAGGTACGACACAGAGGAATGCCCCTCTCCAGCCGATCAGGCCGCCCAGGTAACTGCCGACCGGGGCCGCGATTGCCGTGGCCAGCGCAGTACCGCCCTGCATCACGGCAATGGCTTTGGGAACGAGGGCTTCAGGCGCGATACGCATCATCACTGCGGTGGACATCGACCAATAGCCACCAATGGCGATCCCAAGCACGGCCCGCCCCATCATCAAGGTCATGTAATTCGGGGCAAACGCCACCATTGCGCCGGAAACCAGCATTAACGCCGTGGTGCCCAACAGGACGGGCTTTCGATCAGTCCCCTGCGTCAGGGTGGACAGCAACAAACTGGTGACTACGGCGAAGAAGCCCGAGATCGAAATGGCTTGACCGGCCTGGCCTTCAGTAAGCGACAAATCAGTGGCAAGTGGCGTAAGCAAGCTCACCGGCAGAAATTCGGACGCCACCAGGGCAAAGGCACAGAGTGACATCGCCAGGACGGCGCCCCAGACCTGTCTGCTTGAATGTTGAAGAGGTATCGCTGAGCTGGTCATGGTGGTTCTCGTGGCGCAAGTTACAGAAAAGCAGATGCCCAAGCCGAGCCTGCCGGGCTGAAAGCAGGGGTTACTTGAGGTTTTCGCGGAAGAAAGCGGTCAGCTTGCCAAAGGGAATCAATTCGACGCGATCATAGAGGTCGACATGACCGGCGCCAGGCACGATCACCAGCGCCTTGGGTTCGCCGGCAAGGCGATACGCCTCTTCGCTGAACTCACGCGAGTGCGCGTTCTCTCCTGCGATGAACAGCATCGGGCGTGGCGAAATCGTCTCGATATCATTGAACGGGTAGAAGTTCATGAACCTGACGTTGCTGGTCAGGGTTGGGTGCGTTGTCAGCAGTGGCGGCAGGCCCTTGGGAGTGAACTCACCCCGAGGTGTACGGTAAAAATCGTAGAACTCCCGCTCGATGGCGTTGGAATGCTCGGTCAGCCGATCAACCGTGCCGCTGGTGTACCTGGTATCCCCGCCGGCAAACTCCACATCCCGCTGTGCAGCCGCTTCGGCTATAGCCTGTTTGCGCTGCTCCAGCGTTACACCATGCTTGAGTCCATTGCGATTGGCGGCGCCCATGTCATACATGCTGACCGTGGCAATGGCTTTCATTCGAGGGTCGATCTTGGCTGCGCTGATAGCGAAACTGCCGCTGCCGCAAATGCCCAGCACACCGATACGGTTGCGATCGACGAAGGCTTGGGCACCGAGATAGTCGACCGCCGCACTGAAGTCTTCCGCGTAGATGTCCGGCGATACCAGGTTGCGCGGACGCCCCTCGCTTTCGCCCCAGAACGACAAGTCGATAGCCAGGGTGACGAACCCCTGCTCTGCCAGTTTCTGGGCGTAGAGATTCGAGCTTTGTTCCTTCACCGCCCCCATCGGGTGGCCGACGATAATGGCGGGATAACGGGTATTGCGGCTCAGGTTCTTGGGAACGAACAGGTTTCCGACCGTGTTCAACTGAAACTGGTTCTTGAAGGAAACGCGTTCGAGTGATACCTGCTCACTCTTGTAGAAATTGTTGGCCCCATGGGACATATCGGCGGCTCCCGCAGTGAATGAACTGGCCATCAGGGCAAACGCAACGAACAAAGACTTCATGCACATTTTCCTGTCTGCTCGAAATGGAAGTGGTGCGAGGGGCAGTCGCTGCAAAGCACTCTGGCCACCTCGCCTGCCGCCCATCTTCCGCGGTTAAAACGGCGTATCAGTAGATCAAACGAGTGGTTTTCTTGCCTGAATCTCCAGACCATGCCGCCCGGGCATGGACACCTGAACGGACGCGCGAGTAGTGTTTTCCACAAGATGATCGGAGGCTTCCTATGTCCGCCACCACACAACCGCCCTTGCTCACGCACCCGATGGCCACGCTATGCAAGGTCATCGGCGCCCACGCGCCAACGGCTGGCGATTTCGCGACACGCATCGCAGACCTCAGCGTCTACCGGCGTAACACACCAGCCCCACCGATCACCTGCATCGTCGAGCCGAGCATCGTGCTGGTCGTGCAGGGCGCCAAGGAAATGGTAATCGGCAGCGACGTGTTCCCCTATGACACGACCCGCTTCCTGGTCACCTCGCTGAACATCCCTGCCCATTCGGCAGTGACGATGGCCAGCGAAGGTGCACCGTGCCTGGGCCTGGTGTTCAAGCTCGACCTGCGCACACTGGCAGAGTTGATCGCGCAAGATGGCCGTCTTACGGTGAGCGGTGAGTCTGTGCACACAAGCGCCGGCGTCGGTGTGCTGGGCCCGAAGCTGCTGGAGAGCTTCAGCCGACTGATCGAGCTTTTGGAGGAACCTGATGCGATACCCGTGCTCTGGCCCCTGATTCAGCGAGAAATCCACTATCGGTTGCTGCTGAGCGACCAGGCCCCCCTGCTCCGGTCCATCGCCTCCATCGGTAGCAAGGGGCATCGAATCGCCAAGGCCATCGACTGGCTGAAGCTGAACTACGCCGCGCCGCTGCGGGTAGATGAGTTGGCCTCTCGGGTGCAGATGGGGCTCTCGACCTTCCATCAGCACTTCCGCCAGCTCACCGCGATGAGCCCGCTGCAGTATCAGAAATGGTTGAGGTTGAACGAGGCAAAACGGCTGATGCTCAATGAACACCTGGACGCCGCCACTGCAGCCTTCAAGGTTGGCTATGAAAGCCCCTCGCAGTTCAGTCGCGAATATGGGCGACAATTCGGCACGCCGCCAAAGCGCGATATCTCGGAATTACGCCAGGGCGCAGAAAGAATCGAACAGGACGCCCGCCTTCCCATTGCAAAGAGCGGCACGCTTCGTGTGCCCCCATCAATAACGTGAAATCAGCTGATCATGCCCAGCTCGGCATCATCCATCAGCACCATGTCTTCGAGGGACTGGATTTGGGGAGGATCGGGGATTCATCTTACGCTTACGTATTGACGACCAGGAAAAACCTATAGCAATATGCCACGAGTGAAGTAAGATCAGTTTGCGTTTTCCAGTAAGAATTTTGACCTTAGGGATGAGGGCTTTTCTGATGGATGCTGCTGCTTCGTGCTCGAAAATCGTCGACAACGGTATCGACGGAAAACGCTTTCTCATCGCCATCACCGGCGACGGCTTCACCTCCAGCCAACTCGAGGCCTTCCACCAGGCCGTCACCACGCTGATCAGCGGCCTCAACGGCATCGTGCCGATTTCCTGGCGCCTGCAGGACGCTATCAACGTCTACCAGCTCGACACCGTTTCCAGCCAGTCCGGTCTGTCGCCGAACAGCGCCTTGGGCACTGCCAGCTGCGGCGCCTCGGCCAGCAACCTGAGCGCCGACCCGACGAAAGTCAGCGCTGCCCTGAGCGCCGCCGGCCTTACCTGGCACCTGGCCGTGGTCATCGCCAACACCAGCAGCGCCGGCGGCAGCTTCGGCGGCAGCCTGTGCACCCTGACCCTGGACAGCGGCAACGTTGCCCTGCTGGCCCGGGCCATCGCCCAACTGGTGGCCGGACTCGGCGTCGAGTACTCCACCCAGTCCGGCAGCTACCCGGACATCGAGCCCAGCAGCCCCAACCTCACCACCAACCTCAACGCCGCCTCGCTGAAGTGGAAGCAGTATCTGACGCCCGGCTTCAGTGCCCTGCCCTCCGATGTGTCGGCCAGCGGCTGGCAACCTTGGATGATCGGCGCCTTCGAAGGCGGCGGCAATTACCTCAAGGGCATCTACCGGCCCAGCCAGAACTGCCTGATGCGCGATCCCGCCGCCGGCTTCTGCCTGGTCTGCTACCACGAGTTGCTGAAGGCTTTCGCGCCCTACCACCAAACCACCGGACTGTCCTGGCTGGCCAGCCAGAACGGCGTCGGCACCTGGTCGGCCGTGAAGGCCGTATCACCGCCGGTGCAGCCTTCGCCGATCCAGGCGCTGGCCACCACCAGCCTGGCCAGCCGGCTCTTCGTCTTCACCTTGGCCAACGGAGTCATCGGGCACAACTCGGCCACCGTGGTCGGCAACTGGGAAAGCCAGCAACCAATGCCCCTGAGCACCGCCAACGTCGGCCAGGTCGGCGACATCGCCGCCACCCTGGCCGGCAGCGTGGTAGTGGTCGCGGCCCTGTCCGGCAACCAGGTATGGCTGGCCAGCCAGGCGGCCGGTGCGGCGTGGAGCGGCTTCAGCGCGATTCCCTCAAGCGGCCTGCCGGCCGGCTGCACTCGGGTGGCCTGCGCGGTCATCAACGGCCAGCTGTTCGTCTTTGCCTCCGGCAGCAAAGGCATCTGGCTCAGCGTACGCAATGGCGCCCAGGTCTGGGACAGCGGTTGGAGCGAGGTCAGCACGCGCCTAGGCCTTGACGCCGGCTCGACGATCGACTGCATCAGCGCCGGCGCCGCAGTGCAGGGCCAGTTCGTTCACCTCTTCGCCGCCCAGGGCAGCACTCTCAAGCATGCCAAGGTCAACGCCGCCCGCGCCTGGCAAGGGGTGGAGAACGTCGCCAGCAACGGCCTGACCCCAGCCCTCGATCTCAACTGCGCGGTCCGCGACGAGGCCTATGTGTTCCTCGCTGCCGCCACGGCCAAGGGGCCGATGGGCGCGACGCGCAATGCCGTGAACTGGCCCAGCGCCGCCACCACTCTTTCCGCCCTGCCGAACACGGTCAGCCGTGTTTCTGCGGGCTTCCTGTCCGGCACGCTTCTGGCCGCGGCATCCTGACCCACCCACACGGCAAAGCCATCATGGAGAACGCTTATGAGTAGTGGCGGCGGCAGCAGTCCAACCCCCAACCGTACCTGCACCGGTACCCTCACCACCTCGCAACGGCTGGTGCTGGTCAGCACCCAGTACAGCCTCAACGGCGCCAACTGGACGACCACCCCGCCGACCTCGGTGGCGGCCGGCAGCAATGCGACCACCGTGTTTGTCGCCAACGGCCAGACGCCGGACGGCAAGGTCACCTACCAGGCCGACGATGGCACCCAGTTCATCCTGCAGTTCAACATGAACGGTACCAACTCCGCGAACATCCTCGGCGTCGGCGGCACAGCTTCGTCATACAACTACAACAAGACCTTCCCCACAGCCGGCGACACCATCACCGTCGCCTACACCCTGTCCAACACCTGAGAGGAAGCCCGTCATGAGCTACACAATGTCCGTGGACCGGGTGATCCAGCTTGCCCGTTGCGACGATTTCCCCGAGGCGAAGATCCGCGAGATGTTCGCCCAGTACAGTGCCACCGAACTGCCCCTGGAGATCCTGGCGACTCTGCCGATCCCGCTGCCGGTGAAGGTGTATCTCGCCCTGCAGGACGAGTTCTTCAGCGAAACGGAATTCCGCGAACTGTCGCTGGCTTTCGCCAAACACGCAGCCAGCAGCGCCCCGGTAGTAGGAAGCAACCACTTCGTAAGCAGCACTATCAACGCCTATGAACAAGCCTTGGTGGAGACCCGCAGTCTGCCACGTGGCGTTGCCCTCAACGCCAATATCCGGCAACAGGTCGAGGGCTATCGCGGTGCGGTCAAGGCGTTGATGGAGCCCCTTAGCCAGGGGTTGCGCAGTGGCAGTAGCGGTACGCCGCTACACACCGTCGCCGCCTATGAAGCTGTGTGGTTCGCCGGCTACGAGCACTACGGCATTGCCTGCCGCAACGCAGCCTCCTGCGCGGTGGCTGCGGTGCCCAAGGTGGAAGCCGACGCCGCCCTGCAATGGGTGCTGGACAACGCCGTGGCCGTGACTAAGGCCCGGGCGGCCTGACATGGCCAGCACCAGCGCCGCCCTGGACGTCGCAGCCGCACTCGCTCGGCTGCGTCGTGGTCCACTGCTGCAAGCCACGGCGGGATCCTCCGCCGCGGTTGCCTTTCCGCCCCTGGAACAGATGCTGCCACACCGGTCGCCGTTCCTGCTGATAGACCGCGTCCTGGCCTGGGACCCGGACAACCATGTGCTGCACGCACAACGCCGCGTCGATCCCGAGGATCCGGTGCTCGGCGGGCATTTCCCCGGCAACCCGATCTACCCCGGTGCGCTCCAGGGAGAAGCCATCGCCCAGGCCGGCCAGTGCCTGCTGCACATGGCCCGGGGCTGCCCGGCGCAACCGCTGGAGATCCTCGCCACGCGGGTGTTCGGCGCCCAGTTTCTTGGCCAGGTACGCCCTGGCGACATCATGGACATCGAGGTAGGAATGCTCGACGACAACGGCATGCTGGCGATCTTCGGCGGGCGTATCAGCGTCGCCGGCGCTGTGCGCAGCGTGGTAGTGATGGAGGGATGTCATGTCTGAAACGCCCCATGTGGTAGTGACAGGGATGTCGGTGCTTACAGCCCTCGGCGAGGACCCCGGTAGCCTGCTCGACAACCTGTTGGCCGGGCGCTCTGGCATTCGTCGCTGGAGCAGCTTCGACCGCCAGATCGCGACCAAGGTTGGTGGTAGCCTGGAAGGCTTCGATCCGCGCCCGCGCCTCTGCGCCCTGGCCGACAGCCTCACGGATGCACCGCGCCTGCGCCTGCGCCGGGCGAGCAACCGCCTGCCCTGGTCCACCGCGCTGTCGGTGCTGATGGCCGGGCGCGCCTGGCAGGACGCCGGGCTGTTCGACCTGCCTGCGGGTGATGACGGCGAAACCGCGATCATCGTCGGCGGCCACAACATCGGCCAGAACTATTACTACAACAATTTCCGCCAGTTCGAGCAGGACCCCGACCATATCGACGTTCAGTTCGGCCTCGCCGGGCTGGACACCGACCATGCCGCGGTGGCTTCGGAAGTCCTCGGCATCCGCGGCCCCGGCTACAGCGTCGGCGGGGCTTGCGCCAGCGGCGCCCTGGCGCTGCGCGCGGCGTTCAATGAGATCCGTTTCGGCGATGCCCAACGGGTCGTGGTGCTGGCTCCAGTGCTCGATTACTCGCCGCTGGAGCTGCACGCCCTGGCCCTGATGCAGGCGGTCAGCCAGCGCTCCTTCAACGATCACCCGGAACAGGCAAGCCGGCCTTTCGACCGCCGCCGCGAAGGCTTCGTCCCGGCCCACGGCGGCGCTTGCCTGGTCCTCGAACGTGCCGACCTCGCCCAGGCCCGCGGCGCCGAGCCGCTGTGCGAAGTCCTCGCCGTGGCCGCCCGCTCCGATGCCAGTCGCCAGCCAAGCCCGCAGGAAGATGGCCAGACCCGCACCATCCAGGCTGCCCTGCGCGAAGCCCGCCTGCAGCCCGGCGATATCGATTTCATCTGTGCCCACGCTACCTCGACGCCGCTGGGCGACCTTACCGAAGCCCGCTCGATCCGCCGGGTGTTCGGCGCGCACCTGGACCGGCTCAAGGTCAATGCACCGAAATCCATGCTCGGCCATACCTGCTGGTCGGCACCGCTGGTGGAGCTGGTAGCGGCCATCGCGCAGATGCGCGCCGGTCAGCTGCACCCGACCATCAACATCGACGACCCCGACCCGGAACTCGACTTCGATGTCTGCGCCGCCGGCGCGGTGGCGCATCCGGTGCGCTACCTGCTGAAGAACGCGTTCGGCTTCGGCGGCAACAACTGTGTGGCGATCCTGGGTCGCTGGGAGCCCCGTCCATGAATTTCCTTGTCACCGGCGGCAGCCGCGGCATCGGCCGACGCATCGTCGAACAGGCGCTGCTGGCCGGCCATGATGTCGCCTTCACCTGGAACCAGGACGCCGCTGCCGCCACCGCGCTGCAGCGCCACGCGAAGGAAATAGCCCCGCAGCGGCGTTGCCTGGCCCTGCGTCTGGACATGGCCGATGGCGCAGCCATCGATGCCGTCTGCGAAGAGGCCGACCAATTGCTGGACGGCATCGACGTGCTCGTGGGCAATGCCGCGATCAACCGCCCAAGCCTGGCCGTGTCACTGCCTGACGCCGACTGGCGGGCGGTGATGGAAGTCAACCTGGACGGCAACTTCCGCCTGTGCCGAACCCTGCTGCCGGGCTTTATCGCCCGCCGCCGCGGGCGCATCGTGCTGCTCTCCTCGGTGGCCGCGTACGGCATGAGCGGGCAGATCGCCTACAACGTGTCCAAGGCCGGGCTGATCGCCATGGCCGCTACCCTGGCGCGCGAATACGGGCGCCGCGGCATCACCGCCAACGCCTTGGTGCTGGGCCTGGTGGACACCGACATGAGCCGCGAGACAGCGGCGCCCAAAACCTTCGAACACTGGCTCGGGCAGTGCCCGAGCGGCCGCCTCGGCACGCCAGACGACGTGGCCCAGGCCGTCCTGTACCTGGCCTGCGACGGGGCCGCTTTCATCAACGGCCAGGCCATCCACCTCACCGGTGGGCTGAACTGGGTGCCATGACAAGGAGCGACGCTATGCACGATATCCACGAGATGGTTCGCGAAGTGGTCCTGCGCCATACCGAGGCCGCCCTGGCCTTCCTCGACCTCGGCCCGATCGATACCCAGCTGCGCTTCGACCACCTCGGTGCCAGCAGCCTGGACATCATCACCATCGTCTCCGATGCCATGCGCGAACTGCGTATCAAGGTGCCGGTAGAACAGCTCAATTCGCTGTCTAGCATCGATGCGCTGATCGACACCCTGAGCGGCGCCGTGGCCGCACGCGCGAGCGCCTGAGCCATGGCCTGGTCGCTGGAGATTCACCACATCGATGTGAAGAAGGCCGGCGACGCGACTCTGATCGTCGCGAAAAACCCGGAAAATGCCGAGGGCCAGCGGGTCCGTGCGGTGCTGATCGACGGCGGGCGCAAGGACGCCGAGCCCCACGTATACAGCTACATCACCGAGAAGGCCGGGCTGGCCAAGGTCGATGCCGTGGTCGTCACCCACTACGACGGCGACCACCTGGGCGGGGTGGCAGCATTGCTCGCGAAGGCGGTGACCACCTTTGACACGGCGCGTGTCTACGACCGTGGCTGGCCGGCCCAGGGGCCCAGCGACCTGTACTTGCGCTACCTCACCTCGATCAACTGCAAGCCCGAACGCAACCGCGTGACCCGCGCTGTGCAGGCCGCAGACCTGAAGCCCTGCATTACCTCCAGCATGGTGTCCAAAACCGGCAGCCCGGCGGTTCCCGCCGGTGCCACGGCCTTCCAGGTCTGCCAGGCGATCAACCAGGCTCCGCAATGGCTGCTCAGCGGCCCTCAGGCAGAACTCCTCCAGCTCAGCGGCGACCGCGCACCGACCCTGACCTGCATCGCCTGCAACCAGTGGGTGCAGCGCCCCAACGGCACCCCCGTCAAGGCCGCACAGGGGGTCAGCGAAGCGGAGAACGCCTGCAGCCTGGCCTTCCTGCTACGCTTCGGCGAGTTCAGCTACTACATCGGTGGCGATATAGAAGATCCCCAGGAAGCCCTGATCGCCCAACTGGCCAACCCCAACGACGATGCCGCAGGCCGTGTCCTGGTAGTCAAGGCCAGCCACCATGGCGCCGACACCGCCACCTCGGCACAATTCCTCCAGCGCATGCGTCCGCTGGCGGTGATGGTTTCCAATAGCACGGGCAACCAGCACGGCCACCCGGCTGCGGCCACGGTCGACGTGCTCAACGGCTATCCCCGCGGCAACGGCGTCACCCCGCCCCCGCCGCCGGCCTCGCCCGGACGGCCACGGCGCACCTATTTCACCGGCTTCGACAGCGCCGAGAACATGAGCAATGCCTTCGTCACCCTGGGCATCGTTGCCGGTGATCCGAATGCCAGCAACCGGCCCGGCAACCTGCTGGTGAAGGTCAGCGAGGCCCAGGCCTTCGCCAACCGCAACTTCCCGGCCAGCACCTGGCGCGCGGTGCTCGCGGTTGCCGATATCGCCGCCAAGGCCGTGGGCCTGACGCCCAACCCGGTGGCCGCCAAGGCCGCTGCCGAAGCGGCGGTCAAAGGCACGCTGGTGGATGTGGTCATGGCGCTGGCCAACACCACCGAGGCGCGCGATGCGGCGACCGCCTTGTGGATACTGCGCAGCAAGACCAGCGGCGGAATCAATAGCGAGTACCTCGCCCGGCTGAGCGTGCAACCCCTCGACCAGGAAGACTGGCTGGACGCGATCGACGCGCAGCGCAGTGCCCTCCAGCGCGCCGCCACCATGGACGACGTCTACCGTTGCGTAGACAGCGCCGCGCAAACCGCCGCCACCGCCAGTGCGGCGGTGCCCGGTCCGCTGGCCGGCTTCGCTGCGCTGGCGGACTGTATCGACGGGTTGGGCACGGCCTACCAGTTGGTCAACCGCTACGTGCCCCTATCCGAATACACCGTCGCCGCGCAAACCGCGAACGACCAGGCCACCCGGGCACGGGACATCCTCAGCAACGGCGCCGGACGTGTAGCGGCCCTGGCCACCCAGGCCGCGACCGCCGCGCAACGGGTGCGCGGCGCCGGCAACCAGGCCCAGGCCATGCAATTGGCAGGCGCCGCCCTCGACGCAGCCGAAAAAGCCTGCGAAGCCGCTGGCGAAACCTTCTATGACCTGGGCAACTGCTACAAGCTGGCCGCCCGCGCTGCTGCGAACCCGAGCCCGGCCATGGTGGGGCTGACCATCACCCGCGCCTGCGGCAGTACCCAGGCTGGCGTGGTTACCGGCGCCATTGCCGGGGCAATCTGCGGCAATGGCCGGCTCGACCCGGCCAGGCAGGCGCTGCATTACGCCCTCGAAACGGTCAAGGTCAACTCGTCGACGGCACTGGCCGCCCTGGGTGAAGCCCTCACCGGGGGCGAACCGTTGTTCACCGTCAGCTACTACAAGGCATCAGCCAACAAGGACGTACAGGACTCCCTTTCCTGAGGCGGACCGATCTTTCCTGGAGGCACCACCCTATGACCGCCATGAATGCCGTTACGCAGGACCTGAGCCAGTTGCAGGCCCAGCTCAAGCAGAAGATCGACACCGCCGGCAACCTTGCCCTGGGCGCTGGAACCACGGGTATCAGCGCCCTGGACAGTCTGTTCGGTGCCTGCAACGTGACCCTGGCCAGCGCCAGCATCAGCGACCCCGGCAGCGCCTGGCCGGCCAGTTTCAGCGTCAGCGGCACGCCCAGCGGCGAGTGGACGCTCAACGGCCTCGGCGCCAACCCCAGCCTCTGCCAGCTGACCCTGACCTTCACCCAGAGCGCCCAGGGCCAGGCCATCAGCGCCAGCCTGAGCAGCGTCGCCAGCGCGACCCTCGGCCAGAGCAGCCTGACCTTCAGCGGCAGCCTCGATGACAACAACGCCCTGGTCCTCGACCTGACCCCGCCGGACAGCCGCCTGCCGCTGCTGGCGGTAGGCAACTTTGCCTTCGCCAACCGCTTCGGCGGCTGGCTGCCGGTAGACCTGCCGCTGTTCGCCGACATGCCGTTCAAGCAGATCGAGGTGGTCGCCAGTTATGGCGGCAATGACGACACACGCTGCGCAATCACCACCGGGGTCAGCGGCGACTGGTCGCTGGTCCAGGGCGGCCCCAGTCTTACCGGCGCCTGGGTGACCCTGACCAGCGCCAGCCAGACCGAAATGGACCAGAGCGTCACCCGCCTCAGCGGCACGGTAGGCGGCAGCCTCCAGATCGGCGGCCAGCCATGGACAGTGACCGTCAGTCTCAATGGCAGCAGCCAGGTGACCATCCTGGTCAGCGCCGACGGTAACCGCCAGCCGGCCCTGGCCGCCCTTGCCGGGCTGATCGCAGGCGATGCCGCAGCCACCGCGGTGAGCGACGCGGTGGCCAAACTACCGCTGGCCAATCTGGTGCTGGACAGCGTCGAGATCGCCTTTGACTGGCAGCAGCGCCAGTTGCTCAATGCCAGCGTCAGCGCCACCCTGCCCTTCACCTTCAACCAGGCCCCGGCCGACCTGCTGCTGTCCATCGGCCTGCCACCGCTGCAACTCGGCGGCAATCTGTCGCCAATGACCCCGGTGAAGATCCGCAACGTGCTGATTCAGTACCTCGGTGATGCCGGCGGCTTCCCCGATACCACGGTGACCAAGCTGGCCTTCGACACCGTGCCGGCGGAAGGCAGCTACAGCTTCGCCCTGGGCATGACCGAGGTGTTCAGCGCCGGCCCGCTGGCACTGAACAACGTCGATGTGAACATTGTCAAAACCAGTGACGCCACCACTGGCTCGATGAACGCCAACCTGACCCTGGCCGGCGTCGATATTGCCGTCGCAGCGGCCTACGACAAGGGCTGGAAGATCTCCGGCAGCACCGCGTACGGCCAGCCGCTAGCCATCGGCAAGCTGATCAACGACCTTGCCCGGCAATTCAACGTGAGCTGCCCCGCCGCCATCAGCGAGCTGGAGCTGCAGAACCTGGCGGTCAGCCTCGACACCGGCACCTCGAAATTCACTTTCGCCTGCGAGGGCAGCTTCCCCATCGCCGGCACAGAGCTGGATTTCAGCGTCGACCTCGAATTGTCGAAACCCAATACCGCCTGGGAAGGTCACTTCAACGGCAAGGTGGTGATCGGTGCAGCCACCTTCGCCGTCACCTTCACCCAGGACAGCAAGGTCAAGATGCTGCGCGCCGAGCTGGTGCCCACCGCCGGCAAGACCCTGGCCCTGGTCGACCTGGCCCAGACCTTCGCCATCGACCTCTCCGGGGTGCCGGCAGAACTGCTGCCCGTGCTCAATCAGGCCTCGTTCACCTACGACTTCAACAAGTCGCAGTTGGTGCTTACCGCCAGCACCGAGAAGGTCGCGGTGAGCCTGGTCTGCGTGCCCAGCGAACAGGGGCGGATCTACGCGGCAGTGGTGGACATCGCCGTCGAAGCAGATATCTCGCAGTTGCCGGTGGTCGGCAACGAGCTGGCGTCGATCCAGCAGGTCGGCCTGGACGGCATGGGGCTGGTGATCGCCTCTGCAGTATTCGACAAGGACCAGGTCGACGCAGTCAATGCGGTGATTCCCAAGGGCCAGCCGCAGGTCCCGGCGCTCAGCGTCGAGGGCCGGGTGGTGTTGTCGGCCAACCTGATGCTCGGCGACCAGCCGGCCAAGCCGCTGCAACTGGTCTTCGCCAAGCCATCGAAGCCGAAGCAGGCACGGCTTGTGGCGGCCAACGAAAACACCGCGCCGGTACCTGCCGGTACCGCCAAGGCTCAGGGCAAGTGGGTCAATGTGCAGAAGAGCTTCGGCCCGATCAGCCTCAGCCGGGTCGGCGTGGCCTACCGCGAGCAGCGCGTGTGGTTGATGCTCGACGGCGGTTTCGCCATGGGCGGCATCGAGATCGACCTGATCGGCGCGGCCATCGCCTTCCGCCCGGTGCTGCCGCCGATTCCCGACGGTGCCTCTCTCGACGGCCTGTTCATCGGCTACGACAACGGCTCGGTAACCATCAACGGCGGCCTGCTCAAGGTGGTCACCGAGGATGCCAAGGGCAACGAAGTCACCGAATACGACGGCCAGCTGATGCTCAAGGTGCCGAGTTTCCAGCTCTCGGCCATGGCCTCCTACGCCTCCCTCGATGGCTCGCCGTCATTGTTCGCCTACGCCGTGCTTGCCGCCCCCATCGGCGGCCCGCCCTTCCTCCAGGTGGATGCACTGGCGGCAGGCTTCGGCTTCAACCGCGACCTGATCATCCCTGGCCTCGACAAGCTCGAACAGATGCCGCTGATCGCCGCGGTCAACGGCGGTTCGCCGTTCGCCGGCAAGGACGCCTCGCAGGCGCTGAAGGTGATGCACGAGTACGTGCCGCCTTCCTATGGCGACTATTTCCTTGCCCTTGGCGTGCGGGTTGCTTCGTTCCAGATGATCAAGGGCTTCATCCTTGCCGCCGGCAAGCTGGGCAACGAGTTCGAGATCGCCTTGCTCGGCCTGGCCTCGGTGTCGGTGCCGCCGCAGACCTCGTCGCCGATCGGCTATGCCGAGCTGGTGCTCAAGGCATCCTACAACTTCAACCGTGGCACTCTGTTCCTCGGTGCGCAGCTGACCGCCAACTCCTTCATCCTTTCCCGCGACTGCCACCTCACTGGTGGTTTCGCCGTGGCCGCCTGGACCAAGGACAACCCGGATAACCCTTACGGCTACAAGGCCGGCGACTTCGTCGTCTCCCTCGGCGGCTACCACCCGGCGTTCAGCAAGCCGGACTGGTACCCGGACGTACCGCGGCTGGGCTTCAACTGGAGCATCACCCGTGAGCTGACGGTCAAGGGCGGCCTCTACTTCGCCTTGGTGCCGTCGGCGGTGATGGCCGGCGGCAGCCTGGAGGCGGTGTGGCAGAGCGGCGATCTGCGCGCCTGGTTCAAAGCCTGGGTGGACTTCCTGCTGGGCTGGAAGCCGTTCCACTACGCCGCCGACATCGGCGTCAGCCTCGGCGCCTCGTACAAGGTCGACATCGGCATCACCTCGTTCACCATCAGCGTCCATGTCGGCGTGCAGATCCAGCTGTGGGGCCCGGAATTCGCCGGCACCGCCACCGCCGACCTGTACGTGATCAGCATCACCATCAACTTCGGCGACAGTAACAGGAACGAGGTCAAGCCGATCCAGTGGAGCGACTTCAAGAGCTCGTTCCTGCCCGGTGGCGGCAGCGCGCCAAAGCCCGCACCGCGGGCCCTGCTGCTCGCCGCCCTGCCGGCCAGCCTCAGCGCCGCCACACCGGTGCAGCAGACCGACTCGGTGTGCCTGGTGCGGGTCGCCAACGGCCTGCTCAAGGATCTCGCCGGCGTCAACGACATGGACTGGGTACTCGACCCGGAACGCTTCGAGCTGACCACCTGGTGCGCCCTGCCGAGCAAGCAGGCCAGCTACACCGGGTCCGGCGCCGCGCAGAACATCACGGCCAGCAACACGGCGTTCGGTGTCGGCCCGGTGGGAGTCAACAACGACTACTTCGAGTCCAGCCATAGCGTGGTGATCAGCAAGCTCGACGGCGAGATGAGCGCCGAGGACATCCGCGTCGACGTCAGCGCCGTGGTGGAAAACCTGCCGGCAGCGACCTGGTCCATCAACGCCGCCCTCGACCCAAGCCTGAGCAACCTGAACGACACGACCCAGCGCGCCATTCCCAACGCAATGACCGGCCTGCGCATCAAGGCCAAGGCCGACAACCCCGACGTCACCCCGCTGCCAATCCAGCTGAGCGTGCTGCGCGAGGAAATCGAGGCCAGCCGCGTGGTGACCTGGATCGCCCCCACCGTGCCCGCCGCCACCGGCTATGACCAGGCCAACGCCATGGGCCAGTTCACCAGCGCCCTGACCAATACCACCGTGGCCAGCGCCCGCAGCGCGATCCTGGCCCAGCTGGCCGCAGCCGGGGTCACGGTGAGCACCCAGGTCAATGTCGACCTGCTGGCACAGAACGCCGCCAACACCCTGCTCAGCGCGCCCCAGCTCTCGGTGCTTGGCGCCCAACCCACCACCTCTTCCGGAGCCGTCCGTTCATGATCAAGGCATCTTCCACGCCGTTGAGCGACGGCAGCGTACAGTTCGTTGCCCACTGGCTGCCGCCGCTGACCGCCGGCAGCTACAGCATCACCGTTACCCAGCACCTGCAGAACAGCGACCCGAACGCCACCGCCGATGCCGCCTTCGACGAAGCCTTCGTCAACACCCGGCATTTCGCCGTGCGTGGCGAGCGCTTCAGCCTCGACGACAGCGAGCTGGTGTCGCGCTTCCCGCCGCCGGACAACCAGGGCGAATACCAGAACGTGCTGCCCCACGTGATCTTCAAGCGTCGCACCCTGCCCTGGGAGCGCTCGCCTGAGCTGGAGGCGGACAACGCCGCGTGGCTGGCTCTGCTGTTGTTCGAACTGGACGAAGCGCCGCCACTGCAATCGGTGCTGGCCGGCGACCTGCAGCGCCAGGCGTTCCCGCACAGCGCCGAGGCGGCCAAGGCTGGCAAGTCGACGCCCAGCAGCCTGCCGGCCAGCACCGCCAGCTACCCGGACGGCTACGCCCTGCTCGGCACCGCCGGCAATGCACCCACCTTCACCCTGGCCACCGGCGAGCAGTGGTATGACCCCTGCCAAGTGATCGACGTGCCGGCCGAGCTGTTCGCCGCCATCGCCCCGACCCTCGACGAACTGGACTGGCTGGCCCACGCTCGCAGCGTGGTGCTGACCCAGAAGCAGGCGCAGGACGACGGCGAGCAGGAAGGCAACTTCTCGGTGGTGGTGGGCAACCGCCTGCCGGCACCGAACCAGAAATGTGTGGTGCACCTGGTCTCCCTGGAAGGCCTGGCGCGCTACCTGCCCACCGGCGACGGCGAAACCGCCGCGGCGCTGACCCTGGCCGCCGGCGGCACGGCGGACAAACTTCGCCTGGTGTCACTGGCAAGCTGGTCGTTTACCTCCCTCGACCCACAGGAAACCTTCAGCGGCTACCTCGAAGGCGTTGATTGCGCACCGCTGCGGCTGCCCGCCCCGGCGAACGCCAGCGGCAGCGCCGGGCAGGCCGTTGGCAACGCCTTCGCCATGGGCTACACGGCGATGAACCACCAGACCCGCCTTGGCGACACCACGGTGTCGTGGTATCGCGGCCCGTTGCTGCCATTCTCCTCGTCGCCAGTCATCGTCCCACCACCGGGTGCCGCGCCACTGGTGGTGGCCGACCAGGCGGTGCGCTTCGACCCGGCCAGCGGCTTGATGGACGTCACTTACGCCGCTGCCTGGCAGATCGGCCGTGGCCTGGCCCTGCAGAACGCCCTGTTCGCCAGCACTCTCTATGCGTGGAAACGCAGCGAAGCGCGCAAGGTGGCGCAAAACAGCGAAACCCAGGTCCTCAACCTGCGCCTGCGAGCCTCGGTGACGCCGAACTCGGCGTTGCGCGCACTGAGTGCCGCACCTACCAGCCAGCCCGGCCTGCGCGGCCTGGCCATCGGCCTGATCGCAGAATCCCTGGCCGCCCAGTGCGCCCGCTCTTCCAGCTCGTCGGAGACCGCAGAATGACCCGGCTCGCCCAGCGCAACAGTCAGTTCCTCAACCTGCAGGCCATGGTCGCCGAGCCACAGGCTGGCCTCCTGCGCGCCAACAGCAGCGACCCGGTACCCGGCGAGCTCACCCAGTGGCTGGGCAGCCTCGCTGCTCTCAAGGGCCTGCCCTTCGGCTACCTGGTGCCGGACGAGGCCATGCTGCCGGCGGAGTCGATCCGCTTCTTCGTCCTCGACCCGAACTGGATCAATGCCCTGCTCGAAGGCGCCACCAGCATCGGCCGCTCCTGCACCTTCGACGCCGCCATCGACGCCGAGCTGGTGGCGCGCCTGTACGCGGCGGTTTCGCCAGCGACCACGGTCAGCGGCTTCGTCCTGCGCTCCAACGTGGTCAGCGGCTGGCCGGGCATCGAGGTGCGCGCCTACGACGCCAACGGCACGCTGCTCGACGGCGTGCTGCGCCAGCAGGTGCTGGCGCCCACCGTGCTGCTGTTCATGACCACCGGGCAGATCAGCCATGTCGATATCGGCGAGCCGTCCGAGGCCATGCACTTCGGCGTCGATATCGGCCAGGCGAGCAAGTCGCTGCGCTATGTCACCGTGCCCAAGACTGCACCGGCCAACACCCGTCCCGGCGACCAGATCGATGGCGCCAGCGTCGCCGTCGGCTATCGCGCCGCCGGTGGTGGCAAGCGCGTGCTGAAGATCGCCGACCTGGCGAAGAGCCTGCAGGCGCAGCTGGTGACCAGCAACGCCAACCTCGCCCCGGACGGTACCCAGCGTCCGTTCACCCCGGCGGAGTTCGCCCTGGAGCTGGTGGAGGGCGTGCAGACCGTGCGCTTCAGCAATCAAGACAAGGAGGTTTCGGCATGAGCGACAGCGGTCTGATCGTCCCCATCGATGTCACCGCCCTGGTCATCGGCAAACCAGACGCCAGCGCGGTCAATGGTTTCGCCGCGGTGGCCAGCAACTTCGCCCTGATGCCGACGACCCAGGCGGTGGGCCCCTACCTGGCGCAGAACCTGTTGCCCAAGCCATTCGACGCGGTCGACAGCCAGGACGCCATGCAGCCCGGTATCCACCTGCACTGGGCGCTGCCCGACAGCCTCGCTCGTGGCCGTACCGACGGTGGCAAGGTGGCCTTCCTGCAGGCACCGAACCTGTGGCTGGTGACCCGTTTCGCCGGCGGCAACGCCGACGGCAGCACGGTGCAGACCGCCTGGGTGATCGAGAGCGACCAGTTGCAGCAGGTGCAGGACCAGACCCTGCCGCAGAATATCTATTCGCGGGCAGTGCCGGTGACCCCGGACCTGACCGGGGCCAGCCAGCCGTTCCTGTTCCAGGGGCGGGTCTACCGCCAGGCCGACTGGGCCGGGCGCAACGGCGGCACCTATGCCAGCAGTAACACCACCGTGGGCTACGGCACCCCGGCCTATGCCGCGGCGTATCCGAACTGCCCCAACGTGTTCTCGTTCTGGGACCCGCTGGACGATGACGACGCCAAGGCCTTCACCGCCGAGACGCTGCTGTCCTACTCGGTGGTGGGCTGGTACGCCAACAGCGCCAGCGACCCGCTGGCGGCCCTGGTCTATCCGGCCAGCGCCACCACCGTGGAGGCGCGCCAGGCCTATATCGCCCAGACCCTGGAATGGGCGCTCAGCGGTAGCCCCGACGTGCCCAACCGTACCGTGTGCAACGGCCTGCTGAGCGGCCTGACCTGGGATCCACAACGAGCCTGGCTGACCCCGCCGAGCGCCGACGGCATCGACGTGGTCATCGCCGACAACACCGCCGAGGCGGTGGCGGCGCTGATCCAGGCGCGCAACCCCGAGGTGGCCGACCTGGAAACCCTGCTCAACGTTTTCCAGCAGGGGCTACTCCACGAGCTGGGCAAGGTCGGTGGCGCCGCTGCGGCCGACGAGGCGGTGCACCAGGCCGGCTTCGCCGCCTACCCCGGCGGCACTGTGTGGCTGGCACGCCAGGTCACCGCGCCAGGCGCCGATCCGTCCGCGGGCAACGGTCAGTTGCCGGATGATGCCGTGGAGCAGTTGGAGCAGGTCAACCGCCTGCAGCGCAGCCTCGACGGCCAGAGCGCCGACCTTGATGCCCTGCGCCAGCAGCTGTTCGTCGACTGGGCCAAGTTCATGCTCCTGCAGTTCAACAAGGCAAACCCGACTGCGCTCACCGCCGACCAGGCCCGCGCCTTCATCAAGAACTACGACCTGTCGGCGGTGAGCGCGCTGGCGGGCAGCAAGACCAGCAGCGGCAGCATCGCTACCCTGCAAACCCGGATCGACAGCGCCCTGGCTGCCCTGCAGAAGACCCTCGGCACCGGCTGGGAAATCAAACCGTCCTCGGCGGCGCGCTTCTGGCAGCCGGCCGACCCGGTGATCCTGCTGGCCGGACGACCCACCACCCAGGCCTCGGCACGGCATGGCGGCGATGGTCGCTTCCATGCCGAGGGCCTGCTCGGTTGCCGGAGCGGCAACCAGTTGGTCAGCGGGCTGCGGGTGCATGGCGCTCTGTTCACCCCGGATGTGACGCTGGCCAGCGCACCGGCGGGCGCCAGTTATCCGCCGGAACTCGGCGCGCTACTGGCCGAATCACTGACCCTCGACCCGCTACGCGCCCCGGACCTGGCCCGGCAGTTCACCCAAGGCAACGGCGCGCAGCGCCTGGCCGCGATCAACAGCGACACCCTCGCAGAACAGATCGCCAGCGCCCAGCGCGCCGCCCGGGACCAGCACCTGCTGGCGGCCGACGCCCGCAGCGGTGCCGCCAATGCGGCGGTGGCCCTGGTCGGCAACGCACCGTCACCGGTGGGCCTGAGCAGCTGGTCGCAACCCTGGCTGCCGACCTTCCTCAACTGGGAAGTGCTGTTCTACCCCTACCACCGCGTCGGCCTGGCCGGTAGCGGGGTCGACTATGCCGCCGACGCGGTGACCGGCTCCTTCACCCTTGATCCGGACGGCCTGGACTTCGACGCCGTCGCCGGGCTGACACCCGATCCTGCCTTCCAGACCTATTCCGGCACCCTGACCCTGGCCGGTCGCACCGAACTCAACCTGCAATCGCAGATCGAGGTCTACCTCAAGAACTACCCGGACGACCCCAATGCCAAGGTCCTGCAAGGCATCCTCGGCCAGCTCGACCTGCAGGCCATGGCGCAGAGCCTGACCGGCTTCAACCAGGGCCTGCTGATGCGTAGCCAGACCCTGCAACTGCCGGTGGTGGACGCGCTGAGCCCGTCGCTGATCGTGCGCAACTTCACCAACACCCAGGTGGCCCCGGCGATCGACGGCTTCAACGTCGCCTCACCGGCGCCGAACAACGGCTTCAACCCGCTGCGCTGCGGCGAACTGCGAATCAACCGCCTGCGCCTGGTGGACGCTTACGGCCAGGCGGTGGATTTGCCGAAGCCGACGCCGATCATCGCCCAGCGCCTCAAGCAGCGCCTGGCCGGTGGCGAGGTGGTCGACAACGGCAAGATTGTCCTGCCGCCGCGCCTGACCCAGCCGGCGCGCCTGCAATTCCGCTGGCTCAGCGCCGAGGATGGCCAGGCCGAGTGTTCCGACCAGGGGCCGGCGCCGATCTGCGGCTGGGTGCTTTTCAACCACCTTGACGACAACCTCAGTGTGTATGACGCCGACGGCTTGCCGATCGGCTCGCTGAATACCCTCGGCCCGCGCTGGCAGGGTGCGCCAGGTAGCGCCAACTGGTCCCGGCCGTTCGACCAGGTAATGGCCTCGATCAACCCGTACCTGGCCAACTTCATCCGTGCCCTCCACAACCAACCGCAGGGCCTGGGCTTCCTCCAGGCCCTGCTCGCCACCCTCGACCAGGCCAGCGGAGCCAGCGGCCCGGCCGCGCCGACTGCCGACCCGAGCCTGAGCGTGCTGATCGGCCGGCCATTGGCGGTGGTCCGTGCGGCCCTGCGCCTGGAACTGCAAGGCCAGCCCGCCGCCGACAACAGCTGGCCGGCCTTCGCCGCCAGCGTCGGCCTGAGCCCCGGCCAGCCGCGGCCCAGCGCCGGCATCGGCAACGTGAAATTCCCGGTGCGCCTGGGCGACCTCGGGGTGTATGACGATGGCTTGGTGGGCTACTTCGTAGAGGACGGCAGCGCCGACCAATGGACCACCTTCTACTCGCCAGCGGCCAGCGGAGGTAATGGCGTGATGCCAGTGGATGTGAACAAGACCTCACTGAGCCCCGTACCCGCCTCCGACAGCGGCGACGGCCTGGCCCTGACCCTGCTCATCGACCCTCACGGCTCGGTGAACGCCACCGCCGGCATCGTCCCGGTGAAGACCATCTGCATCCCCCGCGCCCAGTGGCAGCCCGCACTGGACGCGATCGCGGTGACCTTCCTGACCACGCCGATGGTCGGCGCCGGCACGGTGATGCCGGTACCGGTGCCGCAGGAAAACGGGTTCATCTGGGAATGGGTGACGCGTAACCCGGGCGCCACCGGCTGGAGCAACCTCGCGCCCGGCTCGGCGGTGCCCACCGCGACCCTGGCGTCCCCGCAACGCATCGAAGAAGGCTGGCTGCGGCTGGTCCGCGACAACGGTAGGGAGTGACCCGGATGAGTGCCATCGAGTACAGCATCGCCAACAAGGACGGCAAGCCCGTGGCTTACCTGAACCAGGCGCAGACCCTGACTTTGACCCTGACCAACGCTAGCGGCGCCGACCTGGAGCTGGTAGGCAGCCCACCGGTGCTGGAGACCGAGGCTGACAGCAACACCAGCCTGCTGTACCTGTTCCTCGGCAGCCTGGTCAGCGACCCGGCCACGGTGCAGATCAGTTGCCCAGGCTGGACCCCGCAGTTCCAGAACACCCCGCAGGGGCCGGTGTGGTGCCTGGCCCAGGCAGAGAACAGTACCTTCAAGGACAAGGCGAAACTGACCGTGACCCTGGACGGGGTCAACATCAGCGGCTTGCCCGGCCCGCGCCAGGTGACCGTCGATTGCTGGTTCGGCGACGGCGACTCGGTGCAATTGCCGGTGATGGCGCAGAACGATCCGGGCAAGCTGCTGCCGCTGAACCTGGTTTTCGCCCTGAATGGCGGCAACGTCATCTACATCACCGAGAAGGCCGATTCGCCAATGACCTGCTCGCTGGTGTTCCGCCTGAGCAACCCATCGCCGGACACGCCCATCGTGCCGGAGGACGTGCCCTGGGGCCCCCAGGCGCCGAGCTTCACCCTGTCCTTCGTCTATGCCGACAAAGGCGACGGTTTCGGCGCCCTCACCTCGGCGGAGCGGGCCGCCAGCTTCACCCGCCAGACCGTGCAGGACTACGGCAACCGCTGGTCCATCGCGCCCAGTACCCAGGGCTCACCGAGCTGGACCCTGACACCGGACCAGCTGACCAACAAGCAGATCCTCGGCACCGGCGAGCAGGCCAGCTTCGAATTCATGCTGGGCAACATCGTCACCCAGCTCAAGGCCGGCACCACCCTGGCCTACCTGCAATGGAGCAACATTCCCGGCTACCAGGACGGCTACCAGACCGTGGCGCTGGTCAAGCAGGCGCCGACCCCGGGCATCCTGCGCTTCATGACCCTCAACGCCAGCGTGATCAGGCAGGGCACGCCGGTGCAGCTGAACTGGCAAACCTTCGCCCTGTCCAAGCGCACCATCAGCTGGAGCCAGGACAACACGCCCTACCAGGTCGTGGTGCCGGCCAACGCCAGCGCCTGGGAGCCGGACCCGCAGCCGGACGACACCGTGACTTACACCCTCGACGGCTACGACTTCAACGGCAACAAGGTGCCCAATGCCCAGCAGACTGTCAGCGTCATCGCCAATGCACCGGTGATCAATAGCTTCTCGGTGAGCCCGCGGGTTGCTGCATTCGAAGGCGCCAACCCCAACGTACAGGTCACCGGCAAATGGCAGGCGAGCAACGTCAAGACCCAGCAGCTCAATGGCACGCCGGGCCAGTCGCCACAGACCATCGGTTTGAACAGTGCGGGCGACGTGATATTGCTGATCACCGGGTTCCAGGACCAGATGACCTCGCAGTCACAGACCGTGTACAGCACTCCCGGGTACATACAGACCTTCGTCTCCACCAGCCAGGTCAGTGGCGGCACGAACGGGCCGCTGATCAGGAACGTGCTCGCGTTCGACCGTGGAGCCTCCACCGGCACCTGGACCCTGATCCGCAGCGACGACCTGGCGACCCTGACCCTGGCCAGGCAGGGCTTCACCTGGAGCACCAGCGAGCTGAACATCAAACTGGTCTTCAACGACGGTAGCAGCACCGCTACCCTGAGCTGTGCCTTCGGCAACCTGACCCTGACCGCGCGCAGTGGCAGCGCTGACGCCAATGGCCTGCAGCCACTGGCGATGCTGGTGCAGAACGCCGCAGGGCAGAATGTACCGGTGTTCAGTGCGGTGACGACGAAGTGATCTGCCACCATGGTCGACCAACTCGGTCAATACGCTAGTGGGCATCCAACAAGTAGATAACCCACCAAGGCAAAGGGCATCATCGATGCGGCCGAGCTGGAACCTGCAATGCAGCCGCACCACGATAGGGTACGGCGGCACCTCAGGGCTCTGGGTGCGGCGTCCAGCACCATTGGGCAAGCTGGTTCCGGCCTGCGCGGGTGCTTGGGGTACCATGCACCGCACTGGCTTCCTTGGTCAGGCATCGACAGCCCGGTGCAGCCCCCCTTCCAGCGGCAACTCATAGGACTTCTTAACCGTACGCACCACCAGTGTGGAAGAGTACGTGCGAATCGGAATATCCCGGTAGGTGTCGAGAAACCGGTAGATATAGTCGGTGTACTCGGTGGCATCGCGAAACTTGGCAACCATCACGAAATCGAACTCGCCCGTCATCAGGTAGCAGTCCTGAATCTCCGGGTGGCTGGCCAGGATGTGCTGCATCTTGCGGTCGATGTCGTTGCTGTCGCGGTCCAGCTTGACCAGGAAGAAGGCGGTCACCTGAATGCCCAGCTTGCGCTCGTCCAGTATCGCGACCTTGGCCTTGATGATACCTGCGCTCTCCAGGCGCCTGATGCGCCGGTAGCAACTGGTGGAAGACAGCCCGACGCTGTCGCTCAGCAACTCCAGATTCTGGCTGCAATCCTTTTGCAGCTTTCCCAGAATTTTCAGATCCATGGCGTCTGTCATTTTTCACGTGTCTTCCTTGAAAAACTGCAATGAATCCGCCGCAAGGACGGGCCAATTTGCACGATTCCCTGCGTGCCATCCCTTTACCATCAACTGAGCTTAGCAGCCCGGCCAGATATGGCCTGCGGGGCGCATGAGAGGGACCTTATGATCATCGCGAAACCGACATGGGCCGCGGACATCCACGGCCTTTTTACCGCGCCTTACTGGATTCCCGCCGCGCAGCGTGCGGCCGTGGCGGCCTCCTGGACCGGGTGCATGAACGCCTATTTCGTCTACCTGGACGACCCCGACTCGGTCAAAGCCTGGTCAGAAACCATCTACCAGCACCTGGCCTCGCGCAACATGCCGCTGACCCTCGACCAGCAGCAGTTCTGGCCGATCGACGCGCTGGAAACCTTCAGGTTGTGGGTCAACCAGGGCTGGCGCCTGGACGCCAGCTCTCCCTTCAATCTGGCCGAACGCATTCCGCCACCGGACCTGCCACAACCGGTCAAGCGGGTGAGAAAGGACATCCGTGCCCTCAGCCTTGAGGAGCTGAACCTGTACCGCGCCCGCCTGGACGACGTGATGCAGGTGGGCGACCCCGACAGCGGTTCACCCTGGCAACGTTACGCCTATATCCACACCAACTGGTGCCTGCATTACCAGGAGGCGTTTGCCCTGTGGCACCGGGCATACCTGTTGTATCTGGAACAACTGATCGACTGCGCCATCCCCTACTGGGACTGGATGGCCGAAGATGCCAGTGTCGACGGCAGCCCGCAGGCCGGCCTGCCCCAGGCGTTCCTCGATGAAACCTATGTGCACCCGCACACTGGCGAAACCCGGCCCAATCCCCTGCGCTACGCGGCCGCCAAGGATGGTTGTTCCAAAGTGTGCGCCGGCGGCGCGGTCAACGGGGTGGACTGCCGCTATGTACAGCGCGACCGCTTGTTCTACACCCATGGTGACGACTCGCGCCCGGAGCGCACCCGCTTGTACGGCATGAGCCGGATTTTCCAGCAACAGGTGGTGGATGCCCTGAAGTTCACCACCTTCAGCCAACCACAGGGTGTGCCCGGTTACCCGTGGGCCAACATTCCGGTGTTCGCCCCACCTCAGCAAGACAGCCTGTACCCCAATCGTGCGCTTAACTTCGATGGACTGTACGAGCAACCCCACGACAACTATCACGGCTGGATCGGTGGCGACATGGCCGACAACGCCTACACCGCCTTCGACCCGGTCTTCTGCTCCTATCATGCCAACATCGACCGCATGCTCGAGGTCTGGATCAGGGCCAACCCCGGGGCGCAATTCACCACACAGAGCTTGCTCCAGCCCTTCTCCGGCCGCGACGCCGCGCAGGTCACCTTCACCAGCGCCGACGCCTGGCGCTACACCACCCTCGGCGACATGGCCCAGGACAGCCGGCACATTGGCTACGACTATGGTGCGCCGGTGGCCCCACAATTTGGCGCGCCCAAGGCGGCTACCAACCGTTGCTGCAAGCACAGCGCAATGGCCGCCAGCGCCGCGGAAAATGCCGCAGGGCCCGGGCCGTGGGTGGTGTTCGATCACGTACGTTGCACTCACGACACCTATCTGATCGACGTCTTTCTCGACCAGCCCGACGCCACCGCACAGCACGTCAGCGCCGACAACCCGCATTACGTGGGGCGCTTCAGCCGTATCGGCATGGGGCTGGTGGACGACAAGGGCCGATGCATCACCCATGGCGTGTCGCGCGCACTGAATGCAGCCCGCAACGCTGCTGCGTTGGGCCTTGGCCGCGGCGATGCGGTGCAGTTGTCGCTGGTGGTGACCCACCTCGACAGTGGCCGCGTGCTGACGCCTGACGAATACACGACCCTGCCCGGTTTCATCGCCCAACTGGTGTGGGACGACCCGCGCCAGACCCTCGCCGGCCCGCCCCCGGTCGCCGGCTGCTGCTCTGCTTCCACCTCACGCACACCAGGAGAACCGACATGAGCACGCCCTTCAAGCAGTTCACCTCTCCCGCCGGACAAGCCCCCAAGGACTACAACAAGCTGGGCCTGGAAGACCAGTTGCCGCAGTTTGAAACCGACTGGAACAACAACCTCACCGGCTGGACCCAATCGTCCATCATCGGCAACCCTTGGTCGGGCCTGAACGACGCTCCCCGCTCGGGCTACTACAACCCGCTCGTAGAGGGCTTCGGCGACGTGACCCCACCCGCGATCACCTGGGCGCCCTTCCCCAACCGCCTGTGGACGTTCTTCTACAACAACGGTGCGGCGGTCATTCCCCAGTTGGGCGGCAAGGCCATGACCCTGGACCAGGTGATGGAATTGGCCGACCACGGCCAGATCACCCTCGACAACACCCTCTACACGCTTTACGACCCGAACAAAAAGGGCACTGTGCTGCAACTGCCGGTCAAGCGCTGCCCCAGCATCGCCTGGAATGGCACGTACAAGGATTTCACGCCTTCCGGCCCACGGGGCTGGCTCGACGAGTACTGCGAGTGGTCGATCGTGCGCGATGCCAACGGCAACATGCGCAAGATCACCTTCACCTGTGAAAACCCCGCGTACTTCCTGGCCATGTGGCGCATCGACCCGAACGCGGTCCTGGGCCTGTACCGCGAATACATCGACCCGAGCGTGCAGCTCGAAGACCTGTACCTGCGCTATGCCGAAGACTGCCCGACCGGCAAGGCCGGCGATCCGGTCATGGACCCCACCACCGGCAAGCCGGCCTATGACACCGTCAACAAATGGAACGCCGGAACCGCCTGTGTGCCCGGCCAGTACGGCGGAGCGATGCACCTGACATCCGGCCCCAATACCCTCAGTGCCGAGGTGTACCTGGCCGCCGCCGCCACCATCCTGCGCCCGGTGAGCAGCAGCCAGAATGCCCAGTCGCTGATCTGCTGCGCGCAGTACGGGCAGAACTATCGCAACTCCGACCCGCACATCGGCTTCATGGCCAATACCACGGCGGTCAACAACCGACTGTCGCTGACCAACCCTATTGGCCTGTACTTGCAACAACCCACCGACTTCAGCGCCTGGAAGGGCCCGCAAGGCCAGGACGTGAGCCAGTACTGGCGCATCACCCGCGGTACGGCCAAGTCGGCCGCCAACGGCTCCGACCAGATCCTGCAGGCGGTGTTCGAGGTGCCGGAAAGCGCCGGCTTCTCGATCAATGACATCACCATCAACAACCAGAAGGTCAACTATGTGTGGGTCATCGCCCAACAACTGTTGGTGGGCCTGAGCGTCACCGTCAAACCGCTCAGCGTCACACCTCAATCCTTCCCATGCGTGCAGGACCGGGTGGCCGGCCTGCAACCCTGGCCGGTGCAACTGCTGCCGCTGGACCTGTTCTACGGGAACTCCCCCACCGACCTGCCCGCCTGGCTTGCACCGGGCAGCAGCAATCAGTTCGTGCTGGTGGTGCAAGGCGCCGACAAGACCACCACGGCGCAGAATGCCAGGGTGCAATTCTCCAACCCCGGGGTTACCGCGCAGGTCACCCAGTACCTGCCCGACGCGTCGGCCATTCCCGGCCAGACCAACGCCGGCGGCACACAGGCCTACATCCTGACCATCACGGTCAGCCCCACCGCAGCCCCCGGCCTGGTGACGGTGCGTGCGCTCAATCCGGATGAAGACGTGAACGTGAGCGCGGCAGACCACCCTTGGGAATCCGGCCTGGCGCTGGTGCCTGGCGCCTGAACCACGCCAGTCTCGCCTCTCTACCGCCGCACCTTCGGGTGCGGCTTCACAGCTTGCAAGGAGCGCAATGATGTCCTGGTCACGCTTGAGTCTTCTGTCGCTGCTGTGCGGCATTTTACTGTGCCTGTCGACCCCGCAACCCGCCACGGCAGCCACGCTGTCGGATGCCGACGTCTGTGTGCAGCAGCAGTTGGTGTTCAACCCGGCCAGCGGGGGATTCCTGCCGGTCAACAACTTCAATGCCACCAGCCAGGCGTTCATGAACTGCTTTGGCTGGCAGCTGTTCATTGCCTTGAACTGGCCGGTGAACCCCGGCTGGCCGGCCACCGCCAGCCTGGCGGGCGAACCCGACATGAACAGCACGCTGGCGCAGTTCGGTGTCCCCTCCGCACCGGGCCAACCCATGAGCGTGGCCCCGGTATGGGCCAGCTACAAGGACGCCAATGACATCTTCCTGCCCGGCGCGCCCACGCCCACTGGCTGGGGCGTACAAACCCTGGTGCCGTCCGGTTGCAGCACTCAGGGTAGCCTCAAGTCACTCAAGGTAGGCGCACGCAAGTTCATGAACGCCACCTCCGAAGGCGCGATCAATGCCTTGCACCGATTCCACCTGTCTACCGGAACACTCGCGTCCATTCCCGACCCGGTCATGGAAGCGTCCGGCGGCTGGTTGACGGACCAGTCTGGCAACCTGGTGTTTTTTGAGCGCAAGGTAGGCAAGGCCGAGTTCGACTACATCGTCGACAAGGGGCTCTACGACGCCGCCAACCAGTTGAAGGTGGCGCAAAACCAGGACGGCAAGACACCGGAGGGGCTGTCGCTGCCAATCGGCGAACCGATGCGCTCGCTGCCTCCGTCCCCTGTCCCGCAGGAGCAGCTGGGCGCGATCGAGCTCAAGGCCGCCTGGCGGGTGCTGACCGGCAAACCCGAACTGTTCGGGCGCTACCTGACCACCGTCGCCTGGCTCAAACGCCCCGATACCCTGAACTGCACCCAGGAAGTGGTGGGGCTGGTGGGCCTGCATATCATCAACAAGACCCAGGCTTCGCCCAACTTCATCTGGACCACTTTCGAGCAGGTCGACAACGTGCCTGAACCGGCCCAGGCCCCGCCGCAACAAACCCCACCGAACGGTTTTGCCTTCAACAACCCTGACTGTGGCAGTGGCCCCGAGTGCACACCGAACCAAGCCCGTATCCAGTGCAAGCAACACCATCCCGATAAGCAATGCACCGATCTCTTCCCACGCGACCAGCCGGTACAGACCACCCGCGAACACCCCCTACCCAGCGACCTGCAGGCCCTCAACAGCGCGGTGCAAGCCAACTTCGCGCAGCACAGCCAAGGCCAGTCGGTGTTCCAGTACTACAAGCTGATCAACGTACTCTGGACCCTCGCCCCCAATCCGCCCAGCCCGGAACCGGGCGCCAACGCGCAAGTGCCGCTGTCGTACGGGCCATTCATCAGCCAGGGCAACGTGCCGGTGGCCAACACCACCATGGAGACTTACGTACAGGGTGATGACTGCAACCAGTGCCATCAGTACGCGACGATTGCCGGCAGCCCTTCGTTGGCCTCGGACTTCTCTTTCCTGTTCAACAGTGCCGGTTCCGCCAGCACCAAAAGCCTGATCAAAAGCGTCAAAGCCTTCGAAACCCTCAAGGACCGCCCCTGAACCGCAAAAGGGGCGATCACCGATCGCCCCGAACAGGGCCTTGTCAGCCCTATCCGGCCGATACCACCCGCCGGGCATCTCTTCGTACGGCTTGAGGCGGGACACCGAAGCCACGAATGAACACCTCACGCATATGCCGGCGGTCCCTGAAGCCGGTTTCCTTCGCTACCACATCCAGGCTGTGACGGCTCTGCTCGATCATCAAACGGGCAGCCTCAAGACGCAGGCTCTCCACGGCCTTGGCGGGCGACTGACCTGTTTCGGCAGTGAATACACGGGTAAATTGCCGGGGGCTCAGATGCACGGACTCTGCGAGCTCCTCGACACTCAATGGGCGATTCAAATGCTTGCGGGCGTAATCCAAGGCGTTCTGAATCCGATCAGACTTCGGCGCAAGCGTCAGCAGCTCGGAATGCTGCGATTGCCCACCGGAGCGGCGCTGATGCATCACCAGCTTTCGTGCCACTGACCTGGCCAACTCGGTTCCCAGATCTTTCTCCACCATACCCAGCGCCATGTCCAGGGCGGCGGTCATTCCGGCGGACGTCCAGATCTGGCCATCCACAATGAAGATTCGGTCTTCTTCCACCTCAATCTTCGGGTGCAGTTCACGCAGCTTTTTCGCATAAGCCCAGTGTGTCGTGGCCCGCCGGTTATCCAGCACGCCGGCCTGGGCCAGCACGAAACAGCCGGTACACAGGCCTGCGATGCGGCGGGCGCCGTCGACAAAGCCTCGAACGCTGGCCAGCACTTCATCGCCTGGCGGAGTCAGCGGGGTCAGAGTACCCGTGATCATCCAGGTATCCGCCAAACCAGGAGCCCCCAACGGCAGCGTGTCCATGTACATGCCCAGGGAAGAACGCACCGTGCCGCCCCCGACGGAAAAATTCTGGATCCTGTAAACCGTTTCGCCCGCGGCAATGTTCGCGAACTCGAACACAGCCTGCGTTGCCAGCGACATGATCTGGAAACCTTCGGTTATGAGATAGCCGACCCGGTGCATGGTTGCAGCTCCATGATTCGATGTCCTGAAAACGTACCATATGTGTCGTTTAAGACAAGTACGAACCTCTGCATCATGGGCTCCACATCCACACAACGGAGCATGATCATGAAGCAGCAATTCAAAGGCACTGCACTCATTACTGGCGCCTCCACCGGCATCGGTTCGATCTACGCAGAACGGTTGGCACGTCGGGGTTACGACCTGGTGCTGGTCGCCCGCAACCGGGAGCGCCTCAACACCCTGGCCAGCCGGCTGACTACCGAAACCCGGCAGAACGTAGAGGTATTTCCGGCAGACCTGGCAAACACGGATGATCTGGCCAAGGTAGAGCGCAAATTGCGTGAGGACGCCAGCATCAGCCTGCTGGTGAACAACGCGGGCATAGGCACTCACACCAGCCTGCTGGAAAGTGATGTCGAGCGCATGGCTGAAATGATCACCCTCAACGTCACCGCCCTCACCCGCCTTACCTACGCGGCCATCCCAGGATTTGTCGCGCGCAAGCAAGGTGCCCTGATCAACATCTCGTCCGTTGTCAGCCTGGCGCCGGAGTTGCTCAACGGTGTGTACGGTGGCAGCAAGGCCTACGTCACTGCCTTTACCCAGTCACTGCACAAGGAACTTGCGGAAAAAGGCATCAGGATCCAGGCGGTACTGCCAGGGGCCACCGCCACCGACTTCTGGCAGATCGGCGGCTTGCCGGTCGAAAACCTGGATCCAGGCATCGTGATGTCGGCCCAGGACCTGGTGGACGGTGCCCTGCAGGACTTTGACGACGAGGTACTGATCTCCATCCCTTCGATGCATGACCTGCAGTCATTCGAGCGCTACGAGGCAAGCCGGCAAGCCCTGTTCGGCCAACTGTCCAGCAATCGGCTTGCCCCACGTTACAACGCCGATTGATCAGGATTGCTGACACCAGCACGGGTGAAGCTGTCGGCCGTTCAACCAGGGCGACAGCTACCCGATTATCAGCAACGGTGCCAGCAGCCTCAAACGCGTCCCCATACGCCCGCCCCGATTCGCGGCACGCGCTGTCTCCTGAAAGCGAGGATGATCGTGTCTCGAAACCTGAGAAGCGAACCCATGAACGAAAGCCTGCTCGAAACTGCAGACAGGCCTACTGCGCAACCGGCTTCAGGTATTGCCCGTACCGCTATTCGAGAATTTCTTTACATCAATGGGGGGAGCGACGAACTCGGGCCCTTCTCCTGACGCCCGCCAACGCACATTGTTGATACCATAGCGCTCAGCCATCGGCCGGCTCACCTTCTTTATCTTGTGCTGGCCGAACCGCGGAATGATGCCGACCCCCGCATCGCAACTTGCCCAGTGCCATGCCTCAGCGTTGTCCATACGCTCCAGCCGGATGATGAAGGTGCGAAATTCCCCATGAAGCTCATACTCGATCACATACAACTGCTGTCCTGCCATTGGACTCTCCTTGGTCGATTCAGACTAATGGAGCGAGCCGTGCGTAAAAAGATTCATTAATTTTGACCGACTGGTCATCGTGCTTATTCATCGCCTTGTTTCCACGACCTTTCAATGCACACGCTGCTCCGGAGCCAACGCATTTACCGTCGCGGCGCCGGAGGCGGTGTTGACCAATGAACAACTGGGTCGCACCGGTGCGTGACAAGCGCCCACCGCGATCTTTACGACGCCGTCGTGCTGCCTGGTGGCGTACGCCTGATACCCGGCGCGCAAAAACTGGTGAAAAGCCACAACGATGAAGAAGTGGTGATCAGTTCCAGAGCCACCCGGCCAACTATGCTCAGTCGACAGCAGAGGCCTGCTCAAGCGTCGCCGCGATAAAGCTGTCTTTCAGCACCTCCAGCAGGAAGTCCGCATTGGCCCGGCTGAAGATCATTGACGGCCGCATTTTCAACACGTTGTCATGCGGGCCTTCGGTGCCGATCAACACGCCACGCGCCCTGGCACCGTCTGCCACCCTCCTGGCCAGCGCCGTAGCCGGCGCCTTAGACTGCCGGTCAGTGACCAGCACGATGCCAAGGAACAGGCCCAGCCCGCGCACATCACCAATCACATCGAACTGCTGCTGAAGCTTGCGAAAACCGTCGAGCAGGTAGTTGCCAACGTTCAGGGCATTCTCTTTCAACTGGTCACGTTCGATTGCGTCGAGCACAGCCAGCCCCACCGCGCACGACACCGGGTTGCCGCCGAAGGTATTGAAATATTCCATGCCGTTGTTGAAGGCATCGGCAACCTCGCGCGTGGTCACTACCGCCGACATCGGGTGGCCGTTGCCAATCGGCTTGCCCATGGACACGGCATCCGGCACCACGCCCTGGGTCTCGAACGCCCACCAATGGCTACCCACGCGGCCGAAGCCGACCTGAACCTCATCGGCCAGGCACAACCCACCTTCGGCGCGCACCATGGCGTATACCTGCTTGAGGTAGTGCTCGGGAAGGAACACCTGCCCCGCCACGCTCGGGATGGACTCCGCCAGGAAGAACCCAGGCGCCTTGCCGGCTTTGCGCATGGCCTGCAGTTGCTCGGCCACGGACTCGGCAAAGCGCTTGCCATGCTCTGCCGCTGGCCAGTCTTCAGGGGCGTAGTAGCTGTCCGGGACCATTGCCTCGTAAACATGCGCCGCCCTGCCCTTGCCTGCCTTGCGCTTGTACTTGTACGGGCTCAGGTCGATCAGCTCCTGGGTGGTGCCGTGGTAAGCCCAGTCCAGTACGATCGCCTCGTCACGGCCTGTGTAGTTACGTGCCATGCGCAGCATCAGGCTGTTGGCTTCACTGCCCGAACAGGCAAAGGACGCAACGCACAGGCCCTCAGGGAGGGTTCCCGTCAGGCGCTCGGCGTACTCGACGATGTTGTCGTGCAGGTAACGGGTGTTGGTGTTGAGCCGCGCAGCCTGGCGCGCCAGGGCTTCTACCACGTCGGGATGGCTATGGCCCAGGTGGCAGACGTTGTTGAAGCAGTCCAGGTAGGCCCGGCCGAAGTTGTCGATCAGCCACACGCCATCGCCACGCACGAACTTGATCGGGTCGGTGTACGAAATCGACAGGTTAGGCAGCAGCAGCTCTTTACGCCTGGAGATGAGCTGTGCCTTCGTCATTCCTTCCTGGTGGTAGGTTTCGGGCGGGATACCGGCCAGCATCGATGCGTCAGGGAACAAATCGGCCCAGACTTCGCGGTATTCTGGCTCACCCACCCCGATGACTTCGCCCGCCGTCAGCTGGGTGTCGGTCACTATTTGCAGATGCAGGTGCGGAATCCATCCGCCGTTTTCATGATCCGTGCCCATGTAGCCAACCAGCTCGCCGGCTTCGATCCTGTCGCCGACGCTCAAGCGCTTGAGCACCTCATGGGCCATGTGCCCCCATAGAGTCACGAATGCCGGGCAACCCGGTGGCGCGTGCTCGATCATCACCAACCCGCCATAGCCCAGCGGGTCGCGCTCGACTTCAACGCTTTTGACGGTGCCGGCGACGGGGGCGTACAACGGCGTACCTGCGGCCATCACCAGGTCGACACCGACATGCAGTGTACGGCGCTGGCCCTTGATGAAGCGTGACTCGAAGGCGCTACCGGTATAAATGCTACGCAGCTCGCCCCACGGCCCGATCGCCAGCGGCACCTGGTGCGCGGCGGAGAACTCATCCCACCAGCAGGCCGCATCTGCAGGGCGTTGTTCGGCCGAAGCAAGGGTCATTTCATGGTTAGCGTCGCCAAATGGGGCAATCACCTTGCCAAGGATTGCAGCTGACGGTCGCACCAGGTCGGCAAAGGACTTGTGGTTATCCGCAAGCCAGCGGCGAACAGCGCCCGCGCCCTCGACGGCATCGAAACCACAGGCCTTGCGCAGAATGCCGGTGGCCAGCCTTGGATTGATCGAATCCAGCTGTTCGAGCAGGCGCCAGGCGGGTGCCTCACTGATCGCCAGGTAGGGGTTGTCTGCTGTCTGATCATGCCGGGAAGCAGAGAACGTGACGCTGATGACCAGGCGCATGGCGATCAGGTTGAACAGCACATCGATTTCTTCTGGCTGCAGGGGGTACGTCTCATGGAAGCCGGCCACCAACGCAGCCGCAGCACCGACAGGATCGTCCATGTCCAGAATGGCGTAGGCGCTGGCAATCGCCACTTCGGCAATCAGCACGGTATGCACTGCATCGCCGAAGTCGATGAAGCCGGTCACCTGACGGTTGGTTTCGGCGTCGACCAGTATGTTCCAGTCGTTGGCGTCGTTGTGGATCACCTGGGCGCGCAGCGATGCCAGCCTGGGTTGTACGCTTTGTTCGAACCGGGTGATGAACCGTTCGACAATCGCCCGACGCTCCGCACCGGGGATGAAATGCAGGCGTGAACGGGCTCCTGCGGCATGGCGCAAATCCCAGTCCAGCTGCCGAACTGCACCCGGATGCATGAAGCCCTGCAGGGCGCGGTCGAGTTCACCCAGTGCCCGGCCAAAGTTCCTCATCAGCTCGAAGGACCGCTTGGCCTCTGCCAGTGGCGTCCCGGGTAACCAGCTGACCAGGCGCACAGCGTGCGTTTCACCAGTGGCACTGGCCACGGTTGGCAGAAAGTCGCCGGCAACACTTGCCTTCAGGTGAGGCACCCCCAGGTGAGCGCCCTGAACCGCCAGGTGGTCGAGCAGCGCGGTTTGAAACTCGCTTTCAACCCTGGGCTCGCTGGCATTGACGATCTTGAGAATCCAGCCTGCATCAACGCCGGTGCGCAGGCGGTAGTTGCAATCACGCTCCCCGTCCAGAGGTGTTGCGATGCCGGTGACGTTGAAGAGTTCCTGGGCAAGGCCCTCTGCATCGCCTGCCGAAAACCGAGGTGCCGGGTGGGATAGGTCTGTCATGTCATCACGTTCCGTGCGAGCAAATAGTTTTTTCAATAGCTTGTCACGCACGGCCGAAACGGACACCCTGCATACCGTCGTGATCGACAAGCATAATGCCGGTTCTCGCCGGCATAAAAACGGTGTGCTGATTAGGTGTTGCAATGCGCGACCTGGACGCAAAAGATCGTGAGATTCTGGAAATACTTTCAAAGGACGCTCGCATTGCCATGAAGGCCTTGGCTGGCCGGATCGGCCTTTCCAGAAGTGCCACTACCGAGCGGGTATCCAACCTGGAGCGCAATGGGATCATTCGTGGTTATCGCGCGGACATCGGCGAAATCGATGCGAACGTGATCCGCGCGATCCTGCTGGTAACGCTGCATCGCACCCCGGCCATGGGGCTGCTCGACCAGTTGGCAACCGACGCACGTGTGCGCCGCGTGTCCTCGGTGAGCGGCCAGCTCGACCTGGTGGTCGAAGTCGAGACCCGAACCATCGATGACCTCAACCAGGTACGGGACAATGTGGCACGCCACGAATCAGTGGATGACATTACCACTTCGGTCGTACTGCGCCGCGATATCGACCGCCAAGGTGCATGACGGCCTGTCGCACGCCCGGGCGACCAGCCAGACGTCCGGCTAGTGCTGCTCCCGTACGAACTCGATAAAGGCCTTCAACGCCGCGGGCACCTGGCGGCGGCTCGGGTAGTACAGATACAGCCCCGGGTAGTAGTGACACCAGTCCCCCAGCACCTGCTGCAAATGGCCACGCTCCAGGTGTTCCTTGACCATGTCTTCGAACACATAAGCCAGGCCGACCCCTTGCAAGGCAGGCGTCAGCATCAGGCTGACATCACTCAATACCAAGGGCCCCTGGACATCGACCTCCAGCTGCACGCCCCCGCGCTCGAACTCCCATCGATAAAGTGCGCCACCAGGAAAGCGGTGCCCGATACAAGGCAGTTGCTTCAAGTCTTGCGGGTGCTGTGGAACAGGATGCCGATCGAAGAACGCAGGCGCCGCTACCACGACCGAACGAAGGTTAGGGCCGATGGGTAGCGAAACCATATCCGCCTGGAGCCGCTCCCCCAGGCGCACGCCGGCATCAAAGCCGGTGCCCACCATGTCCACCAACGCATCGTCACTGACGATTTCCAGGCGTATATCCGGATACGCCGCCAGAAAACGATTGGCCAGGGGCAGCAGCGCGAGTTCCACTGCGGCGCGCCCGGCGGTAATGCGCAGGTTGCCCGACGGTTTGTCGCGGAAGTTGTTGAGGTCCTCCAGCGCGTCGGCGATGTCACGAAAGGCCGGTTGCAGCCTCTGATAAAGACGCTCCCCTGCCTCGGTAAGCGCCACACTACGCGTGGTGCGGTTGAACAGGCGAACATCCAGGCGGGTTTCCAGGGCCCGCAGCGCATGGCTCAAGGCCGAAGGCGTAAGGCCCAGCTCGACCGCCGCGCGGCTGAAATTCAGGTGGCGGGCAATGCACAGGAACAGAGACAGGTCTGCGGTGCTGGTTGGTTTCATTGCTGAAATTCACTCAAAGGACCATGTGATATTCATGGGATTATCACAGCAATCCACAGATTTTAAAGTTCGTTCAACTCATCAAGAAGGCCCGCATGGTGCAGGGTCGGATACAGGAGGAGTTGACATGCGTACCTGGCTCATTACTGGCGCTTCCCGCGGTTTCGGCACCCTGATCACCCAACAGGCCCTGGCAGCGGGTGACGCCGTCATTGCAACGGCGCGTAACCCGGAGGACATCCAGGCTCGTCTTGGCCAGCACCCGAACCTGCTGGCCGTGCGCCTGGATGTGACCCGCGAAGAGGACGCCCATGCAGCGGTCGCAGCTGGCATCAGGCATTTCGGGCAAATCGACGTGCTGGTCAACAATGCCGGGTATGGCGTGCTCGGTGCGGTAGAAGAAACCAGCGCCAGCGAAACCGAACGGTTGTTCGCCACCAACGTTTTCGGGCTGCTCAATGTAACCCGTGCGGTATTGCCTCACATGCGTCGCCAACGCAGTGGCCACGTGATCAACATCTCGTCGCTCGGCGGCTACCAGGCCTACATGGGCTGGGGCGTGTATGGTTCGACCAAGTTCGCTGTCGAAGGCATCAGCGAAGCGCTGCACCAGGAACTGGCTCCCTTGGGGATCAAGGTGACCGTGGTCGAGCCGGGCTTCTTCCGTACCGACTTCCTGGATGACCAGTCGTTGGTGAAGACGGCCCTTGAGCTGCCTGACTACGCGGCCACCGTCGGTGTCATGCGCCACTACGCCGAGGCGGCCAACCATGCCCAGCCGGGCAACCCTGCAAAGCTGGCTGAAGCCCTGCTGGCCGTGGCCAATGCAGCGAACCCGCCACTGCGCCTGGCGCTGGGCAGCGATGCCGTCGCGCGCATCGAGGCCAAGAACAGCGCAGTGGAGCAAGAGCTGGCCCAGTGGCGGGACCTGTCCCTCTCTACCGACTTTGCTGCGTAGCCGTTACCCCGCGCGTTCCTTGTGGGAGTGGGCGTGCCCGCGAACACCGGCGCAGCCGGTGCCATGCACCGCGTTGGAGTCTTCGCGGCTAAAGCCGCTCCCACAGGGTACGAGGATCGCTTGCGCAATCTCCCACCGGAACCGCGCATGCCTTCAGGGCTCAGGAACTAACGCAGCAATGCCAACATGCTTGCGGCATCGCTGCACTCGAACTTGCCGGGTGCTTCGACCGCAATGTGCTTGACCACCAGATCGTCGACCAACATGGCATAGCGTTGCGAACGTCGGCCCATGCCGCGCGCAGAGAGGTCCTGCAACAGACCCAGCGCCTCGCTGAATTCACCGTTGCCATCGGCAATCATCCTGACCTCCTCGCCCACCTGCAGGCTCACGCCCCAGGCATTCATGACGAATGCATCATTGACTGAAACACAGAGAATTTCGGCAACCCCGGCAGCGAACAGGTCCTGTGCCGCAGCCACGTAACCTGGTACATGCCGCTCCGAACAGGTAGGCGTGAAGGCACCTGGCAAGCCGAAAATCACTACCTTTTTCTGTTTGCAGCGTTCGTGCAGGGAAAACGCGTTCGGGCCGATCGCGCAGGCGCCCTCTCCGTTGCTGTACTCGTAAAGCGTTACGTCGGGCAGTGTATCGCCGGGCTTGATCATCGCTGTTTCCTTGAGCGGTAAATGGCCAGGCATGATGCAGCAACCCACCAGGGTACGTACATACAGCGGTTTATTCAGACAATCCCGGAGTCAGGTGTCACGGCGTGTCTGAATCCACTGGAACAATGTCATGCCTACCAGCATCGCAGCGACGAACAGCCAGGCCTGCCAGTAACCGGCAGGCAGCAGAACCAGTGCCGGCCCCGGGCAGATACCCGCAAGCCCCCAGCCAACGCCGAATACCAGGCTGCCACCAATAAGACGGCGATCCACATCGCGTCGCTCGGGCAACTGCATCACCCCACCCAGCAATGCCGTTGAATGTCGGCGCGCCCAGCGCATCGGCAACCAAACCGTAGCAATGGCCCCGATCATCACCAGCCCCAGCGAAGGGTCCCACTCTCCGGCAATGTCGAGGAAACCGAGCACCTTGGAAGGGTCGGCCATCCCCGCCAGCAATAACCCAACGCCGAACAGCACCCCGGCGATAAACCCACTGATGACAGGCATGTCAGCCCCCTTGTACAAGGTGTCGGACGACATACACCGTGGCAAAACCGGTTGCCATGAAGCACAGCGTTGCCACGGCCGAACGTGGTGACAGGCGAGAAAGGCCGCAAACGCCGTGGCCGCTGGTGCAACCGCTGCCGTAGCGCGTGCCGAGGCCTACCAACAGCCCTGCCATGATGAGGGTCCCAGATGCCGTGGTGAAGCGGGGGGACGGCAGCGTGGCAAATATCCCCCACAACAGCGGTGCTGCCAGCAATCCCAAGAGAAAGGCCAGCTTTTCTCTGCGCCCTTCCCCGCCTCGCTGCAACATCGAACCAAGCAATCCACTGATTCCCGCAATACGGCCGTTCATCACCGCGAACAAACCAGCCCCCAGCCCGATCAACGCACCACCGGCCAGAGCGGACCATGGCGTGAAGGCCAGCAAATCAATTGCCATCGTGTTTCTCCCTGCAACAGGAATAGAGAACGATGAAGTTTCAACACAAACAGAATAAATTCAAGATTATCCCGGGGGATGCCGTGGGCATCGGCCAGCTCATCGAACGGCAACTGCAGCGAATCGCGCACTTCGTCAGCCCAGGGCCCTACACGGCCAGAATATTGCAGGATAGCTGGTACAAAACGTGCTCGGTGGTGCTGCCAAACAGCCGGTCCAGCCCCTTTGCAAAAGGCCTGCCCATGACAATGACGTCCACAGGGTGAGTCTCCACGTACTCGCTGAGCACGGTGACCGGGCGGCCCAGGACGAAGTGGCGGCGTTCGGCCGGGGCACCATAACGGTCGGCCAGCGCCGTGAAGTCAGCCTCGAGGGTCTGCCGCAACTGTTCGCCAACATCGCCGACTGCCCACATGGAGTAGCCCATATCGCCCATGTAGGCCATCGTCAGGTCACAGGCATGCAGCAGATCCAGTTGCGCTCCAGTCTGCACGGCCAAGGCGTTGGCCTGCTGGACAATGCTGTCATTGCGCGCCTCGCCCTCAGGTGACGAATCCGCTACGTCCACTGCCGCCACTATCTGCCGTGGCATAGCGGGCCTGGCAGCCCCCAATAGATAGACCGGGATCGGGCAATGGCGCAGCAGCTTCCAGTCCAATGGGGTAAAGAAAGCTCGCTTGAGTACCGGCTCGTGATCGACCTGCTTGAGTAACAGATCCGGTTGCATTTCCAGCGCATGCTCCAGAATATCTGCCTGCAGATCGCTACTCCAGGCAACTTCGCTCGTTACTTGCATGCCCGAAGCGCGTAGCGCTTGCGCCTGGCTTTCAAGCTGTTGCTGCTGGGATTGCAGGTAGGCCTGCCGCTCCGCTAGACGATCACCTGTCTCCAGGAACCTGAGTTTATCCAGCGACTCCAGCAGGCCGACGATATGCAGGCTGGCCGAACTTGACCTGGCCAGGGCGGCAGCTTGCTCCAAAGCACTGGACTGACGCAATGCCGGATGCAGGATCAGCAGCAGGCGTTGATAGTGGCTCATGGTTGCCTCCAACGGTCGGTTCGCCTGATCACTCAGGCGAGGGGGGTTGCATCAAAGGCGGTGTCTTTTCGGGGATGTCGGTCATGGTTGCCTCGGTCAGCAGCAGGATACTGGCGACCGACACGGCGTTCTCGAGTGCGATGCGCACCACTTTGGTGGGGTCGATAATCCCGGCTTCATACAGGTCCACGTAGGCGTTGGCCGCGGCATCGAAACCGATACTGCCCGATTCGGCGAGCATGCGTGCCACCACCACGCCCGCGTCGACTGCGGAATTTTCGGCGATCATTCGCGCTGGAGCCTCCAGCGCCCGCCGCAGTATTTGCAGGCCAGTGCGCGTATCGCCTTCACTACCTGCCTCTTCGGCGAGCAGCGCAGGCACGGCCTCGAGCAAGGCCAGACCACCGCCTGGCACTATGCCTTCGGCAATAGCCGCACGGGTGGCGGCCAAGGCGTCATCCAACGCATCCTTGCGCGCCTTCATCTCCGTTTCGCTGGGTGCGCCCACACGTATCACTGCCACGCCGCCAGCAAGCCTTGCCAGGCGCTCATGAAGTTTTTCCCGGTCATAATCGCTGGTGCAGGCCTCGATCTGAACCCGGATTTGCGCGATCCGTGCCGCCACGGCTTGCTGGGTTCCCTTGCCCCCGATCAGCGCCGTGCTGTCTTTCAACACCACCGCACGGTGCACCTGGCCCAGCTGGGACAACTGCAGCGTATCGAGATTGACGCCAAGCTCCGCTGAAACCAGGGTCGCCCCCGTGAGCACGGCGATGTCCTGCAGCATTTCCTTGCGCCGATCGCCATAGCCGGGAGCCTTCACCGCCACTGCTCGCAGAACCCCGCGAATCTGGTTGACCACCAACGTGGTCAGCGCCTCGCCGTCAATGTCCTCGGCGATCACCACCAGCGGCTGGCCGCTTTTCGCCACTTGCTCCAGCAAGGGCAGCAAGTCATTGAGTGCGCCTATCTTGTGGTCGCAAAGCAAGACACAAGCATCGGTCAGTTCTACCTGCATCTTTTCGGTATCAGTCACAAAGTAAGGAGACACATAACCTCGGTCAAAGCGCATGCCATCCATGATGTCGACCACGGTCTCGGTGGTTTTGGATTCCTCCACGCTGACCACGCCCTCGACCCCGACCTTCTCCAGGGCATCAGCGACCAACTGACCGATCAACGGGTCGTTATGCGCCGACAAGGTCGCCACCTGGGCCTTTTCCTTGAGCGTGCTGACCTGGCGTGATTGCGCCAGCAGCGATTTCATGACCAATGCCAGCCCCTTGTCCAGGCCACGTTTCAGGTCAATGGCACTGGCCCCTGCCACCACATTACGTACACCATCGGCCAGGATCGCGTGGGCCAGGATAGTCGCGGTGCTGGTGCCATCGCCCACCGCCTCCCCGGTACGCTCGGCCGCCTGGCGCAACATCTGGGCGCCGAGGTTTTCCTCCGGGTCCTGCAGATCGACCCGCTTGGCGATGGTCACCCCATCGTTGCAGACGGTCGGCCTCCCCCAACTACTCTGCATCAGCACCGATTTGGATTTTGGCCCCAAGGTGACGCGTACGGCATCGGCAAGCTGAGTGGCACCACTTAGAATTTTTTCCCGCGCGGCGGAACGGAACAGGATTTTGCTGTGGGGCATGACGTCGCCTCCCATGCAGGTCAGGACTGATCGCGGATGCTGCCAGCATCTCGCTTCCACCCCCCTGATGCTTGATTTTTGTCAACCCATCAGGGCAGCTGAAGCGCTGCTCAGCGGCGATCCAGATATCGATACAAGGCTTCTTCCTGGTCAAAGTGCAGCTTGGCCAGAGTATCCAGACGGATGAGTTGGTGCTGGATATCGTCGGCGCTCGGGCTGTCGGCCGCCCGGCTGAAATCCCGGCTCATGCACGACAGCAGATGGATGAGCCGAAAGATTTCCCGATGGGTATGGCTCATTGCAGACAGTGGATCTTCGCCGGGAATGAAACGGCTCAACGCCGGATACAAGCGGCGTTCGTCGTCGCGCTCGTGCCGCTCCAGTAGGTCGTGCAGCGCACCGACCAGCTCGCGCAGGTCGGCCCGAGCCTGCACGACAGGGCGCCTGGCGAAGTCGCAAGCCATCTGGCTAAGCTGCGTCAGCAGCCCGTCGAGTTCCCGATGCTCATCCTGCATCCGGTTCAGGTCTTCCACGGAGAGCACGTTGTGCCGTCGGTTCGCCAAGGGACCAAGCGCGCGCAAGGCGTTGATGATGATCAACAGGTCGATACCTTCCTGCAGCACCGCCCCCATCAATGCTGGCAGGTAACCGGCTGCGGCGACCAGCATAGCCAGCAATGACAGGCTCATGCCCACCCATACCCCCTGCCGGGCGATATGCACGGCATGCCGGGCGATATCCAGTACCTCGACCAACCGATCGAGCCTGTCGACCAGCAAGACCACACCGGCGGCCTGCGCCGAGGCAGTCACACCAGTGGCACCCATGGCAACGCCAACATCGGCTGCAGCCAACGCCGGCGCATCGTTGATGCCATCACCGACCATCAGCGTCGGTGCACTGCGGCAGCCTTGCTGGACCAGGCGAACTTTGTCCTGCGCAGAAAGCCCTGAACGAAGTTCGTCGATGCCCGCTGTCAGAGCAATCATCTCGGCCGTTTCCGGGCGATCTCCGGTCAGCATGACAATCTTGTCGATGCCGCGGGCACGTAGCAGACGCAAGGTCTGGGGTGTTTCCCGACGCAGGTCGTCGGCAAGCCGCAGCACAGCTTTCAACGCACCGTCGACCGCCACGAAACTGCCACTGTTGGCCAGGTAGTCCAGTTGTTGTAAACGCGCCTGAGCCCAGCTGCCATCGTCTGTGCCATTGCGCACGTAAGCCAGGGCCCCCAAGCGGACGGCCTTGCCCTGCACATTGCCGGCAAGCCCCAGGCCAGGGCTTTCCTGTACCTGTTGTGCAGGTGTCAGCGCCAGATTGCGCAGGCGTGCAGCGTGAACAATCGCCTGGGCAATCGGATGGGTGGATGCCTGGGCCAACGACGCGGCCAGTTGCAAGATCTGCAAAGGCGTCCCCTCTCCTTTGACCTCGATCGATTGCAACTGGGCATGGCCGCTGGTCAGGGTGCCGGTCTTGTCGAGGAACACATGACGGATCCCGGCCAGCGCTTCCAGCACCTCGCCATCGCGCACCAGGATGTTGCGCCGCGCGGCTCTGGAAATACCTGACAGAATGGCTATCGGTACTGCCAGTATCAGTGGGCAAGGCGTGGCAACCACCAGCACAGCCAGCACCCGTTGCACATCGCCACTGGCCCACCAAGCCAGCGCGGCGATGAACAGCGTCAGCGGAATGAGCGCCAGCGCGTAACGGTCGGCCAAGCGCACGAAGGGTGCTCGTGACTGGCGTGCTGTTTCGGCCAGACGCACGATGCCGGCGTAGGTGCTCTGCGCGGCGGTGTGCGTGGCCAGCAACAGCAACGGCGCGCCCGCGTTGATCACACCGCTGGGCACGGACTCGCCAGCATGGCGGGTGACGGGTAACGATTCGCCAGTCAACGCGGCCTCGTCGAGGGTCGCCTGTTCCGTCTGCAGGCGTCCGTCCACCGGTACCACTTCACCAAGTCGTACCAGCACGACCTGGCCAGGCCGGACTTCGCTCACGGGCACCTCTCGCAGCCTGTCGTGCTCCTGAACCCAGGCCCATTGGGGAGCCCTGTCGATCAGTGCGCGCAACTCGCGCTCGGCATGACGCAAACTGAGCACCTCCAACGCACGGCCGGTGGCAAGCATGAGTGCGACCACCGCCCCCACCAGCATCTGCTCCAGAGCCAAGGCTGCGCCGATAGACATCAGCGCGATCAGATCGATGCCCGCCTCGCGTCTGGCCAGGCGCTGAGTCATCTCCACCGCCAGCACCACTGCCATGATCGCGCTGCCACCGGCCCAGATCACAGAGGCCCAGGCGGGCTGTTGCGCCGCATAGGCCAGCCCACCGGCCAGCAAGGCCAGAACGCACACCAGCAACAGGACCGGGTCTAGCCATCGACGTGACATGGCGGCTACTTGTGCTTGGCCTGGCGGAGCAACTGCTGGATCTGGTCCTCGGCCTGGGTAGCCCTGCGCAGCGCCTCGTTGGCGGTCTGCTCGACCAGATCGATCCGGTAGCAGACCTGGTCGGCTCGCAGCCTGGCGGTCGCCGCGTTGTTTTCAGCCGACTCCAGACGTGCATCGTATTCCTCGGCAGGCCAACGCGTACATCCCAGGGAGGATGCCAGCAGCAGGCTCGTCAATCCGACAAGCAGATAGCGTTGCATGTAGATGCCCTTTCGCGTGCCCAAGACATCCTGAGTATCGACAGCACCGCCCGCGGCAGCCTGACATTTATCAATCTCATGAGGTATCTGTCAGCGCGTCACCTTGACCTTTGTCAATCGCCCAACAACGCTGGAGCGTAGAAAAAGGGCTCAAGGCATTCCAACCCACTACTGGATCTGATGCTGGAGCTCATCATGAGCGACCTGGAACTGCGCAACCTGGTACTCAGCCCAGAGGAGGGATGACCATGAACAAGGGTCAGCCATGGAAATTCTATTTCCTGGCCATCGGGCTGTCGGTGCTGGCCGCAGTTCAACTCGGCCTGTTCAACCGGCCGGCGGTGCAGGCCATTCCTTACAGTCAGTTTTTACAGCTGCTGGAACAGCAGAAAGTCAACGACCTGCGCATCGAGCACGACCGCATCCTGGGCAGGCTGCAGGAACCCATCGATGGACATTCGCTGTTTTCCACGGTGCGTATCGACCCGGTGCTCAGCGAGCAGCTGGGGCGATCGGGGGCGGTGTTTACCGGCGTCGCCGAGGACAGCGCGCTGGCCACCACGGTGGGCTGGTTCATGCCACTGCTGATGATGCTTGTTTTGTGGTACTTCCTGTTCCATGGGCTTGGTGAAAAACAGGGCCTGGGCGGGCTGATGGGTGTAGGCAAGTCACGCGCCCGCGTCTATGTCGAGCGCGATATCAAGGTGACCTTTGCCGATGTTGCCGGTATAGACGACGTCAAGGATGAGCTGACCGAGATCGTCGCCTTCCTGAAGAACAAGGCGTGGTATGCCCGCCTTGGCGCTCACGTGCCCAAGGGTACGTTGCTGGTCGGTCCTCCCGGTACCGGCAAGACCTTGGTCGCCAAGGCCATTGCTGGCGAAGCGGCGGTCCCGTTCTTTTCCATTTCCGGGTCGGAGTTCGTCGAGATGTTCGTGGGCGTGGGCGCTGCGCGGGTTCGCGATCTTTTCGACCAGGCACGCCAGGCGGCGCCTTGCATCATCTTCATCGATGAGCTGGACGCCTTGGGCAAGATGCGTGGGCTTGGCAGCCTTGGCGGCAATGATGAGAAGGAGCAAACGCTCAATCAACTGCTGGCCGAACTGGATGGCTTTGACGCGCGCGAAGGCGTCGTGCTGCTGGCGGCAACCAACCGCCCCGAAGTGTTGGACCCGGCGCTGCTGCGCGCAGGACGGTTCGATCGGCAGATTCTCATCGACAGGCCCGACCGCAAAGGTCGCCTGGCGATTCTCAAGGTGCACTTGCACAAGATCGTCTACAAGAACGACCTGGACTGCGAGCGCATTGCCGAAATCACGCCAGGCCTGACCGGTGCAGACCTGGCTAACCTGGTGAACGAAGCGGCCATCATCGCCACGCGGCGTGCCAGCCAGTGGGTCGAACTGCAGGACTTCACTGCTGCCGTCGAGCGCCTGGTCGCGGGTGTGGAACGCAAGGGCAACGTGCTGCGCGACGATGAACGTCAAGTGGTCGCGTACCATGAAATGGGGCACGCCTTGGCGGCGAGCAGCCTGCCAGCGATGGACCCGGTGCACAAAGTCTCGATCATCCCCCGCGCCGCTGGCTCGCTGGGTTATACCCTGCAACGGCCCACCGATGACCGTTTCCTGATCAGCGCACAGATGCTCCGTGACCGTATCGTCGTGATGATGGCCGGGCGCGCTGCCGAAAACCTGGCATTCGGCCAGGTCTCGACCGGTGCCGCCGACGACCTGGGGCGCGCCACTGACATAGCCCGGCAGCTGATCACGCGCTTCGGCATGAGCGCGGAGCTGGGCCAGGCGGTGCTGGAGCGGCAGCAGGCCGGTTATCTGGGCGAGTCAGTGTTGCGCCAGGAGCGCAAGGACTATTCTGAACAGACCGCACGGGAGATCGACCTGGGCATTCGTGGCTTGCTGGAAGAGGCCTACAGCCGTGCCCGGGTGTTGCTCGAACAGCGCCGGGCAGATCTCGACGCCGGAGCACGCCTGTTACTGGCCAAGGAGACCATCACCCCCGAAGAATTCCCGGCGCTGCTGCCGCTGGTCAAGGAACCTGTCACCTACCCGCTACTCGACACAGCCAAATGACGCTCCGCTCCTGATCAGGATAGCGACCATGCTCATCGTCACATTGATCAACATGCTGGTGGTCATACTGGTGGTAATCATTCACTACGAATGCTTGCTGCGTCTGAATGACTGGCTACCGCAGCTGAAATTGTGGAGCCGATTCCGAATAGTCGCGGGTGTGTTCGGCGCGCTGCTGGCCCATGCCCTGGAGGTCTGGTGTTTTGCCTTGGCCTATTACCTGATGGCTCACGCTGATGGCTGGGGCACGCTCAGTGGCAATTTCGATGGCAGCTTCCTGGATTGCGTGTACTTTTCCTTCACCACCTACACCACCATCGGCTTCGGCGACATCGCCCCTACCGGGCACCTCAAATACCTCACTGGCCTGCAGGCATTGACCGGCCTGGTGCTGATCACCTGGACAGCTTCGTTCCTGTTCCTGGAAATGCAGAAGTACTGGAAAGCCAAATAGCGGTGGTTCAATCGTTTGGCGGACACGTGAAGTTCCATCGCAGCCACAGCGCATCCGGCTGCGAACAGACCATGAGCCCTACCCTGCCTGGAGTACCCAGTCGCCATTGGGTGGGCTTGTGCAACGCGCTATGACAGGGTGCTCGTGGCGCTTAAATGGGTTCCTCCAGCCGGCTGAGGTTGAGCAGCCCTTGTTGGTCGACAATTCGTACCTCGCGCCCTGCGCATTGCATGAACCCTGCCTCGATGAACCGGGTGAACAACCGGCTGACGGTTTCCTGAGTGAGGTCCAGGTAGTTTGCGATATCGCTACGGGACATGGGCAGATTGAAAACATCAGCCCTCAATCCGCGGTCATGGTAGCGCGCCGACATACCCAACAGGAATATCGACAACCGTTGATCGGCCCGCCCATGGCAGCACCGCAGGTGTTCATCCTTGCCCTGGATGCCCAGGCTCAGCATATGCAGTAGCTGGTAGCGTAAGCCAGGGATCTGCCCTGACAGATCAACCAGCTGATCCAGCCGGATGGAGCAGACCAGAGAAACTTCAAGCGCCAGCGCGTAGCTTCGATAATGACTCGCACCGATAGCGTCCAGCCCCAGCATCTCACCCGGCAGGACGAAGCCAGTGACCCGCTCGTTGCCCTCGGCATCAAGCAGGAAGTTCTTGATGGCCCCCGAGCGCAGGGCAAATACATGCTCCATGGGCTCATCGGCCTTGAACAGATAGGCGCCCTTCTTCAACGGACGGTTACGGCGCACGATACGTTCCAGCTGGTCCACTTCGTCAGCACTGAGGCTAGCGGGCAAGCAAAGGCGGCTCAACGAACACGCAAGGCACTTCACATGGGGCCTTGCCCCCATATCTACAGGGCCTGACATGGTGACGCCTCAGGTTTTTTTCATGCGACCATTAATTCAAAATTAGCCGCTACGCTCAGTGTTTTCCGGGCTACCGACGAAGGGTAATGTCACCTGCTCAGCGCTTATGCCAATCGCTGTGAATACGACCTGATGGTCAATGGCTGCCCGCATAATCCGTGGCAGCGCGAGACCCTGCAGTACCTTCTGAGCCATCTCAAATGCTGACTGATTGTGGTCAATACCGCAGGCACGCCAATACAACAAGCGGCCAGGGCCTGTACGGACCGTTCTTTTCCTCAGTTTGACAGCGAAAAGCAGCTGCCAGCCGAGCAATTGACAACTGTCAAGTCAGTGCAAGGGCATGGAACGAAACTGTATTTCCGCTCCGGTACCAGCGGGCACACCAGTTCATCCACTTCGCGGTGCATCACGTCCAGGGTTTCCGGTGGCGCAACCGGGATCACGACCACGATCCATGCAGGTGACCGAGCACGTACAGCCAGATCAGCCTTGGGAATGCTCCGGTGAAATAACCAGTACGCTGCTGGACAGACGATGCATCACCCGTTCCGCCGTGCTGCCGATAAACCAGCCGATGCCATGGTGGTGATAACTGCCCATGACCAGCACATCGATATCATTGTTATCCATGAACACCGCCAGGGTCTTGGCTGGATCGCCTATTCGCATGTGGCGGTGTTCGGCGGCGATGCCATTGCGCTCGGCAAGCGACTGGAAAGCTTCGCTCTGGGCCTCATGAAGGGTTCGGGCGGAATTCGAGTCGAACAGGAACGAGTGTTCCCGGCTGCCGCCAGCGTCCAGATACATCGACCCCAGGTCATAGGCATATAGCAATTCGATCTGGGCATTGCATTGCAATGCCAACTTCAGCGCTTCACTGATGATCTGGTCGTTGAAGCCCTCATACTGATCTTCAGGCCTGGACAGGTCCACGGCTGCAAGGATCTTTCGCGGCAGCGCATGGCTGGCGTTGTGTACCAGGTGCAACGGGATGCGTGTATCGCGCAGTAGCTGAACATCCAGTGACGTGAACATGGCGCGCATCCACCAGGGCTCATGCTCGAGCTCCTTGATCAGCATTGCGAAAGGCTGCTCGCGCAAGTGCGCGAGGATCTCGTCCAGTGGATGCTGCACCCACACCACTTCCGTGGTGACCGTGACACCATTGCACCGCATCGACAGCGCCTGGGACTCCAGCCAGTCACGGTGCTGCTGTACATAGCCTTCGCGCATGACAGCCAGCGCCTGGTCATTGACCAGACCCGCCGTGGCAAGCCCTTCCAGATAATCGAACGCCACAATGTGCAGCGCCATGCCCTTGGCCTTGGCCAGCGCTGCTGCGCGATCATAGACCGGAGTCCGCCGCATCAGGGCTGACGCTAACAGCAGCAGTCTTTGTGGATTTTCCATGGCACACCTCTGCGGTTGCGGTACGTACCTGGAGCATCTGCCACTCACCTTTTGCAAATTTGATGTTTGTCAACTGCCCGCTTCCGCGCAGATAAACGGCATTCTGGATGGCGCGGGAATTTGATGCGGATCAAGGCTTCTAGCCGCTAACGGAGCACGCTACTGGCATATCGACAATGATTTCTTGCTTCGCAGGCGCGCCATGGCGACAAAGAGCGCATGCACCGGCTATCTGCGCGATGGTGTCATGAAGATTCGCTGTTTGCGCTTTGCCAATCTCCGATGCCCGGAGGAGGCCTGAAAATGCCCGATCAACTGAAAGTCGCGCTTCTTGGTCAGTCTGTTTCATCGTGCGTGGCAAATCCGATTTACCTGAAACCGCTGGTGACCTTGTGCAGGGAATGCCGGGGCAGCGGCCTGAAGGCACCATGCTCGACACCCTGAATGTCGGACACGGCGCCGTGGCGCTGGGCATCGGCATGCTGGTAGGGCTTGAGCGCGAACGCAAGAAAGGCCGCAACGAAGACCATGCCGCAGCCGGACTCAGGACCTTCGCCATCACCGCCCTGCTGGGTTACGTCAGCATGTTGCTGGCAGGCCCGATGCTGGTCGGGGTCGCCAGTCTGGGCCTGGTACTGATGCTCTGCATGCACTACCGCAAGCATGCCGACAAAGATCCTGAGGTCACCAGCGAAATCGCTCTGCTGCTGGTGCTGACTCTGGGCGCGCTGAGCCTGAACGAGCCCGAGCTTGCTACAGCGGTAGGCGTGGTACTGACGGTGCTGTTGGCCATGCAGCGTGAGCTTCATCACTTCGTACTGCAGCAGCTGAGTGAAGAAGAACTGCGCGATGGCTTGATGTTGCTGACGGTTGCACTCGTGGTACTGCCGTTGACGCCGGACCGGTTCCTGGGCCCCTACAGCGTGCTCAACCCGCGCACGATCTGCACGTTGGTCGTCCTGCTGATGGCTGTCGGTGCAGTGGGCCATATCGCCATGCGCCTGATGGGCCCTCGATATGGCTTGCCTTTGAGCGCAATAGCGTCAGGCTTTGCCTCAGGCACGGCCACCATTGCGCTGCTGGCCCGTGAAGCGCGGCAACAAAAACTTGCAGTCAGATCCTTCGCAGCAGCGGCGGTGCTGTCCAACCTTGCCAGCATTACGCAATTCGCTTTGGTGCTGACTATCATCGACCGGCACCTGCTGAGCCCTTTCGTGATATCGATCGGGCTTGGCGCATTGGTCACGGTGGTTTACGGAATATTACTGCTGGCACCTTGGCGTGCCGCTTCTGGCGGTTCCGCGGCACATCAGGGTAACGGTGCCTTCAGTCTCTGGACCGCACTGATAATCACGCTTGCCCTGACCGGCGTCGCCCTGTTCTCAGCGTTTCTTCTTCAGCACCTGGGCCACAACGGCGTCAGCATTGCGGCATTCGTCAGCGGGCTGGGTGATGCCCACGCAGCAACTGCGTCGGTGGCCTCGCTAGTGAAGGCCGGACGGCTGGAGGTAGCCGATGTTGTGGTTCCAGGCATGATGGCCGTGACCGGGAACACGCTGACCAAATGTGTGCTGGCGCTCAGCAATGGCGGTTTCCGGTTTGCGCGTTATCTCGTTCCAGCACAGATCATCATCCTCGGGACAATGTGGCTTGGGCTGACTATGTACTGACGAGGCACAGAATATGTGAGAACCGGATGGACCACTTGCCTGATTCAAGTCAAACCAGCGACCAACTGGCTGCCTACACTTAAAACGTCCAGGCATACCAAGGCCTTTGCGGCACGCCATCTATATCCGGATACGTGGAGTTCACCATGCAATCGCAATTGAAATTGATGCTTGCTGTTGTTCTGGCCGGTAGTGCACTCATGGCGCATGCCGATGAAAAGCAAAACGCTGGCGATGCCACTACCAGCGCGCCAGCCGCCAGTACACCCTCCGATTCGGCCATGAACAAGGCGATGAGCGAACAAATGCACAAGATGCAGGTTGCTCATGACAAAGCCGCCGCAGCGAAGACCCCCGCCGAGCGGCAAGCCGCCATGCACGAGGGTATGCAGACAATGAAGGAAAGCATGGCCATGATGAGCAAGCACCATGCCGCTGGCTGCATGGGCTCGGGCATGGGAATGTCAGGAGCCAAGGGTGGCATGGGTATGGATCACGGAATGATGGACATGATGATGAAGATGATGGATCAGCAGTCGTCAATGATGGATATGCCCATGACGCAGTAACCGGCACTGCTCCACTGTGCCATCGGAGATAGCATCACGGTCGATGACGTGGTCGAAGCACGCTATCGATTTCGGCCACGACCTGCCTTGTTGCATCCTCGATGGCCCCTTCATTACGGCATAGAACCCAGCCGTAATCCGCAATCGCACGCTCGAACGCCTCGGTACAGGCAACCTGCTCGTCCAGGCTATGGATTACCGTACTGCCCAACCCACGCGTTCGTGCCGCGGCCCTTGCCCACGAGGTGTCGGGGGCCGTGACAACGCCTACGTGCAAATCGGGCACTTGCACATATCGCTCGATGTTCAGGCGCAGGATCTCGTCGAACGGCACGGTACGGCGAAATGCGGCATCAGACGGGTACCAGCGATCGATCAGGATGATACTGCCCGCTGGCTGCCTGGGGAGCACGTGCCGGGAAATCCAGGCACGGCTTTCGGCAAAGCGCTCGCATACCCTCAGCTCCAGGTCCCGGGAGGGGTTTCTGGCCAGTTGGTTGACGAGGGCCATGGTTTCCCCCCGGTAGGGGTCGCTTTTTTTCTCGCAAAGCCGGATCACTTTCTTGTGGTCAGCCCTAAGCGCCTTGGTAACGGCTTCCAGAAGTGTGGTTTTGCCGGTGCCCTTGGGCCCATCGATGGAAACAAACAGCGGGCGGGTCATTCTTGATTACCGGTGGGGCCAGGTGCGGGATAAGACCTTAGCGTCATTGGGGCCGCTTTGCGGCCCATCGCGACACAAGGCCGCACCTGAAAGGGATCGGCGCCAGCCTTGAGGTGGCGCCGTACCTGTCAGGCCTTACACCGCCAGCGCGCGCTCACGCAGCTCGCTGTTGAGGATGCGGTCGTTCTCGCTGTAATCGACCGGGCAGTCGATCACGTGCACGCCCGGGGTCTTGATGCAGTGCTCGAGCAGCGGCAGCAGGCCTTCGGCGCTTTCCACGCGGTGGCCGTTGGCACCGTAGGCTTCGGCGTACTTGACGAAGTCCGGGTTGCCGTAGTCCAGGCCGAAATCGGTGAAGCCCATGTTCGCCTGCTTCCAGCGGATCATGCCGTAGCCGTCGTCACGCAGGATCACCACGGTGATGTGCATCCCCAAGCGTACCGCAGTTTCCAGCTCCTGGCTGTTCATCATGAAGCCGCCGTCACCGCAAACCGAGATCACCGGGCGGTCCGGGTGCACCAGGTGCGCAGCCATGGCCGATGGCAGGCCGGCGCCCATGGTCGCCAGGGCGTTGTCCAGCAGTACGGTGTTCGGCTTGTGCGCCTTGTAGTTACGGGCGAACCAGATCTTGTAGATGCCGTTGTCCAGGGCAACGATGCCTTCGGACGGCAGCACGCGACGGATGTCGGCGACCATGCGCTGCGGGTAGACCGGGAAGCGGTTGTCGTCGGCACCTTCGGCGATCTGTGCTTCGTTGGCTTCACGGATGGCCATCAGGCGGGTGAAGTCCCAGTGCGAAGTGTCGTTAAGCGCTTCGCTGATCTGCCACACGGCGTTGGCGATGTCGCCGATCACTTCCACCTGCGGGAAGTACACGGCATCGACTTCGGCGGAGCGGAAGTTGATGTGGATGACCTCGGTGCCGCCACGGACCATGAAGAACGGTGGCTTCTCGATCACGTCGTGACCGATGTTGACGATCAGGTCGGCAGCTTCGACGGCGCGGTGCACGAAGTCACCCGACGACAGCGCGGCGTTGCCCAGGAAGCGTGGGTGACGCTCGTCGACCACACCTTTACCCATCTGGGTGGTGATGAACGGGATGCCAGTCTTGTCGATCAGTTGCTTGAGGACCTTGGCGGTCATCTTGCGGTTGGCGCCAGCGCCGATCACCAGGATCGGGTTACGGGCGTTTTTCAGCTTTTGCACGGCAGCGTCGATCGCCACGTGCTCGGCCAGCGGACGGCGGTGCAGGCTTGGCGGGATTGGCAGTGCGTCGGTCTGCTCGGCAGCGATGTCTTCCGGCAGCTCCAGGTGCACGGCGCCCGGCTTTTCTTCTTCAGCCAGGCGGAAGGCTTCGCGCATACGGGCCGGGATGTTGTCGGCCGAGGCAAACTGGTGGGTGTACTTGGTGATGGGGTCCATCATGCCGCACACGTCGATGATCTGGAAGCGGCCCTGCTTGGACTTCTTGATCGGCTTCTGGCCGGTGATCATCATCATCGGCATGCCGCCCAGGTAGGCGTAGGCGCTGGCGGTGACCAGGTTGGTGGCGCCAGGGCCGAGGGTCGACAGGCTGACGCCGGTCTTGCCGGTCAGGCGACCATAGGTAGCAGCCATGAAACCTGCGGACTGCTCGTGACGGGTAAGTACCAGCTTGATCTTCGACTTGCGCAGGGATTCGAGCAGGTCGAGGTTTTCCTCACCGGGAATGCCGAACACATACTCGACACCTTCGTTTTCCAGGCATTGCACAACGACATCGGCGGCCTTGGCCATTTGGGGTACTACCTCAAAATCTTTGTGGGATTGCAGATTTATTAAGCTGCGTGACTGAGATGTTGCAGGATGTCTCAGTGGCGCGCATCGTAGGCCCTCTGGTTAATAATAATAAATATATTGTTATGATGCGTGGCATCACAGTTTGTTATGAACGGTAACCCCCCTCAATGAACCTCAAGGCATTGCGCTGCTGCGTCGAGATCGTACGCCAAGGCAGCTTCACCAAAGCCGCGCAGCACCTGCATATCGCCCAGCCGGCACTGAGCATGGCCGTTACCCGCCTTGAAGAAGAACTGGGCGTGACCCTGTTCAACCGCACCACGCGCAAAGTCATCCTGACGGCCGAGGGCGAACGGTTCCTGCCACGTATCGAATCGGCCCTGCGCGAAATGGATGTGGCCCGGCAGGAACTGCGCGACATGGCCGACCTGAAACGCGGCGAAGTACGCCTGGGTATCCCGCCGATGTTCGGCCTGCACTATGTGCCCGGGTTGATGAACGCCTTCCGCAAGCTGTACCCGGGCATAGCCATGACCGTGTTCGAAGGCAGCGCCGAGGACATTGGCCATCGCCTGGAACAACGGGAAATCGACCTGGCACTGCTAGAGTCCAGGCGCGTGCCGCCCGACAAGGAATCGATCCTGCTGGGCAGCGACGAGATGCTGGCGTGCATGCACCCTGACCATCCCTATGCCGGCAAGGCCTTCCTTACAGCCGAAGACCTGCGCAATACCGACATGGTGGTGTTCGACCGCACCTTCGTGCAACGCCACCTGCTGGACGCGTTCTTCGCCGAACATGGCATCACTTACCAGGTGGCGCTGCAAAGCAACTTCGTATCGCTGGTGGTGCAGGCCGCGCTGGACAACATGGGCGTGGCGACCCTGCTGCGCTCGGTGCAACAGCGCACGCCGGGCATCGTCGGCGTACCGTTCCGCCCGGCGCAGCTGATGAGCTTCAGGCTGTGCTGGCGCTCGGGGGAATACCTGTCGCTGGCCAGCAAGCGCTTCATCGACTTTGCCGCGCAGACCCATTACCTGGAGCGTTGAAGCCAGCCCGTTGCGGCCTTTTCGCCGGCATGCCCGCTCCCAAAGGAAATCTGCGCGATACCTGTAGGAGCGGGCGTGCCCGCGAACACCGGCGCAGCCGGTGCCATCCACCGCGCAGGGTTCTTCGCGGGCATGCCCGCTCCCACATGTGCTCCCGACAGACGTACGAGGAAGCCAGCCACCTTCCTCGACGTCGCCGTCACGGATTGACTATGATCCCGCCTTGAACGTTTCAGCATGTTTCAACAAGGATCCAGATGTCAGTTCAGGAATTACCCCCCCTCCCTAGCAAAACCACCGTCGCAAAGATGGAAGCCGCCATGGCGCTGGGCAGCTTTGCGATCGGCACTGGCGAGTTCGCCATCATGGGCCTGATGCCCGACATCGCCAGTAACCTGCAATTGAGCGAGCCCCAGGTGGGCCATGCCATCAGCGCCTATGCGCTGGGGGTGATGGTCGGCGCCCCGACACTGGCGATCATCGGTGCCAAGCTGTTGCGCAAGCACATGCTGCTGTTGCTGATGGCGCTGTATGCCCTTGGCAACCTGGCTACCGCCTTCGCCCCCTCGTTCGGTGGCCTGGTCGCCTTCCGCTTCATCAGCGGCCTGCCCCATGGCGCCTACTTCGGCATTGCGGCGGTGGTGGCGTCGAGCATGGTGGCCAAAGACCAGCGGGCGGGGGCCGTGGCCCGGGTGATGATGGGCCTGACCTTGGCCATGTTGCTCGGCAACCCGGTCGCCACCTTGCTGGGCCAGTATTTCGGCTGGCGCTCGGCGTTCGTATTGGTCGGCGCGATAGCCCTGTGCACCATAGCCCTGGTCTGGCGCTTCGTGCCCCAGCGCCACGATGAAACGCGCAGCGACCCGCGCAAGGAACTGCAAGCCTTCACCCTGCCGCAAGTGTGGATGGCGCTGGGCATCGCCTCGATCGGCTTTGCCGGCATGTTCTGTGTGTTCAGCTACCTGGCGCCGACGATGTTGCAGGTAACCCAGGTGTCGCCGCAGTGGATTCCGTTCGGCCTGGCAGCGTTCGGCGTGGGCGGCATCGTCGGCAACATCGCCGGCGGCAAACTGTTCGACCGCCTGCAGTTCCGCGCCGTGGGGCTGGTGCTGGTGTGGTCGATTGCCGTGCTGCTGTTCTTCAGCTTTGCCGCGCAGGCGCTGTGGAGCCTGCTGCTGGGCATTGGCCTGGTGGGGACCATGATTGCCCTGGCGGCACCGTTGCAGATCCGCCTGATGGACATTGCCCATGAAGCGCCAAGCCTGGCGGCGGCGTCGAACCATGCGGCATTCAACCTGGCCAATGCGCTGGGGCCGTGGCTGGGTGGCATGGCGATTACCGCGGGCATGGGCTGGACCAGCACCGGCTACATCGGCGCAGCGACGGCGCTGGTCGGGCTGGGGATCTACCTGGTGGCACGGCGGATGAAGGGCGGGCACTGAAACGGGGCTGCCATGAGCCCATAAGTCATTGAATTAGCAGGGACCCTGTAGGAGCGGCTTTAGCCGCGAACACCGGCGCAGCCGGTGCCATGCACCGCGTTGGATGCTTCGCGGCTAAAGCCGCTCCCACAGGGTACGAGTATCGCTTGCGAATTCAGTTATCTGTGCGAGAGCGCGGCCCAAAGGGCTGGGCAATCTCCCACAGAGACCGCACAATGCTTTAAATTTGTGCGGTCCCTGTGCGGCCCCTGATTCAACGATCAACGCGGCAGGCTGACCCTTGCCACCTCGGCAAAATAGCGGGCCCCGGTCGCCAGGATCGCATCGTTGAAATCATACGAAGCGTTATGCAACGGCGTAGCCCCCGCCTCGCCCTCGGTACCATTGCCGATGAACACGAAGTTGCCCGGCACCTGCTGCAGGAACGCACCGAAGTCCTCGGAAATCATCATCGGCATCACTTCGGCATTCACCGCCTGCGCCCCCACCACATTGCGCGCCGCCGCCACGGCAATTTCCGTGTTCGCCGCCCAGTTCACCGTCGGCGCAAACTCGTGGCTGTACTCGAACCGGCAGGTTGCACCGTGCAAGTGGCAGATACCCTCGCTGATCTCGCGCATGCGCTTCTCCAGCAAGCGTTGTACCTCGGGGCTGTAACTGCGGGTGTCGCCCTTGATCGTGACATGGGTAGGTATCGCATTGCGGATGCCATCAGTAATGAACTCGGTGCAGGAAACCACTGCTGAAAGGCTCGGGTCGACATTGCGCGCGACAATGGTCTGCAAGGCCAGCACGATCTCGGCACCGATCACCATCGGGTCGATGCCCATGTGCGGCCGTGCGGCATGGGTACCCTTGCCCTGGATGTGGATGACGAAGTTGTCCTCGCTGGCCATGATCCCGCCAGCCCGCGTGGCAATATGGCCAGCCGGCATGCCCGGCATGTTGTGCGCGCCATACAGGGCATCGACCGGGAAGCGCTCGAACAAGCCATCGGCCATCATCGCCTTGGCCCCGCGTCCATGCTCCTCGGCCGGCTGGAACAGGAAACGCACGGTACCGTTGAAGTTGCGCTCGCGGCACAGCAGGTCTGCGGCCCCCAGTACCATCGCCATGTGCCCGTCATGGCCGCAGGCGTGCATCTTGCCGTGGTTGCAGGACGCATGGGGCCGTTCATGCGCCTGTTCGGTGATGTTCAGGGCATCCATGTCGGCACGCAGGCCGATCACGCCCGGGCCGTCACCGACAGTGAGGCTGGCAACCAGGCCAGTGCCACCGATGCCTCGGTGCACCTCCAGGCCAAAGCTGGCCAGGATGCTGGCGACCTGTTCGGCAGTGTCGAACTCTTCGAAGCCGGTTTCCGGGTGGCGGTGAAACGCGTGCCGCCAGTGCTTGAGGCGCTGTTCGAATGCAGGGTCATTGCTCATGCTTGAAGTTCCTGTTGCTGGGCCAACGTCGGGCGTTGACCGGAAGGGCCGGTATAACCTGGCCCTCAAGGGGTGGATCAGGTGCGTACCCAGGTTTGCTGGCGTGCCAGTACCGAGCTGGCCGACTCGCCCAGCAGATCGGCGTAGACGCCAGGGGCGGTGGCGCCTTCGGTACTGATGAAGAGGATGCGGGCGTTGCCGTCGAGACCCAGGTCGGCAGCTGCGCCAGCATCCGTTACCAGGTGGGCAAGCCCGGCCAGGCCGGCGACGCTGGACTCACCCGCCACCAGTGGAATGTCGCGAGCGCTGCCAGCCGCCAGGCGGCGCATGGCGGCAACAGCCTGGTCATCGGTGATGGTCATGAAGTAATCGACGCTCGGCTCAAGGAATCGCCAGGCCAATGGCGATGTCTCGCCGCACGCCAGGCCCGCCATTACCGAGTCCACCGAACCGGTCGCCCTGGCCGGTTTGCCGAGCAAGGCACTCTGGTACAGGCAGTCCGCCTGCTCCGGCTCGACCATGACCATCAATGGGCGTTGTGCGCCGTAGTGCTCCCACAGGTAGCTGACGATGCCAGCCGCCAGGCCACCCACCCCGCCCTGCAGGAACACGTGGGTGAAAGGCGGCTGGCCGGCAGTGGCTTCGATGATTTCTGCGGCGATGGTGCCGTAGCCCTGCATCACATCACGCGGGATCACTTCGTAGCCCTCATAAGAGGTATCGGAAACCACGGTCCAGCCGTTGCTGGCCGCCAGCTCCGCAGCGTGCTGGACCGACTCGTCGTAATTGCCGGCAATGCGCACGATCCGCGCGCCGTAGGCGGCAATCGCCTGCTCGCGCTCTATGCTGACGTTGGCATGCAGCACGATCACGCAGTGGCAGCCGATGCTTTGCGCGGCGGCCGCCAGGCCCTTGCCATGGTTGCCATCGGTGGCGCTGACCACGGTGAAGGGAGCCAGCAGGTTCGCGTACTGGCCTGCCAGCAAGCCGCGCGGGTCGAACTGCTGCGCGGGGAAGGTACGCAGGATCAGCCGGACCAGGGCAATCGGCGCGCCCAGCGCCTTGAAACTGCCCAGTTCCGAACGCACCGATTCGTCCTTCACCGTCAGCTGGGCAACGCCCAGCTCCGCGGCCAGGTCAGGCAGGCTGTACAGCGGCGTAGCACCTGCGTTCAAGCGCGCCCAGCCGGCCAGCCACTGGCGGCTTTCTTCAGCCTTGGCGATGCTCATCACCTCCTGCAACGCTTGCGGGTAAGGCTGGCGGCCAGCCTTGGGGTTGGAAACAAACATGCGGCACTCCTTTCTACAGGCAACATGAAGCCCATGCCGCTGAAACCAGGCTTCAGCGGGCGGGGCATTACAGTGGGGATCAGGCGTGGGTCAGGCGACGGCTGACGACATCCAGCAGCACCTGGGCGCCCTGAATCAGTTGTTCGTCATCGGTATGCTCGCGCGGGTTGTGGCTGATGCCGCCCTGGCTGGGCACGAAGATCATCGCGGCGGGGGCAATGCGGGCGATCATTTGCGCGTCGTGGCCGGCGCCAGAGGTCATGCGCCGGTGGCTGAAACCGAAACGCCGGGCCGAGGCTTCGATGGCATCGGCCAGGCCTGCGTCGAAGATCACCGGCTCGAAACGCACCAGGCGCTCGGTGGTAATGGTGACCCCTTCACGCTCGGCGAGCGCCTCCAGGTATTGGTTCAGACGGCTTTCGGCGTAAGCCAGGCAGGTTTCGTCGGGGTCGCGCAGGTCAACGGTGAAGGTGGCCTTGCGCGGGATGACATTGATCACGTTAGGCTCGAACTGCATGCAGCCGACCGTGGCCAGGGTCGTGCCGGAATCCACGGCCATGGCGCGCAACTCGGCAACGATGGCACTGGCGACGAAGCCTGCATCATGGCGCAGGTCGGTTGGCGTGGTGCCGGCATGGTTGGCGTGTCCCTTCACCTCTACATGCTGCCAGGAAATGCCCTGCAGGTTCTCGACCACGCCGATCAGGGTGTTTTCGGCTTCGAGGACCGGCCCCTGCTCGATATGCAGTTCGAGGTATTCGTGCGGCACGATGGCGCCAGGCTCCAGCGTGCCGGCATAGCCGATGCGCGCCAGTTCATCGCCAAGGCGCGTACCGTCGGTGCCAAGGGTATCCAGTGCCTGTTGCAAAGGCAGGCCGCCGGCGTAAACCAGTGAGCCCATCATGTCGGGCTGGTAGCGCACACCTTCTTCATTGGTGAACGCGCCGACCGTGATCGAACGCTCAGGCAAGCGCCCGGCCTCACGGTACGCCCGAACCACCGCCAATCCGGCCAGCACGCCATAGCAGCCATCCAGGGCTCCGGCGTTGGTGACAGTGTCGATGTGCGAACCCATCATCAGCGGGCTTTGCTCGCCGCGGTCAGCGGCTGCGCGTAACGTACCGAAAATGTTGCCGATGCGGTCGACCTGCACGTCGAGGTCAAGCTCGCGCATCCAGCCGACCAGCAGGTCGCGCCCGGCCTTGTCGGCATCGCTCAGGGCGATCCGGGTGCGCCCGCCATGCGTGGCGTCAACACCTACCTGGCCGAGTGCACGGATCTGCTGCAGCAGCAAAGCGCCGTTCAGTTGCAGTGGGGTACTCGCATTCATCAACCGTTTCTCCCTGGGTGAAAAGCCTTGGCTCTACACCGCCGTTTCTGTTCACGGGAAATTCTATTCGCTCGCCGCGTATGAAAATCTTGATTTTTGGCCAATTCATGCATTTTTATTACGCACTTTCGGCATTTACCGCTGTTCGCCTACGGAGCCCCTCCCATGCCCCTCGATCACTTCGACCTGGCCCTGCTCGATGCCGTGCAGCGCGACGCCGGCACTTCACAGCTGGACCTCGGTGCGCAGGTCAACCTGTCCTCGGCGGCGGTCAACCGGCGCCTGAAGAAGCTGACGGCCGACGGCGTGATCCGCGGCACGGTGGCACAGGTGAACCCGGAGCAGCTGGGGTACACGCTGACCGTGATCACCGAGGTTGAAGTGGAGAACGAGCGCCTGGACCTGCTGGACGAGATGAAACGCGCCTTCCTCGCCTGCCCGCAGGTGCAACAGTGCTACTACGTGGCCGGGGAATGCGATTTCGTGCTGATCATGCTGGTGCGGCACATGGAGCAGTACACCCAGCTGACCCGTGAACTGTTCTTCGAGAACAACAACGTCAAGCGCTTCAAGACACTGGTGTCGATGAGCAATGTGAAGACTGGCCTGTTCGTGCCGACCCTCACGGATTGAAGCCTTTATTGCGAGCCGCTGTAAGAGCGCGCAAGTTGACAGTCAACTTGTCCAGGCTGGCCAGCCCCGAGGAAATGATTACAATGCGCGCCCCGACCTGAAATATGTTTTTCTCATGAAATCACTGCTTTACGCCGTATCCTTACTATTTTCCTTCACCCTCCCCGCCCTGGCCAACCCGCCGGCGACCTTCACCGAGGCCAAGGTAGTGGCCAAGCAGAAGGTGTACATGGACCAGGCCAGTAGTGCCATGGGCGACCTGTACTGCGGCTGCAAATGGACCTGGGTGGGCAAGTCCGGCGGGCGTATCGATGCCGCCTCGTGCGGCTACCAGACCCGCAAGCAGCAGAACCGAGCAGAGCGCACCGAATGGGAGCACATCGTGCCGGCCTATACCTTTGGCAACCAGCGCCAGTGCTGGAAGAACGGTGGCCGCGAGCATTGCGTGGATGACGACCCGGTGTTCCGCGCCATGGAGGCCGACCTGTTCAACCTGTACCCGGCAGTAGGCGAGGTCAACGGCGACCGCAGCAATTTCAACTACGGCATGGTTGCTGGCAATGCAGGGCAATACGGGCAGTGCAGCACCAAGGTCGACTTCGTGCAGCGTGCTGCCGAACCCCGTGACGAAGTGAAAGGCCTGGTCGCCCGCACCACCTTCTATATGTACGACCGCTACAAGCTGAGCATGTCGCGCCAACAGCAACAGTTGCTGATGGCCTGGGACAAACAGCACCCGGTGTCGGCCTGGGAAAAAGAGCGTGACCGGCGCATTGCCGCGATCATGGGGCATGCCAACCCCTTCGTGACCGGGGAACGCAAATGGACCGCCAACTACAAGCCGGTCGGCAGTGGCGTGGTGCAAGCGGTGCCGGCGAAGGCTGCCAAGCCAGAGGCCAAGCCGAGCCTGGCCAGTGCCGAGTCGGTAGGAGCGGTGCTTGGCAACCGCAACAGCCACGTCTATCACCTCTCCGTCGGCTGCCCGGGCTATACCCAGGTTACCGTGAAGAACCAGGTCACCTTCGCCACAGAGGGTGAGGCGCAGGCAGCGGGGTATCGCAAGGCGGGCAACTGCCGCTGATCGGCCCCCTTGCAATCGATCGGGCTGCACAGCAGCCTGATCGAATGACCATCCGTCGCCCAGACGGCACCCCACTCCCCGCCCCCAGCCCAACGAATGACAGATCATCCGCAAAGGAGACGTTCCATGATCCGCATTCGCCCACTCTCGCTGTGCCTTGCCCTTGCCCTGGCCGCCGCCACTGGCACCAGCCTGGCCGCCACCGACACCCATACCGACAGCCACCCGCAAACCGACCAGTCCGGTGGCAAGACTGCCGGTGAAGGTAGCAGCGTCAACAGCCCTGGCAGCAGCAAAGGCAACGACAGCAGCGACACCGGCAGCAACAGCGATGCCGCCGACGGCGCCGCTGGCGGCTCCAACAGCACCGGCGAAGCCACCGGTTCCGGCGCCGGGCGCACCGGCGGCACCGCCGAGGACCAGGACAGCCATTGAGGCCAGCCTGGGCTACACTGCGCCCGAACGCCCTGCCAAGGATTCACCATGAACCTCAAACCCTGGCTGCTTGCCGCCCTGCTGCCGTGCAGCACCCTGGCCGTCGCTGGCGGCCAGGGTGCGCTGTCGATCAGTTCGTCGTCGTTCACCGATGGTGGCGTGATCGCCCTGCAGCAGGTTGGCCCGGACCCGGCCTGCGGCGCTGGCGAAGAGCGCACCCCGCAACTGAGCTGGGACAACCTCCCCGCAGGCACCCGGTCGCTGGCCCTGATCATGTTCGACCCGGACGGCGGCAAGGGTATTGGCGTGGTCCACTGGATCGCCTACAACATTGACCCGGCCCAGGATGGGCTGAAGGAAGGCATCGCCGGGCTGACCGGGCCAGGCGTGACCGTGGGTCGCAACTCGCGGGGCACGCTCAGCTACCGAGGCCCCTGCCCACCCGCCGGCGACAACCCGCACCACTACGCACTGACGCTGATCGCCACCGACCTGCCATTGGGCACCCTGCCCGAGGGCCTGGACCGCAGTGGCCTGCTGCAACTGCTGCAAGGCCACGCGCTAGGGGCGCAGAGCCTGGTCGGGCGCTATGGCCATTGAACCATCCAGTACAAAAACAAATGATCGCCCCCATAGCATTTATCCATTGAATGGCCCGACCGAACTGAAGTAAGCTCGGGCTCATTCACTGGAGAGCAACATGCCAAAACACACCCGCAACCACGCCAACCACACCGGTCGCACCCTGCGTCCTGTGCTGGCCGTTGCCGGCTGCGTGGCACCTGCCAGCTATTACTTCGGGTATTGGTTTAGCCACTAGGCGCCGATACCCACACGGCGCCCACCTTCGAGGGGCCGCCGAACATGAGAATACTCAAACCCCCGGTCGGCTTCCCGACCGGGGGTTTTGCTTTTCAGGCCTTTGAACAACACCGATTCACATTGAGGACAGATTCATGAACTACGCCACCTATTACTACGCAAACACCTACGCCTGGCGATTTAGCCAATCCCGTTCGGGCCAGCCTGCCGCCTCCGTTCGGTCTTCCACAGGTGGCAATGCAGCAGCCAATACGAATTCAACGATCTGTCGAACACCTCGATAGGGCCGACCACGCGGGCCAGAACCCGCCGTCCGCCCAGGGAAAAAACGCCATGCAAGCTTCCAGCCTCGCCCTGACCCAGCCGCAAGCCGCCAACACCACCGTCACCCAGCGCCTGCCCAGCCCGCACCTGCTCAAGCAGCAAATGCCGCTGTCCAGCGAACTTACCCAGCAAGTCCATGCCCACCGCCAGGCCATCCGCGACATCCTCGAAGGCCGCGACCAGCGCCTGCTGGTGATCGTTGGCCCGTGCTCGATCCACGACCCGCGCTCGGCCCTGGAATACGCCGACCGCCTGGCCGCCCTCAGCCGCGAAGTCGACGACAAGCTGCTGCTGGTGATGCGCGCCTACGTCGAAAAGCCCCGCACCACGGTCGGCTGGAAAGGCCTGGCCTACGACCCGCACCTCGATGGCAGCGACGACATGCACGCCGGCATCGCCCTGTCCCGCGGGCTGATGCTGAACATGATCGAGCGCGGCCTGCCGGTCGCCACCGAACTGCTGCAGCCCATGGCCGCCGGCTACTTCGATGACCTGCTGGCCTGGGCCGCGATTGGCGCACGCACCACCGAATCGCAGATCCACCGCGAAATGGTCAGTGGCCTGGAGCTGCCGGTCGGTTTCAAGAACGGCACCGACGGCGGCATCGCCATCGCCAGCGACGCCATGCGCAGCGCCGCCCACCCGCACCGCCACTTCGGCATGGATGCGCAGGGTTACCCGGCCATCATCGAAACCCTGGGCAACCCGGACACCCACCTGGTGCTGCGCGGCGGCCACAAAGGCCCGAACTTTGACGCCAACAGCATCGCCATGGCCCGCCAGGCACTGGCCAAGGCCGGGCTGCAGGGGCGGATCATGGTCGATTGCAGCCACGCCAACAGCGGCAAGGACCCGGCGCGTCAGCCGGCGGTATTCAACGATGTGCTGGAGCAGCGCATGGCCGGTGACCGCTCGATCGTTGGCGTGATGATCGAAGGGCACCTGTTCGACGGCTGCCAGGCGCTGGGCAAGGGCGCGCTGAAATACGGCGTGTCGATCACCGATGGTTGCCTGGGCTGGGCCTCGACCGAAACCCTGTTGCGTGAGGCGGCACAAAAACTGTAGGCAGCGGGTTGCAAGCCTGGCGAGACATACCCCGGACAAGTGCGCTAGGCTTGCCTTTTTACCCCAAGGAGCAGTACCCATGGCCCGTGCAACCGCCCGCCACATCCTGGTCAGCAGCGAAGACAAATGCAAAGAACTGAAAGCCCAGATCGAAGCAGGCGCCGACTTCGCTGAAATTGCCAAAGCCAACTCCACCTGCCCGTCCAGCCGCCAGGGCGGTGACCTGGGCTCGTTCGGCCCGGGCCAGATGGTCAAGGAGTTCGACACCGTGGTGTTCAGCGCCCCGATCAACACCGTGCAAGGCCCGGTGAAGACCCAGTTCGGCTACCACTTGCTGGAAGTGACCAGCCGCCAGGACTGATTCACCTGTTCAGGTGATGAGATCCCCTGTGGGAGCGGGTTTACCCGCGAATGCGTCAGCCCAGACGACGAGGCTGCATGCTCGGACGCATTCGCGGGCACGTCGCAGCGGCGCACCGCCGCTCCCACAGAGATTGTGGTGCCTGTTCCTGCTTTGCTTGGCTGTCAACGCCCACGCCGCCCCCACCCACGCCCTCACCGTCTACGGCGAAGCCCCCCGCTACCACGCCGGCTTCCAGCATTTCGACTACGTCAACCCAAACGCCCCCAAAGGTGGCATCCTGCGCCGTTCGGCCATCGAGATCGGCCAGTTCGATCATATCCTGCCGTACATCGACAAAGGCATCGGCGTCAGCGAGGTCGATGGCCTGCTGTATGCGCCACTGGCCGTGCGCTCGTTCGATGAGCCCTACACCGTCTACGGCCTGATCGCCCGGCGCATGGAGCGCGGCCCGGACGATGCCTGGCTGCGTTTCGAGATCGACCCGCGCGCCACCTTCGCCGATGGCAAGCCGGTGCGCGCCGAGGACGTACGCTTTACCTTCGAGCTGCTGATGAGCAAGGGCAGCCTCAAGTACCGCACCCAGTTCGCCGATGTTGCCGCCGTCATCGTGGAAAGCCCGCACAGCGTGCGCTTCGACTTCAAGCCCGACCACGGCCGCACCCTGCCACTGGACCTCGCCGGCCTGCCGGTACTGCCCGAACACGACTGGCAGCAGCGCGATTTCGCCAACGGTGCCGGCTTCGACAAGCCGGTCGGCAGCGGGCCGTACCGTATCGGGCACATCGACAATGGCCGCAGCATCACCTTCGAGCGCGACCCCGGCTGGTGGGCGCGCGACCTTCCGGTCAGCCGTGGGCGCTACAATTTCGCCAAACTGCGCATCGAGTACTTCGGCGATACCGAAGTGGCGCGGCAAGTGCTCAAGGGCGGTGGCTACGACTACAACCGCGAATTCTCTGCCACCGCCTACACCCTGGGCTACAACGGCGCGCAACTGGACGACGGCCGCCTGCAGCGCGCCCACCTGGGCCCGGCCAAGCCGCAGGTGGCCCAGGGCTTTGTGTTCAACCTCGACCAGCCGCAGTTCAAGGACCGTCGCGTGCGCCAGGCGCTGGGCATGCTGTGGGACTACGAGTGGAGCAACCGGCAGATGATGCGCAACATGTACATCCGCCAGCAGAGCGTGTTCTCCAATACCCCACTGGCCGCCCGCAAACTGCCGGATGCAGGCGAGTTGAAACTGCTCGAACCGTTGCGCGGCAAGGTACCGGACGAAGTCTTCAGCACCGTGTTCACCGCCCCGGTCACCGATGGATCAGGGATCATCCGCAAGCAGCAGCTGCAGGCACTGGCGCTGCTCGAGCAAGCCGGCTGGCGCCCCGAAGGCGACCGCTTGGTGAACAGCCAGGGCACGCCGCTGGCGTTCACCTTCCTCAATGGCCAGGCAGGCATGGAACGCCTGCTGCTACCGTGGAAGCGCAACCTGGCCCAGATTGGTGTGACCCTGGACATCCGCAACGTCGACTCCGCCCAGTACGTCAACCGCCTGATGGCGCGTGACTACGACATGATCGTCACCGGTTACCCGGTCACCCTGTCGCCCGGTGCCGAGTTGTACAACTACTTTGGCTCGGCAGCGGCCCACGACCCCGGGTCGAATAACCTGATGGTGCTGCAGGACCCCGCTGTGGACCGCCTGATCGACGGCCTGGTGCGCGCCGACACCCAGGCCGACATGCTGCACCACGCCCATGCCCTGGACCGGGTGCTGCAATGGAACTATTACTGGATCCCCAACTACTACCCGCCTGGCAGTTCCACCGTCTGGTGGAACCGCTTCGGCGTGCCCAAAGTCCAGGCTGCCTATGACGAAGGCCTGGACACCTGGTGGGAAGTCAGCCCCACCGCGCTGACCAACGCGCAAATGGCCGAACGCCGGAAATCCTCGCCATGACCGCCTACATCCTGCGCCGCCTGCTGCTGATCATCCCGACCTTGCTGGCGATCCTGCTGGTCAACTTCGCCATCGTCCAGGCCGCACCGGGTGGCCCGGTGGAACAGGCGGTGGCACGCTTGCAAGGGATTGGCGGCGGCGCTCCCGGCGCCCGGGCCGAGGTGGTGCACGGCGAGTCACGGGCCACCCGTGGCCTGGACCCGAAACTGATCGAGGAGATCAAGCGCCAGTACGGCTTCGACAAATCCGCCCCCGAGCGCCTGTGGTTGATGCTGGGCCAGTATGCCCGGCTGGACTTCGGCAACAGCTTCTTCCGCGGCGCCAAGGTCACCGACCTGATCCTCGACAAATTGCCAGTCACTCTGTCGCTAGGCTTCTGGGCCACGCTGATCACCTACCTGGTATCGATCCCGCTGGGCATCCGCAAGGCGGTTCGCCATGGCAGCCGCTTCGATGCCTGGAGCAGCGCGCTGATCGTGGTTGGCTATGCCCTGCCCTCGTTCCTGTTCGCCCTGTTGCTGATCGTGCTGTTCGCCGGCGGAACCTCGCTCGACTGGTTCCCGGTGCGCGGCCTGGTCTCGGACAACTTCGACGAGCTCAGCCTGCTGGGCAAGGTCGCCGACTACTTCTGGCATCTGGTGCTACCAGTCGGCGCCCTGGTGATCGGCGGTTTCGCCACCCTGACACTGCTGACCAGGAACGCCTTCCTCGACGAGATTTCCCGGCAATACGTGGTTACCGCCCGCGCCAAGGGCCTGAGCGAGCGTCGGGTGCTGTATGGCCACGTGCTGCGCAATGCCATGCTGCTGGTGGTGGCCGGATTGCCGCAGGCGTTGATCACGGTGTTCTTTGCCGGCTCGTTGCTGATCGAGGTGATCTTCTCGCTCGATGGCCTGGGCCGCATGAGTTACGAAGCGGCTGTGTCGCGGGACTACCCGGTGGTGTTTGGCACGCTGTTCATCTTCACCCTGGCGGGCCTGCTGATCCGCCTGATCGGCGATCTGTCGTACACGCTGCTCGACCCGCGTATCGACTTCGACACGAGGGCGCACTGATGCTTTCACCGATTTCGCGTCGTCGCCTGAAACGCTTTCGCCGCAACCGCCTCGGCTGGGTCTCGCTGTGGCTGTTCGCCGGCCTGCTGCTGCTGAGCCTGTGTGCCGAGCTGGTGGCCAACGACAAACCGCTGCTGCTGGGCTACAAGGGCGAGCTGTATGTGCCGGCGCTCAAGCGCTACAGCGAGCAGCAGTTCGGCGGCCAGCTGCCGTTCCAGCCGGACTACCGCAGCGCCTATGTACGCCAACTGATCGAACAGCAAGGCGGCTGGATGCTGTTCGCACCGATCCCGTTCAGCGCCGACACCCCCAACTACGACCTGCAAGTGCCCACCCCCAGCCCGCCAAGCGCGAGCAACTGGCTGGGGACCGACGACCAGGGCCGCGATGTGCTGGCCCGGGTGCTGTATGGCACGCGGGTGTCCTTGCTGTTCGCCTTCGCCCTGACCCTGGTCAGCGTGCTGATCGGGGTGACGGCCGGGGCCTTGCAGGGCTACCACGGCGGCTGGGTCGACCTGTTCGGCCAGCGTTTGCTGGAGGTGTGGTCGGGGTTGCCGGTGCTGTACCTGCTGATCATCCTCAGCGGGTTCGTCGAGCCGGACTTCTGGTGGCTGCTGGGGATCATGGCGTTGTTCTCCTGGCTGACCCTGGTCGATGTGGTGCGCGCCGAGTTCCTGCGCGGTCGCAACCTGGAGTACGTGAAGGCCGCCCGGGCGTTGGGGCTGTCAGACAGCCAGGTGATGCTGCGGCATATCCTGCCCAACGCCATGAACGCGACGCTGACCTATGTGCCGTTCATGCTGACCGGGGCGATTACCACCCTGACTGCACTGGATTTTCTCGGTTTCGGCATGCCGGCCGGGAGTGCTTCGCTGGGTGAACTGGTGACCCAGGGCAAACAGCACCTGGAGGCGCCATGGCTGGGCTTCACCGCGTTCTTTGCACTGGCGGTGATCCTGTCGCTGCTGGTGTTTATCGGGGATGCCTTGCGTGAGGCGTTCGACCCAAGGGGATAGTTTTTCAGGTCTGGCCACTTCGCGGGTAAACCCGCTCCCACAGGTACCCCACAGTCTTCAGGATTTGTAGTGAACTTGTGGGAGCGGGTTTACCCGCGAAGTGGTCGGCCCCGCTTATACAGATTTCAGGATTTTTACCCATGCACGACAGCGACAGCCTCAAGGACTACCCCCAGGTACGGCAACTGGCGATCCGCTCGCTGTTCGAAATCATCGAACAGTCCAGCGAAGGCACGGTAATCGTCGACCGCCAGGCGCGCATCGTCTGGATGAACGAACGGTATGCCCGGCGCTTTGGCCTGGCCGACGCGGCCAGCGCCATTGGCCAACCCTGCGAAGCGGTGATCCCGGGCAGCCTGATGCGCGAGGTGGTGAGCAATGGCCGGCCGATACTGCTGGACATGCTCGACACCCCGAACGAGCCGCTGGTGGTGATGCGCCTGCCCATCCACGACGACCAGGGCGCGCTGATCGGCGCCATCGGCTTTGCCCTGTTCGATGAGTTGCGCAGCCTGTCGCCGCTGCTCAAACGCTACTCCAGCATGCAGCAGGAGCTGGCCTCGACCCGCTCGCAGTTGCGCGCACGCCAGGCCAAGTACAGCTTCGCCCAGTTCGTCGGCAGCAGCGCCGCCAGCCTGGAGGCCAAGCGCCGCGCACGGCGCGGTGCGAGCAGTGACTCGCCAGTGTTGCTGCTGGGCGAAACCGGCACCGGCAAGGAGCTGTTGGCCCATGCCATCCACGCGGCGTCGGCGCGGGCGCACAAGGCGTTCGTCAGCATCAACAGTGCGGCGATTCCCGAGACACTGCTGGAAGCCGAGTTCTTCGGCACCGCCCCCGGTGCCTTTACCGGGGCTGATCGCAAGGGCCGCAGCGGCAAGCTGCAACTGGCCGAAGGCGGCACGCTGTTCCTCGACGAGATCGGCGACATGCCGCTGGCCCTGCAGAGCAAGCTACTACGGGTGTTGCAAGAAAAGGAGTATGAGCCGGTCGGCTCGAACCAGATGCTGCGTAGCGATGTGCGCATCATTGCCGCCACCTCCATCGACCTGCAGGCCGCCATCGCCCGCGGGGCATTCCGCGCCGACCTGTATTACCGGCTGAATGTGCTGCCGATCGAGGTGCCGCCACTGCGGCAACGGCTGGAGGACCTGCCGGCGCTGTGCGAAGCCATATTGGGTGAGCTGGGCAGCCAGTATGAGTTGGAGGCCGAAGCGCAGCAGCTATTGGCGCGGCATGCATGGCCGGGGAACATTCGCGAGCTGCGCAATGTGCTGGAGCGGGCCACGCTGCTGGCGGACCAGCCGCGGCTGGGGGTAGCGGATCTACGGGCGGCATTGGGGCCGTTGAGCCCGGTGGCGACTACGCCTGTGCGGCAGACTTACCGCGAGGCCTGTGAGGCGTTTGAGCGGGAGCTGATTGCCGGGGCACTGGCCGAGCATGCGGGAAATGTATCGGAAGCTGCGTCGGCGTTGGGACTGGGGCGGTCGACGCTGTACAAGAAGATGGTAGTACTTGGTCTCTGATTGGAGACTTTTGTTTCCATTTCAAGATTGCCGCGAGGGCTTTGCCCTCGATCGCGACACAAGGCGGCTCCTACAGGAGATCGCGGTTCACTTGTAGCAGCGGCCTTGTGTCGCAATGGGCCGCAAAGCGGCCCCAACGTCTCAAGCCAGAGACAAAAAATCACAAGAAAACAAAATACTCATATAAATCAATGAGTTAAAAACTGGCACGATTCCCGCTAACTCCTGCTCACCGATAAAAACAAGACTCACCCAGGAGACTCACCCGATGACCGTGCTCATCGCCCTTGCCGCGCTGGCCCTGCTGATGCTGGCTGCCTACCGTGGCTACAGCGTAATCCTCTTTGCCCCCATCGCCGCCCTCGGCGCGGTACTGCTCACCGACCCGTCCGCCGTGGCCCCCGCATTCACCGGGGTGTTCATGGAGAAAATGGTCGGCTTCATCAAGCTCTACTTCCCGGTGTTCCTGCTGGGCGCCGTGTTCGGCAAGCTGATCGAGCTGTCCGGCTTTTCCCGCTCGATCGTTGCCGCCGCCATCCGCGTGCTCGGCACCCGCCAGGCAATGCTGGTGATCGTGCTGGTCTGCGCCCTGCTCACCTACGGCGGTGTCTCGCTGTTCGTGGTGGTGTTCGCGGTGTACCCGTTCGCTGCCGAGATGTTCCGCCAGAGCAATATCCCCAAGCGCCTGATCCCGGCAACCATTGCCCTGGGCGCGTTCTCGTTCACCATGGACGCCCTGCCCGGTACCCCGCAGATCCAGAACATCATCCCCAGCACCTTCTTCAACACCACCGCCTGGGCCGCGCCCTGGCTGGGCCTGATCGGCACGCTGTTCGTGTTCTGCGTCGGCATGGCCTACCTGCAACGCCAGCGCAACAAGGCCCTGCGCGCCGGTGAAGGCTATGGCAGCGACTTGCGCAACGAGCCGGAAACCGCTGCCGACCTGGCCCTGCCCAACCCCTGGCTGGCCCTGTCGCCGCTGCTGCTGGTGGGGGTGATGAACCTGCTGTTCACCCACTGGATCCCGCAGTGGTACGGCCCCAGCCACAGCCTGCAATTGCCCGGCATGAGCGCGCCGGTGCAAAGCGATGTGGCCAAGCTCACCGCCATCTGGGCAGTGCAGGCGGCGTTGCTGGTAGGCATCCTGATGGTGCTGGTGTGTGCCTTCGGTGCCATCCGCTCCCGCCTGGCCGAAGGCAGCAAAAGCGCCGTGGGCGGTGCCTTGCTGGCGGCCATGAATACCGCCTCGGAATACGGTTTTGGCGCGGTAATCGCCTCGCTGCCGGGCTTCCTGGTATTGGCCGATGCCCTGCGCGGCATCCCCAACCCGCTGGTCAACGAAGCCATCACCGTGACCTTGCTGGCCGGTATCACCGGCTCTGCCTCGGGCGGCATGAGCATCGCCCTGGCGGCAATGGGCGACAGCTTCATCGCCGCCGCCAATGCCGCCAACATCCCGCTCGAAGTGCTGCACCGGGTGGCTGCCATGGCCAGCGGCGGCATGGACACCCTGCCGCACAATGGCGCGGTCATCACCTTGCTGGCCGTAACCGGGCTGACCCATCGCGAGGCCTACAAGGACATTTTCGGTATTACCCTGATCAAGACCCTGGCGGTGTTCGTGGTCATCGCCACGTTCTACGCCACCGGCATCGTCTAAGGAGCTTTGCATGACCCTCAAAGGCAAGACTGCACTCGTCACCGGATCCACCAGCGGCATCGGCCTGGGCATTGCCCAGGTGCTGGCTCGCGCAGGCGCCAACATCATGCTCAACGGCTTCGGCGACCCGGCACCGGCGCTGGCCGAGATCGCCCGGCACGGGGTGAAGGTAGCCCATCACCCGGCCGACCTGTCGGACGTGGCCCAGATCGAAGCGCTGTTCACCCTGGCCGAGCGCGAGTTCGGCGGCGTCGACATTCTGGTCAACAACGCCGGTATCCAGCATGTGGCGCCGGTGGAGCAATTCCCGCTGGAAAGCTGGGACAAGATCATCGCCCTCAACCTGTCGGCCGTGTTCCACGGTACGCGCCTGGCCCTGCCCGGCATGCGCATGCGCAACTGGGGGCGCATCATCAACATCGCCTCGGTGCATGGCCTGGTCGGCTCGACCGGCAAGGCGGCCTATGTGGCGGCCAAGCACGGCGTGGTCGGCCTGACCAAGGTGGTAGGCCTGGAAACCGCCACCAGCAACGTCACCTGCAATGCCATCTGCCCTGGCTGGGTGCTGACCCCGCTGGTACAGAAGCAGATCGACGATCGTGCTGCCAACGGTGGCGATCCGCTGCAAGCGCAGCACGATCTGCTGGCAGAAAAACAGCCATCACTGGCCTTCGTCACCCCCGAACACCTGGGTGAGCTGGTACTATTCCTGTGCAGCGAGGCCGGTAGCCAGGTTCGCGGTGCCGCCTGGAACGTCGATGGTGGCTGGTTGGCCCAGTGACGGGCGGCCTGGGCCTGGCGGCGGTCCTGCATTCGTTTATCTGCAAGGAGGCCCTATGCGCCCAACCCCGATGACCGCGATCCTGGCCCTGACCCTGGCTGCCGCCGCACCCGCGATGGCAGCCAGCCTGAAGGACGTCGCGCCCTACCCCGAGGCGGAAAAAGGCTTCACCCGGCAGGTCATCCACCTGCCGGCCCAGGCTGATGAATCGGCCTATCAGCTGGAAATCCTCGCCGGCAAGACCCTGAAGGTGGACTGCAATCGCCAGCGCCTGGGCGGCAGCCTGGAGGAACGAACCCTGGAAGGCTGGGGCTACAGCTACTACCACCTGGACAAGGTCAGCGGCCCGGTCAGCACATTGATGGCCTGCCCCGATGGCAAGAAGACCGAGGCCTTCGTGCCGGTGGTCGGTGAAGGCTTCATGCTGCGCTACAACAGCAAGCTACCGGTGGTGGTGTATGTGCCCAAGGATGTCGAAGTGCGCTACCGCGTCTGGAGCGCGTCGCAGGACGTGCAAAAGGCTAAAGTAGAGTAACGCGCAAGCCCCTGCTGCCAGGGGGCTTCTTCGCGGGCACGCCCGCTCCCACAGGATATCACTGGGCTGGATGTCTACGCTGTACCTGTGGGAGCGGGCGTGCCCGCGAATAGGCCGTCGAATCCAAATGATCACCTGGAGGTTCGGCATGAACGATGTGCTCTGGCGCCCCTCCACGGCGCAGATCGAGGCCAGCCGGATGGATGCCTTCCGCCGCCGGGTCAACCTGCGCTACAACCTGCAACTCGACGACTACCAGGCGCTGCACCGCTGGAGCATCGAGCAGCGCCCTGCCTTCTGGCAAACCCTTGCCGACTATTTCCACGTTCACTGGCATACCCCGCCGAGCCAGGTGCTCAGCGAAGGGCCGCAGATGCCCGATGCCCAGTGGTTCGCCAACGCCACCCTCAACTTCGCCGAACACCTGCTGCGCCGCCGCGACGACCGCCCGGCCCTGGTCGCCGTGCGCGAAGACGGCCAACGCCAGCAGTTCACCCATGCCCAGCTGGCCGCCCAGGTGGCCGGCCTGCAAAAAGCCTTCAAGGCGGCCGGCATCGTCCCCGGCGACCGGGTAGCCGCCGTCATGCCCAATACCTGGCAGACACTGGTTGCCATGCTTGCCTGCACCAGCCTCGGTGCGGTCTGGTCCAGTTCCTCGCCCGAGTTCGGCGTACATGGCATCATCGACCGCTTCGGCCAGATCGAGCCCAAGCTGCTGATAGCCTGCGCCGGCTACCAGTACGCCGGCAAAGCCATCGACCAGGTGGACAAGGTGAACCAGGTGTGCGCGCAGTTGCCCGGTCTGGAACGGCTGATCGTGGTGCCCCATACCCGCAATGGTACGCGCGCCGACGAGTTCCTGGCCGCCAACGTCAGCCTATGGGATGAGTTCTTTCAGCCTGGCGGCGCCCCCAGCTTCACCCCGCTGCCCTTCGACCACCCGCTGTACATCCTGTACTCCAGCGGCACCACCGGCGTGCCCAAGTGCATCGTCCACCGCGCCGGCGGCGTGTTGTTGCAGCACCTGAAGGAACATGGCCTGCACAACGACCTGAAGGCCGATGACGTGCTGTTCTACTACACCACCTGCGGCTGGATGATGTGGAACTGGCTGGCCAGCGGCCTGGCGGTGGGCGCCACGCTGGTGCTGTACGACGGCTCGCCCTTCCACCCCGGCCCCGAGCGGCTGCTGGACCTGATCGACGCCGAGGGCATCCAGGCCTTCGGTACCAGCGCCAAGTACCTGGCGGCGCTGGAGCAGGCGGGCCTGGAGCCTGCGGCAAGCCATCAACTGGGGCGCTTGCGCCTGCTGTTGTCCACCGGCTCGCCACTGTCGCCACACAGCTACGACTACGTGTACCGCAAGATCAAGGCCGACCTCTGCCTGGCGTCGATGTCCGGCGGCACCGATATCGTCTCCTGTTTCGTGCTGGGCAACCCGACCCTGCCGGTGCGCCGTGGCGAAATCCAGTGCAAGGGCCTGGGCATGGCGGTGGAGGTGTGGAACGAGCACGGCCAGCCGGTGCAGGGCGAAAAAGGCGAGTTGGTGTGCACGCGCAACTTCCCGTCCATGCCACTGGGGTTCTGGAAGGATACGGACGGCAGCCGTTACCACGATGCCTACTTCAGCCAGTTCCCGGGGGTGTGGGCCCAAGGCGACTATGCCGAACAGCGTGCCGATGGCGGGCTGGTGATTCATGGCCGCTCCGATGCGGTCCTCAACCCCGGTGGCGTGCGCATTGGCACGGCAGAGATCTACCGTCAGGTGGAAAAGGTCGAGCAGGTGCTGGAAAGCGTGGCCATCGGCCAGGACTGGCAAGGCGATGTGCGGGTGGTGCTGTTCGTTCGCCTGCGTGACGGCCTGAAACTGGATGAGCCCCTGCGCCAGCACATCCGCCAGGTGATCCGCCAGTACACCACGCCCCGCCATGTCCCGGCGGTGATCGCCCAGGTCGATGACATCCCGCGAACCATCAGCGGCAAGCTGGTGGAATTGGCGATTCGCAATGTGGTGCATGGCCTGCCGGTGAAGAACACCGATGCCCTGGCCAACCCCGAGGCGCTGGAGCAGTTTCGGGATCGTGAGGAGTTGCGTACCCCATAATGAAGGTATTCACCGTCATCGTGGGAGCGGCCTTGTGTCGCGATAGGGCCGCAGGGCGGCCCCAGAAATTCATTCATCGCTGCTGAAATCCTGGGGCTGCCTTGCAGCCCTTTCGCGACGCAAGGCCGCTCCCACAATGGCCTCAACCCGGCTCGATCAGGCATAATGCGCGCCTTTTTCGCCCCCGAAGCACAGGTACCCCATGAAAGCCCAAGCCCGCCACATCCTGGTCAAGACCGCTGACGAAGCCGAAAAGCTCAAGCAGCGCATCGCCAATGGCGAGGCTTTCGACGTGCTCGCGAAAAAATTCTCCATCTGCCCTTCGGGCAAGCGGGGCGGCGACCTGGGTGAAATTCGCCCCGGGCAGATGGTCGGCGCCATTGACCAGGTGATCTTCAAGAAGCCCCTGCGCGTGGTACATGGGCCGATCAAGAGCAAGTTCGGCTACCACCTGGTGCAGACCTTCTACCGCGATTAAGTGCGACGCGCAGCCAGCAGACCCAGGCCGGCGCAACCCAGCAAGGAGGCGCTGACCCGGTTGAACAACCGGCGCGGGCCGGGCTGGCTGAACCAGCGCTGCAGGTACGCCCCCAGGCCGGCGTAGATGGCGATGGCGGCCCATTCCAGCAACAGGAACAACGCACCCAGCCAGAGGAACTGCTCGCTTACCGGAGTGGTACTGCCGACCGAAACGAACTGCGGCAGGAACGCGGTGAAGATCAGGATAGCCTTCGGATTACCAGCAGCCATCCAGAACTCCTGGCGTACCAGGCGCCAGGTGCCGCGCGGCTGATCACCTGCCACCGCCGCCTCGCCCACCGGTGCCCGCCACAGTTGCCAGGCGATATAGAACAGGTAGGCAGCCCCCGCCAACTTGATGGCCAGGAACAGGTATTCGCTGGTGTGCAGCACCACGGCCAGCCCCATGGCCGCCAGGGCGATCATGCCGCTGAAGGCGACGATGCGTCCGCCACCGGCCACGCAGGCCGTGCGCAGGCCGTAGCGGCTGGCATTGTGCAGCGACAGCAGGTTGTTCGGCCCCGGCGCCATGTTCAGGGCGAAACAGGCGGGAATGAAAAGCAGCAGGCTTGAAAGGTCCATAATTGTTTTCCTTTGGCAACAGCCGTCTATTTCGGCGGGTACCGGGCCGTGCGGTCAAGTTACAGCCAGCGGAAAAAACTGTATGGGTGCGCAGCGCCTGATAAGCTGCCGGGCATACCGAGGACCCTGTGATGCCCCGTTCCCATGCCGCGCTGTGGCGCGACCCGGCCCTGCCGCATGTCGAAAGCCGCCGCGCCTGCCATAGCCGCGCCTGCTACAAGGCCCACAGCCACCCGACGTTTTCCATCGGTGTGGTGGATGCCGGCCACAGTCATTTCACCGGTACCGGCAACGGCCAGCAACGCCTGACGCCCGGCACGCTGGTGCTGGTCCCGGCCCACCGGGTACATGCCTGCAACCCCGAGCCCGGGCAAGCGTGGAGCTACCAGATGCTGCATGTGGATGCCGACTGGCTGGCGCAGCTGCGCCTGGAGTCCGGGCTGGAGGCTACCGGGCCCGGCGAGCCGGCACGTATCTGCCAGGTGCCGGAGGTGTATCGGCAGTTCTGCGAACTGAACAGTCTGCTGTTCTCCAACGCCAGCAATGGTGAGAAGGATGCGGCGCTGATTGCCTTTCTGGGTGACCTGGACTTTGCCAGGCACGCGCCGCTGGCGCCGGCACCTGCCCTGGGGGCGAGCGAGCTGAGTGGGCTGATCGCGCATATCGAAGGCCAGGACCCGGCGCAGTTGAGCCTGGCAGTACTGGCACGGCACGCCGGGCTTGGGCGCTATCAGTTGATTCGCGCATTTCGCGCGGCTACCGGGTTTACGCCGCATGCCTACCTGCTCAATGCCAGGGTCAACCGTGGGCGCCAGCTGTTGAGCGAGGGGCAGGCCCTGGCTGAGGTGGCCTATCGGCTCGGGTTTGCCGACCAGAGTCATTTCCAGCGGGTGTTCAAGGCCCATGTGGGGGTGACGCCGGGGCAGTATCGGGATTTGCACGGACTCTGAGACCATGGGGGCGCTTGGCGCCCCTTTCGCGACCACAGGTGCTGCGTACGCCGTTCAATGTGGGAGCGGCCTTGTGTCGCGAAAGGGCTGCGCAGCAGCCCCGGCAATGAGCCTGCAATATTGTTCAATACGGCTTGTGCGCCGAAGGGCAGAGTTCGGCTTTTCCGCCAGAGCCGCCCACCCCAATGGAACAATTCCTGATCATCGCCCTCGCCCACTTCCTCGCCCTGCTCTCTCCCGGCCCGGACTTCTTCCTGGTCGCACGTACCTCGGTCAGCAGTGGCTGGCGGGTTGCCAGCGGCGCCTGCCTGGGTATCGCCCTGGCCAATGGCGTGTTCATCGTCATGGCTTTCACCGGTCTGTCAGCGTTGCAGGAAGGCAGCCTGCTGTTCACCATCCTGCAACTGGCCGGTGCCGGCTACCTGCTGTACATCGGCACCCTGTTCCTGCGCCACGCCGGGCACACCAGCCTGGGCTCAGTCACCGGCAAGCAAACAGTCCAGGGGTGGTGGCGGGGATTGGGCATGGGGTTCCTGTCCGGCATCCTCAACCCCAAGAATGCGCTGTTCTATGCCAGCCTGGTCAGCATGGTCGCCAACGCCAGCATTGCCTGGAAAGCAACCTACGCCATGTGGATGTTCAGCATCGTGCTGCTCTGGGACCTGTTGGTTGCCGTGGCCATCGGCAACCCGCTGGTGCTGCGGCGCTTCGCCCGCAGCCTGCCGTGGCTGGAACGGGCCTCCGGGGTCATGTTGGTGCTATTGGCTGCGGCATTGCTGTTTCACCTGGCCTGGGGCTGAGCAGTTGCAGGGTCCGCATGTCCATCAAGGTGAAATGGCCACTGGCCCAGCCCCCGGTATCCAGGTGCCAGACGTTGCCCAGCAGTTTGGCCTCCAGCACTGGCGTGTGCCCCACCAACAAGGCACGCAGGCCCTGTACGGGCTGGGTATCGCCTACCTTCAGCCGCCGCCGCGACCATTGGCACACTTCCCTTACTTCAGGGTCGTCATCCAGTTCCAGCCAGGTCCTTAATACTGCCCAATCGGAATACGGGCTGTCGGCATGCAGCAGGCCTACCAGACCCGCCGCACTTTCAACCTCTATCGCAATCGGCAGCTTCTCGAAGCGCTCCACGAAACGCAACTGCTCGCTCCGTGGAAGGTCAAGAAACCAGCTCCCCCCGGCGGCGCGATACATGTCCAGATCGAGCCGCCCGCCGCGTACGCGGGTAATTGCCAGGGCCTCATGATTACCTTGCACGGCATGGAACCAGGGCTGCGCCAGCCATTCCAGCGCCGCTTCGCTTTCCGGGCCACGGTCGACCAGGTCACCCACGCTGAACAGGCGGTCCACGGCCGGATCGAACCCCACCGCATCCAGGCATTGCTGCAGGCGCTGGAAGTGACCATGGATATCGCCCACCGCCAGGTCACGTCCCCGCAGGTTGGCCATCAGACGCCGAAACCGTTCCATTACAATCTTCCTCTGCTGGTGCCGCCATGCCAGGGGTAAAATGGAGGCACAGCCAACCCACTCCGGAGGTGCATCATGCGTACCGCCCTCGTGTGTGCCGTGCTCATGGCGCTGTCACTGGACAGCATGGCACAAGGTGCTCCGGCCGCGCAGGTCGAGGTGCGTTTCGACCACCCGGAAAAATTCCGCGATGCCAGCCTCGACAGCCACGGGTACGAGCGTGGCGCCGACGCCTATGTGATGAACACCCTGACCCAGTACCTGCAGAAGCTTGGCCAACGCTACCTGCAACCCGGCCAGCAACTGGTCATCGACATCCGCGACATCGACCTGGCCGGGCGCTTCGAGCCCTGGCACAGCCAGGCCTACGATGTACGCTTCATGCGCGAAATCACCTGGCCAACCATCGACCTCAGCTACACCCTCAGCCAACCGGGCAAACCCGACCAGCAGGCGCAGGAGCGGGTCAGCGACAAGATGTACCTCAGCCGCCCGGGCCGGGTCGCCAGCAGCAGCGACCGCCTGTATGCCGAGAAGGCCATGCTCAACGACTGGTTCCGCCAGCGCTTCGCCCTCCACCCGGCATCCTGAAAAACCCTTCACTGGAACAGGCCTCGGTGCCGGTAGTATGCTCAGCCCTTCAACCTGTACCAGGGAAGGTTTTTTCATGAAGTTGTGCGCCGTGCAACTGGCCTCGCTCAAGGGCGATGTGCAAGCCAACCTCGAACGCCACCTGGCCTGCGTCGAGCAGGCTGCGGCCCTTGGCGCCGAACTGGTGGTGTTCCCCGAACTGTCGCTGACCGGCTATGAGCCAAGCCTCGCACGCCAGGCCGCCCTGCCCGTCAGCTCGGCACGGCTGGACCCGCTGCAGGCAGCCTGCGACCGGCTGGGTATCACCGTCGCCGTGGGCCTGCCACTACCGGCACCCGACGGCATCCGCATCGGCATGCCAATCCTCAGCCCCGGGGCACCGCGCCAGGCCTATGCCAAGCGGCGCCTGCATGATGATGAACTGCCCTGGTTCACCCCTGGCGATCAAGCCTTGCTGCTGCAGGTGGGCGCGCATCGGGTAGCGCCTGCTATCTGCTACGAATCGATGTTCATGGCGCATGCGGCCGCCGCGCGGGCACACGGCGCCGACCTGTACCTGGTCAGCGTGGCGAAAACTGCCAAGGGCATCCGCGAGGGTTACCTGCACTATCCAGAGGTGGCTCGCGAGCTGGGCATGCCGGTGTTGCTGGCCAACTGCGTGGGGCCGGCCGACACCTTCATCGGCGCCGGTGGCTCGGCGGCGTGGGACAGCCAGGGGCGCTTGCTGGCCAGCCTGGACGATCACAGCGAAGGGCTGATCGTACTGGACACCGCCAACGCCAGTGCCATGGCGGTCCCCCTGGACCCGCACCCGGCATGATCTACCTGTTTCTGGCGTTGCTGAGCTATGCCTGTACTTACTACCTGACTGGTTTGCTCATCCAGGGGCAACTAGCCGATGTGGCCGAGGGTTTGCGTCACCGCCCCGATGCGCCGACACCCGGCGAGTACCTGCGCGCCGTCAAGCCCCATGCACGCCGTGCCCATCGGCAGTACACCCTGATGGCCGGCACGGCGCTGGCCGTGCTGGCCTGCCTGGTCGCCAGCTGGTTCTGACACCTTACAGGTCCAGCGCCAGGCTTTGCCGGCCCTCCAGCGCCAGCAGGTACTGCTTGGCGGCCAGGCCGCCGGCAAAGCCGGTGAGGCTGCCCGAAGCACCGATTACCCGATGGCACGGGGCGATGATAGAGATCGGGTTGCGACCATTGGCGGCGCCGACTGCACGCACCGCGCTGGGGTTGCCGATCTGCCGGGCGATGTCGCTGTAGCTGCGGGTCTCTCCGAACGGTATCGCCAGCAGCGCGGCCCACACCTGGCGCTGAAATTCGGTGCCGGCAAAATCCAGCGCCAGTTCGAAACGCTGACGTTTGCCGGCAAAGTACTCGCCGAGCTGGCGGGCGGTTTCCAGCAGTACCGGGCATTGGTCGTCACGGTGCAGGGCGCCAAGGCGCACACGGTTTTCCCGCTCCTCCTCCCAGAGTACGGCTGCCAGGCACTCGCCACGTGCTACCAGGGTCAAGGTGCCGACGGGCGACTGCATGAAGGTGAATGCGCTGGACATAAGCGGGCTCCTGCCAGGTTGCGATCAACCTACTGTACGCATCCACAGCCCCGCCTGCATCCGCTTTCTTGCTCAAGCAATGTGGGAGCGGGCGCGCCCGCGAACACCGGCGTAGCCGGTGCCATCCACTGCGTCGCCTGCTTCGCGGGCATGCCCGCTCCCACAGGGCCCCCACCAGCTGAAGGAGTGTGTTGTACCTGAACTGCGCCCCTGATGTTGGACAAAAATCCAACCTCAGGGGCGTTTCACATGAGCAAGCACACCAGACAGTTCAAGCTTTCCGCCATCCAG